>JAFRQQ010000006.1 GCA_017428525.1 Clostridia bacterium | reverse complement strand
TACGGCTGGGTCGCCGGCAGCAACGAGATCACCGGCGTCTATCAGGTGCCGGTCATCAGCTGGAGCAGCGATACCGGTTACGGCACTTACAAGGTCGTCATCGAGCCGCGCTGGTCCGCGCGGCAGAATCTGACCGGCAACAGCAGCTACAGATTCTATGTGGACGCGGTGCGCGTCTACAACCCGATCGATCCGTCGACGATGGCCGAAGGCACATCCGCCTACGAAGCCTATATGGCGGACGGCGAATACGGCGCGTGCTATCAGAGCGTGCGCGATCTGCTCATCAACGCCGACAGCTTCGGCGCGACCGGCACTGCCGGCAACGCGGGCGTCGCCTTCCTCGAGCCGGGCGTGGAAGTCACGGTGAAGAATTACAAGGCCGTCGGCCCGAAGAACGAGGTCTATCTCGAGCCCGGCCAGGCGATCGCCTTCAACCTGACGACGGCGGCACAGACCGTGCCTGCAAAGCTGAGCGTCGGCCTGCGTCTGGCGCAGGGGACGACCGGCGGCGTTACGGTCTACTCCAAGGATACGACCGGCGTGCCGCTCACGGTCAGCGGCGCAACGGAACTGTACCGCGACATTACCGAAGCCGTAACGTGGCAGTCGACGACCGGCAGCGCCTGCACCACCTCCGCCCCGATCATCATTGCGAATACGAGCGCGAACGACAGCGGCGCCGTGATTTCGATCACGAATCTGAAATGGTCCTACGATACGGAAGTCACGCCCGCAAGCCGCATGCTGAGCTTCAGCTTCTCCCCGCAGGATCTGGTCACGGCCTCGGCCGTGATGCGGCAGACGCAGACGGTGACGCCGGATACGCCGGCCGCGCCGCAGACCCCGCAGCCCGACGCGCTCAGCGGTCGCCGGATGATCACGCTCCAGGCGCTGATGGAGCAGATCTTCGGCCGCATCTTCGAAACTCTGCGCCTCGCATTCTTCAAAAAGTAACCGCATAAGAATAAAAACCACACCGCCCGCAGGGGTTCCCTGCGGGCGGTGTTTGCTGTGCGCTGTTTCCCGCCCCCGAATCGCGCCGGAGTCCTGGGTTTTCATCGGCTAATAATTGAACATGCAAAAGAGAAAAAGATTGATCTTTCGAACAGAATATGGTACAATAATCAATTAGAGTCAAAGGAAAGTCCGATCTGACAGGAGGGCATGATATGAGAAATACAAAACACAGGCAACAGACCCCTGCAAGGCGGCTGATCGCGGTCCTGCTGAGCGCGCTGATGGTTCTGCCGATGCTGGCAATCACCGCGCCGATGGCAAGCGCGGCGGATACCTGGGACGGTACGGTCAGTGATCCGGGTTCAGAGTATGTGGCCAGCGGCAGCACTGTGCATCTGTATTCTGCACGTGCACTCGTTTGGTTCGTCAACCGCGTTGCCAACGGAACCGATTTCTCCGGCGTCACGATCTATCTGGATGTGGATGTTGACCTGGCGAATCGTGATTTCGGCAATACTGTGTTTCCTTATAACACCGGCCGCCTGTTCAAGGGTACCTTTGACGGGCAGAATCACACGATTACCCGATTCACGATGACACACGGCAACCACCGTGTTTCCATGTTCCGGCAGACGTCGGATGCGACCTTCCGGAACCTGTATTTTACCAATGTGAATCTTTCCAGCACGGGCAATTACAACGGCCACGGCGTGCTGGTCGGCTATCATGACAGCGGCAGTCTGACCTTCGAAAACGTTCATGTGGTCAGCGGTTCGATCAGCGGCTATAAATACGTCGGCGGTCTGGTCGGTGAGCTCGGCGCCAACAGCAGCGGCAATCGTCTGGCGATGACGAATTGCTCCAACGGCGCGACCATCACCTGCCGCAACGTCCGCGCGGGCGGTCTGGCGGGCTCGAGTCTGCCTGCGGTATATGCGACGAACTGCGTCAACACCGGCAGTGTGACGGCGAGCTCTACAGACGTCGGCGGCATCGTCGGCTGGATTGAAGACGACCCCTCCACCTTTGACAACTGCAGAAACGAAGGCACAATCTACGGCACGGATGCGGTCGGCGGCATCGTCGGCTATTTCGGCAATTCCTCTCAGGATCAGAGGCTGACGCTGACCAACAACACCAACACCGGCAGCGTGACCTCCGGCGGCAGCGGCAGAGCCGGCGGCATCGCGGGCAACATTGACACCGACAACAACGCTCATATCATCTCCGGCAACACGAACTACGGCAGCATCTCCGCCGGATCCGGTGCCGATGCAGGCGGCATTGTCGGCAGAAACAGGGGCTTCGGCACATGGACGAATAATGTCAACTACGGCGACGTTTACGCCCCTGACAATGCAGGCGGTATTCTCGGCGAGGTGGAGGATGACAGCCAGACCTTCACTGATTGCTTTAACTACGGCACGATCCACGGCGGCAACAGTATCGGCGGCATCATGGGCTACGGCGTGAGCACGAATCACACATTCACAAACTGCGGCAATACGGGCGCGATCACGTCGACCAGTGATTACCATGCCGGCGGTATTCTGGGCTACAATCACAACGGCGTGGTCACCTGCACGGATTGCTGGAATACCGGTGCGATCCAGGCGGTCAAGGATGCCGGCGGTCTGGTGGGCCACTGTGATTACCACACCTTCTTCACCAGATGCTGGAATGCCGGCAGCGTCAGCACCTACGGCGGCGGCACGACTTCTGCCTCCCGCGGCGGTCTGATCGGCTATACCGGGTACAACGGCAACAACAACAATGCCGTTATGGTTGTGGATTGCTATAACTGGGGCTCCATTACCGGCGGCTATGTAGGCGGACTTGTCGGTTACGTCAACAGCCAGAAGAATTATGTGGTCACCTATTCTTACAACACCGGTACGCTTTCAGGCTCCAATGCGACCTGGCAGTTCGTCGGCTACGGCGGCAGCTGCGGCGCAGGGTGCTATAAGAATGTCAACATCGGCAGCGGCACTTATAAAACGAATCAGCAGTTCATTGATTACGAATTCATCATTGACGAGAATTTCACAAAGAATGTCGACGGCGTCACTGTGAACGGTGTGACCTATTATTTCCCGATCTTCGGCACGCCCGAAGATTCCGCAACGATGTATACCACGACGACCGACGGCGCCTCTTATCGCCATACGGTCAAATACAGTATTCACAACCTGACCTCCGGCACGGTCTTTAATTACTCGGACTACAGTTCTACGCAATATGCCACAACCTCCTTCAGCGACGATCAGGGTACCGGTACGCTCTATAAAAAGACATATCAGTACGGCAGCAACGCCACGGGCAAATCCGTCGGCACACTGGTCGTTGACAGAACCGAAAAGCAGGATCTGCTGGAAACCGGGTTGAACATGACATTTAAACCGCATGTTTTCTCGTCCGTCGGCAGGGCGCGCTGGGGTGTGAAGCTCTATCCCTACAGCACTTCAGTTCCCGACGTTGCCATGGACAACACGCATAATTCCGTGACCGTCACGAGCGACAAGGGCAACACTTACACCTACACGCTCTGCGATCAGAACGGCAGCAATATGACGGTTGCTCAGTCGGCAAGCGGCGATTTCACAAAGAACCAGACCGTCACCTCCGGCACGGAACTGGACTTCGGCCCCTACCGTTATTACATCAAGGGCGCGTTGCCGCAGGCGGGCGAAACCGTCGTCATCCGCATGGTAGCAATGTGTATGTCCAAGGCAAATAACAGTAACCAGCAGCTGCTGACCGAGTGGACGGATATCACGATTATCGGCACCTGCCCGCACTCCGTCAACTGGACGGTGCATAACTCCGGCAATGAGCTTTATTACACCTGTGACAGCTGCGGCGCGCGCCTGACCTCGGAATGCCCGGCGACGATCGTGTCCCTGCCGACTTCCGCGGCCAGCACGCTGCAGGACGGCAAGGTCTATTCCGTGGATTCCAACACAACGATCAACGCTGCGGCAGGTCAGAACGGTCTGATTGTGCAGGAAAATGCGACCGTTGTGCTTTATATTCCCGCCGGTGTGACGCTGACCGTCACAGGCGGTTCGGGCGCGAACGGCAGCGGCCGAACGGCCGGCACAGGCGGTAAAGCAGCCATCTATGTACCCGCATCCTCCACGCTGGTGGTCACCGGCGGCGGCACGCTGAACGCCACGGGCGGCAACGGCGGCAATGCCGGCAACGGTGAAAACGGCGCTAATGCCTATCTGGATTCCTCCGGCGACGGCTTCTATCGCGGCGGCCAGGGCGGCGCAGGCGGCGGCGGCGCAGGCGGCGGCGGTGCTGCAATCGGCGGCAACGGCGGCAACGGCGGCCAGGGCGGCGCAAAAGGCCCGTATGACAATGGCCAGGCCTGTATCATGGATAATGACTATAGCGGCGGAACCGGCAGCGCAGGCAGCCGCGGCGCCAACGGCACGGACTGCGGCACGGTGTATGTCACAAACGGCGTCACGCTTTCCGCTGCGGGCGGCACGGCGGGCGCTGACGGCCACGGCGGCGTCGGCGGCGCATATGCCAGCTATAAATGGAGCAATTATTATGCGTCCAGCGGCGGCGGTGGCGGCGGTGGCGGCAGCGCAGGTTATGACGGCGCAACCATCGGCGGCGGCGGTGCCGGCGGCGGTGGCGGCGGCGGCGGTGCAACCGGCTGCCATTGGTCCGCTTCCGGTCAGTTCAAGACATTTCGCGCGCTCGGCGGCGGAGGCGGCACCGGCATTGCCTATTGTATCTGCGGCGGCAATGGCGGCCAGGTCGGCGGTGAAAAGGGCGACGTCAGCGGCGGCGCAGGCGGCGGCGTCGGCAAATCGGGCGGAGACGGCACGTCTGCCGTCGGGATTGCGCTTGCGGATGCCAAAGTCGCAAAATATCTCACCCGTTTTGTGTTCCTCAATAAAGAGGGCGGCAGCGGCAGCATCGAGGTTGTCAAAGTCACTGTCGGCAGTGCGATGCCGGCTGTGACTCCGCCGACCAGAAGCGGCTATGATTTCCAAGGCTATTTCAATGCGAAAAACGGCGGTGGCGTCAAATTCTACAATGCAAACGGCTCCTCCGCGCATGTTGCAAACTGCTGCACCGGCGAGCTGTATGCCTACTGGACGCCGATCACTTATACGATCAGCTATACGCTCAACGGCGGCACGGTCTCTCCTGCGAATCCTATTTCCTATACCATCGAAAGCGCAGCTATCACCTTGCGCAATCCGACAAAAACCGGCTATACCTTCAAGGGCTGGAGCGGCACGGATCTGAGCGGCGACGCGAATACGTCCGTGACGATCCCGGCCGGCAGCATCGGCGACCGCAGCTATACGGCGAACTGGACGGCCAACGGTTACACGGTCAGCTTTGACGGCAACGGCGCGACAAGCGGCAGCATGAACCCGCAGAGCTTCACCTATGATCAGGCGCAGAATCTGACCGCAAATGCCTACACCCGCACGCACACCGTGACCTATCAGTATAACGACGGTGCAACTGCCAATACCACGGACACGGCGACGGCGACCTTCAACGGCTGGGCCACGAGCGCGGGCGGCGCAAAGGTCTATAACAATCAGCAGAGCGTGAGCAACCTGACAGCGACGAACGGCGGCACGGTGCCGCTCTATGCAAACTGGACGCTCGGCAGCGTCACCCTGCCGACGCCTGCCGCGCGCACGACCCACGCCTTCGTTGCCTGGTGCACGGACAGCGCGCTGACCAATCAGCTCTCCGGCAGCACCTACACGCCGACGGCGAATGCGACGCTCTATGCCAAATGGCTGCAGGTCGTGACGAATGATTCCTACGTCATCGACTTCGGTCTGCCGATCCAGCTGGATGTGGTTTCCAACGACGTTTCCGGCGTATCTCTGACGTCGGTGACCGGCGGCACGGGCTTCACGACTGCGGTTTCGGGCGGCAAGGTCCTCTTCACCCCGACCGCGACGCTCAACGCGGCAGTGACATTTAACTACACGGTCACTTACAACAGCGCGAGCTACACCGCTTCGGTGACGGTCATCCCGGCCAACAACGTCTACTATGAGGAGTCGTTCATTTCCTTTGACGTTGCCGAAGGCAGCAGCCTCACCTGGGAGGATGCCGGCACCGCCTTCACCGATAAATTCCAGAACGGCGCGCGTCCGGGCGATTCGAATTCCCCGGTCTACGGCTTCGATTCCGCCTACAACACGACGAGCGAAGCGACCTACTCCCTCGGCAACGCGAAATACGTTGAGGTCAGCGCGGCCAACAAGGGCGGCGCGACCGCGACCTTCACCTTCTCCGGTACGGGCTTCGACTTCTATTCCGTGACAGATAAAGAATCCGGCCTCGCGTTTGTGGACGTTTATAAGATCGAAAACGGGCAGGAAACCAACGTCGAATCTACGATGATCAACACGTATTTCGGCTACAAATACGGCCGGCTCTATCTCAAGGACGGTACGGTCACGCTGGATGCAACCGGCACACCGATCTATCTTGCGCCCGCCGGGCAGACGGACGACACCTTCTTCGTGAACGGCGAGACCCGCGGCTGGACGTCAAAGTCGTATTATGATACGGACGGCAAGACCGTGATTGCCGGTGAGCTTTCCGGCGCGACGCCCGCCTATGCCTACGGCTGGGTCGCCGGCAGCAACGAGGCCGACGGCGTCTATCAGGTGCCCGTGATCAGCTGGCAGAGCCCGACCGGCTACGGCACTTACAAAGTCGTCATCGAGCCGCGCTGGTCCGCACGGCAGAATCTGACCGGCAACGAGAGCTATAAATTCTACGTGGACGCGGTGCGCGTCTATAACCCGATCGACCCGTCGTCGATTACCTCCGGCACGGCGGCCTATGACGCCTACATCGCGGACGGCGAATACGGCGCGACCTGGCAGAGCGTGCGCGATCTGCTCATCACTGCCGACAGCTTCGGCACGACCGGCAACGCCGGCACGGCAGGCGTCGCCTTCCTGGAGCCGGGCATGGCGGTCACGGTGTCGAATTACAAGAACGTCGGCCCGAAGAACGAGGTGTATCTCGAGCCCGGCCAGGCAATTGCCTTCAGCCTGACGACGGCGGCACAGACCACGCCGGCGAAGCTGAGCGTCGGCCTGAAGATGGCGATGGGCGAAACCGGCGACGTTACGGTCTACTCCAAGGATACGACCGGTGTTGCGATCACGGTCAACGGCGCAACGGAGCTGTATCGCGACATTGCCGGGGCCGTTGCGTGGCAGGCGACGACCGGCAGCGCCTGCACCACCTCTGCCCCGATCATCATTGCGAACACGAGCGCGAGCAACAGCGGCGCCGTGATTTCGATCACGAATCTGAAATGGTCCTACCGCACGGAAGTCACGCCCGTGAACCGCATGCTGAGCTTCAGCTTTGCGCCGCAGGATCTGGTCACGGCCTCGGCTGTGATGCGGCAGGCGGCGGCGGACACGGTTGCGCCGGATGCGAGCGGCGTACAGCTGCAGTGGAATGCGCGCATGATTCGCCGCGGCGGCGTTGCCACGCTGGCCATCACTGCGCCGGCCACGTTTGAAAAGGCCTATGTCAACGGCGCGGAGGTCGCGGGCTACACCGAGAATGCGGACGGCACGCGCACCTGGCGCTATGACTTCACGAGCACGCGCACGGGCAAACACGCGTTTGACGTGCGGCTCGCGGATGCGAACGGCTACATGACGAAGAATCTTTCGGCCGGTGAGGTCGAGGTGGTCGAATCCACCAACGGGCAGGGCACCCTGACGCTGCAGGCGCTGCTTGAACGCATTTTCAACAGCTTCTTCGAGGCGCTGCGCAACCTTTTCCGCAGATAATCCAACAGAATTAATCAAGCACCACCGCCCGCGGGGATTCCCCGCGGGCGGTGGTTTCATCTTCCGGCACGAATCCGGAACGGGATCGCTTAAAGATTTTGTACAGTTTTGTTAATAAATGTCTATTGAAAAAAGAAATGGAAAAGAATATAATAAATAGTGGAGTATTTTTTTGATTCATCATTGAATCGTCTTTCATCTTTCCGGAAAGGGAGGCCTTCATATGAAGAATACGTCAAAGGTTTGCAAACGTCTGCTCGCGCTGGTGCTGGCGGCGATCATGGCACTGTCTGTCGGCGTCACGGCGTTTGCGCAGACGCTCGGTCCGGTCATCGTCCAGCTTTCGGGCGGCGATGCGCAGCGGCACACGGTTGCAAATTACCAGTCGGCCAATGCGGGTTACAAATCCTCGCTGATGGGCGGCTATGCGGTGCCGTTGGACGGCTCCAACGGCAATCCGGATATCTGCGTGCCTGGTCTGAGCAACGGGGATAATATGGTGCCGCAGGGCCTGAGCTATTGGGCGGAGAAGAACTGGATCCTGATCTCGGCCTATGAGCCCAACGACGCCGCGCCGAGCGTTGTGTATGCGCTGCGCGCGAGCGACGGCCACCTGGTCGCCCAGTTCAATCTCCAGAATGCAAGCGGCTCCTGGATCTATGAGCATGTCAGCGGCATCGCCTGCTCCGGCCACAATCTCTATATTGCGGATGCGGGCTCCAAGATGGCCTATATCCCGCTGTCCGAGCTGGATGTGGCAGAGGGCACGGTCAAAACGGTGCGCTATGCCGGCTCCGTCGATTTCAGCGGCGAGCTGAACAACGCGAACACCTCCTATGCCTCCTGGGGCGACGGCATCCTCTGGACGGGCAACTTCTTTATCGATGGCGACAGCTCTTACGGCACGCGGGCAAACAGCGCCTCGGGCACAATGATGCTCGGCTATGATCTGAATGGCTGCGCGACCTCCGCAGCGGAATGGGCGGCGCTCACGGCGCTGGTCGGCAATCCCTCCTACTGCATTCCGCTGGATGCTTACGGCATCAACAAGGTCCAGTGCGCGACGGTGAAAAACGGTTTCTGCTATGTCGGCACCTCCTACGGCCGCACGAATGACAGCACGATGTATATTTTCAACGTCAACCTTGCATCCGGGCAGGGGACGCTGTCGGTCAACGGGCGAACGAAACCGCGGATCGTGCTGACCCATCAGCGCTCTTACACCCATCTTCCGATGACGGAAGGCCTTATGGTTTATGACGGCTATCTCTGGAATATCTTTGAATCCGCGGCCTGGCTCTACAACGGCAAGGAAAGCAGCGTTTCCAAAAACCCGACGGATGTGCTTTGGCGCTTCGATATCACGACCCTGCTCGGCATCGATCGTGAAGAGGATGAAGAATCCGCGACCGGGCAGGCGCTGGTGAAGATGCCGAACGTGTCCTGCGGCGACGTGAAGTTCATCGTGCCGGAGGTCATCTATCTGCAGCCCAAGGCCAATTCAAACACTCAGGCAACGACCGCCAACTTCCAGTATTATGTCAACAATGATTCCGACGGATCGGTCGTGACCAGCTATTCCAGCACCGGCGGCAACATCTATTATGCCTATGCCGGCGCGTCAGGCACACCGACCCTGACCTACAAATTTTATAACGAAAACCTTTCCGGCGCAATGTCCGGCGGCTCCGTGACGCTTTCGTCTCCGAGCACCAGCAACGGGACCACCACGGTGACGATCACCGGCGGCACGTCGCCTTCCATTGACGGCGGCGATTCCGGCTGCTATATCGAATGGAAGCTGTCTTATACCGATTCGAATGACGGCAAAGCAAAAGCCGCTTATGCCTATACCTACGTTTATAAACCATATATCGGCGTCATCGCCGCCGCAGGCAGGATCCAGCATACATGGACGGATTTCTGGATGCAGTCTGTTGCCTATATGTATGGCGTGCACGCCGTGCCGTCATTGGGCAGCTACAGCACAAGAGGATACCTGTCCAGAGTCTTTTATGATAACCTGACCGGCGGTTTGAAAAAGGACGACGGAACGAATGCTGACAACACAGGTGTCAACGGCCTGTGGGTCCAGAGCGGCACCGGCACAGCCAATTATACCGATTACGGCGACACCTCAAGCGATGGCAAAAGCTCCGTAACCACGGCGCCGCGCGGCGTGCTGAATGTCGATACGAGCCGTTACACCAATTTCAACCAGATCCCGAATTTCAAGATCGGCTGGCAGTGCTCTGACGATGAGTCTTCCAACTACTACTGCATCAGACTGTATCTGGGCGACGGAACGGGAACAAGGATCGATCCGAAAAAGGATAAAGGCTCAAAGGGCAACCCGGACGGCGACAGCTCGTTATGGCTGAAGCCGACGCAGATGTCCGGCGCGATCACCAGCTCCACGAGTTATGCCTATTTCCACACCGACTGCGGCACAGGCAAATCCCATTACATCTGGAATGTTGAGCACGTTTATTGTGATATCCAGAAAGCGGATAAGTCCACGCTTCGTACCGCCGTGCAGAATGCGACAAAAGCCATGGCAAAGCTCGGCGTCAGCGACGCGGCAAACGGAAAACCGATCTCGCTCTATTTCGAGACAAACGGTGATTATCGCTGGACCGCGTTCCGCAACGCTTATAAAAACGCCGTGATCGGTCTGACCCGGCTGGACAGCACGCCGGATGTGACGCAGCTTGTCGACGCGCTCAACAACGCCCTGGCCGCCCTCTGCACGCATTATGTTGTGGATGGCAACGGCGGCACGCTTTCCGCCGCGCAGGAAGGCTATGTGACGATCGGCACGAATCAGTCGGCGTCTGTGACAGTCAGCGTGACTGCGAGCCGCACCGGCTACACCTTTGTCGGCTGGAACGTGGACGCAAACGCGACGACCGGCAGCCAGTCTTCCGTCACCGTCGGCTACAACAACACGATCTATGCGATCTGGAGACCGAATACCTATCAGGTCGCCTTTGACGGCAACGGCGCGACGGGCGGCAGCGTGAGCCCGAACCCGCAGACCTTCACCTATGACCAGGCGCAGGATCTGGCGGCCAACGGCTTTACGAAGTCCTCCTACACAGTCACTTATAAGTATAAAAACGGCGCGTCAGATACGACCGATACGGCGGTCGACAGCTTCGCCGGCTGGCTCGGCTCGGCGTCGCTGATCAATGACGCCACGGAATACGGCTATAACAACACCTCCGGCTCCAGTTATAAAGATATCAAGCAGTGGACGATCTCCGCACCCTTTGCCGCGAATGAGGTTTATCATCTGGAGTTTGACGCCAAGGGCAGCGGCGTCGTGACCAACTATTTCTACGGCGCAAGCGGCTACTGGACGGTCGGCTCCAGCACCGGCACAAATCCTTCCCATGTCGGCGGCGGCGACGGCGATATCCGCCACACGCTGTCAAGCTCCTATCAGCACTTTGCCATCACCTGGACGCTGAGCGCCAGCGGCAACGCGAACGTGAATAAATATGTGCTGTTCCGCGCCCTGTCCGGCAGCAGCGTCACGTTCAAGAACGTCCGATTCTGGAAGGAGACCGGTTCGGTCAGTTACACCGATCAGCAGAACGTCACGAACCTTTGCACCGCGGACGGCGCGATCTATCAGATGCGCGCGCAGTGGACGCCCGGCAGCGTCACTCTGCCGACGCCGACCTATGCGGGCCACACGTTCGGCGGCTGGTATTCGGATGACGCCTGCACCACGCTGGTCGGCGCGGCGGGCGCGAGCTACACGCCGACGGCCAATACCACGCTCTATGCGAAATGGACGCTGATCAACTATACGATCACCTATGATCTGGCCAGCGGCGCTCTGCCTGCCGGCGTGACGAATCCGACGTCCTATACAGTGAACGATACGGTGAATATCGCAGACCCGACGAAGACCGGCTACACCTTCACGGGCTGGAGCGGCACGGGCCTGACCGGCTCGGCGAATACGTCGGTCACGATCCCTGCCGGCAGCACCGGCAACCGCAGCTATACTGCGCACTGGTCGATCAATTCGTATACGATCACGTTTGATACCGACGGCGGCTCCGCGATCGCGGCGATCACGCAGAATTACGGCACGGCCATCACCGCCCCCGCGAATCCGACCAAGGAAGGCCACACCTTTGGCGGCTGGACGAAGAACGGCGCAGCGGCAAGCGTGCCCGCGACCATGCCTGCTGAGGATATCACGCTGGTCGCGACCTGGACGGTCAATTCGTATACCATCACGTTTGATACCGACGGCGGCAGTTCGATCTCACCGATCACGCAGAATTACGGCACGGCCATCACCGCGCCCGCGAACCCGACCAAGACCGGCTACACCTTCGCCGGCTGGACGAAGAACGGCGCAGCGGCGAGTGTGCCCGCGACGATGCCCGCTGAGAGCTATACGCTGAAAGCGACGTGGACGATCAACCAGTACACGATCACGTTTGACACCGACGGCGGCAGTGCGATTGCGGCGATCACGCAGAATTACGGCACGGCCATCACCGCGCCCGCGAACCCGACCAAGACCGGCTACACCTTCGCCGGATGGACGAAAGCAGGCGTTGCGGCAAGCGTGCCTGCGACGATGCCCGCCGAAAGCTATACGCTGAAAGCGACGTGGACGATCAACCAGTATACAATCACATTTGATACCGACGGCGGCAGTGCGATTGCGGCGATTACGCAGAATTACGGCACGGCCATCACCGCGCCCGCGAACCCGACCAAGACCGGCTATACCTTCAACGGCTGGACGAAGAACGGCGCAGCGGCGAGTGTGCCCGCGACGATGCCCGCCGAAAGCTATACGCTGGTGGCAACCTGGTCCCTCAACAGCCACACGATCACCTATGTGACCGGCGGCGGTTCGGCTGTAGCGGCGGATACGGTCAATTACGGCGCAGCGCTGCCTTCCCGCAGCACGAGCCAGGCCAATGCTGTCTTCGACGGCTGGGTCTATACCGGCAACGGCGCGACCTATACCGGCACGACGATGCCCGACTATGATCTGACCGCGACCGCGCAGTGGATCTTCCCCGTCACGGACGACACGTTTGTTCTGTCGAGCAACCGCGCGACGAATCTGAACGTGCTGAGCAATGACAAATCCGGCACAGCGCTCGTTTCCGTGGGTACCGTCACAGGCTTCTCGACGGCGATCGCAAACGACAAGATCAGGCTCACCCCGTCCGGGCAGATCAACAGCGCCGTGACCTTCACCTATACGGCGAGCTACAACGGCAGCGGCAGCTTCACGGCAACTGTCACGATCGTGCCCGCCTCGAACGTCTACTATGAGGAAAGCGGCTTCATCACCTTCGAGAGCAGCGCAGGCGCGCCGACCTGGCAGGATGCCGGTGCGGAGTATGCCAACGTGTTTGAGGAAGGGCAGCGTCCCGGCGCGTCCGGTTCGCCGATGACCGCGTATCAGACGACGAACGAAACGACCTATTCCCTCGGCAATGCGAAATTCGTCGAGGTCAGCGCAGCTGCCAAGGGCGGCGCCACCGCGACCTTCACCTTCTCGGGCACGGGCTTCGACTTCTACTCCGTGACGAATAACCAGTCCGGCCTTGCGTTCGTGGACGTCTACAAGGTCGAAAACGGGCAGGAAACCAACGTCGAATCCACCTTGATCAATACCTACTTCGGCTACAAATACGGTCGGCTCTATCTCAAGGACGGCAAGGTGTCACTCGACAGCAGCGGCACGCCGATCTACAATACGAGCGAGACCGGCAGCGGCACGTTCTTCATCGAAGGTGAACGCCGCGGCACCACGACGCCGACGGATAAAGGCTTTGCCTACGGCTGGGTCGCCGGCAGCAACGAGATCACCGGCGTCTATCAGGTGCCGGTCATCAGCTGGAGCAGCGATACCGGTTACGGCACTTACAAGGTCGTCATCGAGCCGCGCTGGTCCGCACGGCAGAACATGACCGGCGGCAACAGCTATAAATTCTATGTGGACGCGGTGCGTGTCTACAATCCGATCGATCCGTCGACGATCACCTCCGGCACGGCGGCTTACGACGCCTACATGGAGGACGGCGAATACGGCGCGTGCTATCAGAGCGTGCGCGACCTGCTCATTGACGCCGACAGCTTCGGCAATACGAACGGCACCGGCACGGCAGGCGTCGCCTTCCTGGAGCCGGGCAAGGACGTCACGGTGAAGGATTACAAGGACGTCGGCCCGAAGAATGAGGTCTATCTCAATCCCGGCCAGGCGATCGCCTTCAACCTGACGACAGCAGCACAGACCACACCCGCGAAGCTGAGCATCGGCCTGCGTCTGGCGCAGGGGACGACCGGCGGCGTAACGGTCTACTCCAAGGATACGACCGGCGTTTCGCTCACGGTCAGCGGCGCAACGGAGCTGTACCGTGACATTACCGAAGCCGTAACGTGGCAGTCGACGAACGGCGGCGCCTGCACCACCTCCGCACCGATCATCATTGCGAATACGAGCGCGAACGACAGCGGCGCCGTGATTTCGATCACGAATCTGAAATGGTCCTACGACACGGCAGTCACGCCCGTGAACCGCATGCTGAGCTTCAGCTTTGCGCCGCAGGATCTGGTCACGGCCTCGGCTGTGATGCGGCAGACGCAGACGGTGACGCCGGATACGCCGGCAGCGCCGCAGACCCCGCAGCCCGACGCGTTCAGCGGCCGCCGGATGATCACACTCCAGGCGCTGATCGAGCAGATCTTCGGCCGCTTCTTCGAAGCCCTGCGCCTCGCATTCATCAAAAAGTAACCGCATAAGAATAAAAACCACACCGCCCGCAGGGAATCCCTGCGGGCGGTGTTTGCATCGCATGACATGCTGTTTTTATTTGTTGCCCTGCCCGTAATAGGCGTTCGGGCCGTGCTTGCGTTCATAATGCTTTTTCTGGATGAAGCTGCTTGCGGTCGGCGCGTCGAGCATCCGGCTCAGGAAGGCCATTCTGGCCACTTCCTCCAGAATCGCAGCGTTTTTCGCCGCCGCATCCGCGCTTTTGCCCCAGGTGAAGGGGCCGTGGGAGTGCACCAGCACGGCAGGCACGGCGTTCGGATCGATGCCCCGCGTTTCAAAGTGCTCGGCAATGACGCGCCCGGTATTCAGCTCATACGCCTCTTTGATTTCCGCATAGGTCAGGTCGCGCGTGCAGGGGATGGGGCCGAAGGCGAAATCCGCGTGGGTCGTGCCGTAGGGCGGGATCTCCTGCGCCGCCTGCGCGAAGGCGACGGCATAGGTCGAATGCGTGTGCGCAACGCCGCCGATCGACGGAAACCGCCGGTAGAGCTCCAGATGGGTCGGCGTGTCGGAGGAGGGGTTCAGATCCCCCTCGAGGATGTCGCCGTCGAGCGAGAGCACCACCATATCCGACGGCTGCATCTGCGCGTAATCCACACCGGAGGGCTTGATCACGACGCGGCCGCTTTCACGGTCGATCGCGGAGACGTTGCCCCAAGTGAACAGCACGAGCTTGTATTTCACCAGATCCAGATTTGCACGCCAGACCTGTTCTTTCAACGCTTCAAGCATAACCGGTCTCCTTTCAGATGAAGAGGGATGCCACGACCGTGGCGTAAACGTGAGAGGGATCGCGCAGGAAGTTGTCGCGCAGCCGCTCCGCCTGCGCCTGATCGGCGGCATAGAGCTTGAGCGTCATGAGCGTGCCGGCCTGATCGGCCACGCGGATCTGCACATAGCAGCCGTTCTCCGCGGGCAGAATCTCCACGGCGTTTTCCTGCGCCCGCCGCTGCTGCGTCTGCAGATAGAGCAGGTCGGCCGTCGCCGTTTCCAGCACGGAGCGCGGCACCTCGCCCTGCAGCTCGTCGGCGGAAAGCGTGCCCTTGGGCGTGACGGAGAGCTGCCCCTCCGCGGCGACCAGGTTGCCGCTTTCCCGCAGATCGTCGATCGCCTGCACCGCCTCAAAATAGTTGACCAGCCCATGCAGGCCGAGCGCCTCGGTCAGGAGCGATTGCGGCAGCTGGCCGCTGTTGCGCAGCAGCACGTTGATCAGGATCTTGATTTGTGTGGTGTTGCGCAGCCCGCCCGGCGAAACGCCGGCGTCAAAGGCGTCGTAGCTGTTGGTGAAATCCATATCCATTGCTGTCCCGTCCCATGCATTGTCTTTGCTTTATCTTATCATAGTTTGGCGCGGATTGCAAGGGCGGAATTGCGCCGTTCCTCGGGAAATTGCACAAAAAACGCGCGCGATTTTTGACCTGTTTGTGAAAACGGCCTTGACAAACGCGGCGTATTCTGTTAAAATATATAATCAATTTATAATTGATATTGATTTGTTTATGAATCCGTCAGAGCCGTGAATTGCCGAAGAAAGTGTCGCTTTTTTCGGCTTTCGGTTTGTCTTTGAAAGGAAGCGATACGATGGAAAAAAGACGGCGGGTGATCAGCCTGATCGTGTTCGGCACGGTCATTCTCGGGCTGATTGTCGGCATCTGTCTGGCGCCGCCCGGCGATCAATCGGAGAGCATTCAGGAGGTGATGCAGGATGCGGTCCTGCACGAATCGGCAAAGATCAGCCTGTTCGGCCTGCTGGATGTGAATCCGGGGCTGATCGCCGCTTACTGCGTGACGGCGCTTCTGCTGGTGCTCGCTCTGCTCATCCGCATTTTTGCGATCCCGCGCTTTACGCTGATTCCGGGCAAGCTCCAGATCCTGCTCGAAACGGCGGTCGGCTATTTCGACGGGCTTGCGCAGCAGAATACGCCTCACAGCGTCGGTTTTGTCAACGTCTATCTGTTCGGCGCCGGCGTCTATATCTTTGCGAGCACGCTCTTTGAGCTGCTCGGCGTGCAGGCGGTGACCACGGCCGGGCATCCGGTTTCGCTGCCTGCGCCGCTCTCGGATATCAACGGCGCCATCGCCATGGGCGTCACGTCCTATCTTGTGATCCTCGGCGGCGGTCTGGTGAAAAACAAGGTGCGCGGCGTAGCCAACACGCTCAAGGAATTTTCGCTGCCGATTTCGATGAGCTTCCGTCTGTTCGGCGCGCTGCTCAGCGGTGCGCTGGTCACGGAGCTGGTCTATTACTACACGGCGACGAGCGTTGTGATCCCGGTGATCGTCGCGGTGATGTTCACGGCGCTGCACGCGCTGATTCAGGCCTATGTGCTCACGATGCTGGTCTCCGTCTTCTACGGAGAGGTCACGGAGCCGCATGTCAAAAAACCGAAGCAGCCCAAGCAGTCCGGCAGGAAGCGCCGGGCAAAAGCATAAATGAAATATCTTTTTGGAGGTAAACAGATATGAAACAGGCAATGAAATGGATGCTGGCAATCCTCGCGATGATCACGGTGCTGTGCTGCACGGCGCTGCCCGCGTTTGCGGAAGAAGCCGCTGCCGCGCCGGAAACGGCTGTCGCTGCTGAGGCGACGCAAGCGGCTGCAAAAGAAGCAGACAGTGAAGCAAACGTCAAGACGACCAAAGCGATTGCCGCCGGGGCGGTGCTTGCAATCGTTGCGACCGCCGGCGCGATCGGCATGGCGCTTGCCATCTGCAAATCGAACGACGGCATTGCGCGTCAGCCGGAGGCAGCCGGCAGCATCCGCACAAGCATGATGCTCGGCCTGGTGTTTATTGAAACGGCGATCATCTATGCGCTGATCGTTGCGATTCTGATTATCTTTGTGCTTTAATAAGCGGCAGAAGGAGCGGTTCTGATGAACATGCCTTTGAATATTGACTGGCAGCAGATTCTGCTGCATATGCTCAATCTGGCGCTGCTGATCGCGATTCTCTATTTCCTGCTCTATAAGCCTGTCAAGGCGTTCATGGAGAAGCGGCAGGCGACCTACCGCGCGGCGGATGACCGTGCGGCGCAGGTGCAGGCCGAGGCGGAGCAGCGCAAGGCGGAGTATGAGGCCCGGCTGGCGGCGGCGCAGGAGGAGATCCGCGCGCAGAAGACCGCGGCGGAGCAGGAGACGGCAGCCGAAGCGGAACAGCGGCTGGCAAAGGCCGCCGCGGAAGCGGAGGGCCTGGTCACCCGCGCCCGCGTGCAGGCGCAGCAGGAGTATGACAGCATGATCGGCAAGGCCAACGAGGAGATCGCCGGCATGGTGGCAGACGCGGCCGATCGCCTGATCTTTGCCGATGCTTCCCAGGCATACGAATCATTTTTAGGAGAGGTCGAGAGCGGTGGCAAAGACGAATAAGCAGGGCAGAGTGGCGCTGCTTTATTCCGCAACGCCGCCGACGCCCGCGCAGGAGCAGCGTTTCCTGCAGTTCTTCCTTGAAAAATACCACGCAGACTACCGCCTGGAATGGCGCGAGGATAAGACCGTTGACCGCGGCTTCCGGCTGGAGGTCGGCACCGACGTTTACGACTGGAGCGCCAAGGGGCGGGCGGAGCAGTTCCGCCGGGCCGTGACCGGGCTGACCGTTGAAAACGGCAGTGTGATCCCGCTGCTGCGGGAAACCGTGGCGCAGTGGACACCCAAGGCCATGGCCGAGGAAATCGGCACGGTGGTCGCCGTCGGCGACGGCATCGCCACGGTCAGCGGGCTGGAAAACGCCGCTTACGGCGAGATCCTGCTGTTTGAGGGCGGCGTGCGCGGCATGGTGCAGAACCTGAGCGAAGACCGCGTGGGCTGCATCCTGTTTGATGAAAACGACGAGATCTGCGAAGGCGGGTCGGTGCGCCGTACCGGCAAAACCGCCGGCGTGCCTGTGGGCGAGGCCTTCATCGGACGCGTGATCAACGCGCTCGGCGCGCCGATCGACGGCAAGGGCGACATCCGCGCCGACGGCTACCGGCCGGTCGAGCAGCCTGCGCCTGCGATCATCGACCGGCAGCCGGTGGATACGCCGCTGGAAACGGGCCTGCTTGCGATCGATTCCATGTTTCCCATCGGCCGCGGGCAGCGTGAGCTGATCATCGGCGACCGTCAGACCGGCAAGACCGCGCTGGCGGTGGATACCATTCTGAATCAAAAAGGCAAAAACGTCGTGTGCATCTACGTCGCGATCGGGCAGAAGGCCAGCAGCGTGGCAGGACTTGTCCGGAATCTGACCGCGCGCGGCGCGATGGACTATACGATTGTCATCAACGCCTCTGCGGCCGACGTGGCGCCGCTGCAGTATATTGCGCCCTACGCCGGCTGTGCGCTGGGCGAATTCTTCATGCAGCAGGGCAGGGACGTGCTGATCGTTTATGACGACCTGACCAAGCATGCGATCGCCTATCGCGCGCTGAGTCTGCTGCTCGAGCGCTCGCCGGGGCGCGAAGCCTATCCGGGCGATGTGTTCTATCTGCATTCCCGTCTGCTTGAGCGCTCGGCGCATCTGAGCAACGCGCTCGGCGGCGGCAGCATGACGGCGCTGCCGATTGTGGAAACGCAGTCCGGCGACGTTTCGGCCTATATCCCGACCAATATCATTTCCATCACCGACGGCCAGATCTTTCTGGAAAGCCAGCTGTTCTTCTCCGGGCAGCGGCCGGCGGTCAACGTCGGTCTGTCCGTCTCCCGTGTGGGCGGCGACGCGCAGACCAAAGCGATGAAGAAAGCGGCCGGCGCGCTCCGGCTCGATCTTGCGCAATACCGTGAGATGGAAGTGTTTACGCAGTTTGCCAGCGATCTGGACGACGCCACCAAGGCGCAATTGCGCTACGGGCAGGGCCTGATGCGCATGCTCCGGCAGCCGCAGTATCAGCCGCTCCCGCAGCACAGCCAGGTGATCCTGCTGGTCATCGGTCTGGCCCATCGGCTCGAACCGGTGCCGCTCGGGGAGATCGGCAATTATACGCAGGCGCTGCTCGCGTGGTTTGCGCAGGAGCGCGCCGCGCTGTGCGCCAGAATCGACGACACGGGCGTGCTGCGTCCGGAGGACCGGGAAGAGATCCTGACAGGCGCGGCGGCGTTTGCCGCGGCCAGGGAGTCGGACTATGGCATACACGAATGAAAAAGATATCAAGGCGCGCATTGCGGGCGTAAGAGATACGCGCAAGATCACGAACGCGATGTATCTGATCTCCTCCACGAAAATGCGCAAGGCAAAGGCGGCGCTGGATCAGACCCGCCCGTACTTTGATTCGCTGCACGTGGAGATCGCGCGCGTCTTTCGCACGGCGTCGGACGCCGAAAGCCGGTACTTCTATCCGCCGGAGGGCGGGGAAGACCTGCCCGGCGCTTACGGCTATCTGGTCATTACGGCGGACCGCGGTCTGGCCGGCGCCTATAACCTGAGCGTGCTCAAGGAGATGAACCGGCAGCGCGGGCTGCACGGCGACAACCGCATCTACATGGTCGGCAACTACGGGCGGCAGTATTGCCGCACCCACGACGTCGCCGTCGAGGAGGATTTTCACTTCTCCGCGCAGGATGCGACGCTGCACCGCGCGCGGGAGATCAGCGCGATCCTGCTGGATGCGTATGAATCGGGGAAAATCAGCAGACTGTTTGTGATTTACACGGATTTCTGCAACGGTCTGCAGACGAATGTGGTCACCGCGCCGATCCTGCCGTTTCAGCGGGCACAGTTTCTCAAGTCCGCAAAATCGAAGGCCCGGAATCGCCGCGACGCGGAGGAATTCGAGTTTTATCCGTCGGTCACGCAGGTGCTCGATTATATCGTGCCAAGCTTCGTGATCGGCTATATTTACAGCGCGCTGGTCGACAGCTTCTGCAGCGAGCAGAATGCGCGCATGACCGCGATGGATTCGGCAAATCAGAATGCGGAGCAGCTGATCGAAACGCTGACGCTGGAATACAATCACCTGCGTCAGGATGCGGTCACGCAGGAGATCACGGAGATCTCCGCCGGCGCCAAGGCGCAAAAACGAAGCAAAGGAGGCAGCGGCAGATGACGGGCAAAATTGTACAGGTTTCCGGTTCCGTTGTGGATGTGGCGTTTGAAAAAACAGAAAAGCTGCCGAAAATCAAAGAGGCGCTGACCGTGCAGTGCGGCGCGCGAACGCTCGTGATGGAGGTCGCGCAGCATATCGGCGGCCACCGCGTGCGCTGCATCATGCTTGCGGGCAGCGAAGGGCTGGCCCGCGGCATGGCCGTGGAAGCGGACGGCAGCGGCATCCGGGTGCCGGTCGGTCCCTGCACGCTCGGGCGCATGTTCAACGTCGTCGGGGAACCGATCGACGGCGGGGCGCCGGTGGATGCGCAGGCGACGCGCTGGGAGATTCACCGCCGGCCGCCGGCCTTTGAAGAGCAGAATCCGGCCGTTGAAATCCTGGAGACCGGCATCAAGGTCATCGACCTGCTCGAGCCCTATCCCAAGGGCGGCAAGATCGGCCTGTTCGGCGGCGCGGGCGTGGGCAAGACCGTGCTCATTCAGGAGCTGATTCATAACGTTGCCATGGAGCACGGCGGCTATTCCATCTTCACGGGCGTGGGCGAGCGTTCCCGCGAGGGCAACGACCTGTGGAACGAAATGCATGAGAGCGGCGTTGCGGAAAAGACGGCTCTCGTGTTCGGCCAGATGAACGAAGCGCCCGGCGTGCGCATGCGCGTCGCGCTTTCCGGCCTGACGATGGCCGAGTATTTCCGCGATGTGGAAAACAAGGACGTGCTGCTCTTCATCGATAATATTTTCCGTTTTGTGCAGGCGGGCAGCGAGGTCTCCACGCTCCTCGGGCGGATGCCCTCGGCCGTGGGCTACCAGCCGACGCTTGCGAGCGAAATGGGGGCGCTGCAGGAGCGCATCACCTCCACGCGCAGCGGTTCCGTCACCTCCGTGCAGGCGGTTTATGTACCGGCGGACGACCTGACGGACCCCGCCCCGGCAGCGACCTTCTCGCATCTGGACGCGACCACGGTTCTCAGCCGCAAGATCGCGGAGCAGGGCATTTATCCCGCCGTGGACCCGCTGGATTCGACCTCGCGTATCCTCGAGCCGCAGATTGTCGGTGAACGGCACTATGCCGCGGCCCGTGCGGTGCAGGAGGTGCTGCAGAAATACAGCGAGCTGCAGGATATCATTGCCATTCTCGGCATGGAGGAGCTCAGCGACGAGGACCGCAGCACCGTTGCGCGCGCGCGGCGTCTGCAGCGGTTTCTGGCGCAGCCGACCCACGTGGCGAAGCGGTTCACCGGGATCGACGGCGTCTATGTGCCGCTTGCGGAAACCCTGCGCGGCTTTGAGGCGATCCTCGGCGGCGAGGGCGACGATCTGCCGGAGGCGGCGTTCTATAACGTGGGCACCATTGACGACGCCTTTGCCAAAGCAGCGCAGCTGCGGGAGGAGGGCGCGCGATGAATACCTTCCGTCTGCGCGTGCTCTCGGCGGATGCGCCGTTCTATGACGGGCCGTGCGAATCCCTGATCGTCCCGACCTCTGAGGGGAAATACGGCATCCAGGCAGGGCACAGCAACCTGGTTGCGGCCATTGTGCCGGGCATCGTCAGCTACCGCCCGCCGGCGGGGGAGATGACTTATCTTTCCGTGTCCGAGGGGATCGTGAAGGTGGAAAAGAACGACGTGCAGGTGCTGGTCGATACGGCGGAAACGCCGGATCAGATCGATGTGGCCGCCGCAGAACGCGAGGCGGAACGGGCGCGGGAAGCGCTGCAGCTCCACCGCGCGGACAACATGGCCCGCATGGTCGAAGCCAAGCTCGCCCGCGAACTGATCCGCGTGAAAGCAAAGGGATACCAGAAATAATAAAAAGAGCGTGTTGCAACGGCAGCATTTCATAACCCAGTGTTGTCGAAAAGAGCGCCTTTCACGCACACTTGCAGATTTTTCGGCTTGAGATACGTCAAGTATCCCTGCGCCGAAGAAATCCGCAATTGCACGCAAATTGCATCTCTTTTCGATGG
>JAFRQQ010000043.1 GCA_017428525.1 Clostridia bacterium | reverse complement strand
TCGAACATCCTCCAAATCGGCAGGACGTTCGGGTTATGTTTCTTTTTGCCTGATGGTTGATGAAGCCAGGTTTTCAGCCTGATTATCCGCGATTCCAAGCAAATACCAATATTAAATTGTATCAAGCTTCCCGATTGATTTTTCGAACGCAAACGACGAAAACAAATCGTTTTTGAATGGAGGAATCATAGTGCTTTATTTGAAATCCTGTTTTTATGATCTTGACACCGGCATGCTGGAGATGGAGGACATTGACGGCATCTGTTATTCCATTGATGTTTATGCCGTTGAGGATCTCTGCGCTGACAATATGTATGAGCGCTCGGCGCTGGATTATCTGCTCTACAATGAGCCGGTGAAGTATGTCAATCTGCTTCTGTTCGGTGAGTTGAGAGAATACGTTCAGCAGCATCCGATTTATCTGGAAGATTGATATCATTCCAAGAGAGTAACCCTACAAAAACGCAATCGCCCCAATCGCAGTTTGACGGCTGCGGTTGGGGCTTTTTCTTTTTATACTATATTTCGGCTGCAATGGCACACCTGCCCATTGCGGCCTTATTTGCACCACTGCGGAAGCCGGACGATTTGTCAAGGGCGGCTTGCCGTGCACTTTACCCTTGACCAATCAGACGGGTTCTGCAAAATTATTAGTGTTTTGCCTTGAATAATCCGCGATTATTTTCCTATTCAAGTGAGAGGGTTTATAAACGATATTTGAACAATTGAAAACATAGGGGCCCCAAAACGGCACTGTTTTCTCCGTATAGTGAAGGGATTTTGAATTATTTCAGAAAAACACCCCATCAAATCGGCATCGAAATCTCCGTATAGTGAGGGAATCCCATCTCAACACAAAGATTCTCAAAAACTATTCCGATCCAGGGTGGTCAAAACGGCATTGAAATGTCCGTATAGTGAGAGAACTTCGACAATTACTCAAAGATATTTCATTCCGGAGGGGGGTCAAAACGACATCGAAATGTCCGTATAGTGGGAAGAAAAATAATTTCAGAAACTGCCTGTACGTTTTGAGTGTTTTCATTCCAATTCAATTGGAGGGGGTTATCAAAAGCCTCAGCGAAACGATAACAGAAAGAATTTTTGATAGGAGCCCCCCAAAACCACCGTTTTCATTCCTATTCAAGTGAAGGGGTTTATCAAAAAACCGTGCCGAATCGAGAAAAATATTGGAGTTAGGGTTAACTTAAACGGCTTTTCGCTGGCTACCTAATGAAGAACCAATCACGCACCTTGACAATTGAATAACCGTCCGACGGGGATATGACTTTGCGATGACAGGAGCGAGGCGACGCTGCGGTGAGAGTCCGGGGCAGGAACGACGTCGGGAATAACGGCAAAACAGACCTAACAGAACCGAAAAAGTGTCAATTCCGGGACATAGACGAAGAAATACGGCTCGCCAGTATAATATTAAGTGAGGGGCGAAAGAGAATCGTACTGCTGATTCCTTTGGGAAAGCGCTGATTATTCCGAGAAAACGCTGCTTTCTCTCTCACGCGAACGGAATGCGCGGCAATGAGGAATCATTCTCAAATTCGGCAATCGTAGAAATGAGAAGAGGCTTCGCGTGGGTAAGAAACAATTCTCTTTGGCACGAATAATAAGGCAAAAAAGATCGGACAGAAATTTCGAGCGCAGGTCACAGACCGTGCGGGAATTCTCCGTCCGATGATTGTAGAACAAAGAAATGGGAAGTGCGTTTTTAAAAAGACTCAGTACCCAAACTTGACCAGCCGCCAGAGCAGATAAAAGGGAATGAGGGCATAGAGATGCAGATGGCGCAGACCGTAGGAAAGCTTCTCCCCTGTGGGCATCGGCGAAATCTCCATCTCCACAGCGTCCGACGCGAGCACTGTGCCGTCGGGATCCACGAGCTGCAGCGTGATCCGCCGCGTGCCCGCCCTGCCGTAGTGCGTGTACCAGTTGCAGGCGCCGTGGCCCCGCCAGGTGGAATGATCGCCGGGCTCGTCTTCGCGGCCCATCCAGAAGATGCTGTATTCACGGCTGGTTTTGCCGAAATCCCACTCCATTTTCGCCTGCGGATGATCCCCGCAGACGACGTCCGGATAGACGGTGAAATAATCGAATTGCCCCGCCTGCGCGCCGTCCGGCAGCACGATTTTGCAGGCAGGCGCCGGCACGTCGCCGTTGAAGGTCAGAATATAGTTTTCCGCCTCCAGCGCGGCGGCGGTGGAGGGCGCGATCTCGATCTTCGCCCAGTCCTCCGCGCTGCCGGCGTAGCTGATCACGGTTTTGAAATAGGCGTTCTGCCCCTGCGCCGCCCAGAGCAGATCCTCGCCGATGCGCTCCAGGCTCCGCGGCAGCGAGATCAGCGCGATCTCCGAAAAAATATAGTGGAACGCCGCGTTGCCGAGCGCCGTGACGCCGTCCTGCACCACGATTTTAAAAACGCGCGGCATATAATGTCCCCACGGCGCCGTGGTGCGTGCATGATCCACGCTGTAATCCGCCATCGCGCCCTCGCCTGTGAAGGTGAGCGTATGGTCATCGTCATACAGCCACTGCAGCTGCAGCCATTCGCTGCTGTCTTTCTCCCCGGCGCCGCAGAAGCCCTGACCGATGTCCTCCGCGAACGCCGGCACGGCGCAGCTCAGGAGCAGCAGAATCGCGAGCATGAGCGCCGGAATGCATTTGTATAATTTCATGATAAATCCCACGCTTTATAATCGCTTCCTGCCCGCTGTCAATTCACAACGACCGGCAGGCAGCCCTGCGGCACGGGATCATCGGGGAGCTTGAAGCAGATCTCATAGGCCGAATACGGATCTTCGCGCGGTCCCGCCGGCTTTGCATACAGACAGGCTTCGGAAAATGCTGCTTCGGTCGCTTCACGCTGCACGATGAAGCGCCAAAAATCCCTGACGGACGCAATATAGAGCGCCGGGGTATCAATCGGCAGCCTCAGGACCGCGCCAGCCAGAAAACCGCCGGCGAACGGAATGACAGCTGCAAGCGGAAACAGGACCGGTGAAAGCAGCATCGGAACAGTCAGCATCAGCGCCAGACGGAATTCTTCGTGCAGCCCCTGCGTTCCATCCTCCATGAAAGCGGCGCGGTATTGATCCAGCTCTGCCTGCGTGATCGACCAGACCTCCGGCTGCGCCGGTTCCTCCGCGAATGCAGGCAATGCACAGCTCAACAGCAGCAGAGCCGCGAGCAGGAGCGCAAAAAAATGTTTGCATCGTTTCATAAACAGTTCCTCCGTTTTGCGTATTTTGAATGTCCTTCCCTTTATATGTGTCAGATTAAGGGCGTTTTTGTTGCATTACGGCTTCTGAACTGTGAAAATCACATCCGGCGCCATTCAGGCTACAGCATCGCCTCGTCGCGGCGCCGCTGCCGCGCGGATAAGACAGCGATCGGCACACCTGCGCCGACCCCGCCGCCGAGCAGCAGACCGAGCAAAGCAAACAGCCACCAGAGCGGATATTTTTTCTCTTTGGTTTCCGCCGCTTGCGTGACCGCCAGCTTTTCCTGAATGATCGTGGAAACGGGGACGGTTTCCGTCATGCGTTTGCCGGTTTCATCCTCGCAGGTGATGGTGATCGTGCCCTTCGTTTCGCCCAGCGCCTCTTTTGAAACGCGCAGATTGACCGTGCCCGCCTTCGTTTCACCCGCGGCAAGCGCGCCGACCAGCACGCTGCCGCCGCTTTCCAGCTGCGGCACGTCGATCTCAACGATGCAGTTGGAGAGCGCGCTCTTGCCGGTGTTCATCAGATTGACAGTCACAACGGCGGTTTCACCCTGCGTCACTTTTACCGGAAGCGCCGCGCCGCTGAAGGAAAGATCGGCAATCTGCCGCACGGGCAGCCGGAGCGTGTCGTTTGACGTATAGGCAGCCTGCGCGTCGTCCTCGTATTCCGCAGTCAGCGTCAGATCGTGTTCGCCGGTCGCCGCGCTGTGAACGGCGGAGATTGTCAACGCCCAAGTGTAGGATGCGCCCGGGGCGATCGACGGCACAAACTGCGTGCCCGTGCCCTCCGCGCGCAGCTCGCCGCTCGCATCCGACAGCGTCAGCTTCACGTTGCGAACTGCTTTTGTTTGGCTCATGTTGCACAGCTTCACGGTCAGCTCACGCTGTTCATCGGGAGAGATTGCGCCCTGCTCGATTTCGTAGGATGTCATCATCAGTCGGGGCTGCGAAGCGTTCTGTGTCACTGCTGCCGGTTCCACCGCCTTCGGGAGCGCAAGCACAAGGGTATCCGTGCTGCTGCAGGTTTCGCCCGCCGGCGTTTCATAAGCGCAGGAAAACGTCAGCGTGCACGCGCCGCCCGGCGCGTCGGTCGCAGTTTTGAGTGCCAGACGCCAGACGTAAGTGCCGCCTGCCGGAATGTTCGCGACGAAGGCGGTACCGAGTTTTACGGGAAGCAGCGCGCCGCTTTCCTGGGAAAAGGACAGCTTTACATTGGAAAGCGCCTGCGTTTTGCTCTGGTTGCGGAAGGTCAGCACCAGTGTGAAGGCGACTCCTTGCCGTATTTCACCCTCTACGGCATAATCCGCAAGCATGAGCACCGGTTGTGTTTTGCGCGTGGTTGGCTCCGGTAATGTCGGCGCCGCCTGCAAACGGATCGTGATGTGATCCGTCGCGGTATATGCCTGCCCGGCGGCGTCTTCATAGTCTGTTTGAATCGCGAGCGTATGGCTTCCGCCCGGCGCCGTTTCTGCCGCACGCAGCGCGATCCGGACGCTGCGGGTCTCTCCGCGCGGAATCGCATCGAGAAACACGGCGTCAACGCCCCGTGCCAGCAGCGCTTCTCCGCCGTTGACACTGATTTTCAGATTCTTCACATCCTGCGTTCGGCTCTGATTGGTCAGAGAGATCGACAGCTCAAACGACGCGCCGGCAGCCGCGATGCCGATGACCTGATAATCCGTCACCATCACGCGCGGCTGGGAACTCGGTGCGGTGCTCGCCGGTTCGGCAGCTGACGCCGAAAGGCAGCAGCTGCAGAACAAAGCAAGCGCTGCAAATAAAGAACAGATTCTTTTCATTGTTACAACTCCCGAATACTTTCCACGATGCTGCTGCGGTTCATTTTGCGGATCTGCAGCGCCGGGCTGCAAACGCAGACGCCGAAGATCAGCAGCATCAGCAGCAGAGACGGCCAGATCGTCATAAAATAGAAAGCCGGCGCCTCGCCCGTAATTTTTCCGTAGATCAGAACGCAGAGATTCATGAGCAGCACGGCGCCCGCACCGCCGCCCAGACCGATCGCAAACACGCGCAGCAGCCGCAGCAGGCAGGTGCGCGTCAGCATTCTCGCATCTGCGCCGACGGCACGCAGCGTGCCGAACTGCCGCTTTCCTTCGCGAAGATCGGCGTTCATGGCATTGACGATCATGCTTGCGCTGACGGCAAAAAACAGAATCAGCAATGAGACCAGACCAATCGCCATGGTCACCAGAAATTGCTTCTGGTTTTCCTGAAAACTGAATTCCGACCGATATTGAAACGCCGTGCCAACAGTCATGGCGTCCAGCTCCCGCGTCACCGTTGCGTCGATCTCCGGCGTGCAGTCCGTCGCGAGCTCCACGCCGAGCGCAGCATACCCTTCGGGCGCGCCGAGTGCTGCCATGCCGGCGTTCGTCAGCGCGAGGTCGCAAAAATGAAGGTAATCATTGCCCCATTCGCCCTGCGCGTCAACGATCGCGCCGATCTTCACGGTCTTGCGGATCTGCCGCAGCTTGTCGGAGAGCTGGAGCTGCATCAGACCGGGTTCCTGCGCGGATTCCTTAAACACCTGCTCCTGCGTCCGATACGGTTCAAAATTCAGCGTGAGGGTGATTTCATCTCCCGCGCGCACGTCGTTGCGCACCGTGCCGATCAGGACTTCCGTCCGGTTGCTCTGTCTGTTTGCCCGGATGTCCCGGTCCGACACGTCAAAGGTGATGAACGTGCGCCAGCCGCCGTCAAGATCAAGGCTGTTCGCATCCATGATCACGGACGCCTTCTCCGGCAGGCAAAGCAGAATTTCCTCGCCTGCGTTGATCCGGTCGAGCCGGATCTCGCCGTCGATCACCTTGGATTGCAGCGTCTGAAGCAGATCTTCATCCGCCGCCAGCAGCCGCGTGTTGAAGGCGCGTTCCCCGCAGCCGAGCGCGCTGCGCAGCCGTGCGTTCTCTGCGCGAGATCCTGCCGCTTCGGGGAATTCATGTTCTCTGCTCCAATCGCGGTAGGTTTCCAGCGTTAAAGAAGGCAAACTGTTTTTGCCCGGCACCTCAACGTGCGCTACGCTTTTGAACGTATCAATGATTTCATAGGTCTTTTCCGGCTCCGCCGTCACATAAAAGGACTGCTGCGGAGAAACGGCCTTTACATAGGGATTGAGATAGAGATCGCCGATCGCTGCGGAGGAGAGTCCGTAGGTGCCGTCCGCCGTGGCGAAATTCACCCACTCGCTCATGACGGAATAGGAGCCGCGCCGCACCGTATAGTCATAGGGCAGGATCCGTTGTTCCTGCGCCGAATATTGAAGCAGGGAAAGCCCTGCTGTGCTCAGTGCAAAAGAGATTGCCAGCAGCAGACTCATCGCGGCGGTGCGTCCGCGCCGGAAGACAAGCGCGCGCTGCGCAAGCAGACGCTCCGGCTTGAATTCCCGCCTGGACTTCAAATGACGGGTGCGGAATTTACGGGTCAGCTCCACGCCGCGAATCGCCTGCATAGGAGAGATCCGTGCGGCAAACAGCAGCGGGATCAACGCTGCGGCCATCACAAACAGCACGCCGACCGCCGCTCCGGCAGGCAAAATCCAGAGTTGCGGCGCAAACACCATGTCTTCACCCATCAGCCGGATCACGGCGCTCGTGATTCCGTAAGAAAGCGCCACGCTCAACGGCGCGGAAAGAAGAGCGATCAACAAAGCTTCTCTGCCGAAGATTTGCACGATTTGCCGCCGCGTCGCGCCGACAGCACGCAGCAATCCGATCTGATGCCTGCGCTCCTGCAGATTTGCATTAAATGCCTGCACGATTCCCACGCAGGAGGCAACGGCAAGCACGGCGGCAAGCAGACCTGCAAGCGCGCCCTTATTTGTGATTGCCTGATTGCCGCTCAGATTGACATAGCTGCCGCTCCAGTTAAAAATCAACCGGTCGCCGTCAAACCAGGGATGCGTGTCGTTATATTTATCAAAAGCCGCAAAACGATTGCCTCTGCCGAGATGAGAATCCGCAAGAGAGAGGTAAACGACAGTGCGTTCCTTTCCGCCCGGTTCGATCTGCTCTTCGCTGCTGACTACGGCAGCCGGCACGTCCGTGCGATCGCTCCAATCGCTATTATAATAGATGTTGCTGCACTTGTTTTTCAGTACGCCGACAAGCACGTAGGTTTTTTCGATCGGCTGCGCCAGGTATCCGTCGTCATTCTGGATTTTGAATTGAAACGTGACGGACTCGCCGACCTTGGCGCTGATGTGCAGCTGCAGCAGCGCATCCGCCTCCACAGCGATTTCACCTTCGCGCTCCGGCAGCCGCCCTTCCGACGCGCTGTGGCAGGAAAGCGCAAGCGCATCAGCGTCATACCGCGCCACGGAAAACCCCTTCGCCGGCGCATCCTCGGTGGATGCGCAGCCGAGCACCTCCGCCAGACCGTAGCGCTTGATAATCCCCAGAGACAGCATCTCCTGCAGCGGTTCGGCTGCATCCGCTTTCGTCACGATCGCGTCCTGCGCGCCGTAGGCGCTGTGCGAGAGCGCCGTCAGAGAAGTCTGCAGGCAGGAAAGGAAGAAGAGAATGCCGGAAGAGAACATCATGGCCAGCACGATGCCTGCCGCCATGCGCGCATACTGTTTTTTTCGCAGACGCAGATTGCCGACGGCGAGCGTCTGGATCGTCATCTTCTTCATGCCTGCGCCTGCGCTTTCGTATCACGGATGATTTTGCCGTCCGCGAGGGTGAGAATGCGGTCCGCCTGCTCGGCGACGTGGAGATCGTGCGTGACGAGGATCAGCGTGACGCCGAATTCCCGGCTGACATATTTCAGCAGAGACAGCACCTCGCGCCCGCTCTGCGCATCCAGATTGCCGGTCGGCTCATCCGCAAACAACAGCTGCGGATGATTGGCAAGCGCGCGGGCGATTGCGATGCGCTGCTGCTGCCCGCCGGACATCGCCGAGGGCAGATGCCGCAGGCGGTCGCCGATCCCGAGGGCTTCTGTGATCTTTTTTAAATAGACCTCATCCGGCTTTTTGCGATCCAGCATCACAGGCAGCAGGATGTTTTCCTCTCCCGTCAGCTCCGCTACTAAGTTGTATGCCTGAAACACGAAGCCGAAACGCCGTCTGCGCAGCACGGACAGCTGCGCGTCACGATAAGCGAACAGATCCTTTCCGTTATAGAGAACCTGCCCCGACGTCGGATACTCCAGCGAGGAAAGCACGTGCAGCAGTGTGGATTTTCCGGAGCCGCTCGCGCCGGTCACGGCGCAGAATTCGCCCCGCTCAAATGCGATGCTCACGCCGTCGAGCGCGTGCACCTGCGTTTCTCCGCTGAGATATGTCTTGCGCAGATCCCGACATTCCAAAATCGTCAAATCGAGTCCCCCTTCCGTTTGCTATAATTTCATTTTACGGAGGAAACCTTACAATTCAGTGACATTTCTCTTAAGATTTCTTAAGAAAGGCGCAAAACGATTGACAAATAATAATAAAGCCCGGATAATTGAAGCAGTTCCAGCATACGGAAAGGAGCGGAATAATGGCGGCAAGAATTTTGATCACGGAAGACGATCTGATTTTGCGCGAGGGACTTTGCGCCCTGCTCACGCAGGAAGGCTATCACGTGCGCACCGCAGCCGATCTGCGCTCAGCAAAGGCGCTGCTCACGCAAGAGCGCTTTGATCTGATCCTGCTCGATCAGCGTCTTCCCGACGGTGTGGGCACGGATCTGTGCAGAACGCTGCGCAGCGAAGGTGTCGATACGCCCGTGCTGTTCCTTACCGCCTGCGATGAAGAAACAGACGTTGTGCGCGGACTTGATGCCGGCGCAGATGATTATGTTGCAAAGCCGTTCCGAAGCCAGGAACTGCTTTCTCGTATTCGTGCGCTGCTGCGCCGCACGAATTTCGCCATTTACGCCGAGAACGGAATCTATGCAGATCTTAATTCCATGACGGTGCGGCGGGACGGATCTCCGCTTTTCCTTACGCCGACTGAATTTCAGATTCTTGCCGCGCTTCTGCGCAGCGCCGGTATGATCGTTCCGCGGGAAACCCTTCTGCACCGCATTTGGGATTGCGGCGGGGAATTCATCGAGGATAATACGCTGTCTGTTCATGTCAGCCGCCTGCGTGAAAAAATCGGCGCTGCACACATCGTCACAGTGCGCGGCGTCGGCTACCGATGGGAGAAATAAATGGAACTTCAACATTTTCTTATCGTCGCAACACTTCTTTCGACGGCAGCGGCGATCGGGCTTGTAATCGCGCTGCTTTATGAAAAACACGGGGTTCGTTCCCTGCGCGAATCGCTCCAGAGCTTTTTGAACGAAGGCAAATGCACGCCGCCGAGCATACGGGAAACCGGTCTTGCGCGATTGCAGAATGATGTTGCCATGCTGGAAATGCTTTGCATTCGTGAACGGGAAAATGCCGCTGATGCCGCGCGCCTGAATTCGGATTTCATTGCCGACGTTTCTCACCAGCTGAAAACGCCGCTCGCCGGTTTGCGTTTGCTTTGCGAAATGGACGCCGCACAAGACCATCGTGACGCTGCGCAAAAGGAACTTCTGCTGATCACAAAAATGGAAACGTTGGTGCAGCGGCTGCTGCGGCTGGAAAAACTGCGCGCTGACGTTTACGAGCTGCAATTTGCGCCCTGCCGGCTGGAAGAATTGCTGCAGGAGGTCGTCGATGCAGCGCGCAATATCTTCCCTGCGCGGATCTACTACATTGCCGGTGCGGCGGAATGGCGCTGTGATCGTCAATGGCTCGGAGAAGCGATTGCAAACATCGTCAAAAACGCCGCAGAACACACGCCCGACGGCGGAAAGATCACTTTAATCATCGAAGAAAGAGACGCCTGCGTGATGATCATGGTTGAGGATACCGGTGGCGGTGTTGCGCCGGAGCAACTTGCGCGCCTGTTTGACCGGTTTTACCGCACAGAGACCGCGGCGCCGGACAGTGTCGGCATCGGGCTGGCGATTTCGAAGGCGATTGTTGAGAAACATCACGGAACGATTTTTGCGGAAAACAGTAACGCAGGCCTGCGCGTTACCATCTGTCTGCCGCGTATCGACGGCGGCGAACGTATCTGAATAGAAGCACGAGCCGTTTCGAGCAAGGTGTAGAGACAGTTGGTTATTTATAATACAAGATAATCCAACTTCGCAGCGGATTATTGCGGCGCTGTTATTTGCGTTTCATTGTTCTGGATTGTTTAGTTTGTCTGAAATCCAGAAAACGCACGGTTTTCGCAAAGATGCTGGTTGCTGCCTTGAAGAGCAATCAACATCTGAAGCGAAACAGCAGGTCAAGGGGCGAACCGCCGAAGCGCGTCCGGTGGACGATGAAGCGAGGCGGTGGCTCACGGGGCTCCGCTGCCGGTGGCAGGAACAGGAGCGCCGTGAGCAGGAAGAAACAGGGAGGGTCACGAAGCGCTCCAAGCGAGTGAACCGACCATGTTTCTGATCGGGTTTTTGAGGTTCCTTCTGGTTTTTGCGAGAAGAGCGACTATGTTTCTGAGGGGAAGGCTCAAGCATTGCCCAGGAGAAGTGATGGGGACCGTCACTTCATACTGGGTATTGTCTGCCGAAAAAGAAACGCAGAATTTGCGGGGCTTTTGAGGCGGGCAAGGAAACCGAACCCGCGGGTTCCCGAAAACTGAAACGGTCCCAAAATCCAAACTGAAAGGAGGAATGCATATCGCAGAAAAACGCATCACCCGCCACAACGGCCGCGCCGGCAAAAACGGCATTTACAATCCGAAGCATAACGACCGCAGTTTTGATTTATCCAACGCGGAGCACGTCGATCCCGACCGCGCCAGATACAACGTCCTGTGGGATTGCTGCAACGGATACACCTATATGGAAAAACGAAATGAAGAAGAACTTGACGTTCACTTCGAGGAAGTCGAACGGCATTTCTATTTGCAGCGCTACACGGATTATTGTCTCGGTCAGCACGAACGCAATCGCAAAACCGGTCATCCCGAACGCGACCGATCCACGGAAGATCTGCGGCTGAACAAAAAGACCTGCCCGGAAGAATCGATCATCCAGATCGGCAACATGGAAGATCAGATCGACGCGGATGTGTTTTTCAAAATCGCCGTGGACTTCTTTGAT
>JAFRQQ010000042.1 GCA_017428525.1 Clostridia bacterium | reverse complement strand
GAGCGCTCTGCGCTGGACTACCTTCTCTATAACGAGCCGATGAAATATGTCAATCTGCTGCTGACCGGCGAGTTGAGAGAATACGTTCATGATCATCCGATTTATTTGGAAGACTGACGATCAGCTTAAAAAACCCTAATATAAACACGTTCGCCCCAATCACAGCTTCAACGGCTGCGGTTGGGGCTATTTTTTCTATGTTTGTCACGCTTTTGGGGTCTGAAGCCCTTTGTGTTTCAAGGACTTTTTTGTTGATTTTGGGAAAGGTAATATACTTATATCTCCATATTTGAGAAAATGCCCGGAACGCTTGTATATCAAGGCAAGTCGAAAAGCCCAAAAGCGTGACAGAAACCCCGAAATTCAGCCCAGATCTCAGTTTCATTGCTGTGATCCGGGCCTTTTCTTTATAATGATTTATCGGCTGCAATGCTCTCGTCAATTTCATTAACTCTGCGCGTCGCAATATTGTCGTTATAACTCAGGTCGGATTTGCCTTCCGAATCCCCGCGCAGCCAGTCGATCACGCGGTTCCGGATGCACCTGCCCGCATAGGTCAGAAAGCGAAACCCCTTCTCCGGATCAAAGCTGAAGACGGCTTCCACAAACGCAATGCCGGCTTCCTGATACATCTCATAATAGTTTGTCCTGTCCGGATCGCCGCAGAGCTTGTGTGCCTCGCGGGCGATTTCCTTGACAAATCCAGCGTTCTGATTGTAGAGTGTGTTCATCGCGTCGCGGTCGCCGGCGGCTGCCTGGATTACAAGATCTTCATTGTTTTTGATTTCGATTGTCAGCCCCTTTCGTCGGATGGTTTGTTCTGCCGAACAGGAAATCCAGCGAGACGCCAAAGAAATCGGACAAAAGCAAAGCGTACTCCGTGGAAACGGACGCGCCTTTTTCGATCCGGCCGATCGTGCTTTTACTCACGCCGGTACGCAAAGCCAGGGCGTCTATCGTCAGTTTCCGCTGTTTCCGAAGCTCCCGCAACCGTTCGCCGAAGGTGGCAGGCAAATATTCTGTTCGGTGCACACAATCCCCCCGATTCATACACTTCTCTTTGCAGAAGGATTATAACAAACAAATGTTCGTTTGTCAAGCACGTTTGAGGCCTTTTTCGCCCGAAAAAGTGTCAATTCTGGGATATACGGGAAGAATTCCGGATTTTCAGTATAATATTTAGTGAGGAAGGAGATAAACGGCGGCTTTTCAGTATAAGAACCCGCCCGTTGGGCGGAACCTTGTTACTCGCTGCGCTCGTAATAAGAACCTGCCCTGCAGGCGGAACCTTGTTACTCGCTGCGCTCGTAATAAGAACCTGCCCTGCAGGCGGAACCTTGTTACTCGCTGCGCTCGTAATAATATTTAGTGAGGACAGAGAAAACGCCGTTTGGGTTTTTGTATAATAACCCGTCACGCGAGTAAAGCCTTGTTTTGAACATCCTTTATAATTCCGAAAAACTATGGTATACTTTTCCTAGAAATCAGCTTACTAAAAATCATCCAGGCACTTCATTGCATGAATCACACACCATCAAATTTTAGCAAAAATTCAAATAATACCCGTTAGATTTGCGATTTCGGCGGACTACATTATGAGAGCGATCGTTCGGGAAGGAGGCGAGGCAGGTTGAAGGATGACAACAGAATCAGCGCGAAAGCGTCGGATCAACTCCTGAGCGAATGCTTCCGGGAGTATCGGCTCAAGCTGTACCGCTACTGCCTTGCCCGGCTGGACGGCGCGCGTGAAGACGCCGACGACTGCGTGCAGGATGCATTCCTGACGCTGCAAAAAACGCTTGCCGCGGGTGAAACGGTTGCGCATCCGCAGGCGTTTCTCTATCGGACGGCGGAAAACTTCGTCAAGCGCCGAAAAGAAGCCAACGCCAAGGCTGCGCTGCGCACGGTCCCTCTGGACGACGCAGCGGAGCTTGCGGTGCAGATCGATCCCGATTATCTGAACGCGGTGGATGAAACGGATTACGACCGGCTCGCTGTGCAGTTGATTGAAACGCTGTCGGAGGATGAAAAGACTCTTTATCGACTGCGTTACCGCGAGAAAAAAGCGGTGGAGGAAATCGCCGCGCTGCTCGGCGTCACGCCGGCGGCAGCCTCCATGCGGCTGCTGCGACTGCGCGACAAAGTGAAACGAAAAGTCTATGAGAAGGGAGGCGGATTACCATGAATGCGATTCTGATCGACCGCGAAACGCTGCTGCACGAAGATTATACGGCGGATCTTGCCGCCGTGCTCATCGCCCATTTCAACGCATTGATCGACGCGGAGCTCGCAAAGGGCGACGCTGCGAATTTTGACCGGATCGACGCCTTTGCGGATGCGATCAACGCCATCCGTGAAAACGGGATCACGGAGCTCCTGCCCGTGATTTCCAACTGCACGTTTTTGAAAACGCTCGGCGTCAGACGCCGATCCGCCGCGCCGAGAATTGCCGCCGCCTGCGCCGCCGCGGCGATCGTGCTCGGGATCGGCGCGTATCTGACAACCGGCGCAAAAACTGACGTTATCCAGGAGGCGGCCCGCTATTTCAGAAATATTTTTCATCCGCAGACCGTTTCTGAACCGGCGACGCAGCTGGAGCCGGAGACGACGGCGCTGCAACTCACCGAACCCGCGACCACGTCCGCGCCCGAGGCCATTACCGGAATCACGCTTGCTTTTGACGACATGTTCCGCCGCGAATACGGCGTGGGCGAGCCGTTTGATCCGACCGGTCTGACCGTGTATCTGCAGACGACGCTGGGCAGGAGGGAAACGACGGAGTACGAGATCCTGACCGAAACGCCGTTCGCCGCAGAAGCGGGCACGCAGACAGTGACGGTTTCTGCCGCGGGCTTTTGTGCGGATTTCTCCGTCCGCATCCTGAATACCGAGGAAACGCCGGTGCTGAATTCGATCTACGCGACCTTCCCCGAGGGGTATGATTTCACCTATCGGGGCGACCCAGAAACGGCGCTGCGCGAGAGCGGGATGCGGGTCTATGCGGTCTACAGCACGGGCGAGGAACGGGAGTTGACGGCGGACGACTACACGGTGCGCATCGACGAAACAAGAACGCCGTTCCGAAAAACTGCCACGGTGACGCTCGCATACGGCGGCCGCGACTGCTCGTTTGATATGAAGGGGGAATTGTAATGAAAAGAACGTTTCAAAAAATCGTTTGCCTGTTGCTTGCGGCGGTGATGGCGGCGGGCGCAGCGCCGCTGATAAAGCTTGTGCCCGCTGCCGTTGAGGGGACAGATGCTCAGCTTCAGACGCAGTCTAAGGAACGAATTAGCCTGGACGGGCAATGGAAATATAAGGTCATTGACGAGGATTCCATATCCAGTTCCGATTTCCCGACACTGCCGTTTGCCGTGCTGACTCGCTATCTTGGTGACGAGGAAACCGTTATCGTTCCTGAAACGCTGGACGAACTTCCGGTTTATGTGATTGCCGGAAAATGCTTCAACGGAGAAAACGATGTCGACGCAGGCACGGATGAAAATATCGACGGAATTGACGCAGTCAAACATATTTTCATTTCTTCGACGGTTTGTCAGATCGGTCAAGCGGCGTTTGCCTATATGGATGCGCTGGAATCGGTAACATTTTCGCAAGCGCAGCAGTTGAACAATCGGGAACTCTATCTTGGCACTTTTCTTTTTAAAGAATCGCCGCGTCTGGAAACTCTTGAGCTCCCGGAGCACCTTGATTATCTCTTCAACTATAATCTGCTGGCAGAGTCATATATCAAGCGTCTGACAATTCCCGCTGACAGCTTGTGGTTCAACTATGGCACCGAATACCTCAAAGGCGTCGTGAATGGCTGGACGTATACCTTAGGCAATTTCGGGATCGGAACGAACCGGGTCGAGCATCTGACGCTGACCGGGGATTTTGCGATCCGGACGACAAACAGCGACGACGTCAGCTGGTTTGAGCTGTTTGGCAGCCCGACACTGCAGACAGTGGAGTTTATGGGCGAAGTCCTCGACAACGCCGGTGAATCTGCCACCGCCCTGAGCACGGCGCATCTGCCGGATCTGGTCTTTCATCGCAGTCCCTCTTTAAATCTTGAAAAGCAATTGGAGAAAACAGGTTATATCAGAACGATTGACGCGCAAGCGGGAACGGTTGCTTTTTCGGTGAACGGCACGCCGGATGCGCGTTTTACGCCGGTGACGGAATCACGGTTTTTCAATATGATGACCTCCGGCAGATATGCTTATGAATACGCCTTGACCGCAGCCGGAGACGCTGTGATTCTGGATTACTTCGGTTCTGAGGATCCGCTGGTTTATCCTTCGGAGATCGAGGGACACACGGTCATCGCAATCGAAAACAAGAATCAGGCGTGGAGCACGAAGACTGCCCGGGCCGTGACGATTCCGGCCGGCGTTGAATATATCGGCAGAAGGGCGTTTTACAACTGGAGCAAGTTGGAAACGGTCAATTTCCCGGATCGTCTGAAAACCATTGACAGCGAGGCGTTCTCACACTGTGCAATGCTCCGGGAGATGACGCTGCCGGAAATCACCTATCTCGGCTGCGAAGCCTTTCGGTATTGCAGTCCGTCAAGGATCGTCATCCCCGCGACCCTGAAGCAGATTCCGCGGTTTGCTTTCAACGGCGCATATGATTCCAATCCGCTGGAGGCGCTGATCATTTCCGAGGGTGTGGAGTCGATCGGCTGGGGCGCATTTAAGAATAATGAAGAAGGCGCTGAGACACAGCCCCGCCTGCAGCTTTCTTTGCCGTCCACAGTGAACTACATCGGCAGATATGCGTTTGAAAACGGAAATTATGGAGGAGAGCTTCGCCTGCCGGAAAATATCGAGGTTCTCAACTGCGGCGTATTCAGCAACAACCGACATCTGACGTCAATCATCCTTCCGGCGGGGCTGAAATGTATTCTGGAGAGCGCATTTGAAGGCTGCGTTCTGCAGAATCCGCTGACTGTCCCGCAGTCGATTGCCCGGATTGATCCCGGCGCGTTTCAGGGCCTGACCGCACCGACGGTTCATTTTGAGAGAAATCCAGTCGTGATCTGCGTGCGCTGGTTCCGGGATGCAGTTCTGGAATCGCTTGTTCTGCCGGACGGACTGTATGAAATACAGAACGAAGCGTTTAAAGGCGCGACGGTCGGCGAGCTGATCCTTCCGAATTCCGTAACGGTTTTCGGTAATCGATATGCCTCCGATTGCTTTGCTTTCAGCCGGATCGGCCGGCTGTCATTTGGGAGCAGGTCGGAAGAAAACCGCACTCTGTTTCAGAACGCGGTCATCAACGAACTGGTGTTTACGGAGGGCACGGCGTTGATTCCTGCCAGCACCTTCAAGCGGTCTGAAATTCACAAGGTGACGCTCAACGGGACCGCAACGGTTTCAGACAGCGCTTTTGTGGGCTGCAGCATCCGGGAGCTTACGATTGGGGAGGACGTTGCGTTTATATCCGGATCGGCGTTTTCAGGTTGCACGGCGCTGGAAAAAATCGTATTCGCGGCCAGACGGTGCACCTATGCGCCGGGGCTGCTTGCCGATAAACCTGCACTTGCTTCCTTTGAATTCGGCGAAAATGTCGAGTATATACCGGAGGGGATGTTTCAGAATTCCTCCATTGTGCAAACGATTGTGATCCCGCAAACGGTGACGCGCATCTATGATTCGGCTTTTGAGGCGTCTGCGGTAACGCAGGTGGATCTGCCGCCACGGCTGGAATTGATCGGCAATGCGTGCTTCGCGGATTGCGAACGGCTGACATCCATCACAATTCCTGCGTCCGTCACAGCGCTGGGCTCCGGCGCGTTTTCCGAATGCTGGGCGATGGAACAGGTGGAGTTTTTGCCCGAAAGCTGTGTCGTCTTGCCCGGCGACAGACCGCCCTTTGAGGATTGTCCGGCACTCTCATTCTTCCGGTTTGGAGATCAGATCAAGTATATTCCAGATAACCTTCTGAAAAACTGTACCGGGTTGGAAAGCGTCTCTATCCCTGACAGTGTGACCGATATCGGCGCAAATGCCTTTGCCGGGACGAGCCTCGTCAACGTCGACATCCCCGAAAACGTCGAAAGCATCGGCGACGGCTGCTTCAAGAACTGTGCCGCGCTGGAAACCGTCGTCTTCAGCGGCGATCTCCTCCTGATTGGCGACGGCGCGTTCAGTGGATGCGACCGGATAAGGGAAATCTATATTGCCGACAGTGTCAGGGATATCGGAAAAGCCAGCTTCGCTGGCTGTACCTCGCTGGAAACCGTCTATCTCTCCCGCAACGTCGTCTACGTCCCCGAACGCTGCTTTGAAAACTGCACCGCCCTTTCTTCCTTCACCTGGGAGGCGGACAGCAAACTCATCGGCAAGCTGGCGTTCCACGGCTGCACGGCGCTCACGTCTTTCAATTTCATCGGTATCGAAAAGCTCTATCCCAACAGCTTTGAGGGCAGCGGCGTCGGCGTCGTGACGCTCGGCGAAGCGCGTGATGAAGCTGCGGCGGCGCTTGAGATCGTGGAGGCGCAGAGCTTCATGGGCTGCGAAGCGCTGCAGACGGTCGCACTCGGCGGCAACGTCAGCACGGTGCAGACGCAGGCCTTCGCCAACTGCGAAAACCTCGAGACCGCGCTGATCTCCGACACGGTGGATACGATTTCGCCCGACGCCTTCCAGAATTGCCCGAAGCTGACCATCTACTGCACCGAACACTCCTACGCCTACGACTACGCCACAACCAACGGCATTCCGGTCAGTACCTTCGTGATCGAGCCGATCCCCAATCAGCGCTATACGGGCAGGGTGATCGAGCCGGCGGTCCACGTTTCCGTCAGCGGACAGCCGCTCACAAAAGGCACGGATTTCAGGGTGCGTTATTCCGACAATATCGACGTTGGCACAGCGAGCGTGAAGGTGACCGGACTCAACGATTACCGGGTGTTCTCCAGCACGGTGGGCTTCGTGATCCTGACGCGCGATATCGCCGAGGCTGTGATCGAGCCTGTGGCAGATCAGAGCTATACAGGCTCCGCCGTCACGCCCGCGCTGCACGTCACCTATAACGGCAAAACGCTCCGCGCCGGCACGGATTATGAGGTGCGCTATGCAGATAATACTGCGGCCGGCAAAGCCAAGGCGACCGTGACGGGCGTCGGCAATTTCTCCGGCACGACAATCGTGCAGTTCAATATCGTGGAATCGCAGAGCGGCGGCTCGCGGGAAGGGCTGCGCAGATTGTTTACCGCGGCAATCGCCTTCTTCCGGTGGTGCTTCTCCGCCGTCAGCAGCTTGTTTGCAGGCAGATAAGGAGGCGTGATGAAATGAAAAACATCTGCGCCGTAATGCTTGCCCTGACCCTGTTGGCCGCAATACCGTTTACAGCGTTCGCCGACGACGGTCAAACGATCTGCTATGTTGATGAATTCGGAGAAGAAGTCATATATCGATATGGCGGCAGATTGTCAACAGGTGAAAACCAGATATCGGGTTCGGACAGTATCAGTTCTTATTACATCTTCACGCCCGACCGAAACGGCGTATATGCATTCCAATCGACTTATGCTTCGCTGCTGCTTGTTGACGGTGAAGCTGTCGATCTTGTGACGCCCGTAAACAGTTTGGAAAGTGATGCGCTTGTTTCACTGCATTGTCTGGTAGGAAACCAGGAGAATTATATTGTCATCCCGACAAATAACGAAGATCCGGTAACAATCACGTTTCTCGGTGATCTGGTGGATTTCACCGTTCCCGATGACGAAATCTTTATGATAAATCATAATGTGCATCCGGCAGACGATGAAGGATATCTAATCTACGAGGATTTCAATCTCCGATTCTCAGAAACAGAGAACAATTTTTCGGTTTCTGAAATCAGAACGATGTCGCCGGTGAAGCCGGGCGAAAACGAGATCGAAGTGAAGCTTCTTGGAAAAAGCTTTTTGCTTTCCCTGACCGTCAGGAAAATGGAGGAATTTGTTTCAGGCGTTTCCCTGCCGGAGGACTTCCGCCTCAGATCGACCGAAATCTACAACGGTGAAATCAGGTGGGCAACGATGCCTGCCTTTGTGAATGTCACCTATACAAACGGCAAATCAGAGAAAGTGCGGTTAAACAAATACAATGAAATAATTGTTACGCTGCCGAACAGCAAGCCGTGTTACGGATTCTTTCTGTATGATCTGGATTGTCATCTGAAGCTGAGCCTTGCCGATCAGGAATATGACTTCGGCAAGAACATTGAAAAAGCAACTGTGCTTCAAAACACCGTCTGTCTTCTCGATCGCCTTGGCTCTCTTGGCTCGGATGCTATGAAAGCGGCATTCCTGATTCCGTTTGTCCGTTTCGACCCGGAGCTGAAACAATCTCTTCAAGATGAAATCAAAGCGCTGCCGTCCGCAATCACAAATGAAATCAGATTGTATTTTGCTGCAACGAAAGGCTGAAAGCAACCGGTTTTAATCGCAGGATAAACATTCGCAAGCCATCAGGAATCGTCCCTCTTTGCCGGAGGGGCGATATTTTATGCAGCAGGTCAAGGGCGGCGGCCCTTGCCCAGGAGAAGTGATGGGGATCGTCACTTCATACTGGGTATTGTCTGCCGAAAAAGAAACGCAGATTATTCGGGGTTTTTGAGGCGGGCAATCGAAAACGGACCCGCAGGTTCACGAAAACTGAAACGGTCCCCGAAATCCAAACTGAAAGGAGGCATGCATATCGCAGAAAAACGCGTTACCCGCCACAATGGCCGCGCCGGCAAAAACGGCGTCTACAATCCGAAGCACAACGACCGCAGTTTTGATTTGTCCAATGCCGAGCACGTCGATCCCGACCGCGCAATGTTCAATGTCCTTTGGGATTGTTACGGCGGCTACACCTATCTCGAAAAACGGAATACGGAGGATCTCGCCGTTCGATTTGAAGAAGTCGAGCGGCATTTTTATGCGGAGCGCTACACGGACTACTGCCTCGGTCAGCACGAACGCAATCGCAAAACCGGCCATCCCGAACGCGACCGATCCACGGAAGATCTGCGGCTGAACAAAAAGACCTGCCCGGAAGAATCGATCATCCAGATCGGCAACATGGAAGATCAGATCGACGCGGATGTGTTTTTCAAAATCGCCGTGGACTTCTTTGAT
>JAFRQQ010000005.1 GCA_017428525.1 Clostridia bacterium | reverse complement strand
GGAGCAGAAATTGTTCAGAAAAAGGAAAAGCCGCACATGGCATACTTGATGTATGTCAGTGCGGCTTTGACGCATTTATGGGCGATTTATGCCCCGCAAAACCAATACTGGATTATGAAAGGCTGCCGAAACGCGGGCGGTTGTGCTTTGGTTTGGACAATCAATTGCCGAACATCATCAGCAGGAAGCCGGCGGCGACGGCGGAGCCGATCACACCGGCCACATTCGGGCCCATGGCGTGCATGAGCAGGAAGTTGCGCGGATTGTAGCGGCGGCCCTGTGTCTGCGCCACGCGGGCGGCCATCGGCACGGCGGAAACGCCGGCGGCGCCGATGAGGGGATTGATTTTGCCGCGCGTGATCAGATACATCAGCTTGCCGAGCAGCAGGCCGCCGACGGTGGAAAAGGCAAAGGCGGCAAGGCCGAGCGCGACGATCAGGATCGTTTTCAGCCGCAGGAAATCCTGCCCGTTGGCCGTGGCGCCGACCGTGACGCCGAGCATGATCGTGACGATATTTGTCAGCGCGTTCTGCGCCGTATCGCTCAGACGGTCGGTCGCGCCGCATTCCTTGAAGAGATTGCCGATCATCAGGAAGCCGATCAGCGGCGCGGCGTCGGGCAGCAGGAGCGCCACCACGACGAACACGACGACGGGAAAGATGATCTTTTCCGCCTTGCTGACCTTGCGCAGCTGCTTCATCTCCACCTTGCGCTCCTTCTCCGTCGTCAGCAGGCGCATGAGCGGCGGCTGGATCAGCGGGATCAGGGCCATGTAGGAATAGGCGGCCAGCGCGATCGGCGCCAGCAGATGCCCGGCCAGCCGGGTGGCCACGAGAATGGCCGTCGGGCCGTCCGCGCCGCCGATGATGGCGATGGAGGCGGCCTCTGCGGGCGTAAAGCCCAGCAGGATGGCGACCACGAACGCCACATAGATGCCCAGCTGGGCGGCCGCGCCGAGCAGCAGGCTGATGGGATTGGCCAGCAGCGGGCCGAAATCGGTCATCGCGCCGATGCCCAGAAAGATCAGGCAGGGGAAAACGGAGCTTTTGACGCCGGCATAAATCAGGCGCAGCACGCCGTCATTGTACCAATGCGCGCCGGCAACCTTCTGCGTTTCATCCATCAGCCCGGCCGGGTCGGCCATCAGGCCGGTGTTGGGCATATTGGCCATCAGAATGCCGAAGGCGATCGGCACAAGCAGCAGCGGCTCAAAGCGCAGCTTCGGATGAATCGCGAGAAACAGAAACACGAAGGAAACGCCGATCATCACGACGTTTTTCCATTCCAGCGCGGAGAAGCCGGAGCTTTCCCAGATCCCGCGCAGGATCTCAGTGAAAATGTTCATAGGCCCCACCTCAGCCGATCACGGCGAGCACCGCGTCGGTATCCACAACGCTGCCTTTCTGCACAAGCAGCTGCTTGACCGTGCCGTCGCAGGGCGCAACGATTTCATTTTCCATTTTCATCGCTTCCAGAATCATCAGCACGGTTCCGGATTTCACGCGCTGCCCCTGTGAAATGCTCACGGAGAGGATATTGCCGGGCATCGGCGCGCGCACGGCCTGCCCCTCGGCGGGCAGCAAAGGCTGCTGCGCGGCAGGGATGGGCGCGGCCGCGGGCGTCTGCGCGGCGGGGGCTGCGGAGGCAGGGGCTTCGGTCACGGCGGTGAGCACGGCGTTTGTCTGCTCCACCTCGACCGCATAGGTTTTTCCGTTCAAAGTCACCAGATATTTCATGCGGACGGCTCCTCCACTTCTTTTATGGACAGAAAACGCAGACGGTTGAGCGGGATCCCGCTCTGATGGCTGACGATCGCCATGATCACGGCGGCCGTCGGCTCGTCCACGCCCTCGAGCGTCAGCGTGCCCTGACTCTCATCGGCGGGCAGGGGCGCTGCCTGCGGCGCGGGGGTCGGTTCGGACGCCGGCTCCGGCTGCGGCGGCGAGAATTTCGCGGTCACGGCGCGGATGACCTTCGAGAGCAGCAGGATCATCAGCGTGATGACGCCCAGCTCCGCGAGTACGGTCAGGATGCCGGCCACGGCGACCAGCAGCGCCTGCGGGAGCGGCATCGGCCCCGCGGGATCCAGGATATACAGCGGCATCAGGCATCCTCCTCCACTTTCCGCACGGTATAAGTATAGGTGTGTTTTCTCTTTTCTGCGCGCTTTGCGAAGAAGGCCTCCGCCTGCGCGGGGAAGGCGATATAGGAAAGCACGTCCTCGTCGCTCGCCTTGCCGCCGAGCGCGGCGCGGGCGGCCTCCACGGCAGGGGGCAGCGTATCGGCAAAGCGGCCGGTCAGCGGCGCTTCCTCGCCGAGCACCTTCGCCTGCAGCGCGGGATCGATCGGACCCGGCGCGCGGCCGTATTCGCCGCGGATATAGCTCTTGACTTCCTTGGAAACATTTTTATACCGCTCGCCGGCCAGCACGTTGGCCGTCGCCTGCACGCCGACCATCTGACTCATGGGCGTGACCAGCGGCGGATAGCCGAGATCCTGCCGCACGCGCGGCGTTTCCTCCAGCACGGCGTCGAGCTGATCGAGCTTTTTCTGCGCGGTGAGCTGCGCGACAAGGTTGGAGAGCATCCCGCCCGGGATCTGATCGATCAGCGCCTCCGGCTGCGTGCCCATCACAACGGGATTCAGCAGGCCGCTTTTGAGCGCGTCGGCGCGCACGGGCTTGAAAAATTCATTGATTTCACGGCAGACAGCGTCCTGCACCGGCACGTCATAGCCGAATTGCCGCAGGGCGTAGGCCATCGTTTCGGTCGCGGGCTGCGCGGTGCCGCCGGAGAAGCAGGAGATGGCGGTGTCGATCACGTCCGCGCCGGCTTCCACGCATTTGAGCAGCGTCATGAAGCCGAGCCCCGTGGTGGCGTGGGTGTGGATGACGATCGGCGTTTTGACGGTTTCCTTGAGCGCCCGGACCAGATCATAGCCCTCCTTGGGACTCATAATGCCGGCCATATCCTTGATGCAGATCGTCTGCACGCCCAGGGATTCCAGCTGCTGCGCGTAGCGCACGAAATGCGCCGCGTCATGGATCGGACTGTGTGTAAAGCAGATCGCGCCGGAGGCGACGGCGCCGTTTTTCAGCGTTTCGTCGATGGCGACCTCCAGATTGCGGATATCGTTGAGCGCGTCGAAAATGCGCAGGATATCAATGCCGTTTTCGATGCTTTTTCGGACGAACAGGCGCACGGCGTCGTCGGGATAATGCTTATAGCCGAGCAGATTCTGCCCGCGCAGGAGCATTTGCAGCTTCGTGTGCGGGCAGGCCTTGCGAATGCTGCGCAGCCGCTCCCACGGATCCTCGTCCAGATAGCGCAGGCAGGCGTCAAAGGTGGCGCCGCCCCAGCATTCCAGCGAGTAATAGCCCGCGCGGTCCAGCGCCGGCAGGATCGGCGCGAAGGCGTCGAAGGGCATACGCGTGGCGATCAGGGACTGGTTCGCGTCGCGCAGCACGGTTTCGGTAAACTGTACGGTCCTCATAAACGATCCTTTCTTGCGAAAACACTGGCAAGCCGGATCGGCCTGCCAGTGTTGAAATCAGAACTGGATGCGGGCGGCGATATAGGCTTCGAGCGCGTCGACGGGGATGCGCTCCTGCTGCATGGTGTCGCGGTCGCGCACGGTGACGCAGCCGTCCGTTTCGGATTCGAAATCGTAGGTGATGCACAGCGGCGTGCCGATTTCATCCTCGCGGCGGTAACGCTTGCCGATGGAGCCGGTCTCGTCGAAATCGACCATGAATTTCTTCTGCAGCGCTTCGTAAATCTCCAGCGCCTTGGGGCTGAGCTTCTTCGAGAGCGGCAGCACGGCGGCCTTGAAGGGCGCGACGGCGGGATTCAGATGCAGCACCACGCGGGTGTCGTTCTTCTCGGCGTCCACGACCTCTTCATCATAGGCTTCGCAGAGCAGCGCGAGCACCGTGCGGTCCAGGCCGTAGGTGGATTCGATGATGAAGGGGATGAAGCGCTCGTTGGTTTCGGGATCGAGATAATCCATCTTCTGTCCGCTGTATTCCTGATGGCGGGTCAGGTCGAAATCCGTGCGGTTGTGGGTGCCGTTGATCTCGCCCCAGCCGAAGGGGAAGAGGAATTCGATGTCGCAGGCGGCCTTGGCATAATGCGCGAGCTTCTCATGGTCGTGATAGCGCAGATGCTCCGGCGCGATGCCCAGATCCTCATAGTACTTTTTGCCGTAGGCCTTGAAGTAATCGTAAAGCTCGGTGTCCGTGCCCTCCTTGCAGAAGGTCTGGAACTCCATCTGCTCGAATTCGATCGTGCGGAAGGTGAAGTTGCCGGGCGTGATCTCATTGCGGAAGGCCTTGCCGATCTGGCCGATGCTGAAGGGCAGCTTCGCGCGCATGGAGCGCTGCACGTTGAGATAGTTGACGTATTCGCCCTGCGCGTTTTCCGGACGCAGATAGATCACGCTCTTGCTGTTGTTGGTCACGCCGCGGAAGGTCTGGAACATCAGGTTGAATTCGCGGATCTCCGTGAAGTTGTGCTTGCCGCAGTGGGGGCAGGGGATGGAATGCGCCTTGATATATTCAAACATTTCCTGCTTGGTCATGCCGTCCGCATGCGCGTCGGGATCGAAATCGTCGATCAGGTTGTCGGCGCGGTGACGCATTTTGCATTCCTTGCAGTCCAGCAGCGGGTCGGAAAAGCTCGCCACATGGCCGCTCGCCTCCCAGACGCGGGGATGCATCAGGATATCGGCGTCCACTTCGTAGCTGTTTTTGCGCTCCTGAATGAAGCGCTTGCGCCAGGTATCCTTGACGTTATTCTTCAGCCGGGCGCCGAGCGGGCCGTAATCCCAGGTGTTGGCAAGGCCGCCGTAGATCTCGCTGCCGGCGAAAATGAAGCCTCTGTTTTTGCAGAGCGCAACGATTTTTTCCATGGTTTTTTCGGTGTTGTTCATAGCAGAATCTCCCTCACGGGAACTGTCGCGATTCATCCCGACCGCAGTTCCCCATGATATTTTTTATAATGATACTTGAATTATGCCCGAAAGTCAAGGCTTTCGCGGGCAAAAAAGGCAGAAAAAACGGCGCTGCCGCCCGCTTTTTTTGGAGAAATCCACAGCGCGCGGCGGTTGCAAACGCCGCAGGACTGTGCTATAATATAGGGTAATTATATTAAGTTTAATTCCGAACCGAATAGAAAAGGATGATGCGCAATGACAAAAATCGATATTTTTTCCGGCTTTCTCGGCGCGGGGAAAACGACGCTGATCAAAAAGCTGATTGCCGACAGCTACAAGGGCGAATCCCTGGTGCTGATCGAAAATGAATTCGGCGAGATCGGCATCGACGGCGGCTTCCTGCAGGATGCCGGCATTAAGATCAACGAGATGAGCAGCGGCTGCATCTGCTGCTCGCTGGTCGGCGACTTCGCTCAGGCGCTCAGACAGGTGCTCGCGGAGTATGCGCCGGACCGCATTCTGATCGAGCCGTCGGGCGTCGGCAAGCTCTCCGACGTGATCAAGGCCGTGCAGAATCTGCACAGCGACGAAATCGTGCTCAACGCCTTTGCCACCGTCGTGGACGCGGGCAAATGCAAGATGTATATGAAGAATTTCGGCGAGTTTTTCAACGATCAGGTTGAGCATGCCGGCACGGTCGTCATGAGCCACGCCGATGTCGTCAGCGCGGAAAAGCTGGAAGCGGCGGTCGCGCTGGTGCGCGAGAAGAATCCGACGGCGGTCATTGTGACCACGCCGATCGCGCAGCTTGACGGCGCGACGCTGCTCGAGGCGATCGAGCGCAAGGATACGCTCAACGCCGCGATCGAGCATCTGCTTGCCGAGCGTGACGACGATGATGATGACGAGCACGAGCATCACCATCACCACCATCATGACGACGATGATGATGACGAGCACGAGCATCACCATCACCACCATCATGACGACGATGATGACGACGAACACGAGCACCACCATCACCATCATCACGACGACGATGATGTCGATGACGACGACGCGCATGAGCATCACCATCATGATCACGGCGAGGGCTGCACCTGCGGCTGCCACGATCATGACCACCACCATCATCATGCGGATGAGGTGTTCACCAGCTGGGGGAAGGAAACCACCCGCACCTTCCGCGCCGAGGAGCTTCGCGAGATGCTCGACGCGCTGGAGGAGGCGTCTGAGTACGGCACGGTTCTGCGCGCGAAGGGCATTGTGGCCGGCGCGGACGGCGCCTGGCTGCACTTTGACTATATTCCGGGCGAGATCGATGTGCGCACCGGCGCGGCCGGCGTCATCGGCCGCCTGTGCGTGATCGGTTCCGATCTGAAGGAGGATGCGATCGCCGCGCTGTTCGGCGTGTGATCCCGCCGCCTGCGGCAAATCCGAAAAAGGAGATCCTGTTATGGCACCGAAACAACTGCCTGTCTATATTTTTTCCGGCTTTCTGGAATGCGGCAAAACCACGTTCATTCAGGGAACGCTGGAGGACACCCGCTTCAACGCGGGCGAAAAGACCCTGCTGCTTGTCTGCGAGGAGGGCGAAACGGAGTATGACCTCAAAAAGCTGCCGGTCGGCAGTCAGGTGACGATCAAAACGCTGGAGGAGCCGGGCGATCTGGATGAAAAGGTGCTCGCGCTCTGGGCGAAGGAAAGCGACTGCGAGCGCGTGATGGTCGAATACAACGGCATGTGGCAGATCCAGACCTTCTACGACGCCATGCCCGACGGCTGGATGCCCTATCAGAATATGCTGTTTGCAGACGGGCGCACCTTCATCAATTATAACGCGAATATGCGTTCTCTGGTCGTGGATAAGCTGCGGGACTGCGAGGTCGTCATTTTCAACCGCATTCCCAAGGACGCCGACACCATGGCGTTCCACAAGATCGTGCGCGGTGTGAGCCGCCGCTGCGAGATCGTTTATGAGTTTGAGGACGGCACGGTCATTCCCGATGAAATCGAAGATCCGCTGCCGTTTGACGTCGAAGCGCCGATAATCGAGGTCGAGGACCGCGATTATGCCTTGTTTTACCGCGATCTGACCGAGGATCCGAAAAAATACAAGGGCAAAACCGTGCGGTTCAAAGGGCAGGCCGCCGTCGACAAGCGGTTCCCCTCGCACGTGTGCGCCATCGGCCGCCACATCATGACCTGCTGCGCCGCGGATATCACCTTCTGCCCGCTGGTGGCGCAGTATGAGAGCGGCACGGCTGTGGTCAACGGCGCCTGGTATGACGTCACGGCCGAGATCGACCTGAAATTCTCCCGCCTTTACGGCAAAAAAGGTCCGGTGTTTCTGATCCGGCAGCTGATGGTTGCCAATCCGCCTGAAGAGCAGGTGGCCACTTTCTATTGAGGAGCATAGGCAATTTATGATCGATTATTTCCGACGCACATGGGTCGAGATCAATCTCGACGCACTGGATCACAATTATGAAACGATCCGCGCCGCGCTCACGCCCGGCACGGAGATGATGGCGATCGTCAAGGCGGACGCCTACGGTCACGGCGTGGAGCACACCGTGCGCGCGTTCACCGCCTGCGGCTGCACATGGTTCGGTGTTTCCAATCTGGAGGAGGCGCTGCAGGTGCGCACGGTCAATCCGGACTGCGACATCCTGATTCTCGGCTATACGCCGCCCGAGCACGTGCAGACCCTGGCGCTGAACAATATCACGCAGGCCGTATTCAACGGCGAATACGCCGCCCTGCTTTCCGCCGCCGCCGTGGCAAACGGCGTGACGGTCAGCGTGCATGTCAAAGTGGATACCGGCATGACGCGGCTCGGCTTTGTGTTTCAGGACAGCGTGGCCGACGCGGAAACGATCCTCGAGATCGCGCAGGTCTGCCGCTTGCCGGGTCTGTATCCCGAAGGCATTTTCACGCATTTTTCTTCCGCGGACGAGGAAGACGGCGAGGTCTTCACCCGCCTGCAGTTCGATCTGTTCCTGACGCTGATTCAGGCGCTGAAATTCGAAGGGATCACCTTCCGCTATCGCCATTGCTGCAATTCCGCCGCGACGGTGCTGTATCCGGAAATGCATCTGGATCTTGTGCGCCCCGGCATCATTCTTTACGGCCTGATGCCTGCGCAGTGGATGCGCGGCAAGATCGATCTGCGGCCGATCATGCGGCTGAAGAGCGTTGTTTCCATGACCAAAACGGTGGAGGCGGGCACGCCCGTAAGCTACGGACGCGCATTCGTGACCGGCGGGGAAACGCGCATTGCTACCGTGCCCATCGGCTATGCCGACGGCTATCCCCGCATGCTGACCGGCAAGGCGAAAATGCAGGTCGGCGGCGTGGATGTGCCCGTCATCGGCCGGATCTGCATGGATCAGTGCATGCTGGATATCACCGGCGCGGGCGACGTGGCCGACGGCATGGCGGTCACGGTCTATTCCGACGATCCGGCAAGTCCGCTGTGCGTGGACGCGCTGGCCGCGTCGATCGGCACGATCAATTATGAGCTGACCTGCGGCGTGAATAAACGCGTGCCGCGGATCTATACGCGCGGCGATTCTCTGGAGGCCGTGGCGAATTATATGAAATAAGGGAGGCGTTCCCGTGACGAACGAACAGGAAAAACAGCTGCTGAAAAGCCAGCAGGGGGAGCTGGACGCCGCGCTGATGTACCGCGCGCTGGCCGCTGTGGCGCAGGACGCCCGGGACGCGGCGGTGTTTCGCCGGCTTGCCGCAGATGAAGCCCGCCACGCGAAGGTGTTTGAGTCGCTGACGCAATCCGTTATGATCCCCAAAAAGAAGCTCTCGCTGCTCGTGCCGCTGCTGTATCGCACGCTCGGCCGCCGGCGGGTCTATGCCGTGATTGCCGATCAGGAGCAGGACGCGGCGAAAAACTACGAAGCGCTTGCCGCGGACTTTCCCGCCGTGAAAGAAGTGCAGGCGGATGAGGTGCGCCACGGAAACATGGTCGCGGCGCTGCTGGAATTCTGAAGACTGTGTCCCGGGGCCGTGCGCGGTCCCGGTATTCTCTTTGAAAGACGAGGTGAGCCGGATGGCAAACGGCGGCAGATTCGGTCTGCTGGGCGGCAAGCTCGGGCATTCGCTTTCGCCCGAGATCCACGCGCTGCTCGCGGAGTATGAATACCGTCTGTACCCCACGGAGCCGGAGGGACTGGATGCGTTTTTCGCGGATGCGTCGCTGGACGGCTTCAATGTGACGATCCCCTATAAAGTGGAGGCGTTCCGCCGCTGCACCGTCCGTTCGCCTTCCGCGGAGCGCATCGGCAGCGTCAACACCGTCGTGCGCCGTGCGGACGGCACGCTGTACGGCGACAACACGGATTATTTCGGCTTTTTGCAGATGGCTGCGCGCATCCACTGCAGTTTTCAGGGCAAAAAAGTCGTGATTTTCGGCACGGGCGGCGCTTCCCGCACGGTGCAGGCCGCCGCTGCGGACGGCGGCGCGCGCGCGGTCGTGTGCATCAGCCGCACCGGCGCGGAAACCTATCAGACGCTGGACCGCCATGCGGATGCGGAGATCATCGTGAACACCACGCCGGTCGGCATGTATCCGGATACCGGCAAAGCGCCCGCGGACCTGACGCTGTTCCCGCGCTGTGAGGCCGTGCTGGATCTGATCTATAACCCCGCGCGCACGGCGCTGCTGCAGCAGGCGGCGGCGCTCGGGATCGATCACGTCGGCGGGCTGTATATGCTCGTGGCGCAGGCGCTGCGTTCCGCCGAGCAGTTTCTCGGCGCGTCGATCCCGCTCACGGAGATCGACCGGATTCATGATCGGATCCTGCGCGCGCAGAAAAACATCGTGCTCATCGGCATGCCGGGCTGCGGCAAATCCACGGCGGCGCGGCTGCTCGGCGAACGGACCGGCCGGCCGGTCGTGGATCTGGACGCCTGCATCGAAGCGCAGGGCACCTCGATCCCGGCGCTGATCGAGCAATACGGCGAAGCGGAATTCCGCCGGCGTGAAAGCGAAGTGCTGCGGCAGTATGCCAAAGAAAAGGGGCAGATCATCGCCACGGGCGGCGGCGCGATCCTGCTGCCGGAGAACCGGCTGGCGCTGCGGGAGAATTCCGAGGTCGTATTTCTGGACGCCCCGCTGGCGCAGCTCGCAACAGACGGGCGGCCGCTGTCTGCCGGCGGCCCGGCGCGGCTGCAGGCGCTTGCGCAGACGCGTATGCCCCTCTATCTCGAAACGGCCGACGTGACGGTCGAGGTTGCGCAGGACCCGCTGCTGACCGTGACCCGCATCGAGCAGGCGCTGAAGTTATAATACAACCGGGCGCCCGGCGTTCTTCCTGCGTAAAGCAATCATTACAGAAACGGAGACACAGTTTATGAAACTTCTGAAATCCACCCTGCATATCGGCCTGGAAAAACCGGTTAAGCTCCTGCATGTGACTGATTCCCACATCTCCTATGTCGATGACTATGACGATGAGCGAAAGCATGCGCTTGCCGCGCGTCTGGGTTCCCCCGAAAAAGAGAAATATCTGTATGAGCACATTGCCTACGCAAAGGCAAACTGCGATGCGTTGGTCCACACAGGCGATCTGTTTGATTTTGTTTCGCATGCCAACACGGTCAAAGCCCGTGAGCTCCTCGCGGATGAGCACTTCTTTTTCATCGCGGGCAATCACGAGTATTCTCAGTATGTGGGCGAAGCGTGGGAAGACAAAGCCTACCGCATGAACAGCTACATGCAGATCGAGCGGGACGGCGGCTTCGGCGTGCCCATGCTCTGGAATACAAAAATCGTGGGCGGCGTGAACATCGTCGGCATCGACAACAGCTACTATCTGTTTGAGGACTGGCAGCTGCACCGTCTGAAAAAAGAGGCGGAGAAGGGGCTTCCGATCATTCTGGCTTTTCATGATCCGATCTTTGAGCAGTCGCTTTACGATTATCATTATGAACACATGCCGTATGAGTCGTGCACCTATCTGACCGGGGTCGACGAGGAACATCTTGCGCGCTACAGCGAATTCCGCGCCTATCAGCAGCGGCCGGACGCACCCACGCTGCGCATGATCGACTATATCAAAAGCGAGCCGATGATCAAGGCCATTCTCACCGGGCATGTGCATTTCAATTATGAGAGCAATCTCACAGATACGCTGCCGCAGTTTGTGACGGGCGGCGCTTACGACGGCTACGCGCGTGAGCTGACCATTGACTGAAATTGATTATCTGCGAAGCGGCTGTCACTGCGCGCCGCGCGCATGCAGAAGGGCTGTGATTCCCTGCCTCGGGGATCGCAGCCCTTGCTTGTTTCCCTTTTTAACGAATTTCCGTCCCCGAAAGCGTGAAAGCGCGGAGAATTGCATAAAAATCGCCCCGACCGCAGCCGGCAGACTTTGCGCGGGGCGAACGCTTTTTCGGGAGGCTTTTTGAAGGTTTGAATGACAGACAAACCGGCAACAGCGAAAGAAGATGCGATTTGAATCCTTTTTGTCCGTTCTTCGCATATTCGCGCGGGAAGACGGCAAACTAGGATTGAAAACCTGATTGCGGAGGAGATCGGATGGCAGTCACAGGCAAGGAATACGAACGCATGACGCAGGCGGCTTCGCCCCCGACCGGGCTGCTGCGCAATCTGCTGTGCGCCTTCGGCACGGGCGGCGCGGTCTGCGCGCTCGGCGAAGGGCTGGGGATGCTTTATGCCGCGCTGGGCGTCGCGCCGGAAACGCGAAAGCTGCTTGTGCCCTGCTCGCTGATCCTGCTTTCCGCGCTGCTGACGGCGCTCGGCGTCTATGACAAACTCGCCGCAGTAGCCGGCGCCGGTCTGCTGGTGCCGATCACCGGCTTTGCGAACGCCGTCGTGTCGCCTGCTATGGAATTCAGCAGTGAGGGCCGCATTCTCGGCACGGGCGCGCAGATGTTCCGCATTGCAGGACCGGTCCTTGCCTACGGCACGGCGGCAGCTGCATTATACGGTGTTTTTTACGAACTGATCGCGAGGTGAACGTATGCCGGAACGCATCGGCGCGCGCACGCTGCGGCTGGACGCCGTGGTCACGGGCAGCGCGGCAGTCGGCGGAAAAACAGAGGCGGAGGGCCCGCTCGGGCGGCAGCTGGACGCGGTGTACCCCGAAGCGGACGCCGGAGAACAATCCTGGGAAAAGGCGGAGAGCACCCTGCACGCGGATGCGCTCACGCGCGCGATTGCGAAAGCGGGGCTGACCCCGCAGCAGATCGATCTGCATTTCGGCGGAGATCTGCTCGATCAATGCATCGGCACCTCGTTCGCCGCCCGTCCGCTCGGCATGCCGCTGGTCGGCCTTTACGGCGCCTGCTCCACGATGGCGCTCGCGCTGGGGCTTGCCGCGTTGGCAGTGGACGCAGGGGCGGCACAGGCGGCCGTCGCCTCGACCTCCTCGCATTTCTGCGCGGCGGAGAAGCAGTTTCGCATGCCGCTGGAATACGGCGGACAGCGCACGCCGACCGCGCAGTGGACGGCAACGGCCGCGGGCGCAGCCGTTGTGTGCAGGCAGGGGCGCGGCCCGCATGTGCGCGCGGTCTGCATCGGCCGCATCCGCGACTACGGCGTGAAGGATGCGAACAACATGGGCGCCGCCATGGCGCCTGCGGCCTGCGATACCATCACGGCGTTTTTGCGCGACACCGGCACGCAGCCGACGGATTACAACTGCATTCTGACCGGCGATCTCGGCGCGGTCGGCAGCGACCTGCTGTTGCAGCTGGCGCAGAAGGAAGCGGGGCTTGAGCTCGCGGCGGTGCATCGGGATTGCGGACTGCTGCTCTACGATCAGAAAACGCAGACGAAGGTCGGCGCCGGCGGCTCCGGCTGCGGCTGCAGCGCGGCGGTGCTTTGCACCGATATTCTGCAAAAACTCGCGGCGGGCACGCTCAGCCGCGTGCTGTTTGTGGGCACAGGCGCGCTGCTTTCCGGCGTTTCCTCCCTGCAGAATGAAACGGTCCCCGCCATTGCCCATGCCGTCTTGCTGGAAAAAGAAACGATGGATTGACTACAGAAGGAGTGACAGGAATGGACGCGATCCCCACAATCCTGAAAACGGTTCAGACCGCCGCAAAGGCCATGCGGTTCACGGCCGTGGCGCGCAGCGCGATCTTTGCCTGCGCCACGCTGGTCTGCTGCGCTGCCGTCTGGCACGCGCGGCGTTCCTGACGCGATGAAACGGGAACGGGTCTCCGCCGTGATGCGTCAGGCGCTGGACGCATTCGGGCGGCAGAAATATCGAACCGGCGGCACGGCCTGCGCCGTCTGGCTGACCGACAATTATTATTTGCTGGTGCGAACGGCAAAGCGGGCGCTGCAGGACTGCCGATGCCGTGAGCGCAAGTCCGCGGATCCGGCGCTGCTGCCGGATCTTTTTTCACGTTGCATACGCTGCTGCGCCGACGGGCAGCTGCCGGAGGAACCGGCGCTCGCGGCCGCGTTCCCGCAGGGGCTTTCCGCGCTTGAGGCGGAGCTGCTGCCGCTTGCGCTGACCTGTGCGCTGCTCGCGGATGCGGCGCGGGGCGTGCGTCTGCAGTCGGACGCCGGCGGTCAGCTGGTCGGCAACGCCGTGCGCGGTCTGCGGAAGCTTGAGGAGCTCGATTTTGCCGCGCTCGCGCAGACGCTCAGCCGCAGCGAAGCGGTTCTGCGCCGGGATCCGGCGGGGATCTATCCGATGCTGGACGCGGCGACCGCTGCCGAATATCGGCGGGCAGTCGCGCGCCTTGCCGCACGTCGCGGCAGTTCCGAGGAAGCGGCTGCGCAGGCAGCGCTCGATCGCGCGCAGAAAGCGGGCGGCCATATCGGCACATATCTGTTTGCACCGCACCGCACCCATCGGCAGGGCCGGCTATGTCTGCTCATGGAGCTGCTGCTGCCGGCTGCGGCGGCGTTTGCCGTCGGCGTGCTGTCCGGGCAGCCGCGGCTCGGGTGGCTGTTGCTGATTCCGTTGATTGCGCTGCTGCATGATCCGGTGGATGCCGCCTTTCTGCAGCGGCGCCGTCCCCGCCGTCTGTCGCGTCTGGATCGCAGCTGCCGGCTGGTCGCCGAAACGGATGCGCTGGTGACGGTGTCGGTGCTGCTGCCCGCGCCCGCGCAGCTTCCGCGGCTGGAAACGCATCTGGAGCAGCTGTATCTGAGCTGCTGTACCGGGCAGATCCGCCTTTGCTGTCTGGCGGATCTCAGGCAGGCGCCCGCGCCGCAGCTGCCGGAGGATCCGGCGGTGCTGGCGGCGGCGCAGGCGATGATTGAAAGGCTCAATCAAAAATACGGCGGCGGATTTCTGCTGGCCGTGCGGGAGCGCAGTTATTCAAAAACGCAGCGGGCGTTTACGGGCAAGGAGCGCAAGCGCGGCGCGGTGACGGCGCTGGTCAACGCCATTCACGGAGACGAAACCGGCTTTCTTCTGCTTGCGGGCGATTGCGCCCGTCTGGGGCAGGTGCAGTATCTGATCGCGCTGGATGCGGACACGCAGCCGCAGTTTGACGCCGTGCGCGATCTGCTGGCCGTCGCGCTGCATCCGCAGCACCGCGCGGTCGTGGATCCGAAAAAGGGGCGCGTGACCGCCGGTTACGGCATCCTTGTGCCGCAGCTGACGCAGCGGATCGACCCGCAGAACAGCCTTTACGCAAGGATCATGACCGGGGACGCGGGGACGGCGGCTTATGATGCGGTTTCCGCCGAAAAATATCAGGATCTGTTTGAGGAGAGCCTGTTCTGCGGCAAGGGGCTGATCGACGTCGCCGCCTACCGTCAGGTGATCAACTGCCTGCCCGAGGAGCGCATCCTCAGCCATGACAGTCTGGAAAGCGGATTGCTGCGCGCCGGCTTCTGCCCGTCGGTGAGCATGTCGGAGCAGTATCCGCAGAGCGAACGCGCGGATTTCCGGCGGCTGGATCGCTGGGTGCGCGGGGACTGGCAGAATGCGCGTTTCATCTTCGGCGGGCTGTCGCTCGGCGCGCTGACGCGGTTTCGCCTGCTGGAAAACCTCTGGCGCTCCCTCCTGCCCGCCCTTTGTCTGGCGGTTTCGGCCGCCGGTCTGCGTGCCGGCGGCGCCGCAGGAGCTGTGCTTGCCGCCGCGGGGGCGATCGGTTTTGCCGCGCCGGATCTGTTTGCCGCGCTGTATGCGCTGGTTCACGGGGGCTTTTCCGCGCTGTCGCGGCTGTTTTATTCCCGCACGCTCCCTGCCGCCCTGCATGCTTTGCTCGCGGCGAGCGTGCGCCTGATGCTCTGGCCGCGCTATGCCCTGACCGGCGTGCTGGCTGCGGGCAGAGCGCTCTGGCGGCTGATGATCTCAAAGCGAAATCTGCTCGCGTGGACTACGGCGGCCGGCAGCGAGGGCGCGGGCTCCGTCGGCGTGCGGCTGCTGCGCTGCTGGCCGTCGGTCTTAACAGGCGCGGTGTTTCTGCTGTTCGGCGGCGGGATTCACCGGCTGCTGGGTGTGCTGCTGCTTTGCGCCGTGCCGTTTGTGCTGCTGTCCGGTCGGCGCGCCCGCGCAGCGAAGCGGACGCTTTCCGCGGCGGCGCAGGAGCGTCTGCTGGGGTATGCGGCGGCGGAATGGCGCTATTTTGATGCGTTATGCACGCAGGAGCATCATTATCTGCCGCCGGATAATCTGCAGCTCTCTCCGGTGCGTGCGACGGCGGCGCGCACCTCGCCGACGAACATCGGCCTGATGCTTGCGTCCGTGCTGGCGGCGCGGGATTTCGGCTTCCTTGACAGCCGGACGCTCTGGGAGCGGCTGGACCGGAGCCTGTCAAGCGTGGAGCGGCTGGAAACCTATCACGGCAATCTCTATAACTGGTATGCGACGCGGGATCTCTCCGTGCTGGATCCCTTCGTTTCTACGGTGGACAGCGGCAATTTTCTCTGCTGTCTGACCGCGCTGCGGGAAGGATTGCGGGACTATGTCGGCGAGTATCCGCCGCTGGCAGACCTGATCGCGCGGATCGGCCGTCTGCTGGATCGAACCGAGCTGCAGGTGCTCTACCGGCCGCGGCGACGCTTGTTTTCGATCGGCTGCTATCCGGATCGCAAAGAGGAAACCGGCTGCTACGATCTTTTTATGAGCGAAGCGCGCATGACCGCGTATTATGCGGTGGCAAGGCGGCTTGTGCCGCGGGAGCACTGGGGCGCGCTGGGCCGGATCGCCGTCGGGCAGGGGCGTTACAGCGGGCTGGTTTCGTGGACGGGCACGATGTTTGAATACTTTATGCCGGCGCTTTTTCTGCCCGCACCGCGCGGGAGCCTGACCTATGAATCGCTGCAGTTCTGCCTTTACTGCCAGCGCAGACACGCCGGAAAACGCCCATACGGCGCATCCGAAAGCGGCTACTATGCGTTTGACGGGCAGCTGAATTATCAATATAAAGCGCACGGCGTGCAGCGGCTCGGTCTCAAGCGCGGGCTGGATCGGGAGACCGTGGTCGCCCCGTATGCCTCGTTTCTGACCCTTTCCGCCGCGCCAGGCGCTGCGCTGCGCAATCTGCGGCGGCTGGAACGCATGGGCATGCTCGGAGAATACGGCTTTTATGAAGCCGCGGATTTCACGCCTGCCCGCTGCGGCGGCGCGCCGTATAAAATCGTGCGCTCATTCATGGCGCACCATGTCGGCATGAGTCTGCTGGCGCTGGACAATGTGCTGTTTGACAACCGGATGCAGCGCCGCTTCCTGCGGGACGGCGCCATGCGCGGCGCGCAAAGTCTGCTGGAGGAGCGAATCCCGAAAGGCACGGTGCCGTTTCGCGATCTGCACGGCCGCGTGCCGAAAACCGGACGCGGGCGGCCGATCCTGCGCAGCGATCGCGTTGCCGCACCCGCGCTGCTGCAGCCGATGGCAACGGCGCTCTCCAACGGCCGGCTGACGGTCTGCATCACGGAATCCGGCACGGGCATCTCCATGCTGGACGGCATCGACCTGCATGTGCGCAGCTGCGACCCGCGCACAGTGCCGCAGGGTGTGTTTGCAGTCGCGGCTTCTCCGGAGGGCGTGATTCCGTTTGTGCGGGCGATCGATCGCGGCAGCGGCGCGGAATTCCGCTGCGTGTTTTCCGCCGGCCGGGTCGAACACCGGGCGCGGGCAGGGCGTCTGCGGCTGCGCATGCTCACGGAGGTGCTGCAGCAGCAGAATTGCGAATTGCGCACCTTCACGTTGGAAAACACAGGCGGCGCGCCGTGGGAAGGGACGCTGATGATTTATCTGGAGCCCTGTCTGACAACCGCCGCGCGGCACGCGGCGCATCCCGCGTTTTCCAAGCTCTTTGTGACCGATGTGGTGCTGCCGGAGCGGCAGTGTGCGGTGTTTGCCCGCACGGACGCGCGTGAGGGGACGGCGGCGGCGCTGGCCGTCGGCTTTCTGGATGCGACCCCGGTCACATGCACTACGGCGCGTTCCCGCGTGCTCACCCCGCCGCTGGGTGCGGAGTCCCTCGGGCTGAAGCCGCTGACGGCAGGGGAACGCGGCAATCCCGATGCCTGCTGCGCGCTGGCAGTCCCCGTCCGGCTCGGCGGACACAGCCGCCGGGAGCTTCGGCTCTGTCTTGCCGCCGCGGAAACGCCGCAGACGGCGCTGCACACGCTGCTTTCCGTGCGGGCTTGCGGCGGCGCAGGCAAGCGGGCGCGCGCGGTATTCGGCGCGGACGCGATGGAAACTGCCGTGGGCATGCGGCTGCTGCAGGCGGCGCTGGATCCGCTTTCGCCCTGTGTCGGTCTGCCGCTTGACGCGCAGGCGCAGATGACGCGGGCGGATCTCTGGAGCTTCGGTGTTTCCGGCGATTATCCGATCGTGCTCGTGCAGCTGGAGCGCGCGGATCCGGTTTCCATGCTGCTGCCGTATGTGCGGGGCAATCAGGCGCTGCGCACGGCCGGCGTGACGACGGATCTGGTGATCGCGTTCGCATTCCGGGAAGGCTATGCCGGCGAAATCACCGCCGCCGTGCATGCGCTGCTGCGTGCAGAGAGCTGCGCGCCGCTGCTCGGCGTCAACGGCGGGGTGCATCTGGCGCCGCTGGCCCGCCATACGCCGCAGGAATGCGCTGCGCTGGCCGCCGCGGCTGCCGTGACCTTCCGCGCCCGCGTTTCCGCTGCCGATCCCCTGCATCCCGCGCCTGCGTGCCTGCCTTTGCATCGTCTGACGCCGCCGGAAACGACCGATGAAACCGGAAAGGGATACAGCTTTACAGCAGAGCGGATCACCCTGCGCCGCGGCGCTGCAAATGACCCGAAAACCCTTGATATTCCTTGGCATATGGTGTATGCCAACGCACAGTTCGGCACGCTTGTTTCTGACAGGGCGATCGGCTTTACGTGGGCGATCAATGCGCACGAGCATCCGCTGACGCAGCGCACGGGGGATCCTGCGGTCCCGGGGCAGGGAGAGCTGCTGCTTTTGCGCATCGGCAACGCGTTTTTTGACCTTGCGGCCTGCGGCGCGGCATCCTTTACGCCGGCGGCGGCGCAGTGGCAGGGGGAAGCTGCCGGTATTTCGTATTCTGCCGTGGTGGAGGTTGCGGCGGTCGGGATGGTCAAGCGCTGCCGCGTGCAGCTGCGCAACCGCTTGCCGCAGACGGTGCGTGCGGCGCTCTCCTATCAGATACGCCCGGTCGGCATGCCGCAGCGTCTGCCCGCCGGCGCGTTTCGCGGCCGGAAGCTGCCGTGCGGCCTGCTGATGCAGGCGGTGATGGCGCCGTTTCCGGGCTGGACGGCGCTGCAGTGCGACGCAGAGGCGGCGGTCTCCTTTTCCTCTGCCGCGTTTTTCGCCGGGCAGCCGGATCCCGCGCAGATCGTGCCGAAGGACGGCATGGCCGCCGTGACCCGCTCGTTCCTGCTGCAGCCGGGCGGCAAGGCCGACTGCACCTTCTGGCTTTCCTGGGGCGCCGCCGCATCGGCGGCGAAGAAGCTGCCCGCGGTTGCGCGCTTCGGAGCGCCGGAGATCGCGCCGCTGGTGACCGGTCATCCGCCGCTGGACCGCTTTGCAAGCCGCTTTCTCTATCATCAGGTGCGCGCCGCCCGCTTTTTCGGGCGCGTCGGGCCGCAGCAGTGCGCCGGTGCGTTCGGATTTCGGGATCAGCTGCAGGATTGTCTTGCGCTGGTTCTGCGCGAACCGGTGCTGGTGCGCCGCCATCTGCTGCGCTGCGCCGCCGTACAGTTTGCGGACGGCGACGTGCTGCACTGGTGGCATGTGGTGCCCGGCGGGGGAATCGCAGGCGTGCGGACCCGTTGCAGCGACGATCTGCTCTGGCTTGCGTATGTGCTGGCGGATTATCTGCAGCAGACCGGAGATTACGGGATCCTGGACGTGCCGCTGCCGTATCTTTCCGCAGAACCGCTGCGGCCCGGCGAACGGGAGCGCTATCTGCAGCCGGCGCGCACAAAACGGCGCGAAACGCTGCTGGATCACTGCCTGCGTGCAGCGGACCGCGCAATGACCGCCGGACCGCACGGGCTGCCGCTGATCGGCAGCTGCGACTGGAACGACGGGTTTTCGGCCGTCGGCACGGCGGAGGCGGGCGAAAGCGTCTGGCTGGCGATGTTTCAGATCTGCGTGTTTCGCCGGATGGCTGAGATTTGTGCGCACCGCGGCCTGCAGGAGCGCAGAACGGCCCTGCTGCAGCGCTGCCGGGCGCTGACCGAAGCGGTGGAAGCGACGGCCTGGATGGGAGATCATTATGCGCGGGCATTCCTGCCGGACGGCCAGCCGCTCGGCGGCGCGGCGTTTCTGGATCTGCTGCCGCAGGCCTGGGCGGTGTTTGCCGGGCTCGGGCGGGACGGCAGAGCGGAAACGGCGCTCGAGACCGCCTGGGAGCGGCTGTATGACCCCGAACGCGGGCTGGTGCGGCTGCTGGACCCGCCGTTTGCAACATCGGAACGCGATCGGATCGGCTATATCGCCGCCTATCCGCCCGGGTTGCGGGAAAACGGCGGGCAATATACGCACGCAGCCGTCTGGTTCGCGGCGGCGCTGCTCGAAAGCGGAAAAACCGCAAAGGGACTGGCGCTGCTGGAAGCGCTTTCGCCGGATGCGCATGCCGCCCGACCGGGTTACGGCGGGGAACCCTATGCGATGGCGGCGGATCTCGCGGCGGGGCAGGGGATCGAAGGGCGCGCGGGGTGGACGCATTACACCGGAAGCGCCGCCTGGTATGCCAGATGCCTGTCCGATCACCGGGATCTGATCCGGAACCATACCGCGCAGCGTCAAAAGCAGGGCAATTACTTGTAAAGGCTGTGCTCTTTACGTCGGAAATCAGCTGTCGAAAACGGGGAAATACGCATTTTTTTCGGAATGAAATTTCGTCAGGCTGCTGCAAATAATCAACGGAATTTAGCAAAATTGCCGGAAATCCGGGCAAAAAGTGTCAGCTCGGATTTCCGGCGGTTTTTTTCTGCGTTTTCGCATGCGTAAAGGAAAATATCTTTACAACCCGTCGTTTTCCCGCAGATCCCCGTGCCGGACCCATGCAGGAGAAACGGCGCTTCCTTTATACCTTTTATATATTATCTCCTGATCCGACGTTTTTCGCAGGTTCTGACTGCGAAATTGCGGGCATTTTATTGTAAAGGGAAACCCCTTCACGCTTCAAAAAACGGGGCGGCGGGTTCGCACGGGGGAGGAAGACCGAAAAAATCAACAAAAATCACGATTGAAACTTGTTGACAATTAACAAAAAATGAATGGAATTTTAAAAATCGTTGACATTGGGCGAAGTTTTAGGTATAGTTATTATGACCATATGGTGGTTTTGTAGGCGTAGTGTGCCCTTTTTGGGGGGTGTACTTCGTCCGCGAAAGCATCCCGTGGACAAAAAGTTTTGTGTTTTTGGCTGTTGCTTTGCGCCGGATAAAGGCGTATCTGGCGCGGCAAACAAAGGAGGTCGGTCAAAGTGTTTCCGTAGTCCCCAATTATTAATGTTTTTTATTTAGTTTCGGATCGAGGAAACACACATCAAAATTTTCTGTCCCAATCGAGCAAATCTCAAATTTTTTTGGAGGTGTACAAATTTGAAAAAGTCAACTCGAATGCTCGCGATCCTTATGGCTTTTGCAATGCTCATCGGTTCCATGTCCGTGATGGGCAGCGCGTATCAGGCCTACAAAGGAGCCGCAATCGTCAACTCCTACAACGACGTCGACTCTCCGACATTCACGCTTGAGCAGTACGCGTCAATGGGTCTTGACGAGGTTGATCGTATGCTTGCAAAAGAGAATCTGGTGCTCAATATTTATATTGGTACGCTGGATCTTGCAAACATCAATACGACCATCCAAAGTGTCAGACAGCTTCTGGCCAGCGTGCAGACCCTGCTTCCCATGCTGGGCGACGCCGCTTCCCTTGATATTCATCGTCTGACCAAGACCGGCAACACGCCGATTGCGAGAAGCACGGCGAACTACACCGGCAACTCCACAGACCTGGAAGTTATCTACGCGCTGCTCAACATGCTGGCGGATAACGCCGGGCTTGTCGGCAAGTATGTGGATGGCACCATCAGCCTGGGCGTGATGCATTCCTTCATCGCGAACTATGTGTTCGACGTGAGAGAACTCGTGATCGGTCTTGTCTACGGCTTGCTGGATGACGAAACTGATTACGACTATTTCGATGAAAAGAACCTTGACGCCGTTCCCGCCATCTACAAGGGCACGAACGACGGCGCGATCAATCTGGCGCAGGCCCTGCTGAACAAATACGTGCTCGGCAAGTGGACCAAGCTGGATGAGATCCTGGAAGATGAATATTCCTACATGCTGCCGGAGTATTATCACTTCACGATCGGCAGCGCAACGGGTGCTGAGGTTGAGACCGATCAGTACGGCAAGCCGGTCATCGATACCGCGCATTACGACTACTACGGCTGGGTCCATCCGGATGATTGGGTCACCGTCGGTCTCGGCGATGCGATCCGCGTTGCGGAAGGCGCTGCCGCTCCGGCTCCCTCCTTCACGAAGGTGGACGTCAACTCCGGCGCGCTCGGTTATGACTTTATCGAGGCGCTGATGCAGCAGGCGTTCAACAACATCCTTGTTCCGGTCCTCAACTCGCAGACCAGACCCTGGGTTCGCAAGCTTTGCGGCGTCAACTATCTTGACAAGTATACCAGACGCACGATCCAGGTCAACGGCGAGTGGGTCAATAACCCCGATTTCGACCGTGACTATGAGGGCGAAGCGGATTATGAGCCCACCCCGCTTGCCGATATCTTCAACATTAACGGCAAGATCACCAAGGCAGTCATTCCCAACGGCAGAACGCTGGTGCAGGAATTCAACAACATTCTCGGCGTTGAATGCGGCAACATTCTGAAGAACAATGTTCCCGTTGACGGCGTCACCTACAGCTGGAGCTGGACCAACGGCGACAACGACGTGCTCTTCCAGAATATCTGCAGCGTGGCGAGATTCGTCGTCTGCGTGACGGGCGACTACTTCTTCCCCACCTCCGTTGAGACCTTCCCGACCGCGGCGCAGGTCAACGCCATGTCCGATCAGCAGATCGTGGCCTTCATCGGTCGCACGCTCTTCAACCACTTTGTGGATTGGATGTACATTGACGGCTCCAATCAGACCGTCATGGATGTCTGCTATGCCGCCTGCGAGCAGCTTGCGTGGCAGGATATCCCGCAGAGAACCTACACCAAGCCCGTGAGAAGCGACTATGGTTCTGATGCACTGTACTATGCTGCGCTTCGCGACGCCTGCCTGAATATCCTGATGGATGTTGCGGTTTATAACCTCAACCAGAGTCTGGATATGGTCGGCGCCAAGAGCACCACGCCGATCGGCGCGCAGGGCCTGCTGCAGTATGAAAACAATTATGAGAAGCTTGCCATCCAAGTCGCTTGCTGGGCTGTGACCTCCTATGCAGCCGTGATCGACGGCAACCTGAATCTCAACACGTTTATTTCCAACGCAACGGTCGGCACCACCCAGTTTGATACCGCAGTGAATGCCGTGACCGCGAACCAGGTCTGGGCAGATCTGGATACCATCTTCAACGCCCTGCTGCCGATCAAGACCGGCAACGATCCCATCATCGCTGCTGAGATCGCAGGCCAGAGCTATGTTGTGAAATCCCTGCTCTTCGATTATATCCTTGCTCCGCTCTACAACCTGAACGCGACCAACTTCGCGAAGATCTTCGACAAGAACCCCGACGGTATCTTCGCACATAAGGACGGCGTCGGCATCATCCTGCAGATCCTCGGCAACGTGTTCGATCTGCTTGCGCCCGGCGTGTTCAACCGTTCCATCGAAACGCTTGACGGCCTGCTTGTTGATGATAAGCTTGCTGAAATGGCAATCGACCTTGTCAAGAGCCTTGGCACAGAGTCGTTCCAGAGCGTCCGTACCGGCGCGAACCTGCAGGGCAGAGGCACCAACATCGTTGCCACCGCGCTGCCCGTGATCTGCATGGTGCTCGGCCTGAGCGATGACCAGTCCTTCGAAGAGATGAGCATTTACATGCCCACCACCCTCAAGGCCGGCCAGACCGTGACCTTCGCAGTGTACAACGGCTCCGGCGGCGTCAACACCGGCTACACGAGCAGAGCCGGCGCCTTCTCGCAGGATGCGCTTTACACCTATAAGATTTCCAGTGTGGTTTGCAAAGCTATTGCGAACGGTACGGAGACCCCGATCCAGACGACCGGTATTTCCGCCAACAATGAGATCCCCGGCGGCGGCTCCCTTGATCTGACCATCCAGGGCTCCGACCTGGTGGCCGGCAAGATCATCAAGCTCGATATCTACTACATTGCCAACGGTGAGGATGGCCATTCCATCACCGGTGATGATAATGAGCAGCTTTGCACCACCGTTTACGGTTATGTCGGCTCCACCGATAAGGACGACGACGCCATCGAGATCGAAGAGGCAGTCGGCTCCGACGGCCGTACCGTCAAGTACGAAAAGGCGATCTACATCAGCGAGCATGATAAGCTGAGCAAGATCGAGGGCTACAACGTCCGCGTACAGGATATTGAGGATACCAACAACACCGGCCCTGCTTCCGTTTCCGGCGTTTCCGGCCAGGCCTTTGCGGTCCAGAATGGTGATAGCGCTACTCAGCAGACCATGACCGGTCAGAAAGGTCTCTACTTCTTCGCGCCGTACAAAGTCGCTATTGCAAGCAACGACAAGGCGTATGAGAGACAGTTTATGGAGACCCGCAAGGATGAGAATGACAAGGTCATCGTTGATGAAAACGACGAGCCCATCCTCTACCCGACCGAAGGCGCCAACGTGGTTGCGCCCGGTAACTACACGCTGAACACGACGCTGAATGTGAAGGGCAGCACCAAGACCATCACCACCAACGTTGTTATCTATTACGATCACAACCTGCCGTCCATGTTCAGATCTGCCGTTAGCGCGAACCGTCAGGAGACCGCTTATGATACGAGCGATCCTGCGGCCGTGACCGCGTGGAGCAACTATCAGACCGCGCTGAACAATGCAGCGACCCTCGTGCTTGCTCCGAAAGACAGCACGGACTTCAACGCTGCGACCAAGGGTGCTGCGTTTGAAGCGGCTGCCGATGCACTTGAGGAAGCAATTGAAACGCTGAATCAGTACAAACTGCCCGCCGGCGTCGACGCGATCGAGACGGCTGTTGAGAGCATCAGCGGTCTCAACAACGAGCTGATCCCGATCACCGAAACGGTTGACGGCTCGCAGTACAACTTCTATTATGAGAAGTCCCTTGAGTATGACGATGAAGACTATGTCTACTTCGGCATGCGCGACTTTGTCCCGCACACCTACAAGCGTTACAGAAACGCGAGAAACGATGCAATGGATCTCTACTATAACTCCATCGTGATCGTTCCCGCTCCGTTCTCCGACACCGATGTTTACGGTGAGAACTTCACTCCGACCGATGAGCAGGTTCTGAATCGCCAGAACGCGCTGAAAGCGGCGGCAGAGAAACTGGATAATATGGTTCCCGTCGGTGCCATTGATGCGGCTTATGGCCTGCACATGGTCAACCTGACCGGCGGTCGCCTGATCGCTCTGACCTCCAACAACAGCAAGCTGACGGCTGTTCGCAACGCTTACGGCAACATCGACACCTCGACGCAGCCCTACACGCCGAAATCCAAGGCTGCTTATGAGAGAGCTGTTGCATTCGCGAATCTGACCATCAACGCAGGCACCAATGCGAGACCGTCCCAGGTGACTGAGGCGCTCGGCCAGCTGGTCTACGCTTACAAGAACCTCGTGAAATCCTGCGACTTCAGCAATCTGACCGCAGCGATCAACGCTGCCGACGCTGCGTGCGCGACGGAAATTGCCGCCGGCAATGCGCAGACCACCTACACGGCTGAATCCTGGGCCGCCTTCATGGATGCCTACACTGAGGCCACCGAGCTCAAGGCACAGGAAGATGAACTCGGTCTGTCCGATTCCAACCAGGAAATGATCGACAGAGCGGCCTCCAGACTGAATACTGCCCGTGCAGCTCTTGAGGAAGCTGCTTCCGGCGAGCCTGTCTGGGTCCTTGTTCAGGAAGATCCCTATATGTTCTATGACATGGACTACAACTACAGTTTCGTTCCGCAGTATGACCCGGACGGCTATGTCGAGTACTACGAGACCACGCTGGAAGACGGCACAGAGCTTGACGGCATCATCGTGGGCGTGGGCTGCTACATGGAGCAGGGCGAAATGGAAGCGATCTTCCCGGCCGAGACGCTTGAGAACTGCCATGTCGCGTTCATCCAGAATGATCAGGGCTATTACGGCACCGGCGCCGGCATCCAGATCCTCGACGACAATAACAACGTCCTTGCCACTTATGGTATCCTGCTGCGCGGCGATACGAACGGTGACGGCGAATACAACGGTAACGACTACACCGAAGCAATGCTTGCTGCTGCCGGTCAGTATGACTGGGAGTGGGGCGACACCTATGACACCTTCAAGGCAGCCGCGATGGATATCGGTCCGAACGGCCCGCAGCTTGAGGTTGGCGCTAACGGTGTGACGAACCTCGGCCTTGTCGTGTCCGGTTCCTATCTGCTGGATCAGGAGACTGGTATCACCAGCTGATCCTCCGCAGCAACCTGACTGATTAATTAGCAACTCCGGTTCGGCTTCCGCACCGCGGAGCCGAACCGGCAACCCCGTTCTTATCATGAATCTTTTATATCCTTCCGCACAACGGTCGGATGAAATAAAAAGGAGGAAATGAGCGAATGACTATGTCAAAACGCGTGTTGAGCTCTGTGCTTGCTCTGGCAATGGTTCTGAGCATGTTTACGGGCTTGAGCGCAATCTTTGCCGTTCCGGCAAAGGCCGCAGCGGGCACCAGCCAGGTCAAGTCCTATGCGGATTGCCTGAACGATTGGGGCGCCGGCTTCATCTACTATGCGGTTGATATGTATGAGCAGGACGGCAATGATTGGGTCCTGACCGACCATTATATCAACGCAGGCGACACCCTGAAGGCGCGGCTTTACATCAAGTCCTCGCGCTATATGGGTTCCTCGACCGCAGGTCTTGTCTGGAGCTCGAATATGTTCGAGCATGACGTGCCTGCCGGTTCCAGCAGCGGCGGCGGTACGCCCGTGAACTGCACGGTCAACCCGAACCATCCCGCCGGCGCAACGGTTGCCAACGGCGGCTGGGGTGCAGCTGCAACGCGCACCTGGCGTCTGGGCTCCGTGCTGACCAACGGCGTCGTCAGAAGCACCAACAACTATCTGACGCCCGCGATGGATCCCATGCTGGATGAAGAGATCACTGCGGACTGGTGCAACAATACGATCAACGCGACCCAGTTCCTGCTGACCAACGATGCGACCAATAAAAACCTGGTCTGGCCTGTGACCTCCGACGAGTGGTATTTCGAATTCACCGTCACGGTCAAGAGCGGTCTGACTGACGGCACGACCGGTTTCGTGATGAGCCCGCAGGCGTTCTGGAAGACTGCCAGCAAGCCGTCTCCCTGGGACTTCAAGTGGAGCGACAGCGCATCCACGGCTGCAGGCGGCGGCACGAGCCTGCCCGCAGGCAACGCTTCTTCCGTTGCTTACATGCACATGGATGACACCAAGCACGTCTTCACCATCGGCAATCCGCCTGTCGGCGGCAGCAAGACCATCACCTACATGGTGGGCAATGACACTTATGCGACCTACACGCTGGCTGTCGGCGCTGATCTGACGGTTCCCGCGGATCCCACGCCCGCTGCAGGTTACACTTTCGCCGGCTGGGCGCTCTCCACGGCTCCCACCGTCGTCGTTGATCTGACCGGTGCAACCGTGTCTGACGACGTGACCTATGTTGCGGTCTTCAACCAGATCGTGACGCACAATGCATACTTCTATGTTGACGGCACCCTGACCGCGACCGTCGAAACGGCGGAAGGCGCTGCCATCAACGCGCCCGCAGATCCGACCAAGACCGGCTACACCTTCGCAGGCTGGAATCCGGCAGTCGGCAACATGGGCAATGCGGACATGACCTTCAACGCAACCTTCAATCCGAAGTCCTACACCGTGACCTGGATGAGCGAAGGCACGCAGGTGGCTCAGAACTCCGTCAACTATGACGGCGCTTACACGCTGCCCACCGCGCCCACCAAGCTCGGTTATGTCTTCGAAGGCTGGTATGATCAGTCCCTGACCACCGCGATCCCCGCGACGCATACGGTTGACAGCGCTGTCACTTACTATGCGAAGTTCACGATCGGCTCCTTCGATGCGATCTTCGACGCCAACGGCGGTAAGTTCGCGGATGATTCCACGAGCCAGACCGTGTCCACCGTCTTCGGCAACACCCCGGCAGCGCCCGCGAACCCGACCAGAACCGGTTACACGTTCGCCGGCTGGCAGCCCGAGGTTGGCCCGATGAACACGGAAGGCGTCACCTATGTTGCACAGTGGGATGCCAACACCATCACCATCACCTTCATGGATGGCGAGAATCAGCTCGGCACTGTTTCCGGCGATTACGGCACCTCCGCGAATGCGATCGCGAATCCCACCAAGCAGGGTTACACCTTCAACGGCTGGAAAGACGCGAATGACGCTGCTGTGATCTTCCCGGTGCAGCTGAGTGAAGATATGACTGTCTATGCCGACTGGACTGCCGGCACGGTGCAGATCAACTTCTACAAGGGCACCGCAGGTCCGAGCGACTGGCATGCCGGTGGCGCGCAGACCGTCGGCGCTGCGATGCAGCTGCCCGCGGATCCCGTCAAGTCCGGCTCCACCTTCAACGGCTGGAAGGATATCAACGGCAATCCGATTCCCGCAACGGTTCCCGATGTCAGCACGGACTACTATGCAGTCTGGGTCGACGCCGGCTACACCGTGAGCTTCTATGTCAGAGAGAATGCCACGACCGGCGACTGGGTGCTTTATGACAGCGATGTCCTCAGTCAAGGCGCGAGCATTGAAGCGCCGGAGACTCCCGTGATCCCCGGTTACACCTTCCAGAAGTGGACGAAGCAGGGCCAGTCTGCAGCGCAGACCTTCCCGCAGCCCATGCCCGCTGGTGATATCAGCTTCTATGCGACCTTCCAGGTTGCCAAGTTCTGGGTCTACTGGGTTGTTGACGGCAACACCGTCTACAGCAGACAGTACAACTACGGTGCGACCTTCACGGATTACAACTACACGCCGCCGACCGGCAAGACCTTCAGCGGTTGGGAAGAGCACCAGAACACGATGCCCGCGTATGATTACTACATCCATGGTACCACCGCGGATATCACTTACACGGTGACCTACACGATCAACGGTGAAGTGTATGACACGGAGACCGTCGCTTACAACGGCACCAACACCCCGCCGGCCTACACCGCTCCGGAAGGCTACACCTTCAGCGGCTGGGCAACCCAGACCATCACCGGCGATGTGACGATTCCTGCGACGCTCACCAAGAACAGCTACACGGTCAACTACTATCTGTATGCGACCGATACCACCCCGATCGCGACTTACACCATTCCTTATGGTGATCCCGTCACGCAGCCCGCAGATCCCGATGTTCCGGGTAAGGAATTCATCGGCTGGTCCGCGAATCCCGAGACCATGCCTGCACAGAACCTTGATATCTATGCAGTGTTCTCGGATGAATCCTACACCGTGACCATCAATGATGAGAACGGCACCCTGATCACCACGATCGACAACCTTGTCTACGGCAATATCATCAATGATACTGATATGCCTGCACAGAGCAAGGAAGGCTACAACTTCAACGGCTGGAAGATCGGCAATGACTTTGTCAGCTTCCCGTACACTGTGACCGGCAGCGTCACGATGCAGGCCGACTTCTCGATCAACACCTACACCATCACCTATAAGATCACCGGTGAGGAAGATCACGTTGAGACCTATGAGTATCAGGCGGCTGTGACGCCGTATGCTGCACCTGCGAAGGAAGGCTACACCTTCTCCGGCTGGAGCGAAGCTGCACCCGCGACCATGCCTGCTGAGGACCTTGTCATCACCGGTTCCTACAATGTGAACCAGTACGATGCGCTGTTCTATGACTGGGATGGCCAGCTGCTTGCAACCGTTCCCACGAACTACGGCGAAGTTCCCGCTGCACCCGCAGATCCCGACAACAGAGTCGGTTGGGAATTCGCACGCTGGGATCCCGCGCTTGCCCCGATGACCACCGCCGGTGCAACCTACACCGCGATCTATGAGGCCGGCCGCGTGGATGTGAACGTCGAAGTCTATGTCATGGATCTCGACGGCGATTACATCCTGGAAGGCGAAGTTACGCCCACGCCCAGAGCGGTTGCCGATCAGCCGTACACCTACGTTCCCGCAGAGCGTGAAGGCTTCACTGTTGACACCGCGCAGAGCGATCTGTACACACCCAACGTTGACGCAGACGGCAGCACCATTCTGTCTGTCTACTACGAGCGCAACACCTATAACTTCACGACGGTTGTTGACGGCGCTGAGAACACCACCCCGTACTACTATGGTGCCAATGTTGCTGCGCCCGAGACCCCGTCCAAGGAAGGCTACCGCTTCGATGGCTGGGATGTCACGATCCCGACCACGATGCCCGCGAACGATGTGACTGCAACCGCGCAGTTCACCATCCTTCAGTTCACGATCACCTTCACCAACACCGGTGATTCCACCATCGCGCCGATCACGCAGAACTTCGGCACGAACGTGACCGCGCCTGCGGATCCCGTGAAGGAAGGCTATCAGTTCACCGGCTGGTCTGAAGCGATTCCGACCACCATGCCTGCGGAGAACAAGACCATCTCTGCGACCTGGCAGATCCTTCAGTTCACGATCCACTTCGAGGATACCGGTGATACCGTGATCGCTGATATCACGCAGGATTACGGCACCCAGATTCCGGCAGTTGCCGATCCTGAGAAGGAAGGCTACACCTTCACCGGCTGGAGCGAGAGCATTCCGACCACCATGCCTGCGGAGAACAAGACCATCACCGCATCCTGGCAGGTCAACCAGTATGACGCGACCTTCATCATCGACGGCACGCCGACGGTCGTTCCCACCAACTATGGTGAGATCCCCGTTGCGCCCACTGCGGAGAAGGAAGGCTACTCCTTCACCGGTTGGGAGCCTGCGCTTGCTGAGATGGGTATTGAGGGTGCGACCTACACTGCACAGTTCGAAGTGAACTCCTACAATGCCTACTTCGACGCCAATGAAGGTATCTTCACTGACGACAACACTGCGCTCAAGACCGTTTCCACCGAATACGGTCAGGCAATCAATGTTCCTGCGGATCCCGAGAGAACCGGTTATAACTTCGCCGGTTGGGATCAGGAGATTCCCGCTTCCATGCCCGCGAACGAACTGACCTTCGTCGCACAGTGGAGCCAGGATCTGAGCTTCGTCCGCGTCCAGAGCGTTGAGCGCACGACTGAGAACTACTATGAGTCCGGCCTTGCCCTTTATGAGATCAAGGTTATGGGCCATCCCGTGAAGCTCCAGTTCGTCTATGCGGAAGCTACGGCTTACACCTGGACCTGCGACAGACACGATCCGCTCGTGTCCGCTGCTGATCTGAGCTCGGTGCCCGGCCTTGTGTCCATCGTGGCTTATGACGCGAACGATCAGGTCGTTGCGACCGGCAGCGCAGACACCGCCTATGAGATCTGGACGGTCAATGCACAGCTTGTTCAGGGCGATTACAAGGTCAGAGCGAAGATCGATACCAAGGTTGATTCTTGGGAGAATATCGAGACTGCGTTCGACTACACTGTCACCTATGACGAGCGTCCGGTTGAGGATCCGACCGAGTATGTCATCTCCGTCACGCCGGCAGCGCTTGCTGTCAAGCGCGGCAACACGGTGGCGATCGAGATCGTGACCGATGAGAGCGTCACCAAGCTCCTGCTTGAGCGCGACAACGGTGACGGTACGACCTCCTCCACCGCATTCTCCAGCGCTTCCTCGCTTGCCTCTATCGCTGATAATGGCAACGGCACGAAGACCTGGACCATCACCTACAGATTCACCTACACCGGTACGGAAGATTATCAGGATCAGCCGTGGACCGTGTACTATCGTACCGCGACCTCCACTGCCTGGGCTGAGAGCGGCCTTGGCTTCACGATGCATGTCTCCAGATATGAGATCGTTGAAACGACCGAGCCCACCGCGTATGATCCGTTCACCGTCGTCTCCGTCACGCCGCCCGAGAACGCTGTGAAGGCGAAGTATGCGCCTGTCACGATCGTTGTCACTGACGACGTCGCGAAGGTCCGCCTGGTGAATAACGCCACCGGTAAGTCCAGCACCTATCTTGTCAGCACTGACCAGAACGCTTGCTCCAACAACGTGACGGTCGTGTCCGACGCAGATGGCCTGCTGACACTCTCCATCAACTACAGATTCCCGACCGACGGCGAGCAGACCTGGCACGTTGAGTGCCGCGGCAACGCCTGGAGCTCCGCTACCGAAGCTTCCACGTTCACGCTGACTGTCGCTGCGAGATAATCTGTTCCCGATGGAACAAAACGCATAATTCCCGACCGCGGGGGCGAAAGCCTCCGCGGTCTTCTTTTCTCTCTGAACAGGGGAAAACAGTGAATGCAAAAAAACTGCATATGCATAAAAATATACAAAACAAAACAGGCGCCTTCAGCGTCGTCCGAAAAGACATGCGGAGAAGGCAACAAACGAAGCAAGCCCTTTCTGTCAAGGAATAGCTTGCTTCTTTATTGGGATGCAGGCGCTGCGTGCAAGATTCAAAGGGTTGAACAGCATTGCAATTCATTTGACGAAATAATGAATATATGCATGAAAACCAAAGGGCGACAAGCCATAAATCACCCGTCGAAGTATAGCCGGAAACAGCGGCTCGGAACGGCGAAAACAGGGGAGAAAAGCAGATCGGTTTTATCGCGGATCAGCCGGAAAAAGCCCCTCTTTTGTGCGGAGGATCGCCGCCGTTTTTCTGCAATACGGACGGCTTGCACCATGCCCGAAACCAGGACGACGGTCCATGCGGGGCAGCGCCGAACGAGCGGTTTTTTCTCCCGTGGTCCGGCGACGGGCTGCGATTCCCATATCCGGGGCAGAGGTATACTTGCCTCTGATGTCGAGGGGGTTCCCCGCATCTGTCGCGTTGGTTCCGGCTTCCGGTTCGGCTGTGTTTTCCGGCATCCGGGGCGGTCGAAAAGGGTGTCTGTTTTAGCTTGAAAATGGCTTCGGCGGCTGTGTTTCCGGTTTAGCGTCAGCCGGAAACGGGTCTGCTTCGGCTGCAATTTCGTCATCAAGGACAGCCGGTAACAGTTCCCGTGGCAGCGCTGTTTTCTGTAGTTCCGCGTCGCGGCAACGGCTTCCGCCGGGGACATTTTTCGTGTCCGTGGGGCTGCATTCCTGTGTCAGCTTCGTTTGCATTTCCGTGTCCGCGGGGGCTGCATTCCTGCGTCAGATTCGTCTGCATTCCCGCGTCAGATTCGTCTGCATTCCCGTGTTATCTTCGACTGCGTTTCTCTCGATTCCGGCAGAGAACTGAATTTTGTCAACCCCCTTTTGCGGGGGACGCGGGCAGGCGGGCGACCGGGGGCTGTCTGTTCACAGTTCGTTCACAGATTGGCGGTATACTCGTAAAGTTTCCGTCCTTTACAGTAGCAGAATCACCAAAATTCGCTTGCAAAATTTGTGAAGAAAGACAGGCATGCCAAAAATTATGGCCAATTTTTTAATATATATAATAATAAATAAAAATAAAAATCGTTGACAGGGGTGACCTGGGGTGCTATAATGACAATGTGTAATAGTGCCCATCTATCACATGAAATCTTTTTATGGAGGGATTTAATTGAGCAAAGCAAAGAAGATCGTAAGCTTGCTTCTGGCTGTTGCGATGGTCCTGTCGATCGCACCGGCTTCAGTGCTCAGCTCGGCGTATCTTGCGCCGTCCTATGTGCACTGGGGTGACACTGCCGGGGATGCCCACGGTGAGTTGGAGTATTCCTCGACAGCGCCGGCTGTGTTTTATCCGGACACATCGGGCACCAGTCCCGTGATCCGTGTGGCGTCAGGCGACAACTCCTACGTCCTCGGCAACACGGTGGTCAAAGCAACCCCGTCCGGTATCCCGGCCTTCACCGGCACGACGAGCAACCTCAACAATGCTCCGAGAAACGGTGAAACTCCGGATTACGGTTATGTGCGGTTCAAGCTGTACGGCGCTGCGCCGTCCGCTGTGCCGTCCATCACGCCGGACAACAACGTGACCTGCGTAGCTTACGGCACCCCCACCACGACCACCACGGGCGGCCAGACCGTCTATGAGGCGGTGTGGCAGATCGCCGGTTCCACCGGCAACGGTGTTGCGCCGGGCACGGACATCACCTTCACGATCACCTACAGGGTCAACGGTACGCAGTACGAGACATATGCATTCACCCACGTTGAATACATCCTGCTCGGCTCCGGTATCAACTGGTCCCACCACCATTTACCGACCATCGGTACCAAATACCGCATGTCGTGGGTGACCCAGGTGCTCGGCAAGAACGTCTACAACGGCGGTTTCAACGAGAACGGCAGCAACGAAGGCGCCGACTGGCCGCGAGGCTACATCAACTGGTTCTCTCAGGCAACCAGCGGCGGCGCGCTGAACGGCCTCGGCAATGAGGATGCGTTCGCCGACACTGCTGCAGCTTTCGCTGTGGCGGCGACTTATCCGCAGGCCTCCACCGTCAAGTGGCAGAAGGAAACCGGTCTGATCACCGGTTCCAAGACGAACTGGCGTATGGGCAACGTCAGCGGCAACCGTGTGCGCGCGGTCGTCTACACCGACCTGGGCGCGCCGGTCAGCAGCTCCCGTCTTCGCGACATGAACTTCCGCCTGCTGGTCCTCACCGGTGAGGCTTCCAACTTCGGCGGCGGTCAGCTGAACGGCTTCTATCCGTATCAGTCCTACGTCAACACCTCAAACGAAACGGAGCCGCAATCCGGCACCGGCACGGCAGCTTCCAGCTCGCAGTGGTCTTACACCGCGAGCGGCAGCACGTCGGGACTGAACACCTCCGGTCAGTACTTCAACCTGCTGTTCACCGGTACCGGCCCGACGAGCACCGGTCACACGAAGTGGTCCTTCGGTATCAAGTTCCAGGCGAACGGCACGCTGAAGGGCGGCTGGTTCCAGACCGTGGAATTCGAGGTCTACAACAAGGCGCAGCTGAAATCCTTCCTGGCCAGCATCGCGGCAGGTCAGGCAAAGGCCTACAACAACACAACCTATAACGTGACCGGCGGCTACACGAAGGGCGCCTTCCCGAACGCGAACACCTACGCGGGCAACTCCACCAACATGGCGCTCTACAACACCTTTATCGCGGCCTTCAAGGCGGCGGCGAAGATCGAGCAGAAGCCCGACACCACCCAGACCGAGATCGACAGTGCGATCAGCACGCTGGCGACCGCCTACCGTGCGCTGCCCGATTACGTGGCGACCCACACCGTCACGGTCCACCATTATCAGACCGGTACGACCCAGCAGGTGGCCAATGATACGACCTACACGGTCTATCACGGCGACTATGTCACCGCGCACTGCCTGAAGAGCGTGGAAGGTTACGACGTCGTTTCCACCAACACGGTGCAGACCGGCACGATCATGGGCGACACCGATTTCACCTTCTACTACAATCCGAAGAGCATTTCGCTCTACGCCTATACCAACGACGATGATGATGACAGACGGACGATCGCGGTCCCGTTCAACAGCACCTATCAGATCTACACGAATCCGTCTGACTACACCACCACCACGATCAACCCCGGCACCAAGGCGCACTACACCTTCGCCGGCTGGTATACCGACAGCGACCTGACGCAGCTGCTTGCTGTGGACAACAACGGTTACTACACCATGACCAGCACCCAGACGGTGCCGATCTACGGTAAGTGGGAGATCACGCCGATCAAGATCAGCCTGGATAAGACCAGCGCGGGCGCGGGCGTTGACACGAACTTCGGTTCCGTCACGCCGAACCCGAGCCAGACGGTTTACTTCCAGCGCCCGGCGAACGATCCTGTGGTGTCCGGCTACATCTTCACCGGTTACTTCGAGTCCGATCTGACCACGCCGATCACGTTCCCGATCCCCTTCCAGTTCGGCGACAGTGATATGACGATCTACGCGAAGTACAGAGACGTCAACGGCAAGATCGTCTTCGAGAGCAACGGCGGCACGCAGATCGCGGATGTGACTTACAACGTCGGCGATTCCGTCAACGCCCCGACGCCGCCCACAAAGGTCGGTTACACCTTCGGCGGCTGGTATCTTGACAACGGCACCTTCCAGCAGCAGATTGTCTGGCCGCAGACGATGAACTCCAACACCGGTTTCGTCGCCTATGCGAAGTGGAATCCGCGCCAGGTCAAGATCGTGTTCAATACGAACGTCGGCGTGCGTCCGACCGAGTATGACACCACCTCGATGCCCGACTTTATCGGCTACGCGGGTGATCCGATCGCCGCGGAAGACATTGCGGACTACAACGACCCGCAGCGCTTCGGTTACCGCTTCGATTACTGGGAGACGCCCGAAGGCCTGCCCTTCACGATCGACGCGAATGCGACCTATCCGATCACGGACGATCTCACCGGCGCGAACGGCGATGAGTACGTGCTGACGGCGCAGTGGGTGCCGGAAGCCTACTCCGCGTTCCTCAAGCTCAACGGCTATGAGAAGCTCAGCGGCCAGTATATCGAGACCGATACGGCGCAGCACGGCGACATCATCACCGTGCGCATGAAGACAAGAACCAACTTCTACATCGGTTCCTCCGCATTCGTCTTCATGTATGACAAGAGCTTCTTCGAGCTTGTCAGCAACGACGGCATCATCGTCAATGACGCCAACGATTACATCACCGGCGTGGGCATTGATGACAGCAATGCCTACACCTACAACGTCGCTTTCGACAACAACGGCACAGTCTTCAACTGGCCGACCGGCTGCAATGCCGCCACTTACAATGCCTTCCTGGTCACGCTTGACCCCGACGTCCTGAACGGCTACACCACTGCTGTGAAAGCCGAAGACGACACCTGGATGATCGAATTCCAGCTGCGCGTCAAGGATACGGCAAGCGGCACCGGCAAGATTTACATGGATGATGCGTGGTCAAGAACCGAGACGAACATGATGGGCACGATGTTCTACGGTGCGGCCACCGCGGCGAATACCCCGGTTTACAACACCACCAACAATGTTGTGACGCCGAATACCAACCTCGCTACCGTGCTGATCACGATCGACGAAACGACGCCGGTCGACACCACCGTCTATGCAGATCCCAACGGCGGTACCTGGTCAGACAACACGACGGCCACCAAGACCTTCACCGGTCGTGCGGAAACTGAGATCCTCGGCTGGGCGGATCCCGTCCGCGTGGGTTATCATCTGGATGACACCTCGCTGACCTCCGCGTGGGTCAATACGGATGCACAGAGCGACGCGACCTGGGTCGGCGGTTACTACGCCAGCGAGGCAGCAAACGGCAAGACCTTCCAGGCGAACTGGATCCCGAACGACTACACCGTGACCTTCTACTGGGATACGCTGGATGTCGCTGCGGATCCGACGGTCTATCAGACCTTCGAGCAGGGCTATGAGACCGTGATCGCTGCGCCGACTGCACCCACCCGCACCGGTTACGAGCTGGATCACTGGGTTGACGGCAACGGCAACACCGTGACCTTCGACGCGAACGGCCCGACCGTTCCCGTGGACGGTGCGAACTACTACGCAGTCTGGACGCCGTCGCTCGTGAATGTGACGGTTCGCTATCAGCGCTCCGGCGGCAACGGCAACCTGGGCACCTTCCAGGGTTATTCCGATGCAACGGTTTCGATCGTTGAAACTCTGCCTGTCCCGGCAGCGGAGTGCACGACCTCCACGCAGGGCACCGGCAGCAACACCTGGACACTCTACTATCACGCCGCTTCTAATACCTATTATATATTAGACACGGAGAGCGGCCTGTTCCGCACGGTGGGTCTGTATGCCTATGACCGTTCGGCGAACACTCTGCCGATCACCGATACCATCGCTCCGGATGGTTCCACGGTCCTGACCGTCAATTATCTCGGCCGTCCCGTGACCATCACCTGGGATGCGAACGGCGGTCAGTTTGCCGATACCTCCACGACCAAGACCGAAAACGGCCGCGCCGGCGACATGATCGGCGGTCCGGGCGAATCCCCGACCCGCTACGGTTACACGCTGACGCAGACCTCTCTGGAGGGCCAGGATTTCGATCTTTGGATGTACAGCAACGCCGCGACCTCCAGATGGGTGCCCGGCGACACGACGATGACTGCCGACAGAACCTACAAAGCGCAGTGGACCGCGAAAGAAGTGACCGTCCACTTCGTGGTGAAGGATCCTGTTACGCAGTCCGTGAGCGCTGACAACCAGGTGACCACCTTCGATTCTCAGATCGTGGTTCCGTCTTCGCTGGAATCCTCGCTGGATGTGAACGGCTATGACTTCCTCGGCTGGTCCACCACCGAGAACGGCACGACCGCCGCGCTCGGCACGGTCTCCCATGAGAATGATCCGACCACCAACATCGCTGAGACCTACTATGCGGTCTTTGCGCTCCATGAGTATAATATTGTATACACGCTGGTTTATGAAGGCCAGTCGCTGCAGTACGCGACCGATTCCAAGACGATGGGCCAGGCCCATACGATGGAAGCCGCGCCCGAGCAGGTCGGCTACACCTTCGACGGCTGGTATCTCGTGAATTCCGATAACACCGAGACACTCTACACCGGCAACGCTTATGTGGTCGGCACGGCAGACGTCAACTTCAAGGGTTATCTGAATCCGAAGACCATCACCAACACCTTCGACCTGAACTACACGGGCTCGACTGCGCTGACCGCAGACAGCACGTTCAATCAGGCGATCAATGTGCCTGATCCGGATCCGGTGCGCGCAGGCTACGGTTTCCTTGGCTGGGCAACCACCAATAACGCGACCACCGGCACCTGGGATCTCGGCACACAGACGACCGAAACGCCCGCCACCTACTATGCGGTTTGGGAGGCGCACAACCTGCCTTACAGCGTGGACATCTACCTGCAGAATGCGGATGACGATGGCTACACGTATGACAGCTCAGTGACCGGTCTCGAGGGTCTCGTCGGCTCCGAAGTGACCTACACGCTCGCGCCGATCGCGAACTACACCCCGACGACGGCGACCGTCAGCGGCACGATTCCGACCGATGCGTCCACGCCGCTGGTCCTGAACGCTTACTACAACCGCGACACCTTCACCCTCACTTACCTTGTGGACGGCGCATCTTACGCCGAGCAGACCTATCGCCACGGCGCGACCGTGACGGCGCCTGTGAATCCGACCAAGACCGGCTACACCTTCCAGAGCTGGAGCCCGGCAGTGCCCGGCACGATGCCCACGGAAAACAGAACGGTCAACGCCGTGTTCACCGTCAATCAGTATGACGTGAACTTCTACAAGGAAGCAACCGACACCACCGCATACTTCACGCTGGCTGACAGAGACTACGGCTCTGTGATCACGGCGCCGACTGCCCCGAGCAAGACCGGTTACGTCTTCGACGGCTGGTATGTCAAGGGCGACGCGAACCAGACCCTCGTCACCTTCAATACGACCGGCCCGACCGTTCCCGCGGCGGATATTGACTATGTGGCCAAGTGGAGTGTTGACACCTTCAAACTGCAGTACGTCTACGGTGCGACCGTTGTGGAAGAGTTCGACGTTCCTTACGGCACAGCAGCTGCTGACATGCCTGTTTCCGAACTCGAGCCCGCACATCGCGCAGGCTGGACCTTCACCGGCTGGGATACCGATTCGCTTCCCGCCACGATGCCGGCGCAGGCCGTCCAGATCCAGGCGCTTTGGACGCAGAATGTTTACAACGTCACCTATAATGCCGGCGCAGGTCAGTTCGCAGATGAAACGACCAGCCATGTGCTCACGCATCATTACGGCGACAATCCGTCGGATACCGGCCTGAACGGCGTCCTTTACGAGGAGCCCACGCGCGTTGGTTATGAATTCAGCGATTGGACTCCCGCGCTGCCCGGCACGGTCGATGAAGCGGATATCACCGTGACTGCAGTTTACACTGCGAAGACCTACACCATCACCTTCAATACCGACGGCGGCACTGCCATCGAGGATATCGTTGCGGATTACGACGAAGAGTACACCGTGCCCTCGAACCCGGTCAAGGTTGGCTATACCTTCGATCACTGGGAGAATGAGGACACCGGCGAGACCTTCACGTTCCCGGCGGATCACAAGATGGATGCTTATAACGATGGCGAAGGCGACACCCTTTACCTGATCGCTGTTTACACCATCAATTCCCACACCCTGACCCTTGCGCTTGACGACGGTACCTACGCGACGGCTCCGACGGGCTACACCGCGCAGGCGAACGGCACGTACACCAGAACCGTTGATTACGGCACTGTGATCAGCGCCCCGACGAATCCTGCGAAGGTCGGCTACACCTTCCAGGGCTGGAGCCCGGCGTTCCCGATCACGATGCAGGATGCTGACATCACGACGACTGCACAGTGGACGGTCAACCAGTACACGATCACGTTCGATACCGACGGCGGCAGCGCAATCAACCCGATCACGCAGGATTACAACACCGCGATCACCGCGCCCGCGAACCCGACCAAGACCGGCTACACCTTCGCCGGCTGGACGAAGAACGGCGCAGCGGCAACGATTCCTGAGACCATGCCCGCTGAGAGCTACACGCTGGTGGCAACGTGGACTGTGAACCAGTACACGATCACCTTCGATACCGACGGCGGCAGCACGATCGCTCCGATCACGCAGGATTACGACACCGCGATCACCGCGCCCGCGAACCCGACCAAGACCGGCTACACCTTCGCCGGCTGGACGAAGAACGGCGCAGCGGCAACGATTCCTGAGACCATGCCCGCTGAGAGCTACACGCTGGTGG
>JAFRQQ010000041.1 GCA_017428525.1 Clostridia bacterium | reverse complement strand
TATCTTTTCCGGCTTGGTGTTTTGCGCCGATTGCGGAAGCAGACTGTATTACTGCACGACGAACAACTTTGAAGATCGGCAGGATTACTTTGAATGCGCCATGCATCACCACGATAAAAGCAAGTGCATAACGCATCATATCCGTGCGGTCATTCTTGAAAAGCTTGTCTGGGATCATATGAAGCTGGTGCTTTCCTATGTTTTCTGCCATGAAGCCTATTTCCGCGCCTACATGCAGCGTTTCACGGAAAGCAAAAGCGCCGAGGCAATGAGCACACTGAAAAAAGCGCTGCTTCAGGCAGACCGGCGAATCGCCGAACTGGATGACCTGTATGCAAAGACCTACGAAGACAACGCCACCGGAAAGCTCACCGATGAAAAGTTTCAGATGCTGGCAGATCGCTACGACGCAGAACAGACAGCGCTGAAAGCAAAAGCGGATCAGTTACACCGTCAGATTGACACGCAAACAAAGAACACGGAAAATCTGGAGCGATTCATCACGCTTGTAAAATCCCACGTCCAGGATAGCGGTCTGAACGGCTACAATCTGCACGAGCTGATCCAGGGCATTTATATCGAGAATTGTGATGTGGACCTCAACACGGATGAGGATGCAGCACAAACAGCAGACCGGCGTGTCGAGTATTCTGATAAGGACAGTTTAACAGAAGACGACGATTGTATCATCATGGAGTTCATGCCAAAATCCCCAACGGCAAAAAAACATCGCATCCGCAAAATCCATATCAAATATGATTTCGTCGGCTTCATCCCTATCAAAAGCCTGATGCAGTGTGCCGAACAAGCGCAACTGCAGGAAGGCAAAGAAAGATCGGCGTGACCAAAGCCACGCCGAACCCCTTGATCCTATTGAATTGTTCAGTATGATCAAAATACCGGGTTATGAACACTTCACATGCGTGAAAGGCGCTCTTTTCGACAACACTGGGTTATGAAATGCTGCCGTTCGGCAGAGGGCGTGCATTGTTTTTTGCTGTGCATTTGTGTTTATTCGTCCGTCGATTCTGCGGCGGTTGCAGGTTCCGTCGTCGGTTCTTCCGTCGCCGGTTCCGTCGGGGCTTCTTCGAGATAATCCGCCTTCACCCAGCCCTTGAGCTCCCCGTACCGCACATAAGCCCAGCCGTTTTCGCTGCGGATCACGCTCACGGCGGTGCCGTTGGGGAGCTTGCCGAGGATCGCGGCGTCCGCGCTCGCTTCCGCGCGCAGATTCAGCGGGCTGCCGTTGGTCTTGACCACATGATTGCCAGGCGCTGCCGTGACTTCCTCGACGGGCTGCGTCGGGGCGGCCGAGGTCGCCGGACGCGCGTCCTCTTTGACAGTGATCGTGCCCCATGCGCCGTCGCGTTTCGCGATGTAAACGCCGTTCTCGCCGGGCATAATTGCTTCAAACACAAAGGGGATCACGGTTTCTCCCTCCGGGTCGATGATGCCGAATTTGCCGTCCTTGCACACGGGAGCCATGCCGTCCTCAAAGGCAAAGGCCGTGTCGGCGTCCGCGATCGCGCAGCTGCCGACGGAATCGAGCTCAAAGGGGATCACCGTCACGCCGCTGCGGTCAATGTAGCCCCATTTGCCGTCCTTCTTGACGGCGGCGTAATCGCCGGAGAACTCCAGCGCTTTTTCAAACGTGGTCGGGATGGCCAGCGACTGCGATGCGTCGATATAGCCCCAGCGCGCGGCGGCCGTGCGCGCGGTCGCCACGGGATACAGCCCCTCGGAGAGCTCCAGCTCCCCGCGCGCGACTGCCGTTTCCTCGACCTCCGCCGGCTCGGCGACCCAGACCAGCGCGGCCTGGTCGGCATCCCAGCAGGGCACGCGCGCCGGCGTTTTCAGCCCGTGATACTGCTTCTTGGTCACAACGCCGCTCTCGATATCCACCAGCAGCGTATACTCCGAGCGCGGGCTCTCGACCGTGTAGCGCGTGCTGCGCCACTGATCGCTGCAGAACGAAAACGCGTTGTGCTCCGCGGGCTCGGTCACGGTGCCCGCGCGGGTCATCAGGCCCACGCTGCCGGTTTTTGCGTCGGTAAAGACCAGCAGCTTCTGATCGTAGCTTTTGACGTCGCTGATCTGCTCATAGCCCGCCGTGGACCAGACGCCGCCCGTGAGATGCTTATCCACCACGGGCCCGCGCTGGCGGTTGCGCGCAATGATAAAACCGACCGCGGCAATCAGCGCGACGGCGATCACGGCGGCGGCAATCAGGACGGCGCGGCGGCTCTGCCGCGGCACCAGCTCTTTCATCCGTTTCATGTCGTTCTCTCCCTTCCGGCGCAGCTCGCCCGGAATGCTGCTGCTATTATAGCACAAATCCCAGCCCGGCGCAAGGGGAAGGATTATCGGCCGCTGTGACAGTGCGGGCGGAATTATTTCGCCTCTCCCCCTTGACTATTTTAAAAATAAGTAATATAGTATTAATGAATCAAATTCGAGGAGGGTTATTCAATGAAAGTCTTTATGATCGGCGGTACCGGCCTGCTGGGCTGCGAGGCTGCCAGAATTTTCATCGAGCACGGCCATCAGGTCAAGAGCGTCGCGCTGCCGCCGCTGCCGGAGGGCGCGCCGATCCCCGAAGAGATGGAGATCGAATTCTGCAACATCTATGAGAAGACCGACGAAGAGATCAAGGCGATGATGGAAGGCTTCGACTGCTTCGTCTTCGCCGCCGGCGTCGATGAGCGCGTGGAATTCCCCGCCCCCGTTTATGAAGCCTATTACAAATTCAACATCGCGCCCCTCAAGCGCATCCTGCCGCTGTGCAAGGAAGCCGGTCTGACCAAGGCCGTCATCCTCGGCTCCTACTTCTCCTACCTTGCCAAGGAGCGCCCGGAGATGAAGCTGACCGAGAAGCATCCCTACATCCGCAGCCGCATCGATCAGGAAAACGCGGCGTTCAGCTTTGCGGATGAGAATTTCGACGTTTCCGTGCTCGAGCTGCCGTATATCTTCGGCACGCAGCCCGGCAGAAAGCCCGTCTGGGTCATTCTGATCGAGCAGATCAAGCGCATGGATAAGCTGCCCTGCACGCTCTATCCGCGCGGCGGCACCGCGATGCTGACCGTGCGTCAGGTGGGCGAGGTCATCGTCGGCGCGGCCGAGAAATCCAAGGGCGCGAAGGCCTGGCCGATCGCGATGTACAACATGACCTGGAGCGAATTCCTCAAGATCGTCTACGCCGCGCGCGGCATGGGCGAAAACCGCAAGATCATCGGCATCCCGCCGTGGATGATGCGCATGGGTCTGGGCGGCGTCGTGAAGGAATACAAAGAGAAGGGCATCGACAGCGGCATCGATCCGATGGGCCTGCCCGAGATCATGGATCTCAATCTCTTCATCGACCGCAAATACAGCGAAGAGCTCGGCGCGACCGAGGACGATATCAAGGCCGCCATCTACGACTCCATCAAGGTCAGCGTGGCCTCCTATGAAGGCAAGGTCAAGCTCCTGGAGATGAAGGGCGAATAATCCGTTTGAACCTTATGCAACGGGGCAGTACCTTGCTGCTCCGTTGTTTCGGTGTAAGAAAGGATGCATCTGTATGGAAGAAAAGAAATATATCGGCAACAAAGAAAAATGGATGTTTGCTCTCGGCGCGGGCGGCCAGGGCATGATCTACGCGATGATGTCCAGCTACATCAGCGACTATTACGTCAGCGTGCTCAAGCTCCCGCTGATGTTCATCCTGCTGCTGATGTTCCTCGCGCGCATCTGGGACGCGATCAACGACCCGCTCATGGGCATGATCGTGGACCACAAAACCACAAGATGGGGCAAGATGAAGCCCTACATCCTGTTTGCATCCGCGCCGATCGCGGTGCTCACGCTCCTGATGTACTGCAGTCCGAATCTGCCGACGAACAAGCTGATGATCTTTTCAGCGGTCGTCTACGTGCTCTGGGGCATGACCTACACGATGGCGGACGTGCCCTTCTGGGGCCTGCCGAACGTGATGACGCCGGACACCAAGGAGCGCGGCGCGCTGATCTCCTTCACCAAGATCATCAACAGCATCGGCTCCGCCCTGCCGGAGGTCTTCTTCATCGTGGCCGGCCTGGTGCTGCCGATGATTCTGGATAAATCCAACGTCGAGGTCTACAACAAGCAGAAATACCTGATCGTCGCGATCGCCGTGGTCGCCATCGGCATCGTGCTGTATATCAACTCCTACTTCCACATCAAGGAGCGCGTGGTGCCTCCGATCAAGAAGCGTCAGCCCGGCGAGCCCACGCAGCTCAAGCGTCTGTTCAGCTGCAAGCCGATGGTGCTTGTGCTGATCACGGGCGTGCTCTCGAGCGGCCGCTATATGTTCGGCGCCGCGACGCTGCATGTGGCCCGTTACGCCTTCTACATCGGCCCCGACTTCACGGGCATGAGCCCCGAGGAGAAGCTGGCCGCCGTGGAGGCGAGCGTTTCCGCGATCAAGATGATCTTCAACATCTGCTCGATCGTCGGCATGTTCGGCGCGATGCTGGTCATGCCCTTCCTGATGAAGAAATTCGACTACAAGAAGATCATGATCACCACCTGCCTTGCCGGCGCCATCGCCGCGATCCCGACCACGCTCGTCGGCTGGTTCACGGGCAATCTTTACGCCTGCATCCCCTTCATCATCATCTCCTGCATCCCGATCGGCGTGATCAACGTGCTGGTGTTCGCCATGATCTGCGACTGCCTGGACTACATGGAGCTGACCACGGGCTACCGCGACAACGGTCTGGGCTCCGCCTGCAGCGGCTTTATCAACAAGCTCGGCAACGCCATCGCCACGAGCAGCATCATCGTGCTGTTCCTCGTCATCGGCTTCAACCCGGCGGAAATGCTGAATCCCGAGGTCGCGCAGGCCGCGACGGAATTCACCAAGCAGCAGAATTTCGCCGTCTTCTCCCTGGTTTCGATCTTCCCCGGCGTGAGTCTGCTGCTGTGCGCGATCCCGATGTTCTTCTACCAGATTTCCGGCAAGAAGAAGGAAGAAATGATCGTGCAGCTGCAGGCCAAGCGCGAGGCGGAAGGCGTCACCGTGAACGAATAAACCAAAATCCCGCAGCGTAAAGTGAGTGTTTCCCATGGTCCAAGACAACAAATTAAGAAATATCGCCATCATTGCGCACGTCGACCACGGCAAGACCACGCTCGTGGACGAAATGCTCAAGCAGAGCGGCACCTTCCGCGACAATGAGCAGGTGGCCGAGCGCGTGATGGATTCCAACGATCTCGAGCGCGAGCGCGGCATCACGATCCTTTCCAAGAATACCTCCATCCATTACAAGGGGATCAAGATCAACATTGTGGACACCCCTGGCCACGCCGATTTCGGCGGCGAGGTGGAGCGCATCCTGATGATGGTGGACGGCGTGCTGCTGCTTGTGGACGCCTTTGAGGGCTGCATGCCGCAGACGCGCTTCGTGCTCAAAAAAGCGCTCAATCTCAAAAAGAAGGTGCTGGTCGTCATCAACAAGGTCGACCGGCCGAACGCCCGCCCCTATGAGGTAGTGGACGAGGTGCTCGATCTCTTCATCGATCTGGGCGCGGAGGAGGATCAGCTCGACTTCCCGGTGGTCTACGCCAGCGCGAAGGACGGCTATTCCGGCCTCGAGCCGAATGTGCGCAGCGGCGACATGCAGCCGCTGTTTGACGCGATCCTGCAGAATATCGATCCCCCGGCCGGCGACCCGGACGGGCCGCTGCAGGTGCTGTTTTCCAGCCTGGATTATGACGACTACATCGGGCGCATCGGCGTCGGGCGCGTGGAGCGCGGCAGCATCAGAAAGAATCAGCAGGTCACGCTCTGCAAGACCGACGGCAGCACGCAGAACGTGCGCATCTCCCGGCTGTATCAGTTCGAGGGGCTGCGCCGCGTGGAATGCGAAAGCGCGCAGGCCGGCGATATCATCTGCGTGTCCGGCATCGAGGGCATCAACATCGGCGAGACCGCCTGCGACCCGGAGCACGTGGAGGCTCTGCCCTTCATCAAAATCGACGAGCCGACCATCTCGATGAATTTCATGGTCAACGACAGCCCGTTCGCCGGGCGGGAGGGCAAATTCGTCACCTCCCGCAACGTGCGCGACCGCCTGTTCAAAGAGGTGGAAACGAACGTGAGCATGCGTGTGGAGGAGACGGACAGCACCGACACCTTCAAGGTCTCCGGCCGCGGCGAGCTGCATCTTTCCATCCTGATCGAAACCATGCGGCGGCAGGGCTATGAGTTCCAGGTTTCCCGCCCGAAGGTCATCTTCAAGCATGACGCGGAGGGCCGGCTGCTCGAGCCGATCGAGCTGCTGATCGTCGAGGTACCGGAGCAATACGTCGGCGCCGTGATCGAAAAGCTCGGCGCGCGCAAGGGCGAGCTGGAAAATATGGACGCCCGCGACGGCGGCAGCACCCATCTCGAATTCCGCATCCCCTCCCGCGGGCTGATCGGCTATCGCGCGGAATTCCTGACCGACACCAACGGCAACGGCATCATGAATCAGCTCTTTGACGGCTACGCGCCGTATAAGGGCGACATCCAGACCCGCGAGCGCGGCTCCATCGTCGTGCACGAAACCGGCGTTAGCACGGCCTACGGCCTCTTTAACACGCAGGATCGCGGCCGCCTGTTCATCCCGGCGGGCGTGGAGGTCTATGAGGGCATGATCGTGGGCGAATGCGCCAAAAACGAGGACGTCACCTGCAACGTCTGCAAGCAGAAGCATCTGACCAACACCCGCGCCTCCGGCTCGGACGACGCGCTGCGGCTCGTGCCGCACAGCGTGCTGAGTCTGGAGCAGTGCATGGAATTTATCAAGGACGACGAACTGCTCGAGGTCACGCCGGCCTCCCTGCGCCTGCGCAAACGCATCCTCTCCAAGGAGCAGCGCATGAAGCAGCAGTTCCGCAAGAAATAATGAAGCAACCGCAACGAACCGCCGTCGCGCTCGGCAGCTTTGACGGCCTGCACAAAGGACATTTATCTGTGATCGCCTGCGCCCTCGCTTTCCGGGAGCGCGGGCTGATTCCTGTTGTGCTGCTGTTTGACCGCCATCCGCTGCAGGTGCTCACCGGCCAGGCGCCTCCGGCGCTGCTGCAGACGGAGTTGCGGGACGAAATGCTCCGCGCGCTCGGCGCGCAGACGCGCGTGATCTCCTTCGCGGCCGTCAAGGATCTTTCCTGCGACGCGTTCGTTTCGGAGATCCTCTGCGGGCAGCTGCAGGCCGGCGCGGTCTGCTGCGGCGAAAACTTCCGCTTCGGCGCAGGCAACGCGGGCGATACGCAAACGCTCCGCGCGCTGTGCGCCTCGAACGGCGCAGCGCTCTCGGTCGCCTCCGCCGTGCTGCAGGACGGGCAGCCGATCAGCTCCACGCGCATTCGCGACGCGGTGCTTGCCGGCGACCTGCCGGCGGCGAACGCCATGCTCGGCCGGGCCTTCAACTACAAGCTCGAAGTCGTGCACGGCAGCAAACGCGGCCGCCTGATGGGCGCGCCGACGATCAATCAGCAATTCCCCGCCGACTTCGTGATCCCGCGGCGCGGGGTCTATGCCTCCGCGGCGATCGTGGAGGGCACGGAGTACCCGGCGGTGACCAACATCGGGCTGCGCCCCTCCTTCGCGGGCAGCGATCTGCGCAGCGAAACGAACCTGCTCGGCTTTGACGGCGATCTTTACGGGCAGGAGATCGAGGTGCGGCTGTTTGCCTATCTGCGGGAGGAAACGAAATTCGACTCCATGGCGGCGCTCTCCGCGCAGATCCGCGCGGACGCCGCGCAGTCTCTGGAACTCTTTCAAAAGCGAGGAACCGATCATGTATGAATCCTGGGAAGCTCTGCGGGCGGACTGCCTGCCCTGCCGCGCCTGCCCGCTGGCAGACACGCGCACCAATCTGGTCTTCGGCGTGGGCAGTGAAACCGCCGAGGTGCTGTTCGTGGGCGAAGGCCCCGGCGAAAACGAGGACCTGCAGGGCGAGCCGTTCGTCGGCCGCGGCGGCAAGCTGCTGGATAAATATCTGGCGGCCGTCGAGCTGGACCGCCATAAAAACATCTACATCGCCAACATTGTCAAATGCCGCCCGCCCCACAACCGCGACCCGAAGCCGGAGGAGCAGGCGGAGTGCATCCGCTGGCTGCGTGAACAGACCCGTCTGCTGCGCCCGAAGATCATCGTCTGCCTGGGCCGGATCGCCGCGCAGAAGCTGATCGACCCGGACTTCCGCGTCACGAAGCAGCACGGGCAGTTCATCGAAAAAGGCGGCATTCTGTTCATGGGCACCTTTCATCCGGCGGCGCTGCTGCGCAATCCGAATCAGAAGCCGGATGCGCTCGAGGATTTCCTGGTCCTGCGCGCAAAGATCCTTGAGGTCTGCGATCATACTTATACCGACTGAGGCGAACCGTTATGCAAATCCTATCTGCGCTGGCCATCGCGCTGGCGGCGGGACTGTTTCTCTCCCGCGTGACAAAAAAGCTGGGACTGCCGTCCGTGACCGCGTATCTGGTCGCCGGCATCCTGATCGGCCCTTACGGGCTCGGGCGCTTCGGCGTTGCGGGCATGGGCTTCACCTCCGCCGAAAACCTGCGGCAATTCGAGCTGATCTCCCACGTGGCGCTCGGCTTCATCGCCTTTGCCATCGGCAATGAATTCCGGCTCTCGCAGCTCAAGCAGATCGGCAAGCAGGCGACCTTCATCGGCATCTTTCAGGCGCTGATCGCCACCCTGATGGTCGACGCGGCGCTGCTGGTGCTGCATCTGGTTCTAAAAGACGCGCTGCCCGTGCCCATGGCGATCACGCTCGGCGCCATCGCCGCCGCCACGGCCCCGGCCGCAACGCTGATGGTCGTGCGCCAATACAAGGCGAAGGGCCGGCTGACCGACCTGCTGCTGCCGATCGTGGCCATCGACGACGCGGTGGGCCTGATCGTGTTTGCGATCTCCTTCGGCATTGCCAAGGCGATGCTCAACGGGGAATTCAGCCTGATTTCCGTGCTCGTGGAGCCGCTGATCGAAATTGTGGCCTCCCTCGCGCTCGGCGCTGCAATGGGCGTGCTGTTTCATTGGAGCGAGAAGTTTTTCAGCTCCAACAGCAAGCGCCTGGGCCTCTCGGTCGCCTTCGTTTTCATGACCGTGGCGATCTCCATGGCAAAAATCCAGGTCGGCCCGGTGCGCATCGGCTTCTCCTCGCTGCTGGTCTGCATGATGCTCGGCACGATGTTCTGCAACCTCTGCGACTTCTCCGCGGACATCATGGACCGCACGGATAAATGGACGGCGCCGCTCTTTACGCTCTTCTTCGTGCTCAGCGGCGCGGAGCTGGAGCTGAATGTCTTTCGCTCTCTGCCGATCATCGGCATCGGCGCGGCCTATATCTTTTTCCGCTCGCTGGGCAAATACCTCGGCGCCTTCGGCAGCGCGAAGCTGATGGGCTGCGAGAAAAAAACGGTCCGATATCTCGGCATCACGCTCCTGCCGCAGGCAGGCGTCGCGCTCGGCATGAGCGTCACGGTGGTCTCGCTGGGCGAGATCGGCATGCTGATCCGCAACATCATCCTCTTCTCCGTGCTGATCTATGAGCTGGTCGGCCCGGTGCTCACCAAGATGGCGCTGATGAAGGCCGGCGATATTCAGCCGCGCCCGATCGAAAAAAGCCGCAAGCACCGCCCCGCGCCCGCAAAATTCTGAAATTTCCGTCCGCTGCAGCCCGCGCTGCGGCGGATCTTTTTTTGGGAAAACGCAGACGGATATATGCAAAAAAGATGCATCTTTTTTGAAAAAAATCCGCAAAAACTTTTGCATTCATCCGCAATCTATGCTATACTGAATATATCTTATTTGTCTGCCGGCTGCGTGGGGCGGCCCGGCGGGAGGAAGGGAAGAAAAACATGAAAAAACTGCTGTCTGTTTTGCTCTGCGCGGCGATCGTCTGCAGCACATGCGCGCTGTTTGCGGCCGGCGCGGGCGAAATCAAAGACCCCTGCAACGACTACCCCGTCATTCTTGTGGCGGGCTACAGCTCCTCGAGCATGTATTGCGGCGACGATCCGGAAACGGGCGAGCAGGTCTGGGGCGTGGATGTGGACGAGATCCTGCAGCAGGTGCTCGGCCACATCGCGGAGATCGGCCGCGGTCTCGGCGCGCTGACCCTCGGCAACGCCAAGGTGATCGCGGACACCGTCGGCAACGCGGTGGTCGAAATGTACGGCGATCTGGCCTGCAACCCGGACGGCACGAGCGTAAACAACATTCACACCTACGCTTCCGCGGCAAAGGACGTGAACTCCGCAAACATTCTGGCCGCCTATCCGGACGGCGACATCCTGCGGCACGAAACCGTGATCGAGCAGGAGATCGCCGCCTACATCGGCTATGAAAACATCTATCACTTCCAGTGCGATTTCCGCATGGGGCAGCTCGCCTGCGCGGAAGGGCTGGACGCGCTGGTCGAGGACGTGCTGGCCTACACGGGCAAGGACCGCGTCAACATTTTCGCGGTCAGCCACGGCGGACAGACCGTTTCGACCTATCTCGCGCTCTACGGCTACAAAAACCATGTGCACAACGCGGTGCTCACCGTGCCGGCGATCGGCGGCGCGGCGCTGGCCTACGACCCGCTCGCGGACAAGGTGAAGCTCGACGAGGAGTGCCTGATCCGCTTCATCGAGCACGGCAACCAGCTCGAGGAGGATTACGACTGGCTGGTCAAGGCGCAGCAGCTCGGCTTCCTGGACGACATCATCCACTATTTCATCCCCTATCTGCTGGATGTGCTCGAATACTGGGGCAGCATGTGGGATTTCCTGCCGCCCGAGTATTATGAGGAGGTCAAGGCGAAGCTGCTCGACCCCGTGGAGAGCGCCCGCCTGATCGCGCTGAGCGACGAATATCACTATCAGGTGCAGCCGACGGTCGCGGAGAAATTCCGCGAATGTCAGGAAAACGGCACGAACATTCTGATCCTCGCGGGCACCGGCCATCCGGCCGTGACCGGCCTGCAGGAAAGCTCCGACGCGATCATCACGGTCAAATCCTCCACCGGCGCGACCTGCGCGCCGATCGGGCAGCGCTTTGCCGACGGCTACACGCAGATCAACGACTGCGGCGGCAAATACAAGGTTTCACCCGCGATGGATATCGACGCGTCCACCTGCTACCTGCCGGACCACACCTGGTTTGTGGACGGCCTGTTCCACGGCATGACGCTCTGGGATGATTACACCCGGGTGCTGATGGTGAAGATGACCGTCACCGACACGATCACGGACGTCTATGCCGACCCGGCCTACCCGCAGTTCCACTACACGACCAATCCCTCGAGCAAGGTCTATTTTGAATTCACCAACTGCGCGCCCGGCTATATCACCGATCAGGCCGACGGGCTGACCGTGACGAACATCTGCCAAGACTGCCGCATCCGGCTGACCGGCGTGGACATCCGCGGCGCGGACGTCAGTGTGCAGGTGCGTCCCCTGCAGACGCTGCAGCCGGGCGAAAGCGTGACGCTGCCGCTGCGCGGGGCCTTCCCCACCTCGAGCAAGGAGGCGGTCGACGTGACGGTCTATTACACCGTCAGCACCGTCACCCCCGCCAACTGCCGCACGGAGACCTTCACCCTGCTCAACGGATCGGACGCCGTGGCGCTGCGCGATTACACGGATACGACGCCGCTCGCGCGGCTGAGCGCGAAGCTCGGCGCACCGCTGGCCGGCATGCTGCAGCGGCTGGGGCTCGCGGAATTCACGCTGATGCTGCTCGGCGTTTTCTCCTACTGGACCCGCGCGCTTTCCCTGCGATAAAATAACAGAACCAAAGGAGGCTCTGCCATGGATACCACGAATCAGAAAAACATGAAGCTCAAGGAGATCCTTGCCTATTCCCTCGGCCTGTTCGGCTTTCAGATGATCGTCGGCCTGCTCAATTCCTATCAGGCGGAATTCTACAAGACCATTCTCGGCGCGAACTTCGCCGTGGTCGGCATCCTCATTCTGGTCGCAAAGATCGTCTCCGCCGCGTTTGACCCGATCGTCGGCAACAAGATCGAAAAAACGAACGGCAAGCTGGGCAAATTCAAGCCCTTCATCCTCGTTTCCATCCCGATCCTGCTGATCTTCACCGCGCTGATCTTCTATGATATTCCGGCGCTGCATTTCGGCACGGCGGGCAACAAGCTCTATATCTACATCTTTGTCACGTCCCTGATCTGGTGCCTGGGCATGACGCTCGCGGACGTGCCCACGCAGGGCATCGCGGCGGTGCTCACGCCGAATCCCACCGAGCGCACAAACATCGTTTCCATCGCCAACACCGCCAAGCAGATCGGCTTTGCCGCCTGCGCCGTGGTGGTGCCGGTGGTCTGCCTGCTGATCAAGGGCGGCTCCCGCGTGATCGTGGAAAAGGGCCAGCAGGATGACCCGATGATCGCGAGCGAATACTTCTGGACCGCGGTCGCCACGGCGGCGGCCGGCTGCCTGCTGCTGGCGCTGATCGTGCTGTGGAACAAGGAGCGCGTGCCCTATCAGACCGGCGAATCTGCCTCCATCAAGGATATGCTTGCCGCCATCAAGGGCAACAAGCCGCTGATCCTGGTCATCGTTTCCTACTTCCTCGGCTTCGGCCGTCAGATGGCCATGGGCATTCAGGTGCAGACCTCCTACGCCCTGCTCGGCAGCCAGAATCTGGTCATCATCCTGGGCATCACCACCGCGATCGGCTCCATGATCTCTATGGCGATCACGCCGGTGCTGATCAAGAAAATGGGCGAGCGCAACGCCTATCTGCTGCTCTCGGTCTACGGCTTCGTCATTTCGATCGCCGCCTTCGTTGCCTTCTCGGTGTTCCACGTCAATCAGATCGTGCTTTACATCTTCCTGTTCCTGATCGGTCTGCAGTTCGGCGCGGTGACGCTCATGCCCATGATCATGACCGCCGACTGCGTGGACTACTACGAATATGAAACCGGCAAGCGCACGGAGGGCCCCGTTTACGCCCTGCTGTCGCTGACGATCAAGGTGTGCCTGGCGCTCGGCGTCGCGCTCGGCCTGATCTTCATGCAGGTCGCCGGCTATGACGGCGCGCTGCAGACCGGCGAATTCACGCAGCACACCAAGAACGTCATCTTCTTCGCCTACACGGCCATGCCCGGCATCCTGGCGCTGCTCTCGATCATCCCGATGTTCAAATACGATCTGGTCGGTGAAAAGAAGCAGAAGATCGCCGCCGCGCTGCAGGAGCGCCGCGCAAAGAAAGACTGAGTTTCCCTTAAAACAAACAGCATCGCCGGAGACCGCACTGGCCTCCGGCGATGTTTTTTGCGTTCGTTCGCACTTGTTTTGCTTATCTTTTCTTATAGAGGACGAGCTCCGGGTCGGCGCCGTCCTTTCCGTAGGTGGAAATCAGGATGAAGTCCATATTCGCGAGCACGCCGAAGCAGCGCTCCGCGTCGAAGGCGCAGGGCAGCTGGTTGCCGAGATAGGTCGTGGCGTCATCCAGGAATTTCACCTGCATGCCGCTCGGCAGACGATAGGGCAGATTCACATAGCCGCCGACCAGGGCGTTGAGCTTTTCGACCTTCGGCATCCCTTCGATCCCGAGCGCGTTGATCTCATCGATCAGCTGCCGCTTGAAGGCCTCGAACTGCCCGCCGTCGCTGAGCTGCTCGTAGCGCTTCCAGTAATCGAGCTTGGGCAGATGCTCCTTCATGTAGGCGCGCGCCTGTTCTTCGGTGAAGCCGGCGCTCGCCATATGCGGGATGCAGACCTCGATCAGGTCGTCCATATCGCTGTAGGTGTAGGTCCCGTCCGCATAGCACCACCGGCAGTAATCCTCGTTGAGCGTGCCGTCCTTTTCCTTGCTGATGATCGCATCCTCGAGCGGCATGCCGCAGCACTGGCAGACCAGCTGACGCGGCGAGCCGAGCAGCGTATTGATGGACACATGGAACAGCGCGGAAAGGAGCTTGAGCGTTTCGGTATTCGGCACGGTTTCGCCGGTCTCCCAGCGCGACACCGCCTGCCGGGTCACAAAGACCTTCTGCGCGAGCTCGTCCTGCGACAGACCGTTTTTCGTGCGGAGCTCCAGAATGATTTCTTTTGTCGTCATACAATCGACCCCCTCGTCTTCTATTCTAATCCAAACCGCCGCGCATTGCAAGCAACACGCAGTTGCGCGCCGCAGATGCGGCGCGCAGGTCAATATGCTGTTAGATTGCTTCTGCGGCGCTCAGAAGGCGTCGCGCACGGCCTGCGTGATCACGGGCAGCTTGCCGAACAAGCCGCGGAAAAAGGCGACCAGACGGGCAAAGAAGCCGTGATTGACCTTGACGGTCTCCTCGCCGGACCGGGCGCGGATGTTGCCGTAGGTATCCACCACGACGGCCTGAATCCTGAAATCGTCGCGCGCCTCCTTCACCGTGCAGGTCGTGCCGGAGCCGGCATATTCCTCATTCACCAGCCACTGGACTTCGCCGTTCTCCGGCAGATTCGCCGCGGTCGCGGAGAAGGTGATCGTGGTGCGGTAATCAACCGTACGCTCCTCCACATAGCGGTCGATCCAGACGGTCGCCAGCTCCCGGAGCGTGTAGACCGCCTCCACGGTGATGCCGCCGGGCACGAGCTCATAGGCCTGCCACACGCCCTTGTAGCCGGGCTTCTCCGGCACCGCGGGCGCTGCGATCGAGCCGTCCTCCACCGTATAGGGCACGGTAGCGATCGTGACGCCGTCCGCCACGAATACGGCCTGATAGGTTTCAATCGCGAATACCGCGGCGACCGAGAGATCCGCATCCGGCATCACGTCGGGCACGGCCGGATTCCACGCGGTGAAGCGGTAGCCGGGCTTGACGGGATCGGGCGGCAGCTGAATCGGCGCGCCGGCTTCATAGGACGCGGTGCTGTAGACCTGCGTGCCCGCAAAGAAGGTCAGCGTATGGACGGCCGCCGGCGGGGTCTCGACCGAAACGTAAAAATAGGCCGAGGCGCCCTGATAGGTCACCGTCACGGTCTGCAGACCGGCTTCGGTCAGCGTTTCCGGCGCGCAGGTGAAGCCCTCCGTCACCGTTTCCGTGCGGCCGCTCGCGTAAGTGGCCGTCAGCGTCAGACCGGCGGTATTCAGCGTATCGCCGACGTAATAAGTCGTTTTGTTGGGCGCGGAGACAACGGTGAGATTGGTCGGCGTCGGGGCGTCGACCGCCACGTCAAAGACGGCGGTGCGGCCGAGATAAGACACTGTGATCTCCTGCGTGCCGGCCAGATTCAGCGCCGTTGGCGCGCAGGCGAAGCCCGTCGTCAGCGTTTCCGTATGCCCGTCCGCGTAGTCCACGGCAATGGTCAGACCGGCCGGATTCAGCGTGTCGCCGACATCATAGGTCGTGCAGTCCGGCAGGCTCAGAATGCGGATGCCCGCCACGTTCAGATCAATATCGCTCCGGACCGCGAAGCCGGAATACGGCTCGATGCCGTAGAGCGCCGTATAATCCTCCACCGCTTCGTCCGTCAGCCAGGTATTCTGCACAAATTCGCCGTTGTTGGAGCCGCTCTTGCCGAAGGTGACGGTCACGCCGTTCGCAGAAGCCACCGCGTCGGCGCTGTCCTCCCGGCTGCCGCCGAGCGCGCGCATGGCGTCCGTTGCGCCGTTGGCCGCAAGATACGCGGTGTAAGCGTCGGTTTTGCCGCGGCCGGTGAGCATGTTGAATTCCCGGTTGGAGGACATCGTGCTGCCGCAGACGACAAAGCCCGTCCCCGCGGCAGTGATCGCGTTCGCCGTATCGTCATACAGACCGGCGAGCACCTTCGTCCACACCGCGTCGCCGTCGGCATCCAGGCGGGTGACCACCGCGTCTGCGCCGCCGCAATTATAAAGGCCGGCAAACGCGCCGTCCGGCTGCGCAACGCCGACAATCTTGTAGCTGCCGGCCACGACGCAGCCGCCCGTGCCGTCCGCGGCCAGCGCGGGGAAGTTGTCCACGCCGGAGGAGGTCAGGGAATAAAACCACTGATAGGCGCCCGCAGCGTCATATTTGAGCACAACGTCGTTTGCGTAGCGGTAATCCGCCAGCCCGAAGGCGGCGAAATCCCCGTCGCTCGACGTCGTCTGCACAGAGAGAAATACATTTTCATTCGCATCCGCGGCAAGGCCGATCACATTCGCCGCGCGGCTGCCGTTGATCGCGCGGTTCCAGAGCACGTTGCCGCTCGCGTCAAACGAATACAGGATCGCGCTCGTGCCGCTCGCGGGCAGGCCGGCAAAGCTGCCGTCCGCCGCGTCGGTGCTGCCGCCGGCAACGAAGCCGCTGCCCTTGGCCGCAACGCAGGTGAAGCCGTCCGTGCCGCTGCCGCCCAGACTCTTTTCCCAGAGCTTGACGCCGTTGGCGCTGAATTTGACCATCAGCGCATCCATGCCCGCGCCGACGACGTGCGCCGGACGGCCGGAGGAGCCGACCGTGACGATGCCGCCGTCCGCAAGCACGGCCACGCCGTCGATCGACATGGTGATGCCGCCGGACCCGCCGATGCCGCGGATCCACTGCCGGTTCAGGTTGGAATCATATTTTATCACAAATCCGTAGGGCAGGGACCAGCCGGACTGATACACCGCGGCGAAATCGCCCGTTTTGCAGCGTGTGACGCCGCAGGCAACAAAGCCGCCGTCCGCCGTCGCCGCCGCGTCACGGTAGACCGTGAGATCGCCGCTGCCCAGCAGATCCAGCGCGGCGTAAGCGTAATTCTCCGCAGCAGCCCACACCCGGCTGCCCAGCGGCAGCAGGCAGATGCAAACGGCCAACGCGAGCGCGAGCGCGCAACGCAAACGCTTCTTCATATCATTGCCCTCCCTCGTTTTCTTTTGCAGCCATGGCCAGCCGCCGCTTGCGCCGGCTGATCGCACGCATAATATACCATAAAATGACCAGCGTCTGCATGACAGCCGCCACGATGAAAATCCCGTGCATCCGCGCCGCGCCGAAGGCCACCCACAGGCTCAGCGCCAGACTCCAGACCAGCGCGCTGACCGCGCAGAAGCGCTGCGGCACGCCCCACCAGAGCTTCATGAAGACGATCAGGGGAATGCAGGCCGCGGGCACCGCGTAGAGGAAGGTCCGCGCGGGATGCGCGAGCGGCAGCTGCAGCGCCGTCACCGCGAGATACAGCACGGAGGCGACCAGAAACACCAGACCGGCCGAAAGCAGCGGAATGATGATCCGCTTTGAGCGCGACGGCATGCGGCGCATGCGCACGGGCGGCTGCGTTTCCGGCGGCGCCGCGCCGATGAGCGCATCCACGGTCACGCCGAACAGCTCTGCGAGCTTCTCAAGCGTCACGATATCCGGCAGCCCGTCGCCGCGTTCCCATTTGGAAACGGATTTGTCGGAATAGGTCAGCTTTTCGCCGAGCTCCGTCTGCGTGAGCCCCTGCGCCTTGCGCAGCGCCGTGAGATTTTTGGATAAATTCTCGCGGATCTGTGTCTCCGTCATGCGCGCACCCCCTTTCGGCACTTTTCCATGATCAGTATATACCAAAAATGTGAAGAAATCAAGACGGCATTTTTTCCAGCGCAGCCGCCGTGCCCGCTTGCATTCCGCCGCGATCTGTGATAGACTGGAAACAATGAACCGAGGAGGTGCTGTTATGGGACTGTTTGACGCTCCCGCAAGACCCGCCGGAAATCGCAGCGAGGCCGTTGTGTTTCCGACGCTGCCGGATTCTCCCGCCGCGTTTCGCGCGCTGCCGCAGGCCGCGCTGGCCACGCCCTTCGACACGGCGGCGCTGACGGTGCTCGCCCTGTGCTTTTATCCGCAGGACCGCGACGCCGCGCTCGAAATGCTCGATTATCTGCGCGGTCCGCGTCCGCTGACGCCTTACGACCGGCAGTTCATCCGCGACCGCTTCATGGATCACGATTATGTGGCGCGGTCCTATTTTCGGGGCGCGACGCCTGCGAACGATTATCAGCCCGCACAGCCTTATACCGTCGTTGTCAGCGAAAACCCCTATTCCTATCAGAACGAGGGCTACGCGACGCTCTGGCTGACCTCCGGCGGCGCGGACAGTCCCCGGCAGGTGCAGCTGCGCAAGGCAAAGGACGGCAAATGGTATCTCTGGGAGCAGTTCCTGCTCGCCGGCATCCGTCCGCCGGAAAGCGAAAATCCCTGGGCGTAACAAAAACAGCCTCTCCGTGAACGGCAGCCTTTCATAATCCAGTATTGGTTTTGCGGGGCATAAACCGCCCATAAATGCGTCAAAGCCGCACTGACATACATCAAGTATGCCATGTGCGGCTTTTCCTTTTTCTGAACAATTTCTGCTCCCGCAAAACTGTACCATCGAAAAGAGATGCAATTTGCGTGCAATTGCGGATTTCTTCGGCGCAGGGATACTTGACGTATCTCAAACCGAAAAATCAGCAAGTGCGCGTGAAGGGCGCTCTTTTCGACAACACTGGGTTACGAAACTCCGCCGAAGGAAAGGCTGTTTCTTCGTTTCTATGCGGTTTATTTCTTCTTTTGGTAGTTGAGCAGGATCTCGTCCAGCGGCACCTTGGCGACGGTATTGAACAGGTTCGTCGCGTACATGATGCCTGCGAAGGCAATGAGCAGCACGATCGTTTCGTCGTCGAACTTCTCCTTGAGCGCCTCATAGATCGGCTTGGGGATATTGTGCGGATCGGCCGTGATCGCCGCGCCGAATTTCACGAGCAGACGCTCGGTCTCGGAGAGCTGCGGATCGTCGGGATCGTCGCCGTTGTCGATCAGGATCTTGCGGAAAAAGGTCGAGCAGATCAGGCAGTCGTTGCCCGTGGAAATCGCCAGCGAAAACAGGGAAAGCGCGCGGTCGCCGAGCTTGGGCTGCAGCAGATCATAGAGCGTGTACCACTCCATATAGGCCTTGAAGGCCGGCACATTCTGCAGCAGGGTGCGCTTCATGTTGGTGATGCGCCCGTGCTTTGCGATCTGATCGTCATACTCCGCGCGCACCTCGGCGCTTGCGGTTTCATAATCCGTCATCGGCAGGTAACTCATAGCTTAATACCCTCCTTCTTCTTCGTCATAGACGCTGCCCGTCGGCTCCTCGTCGTCCGGCTCCTCCTCGCGCTGCGTCACCCGGTTAAAGATGCCGGTGTTCTCTTCGTCGTTCCCTTCCTCATCCGCGTCCGTTTCATCGCGGTTCAGGCCCGGCCAGGTCCAGACCGTGCGCTTGGTGGTTTCGTCCTCGTCGTCGTAATAGTAATAATACCGCCGCCGGGTGGTTTGATAGTAGTCATCATCGTCGTAATCGTAGCGGTTGCGGGTGGTTTCGTCCTCGTCGTCGTTGCCGGAGCCGTGCTGATAGGTGCCGTCGACCAGGTCCACGGCGGAAATATGCGTCTCCGGATCGATCTCGATATTCGTCTTGTCAAACAGCGCCATCTGCAGCTCCCGCGCGCAGGAGATGTAGTCCACGATCCAGACGTCCAGATAGCCCGTGTAGGTCTGATAGCCGTGCACGCCGACCTTGTAATCCTCCGCCGGCTCCACCATGCTGACGATCTGATATTTCATCCAGCCGTCGCTGAGCGCCTGGGTCCCGAGCGAAAGGATCTCACCGGTCTTGTAATTCGTCGTCACATAGGGCAGGAAGGTTTCCAGCGCCTGATTCAGCTCGCTGAGCGACGAGGTCTTCGCGTTGCGGATCAGGGAGGAGATCACCTCGCGCTGGCGGCGGGTGCGTTCCTCCTCGCCGTCGAGCTTGCGGATGCGGGCATAGACCAGCGCGTGCTGCCCGTCGAGCAGCACATCGTCGCCGCTTTCGAAGCCCTTCATCTTCGTGGTGCGGTTCATAAAGTCCGCTTCCTCCTGCGTCACCGGCACGCGCACGCCGCCGAGCACGTCGATCACCTTGATGAAGGAGCCGAAATTGATGGTCACATAATGATCGATTTTGATCTTGTAGTTGTCGGAGAGCACCTCCATCAGCTTGGCCGCGCCGCCCCAGGCATAGGAATGGTTCGTCTTGTCGTAGCGCTCGGAACCGTTGATATCCATATAGGTGTAAGCGTCGCGCAGGAAGGAGCAGATGGTGATTTTCTTTGTCTTGGTGTTGACCGAAACGAGCATCGCGGAATCGGAGCGGTGCGTGCCCTCCTCCTCATCCTCGCCGATGAGCAGCACGTTGATCACATGCTTGCTGTACATCTTTTCGCCGCCGTTGAGCGCCCAGCTCTTGAGCAGATCCTTCACCGAATCCGCGCTGGCGATGTCATACATGGTGGCAAAGCTGAGGTTTTCCTCCGTTTCCTCCACAAAGGTGATATCCGGATTGCCCTCATGCCCTTCGTTGACGTTCAGCAGACTGAGCATATGGCGAATATAGGCGCCGCCGGCCGCGCAGGCCACCAGCACCAGGCAGATCGCAACGCTCAGCACCACCTTCAGGTTCCGCTTCTGATTGCGCAGAAAGAAGGTCTTGAAGCGGTAGGACCAGAAGTAGTGCCATTTATTTTTGAATCCCTGCGGCTTGCTGACGCTGGAAATGTCCTCATAGCCGCCGTTTGTTTTCTTGCTCAAAGGCCTGCTCATCCCTTTTCGGTTGATCGCCGCCTCCGGCTGCCGCGCAGCCGCAGACTTTCGGAATATGATTTAGTATATCACATTTAGTATCAAATGGGAACAGAATTTTGAAAATAATTGCAAAATTTTTGTGAACAGGTCGAACGCGCGCCGCCCGCGTCGGTTCGCGCCGCATTTGCCGGATATTATCTAATATAACTACTGCTATGTATAAAATTTTTTTATAAAAAAGCGGCTTATTTTCCGATTCGGAACAAAGAATCGAGAAAAGTATGTTATTATAAGATATATATATTTATATTATATATTATATATAAAATAATACGCGCGCGAGCGCTGTTGCAAGGAGAACATTATGGCTGAAATCATCGAAGCATTGAACGAGCTTTACAGAGGTCTGGGCGAGACCATGAAGACCTGCGGCTTCACCCCCGTCTTCCCCGCCGGCGCGGACAAAAGCGCGGCGCCGGTCACGCAGGAGGGCGATAAATACGCCGTGGCCTACACCGGCGAAAACAAGGCGCTGCGCCTGGAATTTGCCAACGACCGGCTGACGGTCATGGGCGCGCAGAAGGAGGGCGAAATCCTCGCGGGCGATTACAGCGAGGTGCTCAAGAAGCTGTTTGTGCCCGGCGAAGCGACGGAGAAGTCCCTGCGCTCCGACGTCAACGAGATTTCGGAGGAGGTGCTCGCGGTCTTCGGCCCCAAGGCGCAGAAGAACGCGAAATCCAAGCTCCCGCAGCCGGTTTCCAAGGCGGCGGCCAAGAGCGGCGCGGTTTCCTACGACCCGAATACACTCGGCAACCGCTTCACCTCGATCTACAAGGAGCTGCGTGAGGAATACAAGCGCAACTGCGAGACCTACGGCCAGTTCCTGCCGGAGGACTTCTTCCTGCATCACGGCAACGCCGTCGTGCTGGGCATCATCCGTGAAAACAATCCCACCAAAATGCGGCAGCTCTTCAACCTCCTCAACGAGATCTATGAGGACGGCACGAACGAAACGCAGAGCCTGATCGCCGTGACGATCCTCGGCGCGCTGGGCAATGACGACCAGCTGCTGGCCAACTGCGTGGATTATATGAGCGACGATATGACCAAGCCGGTCATCAACGTCAACCGCTATCTGGATTCCAAGGGCGGCGCCGGCGCGAAAATGAAGCTGGAAAATCCGCCCAAATACAAGCCGAAGAAGCAAAGAAAAAAATCCTTCCCGGGCTCGAGCCTCGGAATGTGAGAGGGTAAATGACTATGGATAACAAGCAACTCCCGGCAACGGACGACGCGATGCAGACCGATGCGGTCACGATGCTCGACGGCGAGGAAATGGTCACGGCGGTGACCGAGGATTATGACGCGAGTCAGATCCAGGTGCTCGAAGGGCTCGAGGCCGTACGCAAGCGTCCGGGCATGTATATCGGCTCCACCAGCGCCTCCGGCCTGCACCATCTGGTGTATGAGATCGTGGATAATTCCATCGACGAAGCGCTGGCGGGCTACTGCACCCACATCGAGGTCGAGATCGAGCCGGGCAACATCATCTGCGTGACGGACAACGGCCGCGGCATCCCCGTGGACATTCAGGAGCAGACCGGCAAAAGCGCGCTGGAGGTCGTCTTCACCGTGCTGCACGCCGGCGGCAAATTCGGCGGCGGCGGCTACAAGGTCTCCGGCGGTCTGCACGGCGTGGGCGCCTCTGTGGTGAACGCGCTCTCCGAGTGGCTGGAGGTCGAGGTCTACAAGAACGGCAAGATTCATCACATGGCGTTTTCGCGCGGCTTCATCACCTCGCCCATGACCGTCACGGGCGACACCGACCGCACCGGCACGCGCGTGCGTTTCAAGCCCGACCCCGAGATGTTCACCGACACCACGGTGTATGATTACGAAACGCTCCACAAGCGCCTGCGCGAAGAGGCCTTCCTCAACGCCGGGCTGAAGATTTCCATTGTGGACAGCCGCCCCGAATCCGCGGAAAAACCGGAATCCGAGCGGATGAGCACCATGTGCTATGCAGGCGGCATCCGTGAATTCGTCACCTTCATCAATCGCTCCAAAACGCCCGTGCATGAAGACGTGATCTACATGAGCGGCAAAAAGGACGACGCGATGGCAGAGGTCGCCCTGCAGTATACCGACACCTACAGCGAAATCATCGTTTCCTTTGCCAACAACGTGCATACGCCGGAGGGCGGCATGCATGAGGACGGCTTCAAGCGGGCGCTGACGAACGCGCTCAACCGCTACGGCAAGCGCATGAACATCCTCAAGGGCGAGGACAAGGTCTCCGGCGAGGATTGCCGCGAGGGCATCACCTGCGTCATTTCCGTCAAGCTGACCAACGCGCAGTTTGAGGGCCAGACCAAGGCGAAGCTCGGCAACAGCGAAATCCGCGCGCTGGTCAACGCGCTGGTCAACGAGGCGCTCGATCAGTATCTGGAGGAGCATCCCGCCGCCGGCAAAGCGATCCTGGAAAAGGCGCTGACCGCCAACCGCGCGCGGGAAGCGGCGCGCAAGGCCCGCGAATCCGTCCGGCGCAAGACCGGCCTGGAATCCGGCCAGATGCCCGAGAAGCTGCAGGACTGCAACGAGCGCGACCCCAGCCTGTGCGAGGTCTACATCGTGGAGGGCGACTCCGCCGCCGGCTCCGCCGTGCAGGGGCGCGACTCCCGTTTCCAGGCGATCCTGCCCATGTGGGGCAAGATGCTCAACGTAGAAAAGGCGCGGGCAGACAAAATCTACGGCAACGACAAGCTCTATCCGCTGATCGTGGCCTTCGGCGCGGGCATCGGCGATGAATTCAACATCGAGAAGCTCCGCTATCACAAGATCATCATCATGGCCGATGCCGACGTGGACGGCGCGCATATCCGCACGCTGCTGCTGACCTTCTTCTTCCGCTATATGCGCCCGCTGATCGAGCACGGCTACGTCTATTCCGCCGTGCCCCCGCTCTACAAGCTCCAGCGCGGCAAGACGCAGCGCGTGGCCTATTCCGACGAGGAGCGCGATCAGATTTCGGCCGAGATGCGCGGCGACAATCCGAATGTCAAGGTCGACATCAGCCGCTTCAAAGGTCTGGGCGAAATGGATCCGCACGAGCTGTGGGAGACCACGATGGATCCCGAAAAGCGCACGCTGCGCCGCATCACGATCGACGATGCACTCGCTGCCGACGCGGTCTTCAGCCTGCTGATGGGCGAAGAGGTGGATCCCCGCCGCGAGTGGATCGAAAAGAACGCAAAATACGTGATCAATCTGGACGTTTAAGGGGGTGCTGAGCGATGGCACATAACCGAGATTACAAACCGGAGGATATCCTCTTCCCGAATCAGGCGATCGTGGAATCCGATATCGTGCAGGAAATGCAGGCCGCGATGCTGGACTACGCCATGTCCGTGATCGTGGACCGCGCGCTGCCCGACGTGCGCGACGGCCTGAAGCCCGTCCACCGCCGCATCCTTTATACGATGTATGAGGATAATCTGACGGCCGACAAACCTTTCAAAAAATCCGCCACCTGCGTGGGTGACGTGCTGGGCCGTTACCATCCGCACGGCGACGCCTCCGTCTATGACGCGATGGTGCGTCTGGCGCAGAATTTCTCGCTGCGCTATATGCTCGTGGACGGTCACGGCAACTTCGGCTCCGTGGACGGCGATCCCCCGGCGGCTTACCGTTACACCGAAGCGCGCATGAGCAAGATCAGCGATGAAATGCTGCGCGACATCAACAAGGAGACCGTCGACTGGATCCCTAACTTCGACGAGAGCCGCAAGGAACCGCGCGTGCTCCCCTCCCGCTTCCCGAATCTGCTGGTCAACGGCTCCACCGGCATCGCCGTGGGCATGACGACCGGCATCCCGCCGCACAATCTGGGCGAGGTCATCGACGCGTGCGTCAAGGTGCTCGACGACCCCGAGGCGACGCTGGCGGATCTGATGGAATGCATCAAGGGGCCGGATTTCCCCACGAGCGGCATCATCATGGGCCGCGCCGGCATCCGGCAGGCCTATGCCACCGGCCGCGGCAAGGTGGTCGTGCGCGCCCGCACCGAGTTTGAGGAATACGGCCGCGACAACCGCACGCGCATCATCGTGCGCGAGCTGCCCTATATGGTCAAAAAGCGCGCGCTGATCAAGACGATCGCCGATCAGGTCAAGGAAAAACGGCTCGACGGCATCTCCGACCTGCGCGACGAAACCGACCGCAACGGCATGCGCGTGGTCATTGAGCTCAAGCGCGACGCGAACGCCAACGTCGTGCTCAACAAGCTCTTTGCCCAGACCGCCATGCAGTCCTCCTACGGCATCATCTTCCGCGCGCTGGTGGACGACCAGAAGCAGCCGAAGATCCTGTCGCTGCGCAATTATATTGACGAATACCTTGCGTTCCAGAAGGAGATCATCCGCCGCCGCACGCAGTTTGACCTGAAGAAGGCGCTCGAACGCGCCCATCTGCTGGAGGGCCTAATCATCGCGCAGGACAACATCGACGAGGTCATTCATATCATCCGCACCAGCTATGACGACGCGCGTGAGCGTCTGATGGGACGCTTCGGCCTGGATGAGGTGCAGGCCCAGGCAATCCTCGATATGCGTCTGAAGGCGCTGCAGGGGCTCGATCGCGAGAAGCTGGAGAACGAATACAAGGAGCTGGAAGAAAAAATCGCCTATTACCGCTCCCTGCTGGCCGACGAGGGTCTGCTCGTGCAGGTGCTCAAGGAGGAGCTGCTCGCGATTCGCGACAAGTTTGCGGATCCGCGCCGCACGGAGATTCAGGATGTGAGCGGCGAGGTCGATTTCGAGGATCTGATCCCCGAGCAGACCTGCGTCTTCACGCTGAGCAACGGCGGCTACATCAAGCGCACGCCGGTCAACGAATACAAGCAGCAGAATAAGGGCGGCAAGGGCGTCACGGGTCTGAAATTCCGCGAGGAAGACACGACCAAGACCATGTTTATCTGCTCGAGCCACGATTACATCATGTTCTTCACCACGCGCGGGCGCTGCTACCGCCTGAAGGGCTATGAAATCCCCGAGGGCTCCCGCCAGAGCAAGGGCATGAACGTCGTCAACCTCCTGCCGCTCGAGGCGGAGGAGCAGGTCTCCGTCATGATCCGCGTGCCGGAATTCGGCGAGACCGACGCCTACCTCTGCATGGCCACGCGCTGCGGCGTTATCAAGCGCACGGCGCTCGACGATTACAAGAACATCCGCAAGAGCGGCATCATCGCCATCAATCTGGATGAGGGCGACGAGCTGGCCTGGGTCAAGCTCACCAGCGGCAGCGACAAGCTGCTGCTTGCCACGCGCAAGGGCATGGCCATCGCCTTCAACGAGGAGGACGCCCGCGTCATCGGCCGCACGGCCCGCGGCGTGCGCGCGATCCGTCTGCAGGCGGGCGATCAGGTGGTCGGCATGGATATCCTGCGTGAGGGCCGGCTGGTGCTGACCGTGAGCGAGACCGGTCTGGGCCGTCTGAGCCCGATCGCCAACTACCGCGTGCAGTCCCGCGGCGGCAAGGGCCTGATCAACTACCATGTGGCGCGCTTCGGCGACGTGGCGGCCATCGAGGCGGTCGATCCGGCGGATAACCTGCTGATGATCTCCTCCGACGGCATCATCGCCCGCATCTCCATCGGCGGCGAAAAGGGCATCCGCATCTGCGCCCGGCCCTCCAAGGGCGTGCGCATCATGCGCCTGACGCCCGGCCAGACGATCATTTCCGCGGTTTCCGTGCCCGCCATGGGCGAGGAAACGGAGGCGGTGGAAGCCGACCCGGACAGCGAGGCGGAGGCCGAAACGGAGATCGACGCGGAGACCGAAGCGGAGGAAACGCCGGTCGAAGAAAACGACTGATTGTCAAATAATTTCAGATAATTTCCTCCACCCTCTTGCGCGCGCGCAAAATCTTTGCTATTATAAAGAATCATAATCGAAACCGGACGCACAGCCGCTGCGCATCCCGCCGATGCGCAGCGGGCATGATAAAGACAATGAAAGGGGAAGATGTATGAACATCGCGCTGATTGCACACGACGCAAAAAAAGAACTGATGACCCAATTCTGCATCGCCTACTGCGGGATCCTGAGCCGTCACAATCTCTTCGCCACCGGCACCACCGGCAAAGTGGTTGCGGAGGCGACCGGGCTGAAGATCGTGCGCTTTCTCAGCGGCTCGCAGGGCGGAGATCAGCAGATCGCCGCGCGCATCGCGTGCAATGAGATCGATCTGGTGCTGATTTTCCGCGATCCGCTCACCGCAAAGCCGCACGAGCCGAACGAAACGACCCTGCTGCGCCTGTGCGACGTGCATAATATCCCCGTGGCGACCAACATCGCCACCGCAGAGGCGCTTGTGCACGCGCTCGCGCGCGGCGACCTGGATTGGCGCGATATCGTCAATCCGAAATCTTCATCCTGACCGACAGAGGGAAACCGACATGGCATTGATCACAAAAGCAATCAAGGGCACGCAGGACTTCCTGCCGTCCGACATTTATAAATATCAGTTCCTCGAGCAGACCGTGCGCGACATCGCGGAGAAATTCGGCTTCCGCGAAATCCGCACGCCTGTCTTTGAGCATACCGAGCTGTTTCAGCGCGGCGTGGGCGAAACGACCGACGTTGTGCAGAAGGAAATGTATACCTTCGACGACAAGGGCGGCCGCTCCATTACCCTGCGCCCGGAGGGCACGGCCGGCGTTGCGCGCGCCTTCCTGGAGCACGGGCTGTTCAACGACGCGCTGCCGCAGAAATTCTGTTATCTGACCAACTGCTATCGCTATGAGAAGCCGCAGGCGGGCCGCTGGCGTGAATTTCAGCAGTTTGGCGTGGAAATCATGGGCGCCGCCGCACCGGCGGCCGACGCCGAAATCATCAGCCTGGCCAACGAAATCTTCAGCTTCCTCGGCGTGGAGGACATCCGGCTGGAGCTGAATTCCATCGGCTGCCCGGACTGCCGCAAGCAGTATCATGCAGCGCTGCGCGACTATTTTGCCGCGCACAGCGACGATCTTTGCGGCACCTGCCGCGAGCGGCTGGAGAAAAATCCGATGCGTCTGCTGGACTGCAAGGTTCCTACCTGCCGCGAAATCGGCAAGGACGCGCCGGTGATCCTCGATTATCTCTGCCCGGACTGCGCGGACCATTTCGACAAGGTCAAGCGCTATCTGGACGCCATGGAGATCCCCTTCACCGTCAATCCCCGCATCGTGCGCGGACTGGATTACTATACCCGCACCGTGTTTGAATTCGTGGCCGACACGATCGGCGCGCAGGGCACGGTCTGCGGCGGCGGCCGTTACGACGGGCTGATCGAAGAGCTCGGCGGGCCGCACACGCCCTCGCTCGGCTTCGGCATGGGCACGGGCCGGCTGCTGATGCTGCTCGAATCGCAGGGCATCGAGCTGCCCGCGCCGTCAGGCTGCGATCTTTATATCGCGCCCATGGGCGAGGCTGCTTCCTTCCGCGCCGCCGCGCTTACGGCCGCGCTGCGCGCAAACGGCGTGCATGCGCAGACCGACGTCGTGGGGCGTTCGCTGAAGGCGCAGATGAAATATGCCGACAAGATCGGCGCGAAATTCACGCTCGTGCTCGGCGACAATGAGCTGGCCGAGGGCAAGGCGAATCTGAAGGATATGGATTCCGGCGAAACGTCGTGCATCGCGCTCGACGGGCTGGAGGACGCCTTCATGGAGCTGCTCGTGCAGCGCGCCACCGCAAGCCTTGCCGAAACGCTGGAGCTCGACCCGGGCGAAATCGATCTGAGCGCACTGATCTGACAGAAGAAAGGACAGAGGCAACATGGATACAATGACGGGCCTGAAGCGCACCGATTACTGCGGCACGCTGCGGGCAAAGGATATCGGCCGGCAGGTCGTTGTCGCCGGCTGGGTGCAGCGCCAGCGCGATCTCGGCGCGCTGATCTTTGTGGATCTGCGTGACCGCGAAGGCATCGTGCAGCTGGCCTTCGGCGAAACCACGGCGCCGGAGATTTTTGAAAAAGCGCGCGGTGTGCGCAGCGAATATGTGCTCATGGCGCAGGGCGTTGTGCGCGAGCGTTCTTCCAAAAATATGGAGATCCCGACCGGCGAGATCGAAATCGACGTGACGGATCTGCGCATTCTGAATCAGAGCGAGACCCCGCCGTTTGAAATCACGGAAAATTGCCAGACCGCGGAGCTCACGCGCCTGAAATACCGCTATCTCGACCTGCGGCGGCCGGACCTGCAGCGCAATCTGCTGCTGCGGCACAAGCTGACCAAGGTCACCCGCGATTATTTCGACGAAAACGGCTTTGTGGAGATCGAGACCCCCATTCTCATCCGCTCCACGCCCGAGGGCGCCCGCGATTATCTGGTGCCCAGCCGCATTCACAAGGGCAAATTCTACGCCCTGCCGCAGTCGCCGCAGCTTTATAAGCAGCTGTCGATGGTGGCGGGCTTTGACCGTTATATGCAGATCGCCCGCTGCTTCCGCGACGAGGATCTGCGCGCCGACCGGCAGCCGGAATTCACCCAGATCGACCTGGAAATGTCCTTCGTCGAGATGGAGGACGTGCTGGCCATCGGCGAGGGCTACATGCAGCGCGCCTTCAAAGAAGTGCTCGGCGTGGACGTGCCCCTCCCCCTGCCCCGCCTGACCTATGCCGAGGCGATGGCGCGTTACGGCAGCGACAAGCCGGATACCCGCTACGGGCTGGAAATCTATGATCTGACCGAAACCGTGCGCAGCTGCGGCTTCGGCGTCTTCACCGGCGCGATCGCCGGCGGCGGCAGCGTGCGCGGCATCACCGCGAAGAACGCCGTCGACACCCTCACGCGCAAGGAGATCGACAAGCTGACCGAAGCCGCGCGCGGCATCGGCGCAAAGGGGCTTGCCTGGATCCGCATGAACGCGGACGGCTCTTTCAGCTCCTCCTTCACGAAGTTCCTCACCGAGGAGGAAACCGCCGCCGTGCTGGCCGCCGCAGACGCGCAGCCGGGCGACGTGGTGCTGATCGTGGGCGACGTGAAAAATTCGATCGTCCTCACGGTGCTGGGCGCTTTGCGTCAGATTGTTGCGAAAAAGCTTGACATCGTTCCGCAGGGGCAATATAATCTTCTGTGGATCACGGAGTTCCCGTTCTTCGACTGGGATGAGGATGCAAAGCAGTTCGTTGCGATGCACCATCCCTTCACCGCGCCGATGGATGAATGCCTGCCGTATCTGGAAACGGACAAGGCCGCCGTGCGCGCGAAGGCCTATGACCTCGTGCTCAACGGCGTGGAGCTCTGCTCCGGCTCCATCCGCATCACCGACCCCGGCCTGCAGAGCCGCATTTTCTCGCTGCTCGGTCTGAGCGACGAGGAGGCGCACGCCAAATTCGGCTATCTGCTGGACGCCTTCCGCTTCGGCGCCCCGCCGCACGGCGGCATGGGCATCGGCCTGGACCGTCTGATCATGCAGATGCTCGGCTGCGAATCCCTGCGCGACGTGATCGCTTATCCGAAGGTGCAGAACGCCAGCGAACCGATGACGGACTGCCCCGCCGCGGTGGATGCGCCGCAGCTGACGGATCTGGGCATCGCGATCACCCCCGCAGCCGAATAACAAGTCAATTTTCCTGATAGAAAGGATGTAATAACCATGGCAAGAGTCTACAACTTCTCAGCCGGCCCCTCCATGCTGCCGGAAAGCGTGCTCAACCGCGCGGCGGCCGAAATGCTCGATTATCAGGGCAGCGGCCAGTCCGTCATGGAGATGAGCCACCGCTCCAAGGTCTATGAGTCGATCATTTACGGCGCATTCGACCTGTTCCGCGAGGTGCTGAACGTCCCCGACAACTATAAGATCATTTTCTGCCAGGGCGGCGCTTCCACGCAGTTTGCAGCCATTCCGCTCAACTTCATGAACGGCAGCGGCAAGGCGGACTACGCGCTCAGCGGCCAGTTCTCCACCAAGGCTTACAAGGAAGCGACGAAGTACGGCGACGTGCGCGCGGCCGTTTCCTCCAAGGAGCAGAACTTCTCCTGCATCCCGGCGGTGACCCCGGCGGATGTGCGCCCGGACGCGGATTATTTCTATATCTGCGAAAACAACACGATCTACGGCACGAAATGGCACACCCTGCCCGAGACCGGCAATGTGCCGCTGTTCTCCGACGTGTCCTCCTGCTTCCTGAGCGAGCCGATGGACGTTTCCAAGTACGGCCTGGTCTACGGCGGCGCGCAGAAGAACGTCGCGCCCGCCGGCCTGACGGTCGTCATCGTGCGCGAGGATCTGCTGGGCAACGCGCGTGAAACCACGCCCGCCATGCTCAACTACAAGACCCTGGCCGACGCGGATTCCCTCTACAACACCCCGCCCTGCTGGTCGATCTATATGTGCAAGCTCGTGCTGGAATGGATCAAGAACCTCGGCGGTCTGGAGGCCATGAAGCTGCATAACCAGAAGAAGGCCGCGATCCTCTATGATTTCCTGGACGGCAGCAAGATGTTCCACAATCCCGTCAAGCCCGAGGACCGCTCGATGATGAACGTCACCTTCGTGACCGAGAGCGACGAGCTCAACGCCAAGTTCGTAGCGGACGCCGCGGCTGCCGGCTTTGTCAACCTGAAGGGCCACCGCTCCGTGGGCGGCATGCGCGCGAGCATCTACAACGCCATGCCGATCGAGGGCGTGGAGAAGCTGGTCGACTTCATGACCGCGTTTGAAAAGAACAACTAAAGAACAGCAGAGGTAACCGCCATGTATGAAATTCTGACGTTGAACAAGATCTCCAAGGTGGGTCTGGCCGAGCTGGATCCCGCAAAGTATACCTGCGGCGACGCGATCGCCGCGCCGGACGCCATTCTGGTGCGCTCGGCCGCCATGCACGACATGCCGCTCGACCCGAAAACGATCGCCATTGCCCGTGCGGGCGCAGGCGTGAACAACATTCCCGTGCCCGCCTGCAGCGAGCAGGGCGTGGTCGTTTTCAACACCCCGGGCGCAAACGCCAACGCGGTCAAGGAGCTGGTGCTCTGCGGCCTGTTCCTTGCCTCGCGCAAGATCGGCAAGGCGCTCGATTGGGCGAAGACCCTCAAGGGTGAGGGCGACGCGGTGGGCAAGCTCGTCGAAAAGGGCAAGGGCGCATTCGCCGGCCCGGAAATCCTCGGCAAGACCCTCGGCGTGATCGGCCTGGGCGCGATCGGCGCGATGGTCGCGGACGGCGCAAAGGCGCTGGGCATGGAGATCGTCGGCTATGACCCGTTCGTGAGCGCAAAGGACGGCGTGGAGATCGTCACGGACCTCGCGGCGCTCTACGCGAAAGCGGATTACATCACCCTGCATCTGCCCCTCAACGACGCGACCCGCGGCATGATCAACGCGGAGACCTTCGCGCAGATGAAGGACGGCGTGCGCATCCTGAACTTCGCGCGCGGCGAGCTGGTTGACAACGATGCGCTGCTCGCGGCGCTCGAGAGCGGCAAGGCCGCGGCGTATGTCACCGATTTCCCGACCGACGCGCAGCTCGGCGCGGAGGGCGTGACGGCGATCCCGCATCTGGGCGCTTCCACCCCCGAGAGCGAGGACAATTGCGCGCGCATGGCCGCCGCGCAGGTCGCCGCCTATCTCGAAACCGGCAGCATCAAAAATTCGGTCAATTTCCCGAATGCCGCGCTGCCTGCGGACTTCACCGTGCGCACCTGCTTCCTGCACAAAGAGGACGCGGATTTCGGCACGAAGGCCGCTGCTGCGGCCGCTGCCGCCGGCGCACAGGTGCAGAACCTCTGCACCGCCGCGAAGAAGGGCATGGGCTACACCGTCGTCGATACAGACAAGGCATTTGACGCCGCCGCCCTCGGCGCGATCCGCACCCGCGTGCTGGGGAAATAAACATCTATAATAGTTTTAAAGCCACTTTTTCAGACGATTGTTTGAAAATGTGGCTTTTTTATTATTGTCGATTTTTTTTCAAATTCTATTGCTAATTTTTAATAATTATGCTATTCTATTATTGCTACACAAACCGCATAGTTTTCTTTCAACACGGGAATACCCTTGGTAAAAGGTGATTCCCTTATTACTCGTACCGTGTTGGAAGAGTGCGTTTGTGTAGCAGCAGCGAAGGGATGAACTTTTTCGTGCGTCCCTTCAAGGGGCGCACTTTTTATTTGAAAGGGGTTTTATCATGAAATGTCCGAATTGTGGCGCAGAAATTGAAAATGCAAAGTTTTGTGAGTTTTGCGGTTCTCAAGTCACTGCTGAAATGCAGAGAGCGCAAGAACAGATAAACAAGACGGGATGCCCGAAATGCGGAAGTAGCAACATCGCTTTCCGTCGTGAAAACCAAGGAGAGGTCCGAGGAAAAAAATCAAAGCAAATCATTCACAGAACAGTTGGTTACTGTAAAGACTGTGGAGAAACATGGTATACAGACAATGAGCCCAAAAAGAGAAAAACTTGGTTATGGGTGTTGGGATGGATCTTTGTTTTCCCTGTTCCACTGACGATCATCCTGCTGAAAAAGAAGGATATGAATAAGATCGCAAAATATGTGATCATTGCCGTGGCATGGGTCATTTATTTATTGATCGCTATTGCCGGAAACAGCGGGGGTAATTCAAATGCAGCCTCGGAAGAACCATCTAATAATAATGATCTCAATTCTTTCACAGAAAATATCACTACCACAGATAGTATTACTACTTCCGAAATAAGTGTTACAGCAGCTGCAGATCATTTCCGAATCACAAATGGCACACAAGGAGAATTCGGCAAAGTCATTAAATTGGATGTCGGAACAGAGTTTGAGAGAGAAGTTATTGAGTATCATATCCCTGTAGGCACCTATGAGGTTTATAATACTGATTCCTCCAGTGCGATTCAATTATCTGTTTATAAAAACGGATGGGTTAAAAATGACAATGGATACGACGAAGCATCCGGAATTGTAGGGAATCCAATTGTGTTGGCTGCAGGAAAAAAAGGGGAAATCACTGTTGTCGAGGATTCCTATGTCAAACTGGCAGACGGGAATGAGATATTAGAGTTCACTTTGATTAAGTAATCGTTAGATAAAGCAACAGGCGCTGACCTCCTGGCCAGCGCCCGGTTTTTTTATGTTCAAGCGCAAATTCCCCATTTCGCCGCGCCCGTCAGGGCTTGCGCCGTACCCCTTGCCCTACGTTTTCCGGCAACGCAGTGCAGGGCACGCACAAAACCTTGCATATTCTACGCAGCCGGTAGGGGCGATTAGCAATCGCCCGCCGATGGACCTGCAATTTAACGGCTCTGCACCGCAGGGCAAGCATACATACTTGCCGCGCATTTGCCGACGGAATGCACAGTGAAACCGGCGGTATAATAATAGCCTCCCTCTTTGAGGGAGGTGGCACGCGAAGCGTGACGGAGGGAGTTTTGCATGCATTGACCCGCGCGATCGGCCTCGCTGCCTGCGACGCAAAAACCCGCCCCGGTTGCCCGGAGCGGGTTTGCTGTTTGGTTTTTGGAAATCAGACGAGTTCAATGATCGCCATTTCCGCTGCGTCACCGCGGCGGGGGCCGGTCTTGATCACGCGGGTATAACCGCCGCTGACGTCCTTATATTTGGGGGCGATTTCGTCGAAGAGCTTCTTCACAACGTCCTCTTTCGTAACGTATGCAAGCACGCGGCGCTTCGCGGTCAGATCATCGGTCTTGGCGATCGTGATCATCTTCTCCGCCATCGCGCTGACTTCCTTTGCCCTCGTCACGGTCGTCTCGATCCTGCCGTTCTCAAACAGGTAGGTCACGAGGCCTCTGAGCATCGCCTTGCGGTGGTCGCTGGTGCGGCCGAGCTTTCTGGTGCCGGGCATTTCGTTGTCACTCCTTTCCCGTTCAGGGTCATTCCTCGTCCCTGCGCAGGTCGAAGCCGAGCGAATTCAGCTTCGCAACGACCTCGTCCAGGGACTTTCTGCCGAGGTTGCGGACCTTCATCATGTCCTCCTCGGTGCGGTTGATCAAATCTTCCACCGTGTTGATCTGCGCGCGCTTCAGGCAATTGAACGAACGCACAGAAAGGTCAAGTTCCTCAATGGTCATCTCCAGGACTTTTTCCTTGCCGTTATCACTCTTTACGACCATGACCTCGGTTCCGTAAGCCTCATTGGAGAGCTCACCGAAGAGGTTGAGGTGATCGTTGAGGATCTTGGCGCCGAGAGAAACGGCTTCCATCGCGTTGATTGTGCCGTTTGTCCACACCTCGAGCGTCAGCTTGTCGTAATCCGTGATCTGGCCGACGCGGGTGTTCTCCACCGTATAGTTCACTTTCAGCACGGGGGTATAAATCGAATCGATTGCAATCACGCCGATAATGGGCTGGAGCAGCTGCTTGTTGCGCTCTGCGGAAACATAGCCTCTGCCTTTATCACAGGTCAGCTCCATGTGCACGTTCGCGTCTGCGTTGAGCGTCGCAATGTGCAGCTCGGGGTTGAGAATTTCAACCTCGGAATCGGTCTTGATGCTGCGAGCGGTGATTTCATCGTCGCCGCTGGCATCGATATAGATCGTTTTGGGGTCATCCCCATGGATCTTGAGGATCACGTTCTTGAGATTCAGAACGATCTCGGTCACGTCTTCCTTCACGCCGGGGATGGTGCTGAACTCATGCAGCACACCGTCGATCTTTACGGAAGTGATCGCGTAGCCGGGCAGAGAGGACAGCAGCACGCGGCGCAGACTGTTGCCGAGCGTTGTGCCGTAGCCCCGCTCCAGAGGCTCGACGACGAACTTGCCGTATTTTCCGTCGGGGGAAATTTCGGCGGTATCAATTCTGGGCTTTTCGATACCAATCATTCAAAAACCCTCCTTATAAAGGTGCAGGAATACTCCTGCGCAATGCATTCAAAAAAACAACGTGCGTTTGCGCACACAGCCGCGCTGCCGGAAAACAGCAGCCGCGGCAAGGTGCGATTATTTCGAGTAGAACTCGACGATCAGATGCTCTTCCACCTCGAAGTCAATGTCTTCTCTGGCGGGCAGCGCAACGACCTTGCCCTCGCCGGCTTCCGCGTCATAGGTCAGCCACTGAGGCAGTCCGCGGAACGCATCCTCGGCCATGTAGCCCTTGATCCGCTCGACTTCCTTGCTCTTACCCTTGACGCCGATGGTCATGCCGGGCTTGACCTGGAAGGAAGGAACGTTGACGGACTGGCCGTTCACGGTGTAGTGACCGTGGGTCACGAACTGACGCGCTTCTCTGCGGGTCTTGGCCAGACCCAGACGGAACACGACGTTGTCCAGACGGCGCTCGAGCAGGCTGAGCATCACTTCACCGGTGACGCCGTTGGTCTTTTCAGCCTTCTCATAGTACTTCCGGAACTGCTTCTCCTGCACGCCGTAGACGAACTTGACCTTCTGCTTCTCGGTCAGCTGTCTGGCATACTCACTCTTCTTGGCCCGCTTGTTGGCGTTGGGGTTACGCAAAGTAGAATTCTTCTTGGAATTCTCGGTATAGCCCATGACCGCGGGGGAGATGCCGAGCGCTCTGCAGCGCTTGACGATGGGCTGCATATTTCTTGCCATTTGTGTTACACCTCCAAATAATTCCGCTTACACGCGTCTTCTCTTCGGCGGGCGGCAGCCGTTGTGCGGAATGGGCGTCACATCTTTGATCATGTTGACTTCCAGACCTGCGGTCTGCAGCGCGCGGATCGCCGCTTCACGACCCTGGCCGGGGCCCTTCACATAGACTTCCACCGTCTTCATGCCGTGATCGATCGCAATCTTCGCTGCGGTCTCGGCCGCCGTCTGCGCGGCGAACGGGGTGGATTTCTTGGAGCCGCGGAACCCCATTTCGCCGGCGCTTGCCCACGAAACAGCGTTGCCCTGGGTGTCGGTGATCGTAACGATCGTGTTGTTGAAAGTGGATTGGATATGGGCTGCACCGCGCTCAATATTCTTGCGCTCACGGCGTCTGCGGGTGCCGGTTGTTTTCTTCGTTGCTTTCGCCATAATATCCCTCCTGATCTTACTTCTTCTTGTTGGCAATGGTCTTCTTGGGACCTTTGCGTGTGCGGGCGTTGGTCTTGGAACGCTGGCCTCTGACGGGGAGACCCTTGCGATGACGCACGCCGCGATAGCAGCCGATTTCAATCAGTCGCTTGATATCGAATGCGGTTTCTCTGCGCAGATCGCCTTCCACCTTGACGTTGTGATCGATATACTCACGAAGCTTTGAAACGTCGTCCTCGGAAATATCCTTCACGCGGGTGTCGGGATTCACGCCGGTTGCTGCGATAATGTCGCTGGCAGTTTTACGACCGATGCCGTAGATATAAGTCAGAGCGATCTCGATCCGCTTATCTCTGGGCAGGTCAACACCTGAAATTCGCGCCATTTGTCAGTTGCACCTCCAAATTTCTGGTTATGCGCCGGGCTTAACCCTGACGCTGCTTGTGCTTGGGATTCTCACAGATGACCATGACTTTTCCCTTGCGCTTGATGATTTTGCATTTCTCGCACATTTTCTTAACAGAAGGTCTGACTTTCATGAGAATTACCTCCCTTTACTTACTTAGAACGCCATGTGATGCGGCCCTTGGTCAGGTCATATGGCGACATTTCGACCTTGACCTTATCCCCCGGCAGGATCTTGATATAATTCATGCGCAGCTTGCCGGAGATGTGGGCCAGTATTCTGTGTCCGTTTTCCAATTCAACCTGGAAGGTTGCATTGGGCAGTGATTCAACGACCGTACCTTCAATCTCGATCATGTCAGCTTTCGACATAACTACCTCCTACTTAATGTTGTCGTTCATTTCTGCATCCAGTCGCCGCAGCGCCCGCCGCAAAACGCGGTCGTTTGCAAGCGCGTCCTCGGGGAGCGCGGCCTGCGTGGGCGTGACGTGGCGAATATTTTTCCGTTTGGGTCTGTTGAGCGGGCGTTCCTTTCCGTCGCAGACAAACACGGCGGCGTTCTCTGCGCGCACAACGGCGAGCAGTCTGCCTTTGTCTCTGCCGGCGGCGGAACGCACCACCGCCGCACGCGCAAGCATGGCGCGCGCCTCAAGCGATCGTGAGGATCACGGGCCCGTTGGCCGTGATCGCGATCGTATGCTCGAAATGGGCGGATAGCTTGCCGTCCCGCGTTTTCACAGTCCAACCGTCTGACAACTGTCTGACCTCTTTGCCGCCCTGATTGATCATGGGCTCGATGGCAATGGTCATCCCGGGGAGCAGGCGCACACCTCGGCCGGGTGTGCCGAAATTCGGTACACTGGGGTCTTCATGCATCTCCTTGCCGACGCCGTGACCGGTGTATTCCCGCACGACGGAGAAGCCGCGTTCCTCGCAATACCTTTGGATTGTTGAGCCGATGTCGCCGATCCTGCCGCCTGCGACGGCCGCCTTGATGCCTTCGTAAAGGCTCTCACGCGTGACGTCGCACAGCCGCTGTGCCTCGGGTGAAATCTCGCCCGCTGCAAATGTGGCGGCATTATCGCCGACATAGCCGTTGAAGGTCGCGCCCGTGTCGATGCTGACGATGTCGCCCGCCTGCACGATGCGCTTCTTGCTGGGAATGCCATGAATGACCTCATCGTTAATGGAAATGCATGCAGCAGCGGGAAATCCGCCGTAGCCCAGGAAGGTGGGCGTCGCGCCGTGCCTGACGATATACTCGTGGGCAATGCGATCCAGCTCGGCCGTTGAGATCCCGGGCTCGACCGCAGCTCCCGCTGCTTTTAATGCTCCGGCTGAAATCGCGCAGGCCTCTTTCATAAGGCTGAGCTCTTTCGATGTTTTGAGCACTATCATGCGAATCCTCCGTTTAGGCTCCTCAATCGAGGAAGCCCTTGTAGTGGCGCATCATCATCTGGCTCTCGAGCTGCTTGACCGTTTCCAGCGCAACACCGACAAGAATGATGATGGACGTGCCGCCCAGGGAAATGTTCATCGTCGCGCCTTCCTGCCACTTGCCCAGGAAGAAGGTGGAAACCTGCGAGAAGACGATCGGGAACAGGGCGACCACGCTCAGCAGCAAGGCGCCGATCAGCGTAATACGGCTGATGATCTTGCCGATGTAGCGGGAGGTCGGCTCGCCGGGACGAATGCCGGGGATGGAGCCGCCGTTGTCGCGGATGTTCTTGGACATTTCAATGGGATTGTACTGAATGCTCGCGTAGAAGTAGGCAAACGCGATGATCAGCACGAAGTAGATGATGCCGTAGACCCAGTGGGTCGACTTGAAGATGCTGAAGAAGGTGTTCCACGGGCTGTCCTCGGAAAGCTTGCTGCTCACGAACATCTCGACGGTCGGGGGCAGGGAGAGGATGGAGCTCGCGAAGATGATGGGCATAACACCGGACATATTCACCTTGATGGGAATATGGGTGCTCTGTCCGCCGTACATCTTGCGGCCGACCACGCGCTTGGCATACTGCACGGGCACGCGGCGCTCCGCGTTGTCCATCCACACGATATAGGCGATCATGAGGATGAGGAGCACGGCAACCACCGGGGACAGCACGTAGTACGGGCCGCCCTTGAAGAAGTAACCGACGCGCGGACCGAAGAGGGTCGCAACGAGGGTCGGGATGCGGGAAACGATACCTGCAAACAGGATGATCGAGATACCGTTGCCGATGCCCTTGTCATTGATCTGCTCGCCGAGCCACATGATCAAAGCGGTACCGGCGGTGAAGCAGGCGATAATGACGATTGCCTGGAACACGGCAAAGAAGCCCGTGTAGTTCGCGCCGGCTGCGCTCTTGACCAGATAACCCTGGCTGCGCAGATAGAAGAAATAAGCGGTACTCTGAAGCAGGCCGAGCGCGATGGTGACAAAGCGCGTGATCGAAGCGATCTTCTTGCGGCCTTCTTCGCCTTCATTCTGCAGACGCTCGAGGGCGGGAATCGCCACGGCGAGCAGCTGCATGATGATCGAGCTGTTGATGTAGGGGGTGATGGACATGGCGAAAATGGTGCCGTAGTTGAACGCATCACCGGTCATCAGGCTCAGATAGTTCATGAAATTGCCAGCGTTGGGATCGGCGATGATGCCGCTCTCACCGATGTCGGTGAAGGGCACGGGGATCGCAGAGCCCAGACGGAAGATGAAAACGATCAGCGCGGTGAACAGCAGTTTCTTGCGCAGATCCGGGATCTTCCATGCATTGACGATGGTCTGAAGCAATTAGATCACCTCTGCCTTTCCACCGGCAGCCTCGATCTTCGACTTTGCGGTTTCAGAAAAAGCATTCGCCTGAACGGTGAGCTTCTTCGCAAGTTCGCCCTGGCCTAAGATCTTAACGCCGTCCAAAGTCTTTTTGATAATACCTTTTTCGAGCAGCGCGTCCACAGTCACGGTCGCGCCGTCTTCGAAATACTTCTCAAGCGTTGCAACGTTGACGATCACCATCTCGGTTGCAAAAATGTTGTTGAAGCCGCGCTTGGGAACGCGTCTCTGAAGGGGCATCTGGCCGCCTTCAAAGCCGGCGCGCTGGCCTCTGCCTGCACGGGCAAGCTGGCCCTTGTGGCCCTTACCGGCGGTTTTGCCCTGACCGGATGCGGGGCCGCGGCCGATGCGTTTGCGGGCTTTGCTCGCGCCTGCGGCGGGAGCAAGATCATGCAACTTCATTCCTCGGCACCTCCTTGAACCTGGATCAGGTGCGCAAGCACCTTGAGTTTGCCTGCGGTGGCTGCGTTATCCGGCTGAACGGAAACGTCGCCGATTCTGTGCAGGCCGAGGGCACGGGCGGTTGCAAGCTGCGGCTTGGTGCTGCCGATCAGGCTCTTGACGAGCTTCACCTGAATATCTGCCATGATTCCGCCCTCCTTAACCTAAAATCTCTTTTGCGGACTTGCCGCGGATCGCAGCAACCTCTTCCACGTTGCGCAGCTTGCACAGACCATCCATGGTCGCGCGCACGACGTTGCAGGGGTTGTTGGAACGCAGCGCCTTGGTACGGATATCCTTGATACCGACCGTTTCGACGACCGCACGCACGGGGCCGCCGGCGATAACGCCGGTACCGGGTGCAGCGGGCTTGAGCAGCACGACGCCTGCGCCGTACTTGCCGATGATCTCATGGGGGATCGTGGTGCCCTTGAGCGCAACCTTGGTCAGGTTCTTCTTGGCATCCTCAATACCCTTGCGGATCGCATCGGGCACTTCGCCCGATTTGCCCAGGCCGAAGCCGATCACGCCATTGCCGTCGCCGACGACGACAAGCGCGGAGAATTTCATGATACGGCCGCCCTTGACGGTTTTAGAAACACGGTTGATGGCTACTACGCGCTCAGTGAGCTCATAGGCCGATGCATCAATCTTAGCCATTTTGTAGTATCCTCCCCTTCTTAGAACTTCAGGCCGCCCTCACGGGCGCCGTCGGCCAGTTCCTTCACACGGCCGTGGTAGATGTAGCCGCCGCGGTCAAACACCACTTCGGTGATGCCCTTGTCAGCGGCGCGCTTTGCCAGCACTTCGCCCACCTTGTGAGCAGCGGACTTGTTCCCGCCGTAATCCTCAAAATCCTTCTCGACAGTTGATGCGGACACCAGGGTTTCACCCTTAACGTCGTCAATTAACTGAGCGTAGATATTCTGGAGGGAGCGGAACACGTTAAGGCGCGGGCATTCAGCGGTGCCGGAGACCTTCGCGCGGACTCTGGTGTGGCGCTTCTGTCTTGCCTTATTGCTGTCCGGTCGATTAACCATTATAATTTCACTCCTTAATCAGACTTATTTGCCGCCCTTACCGGCTTTGCCTTCCTTGCGGCGGATGTGTTCGTCCGCATACTTGATGCCCTTGCCCTTGTACGGCTCGGGGGGACGCTTCTCACGCACGTTGGCGGCAAACTGGCCGACCTTCTGCTTGTCGGGACCGGAAATGATGACTTTGTTCGGGTTGGGGACTTCGATCGTGATGCCGTCCGTCGGCTCCACGATCACGTCGTGGGAATAACCGACCTTGAGCACGAGATCCTTGCCCTTCATCTCCGCGCGGTAACCGATGCCGTTGACCTCGAGCTCCTTCTTGAAGGTCTCGTGGGTGCCGACGATCATGTTGTTGATCAGAGTTCTGGTCAGACCGTGCAGCGAACGGTTCTCTTTGCTGTCATTGGGGCGGGAAACGGTGATGGTGTCGCCGTCCTTCTCAACGATCATGTTGGGATGGATGTTTCTCGTCAGGGTGCCCTTGGGGCCCTTCACGGTGATGAGCGTGCCGTCGATGGTCACGTCCACGCCCGCGGGGATCGTAATGGGCTTCTTACCGATTCTGGACATTCACGGCACCTCCTTACCAAACGAACGCAAGGACTTCGCCGCCGACGTTGGCTTTGCGCGCGTCCTTATCGGTCATAACGCCTTTGGACGTTGAGAGGATGGCAATGCCGATGCCCTTCATCACGCGGGGCATATCCTCACAATTCGTATAGATTCTCAGGCCGGGCTTGGAAACGCGGCGCAGGCCTGTGATCACCTGGGACTTGTTGGGGCCGTACTTGAGGGTGATCTCGATCATGCCCTGCTTGCCGTCGTCCTCAACCTTGAAACCTTTGATGTAGCCTTCATCCACCAGAATCTGAGCAATTGCTTTCTTCATGTTGGATGCGGGTACTTTCACTGTATCATGCTTGGCCGCGTTCGCATTGCGGATGCGGGTGAGCATATCAGCGATGGAATCAGTAATTTGCATACTGGTTTACCTCCTTTGCAATTGCTCGCTTACCAGCTGGCTTTCTTGACGCCGGGAATCTGACCTGCGTGCGCCAGTTCTCTGAAGCAGATGCGGCATACGCCGTATTTGCGCAGATAAGCGTGGGGTCTGCCGCAGATCTTGCATCTGTTATAGGCTCTGGTCGAATACTTCGCCGGACGAGCCTGCTTGACTTTCATAGACGTTTTTGCCACGGTAACTCCCTCCTTATCTTGCGAAGGGCGCGCCCATGAGCTTGAGCAGCTCGCGTGCCTCTTCGTCGGTCTGCGCGGTGGTCACGAAGCAGATATCCATGCCTCTGACCTTATCGATCTTATCGTAATCGATCTCGGGGAAGATCAGCTGCTCCTTGATACCCATGGAGTAGTTGCCTCTGCCGTCGAAGGAATTGGGGTTGATGCCGCGGAAGTCACGCACGCGGGGCAGCGCGAGGTTGAAGAGTCTGTCAAGGAACTCATACATACGCTCGCCGCGCAGGGTGACCTTGGCGCCGATGGTCATGCCTTCACGAAGCTTGAAGTTCGCAACGCTCTTCTTCGCCTTGCAAAGCACGGGCTTCTGGCCGGTGATCTGCTTGAGGTCGGAGGTGACGGCGTCGAGGACCTTGGAGTTGTCTCTGGCCTCGCCGCAGCCGACGTTGATGACGATCTTGTCAAGCTTGGGGATCTGCATAACGCTCTTGTATTCGAACTTCTTCATCAGAGCGGGCGCCACGTCGTTGACATACATTTCTTTTAATCTTGCAGCCATTTGTTTCGTCCTCCCTTAATTATTCGAATTCAGCAAGGCAGCCGGCCTGCTTGCAGACGCGGACCTTCTTGCCGTCGGCGTTGATTTTGTGGCCGACACGCGTCGGCTTGCCGCACTTGGGGCAGATCAGCTGCACCTTGTCGGCATAGAGCGCGCTCTCCGCCTTGATCAGGCCGCCGGGCTCGCCCATCTTGCGGGGCTTGACGTGCTTGGTCACGATGTTGACGCCCTCGACGATGACCTTGCCTTCGCTGGGGCTGACCTGCATGACCTTGCCGCGCTTGCCTCTGTATTTGCCGTTGATGACGACGACTTCGTCGCCGGTCTTCACATGAACCTTACTCATCTTGCGCACCTCCGATCAAAGCACTTCGGGAGCGAGAGAGAGGATCTTCGTGTAGTCCTTCTCGCGCAGCTCTCTGGCCACAGGCCCAAAGATACGGGTGCCTCTGGGGTTCTTGTCTTCCTTGATGATGACGGCCGCATTCTCATCGAAACGGATGTAAGTGCCGTCGTCACGGCGCAGGCCCTTCGCGGAGCGAACGACGACCGCCTTCACGACCTCGCCTTTTTTGACTACGCCGCCGGGTGTTGCCTTCTTGACAGAAGCAACGACGACGTCACCGATATTGGCATACCTCCTGCCGGAACCACCGAGAACGCGAATGCACATAAGCTCTTTCGCGCCGGTATTATCGGCAACCTTGAGGTAACTCTGTTGTTGAATCACAGTGGGTTCCTCCTTACTTATGGGCTAATTATTTAGCCTTCTCAATGATCTCGACGACACGCCATCTCTTGTCCTTGGACAGGGGACGGGTTTCCATCACCAGCACACGGTCGCCCATGCCGCACTCATTGTTTTCATCATGCGCCTTGAGCTTGTAGGTGTTGTTGACGATCTTCTTATAAAGCGGATGCTTGACTCTGTCCTTCACGGAAACGACAACCGTCTTATCCATCTTATCGCTGGTCACGATGCCCACACGGGTCTTTCTGAGGTTTCTTTCACTCATTGAATCCTAACCTCCCTTTCGTTACGAGTTCGAGCCGTGCAGCTCGATATCTCTCTGAACGGTCTTGATGCGAGCGATATCCTTCTTGACGGCGCTGATTCGCATCGGGTTGTCGAGCTGATTCACCGCTTGCTGGAAGCGCAGCTTGAACAGCTCATCCTTCAGCTCAAGGAGCTTCGCATCCAGCTCGCCGGCGGAAAGTTTTCTGATTTCACTGGCTTTCATTCTTGCTCACCACCCAATTCTTCTTTAGTCACAAATTTGCACTTGATCGGCAGCTTGTTGGCGGCAAGACGCATGGCCTCCGCTGCAAGCGCACGGTCAACGCCCGCGATCTCGAACAGGACTCTGCCGGGCTTCACGACTGCAACCCAGTATTCGGGCGAACCTTTACCGGAACCCATGCGGGTCTCGGCCGGCTTCTCCGTGATGGGCTTGTCGGGGAAAATATCGATCCAGACCTGGCCGCCGCGCTTGATGTATCTCGTCATAGCGACACGGGCCGCCTCGATCTGATTGGAGGTGATCCACGCGGGCTCAAGGGCCACAAGACCGTAATCGCCGTAAGCGACCTTATTGCCTCTGGTTGCCTTGCCCTTCAGTCTGCCTCTTTGCACTCTGCGGTGTTTCACGCGCTTGGGTAAAAGCATTACTGGCGACCTCCTTCTCTGCGATCTCTGTTATCTCTGCGATCTCTGTTGTCTCTGCGGTCTCTGTTGTCTCTGCGCTCTCTGCGCTCGCCGCCTTCGCCGTTCTCTCTGCGTCTGCGCGGACGGCGCTCGGTGTTGCGGCTCTCGTGGAGCATCTCGCCTCTGTACAGCCAGACCTTCACGCCGATGCGGCCGTAGGTGGTCTTCGCCTCGGTGAAGCCGTAGTCGATGTCGGCACGGATGGTCTGCAGGGGGATGGTGCCCTCGTGATAGGTTTCGGTTCTGGCGATTTCAGCACCGCCGAGACGGCCGGAAACCTGGGTCTTGATGCCCTTCGCGCCGAGCTTCATCGCGCGGCCGATGGCCTGCTTGAGCGCGCGGCGGTAGGAGATTCTGCGCTCGAGCTGCGCCGCGATGTTTTCAGCGACAAGCTGTGCATTCAGATCGGGAGACTTGATCTCGACGATGTTCAGCGACACTTCCTTGCCGCCGACCTTCTTCTCGATGATCTTCTTGAGCTTCTCGATCTCAGCGCCCTGACGGCCGATGACCATGCCGGGCTTCGCGCAGTGGATGTTGACGTAAACGCGCTTTGCGTCACGCTCGATTTCAACCTTCGGCACGCCTGCGGGAGCAAGCTTCTCGAGAAGGTATTCACGGAGCTTGTAGTCCTCAACGAGCAGGTCGCCGAACTTGTTGGGATCCGCGTACCAGCGGGATTCCCAGGGCTTAATAACGCCGATTCTCAGACCGGTCGGATTAATTTTCTGTCCCATTGTGTTACCTCCTCCTTACTTATTCCGCTTCCTTGAGCACAAGGGTGATGTGAGACGTTTTCTTGTTGATGCGGAAGCCTCTGCCCTGCGCGCGGGGACGCATGCGCTTGAGGGTCGGCCCCTGGCCGACGGTGCACTCCGCAATATAGAGACGCTCCACGTCCATGTTATGATTGTTCTCCGCGTTGGCGATAGCGGATTTCAAAAGCTTCATCAAGGGTTCACACGCGGCCTTAGGCGTGTACTTGAGGATTGCCATTGCTTTGTCAACCGGCTGATTGCGGATCAGGTCGAGCACGATCTGAACCTTGCGCGGCGCGATACGGATGTAAGTCGCCTTTGCGGTTGCAGTTGCCACTTCTGACATGTTATCATACACTCCTTTCGACCTTATTTACCGTTATTGGATGTTTTCGAGCCTGCGTGACCGCGGAAGGTGCGCGTAGGCGCGAACTCGCCGAGCTTGTGACCGACCATATCCTCCGTCACATAAACGGGAACATGCTTGCGACCGTCGTGCACGGCAAAGGTATGACCGACGAAATCGGGGAAGATCGTGGAGGCGCGGCTCCAGGTCTTCAGGATCTGCTTCTCACCGGTCTCGTTCATTTTCTGAACTCTTTCGAGCAGCTTCTCCTGCACAAAAGGTCCTTTTTTAACGCTTCTGCCCATTATTCTCTGCTCCTTTCCTTACTTGTCGTTGCGGCGCTTGACGATCATCTTGTCGGAAGCCTTCTTGTTCTTTCTGGTCTTGTAACCGAGTGCAGGCTTGCCCCAAGGCGTCACAGGGCCGGGACGGCCGATCGGAGACTTGCCTTCGCCGCCGCCGTGCGGATGGTCACACGGGTTCATGACGGAGCCGCGCACGGTGGGTCTCCAACCCATGTGGCGTTTGCGGCCGGCCTTGCCGATCTTGACGTTCTCGTGGTCGAGGTTGCCGACCTGGCCGATCGTGGCCATGCAGCCGGCGGGCACGTTGCGAAGCTCACCCGAGGGGAGACGAAGCAGCGCGTAAACGCCTTCCTTCGCCATCAGCTGCGCGGAGTTGCCGGCTGCTCTCGCAAGCTGGCCGCCGCGGCCGGGATACAGCTCCACATTGTGGATGACCGTACCGACGGGGATGTTGGTCAGGGGCAGGGCGTTGCCGGGCTTGATGTCGGCGCCGGGGCCTGCGATGACCGTGTCGCCCACCTTCAGCCCTGCGGGCTGGAGGATGTAGCGCTTCTCGCCGTCTTCATACTGAAGGAGCGCGATGAACGCGGAACGGTTGGGATCATATTCAACGGTCTGCACGGTGGCGGGCACGTCGAACTTATCTCTCTTGAAATCGATGATGCGGTACTTGGTGCGCTGACCGCCGCCGCGATGGCGAACGGTGATTCTGCCGTAGCTGTTGCGTCCGCTGTTCTTCTTGTGAGGAGCCAGCAGGCTTCTCTCGGGCGCGACCTTGGAAAGCTCGGCGTAGCTGGTGACCGACATATTGCGGCGCGCGTTGCCGGTCGGTTTATAAACCTTGATTGACATTTTATCACACTCTCCTTACAGCGGCTTTGCGGAGCCATGTCGAGCTCCATACGTTACCGCCGGGTTGAGCGGCTGCCGGGCAGCCGCGGTTGATTACATCATGCCGTCGAAGAATTCGATGGTCTTGGAATCCTCGGTCAGGGTCACGATCGCCTTCTTGCGGGCGGGGGTGTAGCCCTCGAACCGGCCGTATCTTCTCAGCTTGCCCTTATTGTTGATCGTGTTGACCTTGGCAACCTTCACATCAAAGAGCTTTTCGACCGCCTTGGCGATCTCGATCTTGTTGGCATCCTTCGCAACTTCAAAGGTGTATTTGCGGTCGGCAATGCCGTCCATGCTGTTCTCCGTGATCACGGGGCGGAGGATGATGTCCTGTGCAAGTTTGCTCATGCGTAAACCTCCTCGATCTTGCTCACGGCATCCTTGAGCACCACGACGGTGTCGCAGTTGAGGATGTCATAAACATTCAGTGTGCCGACAAGGGTAGTCTTGACGCCGGCGATGTTGCGCGCGGAGCGATAGATGATGTCGTCCTTCTCGGGCAGAACGATGAGCACCTTCTTGCCGGTCTCAAGCGCGTCGATGACCTTGACGATTTCCTTGGTCTTGATCGCATCCAGCTTGAGATCCTCGAGCACGATCAGCTCTTCATCCGCAACCTTCGCGGAGAGCGCGGATTTCATCGCAAGTCTTCTGACCTTCTTGTTGATGTCCTTATGATAGGTGCGGGGCTTGGGGCCGTGGGCGATGCCGCCGTGATACCACTGCGGCGCTCTGGTCGAGCCCTGTCTGGCGCGGCCGGTGCCCTTCTGTCTCCAGGGCTTCTTGCCGCCGCCGCTGACTTCGGATCTGGTCAGAGTAGACTGGGTGCCCTGACGCTGATTCGCGAGATACGCCACGACGCAAAGATGCATCGCGGGGATGCTGGGCGCAATGCCGAAAATGCTGTCAGCCAGCGCGATCTCGGAGACCTTGCTGCCGGCCTGATTGAAAACTGATACCTGAGGCATTCTCTTCTACTCCTTTCCCTTATGCATTCGCTTTCTTGACGGTGTCGCGGATCACGACGATGCCGCCCTTGGGGCCGGGGATGGCGCCCTTGATGGCGAGCAGATCGTTTTCTGCGTCAACCTTCGCGATTTCAAGATTCTGAATGGTCACGCGCTCGCAGCCGAGATGACCGGCCAGCTTCTTTCCCTTGTAAACGCGGGAAGGATCCGAGCAGGCGCCCAGGGAGCCGGCGTGGCGCGCAACGGGACCGGTACCGTGGGATTCCTTCAGTCTGGAGAAGTTCCAGCGCTTGATGGAACCGGCAGTGCCCTTGCCCTTGCTCGTGCCGACCACGTCCACCTTTTCGCCGACGGCGAAGATGTCCGCTTTAATGGTATCGCCCACGTTCACGCTGTCGATGTCGTCGAAGCGGAACTCTTTGAGCGTCTTCTTGGGGGCGACGTCGTTCTTCTTGAAGTGCCCCATCATGGGCTTGTTGACGCGCTGCACCTTGATATCGCCGAAGCCGAGCTGAACAGCCTCGTAGCCGTCGTTTTCAGCGGTCTTTTTGGTCACGACGTTGCAGGGACCTGCCTGCACGACGGTGACGGGGATCACATGACCCTTCGCATCGAAGATCTGCGTCATGCCGATCTTCTTGCCGATGATTGCCTTTTGCATTTTGTTTTTCCTCCTTTAAGGTTATTGGTTGACCGTTTGGCCAACTTGACCTGCCGGTCTGCGGATCAGAGCTTGATCTCGATCTCGACGCCGGCGGGAAGCTCCAGACTCGTCAGCGCTTCCACGGTCTTCGCGGAAGGTCTGATGATGTCGATCAGCCGTTTGTGTGTTCTCTGCTCAAACTGCTCGCGGCTGTCCTTATACTTATGCACAGCGCGCAGGATGGTCACGATCTCTTTCTCGGTCGGCAGGGGCACGGGGCCGGAGACCTGCGCGCCGGTGCGCTTCGCGGTTTCGACGATCTTTTCCGCCGCCTTGTCAACAAGGCTGTGATCGTAACCCTTGAGTCTGATTCTGATTTTTCCCTTAACTGCCATTGGAACGCCTCCTTAAAATGTTGTGGGCGCTTGGTTTCGTGCAAATTCTTGAAAACTGACCCGGGTGTTTCAACCCGTCCGATTCAAAAACCGGAAAACATTTCCGGGTAAGCTCTCGCTTGACTGCACAAGATATCCGCCGTCGTGCGCGCGGGAAACGACGTCACGGCTGATCGGATACAGACCGCCCGGTTTGAAATCGGACATACTCCGCGGAAATTCCCTGCCTCAGAGGGCAGCCACCTCCCGCATCAACGCATATCATTCGGGATTCGGCGGGCAAAAGGGCATAATAACCCCTTCTCCACCAATCCAGACTAGTAGAGTCTATCATAAACCCGACGGAATGTCAAGCACTTTTTTCAAGTTTTTTTGATTTTTTTCAAAGCCGCAATCGCAGACGTATCAAGGGCCTTCGCCCGCCGGACGCCGGCACGCAAGTCCCCGCGAAAACGGACATATATAAAATGTATAAATAAAGAAGGGCGCACATACGATATCCTGTGGTGAGAAAATTTTTTCGTCGCAGATATTGATTTTTGAGCCGCGGTCCGTTATGATAAAATGGAACAATCGGAAAGGAGCGCAATGCGATGATCGGTCTGGGCACCTGGAAATTTGATTTGAAAACCATGATCTTCACGGGCGAGGTACGCCTTGAAGTTTTTGACAATGCGGGGCAATACGGCCTGCGGATCCTGCAGCCGGCGATGGAAACGCCGCAGATCACGGTCAAGGAGCTGAAGGAAACGGACGATACGGTCAAGGCCGTCATCAGCACCGCCCTGGTCCCCCACGCCGACCTGACGCTGGTCGCCACCTTTGCCGGCGACCGCGTGGAGGGCTATGTCAAGGTGCCCTTCATCGGGAAGGTCCCCCTCAAGGGCGAACGGGTCTGACCCCGCCGCCGCAACAAACGCAACCGCCGCCCGCGAGGCCATAGCCTCGCGGGCGGCTTGTTATTTATCGCTTGTTCTTACGCCTTCATTTCAAATACCAGATGAACCCGAACAGCACATAGATAATGATAATCTGCAAAACAGTATAGTTGACCGTCACCTTGCATTCTGCGCTCTGGCTGCCGTCTTCGGTTTCACAGGTGATAGTTGCCGTTCCCTTCTTGTGCGTCGTCAGTTTCCCGTTTCCGTCCACGGAAACCACGCTCTCATCAGAGGAACGCCAACGCAGCTTGGTCCCCTGCTCCACACCCGTCGGCTTGAGCGTCGGGTCGTCCTTGTAATTCATGGTATAGGTCGCCGGCAGCGTCAGCACCTGTTCCGGGGCTGCGGCAACCGTGACAACGAAGGTTGTCGTTCTCCGCTGATAGCTGACCGTGATCGTCTGCGGACCGACTGCCGAAAGCTGCGTCGGACTGCAGGAAAAGCCTGTCGTCAGATCCTCGGTTTCGCCGGTATTATAGCTTGCTGTAATCACCAGTCCGGTCGGATCCAGCGTTTCGCCGACCGTATAGGTCATTTTTCGCGGAAGCGTCTTCACGGCAATGCCGGTCAGCGTTTTTTCGACGGCCGCCTGTACAGTCACGGCGAACGTCGCCGTCTTGCCTTGATAAGTCACGGTCACGGTCTGTGTTCCGACCGCAGTCAGCGCAGTCGGCGCACAGGTGAAGCCCGACGTCACGGTTTCTGTTTCTCCGGTGCTGTAGCTTGCCGTCAGCGTCAGGCCGGCAGGATTCAGCGCTTCGCCCACGGTATACACTGTTTTTGTCGGAAGCGTTGCAACGCTGATACCGGTCAATATCTTTTCGGGGGTGGCTGCCTCTACGGTAATCTTTCCGCTGACAGCGGACACCGAAACATCGCCGAGATTCTCATTGTAGCATTCACGTATCTTAACGGAAACCGAATAATCCCCGGGTGATGCGTTCGCCGCCACGGAAAATGTCAGCGTCGCGAGCGTGCCGTTCGCCGTGCTGTTGTTATCTGCGCTCCAAACCAGATTCACGCCCTGGTCAAGGTCCTTGATCACGGAGCCGTTGGTCACGCCGGTCAGCGTCAGCTGTTCCGCAGCTTCTACGGTCAGACGCAGATAAGCGATGCCGGGATTCCCGCTGAGATTCAGCTTCAGATCAACCGTTTTTCCTGCCGACGCAGTTTTGCTCTCCACGGTCACGGCCGCGTTCGCCGCGGCGGCGAAAATCGGCAGCGCCATAAAGCTCAGAAGCAAAGCGGAGAGCAGACAGGCAATCAGTTTTTTCATGGTTTTGCCTCCCTTATCAGCCCAGGATCACCGTGGATGTCCCGGTTTCATCATCATAATTGGCCATATATCTGCGCAGGAGCAGCAGATCCTTGCCGTTCACGACGCCGTCGTTGTTGGCGTCCGCGCCGTTATAGACAGATACGGTCGAGGTCTGCGTGTCATCGTTGTAATTTGCCAGATATTTCCGCAGCAGCAGGACGTCCTTGCCGTTGATGACGCCGTCGCCGTTTGCGTCGCCGAAGATGTAGTCGATGATATGCAGCGTGCCGTTTGTCACGGCGATCGTCACGTCCTCACCGTCCGCGTTGTAGCACTCGCGGACGATCACCTCGACCGTGCTGTCGCCGACCGGCGCATCTTCCGCAACGGTCAGCACGAGCGTGGCCAGCACGCCGGTCGCCGTCGCATCCGCATCCGCGCTCCAGACCAGATTGACGCCCTGATCCAGATCCCGGATGATCGTGCCGTTCTCCACGGAGGTGAGCGTCACGCCGCTGCCGGTGCGCACGGTCAGACGCAGGTAGCTCACGCCCGGGTTTTCCGTGAGCTTGAGCTCCATGCGCACGGTGTTGCCGACGGTGACCGTCGCCTCCTCCATCGCCAGCGCGGCGTCGCCGCCCGCAGGCGCATCATAGGGGATCGCGGCGGATTCCGTCATGCCGCAGATGCTGCAGGTGCGGGTCTTCAGGCCGTCCTGCTCCGGCGTTGCTTCGCGCACGATCTGCCACGCGCCGTAGTTGTGTGTGCAGGTCTGGGTCATGCCGCAGACGGTGCAGGTGCGCTTGCCGTTGCTCCACGCGCCGTAGCTGTGGGCGCAGTTCTGGGTCATGCCGCAGACGGTGCAGGTGCGCTTGCCGTTGCTCCACGCGCCGTAGCTGTGGGTGCAGGTCTCGGTCATGCCGCAGACGGCGCAGGTGCGCTCGCCGTTGTTCCACGCGCCGAAGCTGTGGGTGCAGGTCTCGGTCACGCCGCATTTTGTGCAGGTGCGCGTGCCGTTGCTCCACGCGCTCCATTCGTGCGCGCATTCGCCGGACAGGGCGACAAACGGGATGCCGTTTTCATTCGCGTAGACCTCCGCCTGCGAGCCGGTGTAGCCATACATCTTCAGCGCGCCGTTGCGGCCGGAGAAAATATCGGCGCCGAAGGTCACGGTGCTCTCGGGCACGGTGATCTTCACCATGCCGGTGCAATTTTCAAACGCGTTGTTGCTGATCGCGGAGACGCCGGATTGCAGGGTCGCCTGCGTGATGCCGGTGCAGCCGTAGAAGGCATAGGCGCCGATCGTCGCCACGTTGCCGGGCACGGTCAGCTTCGTGAGCGCCGTGCAGCCGTAGAACGCTTGCTCGCCGATCGACTGCACGCTCGCGGGGATCGTGATGCTCTGCAGCGCGGTGCAGCTGCTGAAGGTATACGGCTTGATCTGTGCCATGCTGCCGGAGAGATTCGCCCGGATCAGGGCGGAACAACTTTGGAACGCAGACTCGCCGACCGTCGTCACGCTGTCCGGGATCGTGATGCTCGTCAGGCCGCTGCTAATAAACGCACGTTCGCCGATCGAAAGCAC
>JAFRQQ010000040.1 GCA_017428525.1 Clostridia bacterium | reverse complement strand
TCTCGATGCCATCTGACATCTATTTCCGTCTTGCGGAAATTACTGTTTGTTCGAGTACTCATACTCAAAAAATCTTCAAGGGTTTTGTTCTTATCGTTGTTTAATTTTCAATGTGCGATTCGCGCCTGCAGACCCGCAGTTGCCCGCGCTTCCCGCAGGGCGCTCCGCTATCATACCAAATCCATCCCCGTTTGTCAACACCTTTTTTGCCCTTTTTTATCCCTTCTTCTCAACGACGCCGGGTGTTTCTTTTTGGTTGGAATCAAAGACCTTGTGGTTTTGATTCCGCGGTCGAATAATTACATCCATATCTGGTGGTTTTTCGTAATTTTCCGCGGCTGAATGACACCGCCGCGGCCGACGGCATAGAATGGACAATGAGGCAGTCCTGCCACGGCGATGCAAAAAACAAGGCGACGGCCGTGCGCGGTGATGCAGCTGCATCCGTGAGCAGCCGCGTACAGCGGGCCGACGCCATGGCATAGATCAGGGCGGACGGGACGTTTTTTTCGCAGCCTGTCCGCTCTTCGGTTGACTTTTGCCCGCCGGGCGGATATAATATAGGTTACATATTGTTTTTTATTATGGAACAGAGGAGGCGCTGCAATGGAGCTTGCAGGCAAGCGGGTGCTCGTGATCGGACTGGCGCGCAGCGGACTGGCGGCGGTCAAGGTGCTGCTGCGGTTCGGCGCACAGGTCACGGTGACGGAGAGCAAGCCGAAGGAGCAGATCAAGGAGCTGCCCGCGCTCGAGGCGCTGGGCGTCGGGATCACGCCGCAGACGCCGGACGTGTTTGAAGCTGACTACGATCTGGTGGTCAAGAATCCGGGCGTGCCCTTCCGCAGTCCGATGATTGAAGGGCTGCAGGCGCGCGGGATCCCTGTGATCACCGAAATCGAACTGGCCTATCAGGTCGCCGCGCCGCAGCATTATATCGCCATCACCGGCACCAACGGCAAAACGACCACAACGACGCTGCTGTATGAGATCCTGCGCCGCGCGTTTCCCGGCAAGGCGCATCTGAGCGGCAACATCGGCATCCCGCTGTGCGAGACGCTGCTGGAGGCCGGCCTGCTGGAAACGCCCGGGCACTATATCGCGCTGGAGATCTCCAACTTCCAGCTGGTGAATATCGACCGCTTCCGGCCGGAGGTCTCCGTGATCATCAACCTGACGCCGGATCATGTGGATTTCATGGGCGGCCTGGACGCCTATTACCGCTCGAAGGTGCGCGTGTATGAAAACACGGGCGCAGACGACGTCTTCCTGCGCAACGCGGACGATCCCGCGGTCATGGACTATACCGCGCGCTATCCCGTGCCCTGCAGGGTCTGGGACTTCAGCCTTGACCGGACGGACACGGCCGTCTGCATCCGCGACGGGCAGATCGCCGTCAACGGCGAGGCCGTGCTGCCGCTGGACTGCATCCGGCTGGTCGGGCGGCACAATCTGCAGAACGTCATCATCGCCGTGGCGGCCGCAAAGGCGCTCGGCATCGAAAACGACGCGATCCGCGCCGCCGTTTCCGACTTCACGGGCGTGGAGCATCGCATTGAATTCGTGCGCGAAAAGGACGGCGTAAAATTCTATAACGATTCCAAGGGAACGAATACGGACGCGACCATCACGGCCGTGCGCGCCTTCGACCGCGGCGTGATTCTGCTGGTCGGCGGCTTTGAGAAGGGCCTGTCCATGGCGCCGCTCAAGGCGGAGCTCGCGCCGGTGAAGGCCGTGATCGGCTACGGCGCCTGCGGGCGGCGGCTGGTGGACGAGCTGGTCGGCCCGGACGGCACTGTGGTGGACGACCTGCCTGCCGCCGTGGCTGCGGCCGTCCGGCTGGCGGCGCCCGGCGACACGGTGCTGCTCTCTCCGACGACCAGTTCCTTTGACCAATACACCTGCTTTGAGGAACGCGGCGATCATTTCAAGGCGATCGTCAACGCGCTGTAAGGAGATCCGATGAAAGAGAACGAGCGTTATATCGGCGTGTTTGATTCGGGGATCGGCGGCCTGACCGTCATGAAAAGCATCCTCGACAAGCTGCCGCAGGAGAATATCATTTATTTCGGCGACACCGCGCACGTGCCCTACGGCACGCGCAGCCGGGCGCAGATCACGGATTATGTGATCGCGGACGTCAACTTCCTGCGCACCTTTGCGCTCAAGGCGCTGGTGATCGCCTGCAACACGGCGGATTCCATTGCCCGCACGGCGGTGGAGGCCATGCTGCCCGTGCCGGTGTACGGCGTGGTGGAGCCGGCGTCCCGGCGCGCCGCCGCCATCACCCGCAACGGAAAGATCGGCGTGATCGCAACGAACGCCACGGTCGGCAGCGGCGCCTATGAAGCAGCGGTTGCCGCTGTGAATCCCGACCTGCAGGTGCTAAGCAAGGCCTGTCCCCTGCTGGTGCCGCTGGTGGAAAACGGCCGCTTTCATCAAGGCGACCCGGTGATCTCGACCGTGCTGCAGGAGTATCTGACGCCGCTGCGCGAGGCGGGCATTGACACGCTGGTGCTCGGCTGCACACACTATCCCCTGCTGCAGGATCTGATTGCCGAGCTGATGCCGGGCATCACGATTATCAGCTCCTCCGAGGCGGCGGCCGACACGCTGGCCGACGGACTGCGGGCGCAGGGTCTGAACGCCGTGCAGGGCGGCAAACGCGCCTATTATGTCAGCGACAACGCCGCAGGGTTTGAGGCGGCTGCCCGCGTCTTCATGGGCGGCGATCTCGGCGGCGCCGTGACGCTGATCAAGCCGGAGGAATGATATGTATCTGCATCTGGGCCTGGACAAGGTGATCACCTTTGACAAGATCATCGGCATTTTCGATCTGGACAACACGACCGTTTCCAAAAGCACACGCGATTATCTGGCGCGGGCGGAAAAGGCCGGGCGCGTGATCAACGTGTGCACGGATCTGCCGAAATCCTTCGTCGTCTGCGCCGACGCGGACGGCGGCGAAACGGTGTATATCTCTCAGATCTCCTGCGCGACGCTGCGCAAGCGCACCGGCTATGTGGACAGCATTACGCTCGACGGGCGCTGATTGATTCCGCAATAAATAATGTAATAAATATTTAAGAGCCGCGTGCAGTGCACGCGGCTCTTTCGCATGTAAGTTCAAACTTATTTGTACTTACGCTTACGGGCGGCCTCGGACTTCTTCTTTCTCTTGACCGAAGGCTTTTCGTAATGCTCTCTTTTGCGAACCTCCTGGATCACGCCGTCTCTGGACGTCTGTCTCTTAAAGCGTCTGAGTGCGTTCTCGAGCGATTCACCTTCCTTGACTTTGACCTGGCTCACTTTATTCCCTCCCCTCGTCTGATACAGGGATCTGGGTGCGACAGTTCTGCAGCACCTCGTATCATCATTTCAAGTCATTATACAATACAGCCGGCGATCTTGTCAACCACTAAATTATGAATTTTTAAAGAAAATGCATCCCGTCCGGCGACGGAGAACTCTGCCGCAAATTCGTTTTCAGCGTCGAAAAAGAACCCCGTTTTCGGGCGTCTGCGGCTTCCTTGCATCCAAAGAGGATCAAACAGGGTGCAGCCGCCGCGCTTCTGCACCCTGTGAGCTTTTTTTCGCTGTATGCGGCAGCCCCGCTTATCTCACCACGAGATTGACCAGTCTGCCCTTGACATAAAGCTCCTTGATCAGCTGCTTGCCGGCGAGCTGCTCCGCGATGCGCGGCATGGCCTTGGCCGCCGCAAGCACCTCATCCTGCGCCGCGTCGGCGGGAATCACGAGCTTCTCGCGCACCTTGCCGTTGATCTGCACGGCGATTTCGACCGCGTCGTCCACGCATTTCGCTTCGTCATAGGTCGGCCAGCTCTCATAAGCAATCGTATCGTCATGGCCGAGGATCTGCCAGATCTCCTCGCAGATATGCGGGCAGATGGGAGAAAGCAGCTTCACAAGGCCCTCGGCGAAATCCTTCGGGCAGGAGCCGGCTTTGTAAACGGCGTTGACAAAAATCATCATCTGGCTGATGGCCGTGTTGAAGCCGAGCGTTTCAAAATCCTTGGACACCTTGCGGACCGTGACGTTGTAAACCTTTTCGAGCTCCGCGCGTTTATCCTCGCAGAGATTGGACGGCTCGGTAAAGAAGGTCCAGACGCGGGTCAGGAAGCGCTTCGCGCCCTCGACACCCTGATTGCTCCAGGGCTTCGACGCCTCGATCGGCCCCATGAACATCTCATAAAGACGCAGGGTATCCGCGCCGTAATCGCGCACGATATCGGACGGATTGACGACGAATTCGGGGTAGCGCTTGCCCATCTTGATGCCGTTTGAGCCGAGGATCATGCCCTGGTGAACGAGCTTCACGAAGGGCTCCTTGACCGGCGAAATACCCTGGTTATAAAGGAATCTGTTCCAGATTCTCGAATAGATCAGATGGCCCACGGCGTGCTCCGGTCCGCCGATATAAAGGTCGACGGGCAGCCAGTGCTTCAGAAGCGCGGGGTCGCCGATCGCCTTGTCATTCTGCGGGTCGATATAGCGCAGGAAATACCAGCTCGAGCCGGCGGAGCCGGGCATCGTGGAGGTTTCGCGCTTGCCTTTGACGCCGTTCTTTTCGATGTATTTCCAGTCCTCGGCGTTTTCGAGCGGCGCCTGCCCGTTTCTGCCCTTGTAGTCGTCGAGCTCGGGCAGCACAAGCGGCAGCTCGTCATCGTCGAGCACGTGAATCTCGCCGTCCTCGGTATAATACACGGGCACGGGCTCGCCCCAGTAGCGCTGGCGCGCGAAAATCCACTCGCGGAAGTGATAATTGGTCTTGCGTTTGCCGACGCCCATCTTTTCCAGCTTGACGGTGATCGCTTCCTTGGCTTCCTCGACGGTCATGCCCGTGAATTCCTCGGAATTGATGAGCTTGCAGCCCTTGCCGAGATAGTCGCCTTTTTCAAACGCCTGCGCGGAAACGTCCGCACCGTCAATAACCTGGAGCATCGGAATGTTGTGCACAACGGCATATTCAAAGTCGCGCTGGTCGTGGCTCGGGACCGCCATGACGGCGCCCGTGCCGTAGCTCGCGAGCACGAAGTCGCCGATGAATACCGGCACCTCTCTGCCGTTGACGGGGTTGATCGCGTAAATGCCCTTCAGGCAGCAGCCGCTCTTGGTCTTGTTGAGCTCGGTGCGGTCCATATCGGTCTTCTTGATCGTTTCTTCGATATACGCCTTGACCTCGTCGGGATTCTCGATGCGCGGCATCAGCTGCTGCACGAGGTCGCCGTCGGGCGCGAGCACCATGAAGGTGATGCCGTAAATCGTTTCGATACAGGTGGTGTAGATCGAGAACTTGCCGCCGCCGACAATGTTGAATTCGACCTCCACGCCCGTGCTCTTGCCGATCCAGTGGCGCTGCATATCCTTGGTGGATTCGGGCCAGTCGATCTCATTGAGTCCGTCGAGCAGCTCCTCGGCGAATGCGACCTGATCGATCACCCACTGCTTCATATTCTTGCGGATGACCGGATAGCCGCCGCGCTCGCTCTTGCCGTCGATGACCTCGTCGTTTGCGAGCACCGTGCCGAGCTCCTCGCACCAGTTCACGGGGATGTCGACGAGCTTCGCGTAGCCCTTGAGATAGAGCTGCTTGAAGATCCACTGCGTCCATTTATAATAAGACGGGTCGGAGGTCGCGATCATCTTGGACCAGTCGTAGTCAAAGCCGAGCTCCTTGAGCTGCTTGGAGAACGTCTGGATATTATCCTGGGTAAAGCCGTTGGGATTGTGCCCGGTGGAAACGGCATATTGCTCCGCAGGCAGGCCGAAGGAATCGTAGCCCATCGGGTGCAGGACGTTGTAACCCTGCATGCGCTTCATGCGCGAGACGATGTCGGTCGCCGTATAGCCCTCGGGATGGCCCGCGTGAAGGCCCACGCCCGAAGGATAGGGGAACATATCAAGCGCATAGAATTTGGGCTTGGAGAAATCCCAGACGTCGGTCTTGAAGGTTTCGTGCTCCTCCCAGTATTTCTGCCACTTCTTTTCTATCGCTTTGTAGTCATACTGTGCCATAAAACTGTCTCCTTCTCAATTCAGTTCTTTATGTATCGATTGGATATCAGAATGTAGGGAACGCTGCCCTCAGCGTTCCCTGCCGCATGTGAATGAACACGCAAACAGATGAACGATTCTTTATTCCGGTTTGACCACGTCGCTCAGGTCGATCTGCTGCGCGTCTGCCCACAGGCGCTCCAGATTATAATATTCGCGGCTTTCGCGGTCGAACACATGCACGATCACGGTGCCGTAATCCAGCAAAATCCAGCCGGTGGCGCGGCCCTCGATGTGCTCGGGCGCGAGATCCAGCCGCTCCTTGATCTCATATTCCACGTCGTCTGCCAGCGCGCGGGTGTGGGTGGAGGAGGCGCCGGAGGCCAGCACGAAATAATCCGAAACGATCGTCACTTCCTCCGTCTTGATCGCGACGATGTCCTCGGCCTTCTTTTTATCCAGTACGGCGGCAATGGTTTTCACGAGGGTGATGGGTTCCGTCATGCGGTGTCATCCTTTCCGTTGGGCAATTTTTCTTTTATCAATCCGAAGTGCCGCAGCATATCCGCATAGCAGGCCAGCGTTGCGGAATGAAGCGGCCGCTTCATTTTTGTCAGGGTCACGACAGTGTAGCGGGACGTATAGAGGATCGCGTGCTCGAGCGAGAGCGCCGCGAGCCGGCGCACGACCTCAACGTCCGGATAGTCGCGCTCCGCGGAAATGAAATCCGCGATATACAGGATCTTGTCCGGCAGCGTCATGCCGGCTTTGCCGGTCGTGTGGCAGGCGACGGCGTTCAGAATTTCCGGATCCGTCACCAGCCCGTTCAGCCGCAGGAAGGCCGCGCCGGAGCGCTGATGCCAGACCTTCGGATTCTGCAGCTCGAGGGCGGTAAGTTCGCCGCCGTCCGCTTCGATCAGCCGCTGCTGCTCGGGCAGCGATTCATTCTTTGTGATATCGTGCAGCAGACCTGCCAGCCGCGCCTTTTCCGGATCCCAGCCGTACTGCGCCGCGAGCATCGCCGCCGCGTCGCTCACGCATTCGCTGTGGTGCAGGCGTTTGTCATCCAGCCGGTCGCGCAGCAGCGCGCGATAAGCGGAAAGGCCGTCTGCATACAGCCCGTGCGTCTGAATATAGCCCAGCACCTGCGGCTGCAGCAGCGCGGTCGTCCGGCCGCTGCGCAGGGCCTCGCGCACCTCGGTGGAGCTGGCCTCCAGCGGCGCGATCGGCAGCACGGTGATGCGTGCCTGCTGCGCCGGGGTGAAGCCGGAAAGATCGGGCACAAAATCGGCCGACCGGGAGGCCGCGCACAGGCGCGCAAGCGAGAGGATTTCCTCCCAGCGGTACCATTGGCGGAAGGTGGCGAGCATATCCGACCCGGCGATGAACCACAGCTCCGCCGCGGGATATTCCGCGTGCAGCGTGCGCAGCGTTTCCACGGTATAGCTCCGGCTGCCGCGCCGCAGCTCGAGATCGGAGACCGCAAAGCGCGGATCCTCGCCGAAAGCCAGGCGGCACATCTCCAGCCGGTCCGCGCCGCCGGCCAGCGCCGCGGGCAGCTTATGCGGCGGCACACAGGCAGGCATGATCAGCACGCGGTCGAGCCCGAGCGCGTCCGCAGCCGCAGCCGCCAGACGCACATGGCCGATATGCGGCGGGTTGAAGGTGCCGCCGAAAACGCCGATTTTTTCCATTATTTAATGTTGATGCGCTTGTGCATGATATCCGCCGTCAGGAAGAAGAGCACGATATTCAGCACGATAAAGAAGATCAGCGGGATCAGCGAGAACGACGTGCCCGCATAGTTGTCATAGCCGAACACAATGGAGGGCGTATTCTTGTCGCCGTAGAAAATCAGGTTGACGACGAAGGCCTTCTCCAGCAGCTCGATCGCGACGGTCATCAAGATGAACAGCGCCACGAAAATCACGACCGCCCAGACCAGATTCGCTTTCTGGAACGCGCGCATATGCGAGGCGGAGATCGAGAAATAGATCATCGAAATGAAGGTCAGCACGAGAACAAAAAAGAACACGATGATATAAAGGGCGTAAATGATGATCTGGCTCTTGGTCGGCAGATTGAACATCGTCAGGAACACGTCCGCCGTGTTCATCGTTTCCTCGCCGATGACATCCTCCTGCAGATAGTTGCTCATATACCAGATCACGCCGAGGAAGACGACATAGCTCAGGATCATCCACAGGCCGTAGACGATCATCTTCGAGCCGAGCAGTTGACGGCTGGTCACCGGCAGCGAGAAGCTCAGATAGCCCTGCTGCGTGAAGAGCGATTTGTAGAAATCATAGACCACAAAGAAGAAGGTCACGAAAATCAGCAGAATGGAAACGACCGTGCTCACGGCCATGCCGATGGCGAGGAGCTTGTTGTTGTTTGTCTTCGTCCCGATCAGAAAGGCGGCCATGGCGGCGATCAGCAACAGATAGAAGAACGGGATCACGCGGGCGCTGGCCAGAAAATCATTCTTGATCAGCTTGCCCATCTTGCTTTTGATTTTTTCATTCCTGCCAGTCACTGCTGAACACCTCCTTGAAGATTTCGTTGATGGTCTTGCCGGTTGCGCGCAGCTGCGGCACCGTGCCCTGCATGAGCAGCCGTCCGCGGCCGATCATGATGATCGAATCCAGACAGCCCTCGATGTCGTGAATCAGATGCGTGCTCATGAGAATGGTGGAGCCCTCCGGGCGATTTTTCAGGATCGCGTCCAGAATGAAATCGCGCGCCGCGGGGTCCACGCCGCCCATCGGCTCATCCAGAATATAGATCTTGGCGTTGCGGCACATGACCAGGAGCAGCTGCAGCTTTTCCTGCTGGCCCTTGGACATGGTCTTGGCCTTCTGCTTGTGCGGCAGCTGGAACCGGTCGAGCATCCGCATGGCCTTCGCCTTATCGAAATCGTCGTAAAAATCCGCAATGTAGTTGATCGCGTCGTCCGCCGTCATCCAGTTGGCAAGATAGGTTTTTTCGGGCAGATACGCCACCTTGGATTTGCTCACCGGACCGGGACGGGTGCCGTCCACGAGCACTTCGCCGGAATAATCGTTGATCAGGCCGGTGAAGATTTTCATCAGCGAGGTCTTGCCGCTGCCGTTGGGGCCGAGCAGACCGATGATCTGACCGCTCTCAAGCGCAAATGATACGTCGTTGAGCACCTGATTGCTGCCGTAGGATTTGCTGAGATTTTTGACCGTAATGATGTCTGACATACACTTCTCTCCTTCTGCCGCCGCGCTGCGGCGGAAATGCAAGGCGCGCTGCGGCGCCGAATGATGCAGATATATGGTTCATTATAGCATCTGTTCTCTTAAAATAAAAGATTTTTTTTAAGATTTCATGCTATAAAAATAAATTAATTATGAATGCGCGCCCCGGACGCCGGCGGATCCTGCCGCATCGAAATTATTTATCATGTTTTTTCGGTTTTTTTCAACTTTTTTGCCGTTTGCTGCATCTAATAAGTGAACGCGGCCGGCAAAGGAAGAAAAACGGAACGCCGGCGCATCCCCCGCCAGGAATGCACCGGCCTTCGGTTCGGCTGCTAATCGACGATTTCACAATGATCAAGCGCAAACTCCAGCAACAGGTTGATCACTTCGTTTCGTGAACGGTTGCTTTTTTCCGCAACGGCTTCCAGCCGGGCAACGGTTTCCTCACGCACACGGATGGAGAACACCTTATGGCTGTCGTCGCCCTTGAACTTCTTTCTGGAGATCGTCAGCTGCAGCGCGGGCTCTTTCGATTGCTTCAAATCGAATCACCTCCGTTCTCATTATAACTTGACACGCAACTTCATTATATGTTATTATCATATCATATATTATTGTAACATAAATGAAGCGGGTTCTCATGTTTCCCATGCCGGCCGCGTTCAACCGGCGCAGGCCGCACCACGCTGAAAAGAAAGGAGGAGGCCTCCATGTTTACGCTTGGATTTTTCACCACCCTCGCAGCCATGCTCAAGCTCATTTCCATCCCGGCGACGTTTGTTTTTCTGATCCTCTCGCTTTCGGACTGACCGCTATTAGAATATCGTAGTCAAAATGAACGGAGGTATTGTCTGTCATGAAACTTTTTGAAGATGTAGCGAAAACGCTTCGTGTTGTTTCCAGAATCAGTCTGATCCTGGGCATTCTTGAGCTCATACTAGGCGTCATCCTGTTTCTGATCGGTCTTCTTTCTGATGATGATTTTCTGATCCCCGGCGGTGCCCTGCTCGGCGTTGCGATCGGTGCAATTTTCTTTTCGATCCTTATGTATGCGGCGGCAGATGCGCTGGAGACCCTGCACAGAATTGAGCGCAACACGCGCGTCAAGCCGCAAGCCGCCGCACAACCGGCCGACGCCCGGCCGATCGCTGCGCAGCCGACGGCACAAACAGCCGCGCCGGCATCGCATGCATCGGCGAAAGATCCGCGTGAAAGCACTTATGCAAACCTGATGAAGCAGCTGAAACAAACTGCTTCGCCCGAGGATTACATGGCGCTCGCAGAAGAATTCCGCCAACTCGGCGATTATGCGGACGCGGCAGCGCAATCCGCCGCCTGCGCCGAAAAAGCTGCCTGTTGGGGCACTGTCACCGTGGAGTTTCCGAAAGCGGTGCGGGATGACGGATTCCAGATTTTTATTGACAACACGCCGCATCCTTTCCACATGCCGCAGGCAAACACGACCGTCAGCATTGCGGTATGTGCCGGCAGGCACACGTTTTCCGTCGGCACTTATTCCGGTTACCGTTCAATCAAAACAGACTTCGATCTGATCGCCGGCGAAACCGTACGTTTCAGCGTTCAGAGCGGTTTGTCGGCATATATCATCCAAAAACTTTGATGAGTTCGATAAAACGGACAAAAGGAGGTGACACGCTATGGTATCCGCGCTTTGGGAATATGCACAGATGGCGATCAAGGGCTTCCCGATCCTGATGAAAATGCTGTTCTCGGAAGAGATGTTCAATTATTTCTTCTACGGCGGCGGCTGGATGGTCTTTTTCGGCGCAATGGCGCACGGCTGGCACGAGGCGCATTACGGCTGGTAAGCAACGCGCTTTCTCCCGGACGGCCGGCGTTCTCACACGCCGGCCGCGTACCATTAATTATTATTGACTATTATGCGGCGCCGCATAATGCGCGGCGTTGTGATTGATGAGGTGTTTCAGTATGGATAAAATGTTCTGCCCGCACTGCGGCAAAGAAATCGAGGCACTTGCCTTCTGCCCCCACTACGGGGCAAAGCTCGCGACAACAGCCGAGCCGACGGAAACGGAAGCCCTGCCCGCCGAAGAAACAACTACGCAGGCATCCGAAGCGCCCGCGCCGGTTGAAGGCCCTGCGCCGGTTGAAGCTCCCACCCCTGCACCGGAAACCGAGGCTGCAGCCACACCGGAGGAAGCTGCTGCGCCGGAGGCCCCGGCGCAGCAGCGCCCCACCCCGGAACAGATCGCAGCACCGGCGCCTTCCGCCCCGCCGGCGGGAAACCCCGTGCCGACTTATTCCTATCCGGCATATCATCAGCCCGATGCCGACAGGCAAAACAAAAAAAGAAAAAGGCTGTTTGCCGGAATTGGCGTGATCATCGGTTTTCTGGTGCTGATTTTCGTTATCAGCTCTGCTCATAAAAACGCGCTGCCGGACAACGAAAAAGCTGCCGTGAATGAACTGGTAAGCAAGATCGACGCCCTGCCCAATCAAATATCAGTGGATGATGAGAAAACGATTCTCAGCTTAAGTCAGGTATACTCCGGCATGAATGAAGACCAGCAAAAAAAGGTGAAGAATTATAAAAAGCTTGAAAAAGCCGGCGCTTCCCTCAATTCCGCCAAAATCAAAAAGGTTGAGGACGCAATCGCCGCAATCGGCACGGTCACTCTGGATTCCGGCGAGCTAATCAAAAAAGCAACCAGCGCCTATCAGGGTTTGCCCGACGAGCTGAAGGATCAGGTCAGATCCTACGCTGCTCTGACTCAGGCGCAGTCAGATTATAACAAGCTTTGTGCAAACAAGGTGTCCGGACTGATCGACGGCTTGGGTGAGATCACGCTTTCGAGTGAAACAAAGCTCAACGAAATCAAAAAAGAGTATGCCGCGCTTTCAGAGGACAGCAAGAAGCTTGTTACCAACTACAGCAAATACGAAGCTGCGGTCAAAAAGCTTAATGAACTGGAAGCAGCTGAAAAGAAGCGCTTAAAAGAAGAACGTCTGAAGAAGTTTAAAGCCGCTTTGAGCGGGTTCAGAGCGCATAAGGATGATATCAAAGGCTATACCTGGTATTATCCGACAAGTTTTCCGGAATATATCGACACCAGGTGCTATTTTTTGCCGTACATTTGCACCGATTCCAAAACCGGCGAATTTGTCGCTCTGCGCATCAAAGCAGATTATACCGGCAGCAGTTGGCTGTTCTGGAAGAAGCTCACAATCAATATTGACGGCGAAAACCATTATATTACAGCGAATTACTTCGACGTTGAGAGAGATAATGCGCACGGCGACGTCTGGGAATACTATGATTTTTCCGGAACAATTTATGTGGACTTGCTCAGAGATATTGCAAAATCCAAGAAGACAATCGTTCGATTTGAGGGTGACCAGTATTACAAAGACGTCGAGATTTCCGCCGCCGATAAAGACGGCATCAAGAAAATCCTTGCGGCATATGACGCATATAACGCAGACAGCATCTGATGCCCTATGAAAAACCGTAAGCAAAAGGAGTGTACCCATTGACCAGAAGAATTCTACCGCTCATCATGGTTCTGTCTTTTGTTCTGCTTTCCTTCTCCGGCTGCGGCTGCAGGCACGAATGGAAGGAAGCCACCTGTGCTACGCCGAAGACTTGCATCCTCTGCGGAGCAACCGAGGGCACAACACTGGCGCACACCTGGAAAGCAGCCACCTGCACCGCACCGAAAACCTGCACCGTTTGCGGCGCAACAGAGGGCGAATCGCTGCCGCACTCTTGGAAGGCAGCCACCTGCACCACGCCGAAAACCTGCTCCGTCTGCGGCACAACCGAGGGTGAAGCACTCGGCCACACCCCCGGTACATGGGCTGCAAAGGATGCATCCGCCCTCGGCGGCAAAGAAATCCTGACGTGTGTTGTCTGCGGTGAAACCCTTGAAACGCGCAATGCCGCGCGCGCTGAAAAGAAAGAAGTCACCGTTCTGACGCCCACCGGGCTGGTCATGAACGCAGAGGAGTTTGCGCAGCATCTGCTTCCTTATTTACCGGAGGACTGCTATATCACCGACATTGAATCCGACGGCTTTAAGATCCGGGGCTCCGCTGATGTGGATGTCTATTATGACGACGAGATGCATAACTACAAAGACAACATCGGCTTCACCGCCGATAGCCCCTCTGACATCATTGCCCTGCTCCCCTATCTTATTCCCGCGGTGGATCCCGCCGTCAAGGGCAGCAAACTGGATTCTGCTGTAAAAGACGCAGAGGACAATCTTGATTATCATATCGACGCAATGGTACCTCTTTCCACCGGTGTTGGATATACGCACTATACCGAACCCATTCATCTGACCTCCATGACGATTCCCGGAAGCTATTGGTTCTATTTCTTTACACTTCAGCAAGCCTTAAGCTGAAAAAGAAATCCTGTGATTCCGTTGTATGCATATTCCGAAATCCGATGTGCTTGCAGAAACAGCCGGGCGAGATCGACAAACCGGAATCCAAAAAGCAACCACAAAGGCGACTGAATCCATTCGGAAATTGAACCACTGCAAATTCCCCGGTAAACCAGTCATTAAAGAATTGATTGCATTTTTTACGCGCTGCAGCATTTTGCTGCGGCGCGTTCTTTTTTGCCTGCCGACGGTGTCCGGCGCGCCGTTCGGCACAATGTTGGACATTATCTCTCGTAAGTGTACGGTTTCTACTCCGGGTAGAGTCCGATTCCCGCGGCCGGAGAGCGGTTTTCCGTCCGGTAGGGTGACTTTTGCCGCCGGATCGGGTATACTTCCTCTTGCAGGGCGCCCGACGGACGGCGCTCCTGAGACCGGGCTTTCGATCCCGGCGCGCGCAACCTGCGTCGTCCGCGCGGCGTTTGCCCGCAAAAAATACAACATCACTCATGCGGAGGCCCGAATGATGAACAGAAAAAAGAACCGTCATGAAAACTCGCTGCCGGACGCCTATCCGGCGCACCAGCTGCCCTCGCTCTACGCGCTCACGCCCGCGCTGCTGAAAAGCTACGGCGCGCAGGCCGTGGCAATCGATCTTGACAACACCGCCGTGCTCGATTCCTCTTACCGTGTGCCCGCACGCACGCTGGAGTGGGTCGATTCCATGCGCGCGGCCGGCATCCCCGTCGCGATCATCTCCAACACCTACCTGCACCGCGGCTGGTTCCTTTCCAGAAAAATGGGGCGTCTGCCCTTCATCGCCCTGGCCAACAAGCCCAGCGACAAGCCGATCCGCCGCATGGCCGCGCGGCTGGGCGTGCCGGTTTCCGCGCTTGCGATGGTCGGCGATCAGCTCTTCACGGACGTGCTCGCGGCCAACCGCGCCGGCGCGATTTCCGTGCGGACGACGCCGCTGGCAGCGGAAAAACGCATCTGCTGGTACTTCCGCCGCCTGCGCGAAAAAGAGCGCGTGTTCCTGCAGACCTATGCGCGCAAAAGCAGCATTGCTTGACAATTCAGGGAAAAAGCGGTATAATATATAGCACATTTATCCCTGCCGCACCTTCGGCGGCAGACGGTTTGACACTGCGCGGAGACGCACCTCCGCCCCGGCCGGACCGGATTCCGGCAGAAAGGATGCTTATGTTTCATACCGCTCGCACAACGCTCCGGCGCGCACTCGCCGGCCTGCTCTGTGCCGCCCTGCTGTTTGCGCCGATGACGTTTGCCGGCGCCGAAACGGCGGGCTATGTCTATGACCCCAACGCCGCGCTCGCCTATGCCGCCAACCACTGGAATGACGGCGTCGGCCAGTGCGCCGCCTTCGTGGCTGCCTGCGTCACCGCCGGCGGCATCCCCTCCACGTCGCCGTCGGTTTACGGCCTTTATCGCCATCTGCTGCCCTACGGCACGCCCTACCTTCTGACGCCCTCGAACGGCCGCTATTACATCAACGGCACCGTGAACGCCGGCAAGGTCGCGCCGGGCGATCCGCTCTTCTTTGTCTGCGAAACCTGCGGCAACACCTATATTCACGCCGCGCTCTGCAGCAGCATCGACAGCGACGGGCTGCATGATTACGCCCACAACAACCCGCACAACAACAAGATCGTCTATGAGGATCTCAAGCACTACAGCCATCCGCAGCCGTCGCACAAGGTGGTGCTTTACGCACTGCATATGAGCTGCGAAGCGCCGACGGTGGATCCCGCCGGTATGGGCACCGCGACCCTGAGCTGGGACGCCGTGACCGGTGCGGAGAGCTACTGCGTGAAGGTCTTCCCCGCCGGCAACAACGCGCCCCTTCTCACGGAGGACCGGATCAGCGTGACGTCCTGCACGCTGACGCTGCCCGCCGGCGCCTATACGGCTGAAATCACCGCCAACGGCGTGACCGCTGCGGCCACGCAGACAAAGAGCTTCACCGTAACCGCCGCGCCGATCACCGAAGAATCGTCGGGCTCGGATACGCCGCTGGTGGATGAAGAGACCGCTGCGACGTTCATTCGGCTGTGTGTGCAGGTGTTCACCTTCCTGATCAACCTCGTGATGCGGTTCATTCGAAGCCGCTGAATCCGCTGAAAAGAATCAAGGAGCTTGCCCCGAACCGGGTGCAGGCTCCCTGTTTTTTTATTCCGCTGTGTTGCCCTTGTTCAGCGCCGCGAGCGGATCCACATATTCCCCGTCGATCAGCGCCTCGAGATGCAGATGATCCGTTTCCATCTCAATGGGGATGTGTCCGAGCGCGGCAATGCGCGCGCCCTTTTCCACAGTGCTGCCCTCGGGCAGGCAGCTGCCGCTCTGCAGCCCGCAGTAGCGCAGCGTCAACCCGTTGCCGTGGTCGATTTCCATCACCGTGCCCCAGAAGCTGTCGTCATAGACCCGCTGCACCCTGCCCGCGGCCACCGCGTGCACATCGTTGCCCACGCTGCCGGCGAAATCCGTGCCGTTGTGCACCCGCCAGTCCCCCATGGTTTCGGAATAGACCGGCTCGTCGCCGCTGAACGGCTTATGAATATCGCTGCCCATCGGCAGCTGAAAATCGCCGGAATAGGGCTTGTTCGGCGCCACGGTCGCGGCCGCTTCGGTCTCCCGCGGATCGGCAACGTCCGTTGCGGGCACGGCAGCGGCGTTCGTCGGCTGCGCCGTCCAGCTTGCGGTGATGCGGGTGAAGGTCGCCGTTTCTTCGGCCGCCTTCTGCGCGCGGCTCACCCGCGCATCCACCGCCGCGCCGACCGTCATGGCCAGCAGACACAGACCGACGGCCAGATACAGATTCGGATACTTTCCTTTCTTTTTCATCGCAGTCCTCCCCGGGCTCAGCCCTCCGTCTGTTTGCCCAGAAAGGAGGCGGCGATCTGCGCAAGCTTGATCTCCGTCTGCGTCGGGCAGGCGCCGTTTTCCTGCAGCAGCAGAATGACCGCGCCGGATACATCTCCGCTGCCGACGATCGGGAACGCAGCCGCCGCTTCCCGGTCCATGCCGTCGATCGGGCGCAGACGCTCGCTGTCCTGCCGGCAGACATACTGCGCGCGCTGCTCCATGAGCTGCTCGAGCGCCGCGCTCACGCGCCGGTCCAGCACCTCTTTTTTCGGCACGCCCGCACACGCGACCGCCTGATCGCGATCCGTCATCACGACGGGCAGCCCCGTGCCGCGAAAGAGCACGTCGGCATACTGCTCCGTGAGCGCCGACAGCTCCCCGATCGGCGAATACTTCTTGAAAATGACCTCTCCGTCCGCATCAGTGTAAATCTCCAGCGGGTCACCGTCACTGATGACATTGACATGCAGGACCTTGTCCGGGCGCTTTTCCGTGCGCTGGACGATGGTGACGTTTTCGATATCCTCCATGCCTTGCTTAAAATTTGCGGCATCCTCCTGTTCCACAGGCAGCGTGCCGCAGCGCAGAAGACTGTCAATATCCTCTTTCAGGTGGATTTCGATGCGGTCTTCAAAGACTTTGATGCGGTCAATGATAAGATGCAGATCGTTGCGATCCAGCTTTTCTTTTTTCAGAATATCATCAAACACTTCCAGCGCCGTTTTTGCCGCCCGGTTGACCCGAATGATCGTGTTGCGTTTATCTACGGTCATTTCGAGCTGGTTCTGAAGCCCCGCGATCCGGCGGGTCAGATCGTCTTCCATCTCATCGTAGGTCTCCTCCAGCAAAGCCTCCTGCTCCGGATGCTTCAGGAGATCCCGGACCCGCTGGCGCTTGGTGGCTTTCAATTCCTCCTGCAGATCCTGCAGGATCTCTTCCAGATTCTCCGCGCTGCGGTCCGCCTCGGCAACGTCCTCTTCCTCTTGGGCAAGGTCGGCGTTCAGCTGTTCGATCATTGCCGCGGAGGTGTCGCGGACCTTCTGCAAATACTGCTTCAGCACTTCATCCAGCTTCTCCACGCGGATAAAATGGCTGGTGCAGGCTTTCAGCCCCTGCCGATGATAAGTGCCGCAGCGGTAGCAATCCTTCTGACCTGGGCGGCACATGGCAAACATCGGGCTGCCGCAGTCGCCGCATTCCAGAAAACCGGAATACACGTTTTCGTTTTTCTTCTGCCCGCGATAGTGGCTGGTGGAGCGGCTCTCAAGCAGCGCCTTGACCGTGGCAAACTCCCGATAGCTGATGATCGCCTGATGATGATTCTCGATCACGATGTGCTCGCTCGCATCCTTTTTGAGGTCTTTGCCGTTGATCTTTTTGCGGGTGTATTTGCCCGAACGCATGGTGCCGATATAGAAATCGTTTTCCAGAATACCCTGCACCGTTGCAATCGCCCAGGCGCTCTTAACTTCTCGTTTATAGTCCTTGCCCTCGGCTTCCTTGCGCTGCTGCTCCGACATGCGCGGCGTCGGAATGCCCTCGCTCGTCAGATAATTTGCAATTTTCTTGTAGCCCCAGCCATCCTGATAAAGACGGAAAATCGTGCGCACGATCTCCGCTTCGGTGGGAACGATCTCAAACTCATGACGGCGATTGATGATATACCCATAGGGCGCGGCGCAGAGCCATTTGCCATCCTGCTGCCGCTGCTTCACAACGGCGCGCACCTTCTTGGATGCGTCTGTCACGGGCATTTCGTTGATCAGAAACTGAAACTGAATTTTCAGCCAGTCGTCGTCATTCGGGAAGTCGATCCCGTCGCCGATGGAAATAATGCGGACGCCGTAATCCCGCAGATCCTCCAGCTCGACCAGGCCGCGGCTGTTGCGGCGGGAGAACCGGGAGAAATCCTTGACGATCAGAATGTCATATTTGTGTGCGATCAAGCCCTTGCGCATGGTCTGATAGCCCTCGCGCTGCTCAAACGTATAGCCGGAGCGGTCCCGGTCTTCGTAGAACGTCAGCGTGCTGTCCGGAAAGCGGGTTTTTACAAAGTCAGCGATGATTGCCTTCTGGTTTTCGATGGAAACGTTGTCACGATTCAGCTCCTCATCCACCGAGATGCGGCAGTAACCTGCAATGTCAAAACGCTCTTTCAATGTTATTCACCTTCTTATTTTCTTTGTTCGTTTTAATTGTATAACATAATCATGAAAAATGCAAGTCTTTTTTGAAACAAAGACGCCGGGGCATGAAAACTCCGGCATCTTTGATCCTGCAGCAGGTTGTTTCCCGGCCGTTTTACAGCTCCGGAACGCTGCTGTGCTTTGCAGCCTTTTCCGCTGCGATTTCATTCTGCGCGATGCGCATGCGGTTGTGTTTCAGAAGTTCGAGCACGCTTTCCCGCAAATCCCCTTTGCCGGAACGGTAAACGACCGGCTGAAGCTTTTTCTCTTTCCATTTCGGATATTGCTCTTTCAGCCATGCTTCGAGCGCTTCATTTTTCTGGTCTTCGTTGGTCAGCCAGACAGATACGATCCCCCGGGTCGTGTTGACGTCAATTTCTATCGTATCGCCCCCTTTCGTTGCTGCTTCCAATAGTTTCCACCATGCGCACGGATTTTATGCATCCGCTGCGCTGATGCTTTTTCACCTTGTTTTCTCACAGCTCCTTTCTGTAATTTGGATTTTGCCGGCGGGGATTCTCGTCGGCGATTTTTTGCTTGTTGCGATTCAGTTTGTCCAGAACAGATGCCCGGATCGGCTGTTTCAGCGTGGCCTTCTGCGCCGGATCGACAAAGGTGGTTGCGAGTTTTTCGGCGATCTGCTGTGTCGCGCCGCGAAGTGATTGCAGCAAACCCGTGAAGAGAGATTGGGCGATCTTCTTCACGGGTTCTTTGTTCTTGGGGCTTCTCATCACGCGGTCTGCATAATCCTCGATGCGTTTTTCATCTTCTTTTCTTGTTTCTTCGCGC
>JAFRQQ010000039.1 GCA_017428525.1 Clostridia bacterium | reverse complement strand
TTCGATGGGACAGTTTTGCGGGAGCAGAAATTGTTCAGAAAAAGGAAAAGCCGCACATGGCATACTTGATGTATGTCAGTGCGGCTTTGACGCATTTATGGGCGATTTATGCCCCGCAAAACCAATACTGGATTATGAAACTCTGCCGTTACAGGCCCCGCATTTCTTATTGTTTGATTTCCGGATCGGTTTCCAGCATCGCGTCCAGCACGCGCTCGATCAGCCGCAGCCGTTGCTCGCCTTTGAGCAGGCGCACGGAAAAGGCCGGTTGCGTGCCGCTGAGCAGGATGCGGCCCTTGAAATGCTCGGCCACATTCGCCACCTGCGGCATATGCAGATCCGTCGCCTTGAAGACGATCCGGTCGTCGTGCATGCTGATTTCGTAGATATCCAGCCGCGCCGCCTTGCCGCGCAGCAGGGCGATCGTGATCAGGCCCTCCACGCTCGGGGGGTATTCGCCGAAGCGGTCGATCAGCTCGTCCGCCACGTCCGCCGCGTCGTCGTCATTCTTGATGTCGGCGATCCGGCGATAGATTTTCAGCCGCTGCGGCACGCTCGGAATATAGTCGTCGGGGATGTGCGCGTCGATCGGCAGATCGATCAGGCAGTCCTTCTCGGGCACGGCGGGCGCCTCCCCTTTCTCCTCGCTGATGGCCTGCTCGAGCAGCTTCATATACATTTCATAGCCGACGGCCTCCATATGCCCGTGCTGGCTCGCGCCGAGCACGTTGCCCGCGCCGCGCAGCTCCAGGTCGCGCATGGCGATGTGGAAGCCGGAGCCGAATTCCGTGAATTCCCGGATCGCGTCCAGTCGGTGGGCGGCGATCTCGGAGAGCTCCTTGCCGCGCCGGAAGGTGAAGTAGGCGCTCGCGCGGCGGGCGGACCGGCCGACACGGCCGCGGATCTGATGCAGCTGGGCCAGCCCCATGCGGTCGGCGTCCTCGATGATCAGCGTGTTGACGTTCGGCACGTCCACGCCGGTTTCGATGATCGTGGTGCACACCAGAATGTCGATCTCGCCCTCGAGCAGCCGCCGCCAGATCTCGCTGAGCGCTTCCTCGCTCATTTTGCCGTGGGCGACGCCCACCCGCGCCTCGGGCAGCATCGCCTTGATTTCCGCCGCCTTGCGCTCGATCGTTTCCACGCGGTTATACAGATAATAGACCTGCCCGCCGCGCCGCAGCTCCTGCTCCATCGCATAGCTGAGCACGCCCATATCATACTCGATGACGTAGGTCTGCACCGGCAGGCGGTCCGTGGGCGCCTCCTCGATCACGGACATATCCCGAATGCCGGTCATCGCCATATTCAGCGTGCGCGGGATCGGCGTTGCCGTGAGCGTGAGCACGTCGACAAGCGGATAGAGCGATTTCAGGCGTTCCTTCTGCGCCACGCCGAAGCGCTGCTCCTCGTCGATGACGATCAGACCGAGATCCTTGAACGTCACGTCCTTGGAAATGAGCCGGTGCGTGCCGACCACGACGTCCACGCTGCCGCGCCGCAGACCGGCGATCGTTTTGTCGATTTCTTTTTTCGTGCAGAAGCGCGAGAGCATCGCCGCTTCGATCGGAAAGCCCTCAAACCGCCGCAGGATCGTCTGAAAATGCTGCAGGGCAAGGATCGTTGTCGGCACGAGGATCGCGCACTGCTTGCCGTCCGCAATGCACTTGAAGACCGCGCGCAGGGCCACCTCGGTCTTGCCGAAGCCGACGTCGCCGCAGAGCAGGCGGTCCATCGGTGCGGTGCGCTCCATATCGCGCTTGATCTCGCGCACGCAGCGCAGCTGATCCTCGGTTTCCTCGAATTCAAAGCGCGCCTCAAAATCGCTCTGCATATCGATATCGGGCATGAACGCGTGCCCCTGCATATGCATGCGTTTGGAATACAGCTCGATCAGCTCTCCGGCCATCTCCTTGACGGCATGCTTGACGCGGGTGCGCGTCTTCTGCCAGTCCGTGCCGCCCAGACGGCTGAGCTTGAGCGGCTGATCGTCAGGGCGCGGGCCGATGTATTTCGACACCTGATCCAGCTGCGTGACCGGGACATAGAGATTGTCGCCGCGGTCATAGCGGATCTTGATATAATCCTTGACCGTGCCGGAGGCCTCGAGGCTGGTGATGCCCTCGAAAATGCCGATGCCGTGCGTGGCGTGCACGACGTATTCGCCGCGGTGCAGCTCGTCGAGATTGTTGAAGACCTCCCTGGCCGAGCGCCGCGCGGTTTTCATCTTCTGCGGGGCGCTGCGCGCGCGGTAGGTCAGAAGCGAAAACTTCGCGCCGGGATATTCGAAGCCGGTGGAGAGGCTCCCCGGCAGCACCGTGACCGTGCGGGCGGGGAATTCCGCGGGCGGGACCGGGCAGAACAGCGCCGGGATCCCCTCCGTTTCCAGATCCTGCGCGAGCGTCTTCGCCGCCTTCTCCGTGCCGGCGAGCACGGCGCAGGCCTGTTTTTTTCTGTCGCGGATCGCGTTGAGATCGTCGACCAGCACGCTGATCACGCCGTTCCACGGATTGATCTGGTGGGCGGTGAAGGTGCTCAGCTCCTTCACGGGCGTATCGAAGCTGCCGCGCGGGAGATTGTCAAGATAGATCGCGCCGCGTTCCTCATAGAAGCCGGTCAGCGCGTGCGGGCGGTAGCCGTAGTTTTCCAGCCCGCGGCAGAGCACGCCATCCTCAAAGAGACCGCGGATCGTTTCATCCTGCAGCTTGCAGGCAGTGTTGTATTTTTCGCGCACGGAGAAGCTCTCGCAGACGATCAGCATGCAGTCCGCGGCGTAATCGAAAATGCCGGCGGGCGCCGGATAGATCAGCGGGAGATATTTATCCGCGGAGGCCAGCCGCACGCCGTCGCGCAGCATGGCCAGATCCGCCTCCATCGTCTCCCGCGCCGCGCCTTTGAGCCGGTGCGTGCGGATCAGCTTTTCGATCAGCGCCGTGAGCACTTCATCCGTTGCGAGCACCTCACGGGCGGGCGTGATGCGCACCTGCGCGCAGGGCGCGCCGCGCCGCTGCGTTTCGGGGTCGAAGGGGGCGGCGGAATCGATCGTATCGCCCCAGAATTCCACGCGGTAGGGCTGCGCTGCATCCGGCGGGAAGAAATCGATGATGCCGCCGCGCTGCGCAAACTGCCCGGGACCGCTGACCAGCTCGCTGCGCGTATAGCCGCAGCGCAGCAGGGCCGAAACCAGCGCGTCCGGCGCGGTCTCCTCGCCGCTGTCGACCGTCACGCTGCTGTTCATCAGCACGGCGGGCGGCACGGTGAACTGCATGGCCGCCTCGGCCGAAAGCACCACGGCGTCAAAGCTGCCGCTGAGCATCTTGTCGAGCACATGCAGCCGCCGGTGCTCATATTCGCGCGAGGCCGTCTCGCCGCTGCGCCAGGCAAAATCGCGGGCGGGATAAAGCAGCGCCTGCGTGCCGAAGGCCGTCAGGTCCTGCACCATGCGCGTCGCCGCCGCTTCGTCGGGCAGAATCACCAGCGCCTTGCGCAGCAGACCGGCGCAAAGCGAGGAAATGATATGCGCTTTATGCACGGCCGAAAGCCCGGTCGCTCCGCAGGGCAGGGCGTGCTTCTGCACCGCCTGCGCCAGATTGCGGAACTCCGGGATGGTCTGCGCCAGAGCGTGATAACAATTCATAGGGTCACTCCTGCGCATTGCAGCGCCTGCAGCAATGCGTCAAACCTTGTATGATCATGGCGAAAACCGGGCATGCCGCAGCGGGCGGCGCCGTCGATATTCGCCTGCATGTCGTCAATGAAAAAGCAGGTGTCCGGCTGCAGCGAGAAACGCTCGAAAAACGCCTGATAGATCTCCGGCTCGGGTTTGATATGCAGCACCTCGGCGGAAATCAGGCAGCCGTCGAACCATTGCAGCGCGGGGATGCCGTCCTTATGCTCGAAAAAGTCGATGGACGCATTGGAGAGCAGATAGACGCCGTAGCCGTTCGCCTTCAGCCGGCGCACCAGCGCCTCCGGCTCGGGAAACGGCGGCATATAAGGATAGTAGTTTTCCACCATCGCAGCGACGCGGTCGTAATGCTCCGGCGGGATCACGGCGCGCTTTTGCGCCAGGATGTCCGCGGGCAGCACCGTGCCGCGGTCCTTCTCGCCCCAGAGCGGATTGCGGAAAATCTCGCGCAGCAGCAATTGCGCCGTCGGCGCGTCAAACAGGCCGTACAGCGTTTTTTCGGGATCGTAATCGATCAGCACGCCGCCCATATCGAATACCACATTGCGGATCATGCGGAAAGTCCCTCCGTATTCAGATTGATAGTGCTATCATACCACTTCCCGCGCCGCCGCGTCAAGTGAAATTTGTCGGGGCGGAAAAGATGCCGCCGAAGCGTGCATCTGTGCGTCCCGTCGGCAGCGACCCAAACAAAAAAGGAGCCCGCAAACGCGGGCTCCCGGGTAAATGCGATTCTGTTACATGGTAACGACGAATTCGACCTGACCCTTGAAGTTCTTCAGGGTGGCGGTGATGCCGAGCTTGGCCTTCGCTTCGCCGATGAAGATGTTGGTCATCTGATGCCAGGTACCGGACGTGATCTTGCCGGTCTTCTCATCGACCTTCACCTTGATGTAGGCGTTGTTGTAGGTCAGCTTCACGGTCTCTCTGCCGCTCTCAAGCGTCGCGCCCATTTCGTTCAGCGCGTTCTCGATGCTGCCGAGGGTACCGACGCCGCGGGCCACAGGGCCGCCGTTGTCGCCGTCGCCGTCCGGACCGTCAACCTGATCCTTCAGCTGGATCTCGATCGTGGTCACGCCGTTGGAGGAAGTCGCCTTCGCGCTCTTGACATCAGCAGCGGTCAGCGGGTATTTGTCGGGCTGGCCGGGCAGGTTGTCTCTCTCATTGGAGTTCTTCTCCAGCGCGCTCTTCGCGGCGGGCTCAAGGATTCTCACGATCGCGCCGACAGCGCCGTCACCGGTCAGGCTGCCGTCCACGAGGGTCATCTTCTGCACGCACTTGCTGTTCTTGCTCTTGGCAAGCGCAGCGTTGTAATACTCAACAACTTCCTTCGCGTCCGTGGAGTTCAGGCCTGCTGCCTTGGTGGTCTCTTCCGGCTTTGCAGTGGTGGTCTCGCCGGCAGCGGTGGTCGCATCAGCAGCAGCGGTGGTCTCACCGGCAGGTGCAGCCGTGGTCTCTTCGACGGGAGCCGCAGTGGTCTCTTCAACGGGAGCCGCGGTGGTTTCTTCGACGGGAGCTTCCGTGGTCACTTCGGGCGCCTCGGTCTGGTTTTTCTCATCATTGCCGCCACAGGCTGCAAACGCGAACAGCATCACACCGGCAAGGATGAGTGCGAGAATTTTCTTCATATCGTTCCCTCCTGAAATGTGTATGATTGTTTTTGGCGAAATGCGCATTTCTATACACAATCCGCATCATACTTACAATAAATTTACACCATTTTCGCCGGTTTGTCAAGTGCGGGATGCATAAAATCTCTCCCTGCAATTTTGTTTATTTTGCCATTCTGCGCGCGGAAGCGGGCGGCGGCGGGGCCGCCGGCCGGTCAAAATTTACACTTTATTTATAGAAATAGAAGTGACAAAAGCGTCAAAGCGTGATATAATGAGGGGTAGTTTTACAGACGGAGGGTGCGGCATGGCGCTCATAAAATGTATTTCATGGAATGTCAACGGCATTCGCGCTTGCATGAACAAGGACTTCCCCGCGCAGTTTGCAGCGCTGGACGCGGATATTTTCTGCCTGCAGGAAACCAAGGTGCAGGCCGGGCAGGTGGACTTCGCGCCGGCGGGCTACCACGCTTACTGGAATTACGCCGAGCGCAAGGGCTATTCCGGCACGGCGATCTTCACCAAAGAGAAACCGCTTTCCGTCGCCTACGGCATCGGCATCCCGGAGCATGACACCGAGGGCCGCGTGATCACGCTGGAATTCCCGACCTATTATTTCATTACGGTTTATGTGCCCAACGCGCGCGACGGGCTGGTGCGTCTGGATTACCGCATGGCGTGGGAGGACGCGTTTCTGGCCTACATTCAGCGGCTGGACGCCGTCAAGCCGGTCATTTACTGCGGCGACCTGAATGTGGCGCATCAGGAGATCGACCTGAAAAATCCGAAAACGAATCATCACAACCCCGGCTTCACCGATGAGGAGCGCGGCAAATTCTCCGCCGTGCTGGCCGGCGGCTTCCTTGATACCTTCCGTTATTTCTATCCCGATCAGACCGATATTTACAGCTGGTGGTCCTACCGTTTTTCCGCCCGGGCGAAAAACGTGGGATGGAGGATCGATTATTTCGTTGCCTCCGCCCGCCTGGCGCCGCAGCTGCGGGATGCGAAGATCCACACGGAAATCTTCGGCTCCGACCACTGTCCGGTGGAGCTGACCTTTGAAACGGAGGCGACGACTGATGAATAAAGGACTGAAAATTCTCGCCGTCGTGCTTGCGGTGCTGACCGTCGGCGCGGGCGTGGCCTTTTTCGTGACCCGGCCGGATTCGCCCAAGCAGGTCGCGCAGACGCCGCACGTTTATGACTACGCGGCCAGCGACTACACGGCGGCCGTGCAGGTGCTCGGGCAGAACGGCGAGGTCTATCTGCCCACCGATCTGAGCGGCGTTTACTGCACCGCCGCGCTGGACGGCAGCGTCAAATTCTACGACTACGCAAACGGCGCGATGACCCCTTCCGCCCTTGCGGCCAAGACGGTCAAGGCCAAGCTGAACGCCTCCTACGAAAGCATTCCGGTCACGGTCCATTATGTGGAGCGGGACGGCAAGGTCACCGGCTTCGGCGTGTTCACGAGCGACATGGACAAAAGCGTGGACGTCTATGCATTCGCCTTTGTCAAGCTCTGCAACAAGCCCGCCGGCTACGGCAGCGGCCATCTGCTGCTCGCGGATTTCAACAAAAACGATCTCTACCGGGTCAACAAAACCTATTCGGAAATTTACAGCTTCAATCTCGCCAAGGGCAGCACCTCGACCTATGTGTCCAACAACACGCGCCTGATCGACCTGAACGGCTCCTTCCGGCAGGACTGGACGATGCTGACCGATCAGAATCTGCGCGACCTGGGCAGCAGCTACTGCTTCCTCTCCTCCCGCTATTATTCCTATGACGAAACCGGCATCCGCACGGACGTGATGGAGGTCAGCGGGAATCTGCGCCCGAAGATCGTGGTCAAGGATTTCCTCGGTCTGTGGTTCGTCAGCGACGCAAACGGCATGCATTATCTGCGCAAAACGGCGGACGGCTTTGCCAACATTCTCAACGCCGGCGGCAAGGAGCAGACGCTCACGCCCTTTGAGGGCGACTGGCAGACCGATTATCTGCAGGACGGCCGCTGGCTGCTCAACAAAAAGAGCCTTCAGCTGACCGATCTGATGACCGGCGCAGTGAAGACTCTGAAGGGACCGGATTGCACAAACGCGGCGGCGCTTTCCGTCAGCCCGGACGGCGAAAAAGCGGTGATCGCCTTCGCCGGCGTTCCGAATGAGAACAGCACCGTCGTGCAGACGCTCGCCTATTGCCGCACGGACGGCGATGCCGTCGTGTTCACGGAGCCGCTGCTCTATGAAGAATCCGCCGATTTCCTCTGGCTTGACGGCAACACCGTCATGAGCGCGCGGGCGCTCGCGGCGGACGGCGCGGCGGCGGGCAGCGTCTGCTACGCCTACCCCGCCGAATAATCAGACCGTTTCCGCGCTGAAATCGATCGTGATGGACGGGCGCTCGAGCGTGAGCGCATGATAAGCCACGCCGGCGCTGTCGAACATCCGCTTGGACGCGCGGGTGCCGACGGACGACGCATATTTATCGGAAAGATAAATCACCTCGCGGATGCCGCTCTGGATGATCGCCTTGGCGCATTCGTTGCAGGGAAACAGGGCGACATAGATGCGGCAGCCCTCCAGATCGGCGCCGCCGCTGTTGAGGATCGCGTTCAGCTCCGCATGGCAGACGTAGGGATATTTCGTGTCATAGGCGTCCTCGCTTTCGCGCGCCCACGGAAAGCCTTCGTCGCTGCAGCCGCGCGGGAAGCCGTTGTAGCCGACGGACATGATCTGGTTGCGGCGGTTGACGATGCAGGCGCCCACCTGGGTGTTGGGATCCTTGCTGCGCTTTGCCGAAAGCAGCGCAACGCCCATAAAATATTCGTCCCAGGTGATATAATCGGTTCTCTGATCCATTCAGACCGCTCCTTTGCATGATGATTGGCATTATTTTAGCATAGAAATTCAAAGATTACAACTGTTTTGAATAAAAACATTCTGAGGTGACATCATGGGTTTATTGAAAAAGATTTTCGGTGACTACTCCGCGAAGGAGGTCAAGCGCATCCGTCCGCTGTGCGACAAGGTGCTGGCGCTCGAGGAGCCATATTCCAAGCTGACCGACGCCGAGCTGCAGGCCAAGACGCCGGAATTCCGGGAGCGTCTGGCCAACGGCGAAACGCTCGACGATCTTCTGCCGGAGGCGTTTGCCGCCTGCCGCGAGGCCTCGTGGCGCGTGCTGGGCATGAAGCACTTCCCCGTGCAGATCATCGGCGGCATCATCCTGCATCAGGGCCGCATCGCCGAGATGCGCACCGGCGAGGGCAAAACGCTCGTTGCCACCCTGCCGGCCTATCTGAACGGTCTGACCGGCGAGGGCGTCCACATCGTGACGGTCAACGACTATCTGGCCCGCCGCGACAGCGAATGGATGGGCAAGGTCTACCGCTTCATGGGGCTGACCGTCGGCCTGATCATCCACGAAAAAGAGAATGACGAGCGCAAGGAAGCCTACAACGCCGACATCACCTACGGCACCAACAACGAGATGGGCTTCGACTACCTGCGCGACAACATGGTGGTTTATAAGGAACAGAAGGTGCAGCGCGGCCACGTCTACGCGATCGTGGACGAGGTGGACTCCATCCTGATCGATGAAGCGCGCACCCCGCTGATCATTTCCGGCCGGGGCGAGAAATCGACCGATCTGTATAAAATGGCGGACAGCTTCGCCAAAGGCCTGAAATGCATCCGCATCAAGGAAGCCGACAAGAAGGAAAACATCGAGGATCAGGTGGCGGACGACTGCGACTACGTCGTGGACGAGAAGGCCAAGACCGCAACGCTGACCAAGAGCGGCATTGCGAAGGCGGAGGCCTTCTTTAACCTCGAGAACCTCATGGACGCCGAAAATATGACCTATCAGCACCACATCAATCAGGCGATCAAGGCCAACGGCGTCATGAAGCGCGACGTGGACTATGTGGTCAAGGACAATCAGGTGCTGATCGTCGACGAATTCACCGGCCGCATCATGCTTGGCCGCCGCTACAACGAGGGCCTGCATCAGGCGATCGAGGCGAAGGAGAACGTGCAGGTCGAGCACGAGAGCAAGACGCTCGCGACGATCACCTTCCAGAATTATTTCCGTCTTTATAAAAAACTCGCCGGTATGACCGGTACGGCCATGACCGAGAGCGACGAATTCAATCAGATCTACGGTCTGGACGTCATTGAGATCCCGACGAACAAGCCGATGATCCGCGAGGATCTGCCCGATCTGGTCTACAAGACCGAGCGCGCGAAATACGCCGCCGTGATCCAGACGATCGAGGAGGCGCACGCCAAGGGGCAGCCCGTGCTGGTCGGCACCGTTTCCATCGAGAAGAGCGAACTGCTCAGCCATCTGCTCAAGCAGCGCGGCATCAAGCACGCCGTGCTGAATGCGAAGCACCACGAGAAGGAAGCTGAAATCGTGGCGCAGGCGGGCAAGGAAAACGCCGTGACCATCGCCACGAACATGGCCGGCCGCGGTACGGATATCAAGCTCGGCGGCAACGCGGAATATCTCGCCAAGGCGGAGCTGCGCCGCATGGGCCTGAGCGACGAGCTGATCGCGGAGGCCACGGGCTTTGCCGAAACGGACAATGAAGAAATCCTCAACGCCCGCGCGCAGTACGCCGCGCTGGAAAAGAAATACGACGAGGAGATCGAGCCGGAGGCCGATCGCGTGCGCGCGGCCGGCGGCCTGTTCATCGTCGGCACCGAGCGGCATGAATCCCGCCGGATCGACAACCAGCTGCGCGGCCGTTCCGGCCGTCAGGGCGACCCGGGCAAGAGCCGCTTCTTCCTCTCGCTGGAGGACGATCTGATGCGGCTGTTCGGCGGCGAGCGCGTGAGCAACATGATGACCGCGCTCAACACGCCCGAGGATATGCCGATCGAAACCAAGATGATCACCAATACGATCGAGCGCGCCCAGAAGAACATCGAGGGCCGCAACTTCGGCATCCGCAAGAGCGTGCTGCAGTATGACGACGTGATGAACCGCCAGAGAGAGCTGATTTATAAGCAGCGCGATCAGGTACTCGACGGCGAGGAGCTGCGCCCGGTGATCGAGCGCATGATCGACGGCAGCATCAACGAGGCGGTCGATATGTTCTGCTCCGCTTCGGCCGGCGCGAAGGACTGGAACCTGGACGGTCTGGTCGACAAATTCAAGGGCTGGCGCATCGCGCAGGACGGCGATTTCAACGGTGTTACGGATCGCGAGGAGATCCGCGCAACCCTGCTCGAGCGCGCCCATGCGCTGTATGACGCGCGCGAACAGGAGCTCGGCATGCAGGAGAACGGCGAGCCCGTGATGCGCGATCTGGAAAAGATGATCCTGCTACGCACGGTGGACCGTTACTGGATGGATCACATTGACGCGATGGATCAGCTGCGCCGCGGCATCGGCCTGCGCGCCTACGGCCAGACGGATCCCGTGGTCGCCTACCGCGAGGTCGGCTCGGATATGTTTGACAGCATGACCGCGGAAATCCGCGAGGAGACCGCCCGCCTGATCCTGACGGTCGTCATCCGCCGGCCCGAGGATACCAAGCGCGAGCAGACCGCGAAAATCACCGGCGCGAGCGGCGCTTCAGACGGCAGTGAAAAGGGCCGCACCGTGCGCAAAAAGGAGAAAATCCGCCCGAACGACCCCTGCCCCTGCGGCAGCGGCAAAAAATATAAAAACTGCTGCGGCGACGTCCGCAAGCAATGATCTGCGATCAAAAGGAGCCTGCCATGAAACGTCATCTGTTTGCATTTTCGGCCCTGCTGCTGGCTTTGCTGCTGCTCTGCACCGGCTGCGGACTGCGTGAACTGACTGCAGGGACCACTGCGGGCGGCAGCGACGCGGCGCAGCCGCCCGACGCGCTGGCCACCGCCGCGCCGGAGACCGTGCCCACAACCGAAGCCGCGACCGCGAATCCGAAAACGGAAAAGCTGATCGCCCTCACCTTCGACGACGGGCCGAACGCCGCGACCACCAACCGGATTCTTGACGCCCTTGAGCAGAACGGCGCAAAGGCCACCTTCTTCGTGTGCGGCTACTGCCTGGGCGAAAAGGGCGCGGAGGTCGTCAAGCGGCAGATCGCGCTCGGCTGTGAAATCGGCAACCATACGAAGGATCACAAGACGCTCACAAAGCTCAGCGCTTCGGCCATCGCGACCCAGGTCAGCTACGTCAACGACCGCGTCAAGGAGATCGCCGGCTATGACGTCAAGCTCCTGCGCGCGCCGGGCGGCGCCTACAAGGGCGTGCTCGATCAGGTGGATATGCCGTTCATCCAGTGGTCGATCGATACAAACGACTGGCGCTGGAAGGACGAGGCGCACAAGGACCGCACCGAGGCCGAACGCAGCGCCAAGCTGGAGGAAATCAAGAATTTCGTGCTGGATTCCGCCGAGCCCGGCGCGATCGTGCTCATGCATGATATCTACGATTTCTCCGCCGATCTCGCGGGCATGGTCATTCCCGCGCTGATTGCCAAGGGCTACAAGCTCGTGACCGTGAGCGAAATGTATCAGCGCTACGGCGAACAGCTCAAGCCCTCCACGATTTATTTCAACATCGACGTCACGCCCGCGCACGCGGACAGCAGCGAGCCGCTGCCGGCCGGCACCTATACGGTCAACACCAAGAATGATCCGCTGAATCTGCGCGTGGAAGCAAAACCCGCCGCGGACGTTGTCACAAAGATCCCGAAGGGCGCGACCGTCACCGTGACGGACGCCGTGCCCGGCTGGGCGCACGTCACCTATGACGGGCAGACCGGCTGGGTCAGCGCAAAGTATCTGAAACCCGTGGTGTAAAATACGATCAAACAGAAACACCGACGCAAGCTGCGTTTTCAGCCTGCGTCGGTGTTTTTCGTAGGGTACATATTCTATTATTAGATCAAGTCTTTTTTCTCATCTAAAGTCTTTAGACCTGTTCTGCTTTGAAGTCAAAGAAAATCCCCACAAAATTACCATCTTCGTCATAAAATTTGATATTTCTTTCCATGAGGTTATATTCAGCCGATGCTGCGGGTAGCATCCCTAAATCCTCAAAATTCGGATCATACTTAAACGTATACGGTAAAAACATTTTCAGCGTTTGTAAGCACATCTCAATTGCTTCTTCTTCGTCCTGACCCCGATACGCGGCAAGATCGTGTTGGAAAAATGTTTCGCTGATTGGCAAACCCTTTTCCCACTGTTCCGCATTTGCTTGACGAAAGAATACATTATAGGTTTTGGCGTTGAAAAACATTAAAAGCTCTCCTTTTTCAATGATTTATCGTTTTTTTGCAGCTTGACCTTAACAATTGACTGTCTATCGAATATCGAGTAACCCAATCATTGTTCTTATCCTTTCTTTTTTCTTTCATTATAGTTATATTTATGACTATTGTCAAGTATACGGCTATCTTTTATCATAAATTCGGTGATAAATATGATCGTATACGACCCTTTTTGGAAGACCTTGAAGGAAAAGGGAGAAAGCACCTATACACTCATCAACAAGTACGGCATCAGCAGCGCGACCATCGACCGGATGCGCAAGGGCGAGGGCATCACAACACAGAAGCTCGATGATTTCTGCCGCATCCTCCATTGCGATGTTGCTGATCTGATTCGTTACGTGGACGACGAAAAATAACCGACGCAGGCTTGCATCAAAGCAGCTTGCGTCGGTTTTCGTTATCTTCCTGTCGGTTGTTTGAACACCTCATCCGGCGCTGCGCGCCATGCGAAATAGCTGCGCTGTGCGATGCGCCTTGCGGCGCATACGGCACGGATGTATCCGTGCCCTACGTTTGAATTTACTCTAATTCAAACGCGCCGGTATACAGCTGATAATACGTCCCCTTTGCGGCGATCAGCTCCTGATGGCTGCCGCGCTCGATGATGCGTCCGTGATCGAGCACCATGATCACGTCGGAATTCATGACCGTGGACAGGCGGTGCGCGATGACGAACACCGTGCGCCCCTCCATGAGCTTATCCATGCCGCGCTGGACGATCGCCTCCGTGCGCGTATCGATCGAGGACGTCGCTTCGTCGAGGATCATGACCGGCGGGTCGGCCACCGCCGCGCGGGCAATGGCGATCAGCTGCCGCTGGCCCTGCGAAAGATTCGCGCCGTTGTTGGTCAGCTCCGTTTCATAGCCCTGCGGCAGACGGGTGATGAAATCGTCCGCGCCTGCCAGCCGCGCCGCTTCCCGGCATTCCTCATCCGTCGCCTCCAGCCGGCCGTAGCGGATATTCTCCATCACCGTGCCGGTGAAGAGGTTCGTCTCCTGCAGCACGATGCCCAGCGAGCGGCGCAGATCGGCCTTCTTGATCTTGTTGACGTTGATGCCGTCATAGCGGATCTTGCCGTCCGCAATGTCGTAAAAGCGGTTGATCAGGTTCGTGATCGTGGTCTTGCCCGCGCCCGTCGCACCGACAAAGGCCACCTTCTGCCCGGGCTCGGCATAGACCGAAACGTCGTAAAGCACCTGCTTCTCCGGCGTGTAGCCGAAATCGACCTCCACCATGCGCACGTCGCCGCGCAGCGGGGTATAGGTCAGCGTGCCGTCGCCGTGCGGATGCTTCCACGCCCAGTGGCCGGTATGCTGTTCTGTTTCCGTCACGGTGCCGTCTTCGGCAATCTCGGCATTGACGAGCGTCACATAGCCGTTATCGACCTCGGGCTGCTCATCCATGAGCGCAAAGACGCGCTGCGCGCCGGCCATGGCCATGACAACGGCGTTGATCTGCTGCGTGAAGTTGTTCAGGTTGCCCGTGAACTGCTTTGCCATATTGAGGAAGGGCACGAGGATGCTCACGTCGAAGGCCAGGCCGGAAATGCTGAGGTTCTTCACGTTGCCGGCAATGAACAGGCCGCCGACCATGGCGATGAGCACATAGAGCAGATTGCCGATATTCATGATGATCGGGCCGAGGGTGTTCGCGTAGGCGTGCGCGCGGAAGCTGTCGTGGAAGAGCGCGTCGTTCAGCTGATCGAAGCCCTGCTCCGTTTCCTGCTCATGGCAGAAGACCTTGATCACGCGCTGGCCGTTCATCATTTCCTGAATATAGCCCTCCGCGGCGCCGATGGAACGCTGCTGACGGACGAAATATTTCGCGGAGCCGCCGCCGATCTTTTTGGAAACGAGGATCATGGCGACAATGCCCAGCACGACCACCAGCGTCATCCAGATGCTGTAATACATCATCACGCAGAAGACGGTGAAGACGATCGTGAAGGACTGCAGCAGCTGCGGGAAGGACTGCGACACCAGCTGCCGGAGCGTGTCGATGTCGTTGGTGTAATAGCTCATGATATCGCCGGTCTTGCGGCGATCGAAGAAACGGATCGGCAGATCCTGCATCCCGTCAAACATCGTTCGGCGCATTTTATGCAGGAAGCCCTGCGTGACATAGGCCATCAGCTGGCTTTGCAGCACCACCGCGAGGATGGAGAGCAGATACAGCCCGACCAGCACCGCGAGCGTGGGCAGAATGTCGCTTTTCGCCGCGTTCCACAGCGCGTCGACCGGCATCGTCCCGCGCAGAAGCTGATACTCCCCGATGAAGGAGATCACCTTCTGGATGAAAATGGACGGGATGGAGGAGCAGGCGGCGGAGAACAGGATGCAGAAAATCACCAGCGTCACCTGCACGGGGAAGAACTTCAGCAGCAGCTTCATCAGCCGCGCCAGATGCTTGATCCCCTCGCTGCGTTTCGGGGGCGGACCGGAGATGTTCATTCTAGGCAACGTCCTCACCTCCGTTCGTCTGCTGCTCATAGACCTCGCGATAGATCTCGCTCGTTTCCAGCAGCTGCGCATGGGTGCCGGCCGCGGAGATGCGTCCGCCGTCCATCACAAGGATCAGATCGGCGTCCTGCACGGAGGCGACGCGCTGTGCGATGATCAGCTTCGTCGTTTCGGGAATATAGGTCTTGAAGCTCTCCCGGATCAGCGCGTCCGTGCGCATATCCACCGCGCTGGTGGAATCATCCAGGATCAGGATCTTCGGCTTTTTCAGCAGCGCGCGCGCAATGCAAAGGCGCTGCTTCTGCCCACCGGAGACATTGGTGCCGCCCTGCTCGATGTGGGTTGCATACCCTTCGGGGAAGCTGCGGATGAATTCATCCGCCTGCGCGAGCCGGCAGGCCTGCTGCAGCTCCTCGTCGGTGGCCGCCGGGTTGCCCCAGCGGAGATTCTCCGCGATCGTGCCGGAGAAGAGCAGATTCTTCTGCAGCACCATCGCCACGCTGTCGCGCAGCGCGGTCAGGTCGTAATCGCGCACGTCCACGCCGCCGACCTTCACGCTGCCCTCGCTGACGTCATAAAGTCTGGGGATCAGCTGCACGAGCGTCGATTTGCTCGAACCCGTGCCGCCGAGGATGCCGACCGTCATGCCGGAGCGGATGGAAAGATCGATGTCCGCGAGCGCAAAGGTCTGCGCGTCGGCCGCATATTTGAAGCTGACGTTTTCAAACGTGATCGAGCCGTCCGCCACGGTCTGCACCGGATGCTCCGGATTGCGCAGCGCGGGCGTTTCGGAGAGCACCTGGCCGATGCGCTTGAAGGATTCGGCCGACATGGTCAACATGATATAGATCATGGAAAGGCCCATGAGCGACATCAGGATCTGAATGCCGTAGGTCAGCATGGCGGAGAGATGGCCGACGTCGATGCTCGTGCCGGTGATGGCGAGCTTCGAGCCGATGAACATCACGAAAATCATGTTGAAGTAGATGCAGAACTGCATCAGCGGCGCGTTCAGCGCCACGATCCGCTCGGCGAAGGTGAAGTCCTTGCGGATTTCGTCGGAGGCCTTGCCGAACTTCTCTTTTTCATATTCCTCGCGGGAGAAGCCCTTGACCACGCGCATGGCGCGCACATTCTCCTCCACCGTTTCATTCAGCCGGTCATACTTTTTAAAGACGCGGCGGAAGGCCGGCAGCGCGAATTTGCCGATCAGCAGCAGACCGCCGATCAGCAGCGGCACCACCACGGCGAAGGTCCCGGCCAGCGCGCCGCCCATGTGATACGCCATGAGAATGGAGAAAAGAAACATCAGCGGGCTGCGGATGGCCAGACGGATCATCATCATATAGGCCATCTGCGCGTTCGTCACATCCGTGGTCATGCGCGTGACGAGCGACGCAGAGGAAAATTTGTCGATATTCTCAAACGAAAACGTCTGCACCGCATAGAACGTATCATGCCGCAGGTTTCTGGCGAAGCCAGCCGCCGCCTTGGCGCAGGTGAAGCCCGCAATGCCGCCGCACAGCAGCGAGGAAATCGCCATGAGCACCAGCTTCACGCCGGTCACGGTAATATCATGCATCTGCGCGCCCGCTTTGATATGGTTCACCAGATCGGCGGTCAGCGTCGGGATGAACACCTCGATCACGACCTCGCCGATGATGAAAATCAGCGTGAGCACCGTGGGCAGCCAGTAGCCGCGCACACAGCGCGCGAATCGCCGGATCATCATAGCATCTTCCTTTCGTTCTGAACTTCTGCGTCTTTCAGCGCCGATTATGAGAAAAACCCACGATCCGCGCTTTCGGCTGAAAGCTCCTCGTGGGTTTTATGCGCATGATCGCGAGACGCTATTACTCCGCGAAGCCGGATTCGACCAGCTTCACAAGCTCCGTCACTGCCAGCTCCTCGTCGGGGCCGCCGGCGATGATGCGGATATCGGTGCCGCCCATGATGCCCAGGGACAAAACGCCCAGCAGGCTCTTGGCGTTGACGCGGCGCTCCTCTTTTTCGACCCAGATGGACGATTTGAATTCATTCGCCTTCTGGATGAAAAACGTTGCCGGGCGCGCGTGCAGACCGACCTGGTTCTGAACCGTTACATCTTTCACAAACATACTTCTATCTCCCATCCAAATCAGAAACTGCTTTTTCATTACTTCATATTATACCATAAAACTTTTCCGCGTCAATGATTTTCACGCCCGCGGGCAATAATTCGGATCATAGAACAAACCGCAGGCTGTTTGAAAAACGGCTTTTGTGCATTTCGACAACGAAACATCCACATTTTTGTGCCGAATCAACAATAATCCGCGCTGCAGCTTGCGCGTTTGGGGAATCCGTGGTATATTGATGGACGAATTCAACTCCGGGGAGCCGCTTATGGAACTGCGAAAGAACGATATCGTCACCCTGACCGTCGACGCCTGCACGGCGGACGGCAGCGGGATCGGCCGCGCGGACGGCCTGGCCGTGTTCCTGCCGGGGGCGGCCGTCGGCGACACGGTCCGCGCCCATATATTAAAGGTAAAAAAGAATTACGCCTACGCGAAGATCGCACAGGTGCTCATTCCCTCGCCGGACCGCATTGCGCCGGCCTGTCCGGTATTCCCGCGCTGCGGCGGCTGCGCGTTTCAGCACATCACCTATGAAGCGGAATGCCGCATCAAGGCGCAGCACGTGGCGGACTGTCTGCAGCGCATCGGCGGCGTGACGCCGGCACTGCGTCCGATTCTGGCAGCGCCGGAAACGCAGCATTACCGCAACAAGGCGCAGTATCCGCTCGCAATGCGGGACGGGCAGCTGCAGATCGGCTTTTACGCGCCGCACAGTCACCGCGTGGTGCACTGCCCGGACTGCAGCCTGCAGCCGCCGGAATTCGCGCAGGTCCTCGCCGTATTCGACCGCTGGGTGCGGGAAAGCGGCGTTTCGGTTTATGACGAAACCGCGCGCACCGGCCTGCTGCGCCACATCTATCTGCGCAAGGGCGCGGCCACGGGCGAGGTCATGGTCTGCGCCGTGGTCAACGGCGACGCGCTGCCGCAGGAGGCGGCGCTCGCAGATGCGCTTTGCGCGCTGCCGGGCGTGAAAAGCATTCTGATCAACAGCAACACGGCGGATACCAACGTCGTGCTCGGCCCGCATTGCCGCACGCTTTGGGGCGCGGACGCGATCGAGGACCGCCTGTGCGGGCTGACCTTCCGCATTTCGCCGCTTTCCTTTTATCAGGTCAACCGCGACCAGGCGGAGCGCCTGTATCAGACGGCGGCGGACTATGCCGCGCTGACCGGCAAGGAAACGCTGCTCGACCTCTATTGCGGCACGGGTACCATCGGCCTGACCATGGCGCGCCGGGCGAAGCGGCTGATCGGCGTGGAGGTCGTGCCCGCGGCGATCGAGGACGCGAAGATCAACGCCGTGCGCAACGGCATCGACAACGCGGAATTCCTCTGCGCGGACGCCGCGGCAGCCGCAAAGGCGCTGCATACGCGCGGGCTGCAGCCGGAGGTCGTCATCCTCGACCCGCCGCGCAAGGGCTGTTCGCCGGAGAGCGTGGCGCAGGTCGCGGCCTTCCGGCCCGACCGCATCGTCTATGTCTCCTGCGACCCCGCCACCCTCGCGCGGGACTGCGCCGCCTTCGCCGCGCTGGGCTATCGCGCCGTCGACGCCACCCCCGTCGACCTCTTCCCGCGCACCGGGCATATAGAAACCGTCTGTTTGCTCGTGCGAAGCGATGTGAATGCCTGACGGGATTTGCGATCTGCCCGCACAACCGCACAAAACAGGACCCTCCGGGTTTTTCCGGAGGGTCCGTTGTTGTTTTGCGGGGTTGGGGGTTTGCGGGGTTCGGGTTGCGGGGTCAGGGCTTGATTTCGACCTTCGGCAGGGAGCCGAACAGGCCGCGGAAGAACGCGACGATCTTCGCGAAGAAGCCGGTGTTGACCGTGACTTCAACATTCTTGCTCAGTTCGTTGCCGGAGCCGTCCTTCTGGACGTTGCCGCTGCCGTCGACGATCTTCGCGGTGAAGGTGCGGTTTGCGGTCATATTGCCGACGTGGTAGGAAACGGAGGCGTTGTCGCCCTTGGCGATCTGCGTGTTGCCGTCATAGAGGGCAACGACGTAGCCGCTGGGCACGCCCGTCGCGGTCGCGGTGATCGTGACGTCCGCCTTGTAATCCACCTTGGTGGACTTGCCGACGTTCAGCACGGCGCTCGCGGTGGGATTGGCGGGCGTGGTGCTCTTCTTCCACACGGCATAGAGGGTGAGATCGGCGGTCAGATCGTTGATGGAAGCGCCTGCGTCATAGTCTTTTGCCGTGGCGCCGGAGGTCTTTGCCCAGCCCTGGAATTCGTAGTTGGGGCGGGTGGGCTGCGTCGCGCTGAGCGTCGCGGAGCCCGGATTCCAGATGGCATAGAGCGTGTGGCTGGAGGTCACGGTGTAAGGCGTGGAAACGACGCTGCCCGTGGCGGTTTTGGACCAGCCCTTGCAGGTCAGGTTGACGGTCTGCGCAGCGGGGGCGCCGGTCGCGCCGGTGCCGTTGGGCTTATAGGTGATCTTGACGGATTTCGTGGGCGTGGGGAAGGCATCGATCTTGCCGCCGGACGCGACGGTCTGGGTCGCGGGGGACACGGTGCCGCCGTTGGCGTTGTAGGTCACGGTGTAGTTGGTCGTGGCGGTCGTCCACTGGGCATAGAGGGTGATCTCTTTATCGACCATGATCGGATCGCCGGGCTGATAGCTGTCGCCGCTGCCGTTTGCCTTGGTGTTCCAGCTGTCGAAGACGTGGCCCGTCCAGGTCGGCTTGGTGGTAGAAATGGTTCTGCTGCCCGCGCTGGTGTAGGTCTGGCTCGAGGGCGGATTGATGCCGCCGTTGGCGTCGTAGGTCAGCTTGTATTTGACGGTCGTGCCGCCGGTGACGGTGACGGTGCCGGTGCCGGCAGTCGCCGTGATCGGGGCGCTGGCAAGGGTGTAAAGCGCTGTGCTCTCAAAGCTGAGCGCTGCAGTGCCTGCCTCTTTGCCTTCGAAGGTGATCTTTGCCAGCACACCGCCGTCCGTGAGCGCTTCCGCGCCGGCGAAGGCGCATTTGATCGAATTGGCGGAGTAGTTCAGGTTTCTGGTCAGCGATGCGCCTGCATCGTTCAGCAGATCGCCTGCAACCGCCTTGGTCGGGGTGAGCTTCGCGTTGTCATATTTCAGCACGAAGTCGCCGGAGCCGGCGTTGCTGTTGGCGGAAAGGGAAACCTCCACCACGACCGTGCTGCCGACCGCAACGGACTTGCTGCTGATGGAAAAGGCCGGTGCTGCAGCAGACGCCGTTACTGCGAGCGCGCTCAGGCTCAGCATGAGCACAAGCAGCAGCGCAAGAATTTTTGCTGATGTCTTCTTCATAATTGGATTCCTCCTGTGTAATGATTTACAAGTTACTGTTGTATGCGGGATGCCGCGGAAGGCGCGGTGATCATGAAAGCGGATGATCCGCCGTCAGATCACGGCTGTGCCGGGAATTTATAAGTCGCCTGGTCTTCGGGAGACATGACGCAGTATTGCAGGATCAGGGAAGCGTCCGCCGGGTTGACGCCGTTGATGCCGTCCACGTCCGCCGCCTGAAGCTGCTCGGCGCTGAAGAAGGTTGCCTGCTCAGCGGGGGGCAGAACGCAATACTGCAGGATCTTGGAAGCATCTGCCGGTGTGATGCCTGCCACGCCGTCCACGTCGCCGTAGGTGACGGCTGCGCCCTCCTTCTGCCAGACTGCGTAAAGGGTTCGGCTGTATTTGATCGTTGCGCTTCCGCCTGCCGTATAGATGGCGGTAGTCGCATCGGGTGTTTCGGCCCAGCCGAGGAAGGTGTAGCCGCTGCGGGTCGGCACAGTGGAGCTGATTTTTTTGATCGTTTCACCCATCTGCTGCTTCGGGCCGCCGGTACCGCCGTTGGGATTGTAACAAATGAGATAGAGATCCGTCTTCGGCGCCCAGACCGCATAAAGCGTCATGTTCGTGTTGATACCGGTAGCACTGTTGCTGTGGGCGTAGAAAGCCGGCACAGTCGCGGTTTTGTTCATCGCCCAGCCGAGGAACGTGTAGCCGTCGCGGACGGGGTTGCAGTCCGGCACACGGAAGGAATCAACAAATATGCGCGGCAGCGGTGCTTTGGAACCGCCGTTGGCGTCAAAGGTCACCGTATGCGGCGTGGCTTGCGCCCAGACCGCATAAAGAGCAACGTCGCTGCCGTAGCGCACGATATCGCCCGGCATATAGATGACGCGGCCGCTATCTTTGCTGCCGTAATTCGCCCAGCCGAGGAAGGTGTAGCCGTTGCGTCTGGGATTGAATTCCGGCACGACCCATTCGCCGCTGTTGCTTATAACAAAGTAATCAGATCTGGGCATGTCGGTCACAGTGTCGCCGTTTGCATTGGCATTAAAGGAAAGCTTCAAGGTCTGACCCTGCCTGTGCCAGATCGCATAAAGGACTTTGTTAGAGTTGAAACTGACGTATTCACCCGGCAGATACTGGGCGAGGGCGGTAGAACTGGTGCCCCAGCCGAGGAAGGTGTAGCCTTCACGCCATGCCGTATGGTTCGCGAGCGTGACCTTGCCGTTGTGCGTTTGCGTTTCAGGCAGGTTGGTAACGTTGGAGCCGTTGGGTTCGTAGACAAGGCGATACTGCACTTCCCACACGGCATAGAGCGTCAGGTTCGCTTTCATCGTAAACGAATAATTCTTCACATAGGTCGTGCTCGGCGTCGTCGCCGTCGCGGAGGTTGCCCAGCCGAGGAAGGTGTAACCGCTGCGGGTGGGAACCGCAGTCGTGATCGTCACCTCGCCGCCCTTAACTGCGGCGGGCACGTCGGTTGCATCTGTGGCATTGCCGTCATAGGTCAGCGTATACTGCTTCCAGATCGCGTAGAGGGTACCGTTGCCGTTCAGATTAACACTGTCACCGGGCTGGAAGCCGGTGCCGGTGCCGTCGCTCTTGGAATTCCACTCATAGAAGGTGTAGCCGCTTTTGGTCGGCTTTGTGTCGGGAATCACGATGTGGTAGCCGGTCTGGTTGGCAGGGGCGCCGCTGCCGCCGTTGGCCTTATAGGTTAGCGTGTAGGTCTTCTTCCAGTAGGCGTAGAGGGTTGTGTCGGAGTAAATATACTTGGTTTCACCGGGATCCCAGAGAATGCTCGGATCATCCTTCGTCTTGGTCCAGCCGACAAATTCATATCCGCTCTTGGTCGGCGTGGTAGTCGGCACTTTGAACGTGTTGCCGGTGGTCATGGTGCCGGGGCCACCGGAGCCGCCGTTGACGTCGAAGGTAATGGTGTAGGTTTCCCACACGGCGTAGAGCGTCACGCTGGATTTATTCAGCGCGGTCGTGCCGTAACCGGTATAACCGGCGATGTAGCTCGCCGTCGTGGCGGTGCTGCTGGTGGACCAGCCGAGGAAGCGGTAGCCAGTGCGGGTGGGAATCTTGATCGGGATCGAGGGATTGCCGACGTGTTTCAGATCCGCCGGCGCCCCGGAGCCGCCGTTGGCGCTGAACTTCACCGTGTAGAAGGTGGCGCTGTTCGGCGCCCAGATCGCAAAGAGCGTCGTGAAGCTCGTGCAATTCAGCGTGTCGCCGCCGCGATAAAGTCCGCAGGCGTTCGTCTTCCTGCTGCCGATCTCCCAGCCGAGGAAGGTGTAGCCGCTGCGGGTGGGGATCGTAGAGGAGACGGTCCACTTGCCGGTGGTGCTCGTCTGCTTGGCGGGCAGGTTGGAAACGGAGCCGTCGCTGACGTTGCCGCTGTAGCTCAGATCATAGCTGCTGTCTTTCGCGTGCCACTGGGCATAGAAAATAACGGGACCGCTGGTCTTATTATAATTGCGCCCGGGCAGATACTCGGCGATACCGGCAGCCTTGGATTGCGCCCAGCCGACGAAATCATAGCCGCTGCGGGTGGGCACGGTTTCCGGAATGAAGAACTGCGTACCTTTGTGAACGACCGCGTTGGGGCCGCCGGTGCCGCCGTTGGCATTGAACAGCACGGAATTCTCGTCGCTCGCCAGCCACACAGCGTAAAGGGTTGTGTTGGCTGTCAGCGTAACGACGCCGCCCGGCGAGTAGACGCAGCTCGGCGTCTTCGCGGATGAGCTGGTTGCCCAGCCGCCGAAGTTGTAGCCGCTTTTGGTGGGCTTCGTTTCCGAAACCATGATGGAAGGACCGCCCTGCATCTCGGCCGCCGGCGCGCCGGAGCCGCCGTTGGCTTTATAGGTAAGGGTATATTTGCCCCAGACTGCGTAGAGCTTGACGTTATAGGACAGGGTGACGCCGGTTTTGCCCGGGGCGTACTCTGCCAGCGGCTTTGTTGCGTTGGCGCCCGTCGACCAGCCGAGGAAGGTCCAGCCGCTGCGCACCGGCTTCTGGCTCGGAATATCGACCGGGTTGCCCGTGACGGGCAGGGGCACGTTGGATACGTCATCCGCGTTGCCGTAAAAAGTCACGGTGTAGCCGGGCTTCTTTTCTTCCCACACGGCGTAGACCGTCAAATTGGAGTTCAGCGTGATTTTTTTACCTGTCGCATAGGCTGCGCTGGGCGTTGTCGCGGATGAGCTGGCTGCCCAGCCCAGGAAAGTGTGACCGCTCCAGGTGGGTTCATAGGATTCCTTGAACTCCACCTCGCCGCCTTTGACCGTGCCGGGGCCGCCGGAGCCGCCGTTGGCATTGAAGGTTAGCGTGTATTGCTTCCAGACCGCGTAGATCGTGCGGTTCGCGGTGAAATTTTCGATGGTATCGCCGGGACTCTTCCACGCTGCGGTCGCGCCCGCGGTCTGACCCCAGCCCTTGAAGGTGTATTCGTTGCGCTTGGGCTGCTGGGTGGAAACGGTGATCTCGCCATACCCTGTCTGCGCGGCAGGCACGTTGGTCACGCCCGAGCCGTTGCCGTCATAGGTCAGGGTAACCAGCGCGCGCCAGACGGCGTAGGCCGTGAAGGAACCGTTCAACTCGTATTCCTTGCCGGGCGCCAGTTCATCCACGGGCTGCGCGTTGGCGTCGCTGCTGCGTGCCCAGCCCATGAATTTGTAGCCGTCGCGGGTCGGCTGCGGATCGGTAGACTTCGCCGGCGGCATCGTGACCTTGGTGCCGGCCTTGGCCGTGATGTTCTCCGGCATGTTGGTCACGCCCGTCGCGTTCGGCTTGAACGTGATCGTTGGATCCGCCTGCGGCTGAATGTCGCCGCCGATCGCGCCCGCGCTGAACTGCATCCCCGCAACCACGCTGAACATCATCAGCACGCTCAGCAGCAGGGACAGGATCCGTTTCGAGAGTTTCATATGATTCCTCCTTGTTTTTTCCGGCGCGCCGCCGATCGGGCAGCCCCGCCGCCTGCCGGATGCCCGGCAGATTTTTTATTTTGAGGTAAACTACCCCAATATTACTCTTATTATAAATAAAGAGGGGCCAGCCGCACATCACCCGAAAGGATGATTTTTGCATAGAAAAAACTGCACCTGTTTTGTGGGAAATGACAAAAATGCGTTCCGGCGGGCGCGGACCCCCAAAAAAGCGCGCAGACGGCGAAAAATCACCCGAAAGGATGATGTACAAACGCCTGTGCTTTATGCTATAATATAATTTAACTATAGCTTTTTTCAGCATACCTGTGCGCAGGGAAAGGAGGGCAACGGATGGACTGGAGCAAAAAAACGATCCGCGGCATCATCGTTTGCGTGACGCTGCCGGTCGTGCTTTCCGCGTTTTCATATTTTTCTTATATCCTTAAATTTCATTTTCCGGTCAGTCTCCACTGCGTTCTTTTCTGCACGGTGTATCTCACATGGGGCATCAGCATTTTTCGCCGGTTTCCGCAAAAGCGGCTGCGCGCCCACATGCTCGTGATCGTGCTCTCCTTCGTGCTGCTGACGTTTCTGCGCACGATCAAATATGTATTCACGGCCTGGAACGGCGTCATCCAGCGCCATTTATGGTACGGATATTATATTTCTTTTTTGCTCGCCTCCACGGCGATGCTGTATGCCGCGATGTATCTGGGCAAGCCCGATACCTATAGAATTCCCCGGCGCCGGTGCTGGCTCTACCCCTGCGCGCTGGTGATCGCGCTGGGCGTGATGACCAACGATCTGCATCAGGGCGCCTTCCGGTTTGCGCCCGGCTTTGCAAACTGGCAGGCGGATTATGACTACGGCCCGGTGTATTTTATCGCGCTCGCCTGGATCGCACTGATGCTGACCGGCATGGTCGCGTTCGCCGTGCGCTCCTCCCTTGCCCGCCGCCTGCGCAAAACAGTCTGGCTGCCGCTGGCCGTGCTCGCGGGCGCGGTGGTCATCGGCTTCAAGGCCTTTTTCGACAAAAGCGGCAGTCCGCCCTTTTTCAACCTCGTGATCATTGAGCTGCCCGAATACCTCTGCCTGTGCAGCATGGCGATCTGGGAGAGCTTTGTCATTGCGCGGATCATCACGAGCAACAACGATTATCCGGCGTTTTTTGCCGCGTCCTCGCTGCGCGCGGGTCTGACGGACCGTGCGTTTCAGGTGCGGGAGCTTTCCGCGCAGGGGCTGCAGCCCCGACCGGAGGAGCTGCGGGCCTCGCAGAACGGCGAAGTGCTGCTGCCCGACGGCGACACGCTGCTGAAAACGCGTCCGGTCACGGGCGGCTGGTTTTACTGGGCGCAGGACGTTGCGGCGCTGCGCCGGCTGAACGCGGAGCTGGAGGAAACCGCCGACGGATTGAAGGAAGAAAACAACATGATGCGCCTGTCCGCCGAGATCGATGAAGAACAGCGGATCGCGCGCGAGCAGACGCAGCTGTATGACCGCGTGACCCGCTCGCTGCGCCCGCAGCTCGATGCGCTGCAGGCGCTGGCGGCGGATCTGCCCGCGGAGGAAGAAGATTTCCGCGCAGCGCTCAGGCAGATCGGCATCCTGCTGACCTATTGCAAACGGCACGGGAATCTGCTGCTGCAGGCGGACGAAAATCCGGTCATGACCGGCGCCGAGCTGCAGCCCTGTTTTGAAGAATCGTCCAAGGCCCTGCGCCTTGCCGGCATCCCCTGCGACGCCGCCGTCGACGCGGCGCTGCAGCTGTCCGCGCAGACCGCAATCACGTTTTACGCGGCGTTTGAGACCGTGCTCGAGCAGCTGCTTCCCTTGCTTGAGCGGGTCGAACTGACCCTGGCGTCCGACGCGGACGGCGGCGTGGCATACCGCCTGTCGCTGACGCTTTCACAGCCGCCGGAGGACGCGGCGCAATCCTGCGCGCGGGAAACGCTGCAGCAGGCGAACCGCAGCGTTACGGACGTGCCGGTCCGCTGGCGCTTGACGCTGCGCGCTCCGCAGGGAGAGGAGGCGACGGTATGCGTATGATCGACCTGCCGCTCGGCGCGATCCGCGGCGCCGGCTTCCTGTTTCTGCTGCTGAGCCTCGCCGCAGTCATGTGCGCCGTCTTTGCGTTCGGCAAGCCGAAGGCCGCTGGCTACTGCATCCTTTCGGCCCTGATCGCTCCGCTCTCTTTTCTGCCGGTTTCCTTGTTTGAGAACTACTCCGTACGGATGAATTTCCCGACGTCGCCGGTTTCGGCGGTGACGATTTGGGGCATATCGCTGCCGGTGTGGATCTACTCGCTTGCCGCGGCGCTGTTTGCAGCGGCGGAGCTCCTGATCGCGACGCAACTGCGCCGCCGCATCCACATGGCGCTGACCGAGCAATCGATCCGCGAGGGGCTCGATCAGCTGCCGGACGGCGTTTGCTTCAGCCTGCCCGACGGCTTCCCGCGCCTGGTCAACGACCGCATGCAGCAGATCAGCAGCGCGGCCTTCGGCGAAGGCGTCACGGACGCCCGTCTGTTTGACCTGACCGCTTCGCAGCAGGCGCTCCTGCCCGGCTGCGCCGTAAAAACGGACAATGACAACACGTTCCTGCTCCTGCCGGACGGCAAGGTCTGGCAGATTCAGCAGCGCGGCATCACCGCCGACCGGAAGCCCTTCACGGAAACGATCGCCTACGACGCGACGACGCGCTTCCACAGCCTGCAGGAACTGAAAACGCGCAACGAGCGGCTGACGCAGGTCAACCGCAGGCTGCGCGACTATCTGGAACATATCGACCGCACCGTGCGGGAAAAGGAGATCCTCGCGGCAAAGATCCGGCTGCACAACCGGCTCGGCGAGTGCCTGCTGGCCATGCGCAGCTATCTGACCGGCGTCGAGGGCGACCGCGCAACGATCACGGAGCAGCTGCAGCAGACCGCGGCGCTGCTGCAGAACAACGAACCGGACGTGCCCGCGACCGACCGTCTGCAAGCGGTGCTCAAGGCCGCGCAGGCCGTCGGCGTGGAGATCCGCATCACCGGCGAACTCCCGCCGGCGCACAAGGAGCTCCTCGAGGTTGCGATCCATGAATGCCTCACGAATACCGTCAAGCACGCGCAGGGGCATCTGCTGGAGGTCGGCGTCACGCAGGACGGCGACGGCGTGACGGTCACGCTGACCAACGACGGCAAACCGCCGGCCGGCCCGGTGCAGGAAACCGGCGGTCTGCGGAATCTGCGCGCCATGACGCAGGCGCAGGGCGGCACGATGGAGATCGAATCGACGCCGGCATTCCGGCTGATCCTGCGGTTCCCCCGCGGGGAAGCCGACACGCAGAAATCCGACGAAACGCGAAAGGAGGAAACCGGCCGTGCATGAAAATGAAAAAATCCGCGTCATGATCGTGGATGATCAGGTGCTTTCCCGCCGGTTTTTTGAATTGATCGTCGGCGGCTGCGAGCGCTACGAGGTAACGCTTTCCATCGAATCCGCGTTTGCCGCGGACGTCTATCTGCTCGAAACGCCGATCGATCTGATCCTGATGGACGTGCTCATGAGCGACGGCTCCAACGGCCTGGACGCCGCGAAAATAATCAAGCAGGCGCATCCGGAGGTAAAGATCATCATCGTCACCAGCATGCCGGAAAGCTCCTGGATGGCACGCGCAAGGGAAATCGGGGTCGAGAGCTTCTGGTATAAAGAGACGGAAAAAACGGAGCTGCTGGACGTGATGGAACGCACGCTCGCCGGGGAATCGGTCTATCCGGAGCACGCGCCGCCGGCCAAGCTCGGCAACGCAAACCGCGAGGATTTCACCGACCGGGAGCTGGACATCCTGCGCGAGCTCGCTTCCGGAAAAAGCAACAGCGAAATCGCGAATTCTCTGTGGATCTCGCAGAACACCGTCAAATCCCATCTGCGTATGCTCCTGCAGAAAACGGGGTATGCCAACCGGACGGAGCTGGCCGTCCATGCCCGCGTTGCAGGCATCGCGCTGGATCCGAAAGGCTGACAAAACTGCATGAAAAATGCCCGCTGCGTCTTCGGCAGCCTTTCATAATCCAGTATTGGTTTTGCGGGGCATAAATCGCCCATAAATGCGTCAAAGCCGCACTGACATACATCAAGTATGCCATGTGCGGCTTTTCCTTTTTCTGAACAATTTCTGCTCCCGCAAAACTG
>JAFRQQ010000038.1 GCA_017428525.1 Clostridia bacterium | reverse complement strand
CCATCGAAAAGAGATGCAATTTGCGTGCAATTGCGGATTTCTTCGGCGCAGGGATACTTGACGTATCTCAAGCCGAAAAATCAGCAAGTGTGCGTGAAAGGCGCTCTTTTCGACAACACTGGGTTATGAAATGCTGCCGTTCCGCGGCGGGCAATTCTTTTTCTCTTTTCTTCCTGTTATTGCAGCTGTTCGGTAATGAAATAGGCGCGCACCGTTTCTTCCGTGATCAGCAGGGATTCCTGATGGAAAAAGACGCAGAGGTCCTTCGCGATTTCATTCACCGTTTCGGCCGGCGTGTCGATCAGCGAAAGCACCAGGCTGACCTCCTGCGTATATTGCCCGTCCGCGTGGAAATAGCCGCCCTGCGCGACGGTAAACGAAAACGCCACGTGATAATTGCGGCAGACGTTTTTCAGAATCTCCACATACCGCTGCGTTTCATGCTCCTGCTTCATCGTTTCCAGATCGTTCAGGCCGATATAGACCTTGGTTTCCGTCATTCTGCTCCCTCCCGGAAAATGTCTTCCGCACCAGTGTAGCAGAAAACGGCGGATTTTGCAAGCCGCGCAGCAGATTCTGACCGTTTTTTCCTCTTTTATCCGGAATTCAGCCCGCTTCTTTTGAATAACGCCGGCAAAGGAAGCGGGCGAACGCACGCGCACGCGCGCAGAAAAACGTACAATTCGTTCAACAAGAATAAAAATATTGACAAATGAGGAAAAGTTTTTTATAATTTATACAAAGAGCATGCGCGGGCATGCGACCGCCCGTCCCTGCGCATGCCGATTTATGCAGACTGCCGCAAACGCGGTTTTCCGTTTGCACCATTTTTTCGAACCATATAGAAAGAGAGGCGAATCCCCAAAATGAAAAAACTACTATCCGTACTTCTGGCGCTGGCCATGGTGCTCGCGCTGGTCCCGGCGGCGACGCTCGCCGAGGCGTATCTGAACCCGACAGCCCCCAATTATCGGATCACGTCGGAGGCAGACCTGCTGACCTTCTTCACAGGGCTTGCCGCACAGAACCAGAACTATCAGCATGCCCGTGTGGAGCTGGTGTCTGATCTGGATATGACGAATGCGCAGCCCTACACCTGGGTCACAGGCACCTTCTACGGCATCTTCAACGGCAACGGCCACACGATTTACAACTTTGACTCCCAGGCAGGCGGTCTGTTTGAGCATCTGGAAAGCGCCAGCAAGGTCTATGACCTGACGCTGGAAAACGCTTCAGTCAAGGGTGATTCCCGCGTGGGCGCGTTCGCGAACTCCAGCGCAGGCGTGCTGGAAAAATGCTATCTGAAAAGCTCTTCCGTCACCGGCAAAGGCGAGTGCGTGGGCGGCATTGTCGGCCTGCAGTGCGGCGGTGTGTCTCAGAATCAGATCAACGATACGCTGAGCACCGGCGGCAGCTCAGCGTATGACGCTTTTGAAAACGATCCCACAGTCGTGGCCGACTCCATGATCCGCAGCTGCGAAACGGACGAGAATTGCGTGATCACGAACGTCTATGACGTCATCTGCGCTGACGTGGGCGACGGCAATCCGGTGATCGAGCAGGTCGGCATGGCAGGCGGCATCGCCGGCATGACCCATCCGGGCATCATCGAGCACTGCGTGAACCGCGCCACCGTGACCGGCATGCGTCCCGGCGGCATTCTCGGCATGCAGACCTTTGAAACGACGGTCCGCTTCTGCACGAATTACGGCACGGTCGTGCAGGACGAGTCGCTCACCAACTACAAAACCTCGCCCGTCGATTCCAGACCGTTTTATGTCGCCGTCCAGGATTACGGTGATTACGGCGAAGCGTCGGTCCAATACTATCATCTCGGCGCGGGCGGCATTGTCGGCTTCGGCTTCTTTGCCGGCGATCTCACGATCCAGAACTGCATGAATTACGGCAGCGTCAGCGGCCTGGTCAACGTCGGCGGCATTGCCGGCATGATCACGACGTCGGACTGCCAGATCGTCAACTGCGGCAACGACTACAAAGAAAGCGATCTGCAGGGCAACGCCCAGATCGACTATCAATCCACCGTCGGCGGCGCCTACAACGTGGGCGGCCTGGTCGGTTATATTGAGGGCACACGTCAGAGCGCCCCCGGCTACTGCGCTTACGGCGCAAACTGCTCAACAAGCTCGATCATTATCAACAGCTATAACGCCATGCCCTTCTCGCAGGGCACGAATCTGACCTATGTGGAAAGCGACACCATAATGGGCGGCCTGGTCGGCAGAGCCGGCGATGGGATCACGCTCGAAAACTGCCACAATGCCGGCGTGCCGAACGAGGCGAAGGGCGAACCGATCAACCTGCAGGTCTCTGCAGCAGCCTTCGGCTCCCTGATCGGTTATTCAGCGCCGAAGTGCTATATTACGCACTGCTTCGGCCGCGTGGATTACGACGCCCAGTGGATGGATCTGATCGGCGCATATGCGCAGGGCGGCACCTATCTTTCCTCTCAATATTGTCAGGATGTTTACGCCTATGCGCTGGACAAGAACACGATTCGGGAATTTGCACCCAATGAACAGCCGAATTGCGGCGGCGTGATCGTTTCCGTCCCGCAGCCGTATCTGTCGCCCTTGATTTATACCCCTGCCTTTGGTTCGTTCACTTCATCGGTACTCGTGCTCTCGGAGCTGCAGAGTCATGTGAATTACTATGGATGCTCCTATGTCATCGACGGGGCGCCGAATGCTTATTGGGTCCTTCCGATCTATGCGCGGCTTCTGGACTGGTTCTGCGCGGATCCCGTGCACGGGCAGGGCTTCTATCGCTGCCCGGAATACGCGATCTTCCATTCACTCTTCAACGGCTCGGCTGACTCGCCCGCATATCCGGATTTCGGTCTTGATGAACTGCCGCCGGATATCGAATTTGAACCGCTGACCTCCCCGGGTCCCGACGATCCCGATGACGACAAGCCCGGTGAGATCATCTCCCACTCTCTCTCGCTCGAGGGTGACATCGGCGTGAACTTCTACGTCAGCATCCCCTATGTGAGCGCGGATGCGACTGCGGATTTCACCTTCGGCGGCAGCGCCGTGCAGTCGCAGATCGATCTGAATCAGTATACGCTCTCCGGCAACGTGCCGCTCTATAAATTCTCCTGCCCCGTGAACGCCTCCCAGATCTCCACGGTCATCACGGGCGTCGTGCATAACCATGTCGTGAACGGCGACCAGGATTACTGGATCGACAGCGATCCCTTTACCTATACCGTCAACGAGTATATCTCGACTGTCTCCCAGCTTCCGCAGTATCAGAGCAACACGGCGCTGATGGATCTCATGAAATCCATTTCCGTCTACGGCTATTATGCCAACGAGCTGTTCGGCACGGAGCCGGTCTTCACGGTATCCTCGCTGTTTGACGACTCCGACCTCGCAACGATCGACGCAGGCATGCTCTCGCCCTTCGAGGAGAACAACACGGATCACACCGCCTACGTCGCCTATTACGGCTCGAGCCTGCTGCTGAACTCCAACACCACGCTGCGCATTTACTTCTCGCTCGCAGCGGGCGAGGCCATCGAAAACTATGTGTTCCGCTACATGCGGGGCGATGAGGAGCTGCAGATCGAACCGACGCCGTCGGGCAGCTACTACTACGTCGAGATCCCCAACGTCGAATCAAAGAATCTGGGCGTGACGTATACGGTGCGGGCCTATCGGCTGGCCGGCGATCCCATCGAGGAAACGCTCGTGAGCGAATGGAACTGCGCCGCGCTGAGCTACGCGTTCAAGGTGCTCACCAAGGCGGAGCAAGGCACGCTCAACAACGACAACCTGGTCAACGCCGTCAAAGCGCTGTATTACTATTATCTGTGCGCCTGCGGCTATTTCACCCACTGATCCCGCATCCGATTCACTGACAACGCAATGATTTCAGGCCGCCTGTCTGCCGACGGGCGGCTGCTTTTTTATGGGTTTTCGGCAGCCTGCACAGATTCCATCCCGCAGAATTGTGTGTTTTCACGTTTCTTTTCGGCAGATTTTTCCGTTTTTTGCACTGAAATTGAGAATTCCCTCTTGAAAAACGCCGGCAAATGGAGTACGATAGAAAACGCGCATGCGCACAGAAAACCAAAACCAGCGCAAAGGAGGTCCTGCCGGCCATGGATCTGAACTGGGAAGACGGCTCTGAGATCACCGTCCGCATCGAGAACGGCGCCGCGATCGTTGCCGCCAACGCGGCGGGTCTGCGCTAGCTGGCCAATCATCTGACCGCCCTGGCGCAGGAACCGTCGGGCAGCCATTTGCATCTGGACGCATATAATGCCCTTGAGGATGGCTCCGACGAGCTCATTCTTGTCCATACGGAAGCGCCGCGCGGCGCGTAAACCCGCGATGCAAGCAAAAAGGAGTTTTTCTCGCTATGATTTATAACAACATTCTGGAAGCCGTCGGCAAAACGCCGCTCGTGCGCCTGAACCGCATGCCCGAGCCCGGCAGCGCGGAAATCCTCGTCAAGGTGGAGGGTCTGAACGTCGGCGGCTCCATCAAGACCCGCACCGCCCTGAATATGATCAAGATGGCCGAGCGCGAGGGGCGCATCGCCCCGGGCAAAACCATCATCGTGGAGCCGACCAGCGGCAACCAGGGCATCGGCCTGGCGCTCGTGGGCGCGGTGAAGGGCTACCGCACGATCATCATCATGCCCGATTCCGTCAGCGAGGAGCGGCACAAGCTGATCCGCCATTACGGCGCGGAGGTCATCCTCGTCCACGACGGCGGCGATATCGGCGAATGCATCGAGGAATGCCTGCGTCTGGCGCTGCGCATGGAGGAGGACGATCCCGCCGTCTTCGTGCCGCAGCAATTTGTCAACCGCAACAACATCATGGCGCATAAAAAACACACGGCGCTCGAGATCATGGAGCAGGCGGCCACGCCCATCCACGGCTTCTGCTCGGGCATCGGCACGGGCGGCACGCTCACGGGCATCGGCGAGGTGCTCAAGGCGCAGTATCCCGACATCGAGATCTGGGCCGTGGAGCCGGAGAACGCGGCGATCCTCGCCGGCGGCACGATCGGCACCCACCTGCAGATGGGCATCGGCGACGGCATCATTCCGGAGATCCTGAACACAAAAATCTTCAGTGAAATCTACATCGTCAGCGATGAGGAAGCGCTCGAAACCTCCAAACGCCTGGCCTGCGAGGAAGGGCTGATGGTCGGCATTTCCAGCGGCACGAACGTCGCCGCGGCGCTCAAGCTCGCCAAAAAGCTCGGCGAGGGCAAAACCGTCGTCACCGTGCTGCCGGACACGGCCGAGCGCTATTTCTCCACACCGCTGTTTGAAGAATAAACAGCCATGCATCAACGCCACCGCTCTGATCCGCCGGGTCAGGGCGGTTTTTTGTCCGCCCGCCCCGTATGTTTGCGCCCGCTGCCGCATACGATAGAGCGGGAGGGATCTGCAATGAAACAACAGCCATGGAAAACCTATCTGCGCTGGATCCTCGGCACAGAGGCGGTCGGCCTGCTGGCCGGTCTGCTCTCGCGCTCCGCGACGCAGGCCTACGGCGCAACGATCCGCACGCCCGCCCTCGCGCCCCCGGCGATCCTGTTTCCAATCGTCTGGACACTCCTTTACGCGCTCATGGGCTTCGGCGCGGCGCGCGTGGAGCTTTCCCCGCCGTCCGCCGCCCGGCGCACCGACCTGCGTATCTTCGGGCTGCAGCTCTTTTTCAATTTCTGCTGGACGCTGATCTTCTTCAATCTGCAGGCCTTCGGCGCGGCGTTCCTCTGGCTGGTCGCGCTCTGGGCGCTGATCCTCTGCATGCTGCTGTATTTCCGCCGGGTCGATCCGCTCGCCGGCTGGCTGCAGCTGCCCTATCTGCTCTGGGTGGCCTTCGCGGGCTATCTGAACCTCTCCGTCTGGCTGCTCAACTGATAAAAAACGGCGGGGCACAATATATTAAGGAAATAATAAAAATAAGGGGCGCTGCCCGGGTGCGGTCGGGAAGCGGCGAAGTCCCCGCGGCGGCGTCTGCTTTTTTCTGTTTCGGAAGATTGTAACCGTTTTTTACTGTTTTGTAACCATTTGTAATCTTTTTCACCTTTGCACAAAAATTTTTCGCGCATTCTGCGAAAAAAGAAGGGTTTTCGCAGATTGATTCCCTGGTTTTGGCAATCCGGGTTTTCTACTTTGTGCAACTTCCATAAAAACGGAAAAAATCAGCGCTTGACAAATCGACAACCTGCCGATATAATGCCCTCAGTAAAAAATCCACCTTTCCGAATGCCGCCTTTGCGGCTGGAAAAACGGCTGCAGACCGCTTTTCAAAAGTCATCAGAACAGCGGTTTGCAAATGCGGAATTTCAGATTCCCAAAGGAGATTTTTATGATTCAGACAAGCAAGACCGACAGACGGCCCCGACGACGGCTTCGCCGCGTGCTGACCGCCGGCGTTGCCTGCATGATGCTGACCGGGTTCTCGCTGACCGCCGTGTATTCGGTGGGCCTTTCCGGCAAGCCGGAACCTGCCGACGGCATCACGCCCGCAGAGGGCAGCCTGCTGCGCTATGTGCAGGCTTCGCAGCGCAAGCCGTCCGAAGCACCCGCGCCGGTGGCAGTGGAGCTGCCGGACTGCTCGGAAACCGTTCTGCTCTCGCAGGCGGACGGGCAGGCCCAGGCACAGGCGCAGCTTGCGGATACGAAGGCATTTCTTCGCCGCGCGATCAGCGTGGAGATCCTTGCCGACGGCACGCAGCATAAAGCCGTGCTGGTCGACGGCACCGTTGCCGACGCGCTGGCCAAGGCCGGCGTTGCCGTGGGAGAAGACGATATGGTCTTCCCCGCCATGGAGACCGTGCTGCATCGCGGCACGCCCGTGATCGTCAGGCGCGTGCAGGTCGAAACCCGCACGCAGGAAGCGGCGCTCCCCTTTGCCACGAAGATCGTTGAAAACGGCGAGCTGCCCGCAGGCGAATCCCGCATCGTCACCGCAGGCGAAAACGGCGTCAAGCAGACCGTCTATAAAGACCGCTACGTCGACGGCATTCTGATCGACACCGTTATGGCAGGCGAAACCGTGACCAAGCCGGCCGTGGACGCCGTGCTGGAAATCGGCACCGGCCGCACAGGACTCCTGTCCTCCTATTACAACACGGACGCCGTGATTTCCGAGCTGACGCTGCCCGAAGGCGTCACGCTGGACGCAAACGGCATTCCCACGCAGTATCAGGCTGTGATCGAGGGCGACGCGACGGCTTACACCGGCGATCCCGCCACCTCCACCGGCCGCACCCCGATGCCCGGCCACATCGCCGTGGATCCGAACGAGATCCCCTACGGCACGGAAATGTATATCGTTTCCGCGGACGGCAGCTACGTTTACGGCTACGCCATCGCCGCGGACACGGGCGGATTCATCTACACGACCGATCGCCTCGTGGACCTCTATATGGACAACGAGCAGATGTGCGACGACTGGGGCGTGCGTCCCGTGCGCATTTACGTTCTGTAATCCGCGACACAATTGAACAAACGCACCGGATGCTTCTGACATCCGGTGTTTTTGTTTTTCCGGGATCCGCGCTTGCAACGGCCCGGAAAATATGCTATAGTAGACCTGTATTTCAGACAAGCTGCGGCGGAGGTGACGGTATGTTTGCGCGGGTGAACAGCATGGGCCTGTACGGCATTGAAAGCTATATGGTCGGCGTCGAGGTGGACTTCGGGCAGGGTCTGCCGCGCATCGACGTGGTCGGCCTGCCGGATACGGCGGTGTCGGAATCGCGCAACCGCGTGCGCGCCGCCGCCAAGAACAGCGGCTACAATTTCCCGCCCAGCCGCGTGACGATCAACCTCTCCCCCGCCGACATCCGCAAGGAGGGGCCGGTCTACGATCTGCCGATCCTGATCGCGGTCCTGCGCGCCACCGGCCAGCTGCGCGCGGACACCGACGGCTGCGCGTTTGTGGGCGAGCTCTCGCTCGACGGGCGGATCCGCCACATCAACGGCGCGCTGCCGATGGTCATCTGCGCGAAAAAGCACGGCGTGCGTCAGGTCTTCGTGCCGCATGAAAACGGGCTGGAAAGCTCTGTTGTGACCGGCATTGAAATCTACGCCGTGGAGACCGTGCAGCAGGTGGTGGAGCATCTGACCGGCGTTGCGCCGCTCACGCCGCTGACCTTCGACCCGGCGCTGGCGCAGCAGAACGCGGCGCCGCTGCCCGATTTCCGCGACGTGATGGGGCAGCAGGAGGCGCGGTACGCGCTGGAGATCGCGGCCGCCGGCGGCCACAACATCCTGATGGTCGGCCCGCCCGGCTCCGGCAAGAGCATGCTGGCCAAGCGCCTGCCCTCCATTCTGCCCGATATGACCTTTGAAGAGAGCCTGCAGACCACGGCGCTCTATTCGATCGCGGGCGCGCTGCCCGCGGGCGTTTCCCTGATCACCGCGCGTCCCTTCCGCGCGCCGCATCACACAGTCTCCCCGGCCGGACTTTCCGGCGGCGGGGTCATTCCGCGGCCGGGCGAGATCTCGCTCGCGCACAACGGGGTGCTGTTTCTCGACGAGCTGCCGGAATTCTCCCGCAACGCCATGGAGGTGCTGCGGCAGCCGATCGAGGACGGCAAAATCACGATTTCCCGCGCGAACGCCTCGCTGACCTATCCCTGCTCCGCGATGATCGTCTGCGCGATGAACCCCTGTCCCTGCGGCTATTTCGGCCATCCCAAACGGGCCTGCACCTGCCCGCCCGGCGCGTCCAAGCGCTATCTCGCGAAGGTCTCCGGTCCGCTGCTGGACCGCATCGACATCCACATCGAAGTGCCGCCCGTGGAATTTGAGAAGCTCTCCGGCGCCGCGCCCGGCGAATGCTCCGCGGACATCCGCAAGCGCGTCAACGCCGCGCGCAAACGGCAGCAGGAGCGGCTGGCGGGCTCGGGCGTTGCCTGCAACGCGAAAATGACCCCGGCGCAGACGCGGGAATACTGCCACCCGACGCCCGGTGCGATGGTGCTGCTCGAGGGGTCTTCGACAAGCTCGATCTCTCCGCCCGCGCCTATGACAAGGTGCTGCGCGTGGCGCGCACGGTCGCCGACCTGGACGGCAGCGACGAAATCGAGGAAAACCACATCGCCTGCGCGGTCAATTACCGCAGCCTCGACCGCAAATTCTGGCGGGTGGGATTTTAATGATATAAGTATCACGCCGTGCAACCGCGGAGAATCTCCCGCTGCGCGGCGTTTTTTTGCCCGACACTCCGTTTTTACATGAAAAAGCAGCCCGCCGAAACGGACTGCTTTTTTCGTAGTACATGGGTTTTCGCTGATAAATGCTCTTAAAGCGTTTCTTTGATGGTCTGCGTGATCACGGGCAGACTGCCGAAGAGGCTGCGGAAGAACGCAACGAGCTTGGCAAAGAAGCCGGTGCTGACTTTGACGGTTTCGGTCTCGCTCTCGGCGAGAACGCTGCCGTTGCTGCCGATCAGCTTGCACTGCACGGTGTAATCCGCGGTCGCCTGCTTGACTGTGCAGGTCTCGCCAGTTTCTGCCTTCTTGTCATTGACGAACCACTGAATCGTCGCCCCGTCGAGGGTGTTTTCGATCACGGCAGTGAAAGTCACGGTCGCCTTGTAATCGACTGATTTCGTCGCGGTGAAGTTTTTGATCTTAATGGTCGGCTGTTCACGGAAAACCGCCTTCAGTGTCCGGTCAGATCTTGCAACGAATCCAAACACACTTTCAGTCGAAATCAGCGTTCCGTTCTCGTACCAACCGCAGAAGATTTTACCCTTGTCTGCAAAAGCTTCAAGAATTACATAATCGCCGCTGACATAGGTCGCGCCGCCCTCTGCGACGCCGTTCCCTTGCGCGGTTGCGGTTATCGTGACCTTTTTCTCAGCGTTTTTAAAAGTTTCATTTGGTCGAACGGTTCCCGTTCCGTCTTTGTTCAGCGTGAATTTATCTGCTTGGAAGCTTTCTCCTGTCATTGTTGCAGTCAATACGGTTGTCTTTGTAACGTCCAAATCGAAGAAATTCGCTCTCGAAGACTCTTTAAGCTTCTCTGAAAACTCATTTTCCCTGACAGAGCAACTGACAGTTCCTGTATCTCTGCCTGAAACAACGATGTTGTATTCTCCTTCTCCCGGCAGATAAATTACTTTTTCATCACCGATTGTTTCGGCAATGATTGCAATCTCAGGGTCAGAAATCGGTTCAACCGTATTATTCTTGATGCTAGCAATCAGATTTCCGGTCTTTTTGTTATAGACATCCACATCAACAGGACAATAAACAAATGTTGGTTGTGTATGATTAAGTAGCTTTACCAAATCGATCTCCCAGATGCAGTCCGTATGCGCAGTAGCCTTCCAAAGATTTTCTCCCGCTTCCGCCAGCGCTTCCGATTCATAGTCGCAATAGATTTTCCCGTCTTTAACGAAAATGTTTTGACCGCCGGGCAGGTTGCTGGACTTGAAACACGCATCCAAGGTGAGTTTGTTCGTTCCATTTTTCAACGTGTGTGGAATCACCGTAATATTGTCGCCGAAAAAATAAACACTGTTTCCTAACGGCGCAGAAGCTGCTGGCGTTCGAGACAGAATCAGGGCACCTTCAATAAATGTAGCACCTTGAATGGCTTCAATTTGATTTGGAATATCAATCGTATAAGTTGGTTTCTTGCCCGTGACAAATTCCTTTAATTGTTTGATTTCCGCATCCGCAGATAACCCGGACAGATTATAACCTACAATTAAGCTATTATTCTTTTCTGTCGCCTTATAGCCCCAGGATTTTTCCCAAACCTGTCCTATGGTTGAATAAAAATTACCCGCCCAAAGCGTCCCGCAGGAATAATCCAGATAAGCAATGTTTGCAACCGTGTCGCCGCAACTAAATTCAGCAGTTCCAATATCAACCGAACCTGAATATTTTAATATCGTTGACGAACCCGAAGAAACATTCAGCGCGCTTAGTGGGACATATTGAACTTTTTTTCCATCGGTAATGTAAAGATAGTTTGAGGATACTGCAATTCCTCCGCCATGTGTCTTGGAAATCGTTCCGTCTGATTTATAGAGATTAAACTGTGCAACCAGCTTCCCCGTTGAAAAATTAAGCGCATAAATGACGCTGCAATTTGTTCCTGTTTTATCGTAGGAGGCAATCAGAACCCAATTTTTCTGCGGATAATAAGCCATACCCTGCGGAATCATATGTTCCTGTATTCCGGGAAAACAAAGATCCTTTTTACTATTTACCCCATCTAAAGGAGTTCCCGCAAAACTCAAAAAAGCAGCCTGGTAAGCGAAGTTTTTTACCCCGTAATCACTAATAGTATGCACTTGTTTGTGCTGATAATGAATGGTGGCATAATGAAGCGGATTGTTACCGGAACCAATGGAGATGGATTTCCATTTTGATTCCGAGCCGGCATAATAAACGTCTTTCAACTTTGTACAGCTATCAAATGCAGTATTATTGATGGTCTTGACGCCGTTGCCGATCGCGACGCCTTTCAGTTCAGAACAGTTTAAAAATGCTCCTTCTCCGATGCTCGTGACGCTGTTCGGAATCGAAATGTCTGTCAGCCCTGTGCAGCCGTAAAAAGCCCACATTTCGATGCTCTTCACGCCTTTCCCGATCGTAACGCTTGTCAGCCCGGTGCAGCGGGAGAATGCAGAACCGCCGATGCTCGTGACGCTGTTTGGGATCGTGATGTTCGTCAGACTGGAGCAGCCGCCGAATGCACCACTACCGATGCTCGTGACGCTGTTCGGGATGGTGATACTCGTCAGACTGGTGCAGCCGTAGAATGCATAATTGCCAATGCTTGTGACCTTGTTCGGGATCGTGATGCTCGTCAGACTGGTGCAGCCGGAGAATGCAACCTCGTCGATAGTGGTGACACTGCTCGGAATCGTGATGCTTGTTAAACTGGTACATCCGTAGAAAGCGCGCCAGGGGATGCTTGTAATTTTGTTTGAGAGCGAAACGCTTTTCAGACTAGTGCAAAACGCGAATGCTCCATACACTTCTCCTTCTCCTAGACTGATGCTGGTGACGCTGTTCGGGATGGTGATGCTTGTCAATCCGGTACAGTAGATGAATGCTTCATTGCTAATACCTGTCACGCTGTTCGGGATAGTAATGCTTGTCAGCCCTTTGCGGTAGCTGAATGCACCATAGCCGATATTCGTTACGCTTCCATCCGATGGAATCACACTTGTGTTGCAACCGTTTATCAAGATTTTGCTTGCCGTTTCAATCAAACAGTTTCCTCTGCTTTGATAGAATCTGTTTCCTGCCGCAACGGTAATAGTCATCAGTCCAGCACAGCCGTTGAGTACTCCTTCGCCAATGTTTGTGACACTGCTCGGAATCGTGACACTTGTCAGCCCAGTGCCGCGAAATGCATATTCACCGATGCTTGTGACGCTGTCCGGGATCGTGACGCTCGTCAGCCCGGTGCAGCCGTTAAATGCATGATCGCCGATGCTCTTCACGCCGTTCCCGATCGTGACACTCGTCAGTCCGGTGCAGCCGTAGAACGCAGAACCAGCAATTGAAACTGTGTTTTTCCTGATGGAATACGCACCGGACAGGATCCTTTTTGCATTGATCAAATGATGACCAAGATACAATACACCTGCATCCCAATTTGCATTTTCATTATAATAACCAGTATCGGAGAATGCAGTACTTCCGATGCTTGTGACGCTATCCGGGATCGTGATGTTTGTCAGCCCTGTGCAGCCATGGAATGCAGAAGAACCGATGCTCGTGACACTGTTCGGAATCGCGACACTTGTCAGTCCGGTGCAGCCATAAAAAGCCCACGTGTCGATGCTCTTCACGCCTTTCCCGATCGTAACGCTTGTCAGCCCAGTGCAGCCATGGAATGCAGAAGAACCGATGCTCGTGACACTGTTCGGAATCGAAACGCGCGTCAGCCCGGTGCAGCCAAGGAAAGCATCTCTGCCAATGCTTGTGACGCCACTGCCGATTGAGACCGTTTTCATTACAGCACGATAGGGTTGCCACGGCGCGTCTTCAGAAGCATAGGATTTCATCGACCCCGTCCCGCTGATGGTCAGGGTTTTTGTGCTCGTATTATAATTCCACGTCAGATTGTCACCGCAGGTACCGCTGGTGGGATCAGCCGCATGCGCAAATGTTGCAAACAGTGTTGACAGCTTCGGCAGATGCCACTCCGGCCATTCCAGCTCAGCCAACCCGCCCAGCGGCGCTGCGCCGACTAGCAGGATTACCGCCAGCAGCATGGCGATCACGCGTTTGATTTTTGACATCTTTGAACCCCTCCAAATAATAAAAAATGCGCAGCCGAAGCTGCGCACGAAAAACGCAAGCTCCGTTTGCTGCGACACAATTTCAGATAAACCAATCCACGGTATGCTGAAAAGAGCATGCATTTTTACCGGAAAATAAAAATACACACCGTAAGAGTGGTTTATCCTATAAAATTGTGTCGCAAGGTCAGTATACCATACCCCGCGCAAATTATCAAGACGCAAATAAAAAAACCGCCGATTCAGCGACGATTTTGCTGCACGCCATTCTTCGTCGCTTCGTTTGGTCATGCCGCTGCAATCGTATGAGATTCCAACGGTAGCATCGGTTTGTTCGTGCTTTCAGCTCCACCTCATCCGACCTTGCTGACGCTCGGCCACCTGTCTCGCCTGCCGGCTCGATCGGTGCTTCTGTGGCTTGCGCCACAGAGGTCGCCACCGGCGACCCGCACCCCTCCCAGGGGAAGGCTTCCCTGTGCGTCGCCGGAAGTCTGTTTTTTGTGTAGGGAGCGCTCCGGGCGTTTCGACCGCGCGGGATGCGCGGCAATCTATTGGGGATTTGTGCGTGATACGGCGGGCGATTGATAATCGCCCCTACGTGCGATGACCCGTAATTTGCGCTAACTAACGGCGATCATTTGTAGGGAACGTCGCGCTCGACGTTCCGCACGGCGGTACGCCGTGATTATAATCAATATTTAAATCATTATGCGCCTGCGGCGCATCGGAGCGCTGAGGGCAGCGCTCCCTACAAGTTTTCGCCGCAGGCGACTGATGAGGTGTCTTGTGCGACGTTCCCAACAGTCCGACGCCGGCGGCGGGTCGCAGGGGCGGCAGGCGTTGGATTTCTGCGCAATCGCATCTTTACAAACCCGGGGTTTTATGATACAATAATCAGAAATACAATGAAACCACGCGACAGAAAGGATGCGTTTGCATGGAATACAAGTTTTCCGCCGGTCTGGCTGCGCTCAAGCCCTCGATGATCCGTGAAATCCTCAAAAGCTCCGGCACGACCATTCCCCTGGCCGCCGGCAATCCCGCGCCCGACGCCTTCCCCGTGGAGGACGTCCGCCGGCTCAGCGCCGAGGTGCTGGCCGAATCGCCGATCCTCGCGCTGCAGTACGGCATCAGCGAGGGCTATACCCCGCTCGTGGAAACGCTGCTGAAGCTCGCGAAGGAGCGCTACGGCGCGGCCGGCGACAACGACGGCCTGATCGTCGTGAGCGGCGCGCAGCAGGTGATGAGCCTTGCGAGCCAGAGCTTCCTCAATCCCGGCGACGCGGTCATCTGCGAGGAGCCTTCCTTCATCGGCGCGCTCAACTGCTTCCGCAGCTTCGGCGCGAAGCTCGTCGGCGTGCCCATCGAGGCGGACGGCATGGATCTTTCCATCCTCGAAGAAAAACTGAAAACCGAAAAGAACGTCAAATTCATCTATACGATCCCCAATTTCCAGAATCCCGGCGGCACCACGATGTCCTGGGAGAAGCGACAGAAGCTCTACGCGCTCGCAAAGGCATACGGCGTGCTGATCCTCGAGGACAATCCCTACGGCGATCTGCGGGTCAGCGGCGCGGACGTGCCCGCGATCAAATCCATTGACACCGACGGGCTGGTGCTCTATTCCGGCTCCTTCTCCAAGATCGTCGCGCCCGGCATCCGCGTCGGCTTCGTCGTCGCGCCGAAACCCGTCATCGCCAAGCTCACCGTGGCCAAGCAGACGCAGGATGTGCACACCCCGATGCTCACGCAACTCGTGGTCTATAAATGGCTGACCGAATGCGACTTCGTCGGCCACATCGAAAAGATCCGCGGCATTTACCGCCGCAAGCTCAATCTGCTGTGCGACTGCCTGGACGCCGAACTCGGCGACTTCATCACCTATCACCGGCCCGAGGGCGGCCTGTTCGTCTGGGCGAAGCTGCGCGACGATCTGGACATGCTGTCCTTCTGCAAGGCCGCGTCGGCCGCCGGCGTTTCCGTCGTGCCGGGCGTGGCGTTCATGGTCGATGAGACCGCGCCCACGCAGTATATCCGCCTGAATTTCTCCACCCCCTCGGATGACGATATCGTCAAGGGCGTGCGCATTCTCGGCGCCGTTGCCCGCGACATGACCGCGAAAGGATGACCGCCATGGAAGCTGTAACGACCGAACGCAAGCCGATCGTGCTCAGCGCGATCCAGCCCACCTCTGTGCCGACGCTCGGCAACTATATCGGCGCGCTGCGCAACTGGAAGCTGATGTGCGAGGACTATGACTGCCTCTATGCCGTGGCGGATCTCCACGCGCTGACCGTTCACCCCGAGCCGGCAAAGCTGCGCCAGCAGTCGCTGGAAATGTATGCGCTGCTGCTCTCGATCGGTCTGGATCCCGAAAAAAACACCGTCTTCATCCAGAGCATGGTGCCCGCGCACGCGGAGCTGGCATGGATCCTGGACTGCTACACCATGTTCGGCGAGGCGTCGCGCATGACGCAGTTCAAGGATAAGTCGCAAAAGCACGCCGACAACGTCAACGTCGGCCTGTTCGCCTATCCCATCCTGATGGCCGCGGATATCCTGCTGTATCAGGCGAATTTCGTGCCGGTCGGCGCGGATCAGAAGCAGCATCTGGAAATCTGCCGCGACATCGCCAGCCGCTTCAACACCCTGCGTGGCAACACCTTCACGATCCCCGAGCCGTTCATCGGCAAGGTCGGCGCAAGCATCAAGAGCCTGCAGGATCCCACGCAGAAGATGAGCAAGAGCGATCCGAATCCGAAGGCGTCGATCTCCCTGCTCGACCCGCCCGAGGTCATTCTCAAAAAGTTCAAATCCGCCGTCACCGACAGCGAGGCCTGCGTGCGCTATGCCGACGGCAAGGACGGCATCAACAACCTGATGACGATCTACTCCTGCTGCACCGGCCGTTCGTTTGAGGAAATCGAAGCGGAATTCGCGGGCAAGGGCTACGGCGATTTCAAGGTCAAGGTGGCCGAAGCCGTGATCGAGGAGCTGCGCCCCGTGCAGGAAAATTACACGCGTCTGATGGCGGACAAGGCCTATCTGATGCAGACCGCGGTCGACGGCGCGCAGAAAGCGGCGCGCCGCGCCAACCGCACGCTGCTCAAGGCGAAAAAGAAGGTCGGCCTGCTTCTGCCCTGACGCCGGCGGCGTCCGCAAAGCGGATTTTGCAGGATCTGACAAACTTTATTTGAATTTTTCTGCATATTTATTCAAATTTCCCCTTGATTTTTTGAATAAAACGTGTATAATGAGTGCATATCAATTCAAAAAGAACGGAGAATCACGATGAAAGAGATCAAAAAAGTCGTTCTGGCGTATTCCGGCGGTCTGGACACCTCCATCATCATCCCCTGGCTGAAGGAGAACTTCAACAACTGTGAGGTCATCGCCGTTTCCGGCAACGTCGGTCAGGGCACCGAGCTGGACGGTCTGGAGGAGAAAGCCATCAAGACCGGCGCTTCCAAGCTCTATATCGAGGATCTGCAGGAGGAATTCGTCAACGATTTCATCTTCCCGACCCTCAAGGCCGGCGCCGTTTATGAAAAAGAGTATCTGCTCGGCACCTCCTTTGCCCGCCCCTGCATCGCCAAGCGCATCGTCGAGATCGCCAAGGCCGAGGGCGCAGACGCGATCTGCCACGGCTGCACCGGCAAGGGCAACGATCAGGTGCGGTTTGAGCTGACGATCAAGGCCTTCGCGCCGGAGATGCAGATCATCGCCCCGTGGCGTATCTGGGATCTCAAATCCCGCGAGGAGGAGATCGAATACGCCGAGGCGCACAACATCCCACTGAAGATCAACCGCGAGACCAACTATTCCAAGGATAAGAACCTGTGGCATCTGTCGCACGAGGGCCTGGATCTGGAGGATCCCGCCAACGAGCCGCAGTATCTCAAGCCCGGCTTCCTCGAGATGGGCGTCGCCCCCGAGGCAGCGCCGGACAAGCCGACCTACATCACCCTGCATTTCGAAAAAGGCATCCCCACCGCGCTCGACGGCGTGGAGATGGACGGTGTTTCGCTGATCAAGAAGCTCAACGAGATCGGCGGCGCGAACGGCATCGGCCTGAACGATCTGGTCGAGAACCGGCTGGTCGGCATGAAATCCCGCGGCCTGTATGAGAATCCCGCAGGGTCCATCCTGTTCCGTGCGCACGACGTGCTGGAAACCATCACGCTCGACCGCGAGACGCAGCATTACAAGGAAATCGTCGCGCACAAGTTCGCGGAGCTGGTCTATTTCGGCCAGTGGTACACCCCGCTGCGCGAGGCGATCTCCGCCTTTGTGGACGTCACGCAGGCGACCGTCACCGGCGACGTGAAGCTCAAGCTCTATAAGGGCAACATCATCAACGCGGGCGTCACCTCGCCCTACACGCTCTACAGCGAGGCCTTCGCCACCTTCGACGCGGACGAGGTCTATGACCACAAGGATTCGGCCGGCTTCATCAACCTGTTCGGTCTGCCGATCAAGGTCAAGGCGATCCTCGACGCGGAGCGCAAGGAAAAGGGCGCCGAATAAACGACAGTCACAGCGCGGGGCAGGATCCTTATCCCGCCCCGCCGTTTTTTCAAAGACGAAGGGAGTCAGCACGATGAGATGTCCGTATTGCGGAAGCGAAAGGATCGAAGCGGGGATCGCATGGGGAAAATCCGCGGAAACGGGAAACGTCGGCTTGAAGTACAATACGGGCAGCGGCTTTTTCTCCGTCACCGGCGTGGTTCAGGTGTATTCCGACCTCTGCCTTGATTGCAGAAGCGTGCTCAGGACCTATATCAAAGAAGACACAAACAAAAGCTGGAGCCACCAGCCGGGATCGCTGGGATCCCGATAATCACGGGCGTTCGTGCGAAAAAGCGACCCCAACGGACGAGGCAAAAAGGAGACGACACAATGAAGCTCTGGGCAGGACGGTTTTCCAAGGACGTCGATCCGAAAACGAACGATTTCAATTCCTCCATTGCGACGGATCAGCGTATGTACGCGCAGGATATCAACGGCAGCATCGCCCATGCGACGATGCTCGCGGCCAAAGGGATCATCAGCGCGGAGGACGGCGTGGCGATCACGACGGCGCTGGCCGAGATCAAGGCGGAAATCGCCGCCGGCACGCTGCAGATCGACCCGAACGCCGAGGATATCCACACCTTCATCGAGCAGACGCTGACCGCCCGCATCGGCGACACCGGCAAGCGCCTGCACACCGGCCGCAGCCGCAACGATCAGGTGGCCGTGGATATCCGGCTGTATCTGCGTGAGGAATGCGGCGCGACGCTTGCGCTCGTGCGGCAGCTGATCGACGCGCTGGACGCGAAGGGCGCGGCGTATGCCGACGCGATCATGCCCGGCTATACGCATCTGCAGCGCGCGCAGCCGATCACGTTCAAGGCGCATCTGGCGGCCTATACGGAGATGCTCAAGCGCGATCTCGGCCGGATCGAAGACGCCCAAACGCGCATGAATATCTCCCCGCTGGGCAGCGGCGCGCTGGCCGGCACGACCTATCCGATCGACCGCGCGATGACCGCGGAGCTGTTGGGCTTCGACGGCTTCACCGCCTCCACGCTTGACGGCGTGGCGGACCGCGATTTCTGTCTGGAGCTCGCCGCGGCGCTCTCGATCCTGATGGTGCATCTCTCCCGCCTGTGCGAGGAAATTATCCTTTGGTGCTCGTGGGAATTCAAATTCGTTGAGCTGGACGACGCTTTCTCCACCGGCTCGAGCATCATGCCGCAGAAGAAGAATCCCGACATCGCCGAGCTTGTGCGCGGCAAGAGCGGGCGCGTGTTCGGCGATCTGATGGGGCTGCTGACCGCGATGAAGGGCCTTCCGCTGGCCTACAACAAGGATATGCAGGAGGACAAGGACGCGATCTTCGACGCCTTCGACACCGCGAAGATCTGCCTGACCACGCTCGTGCCGATGATCGAAACGATGAAGGCGCTGCCCGAAAACATGCGCAAGGCGGCGGCCGGCGGCTTCATCAACGCGACGGACTGCGCGGACTACCTCGTCTCCAAGGGCCTCCCCTTCCGCGACGCTTACAAGGCGACCGGCGAGCTCGTGGCGCTTTGCATCCGCACGGGGCAGACGCTCGAAACCCTGCCGCTCGCGGACTATCAGAGCGTCTGCGACAAATTCGACGCCGGCGTCTACGACGCCATCAAGCTCGAAACCTGCGTGCGCAGACGCGGGATGTGACAACTCCGTTCGGGAACCGCATTCGCCCCGCAAAACAGCATAGATGCAAAGATCCTCTGCAATCCGATCCTCGATCGGCGTTCGCAGAGGGTCTTTTTTTCATCTGGAACGGCATTCCTCCCAACTAAAAAAGAATATCTAAATAAATAAATTTATTTATTTATGCGTCATTTGTTAAGGATGGATTCCGGCGTTCGGGCGCATGAGCGTGAGCCGGGCACAGGTGCGCCATTTGAGAGTAGGTGCACGGGCCGGGCGCAGGTGCGCAAGTCGGACATAGGTGTGCAGGTCAGGCGCAGATGCGCGGGCGTGACTCAAAACGCACAAACCGGCGGTTACGATTAGTAGGGAACGGCCTTCGGATGTTCCGACCGCGCGAGACGCGCGGATTCTAACCCCCTAAAAGCACTGAACTGTATTCACGGCTATCGCCGTGTCGGAGCGACGAAACGTCGCTCCCTACACAAAATATCATTCTTCCGGCGGTGCACATAACGGTCTTTTCCTTGAGGGTGCGGATCGCCGGCGGCGACCTCTGCCGCAGGCAGAAGCACCGACCGAGCCGGCAGGCGTGACAGGTGTCGCTGTAGGGCGACGGATGAGGTGATACCGAGAATTCGCACAAACCACCGGCAACAGATTGTGCGGGATCCGGCGGGCGATTGATAATCGCCCCTACCGATTGGTGCGGCGCGGGGGAGCATGAATCCCGCGCACCTTCTCCGGCGCGCAGTCTGCGGGGCGCGGGCGCGTCCGGCGGGTTTTGCTTGACTTTTTTCCTGTTTGCGGGTATTATGGGAGCAGGGTCACGGCGCATTGTGTTCCGGATGAACAAAACCCGCGCTGTGTCCGTGCAATCTGTCTTTTGAGGGTGATCGAATGAAAAAACTGGTTCCCGTGCTCGCGGCGCTCTGTGCCGTGCTGGCTGCCGCGATCGTTGTGACGGTCGTGCTTCGCGGCCGCGGCTCGCCCACGCCGGAAGAAACAACCGCCGCAGCCGAAGCCTCTGTTTCCGCGCAGGCGCGCACATCGCCGTCCGACCGGCCGGCAAAAACGACCGCGCCGCAGGCAACGGAAACGGCCGCCGCGACAACCGAAGCGGCGACGACCGCCGCCGACCCCTCGGCCTGGCAGGCCGCCTACCGCGCGTATCTGTCCGCCTACGAAAGCGAGGACCGGATCGAGCCGAAATTCGCGCTGATCTATCTGGACGCCGACGACGTGCCGGAGCTGGCCGTCTGCGACGGCAGCTATCACGCCGCGCGCTGGAAAATCCTGACCTATCTGGACGGCCTGAAGGAAATCGGCGAATTCGGCGGCTGGGGCAACTTCTTCTATTATGAACGGGCGGCAACCATCTATTCCAGCTACGGCAACCACGGCGCATGGACGGCCAATGTCTTCCGCGTTGAAAACGGCGCGGCCGTTTCCGTCTGGGAAGGGCGCGGCGATCTGGACGAAGCGGGCAACGAGATCTTCTTCGATGCGAACGGCAATCCGATCACAGAAGCGGAATACAACGCGCAGATGGACACCGTCCTGCCCGCCGGTGCGCAGGAAAAGCAGCTCTCCTATGATGAGGACGGCTGGGAGATCACCGACACAAATATTGAAACCTACGTCAGATAAACGCGCAGAACCGCCCGCAGACCGATCGGCCCGCGGGCGGTATTTTTCATTATCCGGTCTCCGGGCCAGAACTCTGCTCCCATCAACCCATTCTAACGCCTAATACCTAACGCCTAATACCTGGCATCATACCCACCACATGGCGCCGGTGGGCTCGGTGACCAGGACCTCCTTGAGGAAGTTGACCGCCTTGGTCAGGCCTTCGTTCTGGCTCATGAGCGAATCCTCGTGCTCGATGCTCAGCGCGTAATCATAGCCGACCATGCGCAGGTTGGAGATCATATCCTTCCAGTAGGCGTAATCGTTGCCGTAGCCGACCGAGCGGAAGATCCACGAGCGGTGGATTTCGTCGCCATAGGGCTTGGTATCCAGCACGCCGTTGACCGCGGTGTTGTAGGAGTCGATCTTGGTGTCCTTCGCGTGGAAGTGGAAGATCGCGTCGCCCATGGCGCGGATGCAGGCCACGGGATCCATGCCCTGCCAGATCAGATGGCTCGGATCGAAGTTCGCGCCGATCTCCGGGCCGACCGCCGCGCGCAGGCGCAGCAGGGATTCCGTATTGTAAACGCAGAAGCCGGGATGCAGCTCGAGCGCAATCTTGTTCACGCCGTGCGCCTTGGCGAAGGCGACCAGATCCTTCCAGTAGGGAATCAGCACCTGATTCCACTGCCAGTCGAGGATCTCGCCGAAATCATTCGGCCAGGGGCAGACCACCCAGTTGGGGTATTTCGCGGTTTCGCAGTCGCCCGGGCAGCCGGAGAAAGTATTGATCTGATGCAGGCCGAGCGCCTCGGCGAGCAGGATCGTGTCGCGGATCGTCTTGTCAAACGCTGCGGCGATTTCCTTATTGGGATGCACGGGGTTGCCGTGGCAGGAAAGCGCGCTGATCTCCATGCCGTATTTCGCAATGAGCGCTTTGAATTCCGCGAGCTTCGCCGGATCGTTCAGCAGCGTTTGCGGATCGGCATGGGCGTTGCCGGGGTAGCCGCCGCAGCCGATTTCGACCATTTCAATGCCGAGAGACTGAAAATACTGCAGCGCCTTCTCCAGAGAAAGATTGGAGAGCAGCGTGGTGAACACACCGAGTTTCATACCGTTTTCCTCCCTTTAGTTCAGTTTTGATTTGATGTAGGCAAGGCTGCGGGCGATGTCCTCAAAGCCGGTCGGCTCGGGATCGTCGTTTTCCACGATCAGCCATTCCAGCCCCATCTCCTTCGCCGCGTCGAGCACGGCGTCCAGGTCACAGTTTCCCTCGCCGAGCGCCTTCGGATGCCCGTCGATGCCGTCCTTGACGTGCAGATGCACGATATTGTCGGCATGAGAACGAAGGAATTCCGCGTTGTCGACGCCCGCGTGGAAGCTCCAGTAGGTGTCGATCTCCAGCGTGCAGAACGAACCGATCACGTCGATGGGCAGACGGCCGTCCGGCAGCGGGAGGAATTCCTCGCTGTGATTGTGATAATAGATCGGCATGCCGCTGACCTGCTGCGCATAGCCGAGCACCTTGCCGGTCTCCTCGCATTCTTCGAGGGTGCTGTGCGGCGCGCCGCCCACGCCCACGCAGGGCACGCCGAGCGCGCGCTGGAAAGCCAGAGTCGCCTCGAGTTTGTCGGGTTTGAAATCATCCAGACCGATGTGGCCGCCGACGGCGGTCAGGCCCACGGCGTCGAGCGTTTCGCGGATGTGCGCTGCGTCCGCGCCGTAATAGCCGGCGAATTCCACGCCGTCATAGCCGATGCGTTTGATCTCGGCAAGCGCCGCCATCAGGGACGCGGGGTCGCTGATATGATCCCGCACGGAATACACCTGCACTGCGATCTTCATGCTCATGCCTCCTCGTTCAGATACACCGGCTTGCCGGTCTCTGCGGATTGATAGATCGCTTCCAGAATCTGCGTAACGACCATCGCCTGCTCGGGCTTGGTGACGATCTCGCCGCCGTGCAGGATCGCGTTGTAGAAGCAGTGGCACTCGAGCACCTCGGGACGGTCGCTCGCGCCCTCATAGAAAGCGACGCCGCCGGCGTCGAAGCTCGGCCGCTCGATCACCTGCCGGCCGTTCTTGACATAGTTGAGCCGCAGATCGTCAAACATATCCGCGCCGCCCTTATCGCCGCACACGACCGTCATGGCCTCGTGCGGATCGGCGATATTCAGCGCCCAGGAGGATTCCACGCTGACCGTCGCGCCGTTTTCCATCACGACGAAACCGAACGCGCTGTCCTCCACGGTGAATTTCTCGGGATCCCAGTCGCCCCAGGCGTTCGCGGCGTTCTTCTGATCGCCGAGTTTTTTATACTTGGTGCCGACGACCATCTTCGGCTTGTAGTTATCCATCATCCAGAGCGTCAGGTCCAGCGAATGGGTGCCGATATCGATCAGCGGACCGCCGCCCTGCTCGTATTCATTGAGGAACACGCCCCAGGTGGGCACGGCGCGGCGGCGCAGCGCGACCGCGCGGGCATAGTAGATTTCGCCCAGCTCGCCGTTGGCGCAGCACTGCTTGAGATACATCGAATCCCCTCTCCAGCGGGACTGATAGCCGATGGTGAGGATCTTGCCCGTGCGCACGCTCGCCTCATACATCGCCTTGGCCTCGGCGTAGGTCTTGGCCATCGGCTTTTCGCAGATGACGTGCTTGCCGGCCTCCAGCGCGTCGATGCTGATGAAGCTGTGCGAGCGGTTCGGCGTGCAGACATGGACCGCGACGATGCTTTCATCCTTGAGCAGCTCTTTATAATCCGTATAGACTTTGGCGTCCGGCGTGCCGAATTTCTTCGCCGCCTCGACCGCGCGCTCCTCGATGATGTCGCAGAAAGCGACCATTTCCACTTCCTTCACGGTTTTGATCGAGGGCATGTGCTTGCCGTTGGCGATGCCGCCGCAGCCGATGATGCCGACCTTGATTTTTTCCATCGGTTCCACTCCTTTTTCCGGCGGCGCAACCGCCGCCATAGTTTAATTTTATTATAAACGATTTAAGGTGCAATGCAATCCCGTTCTTGCGCTTTTCGCGTAAAAAATCCGCGCGGGTTTTTGGTAATAATCCACAAATCGCCGTGCGGCACTTGACCGGGCAAGCCGGAATTGTTATACTGAATTATCAATACCGAAGTATTCTTTCTGATATTCTGTACGATGATAGATTCCATAGAAAGGAGTTGCCGGATTTGAAGCTGAGCAAGCTGCAGAAGAAACTGCGCGCGGCCTACGGCGGCAAATATGCCGTCACACAAGCGGACGGCGTGCGCACCGTCACGGGCGAGAGCGCGGACTGGGCCGAAATCGTCGCGGTCTGCGCGATGGCGGCGGACCGCAAACGCGGCCTGCACGTGGTCAACGACGTGCGCTTCACGGGCGCGGAGATTGCGCCCATGCGCCTGCCCGCGCTGCGCGACCGGGCGCTGGACGGCCGGACGCCGGACGTGCTGATCATCGGCGGCGGCATTTCGGGCGCGAGCATCGCGCGGGAGCTCACGCGGCGGCAGCTGGACGTGCTGCTTGTGGAGAAGGAGAGCGACCTTGCCATACAGGCCTCCGGGCGCAACGACGGCGAGGTGCATCCCGGCATCGACCTGGGCCGCGGCTCGCTCAAGCATCACTATATCATCCGCGGCAACCGGATGTTTGACCGCGTCTGCGGCGAGCTGGAGGTCCCCTTCAAGCGCTGCGGGCAATACGTCTGCTTCGAGCAGGCGGCGCTCAAGCCGGTCATCCGCGCCTACGTCTGGAAGCGCCGGCACATCGACGGCATCGACGATTCCGTCGTCATCTCCGGCAAAGAGCTGCTGCGCCGCGAGCCGCAGTTCAACCCGTCGTTCAAATTTGCCATTTACAATCCGATGGCCGGCTGCGTCTGTCCCTACGGGCTGACGATCGCCTACGGTGAAAACGCCGTGCAGAACGGCGCGCAGATTTCGCTGAATACCGCCGTGACCGGCATGACCGTGGAAGACGGCCGCATTACGGCTGTGGAAACCACGCGCGGCACGCTGCGCCCGAAGGTCGTCATCAACGCGGCGGGCGTCTTTGCCGAGGAGGTGGCGCGCATGGCGGGCGACCGGTTTTATTCCATTCATCCGCGCCGCGGCACGAATTCCATTCTGGATAAAAAGGCCGGCGGCCTGCTCTCCTCCATCGCCTCGATCAAGAAGCTGGAGGTCAACAGCGGCCACACCAAGGGCGGCGGCCTGCTGAACACCGTGCACGGCAATATCCTCGCCGGACCGGACGCCGTGGAAACCTGGGAAAAAGAGAATTACGCGACCGACCGATCCAGCATCGAAACGGTTTTTACAAAACAAAAGGGCACCGCGCCCGCGCTCACCGAGCGGGACATCATCACCTATTTCACGGGCGTGCGGGCGGCGAATTTCGAGGAGGATTTCGTCATCGAGCCCGGCCGCAAAACGAAAAATCTGATCCACTGCGCCTGCATCCAGTCCCCCGGCCTGACCACCGCGCCGGCCGTGGCGGAGGATGTGGCGGCCATGGCGGTGCAGCTGCTGGGCGGGCCGGACGCCGTGCCCGAAAACCCGGCCTTCGATCCGCACCGCAAGGGCGTGCCGACGCTGCGCGACCTGCCGCCGGCGGAACGGGCGGCCTATATTGAAAAGAATCCGGATTACGGCGAGATCGTCTGCCGCTGTGAGGAGGTTTCCAAAGGGGAAATCCTCGACGCGCTCAACGCGCCGCTGTGCGTGCCGACCGTGGACGGCGTCAAGCGCCGCGTGCGGCCGGGCATGGGGCGCTGTCAGGGCGGCTTCTGCTCGCCGCTGGTCATGCAGATCATCGCCGCGCATCAGGGGATCCCGCTTTCGGACGTGACCAAAAAAGGCGGCGGCTCCGTGCTGACCTGCGGCGAAACGAAGGGAGGCGGCGGCAATGCGTGAACAGTATGACGTGACCGTGATCGGCGGCGGCCCTGCGGGGCTGGCGGCGGCGATCGCGGCAGATGCGGCCGGCGCGCGGGTGCTCCTGATCGAGCGCGAGGCGCGGCTGGGCGGCATCCTCAAGCAATGCATTCACGACGGCTTCGGTCTGGTGCGCTTCAAGGAAAAGCTCTCCGGGCCGGAATACGCCGAACGCTTTATCGATCAATTCCGCGCGGCGGGCATCGACGCCATGACGCTGACCTTTGTCACGGCCATCGAAAAGCTGCCGGACGGCGGCTTTTGCCTGACCGCAGTCAGCCGCGACGGCGTGACGGCGATCGAAAGCAAAACGCTGATTCTGGCGACCGGCTGCCGGGAACGCACGGCAAAGCAGGTGGCCATCCACGGCACGCGCCCGGCCGGCGTCTTCACCGCGGGCACGGCGCAGCACCTGACGAATCTGCGCGGCGTGCTGCCGACGAAAAAATGCGTGATCCTCGGCTCGGGCGATATCGGGCTGATCATGGCGCGGCGCCTGACGCTTGAGGGCGCCGAGGTGCTCGGCGTCTATGAGGCGAAGCCGACGCCCTCCGGCCTGACGCGCAATCTGCATCAGTGCCTGCACGATTTCAACATTCCGCTCTATCTCTCCCACACGGTCACGCGCGTGTTCGGCGCGGACCGGCTCACGGCGGTCGAAATCGCAAAAGTCGACGACGCCATGCGGCCGATTCCCGGCACGGAATCCGTTGTGGAATGCGACGGGCTGATCCTCTCGGTCGGCCTGATCCCCGAAAACGAGCTGGCCGAATCGCTCGGTGTCGCGCTCGATCCGCGCACGAAGGGCCCGGTCTGCGACGGCAGTCTGATGACGAGCTGCCCGGGCGTTTTCTCCTGCGGCAACGCGCTGCACGTGAACGACCTGGTCGATTACGTCTCCGAAAGCGGCGAGCAGGCAGGCAGAGCGGCCGCCGCCTTCTGCGGCGCGGCCCGCGACCTTGCACCGATTGAAATCGGCAAGGAGCTGCTGTATCTCGTGCCGCAGCAGATCGACCGCAACGCGGACAACGCCACCGTGACCTTCTATTTCCGCAGCCGGGAACCGATGGGCAAAAGCCGGCTGCGCCTGCAGTGCGGCGACGCCGTGCTGTTTGAGAAGACCTATCCCTTCCTGCGCCCGCCCGAAATGGAGCGCCTGACGGTCGATCTGCGCGATCTGCCCGCCGACGGCGCGCTCACGGCGCAGCTGACGTCGATGGAAGGAGGCGCGTGATGGAACAGCTGGTCTGCATCGTCTGCCCGCGCGGCTGCACGATGACGCTGAAAGACACGCCGGACGGTCTGACCGTGACCGGCAACGCCTGCCCGCGCGGCAAGGCCTTCGCAATCGCCGAAACCACACAGCCGATGCGCACGCTCTGCACCACCGCGGCCACCGCGTTTCCGGCGTTTCCCGTGCTCCCCGTGCGGGTGCGCGGCGAGATTCCGAAGGAACGCATGTTTGACGTGATGGCGGCGATCAACGCCGTTGTGGTGGACTTCCCCGCCGCGCGCGGCGACGTGATCCTCGAAAACGTCTGCGGCCTGGGCGTGGACGTGATCGCAACAAGCAATCTGTTATCTGAGGAAGGAGAACGGCCATGAGCAAACCGTACAAAGGCTTTGAGCCCAACTGGATCAAAACGGCGGCCCCCGCCGATTCCTACCGCTCCATCTTCCGCTGGGGCGATCCGGACTTTGTGAAATATCCCAAGGAATCTCTTTATAAACTGATGAAAGAGACCTTTCAGATGACCGACGAGGATTTCAGGCAGTATTGCGGCGACGTCGGTCTGGACGCGGTCAGGCTCGATCAGCCGAGCCGGATCGATCCGGCGCATCTCGCGGCGCTCAAGGACATCTTCGGCGACGGCGGCGTGAGCACCGGCGATTACGACCGCCTCTCCGTCGCCTACGGGCAGACGGCCTACGACCTGATGCGCATGCGGCAGAAGCGCTTTGATTCCCTGCCGGACGTCGTGGTCTATCCCGACACGGCGGCGCAGATTGAGCAGTGCGTCGCCTACTGCGTGGAACACAAGCTCCCGCTCTACGTCTACGGCGGCGGCAGCTCCGTCACGCGCGGCGTGGAGCCGATCAAGGGCGGCGTTTCGATGGATATGCGCCGGCGCTACAATAAAATTCTGAATTTCAACGAAACGGATCAGACGATCACGGTGCAGACCGGGCTCTCCGGTCCGGCGCTCGAGCGCGCGCTCAACGAGGCGCAGAGCCGCTTCGGCGCAAAACGCGCCTACACCTGCGGCCATTTCCCGCAGTCGTTTGAATACAGCAGCGTCGGCGGCTGGGTCGTCACGCGCGGCGCGGGGCAGAACAGCACCTATTACGGCTGCATCGCCGATATCGTGCTCTCGCAGAAATACGCCACGCCCGCCGGCCCGATCGTCACGAGCCACTATCCGCGCGAGGCGACCGGCCCGAATCTGAACCAGATCATGATGGGCAGCGAGGGCGCCTTCGGCGTGCTGACCGAGGTGACGCTCAAGGTCTTCCGCTACATGCCGGAAAACCGCAAGCGCTTCTCCTATATTTTCAAGGACTGGCCGACCGCCATGGACGCCGCGCGCGAGATGATGCAGTGTGAATGCGGCTATTCCTCGGTGTTCCGACTCTCCGACCCGGAGGAAACGAGCTTGATGCTCCGCCTCTATAACGTGGACGATACGCCCCTGCATCCCCTGCTCGAAAAGCTCGGCTTCAAGGATATGGAGCGCTGCCTCTTCCTGGGCTTCACGGACGGCGAAAAGGGCTTCTCCGCGAATGTGGCGCGCAATATCCGCCGCATCGCCAAAAAGCACGGCGCGATGAGTCTGACCGGCTACGTCTGCAAAAGCTGGGAGCACGGCCGCTTCACCGACCCCTATCTGCGCGATACGATGATGGACTTCGGCATCTGCACCGACACGCTCGAATGCACGGTCAACTGGTCCAATATGGCGCAGGTGCACCGCGACGTGCGCGCGGTCTGCCACGCCCTGCCCAACACGATCGTCACCACACACATGAGCCACTGCTATCCGCAGGGCGCCAACCTCTATTTCATCTTTATCACCCGCATGAGCGACGCCGACGAATTCAAGGCCTATCACACGACGATCCTCGACGCGATTCAGAAATCCGGCGCGGCGATCAGCCATCACCACGGCATCGGCAAGATGTTCGCGCCCTGGCTGGAAGGGTATCTGGGCAGGAATGAATACGAGGTGCTGCGCGTGCTGAAGGATCATTTCGATCCCGATTATCTGATGAATCCCGGCGGCACGATCGGGCTTGATCTGCCGGAGGATGAGAAAAAATTTCTGAAGGAAGCCGATTGATATGCGCCTGTTATTCATTCGCCACGGCGACCCGAATTATGAGATCGACAGCCTGACGCCCAAGGGCGATCGGGAAGCGCAGCTGCTCGCCGCGCGGATCGCCCCCATGGAGATCAAGGCCTATTACGTCTCCCCACTCGGGCGCGCCCAGCGCACCGCCGCCTACACCCTGCAGGCGGCCGGCCGCACCGCGCAGGTCCGCGACTGGCTGCAGGAGTTCGACGCGTTCCGCGTCACGGAGGACGGGGAAAAGCGCTGGATGTGGGACCGTCTGCCGACCGACTGGACGCAGTTTCCGGAAAGCTTTGACAAGGACCGCTGGCTGGAGCTGCCGGATATCCGGCGCGGCAACGCGGCGGAAAAGCACCGCGCCGTGGTCGAGGGGCTGGACGCCCTGCTCGCTTCCCACGGCTATGAACGGGACGGTCTGCTCTACCGCGCGGCGCAGCCCAACGGCGACACGCTGGCCCTTTTCTGCCATTTCGGCGTCACCTGCGTGATGGTCGGACATCTGCTCGGCATTTCGCCGATGGTCCTCTGGCACGGGACCGCCGCCGCGCCGACCTCGGTCACGGAGCTGTGGACCGAGGAGCGTCACCCGGGGATCGCCTGCTTCCGCATGAGCAAATACGGCGACGTTTCCCATCTTTACGTCGCCGCCGAGCCGCCCGCCTTCGCCGGCCGCTTCTGCGAGCAGTACACCAACGCCGACGAACGGCACGACTGAAAAAGGACAGCACAAAGCCCGCGTGTAAAGGTAAATCACTTTACACGCGGGCTTCTTGTTTTATTCAATCAATCAAAAATCAATCTGCTCCATGCGCTTCATCGCGCGGCGGCAGGCGAGCACGGTTGCCGCGGCATAAAGCACGGCGCCGGCGGCCAGACACAGGCACTGCAGGCCGAGCCGTTCGCCCTGCGGCGTCTGCAGAAAGCCGAGGCCCGGCAGATGCTGCAGCGCTTCGCCCGCGAAGACCAGCAGCAGCGTCACGGCGGAGAAGGCCAGAAACGGTTTGCCGATCTGATAGGCGGTTTTGAAAAAGCCGCCGAGGAAGCAGACGTTGAAGGCGGCGAAAATCAGCAGCGTCAGGGCCAGAAAGACCGGCGAGGGATTCATCAGCGGATTGCTGCGATAGACCTCAGCCTGTGACAGCACGGTCATGCGCAGGATCGTCAGCAGCGTGATGAGCAAAAAGCCGCAGCCCTGCACGATGCAGACGGTGAGGAATCTTGCCGCCGCGACGTCGCGCTTGCGCACCGGCAGCAGCAGGGTATAAAGCACGTCGTTCGTTTCCCGCCCCTGCTGAAAGCTGTAGAAGATGCCAAGGCAGATGAAAAACGCGCTGATCAGGATCGGATAGCCCGGCACGAGCACCAGAAATCCCGCGAGCAGAAAGCACCAGGTCAGCGGGATGACGGCCAGCCGCAGCTCCTTATGCACCAAATGTTTCATGCAGATCCTCCTTTTCCCGGTTGACCATGATCTCCTCGAGCGTCGTGCCGAAGCCCGCCGCCGCCTGCGAAGCCAGAAATTCCGCCATCGGCGCGCTCGCCCGCAGGCAGCCCTGATGCAGATAGGTGATCGCGTCGGCGCATTTTTCGAGATCGCTTGTAATATGCGTGGAATACAGGATCGCAACGCCCCGCTCCCGCAGAAATGCAAACACATCCAGCAGCTCCGCGCGCGAGACCGGATCCAGCCCGCTCGTCGGCTCGTCGAGCAGCAGCAGCTCCGCGTGATGGCTGAGCGCGGGCACCAGATTCAGCTTCACGCGCATGCCCTCGGACAGCTCGCGCGGCGTTTTTCCCGGATCGATCGAAAACGCGCGCAGATAGCGGCTGCACAGCGCGTCGTCCCACTGCGGATAAAACCGGCGCGTAACGGCCAGCAAATCCGCGATTTTGCGGCGGGGATAATAATCCACCGCGCCGCAGGCATAGCCGATCCGCTGCTTGATTTCCTTCTCGTGCGCCTGCAGCGGCAGGCCGAAATAGCGGATCTCGCCGCCGTCGGTGCGGATCAGATTCAGCAGCGCCTTGAGCGTGGTCGTCTTGCCCGCGCCGTTGCGCCCGATCAGACCCATCACGGTCCCGGGCTCCACAGAAAAGGAAAGATCCTGCAGCGTGAACCCGGGATAGACCTTGCGCAGGCCGTTGACTTCAAGCATCGCCATCCGGATCCGCTCCTTTCCCGCCGAAGATGCGCGCATGCAGCGCCGCGACCTCCGTTTTCGGGGGGATCGCGATCCCCCGCGCCGGATCGCCGAGCAGCAGCAGCGTCGCGCCCGGCTCGATGCCGAACATCTCGCGCGCTTCCTTCGGGATCACGATCTGCCCCTTGGTGCCGACCGTGACGCTCCACGCGCACAGCCCGGCCGGTCCCTGCGTTTTCTGCATTCCAATCGCCTCGCTTTTATGAATAGTATGTTTTTTCATACTTATCATACCACAGAAGGGAGAAAATGTCAAGTAGTTTCGTAAGGCAAACGCGACCCGCCGGGGGCGACAAACAAAAAAGCCGTATTGTTTTTATCGTTCTGTATGGAGCGCCGCCCGCAGGCGGAAGCACCGGCCGATCCGGCAGACGAGAACCGCACGGCGACAGCCGTGGATATGTAGGGAACGACGTTTCGTCGTTCCGACACGGCGACAGCTATGAACAGAATACAGTGATCTGATTGCGAAGTCTTCTTTTTGTCGGGCAGTGAAATCCCGGACGGGCGAACACAGTTCTCCCCTACTTGGGCACCTTTCGTCGCCGTTGGTTCCTGCGGATTACTCGGCATGCATCTGCGTGCCCTACATCATCCCATTTGACGGTTTTTCAGTATTCATTATTCATTAATATCATCCGGGTGTGGGCGAAGCCCACCCTTCATTCCTCCTTCCTAATTCCTCATTAAAAAAGCGGACGAAGTCCGCACCTCATTCCAACTTCCTAATTCCTAACACCTAACCCCTAAAATCCAGCACGGCGCCGGCGTCCACTCGGGACGCCGGCGCCGCGTTAATTCTGTTTTTTCAGACCACTGCTTTTGTGGCGAGCCAGTCTGCCCATTCCTTCGTCGCGCTCGGGGTCAGGTGGACCCCGTCGCCGGTATACTGCGTATCCAGCGCGCCGTTTTCGTCGTCAAACAGCTCGTTCATGTCAATATAGAAAATCGTTTCGCCGTCGGCAAACTGCGCGATCTTGCTGTTGAAATCGTCGATCTCCTCGTTGCTTTCGTCCGGGTGGCGGGCGGCGTAGGCGGGCGTCACATGGAGATTCGCCTGGATGATGATGTCGGCGTCGGGCTGCGCGGCGCGCACTTCCTCGATCAGCGCCTCGAACTTGTTCACCGTCTGCTGGCGCGCATAGCCGATCTCATTGAAGCCGAGCATGATATAAATATGCTTAAACTGATAATTGTTGATCAGGTCGACAAAATCGATCTCGCCGATCCCGTGATTGACGGGCGCGGGCTCGCTGTGGAGATTGTAAAGGCTGGTGCTCACGCGGGAAAAGATCGTCGGCGTGGTCAGTGCATTGTAATTGAGCAAATCCTCCGTGCGGGAATCGCCGATGAACAGGCAATCCTCGAAATAGCCCTCCGGCGCCTGCCCCAGACGGCGGCTGCCGGGCGCGGCGGTCGTCGCTTCGGCCGTTGTCTGCGTCGGTTCGGTCGCGGGCGCGGCGGTGGTCTGCATCTCGTCGGTCGGCGCGGCCGTCAGCTCCGCGGCGGACGTCGTTTCCTCGGCGGGCACGTCCACGCTTTTGACGCCGCAGGCGGTCAGAAGAACGGTCAGCGCTGTGAGCAGCGCAAGGCAAAGGCAAAAATAACGTTTCATCTGGATACTCCTTTTTTCTCAATAGGATGTCACGAAGGCGTCGATGAGGCGGGACGCGCAGTCGGCCGCGACGGGCAGAAATTCCGCGTAATCCATATGGCCGCTCCCGTCCGCGCAGTCGCTCGCCGCGCGCACGACGCCGAAGGGTACGCCGTTGCACACGCAGACCTGCGCGATGCTCGCCCCTTCCATTTCGCAGGCGATCACGTCGGAAAAGGTTTCCGTGATCCGACGCTTCTTCTCAGGATCGGCAATGAACTGGTCGCCCGAGGCGATGGTGCCGCGCAGGCAGCGCACGTCGCTGACAGCCGCAGCGGCCGCTTCCAGCGCCGCCGTGACGGCGGGATCGGTCTTCAGATAAACGCAGTCCGGTCCGTACAGATAGCCGGGCGGGTCGCCCAGGGGCGTGGTATCCATATCATGCTGCACCAGCTGCTCCGCAACGGCGAGATCCCCGATGCGCAGGTCCGGATGCAGGCTGCCGCCTACGCCGGAATTGATGATGCAGTCCGGCGCATAGGCCAGGATCATGGCCTGCGCGCCCATGGCGGCGGACACCTTGCCCACGCCGCACACGAGCGTGACCACGGGCTTGCCGCGCAGCGTGCCGCTGACGAATTCCATGCCGCCGATGATTCTTTTTTGCGTCTGCTCCATCCGGCTGCGGATGGTTTCCACTTCGATGCGCATGGCGCCGATGATCCCGATCATAGAAAAAGTCTCCGTCTGTTTTTCCCCATTCTATCACGGAACAGGAGAAAAATCAACACGGAGACTATGAAAAAATGCGTTATAAAGATTAAGGAATATCAGTAATGTTATCTAAAATTCGAACGGGGCGCCGCGTCAGGCCATGACCGCGACGGGGCATTCGCCGTCATGCAGCACGGTCGATGCGTATTTGAAACCGATCTCAAAGCTGCCGTCCGCCTGCGGGATCGCATAGAGGTTCTGCTCTGTGAATTCCGCCGCAATGTCCTTCTTATGCATCTGCATATTGATCAGGCTGAAGAGGTTTGAAAAGAATTCGATCGGCACAACAAACGGCGCAGCCAGCAGCACGCCCGAGGCGAGCGGCCCGACGAACGGGATGAAAAACATCGGCAGCGCGAGGAACGGCCCCGCGAACATCGCCAGCAGCTCTTCGCCGGTGGGTTTCAGCAATACGGAAACATCATGAATCCGCCAATCCACATACGCGGCGCGGTACTGCTCGAATTCCTCCGGCGTGAGATAGCAGACAACCGGTTCTTCCGGCTCGACGGGTGTGTCGGGTTCGTCGGGCGTGTCGGGTTCGTCGAGGATGGCGGGTTCGTCGAGGATGGCGGGTTCGTCGGGGATGGCGGGTTCTTCCGCCGCCGGGGCGGCTGGTTCCTCCTGCATCGTCTCCGCCGCGGTCCAGCCGCACTGGCCGGTGGCCGGCGCGTCGTCGAGCGCAAAGGCCTGCAGGCCGACGGACAGCAGCAGGGCAGCTGCGAGCAGCAGGGCGATCAGACGTCTGACAGATTTCATTGGGATCCCTCCGTTTCATTCGATGGCTTAATTTTACGCTTCGCCCGCTTAAGATTCCAGTGGGGATTCCCTTAAGATTTGCGAAAGGCGGCTTAAGATTTCCTTAAGATCAGCGTCAAATCGCACAAAAACCGCCCGGAATTTTCTATCACGGTTTTTCATTTTCCGATTGCGCCGGCGCGGCGGATGTGTTAAAATATATTAAATATAAACTTTTTTAACAGGAGGCGGTTCTTTGCAGCCGGAAACCGTTCTGCTTTTGCTGCTTCTGCTGCTTGCCGTCGCTGCCGTCGGTCTGCTGATCGCCGTGCTCGTGCGGCAGGGGCACGACCCCGCGCGCGGCTTCGCCCGGAAGCTGGATGATGAATTCGAACGCAGCCGCCGGGAAACACGGCAGGCAGAGCAGCAGCTGCGCGAGGAGCTCGACCGCGAGCTCGATCAGATGCGCGATCAGCTGGAGGCGCTGCGGCTGGAAACGGCCAAAAATCAGTCGGAGCTTGCGCACCGCGTGGCGGATTCGCTCAACCAGATCCGCATTCAGAATCTGGAGCAGACCAATCAGCAGAGCCGGGCGCAGGCGGACGCGCTGGAAACCCTGCGCCGCAGCAACGAGGAAAAGCTCGAGCAGATGCGGCAGACCGTGGAGGAGAAGCTGACCGAGACCCTTTCGCAGCGGCTGGACAGCTCCTTCCGCACCGTTTCCGAGCGGCTGGAAAGCGTCAACCAGTCCCTGGGCGAGATGAAGGAGCTCTCCGGCGGCGTGACCGCAAACGTCACCGCGCTCAACCGCGTGCTGACCAACGTCAAGGCCCGCGGCACCTGGGCGGAGGTGCAGCTCGCGTCGATCCTCGATCAGACGCTGCCCGGGCAGTATGAAACGAACTTCGCGCCCGATCCCGCCGCAAAGGAGCGCGTGGAATTCGCCGTGCGCATCCCGACAGGCGAGGGCGGTGGCATGACCTATCTGCCGATCGATTCCAAATTCCCGATGGAGGATTATGTGCGCCTGTGCGACGCCGCCGACCGGGCGGACGCCGAGGGTCTCGCTGCCGCGCGCAAGGCGCTCGAGCTGCGGGTGCTCACGGAGGCGAAAGCGGTCGCCAAATATATTCAGGTCCCGCGCACGACGCCCTTCGCCATCCTCTATCTGGCCACAGAGGGGCTTTACGCGGAGATCGCGGCCTCGCGCACCGGCATCGCCGAAAAGATCCAGCGGGTCTACGGCGTGATGCTCGCCGGGCCGTCCACGGTCACGGCGCTGCTCAATTCCCTTTCGATGGGCCTGCGGGCCGTGGCGATCAACGAGAAAGCCAACGAAGTGCGCACCCTGCTGGCCGCCGCCCGCGCGCAGTATGAGAAATTCGGCGCGCAGCTGGCCAAGGCGCGCGCGAAGATCGACGAGGCCGGCCGGTCGCTGGACGAGGCGGGCAAACGCAACGAGATCATTGCCAGAAAGCTGAAAAATGCCGATGCGCTGGGGGCGGAGGACGCCGCCGCCGTGCTGGGGCTGAACGATACAGAAAAATAATTTGCGAAGGAGAAAACATATGAAAGACCCGAAAGAAATCCTTGCTCAGATGACACTGGAAGAGAAGGCCTCTTTGCTGGACGGCAAAAACTTCTGGGAGCTGAAGGCCTATGAGAAGTACGGCATCGAATCCTTCTTTGTCTGCGACGGCCCGCACGGCCTGCGCAAAAAGAACTATGACAAAAACGGCTCCAGCCTCTCCAACAGCGTGCCCTCCATCTGCTATCCCACGGCGGTGACCACCGCCTGCTCCTGGGATCCCGACCTGCTGCGGGAGATGGGCGTCGCGCTGGGCAAAAAATGCCTGAGCGAGCGCGTCGGCGTGCTGCTCGGCCCCGGCATCAATATGAAGCGTTCCCCGCTGTGCGGGCGCAACTTCGAGTATTTCTCCGAGGATCCCGTGCTCGCGGGCGAGCTGGCGGCCGGCCTGATCGAGGGCGTGCAGTCCCAGGGCGTGGGCACCTCGCTCAAGCATTTCTGCGCCAACAGCCAGGAAACGCGCCGCATGACCGGCGATTCCGTGGTGGATGAGCGCGCGCTGCGTGAAATCTATCTGACCGGCTTTGAGATCGCGGTCAAGAAGGCGAAGCCCTGGACCGTGATGAATTCCTACAACAAGATCAACGGCATGCACGGCTCCGAAAACCGCCACACGCAGGTCGAGATCCTGCGCGACGCGTGGGGCTACGACGGCGTCGTGGTCAGCGACTGGGGCGCGGTGAATGATCGCGTGCTCGGCCTTGCGAACGGCAACGATCTGGAAATGCCCTCCTCCAGCGGCAGCGGCACGCGCAAGATCGTGGAGGCGGTGCAGAACGGCACGCTCGACGAGGCCGTGGTCGATGAGCGCGCGCTGAACATGCTCAACCTGATGAAAAAAGCGCTGGACGGCATGCAGCCCGGCTATCAGTACAACGACGCGGACGATCAGCCGCTGGCCCGCCGCGTGGCAGCGGAATCCATGGTCCTGCTCAAGAACAACGGCATCCTGCCCCTCAAGGCGGACGCCAAGCTCGCCGTGATCGGCGATTTCGCTATCGAGCCGCGCTATCAGGGCGCCGGTTCCTCCCAGATCAATCCGACGCAGCTGGACAACGCGCTGACTGAGTTCACCGCCGCCGGCTTCGACTATGAATATTCCCAGGGCTACGAGCGTTCTCTGAAAAAAGCGAAAAAGAATCCCGCCCTCATCGCCGCCGCGGCCGAAACGGCGAAACACTGCGACGTCGCCGTGGTCTTCATCGGCCTGACGGAGGACTTCGAGTCCGAGGGCTTCGACCGCCCGCACATGCAGCTGCCCGAGGCGCACAACGCGCTCGTGGAGGCCGTCGTCAAGGCGAATCCCAACACGGTGATCGTCCTCTCCGGCGGTTCGCCCGTGGAGCTGCCCTGGTATGACAGCGTGCCCGCGATCCTGAATTCCTATCTCGGCGGTCAGGCCGGCGCGGGCGCTGTGGTCGATCTGCTCAGCGGCAAGGCGAATCCCTGCGGCAAGCTGGCCGAGACCTACCCGATCAGCTACGCCGACACCCCGGCGGTCAACAACTTCCCCGGCAATCCGGCGACCGTGGAATACCGCGAGAGCATTTACATCGGTTACCGTTACTATGAGAAGGCGGGCGTGCCCGTGCGCTTCCCCTTCGGCCACGGCCTGAGCTATACGACCTTTGAATATTCCGATCTGCAGCTGGACAAGGGCGCGATGAATGAGAACGACACGCTCACCGTCACCTTCAAGATCAAAAATACCGGCAGCGTTGCCGGCAGCGAGATCGCCCAGCTTTATGTGGGCGACCGCGAAAGCACGATCTACCGCCCGGTCAAGGAGCTCAAGGCCTTCAAAAAAGTCACGCTCGTGCCCGGCGAGGAAACCAAAGTTGCGCTCACGCTTGACCGCCGCGCCTTCGCCTTCTTCAACGTCAACACGAACGACTGGTGCGTGGAAAGCGGCGAATTCGATCTCTTCATCGGCGCCTCGAGCGCGGATATCCGCCTGCAGGGCGTGATCAACGTGGGCGCCGCCGCGGCGGACATCCCCGACTACCGCAAAACCGCGCCGGTCTATTACACCGGCAAGGTGCAGGATGTGCCGGACGATCAGTTCGTCGCCGTGCTCGGCCGTGAGATTCCCGCCACGGTCAAGGATCAGAGCCTGCCGATCGACGTGACCGACAACTTCGAGAACGCCGCGCACACCAAGAACGGCGCGAAGCTCTACAAGACGCTGAAAAAGTTCGTGCCGGACGGCTTCGCGAGCGCGATCGCGCTGCAGACCCCGTTCCGCGATTTCATCAGCATGAGCGGCGGCGTGTTCAGCGAGGACATTGCGGACGGTCTTTTGAAAATCCTCAACGGCGAAAAGGGCGGCATGCGCAAGATCCTCAAAAACATTCCCAAGGCAATCAAGGGCATCGGCCCCTTAATGAAGAATATCTGATTACGGAGGAAAGAGAACCATGAAAAAGACATCTTTCCGGATCAAAGCGATCAGCGTCGTGCTGGCGCTGAGCCTGGTGCTCGCGGCGATCCCGATGATGGCAAGCGCGGATGACACGTCCGTCCGTTTCGGTCTGCTCAGCGACGTGCACTATTTCCCGGATTCCCTCAAGGGGGACAGCGGCGACGCCTATCAGGCGTTCACCGCGCTGAAGGGCAAGGAGTACAACGAAAACAACGCCCTGCTGGCCAACGCGCTGGACGGCTTCAAGCGCCAGGCGGACGAGGGCGGCCTGGATTTCGTGCTGCTCCCCGGCGATCTGACCAAGGACGGCGAGCTGGAAGGGCATAAAGAGCTGGCCGCGAAGCTGGAAGCGTTTGAGGAAGAAACCGGCATTCCGGTCTATGTCATCCCCGGCAACCACGACGTCAACAACTCCGACGCCTGCACGTTTGAAAACGGCGTCAAGGAGCCGTCGGCAAAGACCGGCCCCGAACAGTTCCGCGAGGTCTATGAGAATCTCGGCTACGGCGAAGCGCTGGCAACCTTCACGCCCAAGCCCGGCAACCAGGGCGGCATGCTCTCCTACACGGCCGATCTGGGCGAGCACTACCGTCTGATCGCGGTGGACAGCAATGAATACAGCGTGGACAACGGCGCGAAGAGCGAGGAGCACATGACCGACGGGCGCGTGGGCGACGATCTGCTCGCGTGGATCGCGGAGCAGGCGGATCTGGCCACCGCCGAGGGCAAAACCATTCTGCTCATGCAGCACCACAATCTGATCCCCCACATGGACATCGAGGAAGCGACCTTCTGGGCCTTCGTGACCGAGGACTGGCAGCGCGTGGCAGACACCTACGCCGACCACGGGATCCATTATCTGTTCTCCGGCCATCTGCACGCAAGCGACACGAGCAGCTACATCAACGACAACGGCGAGGAAATCACCGACATTCTGACCCCGACGCTCACGGGCTATCCGAACTTCTTCCGCATCGTGGATTTTTCCACCGAGGGCGGAGAAGTCACAATGGATATGCACAATTATGACGTCGACGAGTATCAGCCCGTCGTTTCCGACAGCGGCTATGTTTACGAAAAGCCCTACCGTCTGACCGCCTCCTTCGGCCAGACCTTCGGCGAAAGCGCCGAGGACCCCAACATCGAGGGCTTCATCATGAATATGATCACCCTGCTGGTCGGCAACATCTTCTCGGAAATCCGGGAGGCCGGCGGCCTGCTCAAATACCTGGCCTTCAAGGGCGTCGATCTGGAAAGCATCATTCAGAACGCGCTCGGCACGGACGGCCTGGCGATCGGCGATTTCAGCATCCTGACCGTGAGCAAAAACGTCATGAGCTTCCTGAATGATCTCGGCGATCAGATCGACGAGGTTTATATCAACCATCCGGAGGAAACCTTTGCCAAGCTGCAGACGCTGATTCATGAGCTGCTGGAATTCAAGGTCAGCACCTATCCCGCGACGTATGTGACCGACATGCTCGGCGCCGAGGTCGAGGCGGACGGCTGCACGCTCGGCGAATTCGCCACCACGGCGCTGCTGGCCTATTACGAAGGCGACGAGGACCTGATCGACAACTACCCCTTCGTGAAGGATACGCTCGACGGCTTCGACAGCGGCAAGAGCGCAGAGGCCTTCTTCAACCTGCTGCGCAAGGTGCTGGTCAACGAGCTGGTCGAGGACGAGCTGCTGACGAATCTGAATCTGAATCTCGACGCGCTCTTCCCCGCCGGCAACGCCTTCTTTATTCTGGGCAAGGTGCTGCAGGGTGTGCTGAACGTCTTCCTGGGCGGCGACAACTCCTTCAGCAACACGATCGACACGATCCTCAGCCTGCCCGTGATCCCGGAGGGCTACGGCTCGATCGATGAGATCATTGACACGCTGGTCGTGAATGAATACATGACGCCCAGCCAGTATGAGGCCTGGGGCCACACGATCGCCTGGATGGTCGGCAGCCTTGTCACCGACGACAATCCGTATGAACAGTTTGACAACAACATCACCGTGACCTATGCCGGCCCCGTGGAGGCGCCCGCCACGCGTGAGAACTATCGTCTGCCCGCCAACCTGAATCTGACGCTCGGCGCGGACTCCGCGACCGAGGTCACGATCACCTGGCTGACGAAATACAGCCTGACCAATTCCGATATCGAGCTCGTGCCTTACAGCGAAACGCCGCGCTTCACGGGCGAGCCGACGACCGACAGCCGTGTGCACACCGAAAGCGAGGAGGTCGAGCGCGGCTATCCCGGCGCGGATCTGGGCATCTTCGGTCTGCTGGATTACATGACGGAATACTGCAGGCACACCGTGACGCTCACCGGCCTGACCCCCGGCACGAAATACTGCTACCGCGTGGGCGACGCCGCGCGCGGCTGGTGGAGCGAGCCGGGCGTGATCGAAACGGCGGGCGGCAGCGACGCCTTCACCTTCCTGACCATCACGGATCCGCAGTCGCAGCGGGCCGAGCATTATGCGGACCACTATGCGCAGGTCATGGACGCCGCGCAGACGCTCTATCCCGACGCGAAATTCGTCGTTTCCGCCGGCGATCAGGTAGACCTGGGCAAGAACATGAAGCAGTGGCAGCTGTTCTTCAACTCCACGGACGCCTTCACCAGCCTGCCCTTCATGCCCACGACCGGCAACCACGAAAAGGCGACGGCGGCGATCACCTCGCAGTTCACCCTGCCGAACGTCCCCGATCAGGATCTGGAAACCGGCGTATATTATTCCTATGATTACAACGGCGTGCATTTCGCGGTGCTCAACACCAACGATGACGACGACAACAAGCTCAGCGACGCGCAGGTCAACTGGCTGATCGACGATCTGCAGAACGCGCAGGCCGACTGGAAGGTGCTCGTGCTGCACAAGGCGCTGTATTCCAACGGCTCGCATTACGACGACAAGGAGGTCGCCGGCTTCCGCAATCAGCTCAGCGCGCTGCTGCCCTATCTGGGCGTGGATCTGGTCGTGCAGGGGCATGATCACGTCTATCTGCGCACCGACGCGATGAACGCGAACGCCGTCGTGCCCTCGAAGACCGGTCAGATCACCTATGAGGGCGAAACCTACGACGCGAAATACGATCCGAAGGGCACGGTCTATTCCATCTGCGGCACCGCCGGCGTCAAGGTCTATCAGACGAAGGACACCGCGGCCACCGACAAGCTCTTCCCGCGCGCGGAGAAAATCATCGACAGCGACAAATCCATGTTCGCGGCCGTGACCGTGGACGGCGATACGCTCTATTACAACGCCTATCAGGTCGCGGACGGCAAGGCCGAGCGCGTGGACAACTTCGCGATCGTCAAGAGCGATCCGGGTTCCTCTCCCGCAGGCAGCGCCGGCGCGCTGGGCACGTTGTTCGCAAAGATCCTCTCCAAGCTCAACATCAAATACACCTGGAAGCTGCTCAACGCCGTGATCGGCATCTTCAGCAAGGTGGCGCAGCTGCTCCGCCTGCCGCTGTAAGTCTAGTTCAAGCATTCGCCGCCCGCAGGTCTTGTGCCTGCCGGGCGGCGCTTCCACAACATCTATATGGTATAAAAAAGGATTAAAAAATATACGGCAAAAAACAAAAAAAGAGCTTGACGGCGGGGGTTTTCTGTGGTATGATGTCTTTACCTCTGCGAGAGGGTTCTTTTTTTGCGCCCTGTTTCAGAAAGAAGCAGAGGGAGGCCTGAGACGCGCCGCGTTGCCTGATAGACCCGGCGTGCGCTTAAAATTCCGAGAAAATGGAGGTGCCGCAAATGGCTGCTAACGGTAAAAGAGTGAAGATCACTCTTTCCTGCACCGAATGCAAACAGCGAAACTACAACACGATGAAAAACAAGCAGAACACGCCTGACCGTCTGGAAATGAACAAGTACTGCCGTTTCTGCAGGAAGCACACGGTCCACAAAGAGACGAAGTAAGGCAGGGAGGAACAACCGATGGCAAAGAAAGAAATTTCCCAAGCTGCAGAAAAGGTTGCCGCCGCCGAAAAGAAAAAGGACAAGAAGCCTGCCAACCCGAATGGCAACTGGTTCCAGCGTGCCGGCAAGGCAATCAAGAAGTTCTGCAAGGATCTCAAGGGCGAGATCAAAAAGATCATCTGGCCCGACGGCAAGACCGTTCTGAAGTCGACGCTGGTCGTGCTCGCGGTCGTCGCCGTGTGCGCGATCGTGATCTTCGGCGTGGATCAGCTCCTCGCATGGCTGATTTCCCTGCTCAAGGGCGCTGCCGAGAAAGCCGCGGCTTCCGGCACTGCCGATGAGACCGCTGAGGCCGCAGCAACAGCCGGCCTGATCGGTCTGCGCAGTCTCTTCCTCGGCTGACGCGGAGGGAGCTCAGATGGCGCAGGATGCGAGATGGTATGTCGTCCATACCTATTCCGGTTATGAAAACAAGGTTGCCACCAACATCGAAAAGCAGGTGGAAAACCGCAAAATGCAGGATCAGATCCTCGAGGTGAAGATCCCGACGGAAACCGTCGTGGATGCGGAAACCAAGAAGGAAAAGGTGCGCCTGCTCTTCCCCGGCTACGTCCTCGTGAAGGTGGTCGTTTATTCCGATGAGAATAACCGCCCCAAGATGAGCGACGAATGCTGGCTGCTGATCCGCAACACCAGAGGCGTGACGGGCTTTGTCGGCCCCGAAAACAAAGCGATCCCCCTGACCGACGAAGAGGTTATCAGGCTCGGCGTCGAGCAGAAGGTCGTGGAGGTTTCCTATCAGGTGGGCGATACGGTCGAGATCATCGACGGCCCGCTCGAAAGCTTCACCGGGATTGTGGAGTCCATTGACCTGGAAAACAGTCTGGTCAAGGTCTCCGTCACTCTCTTCGGCAAGAACACCGTCGCCGAGCTTGAGCTCGACCAGGTGGAACTCGTCGAATAACACACGGTCATTTGCGGGCGTATGCCCGTTCAAATTCGCGCCGGGAGGCGCGGCCGCAGCGATGCGGTTCCGTGGGAGGAGCAAAATCACAATGCTCCGCAAGCAACCACATTTTAGGAGGTTAGAAAAATGGCACAGAAAGTAGTCGGTTTAATCAAGCTGCAGATTCCCGCAGGCAAGGCCACTCCGGCCCCGCCCGTCGGTCCTGCCCTGGGTCAGCACGGCGTCAACATTATGGCCTTCACGAAGGAATTCAATGAACGCACGAAGAACGACATGGGTCTGATCATCCCCGTGGTGATCACCGTTTACGCTGACCGTACCTTCAGCTTCATCACCAAGACGCCCCCCGCTGCCGTCCTGATCAAAAAGGCCTGCGGCATCGAGAGCGGCTCCGGCGTTCCCAACAAGACCAAGGTCGCAACCATCACGCGCGAGCAGATCCAGAAGATCGCTGAGACCAAGATGAAGGATCTCAACGCCGCTTCGATCGAGGCCGCCATGAGTATGATCGCAGGCACCGCCCGCAGCATGGGCGTTGTCGTTGCCGATTGATTGCAGACTGTGGGAGGAAAAATCCGATTCACCACATGATTGGGAGGAAAAATTATTATGAAACATGGTAAGAAATATAATGAAAGCGCCAAGCTGGTCGACAGAGCGACTCTCTATGATCCCGCCGACGCGCTTGCGCTGACGGTCAAGACCGCGAGCGCGAAGTTCGATGAAACCGTTGAAGTGCACGTCCGTCTGGGCGTGGACTCCCGCCATGCGGATCAGCAGGTCCGCGGCGCGGTCGTGCTGCCCAACGGCACCGGCCGTACCGTTCGCGTGGCCGTGTTCGCCAAGGGCGCGGACGCCGATGCAGCGACTGCCGCCGGTGCGGAAGTCGTCGGCGCTGAAGACCTTGTCGCCCGCGTGCAGGGCGAAGGCTTCATGGAGTTTGACGTGGCGATCGCCGCCCCCAACATGATGGGTCTGGTCGGCCGTCTCGGTAAGATCCTCGGCCCCCGCGGTCTGATGCCCAGCCCGAAGGCCGGCACCGTGACCCCCGACGTGGCGCGCGCCGTCACCGAGGCGAAGGCCGGTAAGATCGAGTACCGTCTCGACAAGACCAACATCATCCACTGCCCGATCGGCAAGGCGTCCTTCGGCGCCGAAAAGCTGCAGGCGAACTTCGACACCCTGCTTGACGCCATCATCAAGGCGAAGCCGGCTGCCGCGAAGGGTCAGTACATCCGCTCCTGCACGCTGGCCACCACGATGGGCCCCGGCGTGCGCGTGAACCCGGTCAAGATCGGCGCCGCGGCGGAATAATTTTTTCAAAAAAGCTTGACACACGGAAATTTGTGTGTTATGATAGCTGAGCTGTTCTTTTTAAGACAGCAGGTGCAGTATGCATAATGGTTTTGACCGCCTGCCGAGAAAGGATGGGGAATGACAGTTGCGTCTTTCTGCCCTTTCTGCGGTTTGCGGAAAGGGCTTTTTGTTTGCTGCATTCAGGTTCGAACAAATACCAACGGAGGTGAAACCCTACATGCCCAGCGCTAAAGTTTTAGAGCAAAAGAAGCAGATCGTTGCCGATCTGACCGATAAGCTGCAAAATTCCGTCGCCGGTGTGGTCGTTGACTACAAGGGCATCAACGTTGCGGATGACACCGTTCTGCGCAAGGATCTGCGTGAAGCGGGCGTCAAATACGCCGTTGTGAAGAATACGCTGCTCGGTCTCGCGGCAAAGAACGCCGGTCTGGATGATCTGTGCAAGGTGCTTGAGGGGACGACCGCGATCGCGATCAGCCCTGAGGATCACACCGCTGCCGCGCGCATCCTCTCCAAGTTCGCCGACACCCACAAGAACTTCTCTGTGAAGAGCGGTTATCTGGATGGCGCCGTCGTCGATCTGCCCACCATCGAAGCGCTTGCAAAGCTGCCGACCAGAGACATCCTGCTCGCGACCGTTTGCAACGCCTTCAACGCACCCATCGCAGCCTTTGCCCGCGCGATCCAGGCGATCGTGGACCAGGGCGGCGCAGCCCCCAAGGCTGCTCCCGAAGCTGCAGAAGCCGCCCCTGAGGCCGCTGCCGAAGCTGCTCCCGAAGCCGCTCCCGAGGCTGCAGAAGCTGCCCCCGAGGCCGCTCCCGAAGAAGCATAAGTTACCGAACAAAATCTAATCTATTAAAAATTGGAGGAAATCACTATGGCATCCGAAAAGATCACTGCGATCATCGAGGAACTGAAAGTTCTCACCGTTCTTGAGCTGAGCGAGCTTGTGCACGCTGTTGAGGAAGAATTCGGCGTTTCCGCCGCTGCCGCTGTTGCTGTTGCTGCTCCCGCAGACGCCGGCGCTGCCGCTGCCGAAGAGAAGACCGAGTTCGACGTGGTTCTGGCCGCGATCGATCCCGCGAACAAGATCAAGACCATCAAGGTCGTGCGCGAGCTGACCGGTCTGGGTCTGGCCGAGGCGAAGGCCGTTGTTGACGGCGCGCCGAAGACCATCAAGGAAGCCCTTTCCAAGGACGACGCCGAAGCCGCGAAGGCGAAGCTCGAAGAGGTCGGCGCGAAGGTCGAGCTCAAATAAGTTCAACTGCAGATACTGCAATCACAGCCGTGGGCGTTCGGCAGCCTTTCATAATCCAGTATTGGTTTTGCGGGGCATAAATCGCCCATAAATGCGTCAAAGCCGCACTGACATACATCAAGTATGCCATGTGCGGCTTTTCCTTTTTCTGAACAATTTCTGCTCCCGCAAAACTG
>JAFRQQ010000037.1 GCA_017428525.1 Clostridia bacterium | reverse complement strand
TGCTTTTTCTTCACGGGATGCCGTATTATATCCGGCAATCAGATTTGCGCCTTTACCTGAGGCAAATATGATTCCCAGCACAACAAACAAAGCAGTGATAACAAGAAAAACTGCAAGCAACATATTATTACCTCCATAAATCCCGATTTGTCGGGATCATTATATTTCGACAAACAGGAATTTGTCATTCTGTTTTCCCGGCGAATATTGCCCTGAACCACTGAATCAGATTATACCAGTAATCGCGCAGTGTCCAAAGAAACTGCTGAAAAGTGTTGCCTTCAGGCGTTTCCTGATTGATTGAATTGGTGGTTATAGCATTGACGCCGAGTTTATAAAATCTCTCGCAGTTATCAATGTCATCAATCGTCCACACAAAAACATCAAGGCCCGAGGCGATAACCGCTTTCACATAATCATCGGGCAGGAATACATGAATATCCATGCCGTCAAGCTTATTGTTTACGGCAAAGTCAATATCCTCCTGCGAAACGTCTTCAAAACCGATAAGATAATATACGGGTATTTCCGGAATCAGTTCTTTTATGCGGAGACAGATTTCGCGGCCGAATGAGATAATCACAAACATATCCCTGTCATCACGGGAGAGCAAAACGGGAGCAAGTTCATTCATATAAGCAGGGTCGACATTGGATTTGATTTCAATGACGGGGTGAAGCCCGTATTTTTTGCAGATATCAAGATAATCCTCAAGCTTCGCAACTTTCAGATCGGGATAGTTTTCGATATTGCTGCCGACATCGACGTTGAACTGCATAATTTCATCGTAGGTCAGCTCCGACACCTTCCCCGTCCCATCAGTCATATCTTCAACGTCATCGTTATGCATAAGGATCCAGACGCCGTCCTTTGTGCGCTGAATGTCGCACTCCGCTCCCCAGAAATCCGATTTGCCTGCGGCTTCATAAGCGGGAAGTGTATTGCTCGGCGCCACGGCGGAATAGCCCGCATGGGCAATCATACGCATTGTTCCCGACGGAATTTTGTATGAAGAATAAACAGACATCGTTGTGCCCGTAGCAAGCGCATAAACAACACTGCTCATAATTATTGCAAGTGAAAGAATAACAGAAACAGTTTTTTTCATTTTTTGCCCTCTCAAATCCCGATTTGTCGGGATCATCTTCCTTGCCTGGCCTACTGCTTATCGTTTGTATCGTCTTCGCTATCATCCTTACCGTTGTGACCCAACACAAGGCCGAGGCTCAATCCTATGCAGAGTCCGATCGGCAGCCATAATCCGATGTTGCCGGTTGCTGCGCCAACGGCTGCTCCGATCGCAAGGCCGATGCACATACCGATTGCGAGTCCGGACGAATGGTTGCTTTTTTTCTTTTTGTCGTTCATGTGAAACCTCCGCCATCCCGTTTGTCTGATTGCTCTGCGGTTGTTTCCGAATTATTCAAAGTCATCTTTTGCGAAATCACCTTGCATGAACGCAAGCCCGATATATTCCGTGTCGCAGCTGCGACCGTTATACCAGATCCGCCATTCGTCACGCGTTTCGTCATAAACGGCGGATGGTTTATAGCAGGCATCCGCATCCCACGAGCCTTCTGAAGGCGAAACCAGCGGATTCAGACGGCACCGGCGAAAACCGGCAACACCGTCTCGGGAACTTGCGCAGCAGATACAGGCGGTATGAATATCACGGTAACCGATATAGAAAAGAAGATAGCCCAGGTCTTTGTGCGGCAGGACCTGACAGCCGCCGATCCGGTCCTGTTCATATTCTTTTTCGGGATTCTTCACAAAGACAGGATTCAGCGATCGTTTTTTCCAGTTCACCCCGTCTGTGCTTTCAGCATAGCACAACACGTTCGGCTCATACGTTTCGCCCGCACTGTACCACATTCTGTAAATACCGTTTTCATACAGCACGCATGGGTTCATAACAGACTGGCCCTCAAAAGGCGCTTCCGGGAAAAGCACCGGCGCTGTTCTGACGCGCCTGAAGTCAAGCCCGTTTTCACTTTCAGCATAACCGATATAGCTGTTGCCGTGCGCCTGACCTGTATACCACATTTTAAACAGTCCGTCGATCTTCAGCACGCAATTGCGGTTTACGATGTCTTCCCATCCCGTTGAAGTGTCCGGCGCGAGCGTCAGACGCGGGGCGCTCCACTGTATGCCGTCCTCAGAGAAAGAAACGGACAGAGAAGCGTTTTTTCGGGTGGAAAGATCCATGCGCAGCATCCCGTCCGGCTGCTTTGTAAGATAGACGTCAAACAGCGTTCCAATCTCCGGATCCCCGAAGATCGGGTTCCCAAAATATTTTCTGAACATGTCGGCCTCCTTCGTGTTGCGCCGCAAGGCGTTGCAGAAACAAATTGACAGATCCCGATTTGTCAAATTGTTTTATTACGCTAATCAGGTTTTTATCCACGCGTTTGTATTCCCCAAACCGGCAATATATATAAATTTGGGGAATCATTCGGCGAGCCAATCGGCCGCATCGATAATCTCAATACCTTCATGTTGATAACAAGCAGCGCGAGAATAATCGCAGTAATATTTATACTCATTGTTGCCTCGTTAAACCGGAATTTGTCAATTAGTTTTGCTTATCAGAGACTAGAACATCTGTAACGTTGCTGTCATTATCATAGTAGATTACTATTGATTTGCCGTTATATAAATATATATCACCATAAAAACCGGATAAGATATCGTCCGGCTCTCCCCAGTTATCATGTATTTCTTTCTCTGTCTTATTTTTCAGAAGTTCCGTTGCTTCCTCCCTTGTCAACACCGCAACATTCTCCTTTGATGGAAATGATGCTGTGCACGAAGAGAGGATAATTGTGATAATCATTAAAATCGATAACAATAATACACTTTTTTTCATATTTCACCTCAGCAAATCCCGATTTGTCTGGATTTTAACATCATCATTCTATCAACCGGAATTTGTATTAAAGACTCTCTTTGAGAATCTGCATAACCTCGTCTTTGTTCAACACTTTATAGCCGCCGTCGAGGATGATTGTTCCGTTGCAGATATCTGGGAGCATATCCTCTGTGGCGCCGAGCTCCGAAAGGGACATCACAAGGCCGAGCTCCTTCATCCAGTTTTCCATTGCAAGCAGACCTTCGTTTGCGACCTGTTCATCCGATTTGCCGTCGGCGCAGATGCCCCAGACATTTTCGGCAAATCTTTTGAATTTCGCAATGCCGTAAGGAAGGATGTATCTGTAATATGGCAGCGAAACCGCCGCGAGCGTCATGCCGTGAGTGGCGTCTGTTACGGCGCCTGCCGCCTGACCGAGCATGTGCACCATCCAGTCGGTGGATTTGCCCTTCTTCAGCAGCGTGTTGAGCGCCCAGGTGGCGCACCACATAATGTTGCTACGCGCCTCATAGTCCTGCGGATTTTTATTCGCAATGCGGCTGGAATGGATCACGCTGCGCATCAGTCCCTCGGCAATATAATCCGTCGTGCTGTCATCCTCGCCGGAGAAATACTGCTCGCAGATGTGATTGAATATATCATAGATACCCGCAACCATCTGATAATGCGGCAGGGTGAGGGTGTATTTCGGATTGAGGATCGTGAACCTCGGCATAATCTTTTCATCGGCAAAAACATGGCCGATTTTAAGCTTCTTTTCGGGGTAGGTGATAACAGAGCCTGCGTTCATTTCCGAGCCCGTGCCGACCATGGTCAGCACACAGCCTACCGGGATCGTTTCGCAGTCGGGTTCCTCAAAATCAATATAGTATTTCTGCCACGGGTCGCCTTCGAAATTGACGGAAACGGAAAGGGCCTTTGAATAATCGCAGACCGAGCCTCCGCCAACAGCGAGAATCAGATCGGTTTTGTGCGCTCTCGCAATGGCGATACCTTCATTCAGCTTATGGATCGTCGGGTTGGGCATAACACCGGAAACCTCGGCGATGTTTTTGCCGGCATCCTTGAGAATGGCAACGACCTCGTCGTAAATGCCGTTCTTTTTGATTGAGCCGCCGCCGTAAACGAGCAGCACATTCTCACCGTATTTTTTCAGCTCATCCTTCAGAAATGAAATGGAGTTGTCGCCGAAATAGAGCTTTGTGGGATTGCAGTAAGTGAAATTTCCTAACATGGTTTTCTCCTTTAATTACATTTTATCCATTGATTTCTTTCATCCAGACTTTCAGCTCGTCTTCGGTTTCTCTTCCTGTCAGCCTTTTGCCGCCGGTAACCTTTGCTCCTTTTGCAAGTGCCTGCATATTCGCCGGCGCTTCACCGATTCCGCTGCTGCCCGAGGTGCAGAAGGGAACAACCGTTTTGCCCGTGAAATCATAGCTTTCAATAAATGTGTCGATAATAGACGGCTCACGGTACCACCAGACGGGAAAGCCGATGAAAATGGTATTATACTGCTCAAAATTCTCAACCGTTAAAGCAATGGCGGGGCGGCAGTTTCTGTCGTTCATTTCGACCGAGCTGCGGCTCTTTTTGTCCATCCAGTTAAGGTCTGCTTTTGTGTAAACCTGCTGCGGAACGATTTCAAATAAATCCGCATCAGCCGCTTTGGCTATGGCCTTTGCTGCCTTTGCGGTCACGCCGCTTGCGCTGAAATAAGCTACCAGTATGTTACTCATTTTAATTCCTCCTTGAATTCTATTTATATCGTTCATTCGTATAAATCCCGATTGCATACTCAGTATAAAATGTATAATTCCTGCCTTTTTGGTTTGCAAGAAAAGAAATACAGTTTGCACTGCCCGCGGACACTCCGACAGCATACACTCATTGTGAAAGCTTCGTAATTCTTATAACCCAGTCAGTTGCGGATGGCTTGTTTCCGAGATAATATGTTCCGAAGACGGATGCGATGAAAGTGCCTTCTTCGGCATATTCTCCGGTTACGGGGTTGAACCATGTGTAAGCATATGCAGCGTCGGGTTCAAGACAGCCGACAGTGCCGGTCATAATACCGCCGTAATTTTTGGTGTTCGCTTTTTCGGCGACCGAAAGATCGGTGAAAGAATAGAAGTAAACCACCATTTCCGTGTTGTCTTTATTGCTTGCGCAATAGGAATAAACGTCAGACGCAGGGGTGAAATAAGCAAGATTATTAAAACGCGGAATCAGATTATACCATTCAGACTGTTCCATAAAAGAGCGCATATATCCAACCTGATATGACGACGGGTATTCCAGCGCATCCCGCCATGTGGCGGCCTGTTTTTCCTCCGGGCGGATGAGATCGACGCCGTCGTCAGAACAGACATTGATATCGAAAGAATTCTGATACGCCCATGTGGGCTGACCGCCCCAGGAACAGCCGTAAAGCCCGGTAAGATAGGATGCCCACGCCTGCGCACGCGCGCCGAAATTCTTTGTCCACAGATAGCAATAAAGTCCTTCGTAGTTGACGACCGGCTTTCCCTGACCGTTATACCAGTAATCCCGCGCTGACATAAAGTCGTCACGTTTTGTCAGGTTTGGATGCCACTGCGCGGCATAAATCGTATGTGCTTCAACATTCCTGAACGCAGACGCCGCTGCGCCCGGATACCATATCATATTCAGTTCGCCGCTGCCCAGGCCGTTTCCGTAAGCGACGGTGTCGCCTGTGCTCTCCTGGTGCGCGGTCACAGGATGGTCATAGGGATCATATTTTGCGAGATACTCTGCCACATATTTATAAGGATTATTTACTGCGTTCCAAGGGGAAGTTTCGTCTTGATACGGGTCGTTGTCAATTTCCTGACCGAGCGTCCATATAACGGGAAACGCGCTGTATCTCGCCACCCAATAGCGCGCAAGTTTTTCAAGATATTCCTTTGCTTCATCGGAAAGGTCGGGCATTATGACTTTCTTTGTGCCGAGCATTCCGGTTATTTTCGGTTCAGTCCAGCCGCCGTGATTGTTAATAAGCCTTGTCATTCCGGAAAGCGGCCAGAAAAACTGAGAATGCGCGTGGATAAGTCCGTTTTCGGATATTATGCGGAATTTCTGATCGAAATCGCGAAGGTCATCCAGTGCGTTTTCACCTATATTTTCGGTTACGGCGGAATTGAAAGCGCAGTCGTTCGGCTGGCTCTGATAAACCGTAAAGCCTTGCTCAACCCTTTTTTCACAGATTGCGGCAACGATTTCAGGCGTTTCCTGCGCCAGCTGCCAATGCGTATCTCCGAGATAATAAAACGGTGTGCCGTCTTCATAAGTCAGGTATTTTTCACCGTAACGGGTGGTGACAAAGCCGTGCTTGTATATTTCAAGATTCCCGCTGTATGCCGAGCAGTCGACCTGGGCGGTCCTGTTGTGAAGCGCTGTGTTTGATTCATCAGAGCAGACGGTTTTGCATTGCCATATGCCCGCTGCCGGGCAGACAAATCTGATTCGCCAAGTGTTTCCTCCGTCCCAGAAAGCGGGAACGGTATAAAGTCTGCCATTGCCGTAAAGAAGCAGATCAAGCGTCACTTCATTGAACGGATCCGCGTAACTCTTTTCGCTCTCATAGCTTAATTCAACCATACACCAGGTTTCAGCGGAAAGAGTCTGCTCCGCGTCGCCTGAAAACAACGGTGTGCCGCTCTTTTCCCCTGCCGCCTCACGGGGTTTCGCTTTTTTTATGCGGGTTTCATCCGTGAATGTAATCGATTTCAGAATGCGTCCGAATAAACACCCAGTTGCGCCGCCGATTTTTTCAAGTAGAACTGTCAATGAGGAAGGCTCCGCTTCATTGACCTTGTCTGCGGAATATGCACAGGGCACTGCGATCCCGGTCAACATAATAACAATAATGATAATCGAAACAATTCGTTTCACAATGATCTTAACCCCTTTTGTGGTTTTTCTGTTTTCGTTGAGATTATCTTATCAGTGCTTGACAAACCGGAATTTGTCAGTCTGTTTATTCAAAACAGAAATCTTCAAACCGCAGTTCTTCGCCGGATTCTATGCGGAATACAAAGCAGATTTCGTGAGTTCCTGCCGTGTTTTTAAGCGCGATATCAAAGGTTTCGAAACTGTCATAACCGCCTGTGCTGCCTGTTTCACACTTGCCGAGCAGTTCGCCGTGCGGGCCGTCTTTGCGTATTTCCAGCGTGCAGGGCGTGTTGCCGCCGTTGGCAATGCGCACTTTAAGCAGCGCGTTTGCGGGCATATTCTGAATTTTCGGAAAATATAGATAAGAACCGTCCGTAATGCCGCGCATTTCAAATCCGCCGGCATTTTCTTTTTTGTATATCTCAGCGGATTTATCAAAGAACCATTCGCCTTTGATGGTTTCCCAGCCCGCGTCATATTTGGCGACGCCCGTGCCTTTTATGAATTCGTCGGTTACAATTTCGCCGTTGTCTTTAATATGGGCATAAACGATCTTGGTTGTGCGGTAGTAGCGGTCGAGAGGCTCGTCACGCTCATAGTTTTCGGGCACACCGTAAGCAAAATAATCCTGCCCGTTGAAACTGAAAAATGTTCCGTGGTCCGTGAAGCAATCACGGCAGATTCTGCCGCGGTATGTATAGGGACCATAAATGCTGTCGCTTGTTGCGTATGCGCCCTCATGGGAATTGAGATAATATACTCCGTTGAATTTTGAAATCCAGCAGGCGTCATTTTCCCAGCCGTCGATAATCTCAACAGCCTTCGGTTCTTCAGCAAGCGAGATCATATCTTCATTCAGCCGCGCTATGTAATAATGTTTGCCCCCGAGGGTGTAGCCCCACATGATATAAGGGGTTTTGTTCTCATCGTCATCAATGAATACCGTCGGGTCATAAGAGGGTGTATCAGCGAGTCCGGGCGGAAGCAGAGGCTTGCCGAGCGCATCTTTGAACGGACCGGCAGGACCGTTTTCGCTGACCATGACGCCCGTCTGATACTGCTGATGAGAAAAGTAGAAGTAATACTTGCCGTTTCGCTCCGCGGCGTCGGTGGCATAGCACTCCTCGCATGTGCCGAGGAATGTGTCTTCGGGATTGATTGTTGTTTCAAGAGTCCAGTTCACCAGGTCGTCGGAGGAATAAATCCGCCAGTCATCCATGCGGTAAATCTCCTGGCCGGGACCGCGGTCGTGCGTTGCGTATAAATACGCCCTGCCGTTAAAAATATGGATATGCGGGTCGCAGATGCCCTGGTTCGGGATAATCGCCGCAACGGGACCCTCCTTCGGTTCTTCTTCTTTTTTCTTGAACAGTTCCGTAAAGAATTCTTTCAAGCCCTGCTCACTTTCCTTTCGTTCAATTCTGATTGCCCAGTCGGTTGCCGTGGGTTTGGATGCTATATAGTATGTGCCGAGCATCGACGCTTTGAATGTGCCGCTTTCGCCGTATTCGCCGTTTACGGGGTCAAACCATTGATAGGTGTATTCCGCAAACGGTTTCAGATGTCCGATTGTTCCGGCTTTGAGTCCGTCGCCGGTGTTCGGCTTTGCGGCAACAGATGTATCGCTGAATGAATAGAAGTAAACAACGGTTTCAGATGAATCATTATTCGCGGCGCAGATTCCGAGCGCGCCTTCCGATGGCAGAAAATATGCTTCATTGTCAAAGCGCGGAATCAGTTCCCACCATTTGCCGTCCTCAAGAAACGAACGCATATAACAGGACTGATAAGAACTCGGATAATCAAGAGCATCCTGCCAGGCGGCGCTTTTCTTGATTTCGGGAGTGATGACATCAACGCCGTCGTCACTTTCTTCATCCAGACCGTAAGAGCTTAAATAGCACCAGGTGCCCTGACCGCCCCAGCCGTAACCGAACATACCGTTGAGATATGCCATCCAGCCCTGCGCCCTTGCGCCGAAGTCCATAGTCCAAAGCCCGCGGTAACGGCCCTCATAGTTTATTGACGGTTTGCCCTGAGAGTTAAACCAATAATCTTTAGCAACTGAGAAACCGCCGTTATATGTGAGCGCGGGTGGCCACTGAGCAGCATAGAAATTATGTGCGGAAACATCGCGGAAAGCCGAAGGCGATGCAGCATTATGATAAACCGTCAGATCCTCACTGCTGCCGCTGCCGTTGCCGTAGGCGGCAGTCATATCGGCATATTCCTGATGAGCCGTAAGCGGATGAGAATACATATCGTATTTCTCTATATATTCCGCTACAAGTTTATACGGGTTATTCAGCGCATTCCAGCCCCTTTGCCCGTCATTCTCCCAATAAAAATCATTGTCGGTTTCCTGCCCGAGAGTCCAGATAACCGGATAAGCGCCGTAACGTGCAACCCAGTATCTGCTGAGCTTTTCAAGATATGTCTTCGCTTCACCGGAAAGATCTCTTATTGTCGCTTCCTTGCCGTCAACAGTGCCGGATATCGTTTCACCGGAATATCCGCCGTGGCTTTCTATAAGCCGTTCCATATAAGCGGGGTAGAAAAACTGGGCGTTCGCATGGGTAAGACCCGCGTCTGCCACAATGCGGAACTTTTCATCATAATTGCGGAAGCCCTTAATATCGGTTTCACTGACGCCGTCGGTCAGGTCAAATTTTTCTCCGATTGGCTCGCTCTGCCACACCGTAAAGCCCTGATTCACTCTTCTCTCAGCAATTTCACGCACCATATCCGGCGTTTCATCGCCGAAGCCCCAGTGAGTGTCGCCGAGATAAAAGAACGGTGTTCCGTCGCCGTAGGTAAAATACTTTTTGCCGTAACCCGTGGTGACAAATCCGCGTTTATATACTTCAAGGTTTCCTTTATACACTGCGCATTCAATAATACCTGTTTTGCCGTCAAGGTCGGAGTTTTCCACATCGGAACAGACCGTTCTGTAATACCATTTGCCTTCGGACGGGCAGGCTATGCGGACTTTCCATGTGTTGCCGCCGTCCCAGAAAGCGGGAGTGGTATATTGAATCTTTCCGTCGGTCAGAATCAGGTCAAGCGTAATATCCCCAAAAGGATCGGTGTATACTTTCCCGCTTTCAAATTCAATTTCAAAAGCGCGCAGAGCTTCCGCCGGCACTGCCGCCTGAGCGGGGTCAACAGACGGTATTCCCCCAGACGGAACCGATTTATCCTTAAGCGGTTCGGGCGAAGGAAGTTTCATTTCATTCACACCTTTGAAAATATTTATTATTCTCTGCCACAAGCAGACGATTGATGCCCCGATTTCATCAAACGAAATACAGAAAGCGGAGCCTGATTTATTTGTAACGGCTGAAACCGGCGTTATACACACCGATAAAAGCACCGCAAGTATCAAAACAATTGATAATGCTTTTTTCAATTACCACACCTCGTTAAATCCCGATTTGTTTATTTTATTATCTTTTCAAACCTGAACACTCCGTCGGGGAACTGCTCATCAATCATTTCTGTTGAATCGGGGTCGTTCGGGTCGGGATGCCGGCTGTTGAAGAACTCAACAATATGAAACCCGCATCTGTTTACATAAAAATGAATATTCCGTTTTTCAAAATACGGTGTGACCGTTTCCCACACTTTGACTTCGGGATGAAGCTTTTCAATCTCACACCAGGCGGCATAGCCGACGCCTTTGCTGTGAACTTCAGGCGAAACAAACAGAATATCAAGGTCGCCTCTGCCGCCGTCTGCTCTTATTATCGCGCCTCCGACATTTTTGCCGTCAAGCACAATGCGGTATGCCTCGCCTTCGTCTATGGAGCGCTCAATTGTTTCGCGTGAAATAATCTGACCGTCCTCTTCAAAATGGTCATCGCGCATACCGAACTCCTGCATCGCGCCGTAATTGAAAGCTTCCTGGTTGTCGAGTACGAACTGCTCTTTGTCGGAAGGGACAAGTGGCTTTAACTCAATCATTTTATTATCCTCGCTAATCCCGTTTTACATGGAACCTGTCTTTATACAGCATCAGATCCTTTGTCACGCTTTCAGGACCTCAAAGCCCTTGTGTATCAAGGGATCCCGAAGCCTCCGGAAGCGTGACAGGCAGAGAAGAAACAGCGCTGAATCAGTTGTTTACAGAATGTAAACAACTGAATGATCCGCTGCACGCCGCTTCCTTTCTGCACTTGAACGCTCATTATTTTTTATTATATCAACAAACTCATTTCATTTCAATCATTTTAAATAAAAAGAACGCGCAAACTGCAAAGAGGGACGAAATTGCAACTCTTTGCCGTTGATTCTGTTTGAACCATTTACAGCTCCGGAGTCAACCTTGCTGCCGACCTTGGAATATCTGAACGAACTGTTTCTGCGCGGAAAAAAGACGGAAAAGAACATAAAGGACTGTTGATAAGATACGTTAACTGAATGTTTGAATGGCTGCTTGGCAATCGCTTCACAGCCGTTTCTCTTTTAAAAACCCGACCACAATATATTGTGGTGGCGAAAAATACAAATTTGAGCTCGCAAGACACGAAAATAAAGTGGCACAAAAAGTGGCACAAATTGACCCGTTTAAACCCCCAAAAACCCATTAAAACCCCTTTATAATTTTTCAAAAGTGAATTTAAACATCCCTGAAAAAGCAAGAAAAAACCCAAGCCTCAAAGCCTGAAAGCCTTGATATACTTGGGTTTTCACTGTTTGGTGCGGATAACAGGACTTGAACCTGCACAGTCTTGCGACCATTAGAACCTGAATCTAACGCGTCTGCCAATTCCGCCATATCCGCGTGAACACCGCTAAATTTTACACGGCGCGGCGACCGAGGGCGGGCTTCCGCCGGAGCGGGTGACCAAGCTGATCCGCCGGTTGTCACTTGAAAAAAGAGAGGATTCCGGAGAGGGAACCCTCTCTCTGGTGCGAGAGACGGGACTTGAACCCGTACATCAAGGATACACGCCCCTCAAACGTGCGCGTCTGCCAATTCCGCCACTCTCGCATGGCTGCTCCTTTCGGAACATTGGCTATTATAGCAAAGCAGCGGCGGAATGTCAAGAGGTTTTTTTAAATAATTGCGTTTTTTTCTGCGACGGAGAGGCTCGTTTTGCGGATCACCCGTCGGGAGCGCCGCCGCTTTCCAGGGCGGAGATCCGTTCTGCGATCTCCCGCACGAGCGGCGCACAGCTCACGGCCCCTTCGCCGCCGTCCTCGACCAGCACCGTCACGGCGTAGCGCGGCGCATCTGCGGGAAAATAGCCTGTAAACCAGGCGTTGTAGATCTCCTCCCCCGCCCGTGCGCGACCGGTCTGCGCCGTCGCGGTTTTGCCCGCAATCGCAACCGTTTCACTCTGCGCACGGCGTCCGCTGCCATCGGTCACGACCTGACGCAGCGCAGCGCAGATCGTCGCCGCCGCATCGGCGGAAAGCACCCTTTGCGCGGTCGGCCGCTTGGCCGGCGTCACGGTGCCGTCGCTTTCACGCGTGCCGACAACCAAATAGGGCTCGATGCGCTCCCCGCCCTGCGCAAGCGTCGCCGTCATTGCGCAGATCTGCAGCGGCGTGGCCGTCAGCATCCCCTGCCCGAACGATAGATTCGCCAGCGCCGCCGGAGAATCCAGCGCGGAAAGCTCCGGCAGATTGCCGGCCGCCGGCAGAACGCCGTCTGCGAGCGGCGCGGACGCGCCGAAACCGAGCTGCGCGGCGATTTCCCGCACGGCCGTTTTGCCGAGCTGCTGGCCGAGCGCGATAAAATAGGTGTTGCAGGAGTGCGCCAGCGCCGAGGTCAGCTGCATTTCACCGTGGCCCTTCGCCTTCGGGCAGTGAAAGGTGACGCCCCCGACCGTGATGCTGCCCGTGCAGGTCCAAGTGAAATCGCCCTGCCCGTGCATGAGCGCCGCCGCGGCGACCGCCGGTTTGAAAACGGACCCCACCGCGAACGCGGAAAACGCGCGGTTGACGAACGGGGCGTTTTTGTCGTTCAGACCGGCTGCCACGTTGTTCGGGTCAAAGGCCGGTCTTGAAACGCAGGCGCGGATCGCGCCGCTGCCGATTTCCAGCGCCACGGCGGCCGTGCAGGGATATCCGCTTTCGTCCAGCACATCCTCAACAATCTGCTGTATCTCCCGATCCAGCGTCAGCACGACGCCCCCTGCCGGAATCTGCGTGCCGCTGATTTCGATCGGCTCGCCGAGCAGCACTTTCCCCTGCGCATCGGTCAGAAACCGCGCAGCCGCGGTGCCGCCGGTTTCCGTCAGAAGCGCGTCAAAGGCTTTTTCGATCCCCGCCGCGCCGTGCCCTTCGGCATCCAGATGGCCGATGATATGCGCGGCCGAGCGCGACCCGTACCGCACGGGATAAGCGGCGTTCACAACGGCATCGCCGCCCTCGACGGGCGCATCCACCGTGACCACGACGGGCAGACCGGAGGACAGCCGCGCCGCAACCGTTTCATAGGCCGTCGGCGGCAGCAGCGCCTGCAGCAGCGGCAGAGCCAGCATCGTCGGCTTGACCGCGATGCACCGCGCCTCGCCGTCGTTGGTCAGCGGCTGCAGCCGGCAGTCATAGATCGTGCCGCGCAGCTGCGCGATCTCAACCAGACGCCCCGCTTCCGATCGCGCCGCCGGAACCGCGGCAAACATCAGCCGGCTCATCCGCAGCAGAATGCCGGCATAAATTGCAAACAAACAGAAAAACGCCGCAAGCACGCGCTTCATCCGGACGACCCCCAAGTATTTTCGGTTAGTATGCCCGCCGGGCAGGGCGATTATCCAGCATTCGCACGTGCTCGCCGCAAACAGCAACCGGCCCGTTCCGAATCGGAACGAGCCGGTTGATTTGTTGCGTTCGATTATTCTGTCTGTTCTGCGCGCTTGTCTGCACGCGTGCGTCGTTTTTTCAGAAAATATCGAACGGCGCAGATGAGCAGCAAAGCGGCGTTGACATAAAGCAGCAGCGTCTTGATCACGGTCAGTGCGCTTGCGGTCGCCGCGAGCGCGGGTGAAAGGGAAGCTGCGCGCAGCATCAGGATCGTGCAGATGTTTTCCGCATAATCAAAGGCCATGAGCAGCAGCGGCAGAAGCTGCAGCGCGGAAAAGCGCCCGGTCAGGTAGAAAAACAGGCAGCAGAAGCAGCAGCCGTAAGCCAGCGGATAAACGAAATCCAGCGGCAGCTGCGCATGGAGATACAGCGCTTTGCCTTCCGGACTGAGCAGCGAGAGAAAGCGCTGCGCCGTAGCGTAGTCATAGCCGAAATTCATGTCAAAACAGCGGATGCCGTCGGTCGTCGCTTCAATCGACGGCAGCAGCCAGAGATTCATCACCAGGCAGATGCCGGCGGTCAGCACCGCGCTGACGCCGAAAAGCGCATGCCCGCGCGGCGAACGCAGAAAGCTTCTGATCCGATCCATAAAACGCCTCCATCAGAAAGAAAGGATTCCTTCACGTGAAAAAACTGCCTTCCTGTTTGTCTATTTTCTCCTGCGATGATTATACCACAGATCCCGCGCGGATTTCAACCGTCTTTTTCGCGGCGGGAAAGCTGCGCCCTTCTGCGTTTTTTCCGAAAAAAAGACGGTTTTTTGCATTTTTTTCGTGACATCTGTGCAAAGATATGATATACTGAGTTTAATTATAAACTATTCCAGCGGAGGCGCTCATGTTTGAACAGATCATCAATGTGGATCGGATGGAGCAGGCGGTCAGCCTGTTCGGCAGCTTCGATGAGAATATTCGCCAGATCGAGCAGGCGTTTTCCGTTTCGGTCATCAGCCGCGGCTCGGAGCTGAAGGTCACGGGCGAGGCCGAGAATGTGCAGAAGGGCGTGCGCGCCATTCAGGGGCTGCTCACGCTGATCAACCGGGGCGAAAGCCTGAGCGAGCAGAACGTGCGCTACGTGCTTTCGCTGGTCAATGAAGGCAACGACGACAAGATCGCCAACATGGCGGCGGACTGCATCTGCATCACTGCCAAAGGCAAACCGGTCAAGCCCAAAACGCTCGGCCAGAAGAAATATATCGAAACCATCCGCAAAAACACCATCACCATCGGCGTCGGCCCGGCCGGCACGGGCAAGACCTATCTGGCCGTCGCCATGGCGGTCACGGCCTTCCGCGCGAAGGAAATCAACCGCATCGTGCTCACGCGCCCCGCGGTGGAGGCCGGCGAGAAGCTCGGCTTCCTGCCCGGCGACCTTCAGTCGAAGGTCGATCCCTATCTGCGCCCGCTGTATGACGCGCTGTTCGATATGCTCGGCGCGGAGAATTTCCAGAAGCATCAGGAGCGCGGCGATATCGAAGTGGCGCCGCTGGCCTATATGCGCGGACGCACGCTCGACGACAGCTTCATCATCCTCGACGAGGCGCAGAATTCCACGGCGGAGCAGATGAAAATGTTTCTGACCCGTCTGGGCTTCAACTCCAAAATGGTCGTCACCGGCGATATTACGCAGATCGACCTGCCGGACGGCAAACGCTCCGGCCTGAAGGATGCCATGCGGCTGCTGAAAAACATCGAGGGCATCGGCACGGTGCGCTTCAATGAAAAGGACGTTGTGCGTCACCGGCTGGTGCAGGATATCATCAAAGCCTATGAGCGGCAGGAAGAGGAGCGAAACAGAAAATGATCGGAAAAGTGACTGTGATCATTGCGAAAAACGGCGTCAAGGTGCCTGCCGGCGTCAGCCTGCTGGTGCGCCGCTGCTGCAAGGCGGTGCTCGAGCTCGAGCGCTTCGAGGGCCCGGCGGAGGTCAGCGTCACCTTTGTGGACGACGAGGAGATCCACCGCCTCAACCGGCAGTTCCGGCAGATTGACCGGGCGACGGACGTGCTCTCCTTCCCGCTGGGCGAAAACGGCGTGTATGACGTCAACAACGACACCGGCGCAAAGCTGCTGGGCGACATCGTCATTTCCGTGCCCCATGCGCAGGCGCAGGCGCAGACCTACGGCCATTCCCTGCAGCGGGAGATCGGCTTTCTGACCGTGCATTCCATGCTGCATCTGCTGGGCTACGACCATGTCAACGGCGGGATGGAACGCGTGCGCATGCGCGAAAAGGAAGAAACCGTGCTCACCCGGCTGGGTCTCAAGCGGGATTCCAGCTATTATATGGAAGAAGAGGACCAATGAAAGCGTTTTTCAAAGGATTTGTCTACGCCTTCAACGGCGTGAAATACTGCCTGCTGCATGAGCGGAATTTCCGCTTTCACGCGGCGCTGATGATTTATATGTTCGGCTATCTGACGGTCTATGACTGGTTTGAAGTCAGCCGCGCGGAATTCGCCGTGCTCATTGCGCTGTGCGCGCTGGTGCTCGCGCTCGAAGCGGTCAACACGGCCGTGGAGCGCGCGGTGGACCTGGCGGCCGGCCGGGAACGCAGCGTGCTCGCGCGCATCGCCAAGGACGCCGCAGCCGGCGCGGTGCTGCTCGCAGCCGTGGGCGCGGTGGCGGTGGGTCTGGTGATCCTGCTGCAGCCGGCGGCCTTCCGCATGCTGTTCGAGTATTACAAAACCCATCTGTATATGCTCGGCGTGCTGGCGCTGAGCCTGGTTCTGACGCTGATCTTTATTTTCCACGGCTCGAAGGAGCAGGAACTGCGCGTCGACGGAGGAGAACAGAATGGCAAAGTATGAAGCGTATCTGTCCGGGTCGTTTGACGAGCTGCTGCAGGTGATCCACAACGCGGTCACCACCGGCAGCAGCAGCGCGACGCTGGAGGGCGCAAGCGATCTCGGCGCCAGCGACCGGCGCGTTGCGGTGCGCGTTTACGAGCGCTACAGCTGGCTCGGCGGCAACCGCGTGAGTCTGTCCGTGACGCTCGCGCAGACGGAAAACGGCGTGTTTGTGAGCGCGATCGCCTCCGGCGGCAGTCAGGCAATATTTTTCAAGATCAACACCTTCGGAGAACAAGCCTTTCTGGAAACGCTGACAAGTATTCTGGATTCGTATGCAATCCGTTGAAAAACAGGAATGACAGAGGATAAGATATGACCAAAACAGCATTTGTTGCCATTGTCGGCCGCCCGAATGTGGGCAAATCCTCACTGCTCAATCAGCTGCTCGGCCAGAAGGTCGCCATCGTGACGCAGAAGCCGCAGACGACCCGCACGCGCATCATGGGCGTGCTCACCCGGGGCGAGACACAGCTGGTTTTTATCGACACCCCCGGCTACCACAGACCGAAAAACAAGCTGGGCGAGCGGATGATCAAGGCCGTCGGCGAAGGGATCAGCGGCGTGGACGCCGCGCTGTTCGTCACCGAGCCGGATGGCGAGCTGCGCGAGACGGAGCTCGAGCTGCTCAAACGCCTGCGCGCGGAGAAATGCCCGGTCGTGCTGGCGATCAACAAAATCGATACCGTGCAGAAAAAAGAAACGCTGATGCAGCGCATTGTGCAGCTCACCGGCGTCTTTGATTTTGCGGCCGTCGTGCCGGTCAGCGCGCTCAAGGGCGACAATGTGGAACTCATTTATGAGGAGCTGGAAAAGCTCGCGGTTGAATCGCCGCACTTTTTCCCGGATGACACGCTGACCGATCAGCCCGAGCGCGTGATCGCAGCGGAGATCCTGCGCGAAAAGATGCTGCTCCTGCTCGATAAGGAAGTGCCCCACGGCGTGGCCGTGAGCATCGAGCGCATGCGCGAGCGGCCGAACGGCATGCTGGATATCGAAGCGATGATCTATTGCGAAAAAGAGAGCCACAAGGGCATCATCATCGGCAAGCAGGGCGCCACGCTCAAGCGCATCTCCACCCGCGCCCGGCAGGATCTGGAACGCTTTTTCGACTGCAAGGTGAATCTGCAGTGCTGGGTCAAGGTCAAGGAGGACTGGCGCAACCGCGAGGGGCTGATTCACAATTTCGGTCTGGACTGATCCGCCGCTGTTTTTTCCGCGCCGCCGCGTTTATTCCTGCCGGAAACGGGCAAGGTAACCGCGGGGGTGATTGCAACGGAAAACGAACAGGCCTGGAAACAATTTATCAAGACCGGCGCCGTCGCGGATTATCTGCGCTACAAACGCAGCCGCACGCCTGCCGGGGAGGAACAACCGCATGAAGCTGCAGACCGACGCGCTGGTGCTCAAGACGACGGACACGGGCGAGAGTGACCGTCTGGTGACGCTGCTCACGCGCGATTACGGCGTGATCCGCGCCTTTGCCAACCGCGCCAAAAAATTCAACAGCCGGCTCCACGGCGCCACCCAGTCCCTGTGCTACGGCGAATTCACAATCCGCAGCGGCAGGGACAGCTACATGATCGACGACGCGACGGCCAAAGCGATGTTTTTCGACCTGCGGCAGGATCTTCTGCCCCTCTCCCTTGCGCAGTATTTCTGCGCGCTGGCCGCTGTGCTCGCGCCGACGGAGGAGCCGGCGGAGGAGTACCTGCGCGTGCTGCTCAATTCCCTGCATCTGCTGGAAACGCAGCGCCGCAGCCGGGATTTTCTCAAGGCGGTCACGGAGCTGCGGCTCCTGACCCTGGCCGGCTACATGCCGGACCTGACCGCTTGCCCCCACTGCGGCATCGTCCCGGAGCCGCTGTTTTTCAGCCCGAAGGAGGGCTGCATCTGCTGCGCGGAAAGCGGACGCGGCGGCCTGCGCATCACCGCGGGCGTGCTCGCCGCCATGCGCCACATCTGCGGCCAGCCCGTCGACCGCATCTATGCCTTCGCCCTGCCCGAGCGGGAGGAGGCGCTGCTCGCCCGCGTGAGCGAGCGATTTCTGCTGGAACAGACCGGCGTGCGCATCAGCGCGCTGGACTTTTATAACGCAATGAGGTGAACGGAATGAAAGAAAACACCAAGCTGCAGAATGCGCTGCACAAGCTCTTCGGCACCACGCCCGGCGTCGGCGTGCAGCCGAAGGAAGCCATCGCCTACAGCATCACCGGCTTCGGTCAGAATTTCATCTGCACGATCGTCGGCTCCTATCTGACCGTATTCCTGACCGACGCGATGCTCTTCGGCTCCTCGGACGTCAGAATCGGCAAGATCACCGGCTCCATGGCTGTGGCCTTCCTGATGCTTTTCACGCGCATTTACGACGGCTTCAACGATCCGATCATGGGTTCGATCGTTGACCGCACCCGCACCAAATACGGCAAATGCCGCCCCTTCCTGAAGTGGATGGCCGTTCCCATCGGCGTGGCGACGATCGCCTGCTTCTGCCCCTTCCTGCCCGCGAAAGCCACCAGCACATTCGTGATCGTCTGCGTGATCTATGTGCTGTGGACGATGATTTATACCGTCGCGGACGTGCCCTACTGGGGCCTTTCCACCTGCATGACCAACGATACCATCGTGCGCGGCAACATTCTGACCGTCGCGCGTCTGGTCTGCACGGTCGGCGCGGGCATCGTCACGGTCGGCGTGCCGATCATCACCAGCGCCGTGACAGCAAAATATAAATATACGGACGTCGCGCAGGTCATGGCGGACCGCCCGGGCATCAGCGCGCAGGCGGCGCAGGATTTCATCGGCACGGTCATGCTCGGTCAGCAGGAGGCAAACGCCAACACCCTCAAGTGGACCTATTTCATCTGCTGCGTGGTCTTCGTGCTGATGGCCATCCCGATGTTCTTCTACGGCTTCAAGAATACGACCGAGCGCTTCACGAGCGAGGAGGATCCGCCCTCCTTCGCCCACAATATCCGCCTGCTCTTCAAGAATGATCAGCTGCTGCTGATCGTCGTCTCCGGCATTCTCGGCGGCGCGCGCATGGTCTATACATACACCGGCGGACTGTATTTCGCAAAATACGTGCTCAACAACGAGGGCATGTATGCGCTCATCACGATGCTCGTGGTGCCGGGCGGCCTGGTCGCCTCCATCCTTGTGCCGTGGATGACCAAGAAATTCACGAAAAAATGGGCCTATATCGGCGTGCATATTCTCGGCGCGGTCACGATGTTCGCCATGTATTTCATCGGCTACGACGCTCCGTGGAAGCTGGTCGTGTGCGCGATCGGTCTGGCGCTGCTGGGTATCCCGCAGGGCGTGAACAACATTGTGACCTATGCGATGATCGGCGACACGGTGGACTATCTGGAATGGAAGACCGGCGAGCGCGGCGAGGGCATCTGCTTCGCCATGCAGACGCTGATCAACAAAATCGGCATGGCCATCGGCGCGTTTGTGGGCGTCTTCTCCTACAACTGGGCGCGCATCAATCCCGACGCTGCGGACGGCGTTTACATCACGGCGGGCGGCAAGACCACGCTGTGGAACCTGCTGATCCTCTCCGGTGCGATCTCCATGGTCGGCACGATCCTGCCCATGCTCTTCTATAAGATCACGGAAAAACGGCAGGCGGAAATGGTGGCCGAAATCGCCGAGCGCAAGGCAGAAAAAGCAAACTGAACACGCACAGCGCGCTGCAGACCGGGTTTGCGGCGCGCTTTCCTTTGTGTTTTTTTGATTCTCCTATTGAGATTTTTAGGAATTCATGCTATACTGTATTGATATTATAAACCGACAGGGAGGCGCAGAATGAAACGAAATCAAGCTGTGTTTCAGCTGATCGCTGCGCTGCTTTCCGCCGTGCTGCTCTTCGCCGCTTATTCCTATATCGTCGGCGACGGCACGGTATTCAAAGGACAGATGGACGGGCAGGTCATCCGTGCGCGGGTCATTCGCGTGACGGACGTGACCGCCAACAGCGCCGACGGCGAGAACGCCTTCGTCTCCGTCCGTTTCAAGGCGCAGGCGCTCAACACCGAGCTGCGCGGCAAGACGCTTGAGGTGACGCAGGAGATCGACAAATCCTACGCGTTCAGCCCCAAGCAGGTGGAGGCGGAGGACCGTGTGCTCGTCGAGCGCTACACCGAGGCCGGCAGCCAGACCTATTATTTCGGCGATTATATCCGCATCACGCCCCTGCTGTGGCTGCTCGGCGTTTTCTGCGTGCTGATTATCGTCTTCTCCCGGATGCAGGGTGTGAAAACGCTGATTTCTCTGACCTACACCTGCGTTTCCGTTTTCGCGGTGCTGCTGCCCGCGATCCTCAACGGCCACAACATTTACCTCTGGTCGATCCTCGTGTGCGTTTTCATCACGGTGATGACGCTGAGCATCATCAGCGGCCTGAATCCCAAATCCGTCTGCGCCTGCATCGGCTGCGTGAGCGGCGTGCTGGCCGCCGGTCTGATCGTTGTGATCATGCAGAAATTCCTGCGCATGACCGGCATGCTCGAGGAGGAAAGCATCTATCTGCTGACCCTGCGGCCGGATGATCCGATCGACCTGAAGGCGATCATCTTCGCCATGATCATCGTCGGCGCAGTCGGCGCGGTGATGGATGTGTCGATGTCGATCTCCTCCTCGCTCTACGAACTGCGCAAAAAATCGCCGCACATCAAGCCCGCCGAGCTCATGCGCTCCGGCTTCACGATCGGGCGCGATATGATGGGCACGATGGCCAACACCCTGGTGCTCGCCTACATCGGCTCGTCGCTGACCTGCGTTCTGCTGCTTGTGGCCAACAACGCCGATCTCAATCAGGTCATCAACAAGGAAGTCATCATCGCAGACATCCTGCAGGCGCTCGCCGGCAGCCTCGGCATGCTGCTGACCCTGCCGCTGACCAGCGCAGTGTGCGCCGCTGTTTACTACACCGACAAAAAGGAGGACTCCGCCCATGCCGCTCGTTAATCTGCGCGATCTGCTCCGCGACGCCAAAGCCGGCGGCTACGCTGTCGGCAGCTTCAGCATCGCCAACATGGAAATGGTGCTCGGCGTGCTCAAGGCCGTGGAGGAAACCGGAAGCCCCGCCATTCTGCAAATCGCAGAGGTGCGCCTGAATCATTCGCCGCTCGCGCTCATCGGTCCGCTGATGGTCGCCGCGGCCAAGGCCAGTCCGATGCCCGTGGCCGTGCATTTTGACCACGGCAAAACCGAAAAGGCGATCCGGCAGGCGCTGGAAATCGGCTTCACGAGCGTGATGTTTGACGGCTCGCATCTGCCGTTTGAGGAAAACGCCGCGCAAACCGCGCAGATCAGCAGACTGGCCGCAGAATACGGTGCCGCCTGCGAGGGCGAAATCGGCGCGGTCGGCGGCAGCGAGGACGGCAGCGAGGATATCGCGATCCACTGCACCGACCCCGCGCAGGCGCTGGCCTTTTATGAGGCGACCGGCGTGGATGCGCTGGCCGTGGCGATCGGCAACGCCCACGGCAACTACAAGCAGGCGCCGCAGCTGCGGTTCGATATTCTCGAGCAGGTCGCCGCGCGCGTGCCCGCCCCGCTGGTGCTGCACGGCGGCACCGGCATCCTGCCCGATGATTTCCGCCGCTGCATCCGGCTGGGCATTCATAAAATCAACATTGCGACCGCGACCTTCGACAGTGTCGAACGCTTCGCCCGCGCAGGCTATGAAAGCGGCGCGATCAAAGGCTATTACGATCTGCAGACCGCCGAGGTCAACGGCGCGTATGCGAACGCCATGAAACACATTGAAATATTCGGCTGCGCAGGCAAGGCCGATTGAAAAGGAGATAGTTATGAGCTACATTCAATTTGACGCAAGCAAACCGCTGGATGTCATCCCCATCGGGCGCATCGCCATCGACTTCAACCCCACGGATATGAACCGTCCGCTCTCCGAGAGCAGCAATTTCAACAAGTATGTCGGCGGCTCGCCCGCGAATATCGCGGTGGGTCTGGCCCGCCTGGGCGCGAAATGCGGCTTCATCGCCCGCGTGTCCGACGATCAGTTCGGCGATTATGTGGAGAATTATTTCAAGGCGGACGGCATTGACGTTTCGCACGTCTTCCGCTGCGAAAACGGCGAAAACCTCGGCCTGACCTTCACCGAAATCCTCAGCCCGAGCCAGAGCAGCATCCTGATGTACCGCGACGGCGTGGCCGATCTGCAGGTCTGCGTGGACGACGTGGACGAGGACTACATCAAATCCGCAAAAGCCGTCGTGATTTCCGGCACGGCGCTGTGCTGCAGCCCCTCCCGCGAGGCGGCGCTCAAGACGCTGTTCCTGGCGAAAAAGAACGGCGTGGTCGTGATCTTCGACATCGACTACCGCAGCTACACCTGGAAAAACAAGGACGAGATCTCGCTCTATTATTCCATCGCAGCGAAGAACGCCGACATCATTCTCGGCTCCCGCGAGGAATTCGACCTGACCGAAGCGCTCGAGGGCGTGTGCGAAAACGACGAAGCCTCCGCGGCGCGCTGGTTCGGCTACGGCGCGAAGATCATCATCATCAAGCACGGCAAGGAAGGCTCCTATGCCTATCTGAGCGACGGCAGCGCTTATAAAGTCGGCACCTTCCCGGTCGTCAAGCTCAAGGGTTTCGGCGGCGGCGACGGCTATGCTTCCGCATTCATTTATTCCCTGCTCAAGGGCAAATCCATTGCCGACGCGCTGGAATTTGCCACGGCCTCGGCGTCCATGCTCATCTCCGCGCACAGCTGCTCGGCGGCCATGCCTTCCGCAGAAGCGGTGCAGGCATTCATCGATGAGCTCAAGCCCAAGGCCGGCGACGTCATTGTGAAAATCAAATAATTTGCGTCTGACGCAAAAGAAGGAGGCTTTCTCATGAAAACCACGCTTCGCATCCTTGCAATCGCTCTGGCACTGTGCACCGTGATCGGCCTGTTCGCCGCCTGCGGCACGACCCTGAAGGGCACCTACAAATCCACCGGCGATCTCGGCGGCTCCCTGACCTTCGCGGAGGACAACAAGGTCACGGGCGAGTTGTTCGGCATCACGCTCGACGGCACCTACACGATCAACGACGACGGCACGATCACGTTCGCCTACTCCGGCCCGCTCGGCATCGGCGCCACGCTGACGAAATCCTTTGAGAAGGACGGCAAAACGATCATTATCGACGGTTCGGAATTTGTCAAGCAATAACATTCGGAACAAATGCAGCGCGCGCAAAGCAGACAATGCTTTGCGCGCGCTGTTTGTTTTTGCATCTTGTCAGATCTCGTTGATCATGTTCATCCAGTCCGCGAAGAACGGCCGGATGTTGTTCGGATGGAACAGATCCCCGCAGAACGCCATGTGGTCGCCTCTGTAAACAGGGGCAACATTCCAGATCCCCGGCGTGATCGCGTCTGTGTCCAGCGGCTGCGCAGGTGCGCCGATCGGCGCGCCGGCAGAAACCGTATTCACCATGCCGTCGCTCTCCAGCCAGGTCTCGTCCACAACGAAGCCGCCCGGCGTGACGCCGGTCAGATTCATCATCCGCTCCCCCGTGGAACGGACCGGGAACTCCACGTTGATCTCCGGATCGAACGACCAGCTGCCGTCCGGATTCTGCACCGTCGCGGAGCAGGGAATCGCGAAATAAAATGTCTCCTCTGCAGTCGGGATGCGCGCGTTGAGCGCGAGCGCGCAGTCGATGTGCATATCGTAGGCGGCGGTGTCGTGGTTTTCGAGTGCTTCCGGATCGCCGAACCCGTAGGCCGTGGTGCCGTTGGTCGGCGCGGCAAGCGTCGTGATGCTGTAGATCCAGTCCGCCTTGCCGCCCGTGAAGAGCGGAGAAAGCTCCTCCGGCGCGGTTGCCGCGATCTCCTCCCGGTCGCCGTTCGCCATCAGACCGGCCAGCAGGCGGACCGTCGCGCCGCCGAACGAATGCCCAAGCAGGTTGATCTTATGCTCGCTGCTCCAGGCCCGGATGAGCGGGTTTTTTGAAAAGTCTTTGCCGTACCGCGCGTGGCCGAATTTCTCGCTGTGCGCCTTGCCGTAATCGACCCGCGTCCCGGCAAGCTGGGCATACAGCTCGCAGGCACGGTCCCAGGCGCTGCCGTCCGGGTCGACCGACGCCGCATGGCATTTGTAGCCCAGGGCGTTGAGGTTCTTGATCATATCGCCGCCGAACATGCCCCAATACGGCAGAAAATGATTCTGGACGTCGTAGCTGCCCCAGCCGCTCAAGCCGTGGCAGTAGACATAATCATACTCCGTGTTCCATGCCGACTTATCAACCTCGATTTTTGAGATATTCAGCGTCGGAAACAGGAACATCACCAGCGTTAAAAGCGCAGAAATCACCCGTGTCATTTGCATCTTCCTTCCATTTTTATTTTCATTTTTCGATGTTCAGTCTTTCTCTTTCCCTAAATGTTTCGCCGTAAAGTTTTTATCGCTCGATCTTTTTCATCATCGCGTATAAATTCAGCAGCGTGCCGTCCTTCAGCCGCACGGCGTCGGGCTTCATACCGGTGATGCGGAAGCCCAGTTTTTCATAGAGCGCCCGCGCGCGGGCGTTTCCCTCGATGAACTCCAGCTCGATCTGCAGGATCTGTTCGTTTTCCTGCGCGATGCGGATCAGTTCCTCCATCAGCCTTGTGCCGATCCCCAGCCCCCAGAATTCGCGCAGCAAACCGATGGCAACGACGGCTTTGTGCCGGGTCTTGATGCCGTGACTCCACGCCACGTGACAGTTGCCGGCAAGCTTCCCGTCCACAAAGCAGACCGGCATGGCCTCGTTATCCGCTGCATTGATTCGTTCAAACAGCTGCGTTTCGCCTTCCGGCGTGTATTTCCCGCACTCTTCGGGACAAGTCAGAACGAAATCTGTTTCTCCCGTCATCCGGCGGAGAAAGGCCAGCATGGCCGGAACATCCGCCGCCTGCGGACTGCGCACGCACGCGGTGCGGCCGTCTTTGAGTCTGAATTCAAACGGTGTAATCTTCATGTTGTTCTCCTGATCCAATCAGTATTTCGACGGCCTGCCCGCCGCGGCAGCCAGGTCCCCGCCGTCGGCATCCGGCCGACCCAAACGGGCGTCGGAAAAACCCGTCTTGCTTCAAAAAAACAGCGCGCTGCATGAATCCGATCGCAGCGCGCCGTGTTTTCTTTATGATTGCAGCATGTTCAGCGCGGAGGTCAGCTGCTGATCCTGCGTCTGGGCAAGCAGCTCGAGCGTCCGGTCGGTGCCGGAGGTCAGCTGCACAACGACGCCCGGCGTCAGACCGACGCCGTCCCAAACCGCGTCCGCGCCGCCCTTGGGCTCCACGAGCGCCACGGTCAGCAGCACCGCGCCGCCGTCCTCGAGCGCAAACAGCTCCTGCATTGTGCCGACGCCGGCAGACTGCGTACCGACCAGCTGCGCATGCGAAATATCGCGCAGATCGCAGGCGAACAGCTCGGCCGGACCGGCGGTATTGGAGTTGATCAGCACCAGGAACTGCATCGGCACGCTGTTGTTTTCTGCGGTGTAGACCTTATTCTTATAGACGTTGCCGTTTTTGTCGCGCGCCACGGCAAGATTGCCTTCCACCGTGGGCACGAGCACGTCGATCGTCTGCGCGGCATAATCGATCGTGCCGTCGGACACGTTGCGCACATCGAAAATGATGCTCGACGCGTCGTTGTCCCGCAGGCGCTCGATCAGGGATTTCAGCTCGTCCGCCGTGTTCTTATAGAAGCCGCTGATTTTGATCAGCGCTGTGTTGCCGATCAGCTCGCCGCGCACGCTCGGCGCCGCGAAGCCGAGCATCGGCTCCACCTCGCGGGTCACGCCCGCACGCTCATATTCCACCTTCACCGTGGAAAGCCGGTTGCCGAACAATGCCGCCTGCATGGCGGTATAATTCTTCATCGTCACGGCTTCGCCGTTGATTGCCGTGATAACGTCGCCGGCGACCAGACCGCTCTCCTGCGCGGGCGAACCGTCATGGACATAGGCGATCACAAAGCGGTCGGTCTGCAGATCGTAGACCGTTTCCACGCCGATGCCGGTCACGCCGCTCTCCAGCCGCGCCGTATAGGCCGCATACTCCGCCGCGGTCAGATAGCGGCTGTTGGGGTCGCCCAGACCGTCGACATAGCCTTCGGTCAGCGCGGAATTGAGCACATTGCCGTCGGAGACCGTACCGTAATAATAATTGGATACCAGCTTGCTGATCTCATCGACCGAGGCATAAGTCTGCGAGCGCTGAGAGATATTATTGATGATCCCGTTATAGATCTGCTTGCTGATCGCCATGGTTGCCGCGAATGTGGCGGTCACTGCCATGATGATCAGCGCAAGCGCAAGGCCGAGGGAGATTTTTTTATTCAACGGCAAAGGCTCCTTTCTGCGGAAAAAGGCGGCAGGCGCCGCCTTTCCGTTGATTATTTATTTGGATTGGAAACATAATTCAGCGGCTGCACGCGGGCAACGGAGCCGTCGGCCTTCTTCACGCGCACCTCGAAATGCAGGTGCGGGCCGGTGACGTTGCCGGTGGCGCCGATGATGCCGATCTGCTGCCCCTTCTGGACGACCTGCCCCTGGCTGACCATGATGTTGTCCGAATGGGCATAGAGGGTCATGATGCCGTCGCCGTGGTCGATGATGCAGTAGTTGCCGAAACCGGAGTTCCAGCCGCCGTCATTGATCGCGCGGATGACCTCGCCGCCCTGCGCCGCATAGAACGGCTTGCCGCGGGAGACGTTGTTGCCGTTGGAATCACGGACCACGATGTCGATGCCCCAGTGGGCGCTGCCGTCGCTGTAGGCGGGGTAGCCGGCGGTGATATAGGTGTTGCCCTTGACCGGGAACATCATATTGCCGTCGTTGTTGTAGGATTCGTCGGGCGTATCGCCTTCCTGCGAAGCGTGCTCGCGGATGTATTCATCGATCTCCTTGTTCAGGCGCTCGCGCTCGGCCTGCTGCATCTTGATGGCCTTCTGGTAGGCGGCGCTGTCCGCATCGAGCTCCTTGATGACGCCCTGCACTTCCTCGTATTTATTGCTCACGGCGTTTTTCTTCTGCTGCTCGGCGGAGCGGGACGACTTGAGATCGGCCTCCCGCGCCTCGAGCGTATCCATTTCGTTGTTGAGCTGCGTTTTCTTCTCCTCGAGCGCGGCCTTGCTTTCGTCCAGCTGCGCGTGCAGCTCCTCGAGCTCGTGGATCTGATCGGTCAGCTCCTGAATGAGCGCCTTGTCGTTTTCGGTCACGCGGGTCACCAGCTCCTTGCGGGTGAAATAGGTGACCAGATCGGTGGAGGACAGCAGCAGCTCGAGCTGCGAGGATTCGCCGCTCATATAGCTCTCGCGCAGGCGCGCCAGGAGCGTTTCACGCGTCTGCTCCATGAGCGCCTCCGTTTCGGCTGTTTTCTGCTCCACCTCGGCGATCTGCGCATTGATCTCGTCAATATCGCCGTTGGTCGTCTGAATGCGCACACGCAGGTCGGAAATATCGCCGTTGAGCACGCTGATGCGGCCGGACAGAATCTCCAGCTGCTCCTCGTAATCACTGATCTCACTGCTCAGATCATCCAGCTTCTGCTCATTCGTGCGAATGCTCTGCTTGGTATCCGCCAGATTCTTCTGATTCTGGGCGATCTTTTTCTCGAGCTGCTCATATTCCTTGCGCATTTCGATCAGCTCTTCATCGTCCTCCACATCGGCAAAGACCTGCGGATACTCGGGCAGGGCGACGGCTGCGACGCATACAAGCGCCAGCAGCAGACAGAGCAGACGTTTTGCAATTCGTTTAGTCATCGAGCTCCACGATCTTCCTTTCCTTCAGATATTTCCGGATGGAGGTCAGGCTGCCGAACACGCCGGTGAACACGCCGATGGCGACGAACGCCACGAGCACATACAGCGCGTAATCGCGGAATTCCACGCTCACGCTCGCGCCGAAGGCGTCAAAGGTCGTGGCCAGCGTGGACTGCACCAGCTGATAGATGCCCCAGAGGGCCGCGGTGGCAAGCCCGCCTGCGAGGATGCCGATCAGGATGCCCTCGACCACAAACGGCCAGCGGATAAAGGCGTTGGTCGCGCCGACGCTCTTCATGATGCTGATCTCCAGCCTGCGGCTGAACATGGTCACCTTGATCGTATTGGAAATGATAAACAGGGAAACAATCAGAAGCAGCAGGATCACGCCGCCGCTGATATAGGTCACGGTGTTGCGCAGATTCGCCAGCTGCCGCGCAAGCGCGCTGTTTTCATGCACGCGCAGCACGTTATCCAGCTTCTTGATCGCGGAAACGACCTGCTCAAAGCCGGCCATATCCTCAACCGTGACGCGGTAGCCGTTGGGCAGCGGATTCTCATTCAGACCCTCCAGATAATTCTTCAGGTCCTCATCCATTTCGTCCAGCAGCGCGGCATAGGCGGCGTCCTTCTCCACCTTCTCCACGCTCGCGACATTCTCAATGGATTTGAGCTCCACGCCGAGCTTCATATAGTCATAATCCATGGAATCAATATCCAGATTGGCATAGACCAGAATCACGTTTTCATCTTCGATGCTCTGGATAAAGCTCTCAATATTCAGCAGGATCATAAAGGCGATGCCGATCATCAGCAGACAGCTGAACAGCACGGTGATCGACGCGACCGACATCAGCTTGTTGACCCGGAGATTGCGAAAGCCCTCTTTGGTCAGATATCTGAGCTTACTCATCGCTTTCGCCTCCGATCTCTTCCGCCGGTTCCGGCTCTATGAACGCATCCAGATCCAGTTCTTCTTCCGGTTCTTCAACGAGTTCCGGCGCTTCCGGCGTCTCCGGGGCCGCGGGCGTTTCGGTCTGCGCAGCCGCTTCTTCCGGCGCCGCAGCTTCTTCAATCACAGCCGCATCGTCCGGCGCCGCAGCTGCCTGCGCGGCATCCTGCGCATCCAGATCCACCAGCTCCAGATCAAAGAGTTCGTCAAAGGCCGCTTCGGGTTCCGCCGCCGGGGCCGCCGCATCGTCTGCGGGCGCTTCGTCCGGCGCTGCCGCCGGTTCCGCGGCGTCTTCCGCCGGCAGATCCGGAATCAGTTCTTCGGCCGTCTCTTCCGCCAGCACCTCCGAAACCGCCTGCTCCAGATCGAACGGCTCCTCGTCTTCCGGCGCCGCTTCAGCTTCCTCCGCGGGGGCTTGAGCCGCTTCCGGTTCCGCCGCTTCCACGGTTTCCGTTTCCTCGGAGAGCACTTCGGCCACGGCCAGCTCCAGATCAAAGGCCTCCTCGGCCTCCTCCGGTTCAGCTGCCTCGGCCGCTGCTTCCGCCTCGCGTGTCACAGACGCGGCAGACGGTTCCAGACCGTGATTCGGATCCAGCTCCATCTCCACGGTCGGCGCATAGGCGCTGTAATCCTCCTCGGGCAGCGCAATATGCTCGTTGGCGATTTCGCTCGCGGCGTTGATATGGGCGGTGGCGGATTCGCGATCCAGCGTTTCGCCGTCGGACACCACGGTGCCCTTATCCAGAATGACCACGCGCTTGTCGAACGCGCGCACCAGGCTGTGCTCATGGGTGACCATGATCACGGTGGTGCCCGCTTCATTCAGACGCATCAGCAGGTCGACGATCTCATAGCTCATCTGCGGGTCGACGTTGCCCGTCGGCTCGTCCGCAATGATGATATCCGCGTTGTTGGCCAGCGCGCGGGCCAGCGCCACGCGCTGCTGCTCGCCGCCGGACAGCTCCTTGGGATAACTGCGCGCCTTTTCGTTCAAGCCCATCAGACTGAGCACATAAGGCACGCGGCGGCGGATTTTCTTCTCTTTTGTGCCGATCACGCGCATGGCGAAGGCCACGTTGTCAAACACCGTCATCGTGGGGATCAGGCGGAAATCCTGAAACACGATGCCGAGCTTGCGGCGCAGCTTCGGAATATTGCGTTTGCGCATTTTATTGAGCGTGATACCGTCGATGACGATCGTGCCCGCCGAGGGCACCTCCTCACGCATGATCAGCTTGAGAAACGTGCTTTTGCCCGCGCCGGAGGAGCCGACGACAAAGACAAATTCGCCTTTCTCGATTTTGATGTTGACGTCCTTCAAGGCGTCGGTGCCGTTTTCGTACCGCTTGGATACATGATCAAATTCAATCATAAAATCAAGTCCTTACCGTGTTGACCCTCGGATCAATACTTCTCCGGCTTTGCGTCCAGATATTTCTTGACCATCAGGGCGACTTTGAAAACGATTGCATCGTCAAACTCGCGCAGATCCAGGCCCGTGAGCTTCTTGATCTTCTCCAGGCGGTAGACGAGCGTGTTTCTGTGCACGAACAGCCGCCGCGAGGTCTCGGAAACATTCAGGTTGTTTTCAAAGAATTTTTGAATGGTAAACAGCGTTTCATAGTCCAGACTGTCGATCGAGCCCTTTTTGAATACTTCGCGCAGGAACATGTCGCACAGGGTGGTCGGCAGCTGATAAATCAGGCGCGCAATGCCGAGATTCTCATAGCTGACGATGGTCTTTTCGGTATCGAACACCTTGCCGACCTCCAGCGCAATCTGCGCCTCCTTGAAGGAACGCGCAAGATCCTTGATGCCCTCGACGGTCGTGCCGATGCCGACAAGCACGCGGGTATAAAGCTCGGTGCTCAGGGAATCGGAGATCGAACGCGCCAGCTTCTCGAGATCCTTGCTCTCGATGTTGCTGCGCACTTCCTTGACGATGGCGATGTCATGCTCGTTGATGTTGATGATGAAATCCTTGGTCTTGTCCGGGAACAGATTCTGCACGGAATCGAAGACTGCCGCGTCGTTATGGTCGGTGATGCGGATGAGCAGCACCACGCGCGTGGCCTCGCTGTTGAAGCGCAGCTCGCGGGACTTGAGATAAATGTCGCCGGGCAGGATATTGTCAAGGATCACGTTCTTGATGAAATTGCTCCGGTCGAATTTTTCCTCATAATACTGTTTTAAGCTCTCCAGTGAAACGCAGCAGATCGCGGCAAAGCGCCCGGCCAGCTCGTCCGTCCCCTCCACAAACACGGCGTACTCTGTCTGGATGTGGGTGCCGAAATTGCAGAAGGTCGCGCCGTTGATGTAATGCAGCTCATTGTCCGCAAACACATCGGAGGCCGTGGAGATCACCTCGCCGATCTTGCTCAGCTCGCTGCACGCGATGATGGTGCCGGTTTCGTCAATGACGCCCAGCGTCCTGCCGACCGCGTCGCGCATCTGGTGCACCAGACCCTGAAAAATTCTGTTTGACATAGTGTTTACCCCTCATCTCTTTTGTTTGGCCGTCGGGCGATGTGCGGCAGGCAGGGCTGTTCCGGACTGCCGGCTGCACAATGAGTCCTCCGCAAGGTGACCGCTGCACGGCACTTTCATTGGTTTTTTAGACAAATTGACCATCGTAATATATACATTTTACACAATGCGCTTACATTTTGCAATAGAAATGTGCAATTTTTTTGTGGGATTTTATTAACTTATTGTGAATTCTGAACACATTTTATTCGACTTTGGAAATACAATGCCGTTTTTCCCTGTCAAGACCCGTTTTTCCGCCGCGGGTATGCCATAGAATGCTTTGTAAAATAATCACAAAAGCACGGCTGTTTTTTTGTTCGGATTTCCGTTTCTACCCGCGCTGCGGTCTCACATTTTGCCGATCCGCCGGCTCCTTCCTGCGCTTTCGCGCGGTGATTCGGCAAAACATCCAAAGACAGAGCGACCAAAAACTGTTTACGGGTTTTGTTAGATTTTACTAAACGCCGACCCACGATATATCCCGTCCGATTTTGAGCTATACTATATATAGTTGCCGCGAATTTCAACGGTTTTCGACGGAATTTTCAAAAAAACGCGCAAAAAACAGGGGATTTTATGAAATTTTTTTGCCGTTTGGGCTTTTCAAACCCCGGAAACTGTGCTATAATATTTGACTGCATGAGCCGGTTGCGCCGTCCTCTCCCCCGCCGGGAGACGGAGCCGCAGCGCCTGCCGGCGACTGCCGTTTTTGTTTTGATTGTATCTTTTTTGTTTTGATATGGATGCTCCGTTTCGCATGCACGGCGGCGCTGGCTGCCGCAGCAAACCAGGAAAAGAGGGACTGACGCTTGGAAAAATTCGTGATCCGCGGCGGACGCCCGCTGCACGGTGAAGTCACCGTCAGCGGCGCAAAGAACGCCGCGCTTGCCATTATCCCGGCTGCAATTCTTTCTCAGGATATCTGCCGGATCGAAAATCTGCCCGTCTCTATCAGCGACGTTTCCCATATGATGAAGACCCTGCGCCACATCGGCGCGCAGGTCCGCCTGATCAACGCAAACACCATCGAAATCGACGCACGCGCGGTCAATTCTTTCGTGATCTCGCATGACATGACAAAGTTTCTGCGCGCGTCCTATTATTTCATCGGCGCGCTGCTCGGCCGTTTCGGCCGCGCGAAGGTCGCCATGCCCGGCGGCTGCTATCTCGGTCCCCGGCCGATCGATCAGCATATCAAGGGCTTCGAGGCGCTCGGCGCAGATGTTTCCATCGAAGACAACGCCATCGTTGACGCGCATGCCGACCGCCTGATCGGCAGTCCGGTCTATCTGGACGTGGTCTCCGTGGGCGCCACGGTCAACATTCTGCTCGCCGCCGTGAAGGCGGAGGGCCTGACCGTCATCGAAAACGCGGCGAAGGAGCCGCACATCGTCGATCTGGCGAACTTCCTGAACTCCATGGGCGCGGATGTGCGCGGCGCGGGTACGGACACCATCAAGATCCGCGGCGTCGAAAAGATGCACGGCTGCACCTATTCCATCATTCCCGATCAGATCGAAGCCGGCACCTTCATGGTGGCTGCCGCCGCCACGTTCGGCAACGTGCTGATCAAAAACGTGATCCCCAAGCACCTGGAATCCATCTCCTCCAAGCTGGTGGAGTGCGGCGCGCAGGTGGAGGAATTCGACGACGCCGTCCGCGTTTCTCTGGATCATCGGCCCGGCCACTGCAGCATCAAGACCATGCCGCATCCCGGCTTCCCGACCGATATGCAGCCGCAGATGGCGGTGCTCCTTGCGCTCGCGCAGGGGACGAGCTATATCAACGAGGGCATCTGGTCCAACCGCTTCCGCTATGCGGAGCAGCTCAACCGCATGGGCGCGAACATCAAGGTCGAAGGCCAGCTGGCGGTCGTGCAGGGCGTGGAAGCGCTGCGCGGCGCACCGGTCAAGGCGGACGATCTGCGTGCCGGCGCTGCGATGCTGATCGCGGGCTGCGCGGCCTCGGGCACCACTGAGATCGAAGAGATCCTCCATATCGACCGCGGTTATGAGAATGTGGTCGAAAAATTCGCCGCGCTCGGCGCGGATATCCGCCGCATCCGCTTCCCCGACAACGACGCGGCGCACGCAGTTTAATTCCGACAGTGCAGACAGGCTTCCGGCGCAACAACTCCGGAAGCCGTTCTTTATATCAAAGCAAGGCGGTACATCATGGCGAAATTCTGCTCTCTGTATTCTTCCAGCAGCGGCAACTGCACCTTCATCGGCGCGGCGGGCGGCGGCATTCTGATTGATATCGGCGTGAGCGCAAAGCGCGCGGAAACGGCGCTCGCGGAGATCGGCGTGGACCCGTCGCAGGTGGCCGCGATCTTTGTAACGCATGAACATAACGACCATATCAGCGGCGTGCGCGTCTTTGCCAAGCGCCACGGCATCGACGTTTATGCCTCGGCCGGCACGCTTGCCGGCATGGAGGCGCTGCGCGCGATCGACCCCAAAACACGCACCCACGTCCTGCCGGCGGAGGGCGCGGAGGTCGGCGGCTTTTTCGTGCGCCCGTTCCGCACGCCGCACGACGCGCGCGAGAGCACGGGCTTTTCCGTCACCGCGCCGGACGGCAGAAGGCTGGCTGTGGCGACCGACATCGGCTGCGTGACGCAGACCGTCATGGACGCCGTTGCCGGCAGCGATCTGGTGCTGCTCGAATCCAACCACGATCTGCGTATGCTCCAGAACGGCCCCTACCCCTATTTTCTGAAGGAGCGCATTCTTTCCGACCGCGGCCATCTCTGCAACGACCGCTGCGCCGAAACGGCGGTCAAGCTGCTGGAAAGCGGCACGACCCGCTTCGTGCTCGGCCATCTGAGCCGGGAAAACAACCTGCCCGCCCTTGCGCGGGAGACGACCCGCGCCGAGCTGCAGATTGCCGGCGCGCAGGAGGGCACCGATTATCTGCTGCAGGTGGCGGGCGACTGCAACCCCGCCATCGGCCTGTGAGGACGCACCATGCTCAACATTCAACTGCTCTGCATCGGCAAACTGAAAGAGGACTATCTGCGCATGGCGGCTGCGGAATACCAGAAACGGCTGGGCGCCTTCTGCCGCCTGACCGTGACCGAGCTGCCGCCCGCGCGGCTGCCGGAAACGCCGTCCCCGGCGCAGATCGAAGCCGCGCTCGCGGAGGAAGGCAAACGCATTCTCGCCCTGCTTTCCCCGCGCACCGAGGTGATCGCGCTGTGCATCGAGGGCAAGCTGCTCTCCTCCGAGGCGCTGAGCGACACGCTGCAGTCCCTCGCGGTCGGCGGCGCGTCCGAGGTCGCCTTCGTGATCGGCGGTTCCTACGGCCTGGCCCCCGCGGTCAAGCAGCGCGCGCGGCTGCGCCTGTCCATGAGCCCGATGACCTTTCCGCATCAGCTCGCCCGCGTGATGCTGCTCGAGCAGGTCTACCGCGCATTCATGATCGCCGGCGGCGGGAAATATCACAAATGATTCTTCGGCACTTTCATGCCGATTCGCCGTTTGCGGCAGTGAATTTTGTTCACATCACCAAATCTTTCCCGTTCTTGAAAAAAAGTGTTGCATATTCGCGTAAAACTGTTTAAAATAAATACGGTCAAAAATAAAGAAAACATTTTTGGAGGTACATCACTATGGCAGTTAAAGTTGCAATCAATGGCTTCGGCCGCATCGGCCGTCTTGCGTTCCGCCAGATGTTCGGCGCGGAAGGGTATGAGATCGTTGCGATCAACGATCTGACCAAGCCCTCCATGCTGGCCCATCTGCTCAAGTATGACACCGCGCAGGGCAACTACATCGGCCGCATCGGCGAGAACCTGCACACCGTGACTTCGGACGACGACGCGAACACCATCACCGTCGACGGCAAAGAGCTGAAGATCTATGCCGAGAAGGACGCGAAGGATCTCCCCTGGGGCGAGCTGGGTGTTGACGTTGTGCTCGAATGCACCGGTTTCTACTGCTCCAAGGATAAGAGCCAGGCGCACATCGACGCCGGCGCGAAGAAGGTCGTCATTTCCGCTCCCGCGGGCAACGACCTGCCCACGATCGTTTACAGCGTGAATGAGGACACCCTGACTGCGGACGATACCATCATCTCCGCCGCTTCCTGCACCACCAACTGCCTGGCGCCCATGGCGAAGGCGCTCAACAACTATGCCCCCATCCAGAGCGGCATCATGAGCACGATCCACGCCTACACCGGCGATCAGATGATCCTTGACGGTCCCCACAGAAAGGGCGACCTGCGTCGTGCCCGTGCCGGCGCTGCGAACATCGTTCCCAACTCCACCGGCGCTGCCAAGGCGATCGGCCTTGTCATCCCCGAGCTCAACGGCAAGCTCATCGGCTCCGCTCAGCGCGTGCCCGTTCCCACCGGCTCCACCACGATCCTGACCGCAGTCGTCAAGGGCGCGGACGTGACCAAGGAAGGCATCAACGCCGCGATGAAGGCCGCCGCTTCCGAATCCTTCGGCTACAACGAGGATCAGATCGTTTCCTCCGACGTGATCGGCATGCGCTTCGGCTCCCTCTTCGACGCCACCCAGACCATGGTCTCCAAGCTGGCGGACGATCTCTATCAGGTGCAGGTCGTTGCATGGTATGACAACGAGAATTCCTACACCAGCCAGATGGTCAGAACCATCAAGTATTTCGCGGAGCTTGCGTAATTACTGCATATTCAACGAGGGCCGGCACCCGCTGCCGGTCCTTTTTCTTTGGAGGCATTATGGGATTGAAACGGCTGGATAAACTGATCGCCCTGCACTGCAATGTTTCGCGCAAGGAGGCGCGGCAGCTGATCAAGGATGCGGCTGTCACGGTCAACGGGCAGCGGGCCATGCGGGCGGAGGAACTGATCGACACCGAAACGGACGACGTCAGTGTAAAGGGATTTAACTTTACAATGAGGGAGCATCTCTATCTGATGCTCAACAAGCCACAGGGCGTGATCAGCGCGACGACGGATCCGACAAAAGCGACGGTGCTGGACATCCTGCCCGAATCGCTCCGCCGGCGCTCCCTCTTCCCCGCCGGACGGCTGGACCGGGACAGCACCGGCCTGCTGATCATCACGGATGACGGCGCGTTTGCGCACCGGATCATGAGCCCTGCGCATCATGTGTATAAAACCTATGAAGTGACGCTCTCCGACCCGCTGGACGCCGCTGGCGTGGCCGCGCTGGAGGCGGGCATCCGCCTGGCGGACGGCACGGACTGTCTGCCTGCAAAGGTCAAAACCTTTACATGCGAAGGAACACCCTGCGCCGAGATTCGCATCCGGGAAGGCAAGTATCATCAGGTCAAGCGCATGGTCGCCGCCGTGGGCAGCCATGTGGAGCATCTGCACCGCACGCAGATCGGTCGGCTGCGGCTCGATCCCGCGCTCGCTTTGGGCGACTGCCGCCCGATGACGGACGCCGAGGTCGCCGCCGTGCTGGAGGATCCCGCCGAGGAAGCGGAACCGCAGCTTCCGTGAACGGCGTGCGCCGTCCGCTTTCGTCCCGCAACCGAATCCCTTTCTCTCATGCGCCGCGTTTGCCGCGCATAAGAATGAATACCGGAGCGATCCGGTATTTTTTTGCGTCGTTCGGCGGCCCGACGGCTGCCGCACGCAGGAGGGAGGCCGGCCCTTGTTCGTGCTGATTTCCGATGTGCCCGCGCCGCGCAGCCGCCGGCAGGCGCGCCGTCTGCAGGCCCGTCTGCGCCGCACGCCCGCGAAACTGAACACGGAAGCCAACGCCCTGCCGTTTCTGACGGAATCGGTCTGCGCTGCCGCGCCGGCGTGGGACGCCGTTGCCGCCCACTGTGGCCGCTACGCCGCCTGCCTGCTCGCGCCGGAGACGCTGCCGCTGCCGCCGGATTCCCGCTTTCGCCGCTATGACCCCGCCGCATTCCGCGCACAGGTACTGTTTCGCGCGGCCTGCGCTCTGCTGAAAGCCGCCGCATTGCCGCCGCAGCGGCTGACGGTGACGCTCTGCGACCGCAGCGGATTGCTGGCATCGCAAGCGCCCGCGCTGCTCCCCTTCGCCGCCGGTCTGCGCATCCTGACAAGCGCGCCCGCGCGCTATATCCCGGTCTGCGTAAGCGCCATGCAGACCGCCGGGGCAACGCTCCTGCTGCGCGACCGTTACCGCCCTGCGCCGGGGCCGGAGCTGCTGCTCTGCTGCAGCGGCGTGCCGCCGGGTGTCCCCGCAAGCGCCTGCCTGCTGACGGCGCAATCTGCCGACACGTCGGCAACCGTGCTGACCGGTCATGCGTTCTCCCTGCGCCCGACCCATGCCGCGCTGCTGCCGGACGGCGTGGACGCGCTCGCCTTCGCCGGCGCGCTGACGGAAACCTGCGCCTGTCCGGATTACCGCGACGCCGTCTTCTCCGATCTGGCCGCGGCGTCGGATCATCTGCGCGCGTGGTTTGCCGCCGCCGACAGCGGCATTTGACACAAAAGGTTACAAAATTTTAACTTGACATTATTATATATATTTTATATAATATATCAAATTCTAACCGAAGAACGGCAAACGCCGTACCTCAATATCAAAGGAGAACCGAAATCATGGAAAAACAAACCGTATTTACCAGAGAGGATTACAACGCCCTTGTGGAGCGGCTCAACTATCTGAAAACCACCGGCAGAGATGAAACCGCCGAAAAAATCAAGGAAGCCCGCTCGCACGGCGACCTGTCCGAAAACGCCGAATACGATGAGGCGATGAACGATCAGGCCAAGATGGAGGACGAAATCGCGCGGCTGGAAGTTTCGCTGCGCAACGCCAAGATCCTCGATGAGGAAGACGTTTCCACCGAGATCGTCCTCGTCGGCTCCAAGGTCAAGCTCCTCGATATGGAGTACAATGAGGAGCTGGAATTCAAAATCCTCGGCAAGAGCGATCTGGCGCACGGCGTGATCTCCGATCTTTCTCCCGTCGGCCAGGCGATCCTCAACAAGAAGATCGGCGATATCGCCGAGGTGCACATGCCCAACGGCAAGGTTTCGAAAATGAAGATCCTTGCAATCACGAAATAATCATCTCCTGCGGCAGACGCATCTGCCGCATTGATCTTTTGCAGAGAAAGGAATGAAAAAAAGGATGTCCGAAGAAAAGACCGTCCTTCCGATGCAGGCGGAGCAGGCGCAAAGCGAAAACGAGCTGCGCCGCATCCGCATTGAAAAGCTGGCCGCGCTGCAGGCCGCCGGGCAGGATCCCTTCATGATCACCACCGCCGAGCAGAGCATCCATACCGCCGAAATCAGAGCGCGGTTTGAAGAACTGGAAAACGCCGACGTGTCCGTCTGCGGGCGCATGATGAGCCGCCGCGATATGGGCAAGGCGAATTTCATCGATCTGCGCGACCGCACCGGCCGCATTCAGGCCTATGTCCGCGTGGATGAGATCGGCGAGGACGCCTTTGCCGATTTCAAAAAGTGGGATATCGGCGATATCATCGAGCTCAAGGGCTTCGTCTTCCGCACCCGCCGCGGCGAGATTTCCATCCACGCCAAGGCGCTGCGTCTGCTCTCGAAGTCCCTGCTGCCCCTGCCCGAAAAGTTCCACGGACTGACCGACACCGACACGCGCTATCGTCGCCGCTACCTCGACCTGATCATGAATCCCGAGGTGCAGGATACGTTCTATAAGCGCTCGAAGATCGTCCGCACGATCCGCAATTATCTCGACGCGCAGGGCTTCATCGAGGTCGAGACCCCGATGCTCGTGAGCAACGCGGGCGGCGCCTCCGCCCGGCCGTTTGAGACGCATTTCAACGCGCTGAATGAGGATCTGCGCCTGCGCATTTCGCTCGAGCTCTATCTCAAGCGTCTGATCGTCGGCGGCATGGAGCGCGTGTATGAAATCGGCCGCGTCTTCCGCAATGAAGGCGTTGATACGCGCCACAATCCCGAGTTCACGCTCATGGAGCTCTATCAGGCGTATACGGATTATCACGGCATGATGGATCTGACCGAAAACCTCTATCGCCACATCGCGCAGGAGGTGCTCGGCACGACGACGATCGTCTACAACGGCGTCGAAATGGATCTGGGCAAGCCCTTCGCGCGCATCACCATGGTGGATGCGGTCAAGCAGTATGCCGGCGTGGACTGGAACGACATTCATACGCTCGAGGAGGCCCGCGCCGCCGCCGACGCGCATCATGTGGAATATGAGGAGCGCCATACCAAGGGCGATATCCTGAATCTCTTCTTTGAGGAATTTGTGGAGGAGCATCTGATCCAGCCGACCTTCCTGATGGATCATCCGGTGGAGATTTCTCCGCTGACCAAGCGCAAGCCGGAGAATCCGGACTATGTGGAGCGCTTTGAATTCTTCATGAACGGCTGGGAGATGGCGAACGCCTATTCCGAGCTGAACGATCCGATCGACCAGCGGGAGCGCTTCAAGGCGCAGGAGCTCGCGCTCGCGCAGGGCGATGAGGAAGCGAACACGACCGACGAGGACTTCCTGATGGCGCTCGAATACGGCATGCCCCCGACCGGCGGCATCGGCTACGGCATCGACCGCCTTTGCATGCTGATGACGGATTCCCAGGCGATCCGCGACGTGCTGCTCTTCCCGACGATGAAATCCCTCGATCCCGCCAAATCCGTCAAGGCCGCCGACACGCCGGCCGAAGCGGCGCAGGAGCAAGCGCCTGCGGTCGAGATCATCGACTTCTCCAATGTGACGATTGAGCCGCTGTTTGCGGACACGGTTGATTTCGACACCTTCAGCAAATCCGATTTCCGCGCCGTGAAGGTCAAGGACTGCGTGGCCGTGCCCAAGAGCAAGAAGCTGCTGCAGTTCACGCTCGACGACGGCACCGGCACGGACCGGACCATCCTCAGCGGCATTCACGCCTTCTATGAGCCGGAGGATCTGATCGGCAAGACCTGCATCGCCATCGTCAACCTGCCCCCGCGCGCGATGATGGGCATTGAGAGCTGCGGCATGCTGCTCTCCGCCGTCCATGAAGAAAACGGCGAGGAACGCCTCAACCTGCTGCAGGTGGATTCGCGCATTCCCGCCGGCGCGAAGCTGTATTGAAATGAAGCTTTCCGTTGCGCTCGCCGCCTATCACGGCGAGGCCTATATTGAAGCGCAGATCGCCTCGATCCTCGCGCAGCTCGGCGACAGTGACGAGCTGATCGTCTCCGATGACGATCCGGGCGGCGAAACGGGCGCAATCGTTCAGCGGCTGGCCGCCGCGGACGTACGCATCCGTTATCTGGCGGGCCCCGGGCAGGGCGTCGTGAAGAATTTCGAGCACGCCCTCGCCCATTGCACCGGCGACGTCATCTTCCTGAGCGATCAGGACGACGTCTGGCTGCCGGGCAAGGTCGCGGCCGTCACCGCCGCAATCGCGGGCGGCGCCGATCTGGTGCTGCACGATGCAAAGGTGACCGACGCCGATCTGCAGGTGATCGCGCCTTCGTATTTCGCGGCGCACGGCTGCACCCGCTCTTTTCTGCGCACACTTCTGCGCAACACCTATGTCGGCTGCTGCATGGCCTTCACGCGGCAGGTGCTCACGGAATCGACGCCTTTCCCCGGCGACATTCCGATGCACGACTGGTGGATCGCGCTGTGCGCGCTGCGGCGCGGGCGCTCCGTTGCCCTGCTGCCGGAGCCGCTGCTGCTCTGGCGCCGCCACGGCGACAACGTCACCGGCGGCAGAACGCCGCTCACCGCAAAGCTCCGCTGGCGGCTGACCCTGCTGCGGGCGCTGGCAAAGCGGCAATGATTTTCCAAATCTGTGTCTTTGGAAAGGATCAAAAACGAATATGGATAAAAAAGTGACCGGCTGCATCGTGACGCACAACAATATGCGCACCATCGCGCAGGCAATCGATTCGATCCTCGCGTCAACGAACGCGCCGTTTGAGCTTTTTGTGGTGGACAACGGCTCCACTGACGGCACCTATGAATTCATCCGCGACAACTATCCGCAGGTCACGCTCCTGAAAACCGGCGGCAACCTCGGCTTCGGCGGCGGGCACAATTTCATTCTGGACAGGCTCGATTCCGACTACCACGCCATCATCAATCCCGATGTGATCCTGCGGGAGGACGTGATCTCCGCGCTGGGCGATTACATGCAGGCACATCCCGAAATCGGCATGCTCTCCCCCGCCATCCGCTTCCCGGACGGGCGCCCGCAGATCCTCGGCAAGCGCAACCCCAGCCCGCGCTATCTGATCGCCAGCCGTCTGCGCGGCCACGGCGCGCCGGGCGAAGCGCTGCGGGAATACGCGATGCTGGACTGTGATCTGACCGTGCCCACGCCGATCGAAAACGCCACGGGCTGCTTTATGTTTATCCGCACGGAGCTGTTCCGGCAGCTCGGCGGCTTCGACTGCCGGTATTTCATGTATTTTGAGGATTGCGATCTCACCCGGCAGGTCAACCGTGTGAGCAGCGCCGTCTATTATCCCGACGCGACGGTCTATCACGAATGGGGCCGCGAATCCAAAAAGAATTTCAAGCTCAAGCTGATCCAGATGCAGTCCATGCTCCGCTATTTTGCGAAGTGGGGGCTGCGCGGCGGCAAATGAGGGATGCAACAGCAATGAAAAAGTATCTGAAAAACTTTTATAAATACCGGTTCCTGCTTTATGAGATCGTCCGCAAGAATATCAAGCTCCAGTATCGGGATTCCGTGCTCGGCATCTTCTGGACCTTCCTGCAGCCGCTGCTGACGACGATCGTGCTCGTCGTGGTGTTCGGCCACATCTTCGGGCGCAACAACGCGGAAATCGTCAACTACCCGATCTACCTGCTCTGCGGCCGGCTGATCTATGAATTCTTCACCCAATCCACCAAGCGCGCCATGCGGTCGATCCGTCTGAGCGCCTCGGTGATCAAGAAGGTCTATGTGCCGAAATACATCTATCCTCTGGCAAACGTCGTGGCGAATTACATCACCTTCGTCATCTCGCTCTCGGTGCTGGCCTGCTTCATCATCTATTTCTTCTTCTTCTCCGGCAACCCGCCGCATCTGACCGGCTGGTTCTTCCTTTTCCCGGTGCCGATCCTGATCCTGCTGCTGCTCGCGCTGGGCATCGGCATGATTCTCGCGACGCTGGAGGTCTTTTTCAAGGATATCGAATATCTCTATGAAGTCTTCTGCCTGCTGCTTTTCTATATGACCCCGATCTTCTATCAGATCAAGCAGCTGAAGATCACCTCCCCCATCGTCAACCGCATCCTGATGGCGAATCCCCTCTATTCGATCACGGAGATGTTCCGCTGCTGCGTGCTTTACGGCCGGGCGCTCAATCCGCATCACCTGCTGTATGCGCTGGGCTTTGCCCTGGTCGTCAACGTCATCGGCGTGTGGGTATTCTATAAGAATCAGGACAAGTTCATTCTTCACATCTAACGGAGGCTTTGCATGGGAACGCCTGCCATCGTTGTTGACAATGTCAGCATTCTTTTCAATCTCAATAAAGAAAAAGTCGATAATCTGAAGGAATATTTCATCAAGCTCGTCACCCACAAGCTCCATTTCACGGAATTCTGGGCGCTGAAGAATATCAGCTTCACGGTGGAGAAGGGCGAGCGCGTGGGCGTGCTCGGCTTCAACGGCGCGGGCAAATCGACGCTGCTCAAGACGATCGCCGGCGTGCTCAAGCCGACGGAGGGCAGCGTGCGCGTGAGCGGCGTGATCGCCCCGATGCTCGAGCTCGGCGCGGGCTTTGATATGAATTATTCCGGCAAGGAGAATATTTTCCTCTACGGCGCAACCATGGGCTACTCCCGCAAATTCATCGAGGAAAAATATGACGAAATCGTCGCCTTCTCCGAGCTGCAGGATTTCATCGAGGTGCCGGTGAAGAATTATTCCTCCGGCATGCGGGCGCGTCTGGGCTTCGCCATCGCCACGGCGGTGGAGCCGGAGATCCTGATCCTCGACGAAGTGCTCTCGGTCGGCGACGCGAAATTCCGCAAAAAAAGCGAGGCGAAGATCCGCTCGATGTTTGAAAAAGGCATCACGGTGCTGTTTGTTTCACACAGCACGGAGCAGGTCCTCAACATCTGCAATAAAGCCATCCTGCTCGACCACGGCCGTCTGATCGCGCAGGGCAGCGCGCAGGACATCTGCGCGCAGTATAACGAGATGGTCAACAGCAAAAAATAACCGGACGGAGATGAATGCAATGGTCTACGCAGCCGTATTTGCCGGCGGCATCGGCAGCCGCATGGGGAATTCCGAAACGCCTAAGCAGTATCTGGAGCTGGGCGGCAAGCCGATCATCATCCACACGATCGAAAAATTCTTTGTCAACGACCGCATTGACGCGATTCTGGTGCTTTGCCCGAAGGCCTGGGTCTCCAACACGGAGGACCTGATCCGCAAATACCTGCCGGCCGGCAAGCCCGTGCGCGTCATTCCCGGCGGCAGCACGCGCAACGGCACGCTCGAGGCGGCGATCGCCTATCTGGAGGCGAACTGCGACGTTGATGATGCGACCGTGCTCGTCACGCATGACGCCGTGCGCCCCTTCCTGACCCACCGCATCATCTGCGAAAACGTGGAAGCCGCGGCGGCCTACGGCGCCTGTGACACGGTCATCCCCGCCACGGATACGATCGTTGAGAGCGCGGACGGGCAGAGCATCAGCTCCATTCCCGATCGCAAGCGCATGTTTCAGGGGCAGACGCCGCAGTCCTTCCGCCTGCGGGAGCTCGAACAGGTGCTGAACAGCCTGACCGAATCCGAAAAAGCGAGCCTGACCGACGCGTGCAAAATCTTCACGCTCAAGGGCAAGCCCGTGCACATGGTGCAGGGCGAGGTCTTCAATATCAAGATCACCTATCCTTATGACATGAAGGTGGCCGACACCCTTCTGAAAGGCAAGGAGCATTCATGATCAACACCGTTTACAGACTGGTCGCGCCCGGCATGATCGACGTGGCCTGCACGGAGCCGGACCTGCGCCGCAGCATCCTCCTGCGCCCGGAATACCTTTCCATCTGCAAGGCGGATCAGCGCTACTATCTCGGCAACCGCAGCCGCGAGGCGCTCAAGGCCAAGCTCCCGATGGCGCTCATCCACGAATGCGTCGCGCGCGTGATCTATGACCCGACGGGGACGCACCGCCCGGGTGAATTCGTTGTGCCCGTGCCGAATATGCCGACGGAAAAAGACGATGTGATTGCCGAAAACTACCTGCCGACCAGCCACTTCTGCTCAAGCGGCTACGACGGCTTCCTGCGGGATTATATCGATTTCGATCCCGCGCGCGTCGTCACCGTGCCGGACGGCGTCGACCTGAAGGTCGCCTCCTTCACGGAGCTGATCAGCGTGGCGGTGCATGCGGTCAGCCGCTTTGACCGCTTTGCGCACGCGCGGCGCGGCTTTGTCGGCGTCTGGGGCGACGGCAACGTCGGCTTCATCACGGCGCTGATGCTCAAGGCGATGCACCCGGAAACCAAGGTCTATGTCTTCGGCACCGTCTACGAAAAGCTGAATTATTTCACCTTTGCCGACGGCATTTATCACGTGGACCATGTGCCGGACGGACTGCAGGTGGATCACGCCTTTGAATGCGTCGGCGGCGAGCCCTCGCGCTACGCGATCGCCCAGATCATCGACCGCATCCGCCCCGAGGGCGTCATCGGTCTGATGGGCGTGAGTGAAAGTCCGGTGAGCATCAACACGCGCATGGTGCTGGAAAAAGGGCTGCAGCTCTTCGGCTCAAGCCGGAGCGGTCTGCAGGATTTCGAACGCACCGTTCAGCTGCTGCATACGCAGCCAAAGCTCGTCGGTTATCTGGAGAATATCATCGGCAGCGTGGTCGATGTGCGTACGATTGCGGACATTCACGCCGCCTTTGCGCAGGATATCAGCCGCAATTTCGGCAAAACCGTGATGAAATGGGATAAATAAATGAAAAAACTGTCAGTGATTGTGCCCGCATTTAACAGTGCGGGCTTTTTGCGGGAAACCGTGGACAGCCTGCGCGCGCAGGCAATGGAGGATACGGAGCTGGTGCTCGTGGACGACGGATCGACCGACGGCACCGGCGCGCTGATCGACGCGCTGGCCGCGGAGGATGCGGCAATCGTCGCGCTGCATCAGCCCAACGGCGGCGTTTCCTCCGCGCGCAACCTCGGTCTCTCCCGCGCGAGCGGCAAATATACGCTCTTTCTGGACAGCGACGATCTCTACGCTCCCGGCGCGCTGCGCACGGTCTTTGACACGATGGAGGCGGCGCAAGCCGATCTGGGCATCTTTGAGATGTGCCGCTTCGGCTTCGGCGGCGAGGAAACGAACCCCATGGCCGACACGCTCTCCCGCCTGCCGGACATCGGCTGCTGGGATCTGCGGCTGCTCTGGAATTTCCTGCTGGGCAACAAATGCTTCCGCACCGAAACGCTGCGGCAAAGCGGCGTGCTGTTTCCGCCCACACGCTACAGCGAGGACGGCGCGTTCATCATGCAGTTCATTTATGCCGCCGCGCCGCGCATCACGGGCATTCGCGGCGCGCAGTACCGCTATCGCCGCCGCGATCCGGCGGACGGGCGCTCCGTTTCGCAGAGTGTCAGTCTGCAGCTGGCCGAGGATTTCTGCACCTCGCTGCGCCTGATCCGCGCTGCGGCGGAAACCGCGCTGGCCCGGCCGGACTGCCCCTGCGGCGATCCCGCGGGATATGTGCAGGAGATCCTTTACAAAGCGCATTATACGCTGCGCAATGAATTCTATCGCCTGCTCTGGGGCGCGGACGACGAAACGCTCGGCTTTCTGCGGGCGCAATGCGCTGCGCTGGAGGCGGAGATGACGCCGGCCACGCGCGAAAAAGCGCGGAGCGCGCACCCCGATCTCGGCCCGGAAACCTATGCCACGCGCCGCGCAGCCGCCGGGCATCCGCGCATCAGCATCCTGCTTCCTCACGGGGCAACGCCGGCGTTTTACCGTTCGTTATACGACCAGTCCATGCCGCTGTTTGAGATTCTGCAGCGCAAGGAGATCCCGCCATACACAGCGAAGGACTTTGAGAATCTCCGCACCGTCGCCGGCAGTCTGAAAAAGGCCGCCGCTGCGCCGATTCGCATGACCCTGCGCGGCAAACGACAATTGGATCCGCGCCTGCTGCGCGTGGTGCTGCTGCTCAAGGAGCACCGCTTGCTGCGTCTGATCCCAAACGGCCTGCTGAAATACGCCGCGCCGCTCTTCCTGCGGCTGAAGGATCGCGGCTGGATCCTGCGGGAGGACGCGCGATGAAAGAGCTGTTTTATCATTTGTTTGCGCTGGCCTTCCGGCTCGGCCGCCTGCGCCGCGTCCGGCCGGCCCGCGTGGCCTTTCTTGCCCCGCACCGGGGAGAAACGGACGATGCGCTTTCCGCGCTGCGCCGGTATTTAACGGCAAACGGCAAGTGGGAAATCTGCAGCATCTCCACCGCCGCGCTGCAGCCCGATTTCCATCATCCGCTGCACTCTTTTTGCGCCGCGCTGCGGTTTTTCACCGCCGACGCCGCGCGGCTGGCCACGGCGCGCTACGTCTTTCTCAACGATAATTTCATGCCGCTGGCCGAGCTGCATTTTTCGCCGGACACGGTGGTCACGCAGCTCTGGCACGCGGAGGGCGCCTTCAAGCAGTTCGGACTGCACGCCCCGCTGACCACCGCCGTTCGCATCCGGCAGCAAGCCTGCGCGCAGCGATACACCTACGTCATCTGCTCCGCCGCCGCCGTCGCGCCGATCTATGCCGAGGCCTTCGGCGTGCCCGAGGAACGGGTACTGCCGCTGGGTTCGCCGCGTGTGGACACCCTGCTTGCCCCCTGCGACACGCAGGCGCTGCGCCGCGCCTTCGACGCGGCCCATCCGGACTGCACAGGAAAGCGGCTGATTCTCTATGCGCCCACCTTCCGCGACGATCCCGCCGCGAATGCCGCATTGCCGACGGCGATCGATGCCGCCGCGCTGCAGGCCGCCTGCCCGGATTGCCGGCTGCTGCTGCGTCTGCATCCGCAGATCCATGCGCAGGCAGCCGGAGCGGCGCTCGATGTGACAAACGCACCGCTGACCGATCTGCTGCGCATCTGCGACACGGTGATCACGGATTATTCCTCGGTCTGCATGGACGCCGCGCTGCTCGAGAAGCCCTGCATTTTCTATGCGTTCGATCTCGAAGAATACAAGCGCGAGCGCACGTTCTATTATGACTATCGCACCTATGTGCCCGGCCCTGTGGTGCAGACGCAGGAGGCCCTGCTCGCAGCTATAAAAACACCCCGAACCGATGCGGAGCTCCTCCGCCGGTTCAGGGCGTTCAACTTTGATTATCTCGACACCGACAATTGCCGGCGCATCGCGGAAACGGTCATGAAGGATCTGCGGCAGGAACAATAAGAATCCCGTGTTTTCATTCGCCTGCCATCCACGCGCGCACCAGGTCGGCCGCGCGTTCTGCGGCATGACCGTCGCAGGCGGACAGCCAGGCTGCTCGAAATGCTGCGATCCGCTCTTTGGGCGGGTCGCTTTTCGTTTGCCGCAGCGTCGGCAGGAGCGCATCCGGCGCGGTCTCCATCGGACCCGGCAGGTCCTCCGGGAACCGGAGATAAAAGCCGCGCGCATAGTCTGCGAGATCGGGGCAGTAAAACACCGTCGGCACGTCGAGCAGGCACGCGTCGTAAAACACGGAGGAATAATCCGTGATCAGCACGTCGCAGGCGGCGAGCAGCACGGAGGTCGGCTCGCGTGTGAGGTCGATCAGATTCGGGTATTTGCCGTCCAGCAGCGGCTCGGTCATCAGCGGATGGCGGCAGACGATCAGCAGCTCCTCCGGGCGCAGCGCCTTGCTCAGCGCCTGCCAGTCAATGCCCGGGTCGTATTCGACGCGCGCGCCGTCCCGCTCCCGGAAGGTCGGGCAAAAAAGATACAGCGTGCGTCCCGCAAGCTGCGGATATTTCTGCCGGAACGCCGTGCACAGCGCATCGCGCTCGGTCAGAAGACGGTCCGTGCGCGGCAGACCGATCGGCAGGCAGCGCTCGACGGGGATGCCGAAGGCGCCGGCGTAGGGCGCGCGGCAGGCCTCGGCAGTCACGGCCACGGCGGTATACTGCGCGTGGGTCGCCCGCTCCTGCGCGGGCGTGAGCAGCGACGGCGCATCGAGTGCGAATTTTTTGAATGCGCCGCAGGCGTGCCAGATCTGCAGCAGGCGCTGCCCCTTGCGCAAGCGGAACAGGCGCAGATAGCGCACATAATCATCCGTTACGATCACGCGGCTGGTCAGCAGATAATAGCAGGCCAGCACGTTTTGCCGGATGCTGTGCGGCAGCTTGTGCGCGAAAATCACCTTTTTGCCGTCCACAAGGTCATAGACCGCCTGCGCGTTTTCAAGCAGCCGGTCGTCGGCGCGAATGGTATAAAACAGCACCCGCGTGCGCAGCGGCAGATGCCGGCAGACAAAGAGCCAGAACCGCCGCCCCAGGCGCATGATCGCATGCCGCACCGACGGCGGCAGCAGTCGGCGAAGAAGCGCAGTCATTCGCCTCACCTCCCTCATTCTGCCCTGATTATAGCACATCCGCCGCGATTTTTCCATCTCCGAACGGCGTTTTGACGAAAAAAACTGCAAAATTGTGCACTTTCACGCAAAAATTCCCCTTGACAATCCGAAACGCTTGTTGTAAAATGACTTCAATACACAAAAATGCAGCGATGATATTAGGTAATCACGGCGCAGCTTTCAAAGAGAGCCGTCGATGGTGAGAATACGGCAAAGAATCCGTGATGACCGTCTCGTATCGGAGCAGCGCTTCTGAAGGGGCCCGCCGGGCAAGATAGGAAGCGACGGGCGATCCCGTTACAGGTCAGGGGCTTGTTTGAGCCTCACAGAGCGGCCGCATGCACGCGGCAAACCGGGTGGTACCGTGGTAAACGCACATCGTTTGTCATCCCGCAGGATTCTTCGGAATTCTGCGGGTTTCTTTTTTGCCCGTCCCATCCGCCGCCCTTCCCCCGCTTTCGCGTGCGCAAATAATAATATAATGTATAGCACATCGCCTGTGCCCCGCGCGGCGCCTGCCGCGCAGACACTTTGTCAGATGAAAAACCCGAAAAGGAGATTCTGTCTATGAGAAGCATCATCGTTTCTGATTTCACCCTGCGTCAATGCGCGGAGGATGCGGCGCATCGCCTGCTGTTCCGCGAAAAGGTTGCCGTGGCTGCCTGCATCGACGCCTTCGGCGCCGACCGGCTGGAGCTGCCGCCGGTGCGCAACGCCAAGGAGGACGCCGTGATCAACAAGACCATCGCCTCCGCCGTGAAGAACGCCGCCGTCTGCATTCCGACGGGCGACACGGCTGAAAGTCTCGCGGCCGCCTGGAACAGCATTCAGACCGCGGTGCGGCCCTGCCTGCAGGTGGTGCTGCCGGTTTCCACGGTGCAGATGGAGTATCGTTATCACCTGAAGGATGAAAAGATGCTTGCGAAAATCGCCGCACAGGTGACCGCTGCCAAGGCGCTTTGCGACAATGTGGAGTTCATTGCGCAGGACGCCACGCGCGCGGAGGACGCCTTCCTGATCGCCGCCCTGCGTCAGGCGCAGGAGAGCGGTGCGGCTGCCGCCACGCTCTGCGACGATGCCGGCGTTTATATGCCGGAGGAATTCGCGGCGAAGATCCGCGCGGTCAAGGCCGCGGTCGATCTGCCGCTGTATGTGCAGGTCAGCAACGCCATCGCCATGGCCGCCGCCGATGCGCTCGCCGCGCTGGCCGCCGGTGCGGACGGCGTGAAAACCGCGATCACCGGCAAGCAGGTGCTGACCACCGATCAGTTTGCCGAGGTGCTCAAGGTCAAGGGCGAGAGCCTCGGGATCTGCGCCGGACTCAAGCAGACGGAAATCCACACCGATATCGACGCCCTGCTGAAAAAGCTGGAGCGCAATGATTTCATCCATACGGAAGCGCAAAGCGCCGACGTGTTTCTCGATGCGGAGAGCACGCTCGCGCAGGTCAGCGACGCCGCTGCCGCGCTGGGCTACGCGCTTTCCGGCGAAGACCTCGGCAAGGTCTATGACGCGGTGCAGCGCGTTTCCAAAAAGAAGAGCGTCGGCGCCCGCGAGCTGGAGGCCGTGATCGCGACCTCGGCCATGCAGGTGCCCTCGACCTACCATGTGGAGAGCTACATGTCCACGTGCACCAACGGCAGCAACGCCATGGCGCAGATCACGCTGGTCTGCGGCGAGGAGAAGCTGACGGGCGTTGCCGCGGGTGACGGCCCGATCGATTCGGCGTTCCTTGCGATCGAGCAGATCGTCGGCCACAATTACGAGCTGGACGCCTTTGAAATCCAGGCTGTCACCGAGGGCAAGGAGGCGCTCGGCTCGGCGCTGGTGCGTCTGCGCAGCAACGGCCGCCTGTATTCGGGCAACGGACTGTCCACCGATATTGTCGGCGCGAGCATCCGCGCCTATGTCAACGCGCTGAATAAGATCGTTTACGAGGAGAAGCAATCATGAAGCTGACGTTCTCAACGCAGAATATCCTGCCGGCCTCCTTCCGTGACACCTGCCGCATGGCGGAGGATTACGGCTTTTCCGGCTTTGAGATCCATGACGCGGCGCTCGAGCGCAAGCTCCATGCCGACAGCATCCTGCGTGTGGACCGCACGGCGGAAGCCCGCCGCAAGCTGGTCAACCGCGGGCTGTCGATCTCTGCGCTGACGGTGCCGCAGGGCGCGGATACCGACGCGGTGAGTGCGGAAGCCGTGATCAGCTACATCACCATGGCGGCGGCCGCCGGCGTGGAAGCCGTGATCCTGCATGTGGACGGCGCGCCCGCGCCGGAAACGCTGCGCGAAAAGCTCCTGCCCGCCATTCGCCGGGCGGAGGAAGCCGGCGTCGAGCTGCTGTTTGAAACCACCGGCGTCTTCGCGCACACGCAGACCGTGCTCGATCTGATCAACTGCATCGGCTCGGCCGTCATCGGCGTTTCGTGGAATACCCGCGCCACGCTCTTTGACGCGGGCGAAAGCGCGGAAACGACGATCAAGACCCTCGGCGCCTACATCCGTCACGTTCGTCTGGGCGACCGCAAGGACGGCGTGAACGTCCTGACCGGCGAGGGCGACCTGCCCGTGGAGCAGTTCCTCAACGCCCTGCGTTCGCTCAACTACGACGGCTTTGTCTGCGTGGACTGGAACGACGAGATCGACGATCCCGACATCGTGCTGACCCATTTTGCCGCTTACATCGCCGGCGTCACGCAGCAGGATACGTCCCGCACCGCGCTGCAGCAGAACCGCGCAGGCACCGGCACCTATCCGTGGAAGCACTATGAGATGATCGACCTGACCTTCCCGCAGGTGCTCGACGTGATGGCGGAAACCTATCCTGATCAGTATGCGTTCAAATACACCACCCTCGATTACACGCGCACCTACGCGGAATTCCGCCGCGACGTCGACCGTGTGGCGGCGGCGTTCATCGCCATGGGCGTCAAGCCCGGCTATCATGTGGCCATCTGGGCGACCAACGTGCCGCAATGGTTTCTGACCTTCTGGGCGGCGACCAAAATCGGCGCGGTGCTCGTCACGGTCAACTCGGCTTATAAAATCCACGAGGCGGAATATCTGCTGCGGCAGTCCGACACGCATACGCTCGTGATGATCGAAGGCTCGAAGGACGCGAATTATAAAGAAATCATGCAGGAGCTCTGCCCCGAGCTCGCTTCGCAGGAAAAAGGCGCGGCGCTCTATGCCAAGCGTCTGCCGTTCCTGCGCAACATCGTCACCTGCGGCTTCGAAATGGACGGCTGCCTGGAATGGAACGAACTGCTTGACCGCGCAGAAGCGGTGCCGCTCGAGGAGGTGCGCCGCCGCGCCGCGATGGTCAAGCCCGACGACGTGTGCAACATGCAGTATACCTCCGGCACGACCGGCTTCCCCAAGGGCGTGATGCTCACGCACCGCAACGTCGTCAATGACGGCAAGATCATCGGCGACCGCATGGATCTTTCCACCGCCGACCGCATGATGATCCAGGTGCCGATGTTTCACTGCTTCGGCATGACGCTCTCCATGACCTCGATGATGACGCACGGCGGCACGCTCTGCCCCATCCCCTATTTCTCACCGAAATCGGCGCTGGCCTGCGTGCATCAGGAAAAGATCACCTGCTTCAACGGCGTGCCCACGATGTTCATCGCGATGTTCAACCATCCGGATTTCCCCAAGACGGATTTCTCCCACATCCGCACCGGCATCATGGCCGGCTCCAACTGCCCGCCCGATCTGATGCGCCGCGCCGCGCGCGAGATGCATATGATCGAGATCATCTCCGTCTACGGGCAGACGGAGTCCGCGCCGGGCAGCACGATGGGCGAGGTCAACGAGGATGAGGATCACCGTGTGGAAACCGTCGGCAGCGCGTTCCCGGGCGTGGAATGCAAAATCATCGACCCCGAAACCGGCAAGGACCTGCCCGACGGGCAGAACGGCGAATTCGTCGCGCGCGGCTTCAACATCATGAAGGGCTATTATAAAATGCCCGAAGCGACCGCGCAGACCATCGACGCCGACGGCTGGCTGCACTCGGGTGATATCTGCTGCCGCACGCCGGACGGCTATTATAAAGTCACCGGCCGGCTGAAGGATATGATCATCCGCGGCGGTGAAAACCTCTATCCCCGCGAGATCGAGGAATTCTATCTGACACACCCGAAGATCCGCGACGTGCAGGTCATCGGCGTGCCGGATGCGCGCTACGGCGAGGAGGCCTGCGCCTGGATCATCCTGCACGGAAGCGAGACCGCCGACGAGGAGGAAATGCGGGAATACGGCGTGGCCCATATGGCGCGCCACAAGGTGCCGCGCTACTTCCTCTTTGTCAAGGAGTTCCCGATGAACGCCGCCGGCAAGATCCTCAAATACAAGATGCGCGAGCAATCGGAGGAGCTGCTCGGGCTCAAGTAACGTCCAGATTTCTTTTAAAAATATTAAAAAAAGCTTGACAAACGCCGCGGACAGTGGTAGAATGCATGATAATCAAATAAAACAAAAGCGATGACGAAGACGGCGAAAGCAAGGCGCGCACAGAGAGTCGGGGGTGCTGGGATCCCGGCGGCAAGTTGTTTTCAGGCCCATCCCTTCCGAGCTGAAGGTCCGAACGCCCCGGCGGTCAGTAGGCGCCTTCCGTGATTGCTGCGTGAATGCATACGGCTTGCTGGAGCCTGAGTGGCGCCTCTTCGGCGCAATTTGAGTGGTACCGCGGGTATTGAAGAGATTCAAGCTCGTCTCAAAGATTTTCTTTGGGGCGAGTTTTTTTATTAAAAAAACACCCAGCGGATCGCCCCGCCATTTTCTTGAAAGGGGAACGATACCATGAGTCAACAAACACCGGTCAATCAGCTGCAGGAAATCGCCAAGCGCATCCGCGCCATGCGGGAGATCCTCGGCTACAGCGAGGCCGTCATGGCCGAAAAAACCGAGGTCAGCGTGGAGGAATATCAGGCGTATGAAGCCTGCGCGGCCGATCTGCCCTTCACCTTCCTGCATAAATGCGCGCTGGCCTTCGGCATTGAGCTCACCGAGCTGCTCGAGGGTCACAACGCCCTGCTGACCTCCTACACCGTCACACGCAAGGGGCACGGCCATCAGGCCGCCCGCGAGGACGGCATCAGCATCCAGAATCTCGCGCCGAAATTCAGGCATAAGCTCGCCGAGCCCTATTGGGTGCGCTATGAGTATTCCGACGAGCAGCAGAACAAGCCGATCCATCTGACCAAGCACAGCGGGCAGGAATTCGATCTCGTGCTCTCCGGCGCGCTGCTTGTGCAGGTCGGCAACAACAAGGAGCTGCTGCACGAGGGCGACAGCATTTATTACAACAGCTCCACGCCCCACGGCATGATCGCCATGGAGGGGCAGGACTGCGTCTTCCTCGCGGTCGTCATGCCGGACGAGGAGACGAAGGAATCCGTCGTGCGCGAGAGCGTCGCCGCCGCGCGGCCGAACACCCACCTGCTCTGCGAAAAATTCGTCCATACGGAAGAAAACGAGAAGGGCACGGTCACGAAGGTGGACTTCCGCAACACGGAGACCTTCAACTTCGGCTTCGACGTCGTGGACGCCATTGCCGACCAGTATCCGGACAAGCTCGCGATGATCCATCTCGATCGCGAAAAGCACGAGCGCCGTTTCACATTTAAAGAGATCAAGAAGGAATCCAACCGCGTGGCCAATTACTTCCGCTCCATCGGCATTCAGAAGGGCGATATGGTCATGCTCGTGCTCAAGCGGCATTATCAGTTCTGGCTGGCCATGGTCGCACTGCACAAGATCGGCGCCATCGCCGTGCCCGCCACCTATCTGCTCAAGGAGCATGATTTCATCTACCGCTATGACGCCGCGCAGATCAGCACGATCATCTGCACCTCGGACGGCGACGTTGCGGAAATCGCGGACGCTGCGGCCGCGAAGTGCCCGAGCGTGGTGCGCAAGATCCTCGTCAACGGGCAGCGCGAAGGCTGGCACGATTTCAACAAGGAATATCCGATGTTCTCCAGCGTCTTCCCGCGCACGGCAGACACCCCGGGCGGCAACGACACGGCGCTGATGTTCTTCTCCTCCGGCACAACGGGCAATCCGAAGATGGTCGAGCACAAGCACACCTATGCACTCGGACACTTCCTGACCGCGAAATACTGGCACTGCTGCGAGCAGGACGGCCTGCATCTGACGATTTCCGACACCGGCTGGGGCAAATCCCTCTGGGGCAAGCTCTACGGCCAGTGGATGTGCGAGGGCGCGGTCTTCGTCTACGATTTCGACCGCTTCCACGCTGCGGACATCCTGCCGCTGTTTGCGCAGTATCAGATCACGACCTTCTGCGCGCCGCCGACGATGCTGCGCATGATGGTCAAGGAAGATCTTTCCAACTACGATTTCTCCTCCATCCGCCATATGACGACGGCCGGCGAGGCGCTGAATCCCGAGGTGGCAAAGCAGTTTGAGATCGCCACGGGGCTGGAAATCATGGAGGGCTTCGGCCAGACCGAAACCACGCTCGTAATCGCCAATTTCGGCGGCTCCGACGTGCGCATCGGCTCGATGGGCAAGGCCTCTCCGCAGTATCAGGTGGAGATCGTCGACCCGGACGGCAACCCTGTTTCCAACGGCGAGGTCGGCGAGATCGTCGTGAAACTGGAGGACGGCGCGCCCTGCGGGCTCTTCAAGTCCTACTATAAAGATCCCGAAATGACGGCCTATGCCACGCGCGGCGGCGTCTATCATACCGGCGACACCGCCTGGCGCGATGAGGACGGCTATTTCTGGTATGTCGGCCGCGTGGACGATATCATCAAATCCTCCGGCTACCGTATCGGCCCGTTCGAGATCGAAAGCGTCATCATGGAGCTGCCCTATGTGCTCGAGTGCGGCGTTTCCGCGGCGCCCGACCCGGTGCGCGGCCAGATCGTCAAGGCCAGCATCGTGCTCACCAAGGGCACGGAAGGCACGGAGGAGCTCAAGAAAGAGATTCAGAATTATGTCAAGGAGCACACCGCGCCTTATAAATACCCGCGTCTGGTCGTTTTCCGCGATTCCCTGCCCAAGACCATCAGCGGCAAGATCCAGCGCAACAAGCTGTGAGATGCACGCTGAAATGTGAATAAAACATCAATTTCCGCATTTTCCTCTTGACAAATACATGAAGTTGGTCTACAATACCTTATAATCATAAAAAGGAGGCGCCCTTTGCGGCGTTTCCCATACCCAAAGGCGTTGACGAAGAGTTCTCGGGAAATCGGGCGCACAGAGAGGCGGCGTTTGGTGCGAGCCGTCGGTTTCGATTCCTGCAGATGTCGCTTCTGAGCCGGGAGGATGAACCCCGTTTCCGGGCAGTAGAGCCTCCCCGTGACTGCTGCGTGAATGCATAAGGCTTGCTGGAGCCTGAGGGGCGCGCGAACGCGCGCAATTTGAGTGGTACCGCGGGTGAACACAATCGTTTCGCTCGTCTCAAAGATCAACTTTGGGGCGAGCGTTTTGTTTTGCCCCGGCGAAAAGGAGTTTTTTCCTATGGCACAAATCACCGGCCTGGATTTCAAAATCCGTGAAATGGCCGCCCGCATCAAGGAGCTGCGCGAGATCGAGGGCCTGACCACCTACGAAATGGCGGCGAAAACCGGCGTTTCCGCAGAGGAATACCTGGCCTGCGAGGCCGGCGACAGCGACCTGAACTTCGCCTTCCTTTATCGCTGCGCGCTTGCGCTGAATGTGGACGTGACGGATATCATCGAAGGTCACAGCCCGACGCTGAAGGCCATGATCGTCACGCGCGCTGGCAACGGGCAGGAAATCGCCAACGCCCACGGCATGACCTATTATAATCTGGCCTATGCCTTCCAGAACCGCATTGCCGAGCCGCTTTACGTCAAAAGCCCTTTCGATGAGGCGGCGCAGAACAGGGACATCGAGCTGACCACCCACGAAGGGCAGGAGCTGGATATCGTCATCAGCGGCCACCTGCTTGTGCAGGTCGGCGAGCACCGCACGGTGCTTGAACCGGGCGATACGATTTATTACGACAGCGCCACCCCGCACGGCATGATCGCCGTGGACGGCAAGGACTGCGAGTTCTACGCGATCGTTCTCAACCCGACCGGCGAGCCGATCCCCGAGCTGACGCCGACGGAGATCCTGCGCCCCGGCAAGGTGCAGAGCGTGGACACCAAGCCGCGCGTCTGGCAGAAATACGTGGAATACGACGTGGACGACAACGGCACGCCGACCGCGGTGCGCTTCAAGAACACCGACACCTTCAACTACGCCTTCGACGTCATCGACGAGATCTCCTATAAAGACCCCAACAAGCTCGCAATGCTGCACGTCGACAAGGACCACGTCGAGCGCCGCTTCACCTTCACCGACCTGCGCCACGCCTCCTCCCAGTGCGCGAATTATTTCAAGAGCCTGGGCATCAAGAAGGGCGACCGCGTGATGCTCGTGCTCAAGCGGCACTATCAGTTCTGGCTCGCGATCCTCGGTCTGCACAAGCTCGGCGCGATTGCGATTCCCGCCGTGAATCAGCTGCAGGCGCACGATTTTGAGTATCGCTTCCGCACAGCCGGCGTGACCGCGATCGTCTGCACGCCGGACGGCTACACGGCCGACGAGGTGGAAATCGCCTGCAAGGGCTTCCCGCAGATTCAGAAGCTGATCGTCAACGGCGAACGCGAGGGCTGGCGCAGCTTCGACGCGGAATACAAGCTCTTCTCCTCGCATTTCGAGCGCACCGCGGACAGTCCGCAGGGCGACGATCTGATGCTGATGTATTTCACCTCCGGCACCTCAGGCAACCCGAAGATCGCGGCGCATTCCCACAAGCTCGCGCTCGGCCATTTCCAGACCGCGAAATTCTGGCACGGCGTCGACCCCGACGGGCTGCATTTCTCCATCTCCGACACCGGCTGGGCCAAGGCGGCCTGGGGCAAGCTCTACGGCCAGTGGCTGTGCGAAGCGCCGATGTTCATTTATGATTTCGACCGTTTCCACGCCGACGACATCCTGCCGATGTTTGCAAAATACCAGATCACGACCTTCTGCGCACCGCCGACGATGCTGCGCATGATGATCAAGGAGGATATTTCCAAATACGATTTCTCCTCCGTCAAGCGCATGACCACCGCGGGCGAAGCGCTCAATCCCGAGGTCTACCGTCAGTTTGAAAAGGCGACCGGCCTGCAGATCATGGAGGGCTTCGGCCAGACCGAAACCGCCGTGATCATCTGCAACATGGTCGGCGCGCCGCACAAGGTCGGCTCCATGGGCAAGCCCTCGCCGATCTACAACATCCACCTGCTGGACGCGGACGGCAACGACGTGCCCGACGGTGAAACGGGCGAGATCGTGATCGATATCTCCAAGGGTCTCCCCTGCGGCCTGGCGCTTTACTATTACAACGATCCGGAAAGCACGGCAAACACCTGGCGCGACGGCTTCTATCACACCGGCGACACCGCCTGGCGCGATGAGGACGGCTTCTACTGGTACGTTGGCCGCGTGGACGATATGATCAAATCCTCCGGCTACCGCATCGGCCCCTTCGAGATCGAAAGCGTCATTATGGAGCTGCCCTATGTGCTCGAATGCGGCGTCTCCCCGGCGCCGGATGAGGTGCGCGGTCAGATCGTCAAGGCCAGCATCGTGCTCACCAAGGGCACGGAGCCGACCGAGGAGCTGAAAAAGGAGATCCAGGAATACGTCAAGCACCACACCGCGCCGTATAAATACCCCCGTCTGGTCGTCTTCCGCGATTCCCTGCCCAAGACCACCAGCGGCAAAATCATTCGCAAGCAATTATAATTTGCATATCAATCTTTCAAAGGAGATGTCAATATGGAACTGAACATTCAAATCACCAAGACGACGACCCCGAAGGCAAAGCCGACGGATGAGAGCAAGCTCGGCTTCGGCAAGATCTTCACCGACCACATGTTCCTCATGGATTATGCGCCCGAGACGGGCTGGGCCAACGCCCGCATCGTCCCCTTCGGCCCGATCCCCATCCATCCCGCCTCCACCGTGCTGCATTACGGCGCGGAGATCTTTGAGGGTCTGAAGGCCTATCGCACCCTGAACGGCGACATCAAAATGTTCCGCCCGATGGAGAATATCCGCCGCCTGAACAACAGCGCGGAGCGTCTGTGCCTGCCGCAGATCGACGAGGACTTCTGCCTGAAGATTTTTGACACGCTTGTGGAGCTGGAAAAGGACTGGATCCCCCATCAGGAGGGCACCTCCCTCTATCTGCGCCCCTTCCTTTACGGCAATGACGAGAGCCTGGGCGTGCACGCGGTGCATCACGCGACCTTCGCTCTGATCTGCTCCCCGGTCGGCGCTTACTATGCCGAGGGCATCAATCCCGTCAAGATCGCAATCGAATCCGACGACGTGCGCGCCGTGCGCGGCGGCACCGGCTATGCCAAGTGCGGCGGCAACTATGCGGCCAGCCTGCGTGCCGGCGAAAAGGCCGAGCAGAAGGGCTTCACCCAGGTGCTCTGGCTGGACGGCGTGGAGCGCAAATATATCGAAGAAGTCGGCTCGATGAACGTCATGTTCAAGATCGCCGGCGAGATCGTCACCCCGAAGCTGACCGGCTCCGTGCTGCCCGGCATCACCCGCAAATCCTGCGTGGAGCTGCTCAAGGAGCAGGGCTATCCCGTCAGCGAGCGTCTGATCTCCGTGGACGAGCTGTTTGAAGCGGCGGAGAACGGCACACTCGAGGAAGCCTGGGGCACCGGCACGGCTGCGGTCGTTTCCCCGATCGGCTGGCTGAGCTACAAGGGCAAGGAATACACCGTCAACGGCGGCAAGATCGGCGCTGTGACGCAGGCGCTCTATGACGAGCTGACCGGCATCCAGTGGGGCAAGATCGAGGATACGCGCGGCTGGTGCCATAAGGTATGCTGAACCGCCGCATTACCCTCTTTTGCGGCCACTACGGCAGCGGCAAAACGAATCTCGCGGTCAACGCGGCCTTTGCGCTGAAAGCGCAGGGATTCGACGTTGCGATCGCGGATCTGGATATCGTCAACCCCTATTTTCGCACCAAGGACAGTGAGGCGCAGCTGCGGGCGGCAGGGATCGAAGTGATCAGCCTGCCCTTTGCCAACAGCAGCGTTGACCTGCCCGCCCTGCCGAGCGAGGCGTATTCGCTCGTGCAGAACCGGCAGCGCCGGGCGGTGCTGGATATCGGGGGCGACGACCGCGGCGCCTATGCCCTGGGCCGCTATGTGCCGGCGATTCTGGAGGAAAACGATTTTGACATGCTTTATGTGGTCAATTTCTACCGCCCGCTCACGCAGACAGCAGAAGACGCGCTGACCGTGCTGCGGGAAATCGAGGCCGCCTGCGGTCTGACCTTCACTGGAATCGTCAACAACTCCAACCTCGGAGAAGAAACCACGCTTGCAGACGTCACGGCCACCGCGTCCGAAGCGGAAGCCCTCGCCGGGCTTGCCGGTCTGCCGGTTGTTTTTACCGCCGCGCGCGCCGAGATCGCCGCGCCGGGGATGCTGCCGCTGACGCTGCAGAAGAAATACTATTGACAGGAGACTTTGTGTATGCCTAAGGTAACCTTTCGCACGGATATCTGCAAGGGCTGCGGACTTTGCGTTTCCGCCTGCCCGAAGCATATCCTGATCATCGCAAAGGATAAGATCAACCGCAAGGGGCATTCCCCTGCGGAAATGACGGATCAGAGCCAGTGCATCGGCTGTGCGTTCTGCGCAACGATGTGCCCGGACTGCGTGATCACGGTGGAAAAGTGAGGTGTTGAAGATGGCAGAAAAAGTATTGATGAAGGGCAACGAGGCAATCGCCGAGGCTGCCATTCGCGCGGGCTGCCGCCACTATTTCGGCTACCCGATCACCCCGCAGACCGAGCTCGCCGCCTACATGGCCAAGCGGATGCCGAAAATCGACGGCGTCTTCCTGCAGGCGGAAAGTGAAGTTGCCGCGATCAACATGGTCTACGGCGTTGCCTCCACGGGCAAGCGCGTGATGACCTCCTCCTCCTCGCCGGGCGTTTCCCTCAAGCAGGAAGGCATTTCCTACATCGCCGGCGCCGACCTGCCTGCGCTGATCGTCAACGTGCAGCGCGGCGGCCCGGGTCTGGGCGGCATTCAGCCCTCGCAGTCCGATTATTATCAGGCGACCAAGGGCGGCGGTCACGGCGACTATCACCTGATCGTGCTCACCCCTGCTTCCGTGCAGGAAATGGCCGATCTGACGAGCCTGGCCTTCGATCTGGCCGACAAATACCGCATGCCCTCCATGCTGCTTGCCGACGGCACGATGGGTCAGATGATGGAGCCCGTGATCCTGCCCGAGGAGCACGTCAACGTCATCGACAAGCCCTGGGCCGTGACCGGCACGCAGATGCAGCGCAAGCACAACATCATCAATTCTCTTTATCTTGTGCCCGAGGAGCTTGAGCGCACGAACTTCGAGCGTTACGAGCGCTATGCGCAGATTGAAAAAGAGGAAGTCCGCTACGAAAGCTACATGATGGACGATGCGGAATACTGCCTGGTGGCCTTCGGCATCGCCGCCCGCGTTTCCAAAAACGCGGTGGTGGCCCTGCGCGCAAAGGGCGTCAAGGCCGGTCTGATCCGTCCGATCACCGTCTGGCCCTTCCCGAAGGCGCCGATCGCGGCTGCCGCGAAGCATGTGAAGGCCTTTGTTTCCGTGGAGCTTTCCATGGGGCAGATGATCGACGATATCCGTCTGGCGCAGAATTGCGAGAAGCCCGTTGTGCTCTGCAACCGCGCCGGCGGCATGATTCCCGACCCCGCGCAGATCATTGCCGCGGTCGAAGCACTGAAAGGAGGCAATGACTGATGGCCGTCGTTTTTGAAAAACCGAAAAGCCTGACGGATGCAGAACTGCATTATTGCCCCGGCTGCACCCACGGCATCATTCACCGTCTGGTCGCGGAAGCGATCGACACCCTCGGCATTGAGGGCCGCACCGTCGGCGTGGCGCCGGTCGGCTGCGCAGTCATGGCTTATAACTACTTTGCCTGCGACATGGTGGAGGCGGCGCACGGGCGCGCACCGGCTGTGGCAACCGGTCTGAAGCGTTCGATGCCGGAAAACATCATCTTCACCTATCAGGGCGACGGCGACCTGGCCTCCATCGGCATGGCGGAGACCGTGCACGCTGCGACCCGCAATGAGAATATCACCGTCATTTTCGTCAACAACGCCATTTACGGCATGACCGGCGGTCAGATGGCGCCCACCTCCCTGCCCGGGCAGGTCACGCAGACCTCGCCCTACGGCCGCGACGTGGCAACGGCGGGCTATCCCGTCAAAATCAGCGAGCTGCTCGCAGCGCTCGACGGTCCGGAATTCATCGCCCGCGTGGCAGTCAACAACGTCAAGAACGTGCGCAACGCGAAAAAGACGATCGAAAAGGCGTTCCGCAATCAGGTCGAGGGCAAGGGCTTCTCGCTCGTGGAGGTCGTTTCCTCCTGCCCGACGAACTGGGGCATGACGCCCGATCAGGCGCTGGCCTGGATCGACGAGAAGATGATCCCCTACTATCCGCTCGGCGTTTATAAAGACAAGAGTGCAAAGGAGGCGGCTGCCGAATGACAACTCAGATTCTGTTTGCGGGCTTTGGCGGTCAGGGCATCCTTTTCGCCGGCAAGTTTCTCGCCTACAAGGGCCTGATGGAAGAAAAGCAGCTCAGCTGGCTGCCCTCCTACGGCCCCGAAATGCGCGGCGGCACGGCGAACTGCAGCGTCATCATCAGCGACGAGCCGGTCGGCTCCCCGATCGTCTCCGAGCCGGATGTGCTTGTGGCCATGAACCTGCCCTCGCTGGATAAGTATGAAGACGCGGTCGTGCCCGGCGGCATGATCCTCGTGGATTCCACGCTGATCGAGCGCAAGGTCAAGCGCGACGACGTCAAGGTCTTTTATATCCCCGCGACGCGCCTGGCCGGCGAGCTCGGCACGCCGACGCTGGCGAATATGATCATCACGGGCAAGCTGATCCGTGAGTGTGACGCGATTTCCTACGAGCATCTCGAGGACGCGCTCCACAAGGTCGTTTCCGCCCGCCGCGCGAACCTCTTTGACGCGAACCTGAACGCCATCAACTGCGGCTATCAGTTTGCATAACGGATTGCGGCTCTGTTTTTCCGGCAGAGCCGCTTTTTCCTGTTTTTCCACAGCTTCATAATTCTGTAACTTTTTCGTATGCACTTTGCATAAACTGTGTGATATGATCAACGCAGAACCTTGAAAGGATCGCAACCTGGTCTATGAAGCTTAGAATCCAACGCAAGCTCCGCACGGAACTGACCGCGCTGCGGCGGGAAATCCCGCTGCCCGTCTATCTGTTCTGGTGGCTCTGCCGACTGGCGATGATCGCCGTTACCGTGCAGGTGCTCCGCGGCGAAGAAACCGACGGCCACTTTAAACTGCAGATGCTCGCCAACACGGGGCTGCTCTTTGTGCTGCCGACCCTGCATCTGCTGCCGCGGCGGTATTTCACCTTCGCCCGTCTCCCCTTCCGCGAGCAGACCATCGCCTGCCTAATGGCGGTGACCACCTGCATCATCGGGAACCATCTCAATGTCTACGGGCGCTGGTGGTGGTTCGATACCTTTGTCCATCTGCTTGCCGGCGTACTCTGCGTCGTTGTCGGCGTTGATCTGATCCATGCGGCTGCCAACGGCCGGGAACGGCTTTCACCGCTGACCGCATCCGCCGTCGGCTTCGGCCTGTCGTGCTTCACCTCGCTCGCCTGGGAATGCTACGAATTCCTGTTTGACTGGTTTGCAAACGACTGCACGCAGAACTGGAGCGGAACGCCGGAGGGGCCGCTGATTGAGCGTTTCCCGACCGATCCGCTGCGTTATCCGCTCTATGACACCATGTCTGACCTGCTGGCAGGCCTGCTCGGCGCGCTGCTGGCCGCCATTGCCCTGCGGCTTTGGATGGAGCGCCGCGCCTGTGCCGCCGCCCGCCGGCATGAGAAATAATCCGAATTCTATTCAGGAGGTATCATTATGGCATATTGCACCATCTGCGGCTCACAGCTCGAGCCGAACGCCAAATTCTGCGTTATCTGCGGCGCAAAACTCGCTGCCGCACCGGCAGCAACGCCGACGCAGCCCGCACAGCCTGCCGCACCGGCGCAGCCTGATGAAACGCAGGCGCCGCCTCAGGCGACCTATCCGCCGGTTTCCGGCGCTTATCAGACGCCGCCGACCGAGCAGCAGACGCCTCCGCCCCCGCAGCAGCCGAGCTATTCGCCGGTGCCGCAGCAGACCTTCAACAACCAGCAGCAGACCCCGCCGACGGCGGAGGGCTATGATCTGCAGGATGTTCAGAATAACCGCATCATGGCGGTGCTGGCCTATATCGGCTGGCTGATTCTGATTCCGCTGTTTGCGCGGCGGGATTCGCCCTTTACGCGTTTCCACTGCAATCAGGGCCTGATCCTCGCGCTCGCATGGCTGGGCATCGTCGTGCTGCGCGGCATCCTTGTCGGCTCGCTCGATCTGCAGCTCGGCTTCCTGTTCTCTCTGCTCTCACTGGCAGTTGTCGTCTTTTCCGTCATCGGCATCGTCAACGCCGTGCAGGGGCAGGCAAAGGAGCTGCCGCTGATCGGTTCCCTGCGTATTCTTAAATAACCTCTCCCGTGTGCAGCAGCGCCGGCCGGGTCCGTTGGGACGCCGCCGGCGCTTTTTCTTTTTTGTCCGGTCCGGATCGCGTCACATTTTCGCCGCGGCGCGATATATTGGGAATAGAAACCATCAAGGAGGGATCGGATTGAACAGAGCTCAGATCGAAAAGCTCATGGATCAATACAAACAGGAACTGCTGGAATTCAGCCGCCGCAACAGTCTGGACACCGCTTATGACGCCCGCGAACAGCAGCAGCAGCGCGCGCTGGAGGGCGAGGGCTACGAACGGGACCGGACGGACCCGCTGCCGGCCTCCTGCTGCGCAGAGGAGTCCCCTGCAACGGACGCGCCGGAGGACCCGCCCGCAGAGGACCCGCCGGCAGAGACGCCGCCGGCCGTGGAAGCCGCCGCCACGCCGGTCGGACTGGGAGAGGAAACGCTCGATCTGACCAGCGGCACGGCAGATATTCCCGCCCTGCTGCGCGGCATCTGCAGCAAGATCGAGCAGGATCCGGACGCATCGGACGCCGACCGCAAAAAATGCAGCGAGCTTTATGGATTTCTTGACCTGAACACGGAAACCGGCACCCTGCGCGTCGAGGCCTTCGCCTCCGACCGCGCCTACGCGATCGAGAACGCGCGCGTGATGATCTTCCTGCCGCTCGACAGCGGCAACATCACTGTCTTTGACGGCCTGACCAATATCAGCGGCGCCTGTGTTCCCGTGCGGCTGCCCGCACCGCCCAAGGCGCTCTCCATGCAGCCGAGCGAAACCCGTGTGCTGCCCTACGCCACCTACACGGTCTTTGTGGAGCATCCGCAGTTTGTACGCGCCGTCTTCACAAATGTGCCGGTCTTCTCCGGCATCGAATCGATTCAGCCCGTGCAGATGCTGGCCAAAACCATCGGCCCGGGCGACGACGGCCCGATCATTGTCGATCAGCAGCGCAGCAACGCGCTTTGAGGGTGGTGACGGCATGGAAACCCCTGTGATTCCCGATTATATCACCGTGCATCTCGGCCGGCCGACCGCGGATGCCGATAACGTCCGCATTCCCTTCGGCAACTACATCAAGAACGTCGCCTCGAGCGAAATCTATCCCACCTGGCCGGAAAACGCCCTGCGCGCGAATATCTACGCCATCCTTTCATTCACGATGAACCGCGTCTATACGGAATACTATCGCAGCCGCGGCTATGATTTCGACATCACGAACTCCACCTCCTACGATCAGGCCTTTGTCTACGGGCGCAATATTTTCGCCTCCATCAACCGTATTGTGGATGAGATTTTCAACAGCTATGTGGTCAAGGGCGAGCAGATTCAGCCCTATTTCACAGAGTATTGCGACGGCAAAACCGTCACCTGCCGCGGGCTTTCGCAGTGGGGCACCGTGACGCTGGCCAATCAGGGCCGCTCGCCGCTGGAGATCCTGCGCTATTATTACGGCAACGATATCCGCATCGTCAGCAACGCGCCGGTCAAGAACATCGGGGAAAGCTATCCCGGCGTGCTGCTGCGGCAGGGCGCGGTCGGCGAGGATGTGCGCACGATTCAGCGCGAACTCAACCGCATTGCCGCCAACTACCCGGCGATTCCGTCCATTCCGGAAACAAACGGCTTCTTCGAGGCGAGCACGACGGCCGCCGTCAAGGAATTCCAGCGCATCTTCAACCTGACGCCGGACGGCATCGTCGGCAAGGCGACCTGGTATAAGATCAAGCAGGTCTACAACGCGGTCAAGCGCGTGTCCGAGCTGTATTCGGAAGGCATCACGATCAGCGAGGTGGACCGCATCTTCAGCGCGGTGCTGCGGCGCGGCGACCGGGGCAGCGACGTCAAGCTCGTGCAGTATTATCTGGAATTTCTCGGCTATTTCAACGCCGAGCTGCCGGAGGTGGCGGTGGACGGCATCTTCGGCCCGCAGACAGAGGAAGCCGTGCGCGCCTTCCAGAGCTATTACGGCCTGACGGTCGACGGTCTGGTCGGGCGGCAGACCTGGTATGCCCTGCAGGACGTCTATTTCAGCACGCTGAACTCTCTGCCGGAGGAATACCGCAGCTATTCTTCCCTGCTCTACCCGGGCTATACGCTGATTGTCGGCACAAGCGGCAAAGTTGTTGTGCAGATTCAGACCTACCTGCGCACGATCGCGCAAAACAACAGCGCCGTGCCGCTGATCGCCGTGGACGGCATCTACGGCAATCAGACAAAGGCGGCGGTGCAGGCCGTGCAGCGCCTGAAGAATCTGCCGCAGAGCGGCGTCGTGGGCCCGCTGACCTGGAACGCCATTGTGCAGATGTATAACGAATATCGCTGACGAATCGGTAAACAATAAATCGGTGACTGCGTGTCACCGATTTTTTATGGGATGTGATACAATGGCCGCAATTTCTTCGGCGTTTCCGGCCGCCGCCGAGACGCTGGCGCAGGCGCTGCGTCTGGAGGCGAGCTTCGATCTGATCTGCCGCACGGTGCAACTCTCCGATCGCACGGCGAAGGTCTATTTTACGGACGGTCTGTGTCAGAAGGAGCAGGCGGATAAGGTCGTCGCGGCGCTGTGCGCGCTGCCGGCATCCGCCTTTGCCGATGACGGCGCAGCCTTGCCCGCCGCGCTGCCGCATCTGGCCATTCTGACCGCGGAGACCGTCGAGGCCTTCTGCACGGCGGTGCTGTCCGGCGCTGTCGGCTGCCTGATCGAGGGCTGCAGCCGCCTGTTGCTGACCGATCTGCGCCTGACGCCGACGCGATCGATCGGCGAGCCGGAGAATGACCGTGTGCTGCGCGGCCCGCACGACGGCTTTGTGGAGGCGCTGACGGTCAACACGGGGCTGGTGCGGCGCAAGCTGCGCGATCCGCGGCTCACAATGGAGCTGCATCAGATCGGCACTGCCTCGAAAACGGACGTCGTTCTGTGCTTTCATGCCGGGCACGCAGATCCGAAGCAGCTGGCAACGCTGCGGCGGAAGCTTGCGTCGATCCGGCCGGAGGCGCTGACCATGGGGCAGGCCAGCCTGATCGAATGCCTTGTGCCCAAGCAATGGTACAATCCCTTCCCGAAGGTGCGCTATACGGAGCGGCCGGACGCCACGGCGGCCGCCGTGCTCGAGGGGCGGATCGTGATTCTGATCGATCATTCCCCCTCCGCGATGATAATTCCCGCCGGTATTTTTGATTTCCTGCAGGATACGAACGATTACTATCTCTCGCCGGTGATCGGCTCCTATCTGCGCGTGGCGCGCATGCTGATCTTTGCGCTCACGCTGCTGCTGATCCCGGTCTGGTATCTGCTGATCGACCGGCCGGATTGGATCCCCGCCTGGCTGGATTTCATCAAAATCGAGCATCCGAACACTGTACCGATTGCCGCGCAGCTGCTGATCGTGGAGCTTGTGATCGACGCGATGCGCCTGGCCTCAAACAACACGCCGAACGCATTGAGCAGCTCCTTCGGCGTGGTCGGCACGCTCGTGCTCGGAGAATTTGCCGTGACGGCCGGGTGGTTCGTGCCGGAGGTCGTGCTCTATATGGCGTTTGTGGCCATGACGAATTTCACGCAGCCCAGCTTTGAACTCGGCTACGCGTTCAAGCTGTTTCGGATGCTGCTGATCGTGCTCACCGCGCTGTTCCACGTCTGTGGCTTTGCAGCGGGGATCCTGCTGCTGATCATCGAGATCGCGACGACGAAAACCGTCACCGGGCAGTGCTATCTTTACCCCCTGCTGCCGTTTCATCCCCGCGCGCTGCTGCACCTGCTGCTGCGCTTTCCGCTGCCGCGCCGGGAACGCGAGGCCGCACCGTCTGCGCACAAATAGAAAAACACGCCGCAACCGATTGGCTGCGGCGTGTGCGTTCAGTTATGGGATCAGATGCTTTTCCGGACTCAGTCCTCGTCTCTCTTCTTCTTCATGTAGAGGAAGGCAGCTGCGGCAGCGCCGGAGATGGCGGTGAAGGCCGCGATGCCGGCAACGGAACCGGTGTCGGGAATCTTGACATCCGTGTCGTCGGAAGCAGGCTTCTCATCGGTATCCCAAGTGGCCTCGAAGGTCAGATCATTCGCGGGCATCTTCTCGGGAACGTCAGGCGTCCAGCCCTCGAAGGTCGCGCCGTCCTTGGTCGGATCCTTCGGAACGGGGATCTTCGTGCCTTCGAGCACGATGTAGAAGCGATAGAGCTCGCCGTCAACAAGGTACTTCACGGTGTGCGTGTGCTTCGCAAGCGTGATCACGAGGACACCGCCGACGATTGCAGCGCCGGTAATCAGCGCGGTATTCGTGCCGATGATGCCCGCGATCGCCGCGCCGCCGATGACGGTGCCGCCGACGACCACAGCCACGAAGGTGGGATCCAGCTCCCACTCAGCCTCGAAGACAAGGTCTTCTGCAGGCATCGTGTCGGGCACTTCGGGCGTCCAGCCCTTGAAGCGGAATGCGAACTTCTCGGGTGCTTCGGGCACGGGCACCGGATCGCCTTCCTTGACGGTGTAGGCCTTATAGGTGTTGCCGTCAACGATGTAGGTCGCGGTGTACTCGCCCGGCTCCGCCGTGATGTAAGTCGCCGTGAAGGTCAGATCTTCAGCAGGCATGGTTGCGGGGATACTCTTATCCCAGCCGGCGAAGGTCTTGGCAGGATCGGAAGAGGTCGGATCTGCCGGCTTGGGCACTTCGGCGCCAAACAGGACATCCGGATAGGTCTGATACACTTCACCCTCGTTGATGTAGGTGACCGTGTACGTTTTGGGCGTCCACTTCGCAAAGACCGTGATGTCGTCGGTGCCCATGGTGGAAGGCAGCGCGTTGCCGTCCTTATCCACCCAGCCGTCGAACGTGAAGCCTTCCGACGTCGGATCGGCCGCCGGAGTGATGGTCTCACCCTCTGCATAGGTATCGGTCTGATACGGCGTATCGTCGCCGTCTGCCAGGTAGTAGGTCACGGTATGCGTTGCAGGAGCGTTCTCCTCCCACTGTGCCACATAGGTCTTGCCGCCTTCGGGAATGGTGGCATCCACTGCGGGATCCCAGCCGGTGAAGGTGAAGCCGTCCTTCGTGGGATCGGCAGGCTTGGTGATCGGGTCACCCGCCGGGCCGGTCTGCGTCGGATTCTCGGTGTTGCCGTCGATGTTGCCGCCGTCCAGATCGAAGGTCACGGTATAGGTCGGAATGGTCGTCCACTGTGCGGTATAGGTTGCGCCGCCCTCGGGGATGGTCGCATCCACAGTGGGATCCCAGCCGGCGAAGTTGAAGCCGTCCTTCGTGGGATCCGCGGGCGTCGTGATCGGATCGCCTGCGTAGCCGGTCTGCGTCGGGTTCGTGGTGTCGCCGTCAATGTTGCCGCCGTCCAGATCGAAGGTCACGGTGTAGGTCGGGATCGGCGTCCACTGTGCGGTATAGGTCTGGCCGCCTTCGGGAATGGTGGCATCCACTGCGGGATCCCAGCCGGCGAAGGTGTAGCCGTCTCTCGTGGGATCAGCAGGCTTGGTCAGCGGGTCGCCGGCCTTGCCGGTCTGCGTCGGGCTGACGGTGCTGCCGTCGATGTTGCCGCCGTTGAGGTCGAAGGTCACAGTGTAAGTCGGGATCGGCGTCCACTGCGCCACATAGGTCTTGTTGCCCTCGGGAATGGTGGCGTCCACTGCGGGATCCCAGCCGCCGAAGGTGTAGCCGTCTCTCACGGGATCAGCGGGCTGCGTGATCGGGTCGCCGGCAGGGCCGGTCTGCGTCGGATTCGTGGTGTTGCCGTCAATGTTGCCGCCGTTGAGATAGAAGGTCACGGTATAGGTCGGAACCGGCGTCCACTTCGCGGTATAGGTCTTGCCGCCTTCGGGAATCGTGGCATCCACTGCGGGATCCCAGCCGGCGAAGGTGAAGCCGTCCTTCGTGGGATCAGCGGGCTTGGTGATCGGGTCACCGGCAGGGCCGGTCTGCGTCGGATTCTCGGTGTTGCCGTCAATGTTGCCGCCGTCCAGATCGAAGGTCACGGTATAGGTCGGAACGGTCGTCCACTGTGCGGTATAGGTCGCGCCGCCATCGGGGATGGTCGCATCCACCGCGGGATCCCAGCCGGCGAAGTTGAAGCCGTCCTTCGTGGGATCAGCAGGCGTCGTAATCGGGTCGCCGACATAGCCGGTCTGCGTCGGGTTCGTCGTGTCGCCGCCGATGTTGCCGCCGTCGAGATCGAAGGTCACCGTATAGGTCGGATCCTCGGTCCACTGTGCGGTATAGGTCGCGCCGCCGTCGGGGATGGTCGCATCCACTGCGGGATCCCAGCCGCCGAAGGTGTAGTGCTCCTTCACGGGATCAGCGGGCTGCGTGATCGGGTCGCCGGCAGGGCCGGTCTGCGTCGGATTCGTCGTGTTGCCGTCAATGTTGCCGCCGTCGAGATCGAAGGTGACGGTGTAGGTCGGGATCTCTTCGTAGACTGCCTTAAGGGTGATATCCTTTGCGGGCATCGTGAAGTCGGTCACTTCATTGCCGTCCTCATCTTCCCAATACAGGAAGTTGAAGCCTTCCTTCGAGGTCGAGGGCAGATTGTCTGCGATAATGTCATCGCCGACCTTATGCTTCTCGTGCGGGACATAGTTGCCGCCGTCGGTATCGAAGTCAATCAGGAATTCCTGCGCGGTGAAGGAACCGGAAGCAACCACGTTCTTCGCGGGCATCGTGTAATCGGTGCCGGGATCGTAGGTCACATTCTCGATCTTCCAGCCGTTGAAGGTGTAGCCTTCGGGAACCGTCACATCGGCCAGCGTCGGGGTGTCGCCCACATGCAGGCCTTCCTGCGTGGTAGGTGTGCTGAAGCCGCTCGGCACATCGCCGGTGACGACATAGCTCAGCGTGTAGTCGATCGGGACAAGCGTCGCATCATAGGTCTGCGGCTCATCGCCCATGGTCTTGCCATCGGGGATATCCCAGCCTGGGAACGTATAGCCGTCAGGCGCGGTGTAGGTCGGAGGCACGATGGGATCGCCGTACTCAAACGTCTCGGTCTTGTATTCCTCGCCGTTAATGTTGAAGGTGACGGTGTTGGTCTTCTTCTCCCACTGCGCGGTGTAGGAAGCATCCTCGGTGATGGTGGCGGGAACCTCTTCGATCTCGCCGGTGTCATCGTTCTGCCAGCCCTTGAGGTTGTAGCCTTCTCTGCTGACGGTGGGCGCTTTCAGCTCGTCGCCGTAGTAGCCGATCACTTCGTTGCTGCCTTCCTCGATCTCGCCGTCGTTTTCATCGAAGTTGACGGTGAAGGTCTTGAGCTTGAAGTAAGCGTTCAGGACGTTCTCTGCGCCCTCGACTGCCGTGATGGCCAGCGTATTGTTCGCGTTGTCGGGATCGGGCTCATTGGCAGGAGAATCATTCAGGCCCTCATAGCTGATCACAACGTCTGCATCGGAGGTGCCGTCCGTGATCTCGATCGTTTCGCCGTCGACCACGGTGCCGGTCTGCTGCGTCGGATCAAGATAGGTGCCGGGCTCTGCGGGATTCTCTAAATAGATATTAATAATGTATGCTGCTTCTCCGGTCGCGGAGGGCGTCCACTTTGCATTGAAGGTGATGTCGCTGTTGGGCATTTCGGCAGGCACCGGATCCCAGCCGTCGAAATCATAGCCGTCTCTGACGGGATCATCGGGCTTCTGGATCGTATCGCCGTAAGCGGTGGGAACGACCTTGAGGGTATCGGTTTCGTCATCGCCGAAGTGACCGCCGTTGGCGTTGAAGTAGGCGTTGAACTCCGTCGTGCTCCACTGCGCGATCAGATCCGTATCCTTTGCGGGGATCTTGTCCAGATCAACGGGGCCGTCGCCGGAATCAACGTCGAACCAGCCTTCGAACTCGTGGCCTTCCCAGACGGGATCCGGGGGCATATTTATCGGATCATCGGTGTAGCCGACAATGTCGTCGATCGTGGCGGGCGTGCCGTCATAATCCGCTTCGCCGCCGGTCGGATCAAAGGTCACGGTGTGCTGCTCCGGATCCCACTGCGCGACATAGGTCTTGTCCGTGCCGGGCATCGTGGTGGGCATCTCGTCGTTGTTCAGCGCGGGGGCATAGCCGTTGAAGACGTAGCCGTCTCTCGTGGGATCATCGGTCGGCGTGCGGTCGGTGATATCCGCATCCGTGTAATCCGTGATCGTGATCTTTTCAGAGCCGTCGGCATATTCGCCGCCGTTGGCGTCGAAGGTCAGCGTATGCTGCTCCGCTCTCCACTGCGCGGTGATCACGGTGATATGTGCGGGCTCGTCCGCAATCATCGTTTCCTCACCTGCGGGCATGGTCGTGGGCGTTTCCTTATCCCAGCCGGCGAAGACCCAGCCTTCTCTGACGGGATCGCCGGGCACTGCGACGTCGGCGCCGAACTCGGCAGTCGTGGAAATTCTGCCGTCCGGGTCAGCCTCGAAGCCGTTGGGAATCGCTTCGAATTCGCCGCCGTTGGGGTCATAGATCAGCGTGCAATCGTTGATCTCGAACACGGCGTCGAAATACATATCTTCAGCTTCCTGAATACCGGGCTCGGGATCCCACATCAGGAAGGTGTGGCCTTCCTTGGTCGGGTTCTCATCCGGCAGCTTGATGTCGCTGTCGACGACGTTCTCGGTCACGTCGTACTCTTCATCATCCACCATGAAGAACGCCTTGTAGGTCGCCGCATCCTCGGCCGCCTGCAGGGTCACATCCTCTGCGGGCATGCTGAAGGGGAAGGTCACCGTGGTGTTGTCCGCGGTGTTGATCCAGGCATCCTCTTTGTAGCCTTCCGGCACGAAGGAGCTGTCGATCTCATCCTCGAAGTAGAATTTGCCCTGATCGATCTGCTCGCCGTCGGCATCCAGCCAGGTCAGCGTATACTCAATCGGGCTGTAGATCGCGGTGAATTCCTCATCGCCGGTCACCTGATCGGGCAGGTCCTTATCCCAGCCGATGAAGTCATAGCCTTCGCGCACGGGCGCTTCCGCTTCTTCCGGCGTATCATTGTACTGATACTCATAGGTCAGAAGGGGTTCGCCGTTGGATTCGAACTTGCCTTCGCCTGCGTCAAAGACGTAGGTGTAGGTCGCAAGCTCCTCAATGGCGTAGAGGTCGAGGTCCTTGGCGGGCATCGTCATGGTCGAGGTGTTGACGATCGTGCTCTCGTCACCTTCGGTCAGCGCCCAGCCCTTGAACTCATAGCCTTCGCGGACAGGGTTGCCGTTGTTGCCCTGGAATTCGGGCAGCGGCGCGCCGTAGAGGATCCCCTCATAGCCGTCGATCTGTGCACCGTTGCTGTCGGTGTAATGATAGTTGAGGGTATAGGGGCTTCTTGCGAAATACAGCACGGCGTCCGTGGTCACGCTCTCGCTCACAACGGCGGTGGTGACGTTGGGCTGGGTCTCGTCAAGCACAAAGCCCTCGGTCGTCGCCGTGGAGACGGGATAGGTGCCGAAGCTGACGTTTTCGATCGTCTCAACATCCGGCTCCGTCGGATAGTCGCCGTTCGTATCCATATAGTAGCGCTTGATCAGGTAGGAGTTCTCACCGTCGTCGGTGGCCTGCCACTGCGCGTAGAGGGTCTGATCCTCATAGTCATAGAAGAGATTCGCCTTCTCGGCCGCGGTCAGAACCTCGCCGTTCGGCTCAAGGGACCAGCCGAGGAAGGTGCTGTTCTCTTTGCGGGGAATGCTCGAATCGATGCCGGTGACCTGCTCGCCGATCACGCCGGAGAGGGTCTTGGTCGCCGTGCTGTCAGCGCCGACAAACGCGCCGCCGTTGGCATCGAGCACCATGTTGCTGAACACGCTGATCACAGCGGGGTTCGAGGTGGTGTTGACATTCCACCCATCACCGGAAACCTTCAGGCTCGCTGCAGAATGCTCCACGCCCGCCTCATCGGGACCCTTGGGGAAGCTGTAAACACCGCCGCTGGAATCCGCGCCGGTGGTGATCGCAAACTTCTCGGGCACATAGGCAACGCCTTCCTGCCCGGGGGTCTTGACGTAGTCGTTATCCAGCACCTTGATCTCATCGAAGCGGAGCAGCCATTCGCTGTCGGTCAGCATCTGGTTGCGGGTGCCGGCCGTCTGCATCAGAGAGCCGCTGATGAAGCCGTTCTTATCCGCTTCATCCTGCGTGATCTTTTCCACCCTGAGGCCGCGGCGGATCGTACCGCTGGTCTCCGGCCACCAGGTCGGCTGATAATCTTCGATCTGAAGCGCATCGCCCATATAAGAGGCATTGAACGTGGAGATATCGCTGACGGAATCGCCGGCCGAATGATCATCCAGCGCAAAATAGCTCTTATCAAACGCAAAGCCGACATCGATCAGACCGGTGTAATAATCGGTCGCTGCATAGAGATACATCTGCAGCTCCTCACCGGGCTTTGCGCGGGTCGTTTCAATCCACTCGCCGCTCTCGGCATCCTTGCGGAAAAACTTGAGCGTCAGAGTCAGACTGTTGCCGTCATCATTGGCATAGTTAAATTCCGCAGAGGCCGCCACCGAAACGGTGCCGAGCAAAAGCGCGACCGCGAGCAGAACCGCCAATGATTTCTTCAGGATAGTCATGTGCGTATTCCTCCTTCAATCATGAAAGTCTTCCTACACTTTCGTACACTACACAGAGTACAAGCTATTTTAACACAGATCAAATGAAAACGCAAGCCTTTTATTATTTTTTATATAAAAATTATTTACAATTTTTTAAGAAAATTTTGGTTTTTCTGCCCGTGTTCTATTGCGCGCCCGCATTCTTTATCCGGAACAGAAAAAAGCTGCCGTGTTGCCACGGCAGCTGTCGATTCGGTTGCGATTCGGTTGCGATTCGGATGGGGTGCTCAGGAACGGCCGAAGAAGGAGCGGAAGATGCTCTTGGTCACTTCCCAGACCGGGATCTCTTTGAAGAAGCTGAACGCGTCAGCCCAGAGAGACCAGTCAAGCTCACGGATGCGCTTGAAGATACCAAGCAGGCCGGAGCTCTGCTCCTGCACTTCCGTTTCGGCCACGGAGATCGTGTAGCGGCCGCTGTTGACCACGGAGCCGGCCGTGACCTTGATGTAATAGGTTTCCGCCGTCTTGGCAGGCAGGTCAAACACCAGCGGGCTGGACTTGGTCACCATCTTGGAGCCGTCCTTGATCGGGGTGTCGGGATTCTTCGCGGTGGAAATGACGACATTCCAGGAAGCGTCGCCCGTCACATAGGAGGACGCCTTGATCGTCAGCGTCATATTCTTCTTCTCGGTGGTCGTCACCTTGAAATAGTCCACGTCGTTCTCATCGAAGGTGGAGCCGAAATACGGGGTGGTCGCCGTCAAGACGTCCGCCACGTTGGTTTCGTTGTTGAACTCATGCTCGCTGCCGGCGTTGGCGGTGAAATACACCATCGTGCTGTAGCCGCCGACGGTCGCGGCTGCATCGCCCTCGACCTTGACATAGTATTCCTTCGCGGCGATCGAGATCTGATCGCTGTAGGTGTCGGCTTCGCCGGCCTTGCGGGTCAGGGTGCCGAGCGTCTTTTCACGGTTCTCGCCGTCGCCGTAGAACGCGATCAGGGAAACCTTCAGCGCGCCCTTCTGAATGCCGTAAGCATCCAGATAGAGGTTGACATAGCCATCCTTCGGGGCGGTGAAGCGGTAGTAATCGACGTCCGCATCGGTGATGCTGCCCTGATAGATATTCATATCGGACGCAGAGGTCGAAAGCTTGAGGGTGTTCGCGTCGGCGGACGTGTCGTTCGCCTCAGCCTCGGTCAGCACGCTGATATCCACCGCGGCGGTCACGGAATAATTCTTGCTGCTGTGGACGTTGCCCGCCTTGACCTCGACATAGAAGGTGCCGGCCTTCGCGCCGAACACCAGCTTTTCGGACGCGCTGTTGCCCGCGGAAACGGCGGTGCTGTAGATGCGGCCGTCCTCGCCGAGCACGGCGACCTCAAAATAGGAGCTCGCGGAATCGGCGGTTTCATGGGCAAAGGTCACGGTCACGAGACCGGGCTTGTCGGTGACAAATTTGAAATAATCCACATCGTCCGCCGTGTTGAGGTTGCCCTCCACGGTTTTGCCGACAGAGAAAAGGGTTGCACTGCCGATATCTTCATTCGGCTCGATCTCAAGATCGTTCGCCGCAAAGCCGACAACGGCAGAGCTGCCGAGCATCAGCACGGCGAGCAAAAGCGCAAGCAGTGTCTTTGCAGTTTTCATATGCTGTCCTCCTGTTTTACTGAAAAATATCGATGTGTAGCATGATTCTACCACAATTCCGCTGAAAAGTCAAATCAAATCCCCGCCGTATTTGTTAAGATTCGGTAAACTTTCCGTGCAGCGCTTCTGCGGCAGACTGCCTGTAAGTATAGTGTAAGAAGCGGATCGGAATTGTTGCACGGGATGAAAAAAATCCCGCGGGCGCGTCGGCACACGGGAAATCGGAAGCATTCCAGGATGAAAAAAGCAATCAAAAATCTGATTCTGTATTATTCTGCAGTGTGCGCGCTGAACTGCAGCGCGGGAAGCCAGGCGGGGTCCAGGGCCGGCGGGCACCAGGGATGCCCGGGAACGCTGCGCCCGTACAGCGCTTCATAGAAGCAGGCCGCGCCGAGATACTCCCCTGCCGTGCTCGCGTGCATCCCGTCCTCACTTGTCAGCCGGTCGCCGACGCGGGTCTGCCGCGCAAGCTGAAAGGCGGTGCCGGTCGGAATGATCTGCGTGATTTCCGCCTCCTCCGCCGCCGCTGCATAGGCCGCGGCCAGCGCGCGATACATCTCCTCCTGATCGTTGTGGTAGGTCTGAAACGCCTGCGCCGTGCAATACGCGCCGTAGGCCCAGGTCTGGTGCAGCAGGATCCGCGCCCCGGGCTGCACCATCCGGCAATAGGCCGCGAGCTCCGCCAGATACGGCGTATAGCTTTCCCGCACGCCGCTGAGCGCGCTGCACTGCTGGAGCGTGATCACATCCCAGTCCTCATCCTCCACGGCTTCATGCAGCGCCACGCCCTCCGGCCGGTTCATGACCGTTTCGCCGGGCAGATAGACCTCATAGGCATAGGCCTGCTCCTCCTTGCGCCAGTTGTTCCAGTGCCGTTCCAGCGAGCAGCCGCCGATAAAGAGGTTGCACAGCAGAATCTCCTCGCCCTCTTCCTTTAGCAGCTGCGGAAGCAGCGCGTGGGCGTTGGCGGAGAAGCTGTTGCCGATCGATAACACGTTCATGCCGCAGCCCCCTTTTTCAGCATCGCAAGGAACCCGGCGCGGTCCGCATCGGTCGTGCGGGCTTCCATGAGCGCGAAATACAGCGTCACCAGAAACAGATACGGGAACGGCGCAAAGATGCCGGGATTGACAAAGGACATCAGCTCCAGCCCCAGATAGGAAAGAAACAGCGTCAGATTGTAAACAGTCAGATGCTTTGACAGCAGATGCAGCCGCACCAGGAGCATCCAGCCGTAAGCCGCCGCGCCGACCAGTCCGAAGCTGCCGAGCACCTGCACCGGCGAGCAGTGATACCAGCACAGGGTGTATTTGGCGTTTCTGTGCACATCGCGGTTGCCCAGATAGCCCAGGCCGCGGCCGAAGAGCGGATTCGCCTTGAAATCCGCCAGCCCGCGCGGGAGCAGCTGCAGGCGCGCCGCGTTTTCATGCGGATCGAGCAGCCGTTCGAGCGTATAGCGGAAGGTTTCCAGCAGATAGCGACGGATCAGGAACACCAGCAGCAGGAGGACGACAAGGGTGATCAGCGTCGGCAGACGGTGCCGGCGGTCGATCACCGCGGAAACGACGATGCACAGCAGCAGCTCCCCCGCGCCGAAGATCATGCCGCCGCGCGAGCCGGTGAACAGAATGGCCAGATAGGCCAGCAGACCGACATAGAACCAGCCGTAGCGCCGATAGGCGCGGTAAAACGGGAACGGCATGGCCAGCATCAGCAGCGTGGAAGCGTTGTTGCGCCACTGGAAGGGCAGGATCTCAAAGCCGCCCTGCAGTTCATTGCGCCGATAGAAGTATTCCTGCGCCAGACAGATGCACAAAAAGAAGATCGTGCAGAGCATCGTCCGGGTCAGCAGCGCCTCATGGTCCTCCTTCGGCCTTGCACTCAGCGCGCCGTGCAGGAACAGATAAAGGAACAGCATGCCGAAGCCGAGCAGGATCGTGTAAAAGACCGGCGTCGGGGCAAAATACTCCGACGGGGTGATGATGCCGAGCCCGCCGAGCGTCACGGCCACCGAAACCGGGAGCAGACCGAGGAAATAGCGGCCCTTCGAGAGCGGATGACGGTGGGCAAACATATAAATCGCAAAGAAGATGAAGGTGGGCACCGCGAGATACCAGCGATGCAGAAACGCGCCGAAGGAATGCTTGCAGCGAATGGCAAAGCAGACCGTCAGCATCAGGCCGGGCAGCCCGGTCATCACATCGCCGGTGATTGCGAGGGTTGCGGCGATCACACCGCTGAAAATCATCGTGCCCGCCACTTCCTGCCCGGTGAAAACAAACACGCAGGCCAGCAGCAGCTGCAGCACGGCAAACGGTGCGGAGCGCAGAAACTTTTTGAGCGATTCCAAAAAAGCGCCTCCGATAAACGGCAGCCCGCGCGCGGCGCGCCGCCGGAATTTGATGGCATTACATTCGGATTCATCATATAACAAACGGAAAACAAAGTCAATGAAGGTTACAAAATTGTAAGACATTCATTGAACAATGCGGAAGGAGAAATGAGAAATGAAGAATGAAACGAGGAACGGCATCATGGCATAGGGAACGCCGTTCCGGCGTTACGCGACGGACCCGCGCCCATCCCCCCGGCGTCGCGCCGTTTTCCGCGTCTTGCGGGCGAATTATTACAATATTGTGAATTTTCAGAAAAAGGCTTGATTTTTTCCGCAAAAGGGGCTACAATACGAATTAGCACTCGGGGTCTTCGAGTGCTAATTCAATCCGTACTTTATAAATGGAGGTCTTGTATATGACAATCAAACCGTTGACCGACAGAGTCGTCGTCAAGCTCGTTGAGGTGGAGGAAACCACCAGCAGCGGCATCATCCTTGCCGCCTCCGCGCAGGAGAAACCGCAGATCGCGGAAGTGATCGCGGTCGGCCCCGGCGGCATCGTGGACGGCAAAGAGGTCGAAATGTATGTCAAGGTCGGCGACAGGGTGATCACGAGCAAGTATTCGGGCACCGAGGTCAAGCTGAACAAGGAAGAATATACGATCGTTCGTCAGAGCGATATTCTTGCCGTTGTCGAAGATTAAGATAGGAGGAACGAACCATGGCAAAACAGATTATTTACGGCGAAGAAGCCAGAAAAGCCCTGCAGGCAGGCGTTGACAAGCTTGCAAACACCGTGAAGATCACACTCGGCCCCAAGGGCAGAAATGTGGTGCTTGACAAGAAATACGGCGCGCCGCTGATCACCAACGACGGCGTCACCATCGCCAAGGAAATCGAGCTGGAGGATGCATTTGAAAACATGGGCGCGCAGCTCGTCAAGGAAGTTTCCACCAAGACCAACGACGTGGCGGGCGACGGCACCACCACCGCGACCCTGCTTGCGCAGGCGCTCATCCGCGAGGGCATGAAGAACGTGACTGCCGGCGCGAATCCGATGGTCGTCAAGAAGGGCATCGCCAAGGCCGTGGATACGGTCGTGGAAAGCCTGAAAGCGAATTCCAAGCCGGTTTCCGGCTCCAACGACATCGCCCGCATCGGCACGATCTCGTCCGGCGACGAGGAGATCGGCAGATTCATCGCCGACGCGATGGAGAAGGTCTCCGCCGACGGCGTGATCACCGTGGAGGAATCCAAGACCGCGCTGACCGAATCCGAGGTCGTGGAAGGCATGCAGTTTGACCGCGGCTATATCTCCCCCTATATGGTCACCGACGCCGACAAGATGGAAGCCGTCATCGACGACGCGCTGATCCTCATCACCGATAAGAAGATCTCCAACATTCAGGAGATCTTGCCCCTGCTCGAGCAGATCATGCATGCGGGCGGCAAGCTCGTGATCGTGGCCGAGGACGTGGAGGGCGAGGCTCTGTCCACGATCCTGGTCAACAAGCTGCGTGGCGTGTTCACCTGCGTGTGCGTCAAGGCCCCCGGCTTCGGCGACAGACGCAAGGAAATGCTGCAGGATATCGCGATCCTGACCGGCGGCGAGGTCATCACCTCCGACCTCGGCCTCGAGCTCAAGGATACGCAGCTCGCCCAGCTCGGCCGCGCGCGTCAGGTCAAGATCTCCAAGGAAAACACGATCATCGTGGACGGCGCCGGCGACAAGGCCGACATCGCCTCCCGCGTGGCGCAGATCCGGCTGCAGATCGAAAACACGACCTCCGATTTCGATCGTGAAAAGCTGCAGGAACGTCTGGCGAAGCTCGCCGGCGGCGTGGCCGTGATCAAGGTCGGCGCTGCGACCGAGACCGAAATGAAGGAAAAGAAGCTGCGCATCGAGGATGCGCTGGCCGCAACGAAGGCCGCCGTTGAGGAAGGCTGCGTTGCAGGCGGCGGCGTCGCGCTGCTCAATGCCGTTGCTCGCGTGGATGCGATGCTCGAAGACTGCGAGGACGCCGACGAAAAGACCGGCATCAAGATCGTGCGCAAGGCGCTCGAGGAGCCCGTGCGTCAGATCGCCGCAAACGCTGGCCTGGAGGGCTCAGTGATCGTCAACGCGATCCTGTCCTCCGGCAAGAACGGCTACGGCTACGACTTCGCCAAGGATCTCTATTGCGACATGGCCGAGGCGGGCATTCTCGATCCCACCAAGGTGACCCGTTCCGCGCTGCAGAACGCGGCCTCCGTGGCAGCGATGGTGCTCACGACCGAGAGCCTTGTGACCGACAAGCCCGATCCGGCGGCGGACGCGGCTGCGAACGCAGCAGCGATGGCAGCCCAGGGCGGCGGCATGTATTAATCATATTTCACATTTCAAAGCGCGCTGCGGGATGGAGCCTGCAGCGCGCTTTTTCAATGAGGAATTCGGAAGGAGGAATGAAAGGCGAAAGGCGAAAGGCGGAATGCGAATTCCCCTTCCTTCATTGACAGGCGGCGGTTCGGCTGGTATAATGGAACCGGATCAATCCAGGAAACGGAGCTGAGGGTATGACGAAGGAAAGAAGAAAACAGTTCGCCCGGGAATTCGGCAAGCACACGCTGAATGCCGACGCGCGGGCAAAGGCGGAGGGCGCATTCATCGACCTGCCGAGCGGCAACACGCATTACGAGCTGCGCGGCGAGGGAGAGCTCTGCGTGCTCGTGCACGGTTATGCCGTGCCGTTTTTCCTCTATGACAAGGTGGCCGACGCGCTGGTGGAAAACGGCTATCGGGTCCTGCGCTATGATCTGCTCGGCCGGGGTCTTTCCGAACGCGTCCGGCGCAGATATACGCCCGAGCTGTTTGCAAGGCAGCTCAAGGAGCTGCTCGACGCGCTGGCCGGCGAAGAAAAAGTCCATCTGTTCGCAACCTCCATGGGCGGTCCGGTCGTCACGGCCTTTTGCGCCGCCTATCCCGAACGCGTGAACAAGCTCATTTTCTACGCGCCTGCGGGCATGGATACCTTCAAGCCGCCCTTCTACATGTATCTGACCGCCTGCCCGCTGATCGGAGACATCCTGTTTGCCGTTTGCGGCGACAAGATCCTGTTCAAAAACTGTGCGCGCGAGATCAAGCTCCCGCAGGACGAGGTCGACGCCTATCTCGAAAAGCTGGCGGTCTCCCTCAATTATAAAGGCTTCTGCAGATGCGCGCTCTCCAGCCTGAGAAATACGATCCTTAAAACGAAAAAAGCCACCGGCTATTTCAGAAAAACTGCGGCGCAGGGCATCCCCACGCTCTGCCTTTGGGGGACGGCCGACATCACCATGCCGTTTTATATGTCCGAGCGTTTCCGCGAAGTGATGCCGCAGGCGGAATTCCACGCGCTCGAAGGCGCGGGGCATATTTTCATCTATGACGAGATCGAAAACACCATGCAGTACACCCTGCCCTTCTTAGCTGAAGACTGATTTCAAAACCACACAAAACAGACGCCGGCATTCCGTTGCGGAGCGACCGGCGTCTGTTTTTTTGCATAAAAAACGGGCGCGCCGCAGGCGTTTGCCGCAGCGCGTCCGACCGGATGTGCATGTTGATTATGCCAGACGGGTGATGTACTGGCAATAGACGTAAAGATTCTGAATCTTTTTGGCTTCGGTGTTGTACTTCGTTTCGATCACGGGCTGGGTTTCGGAAAACGTCGCAAGCACTTTAAAAACAATGGCGTCCTGCCCCGCGCGCATATCCGTGATGGTCTTGAAGGGATAATGACGGCCCTGCACGCCCAGATAATCAAACACGATCTGCTCGAGCGGATCGCCGGAGAAGCAGCGCAGCACCTCTGATTCGTCATACATCTCGACGATGGCCTTCGCCTCCATAAACGACAGGGAGCTGATTTTGAATTCGCCGTCATTGAGCACGGTGCTCATGGATGCATTGTCTAAAAGCAGCAGCGGAAGTTGAGATTTTTCCATGGAACTGCCTCCTTTCAGGGAATTGAGTCCTCTCGTTCATTATTATCTATGATTTCCCTGCCGTTGTCAATAGGTTTTTCGCTTTTTTATGATTTTGCGCGCCGCGCGCGGAGTACATAGAAAAAAGGGCAGCCGTTCGGCTGCCCTCATGTGCGTTGGATGAAATTACTCCTCGATGTCGATAACGACGCCGGAGCCGACGGTTCTGCCGCCCTCACGGATAGCGAAGCGAAGACCCTTTTCAATCGCGATCGGGGTGATCAGCTCAACCTTCATGTCGACGTTGTCGCCGGGCATGCACATCTCGGTGCCTTCGGGCAGGGTGATGACGCCGGTCACGTCGGTGGTGCGGAAATAGAACTGCGGACGATAGTTGTTGAAGAACGGGGTATGACGGCCGCCTTCTTCCTTGGTCAGGACGTACACCTGGCCGGTGAACTTGGTGTGGGGATGAATGGAGCCGGGCTTCGCAAGCACCTGGCCGCGTTCGATCTCGGTTCTCTGCACACCGCGAAGCAGCGCGCCGATGTTGTCGCCCGCCTCGGCGTAGTCGAGGATCTTGCGGAACATCTCGATACCGGTCACGACGGTCTTTCTCTTCTCATCCTTGAGGCCGACGATTTCGACTTCCTCAGAGGTACGCAGCTGGCCGCGCTCCACTCTGCCGGTGGCGACGGTACCACGACCGGTGATCGTGAACACGTCTTCAACAGGCATCAGGAAGGGCAGGTCGGCCTTGCGCTCGGGGGTCGGAATATAATCGTCGACAGCATCCATGAGCTCCCAGATGGACTTCAGAACGTCCGCATCGGGATCATTGCCTTCATAGTTGAGGGCCTGCAGCGCGGAACCCTGAATGATCGGCGCATCCTCGTCGAATTCATACTCGGCAAGGGTCTCACGGATTTCCATCTCGACGAGCTCGAGCAGCTCGGGATCGTCAACCTGGTCAACCTTGTTCATATAAACGATGATCTTGGGCACGCCCACCTGACGGGCAAGCAGAAGGTGCTCTCTGGTCTGCGCCATCGGGCCGTCGGTTGCAGCGATAACAAGGATCGCGCCGTCCATCTGCGCAG
>JAFRQQ010000036.1 GCA_017428525.1 Clostridia bacterium | reverse complement strand
CGGCACGCTGGCAAGCACGATCGGCAAGGCCAATCCGCTGCGCTACCGCGGGTATTACTACGACAATGAGACCGAGCTGTATTACCTGCAGAGTCGTTACTACGATCCCTGCTTGGGCCGTTTCATCAGCCCGGATTCGCTGCTCGTCGCCGGAGATTACCTCACAGGCCTGAACCGTTACGCCTATTGCAACTGCAACCCGGTGATGTATTCGGATCCAACTGGGCGGGATGCAGTTAGTATAATCAATCTATTGAATTCGATGATACCTCTTATGATTAGATTTGCATTAGTTATTTCGTTATTAAGCGACTATTTTAACTGCAAGATTCTGGAATCCTATGGTGTTTCGGAAACGGAGTTGGAAGTGTTACGTAAAAATGAAAAAGTGAATCCTGGGGATTTATTGCTTATTCGTTTGGTAATTCAATTTGGTTATACAATGGGAAACAACAAAGATTATCGCACTTGGTTATTTAAGGATAATGGTACTGTAGGATGGGCATACTACGCAGAAGAAAATGAATACATTGTCAGAATTGCAGTCTGTAAGGGGTTTTTGAATAAGGAGATTTGTACAATTGTTGGTCGTTATTATGGTTGGTACGAAAATCCCGATGTCGCCGCAAAAGAAATCTATACACATGCGATGGCTTATTATTATACAGAAGTAGCAAGATCGTTCTTGGGTGATGCTGTTGATGGTATTGCGGGAAAAACAGGAGTAATTGATCTTGGATTTTATGGATTAAAAGGGTTAGTAGAAATGGGTTCCATTTATTTGCTTTGGGAGGGTACGCCTTAATAACAAGAAGAAGGAGTAAAAATGGATATTCGTGAATTCTTTTACCTTATTGTTTTTCAACTGTTGGGATTACTTTTCAATTGTATTTTTGTTTTCCTTCCAATCTCAGCAATTGTTATTCCTGCTTTGATGAGAAGAAAAGGCACATCCTTGAAAAAGACACTTGGTACCGCTTGCGTGCTGGCTTTCATTGCCTGTCTGCCACATATTTACCTTTTTCTCTTTGAGGATTTGAATGATGTTTACTATTATTTAGGGGCTTTCTTGCTCCTATCTCTTCCTATTTCAAATGCCATCATTCTTTTGATTTTTGAAATCTATAACATCATTCATAAAAGAGCAAAATGGAAAAGAACCATTTTGATTTTTACTATCTTAGAAATCGTGGATCTTCTCCCGATCATATTTTTAAAACTATTCGGAACGCCGGAGACATTGCTAAATATCTTTAGTTCTCAGAATTAGCATGCGGAGCGACGGGACCTCGCTCCACTACACGGGTACCCGGTGAAACCTCAAACTGTAGGGAACGCTGTTTTCGTTCTCGCTGCCGGCTTGGTAGGTGCTTTTGCCTGCGGCAGAGGTCTTCTCCGCTGGAGACCCGCACTCTTCGGTATTTCCACATGCGCCGCAGGCGCATCTATCGATCCAATCAAATTCACGGCGTTTCGCCGCGACAGAGCGACGGGACGTCGCTCCCTACAGCATCCATCGATCCAACCAGATCATATCTGCCCGATGATCCAAAACAAAGCTTTAACTAATCCCAACGAATACATATCATTCTATGAGAAAGAGAGGAAACAAAGATGAAAACCCTGAAAAAAGCCCTGGCTATGCTGATGTGCGCCCTGCTGCTGATGAGCGCGGGCGCGCTGGCCGGCTGGGCGGAGCCCATCGGCGTCGAGGCGCTGACCTGGGAACAGACGGACGATGGAATTGTCATCACCAGCTGCGACAAGACCGCATCCGGCTCGCTGGAGATCCCTGCCGTAATCAACGGTCTGCCCGTAATTGAAATTGCAAGCGGCGCATTTGAGAGCTGCGAAGGCCTGACAACCGTTTCGCTCCCTGACAGCGTCAAAGAGATCGGCGCTGCAGCTTTTTATAATTGCACGAGGCTTGCGCGCGTTTCATTCGGCAGCGGCGTCCGGTCGATCCCGCAAAGTTGCTTCCAGAAATGTACAGCGCTGACGCAAATCGATTTTCCCGACAATTTGGAAAGCATCGGTCCTTGGGCGTTTCCCTATTGCATCCGGTTGACTACCATCGTTCTTCCCGAAACTCTTACTGAACTTGGTGATATGGCGTTTGCGTATTGCGCGTCGCTGGAGGCAATCACGATCCCCGGCACCGTCTCCAAGATCGGCAGAGGTGCGTTTACCTCCTGCGCGAGTCTGGAAAACGTCACGCTGTCTGAAGGCGTTGCCGAAGTGAGCCAGCAGGCGTTTTGTTACTGTGCAGGTATGAAAACCATCACGATTCCCCAGAGTGTCAAAACAATCGCCGTCGGCGCGTTTCAGCTGACCTATTCTCAAAATGAAATCAACAGCATGCAGCAGACCTATGATGCTGCAGTTGCAGCCGGAAGCACAGAAATCGACGGCATTCCGCTTTCAATCTTCCAAAAATGGATCGATAGCAGCGCCGCGCAGTTGTCGGAGGTTTCGTATCAGGGTACACAGGAAGAATGGGATGCGATCACGATCGAGGAAGGCAACGACGATCTGCTCGCTGCTGAAATTCAATGTCTGCCCAAGGAAGTCACGGCAGAGGATCCCGACACAGGCATCGTGCTCGTCTATGAGGGCGAGGGTGAATTCTCCGCGGAGGAAATCGCCATAGGTGCTGCGTTTGACACTATCAAGGAACAGACCGGCGCGCAGGCGCTGCACGTCTATGATCTCAAGCTGCTTGCCAACGGTGCGGAAGTGCAGCCGAACGGCACGGCCAGAATCAGTATCCCGCTGCCTGATGGCTTTAATTCCGGAACTGTCGCACTGTATTATTATGATGAAGCGGCAGGTTCTCTGGAAGCGATCGATTTCACAATCGAAAACGGTATTCTGACCTTTGAGACTAATCATTTCAGCGTTTATGCACTGATCGATACTGCATCCATTCTGAACCACGCGATCGCGATCCAGAAGTATCAGCCGACGCTGACGGTCGATTACAAGACCACGGTCATCTTCAAGGCGATCGTGACTGACGCGTCGGAGGGTGCAGTGATCCAGTGGTTCGTCAACGATGAAAAAGCGGAAGCCGGCGAGACCTGCACCGTTGAAAAGGCAAAGGCGGATTACACCGTGCAGGTGAAGCTGCTCGCCGCCGACGGCGAAGTTCTCGCAGAGAGCGAGACCGAAACGGTCAAAGTCAACCAGAGCTTCTTCCAGAAGCTGATCGCTTTCTTCAAAGGCCTCTTCGGCCTGCTGCCCACGATCACGCAGGCGTTTAAAGGCTAAACCGCACACTTCAATCATGCGCAAATAAAAGGATCATCGGCACAGGAACAAACAATATCAAAAGGCGTTCCCCGCAGTTTCTCGCTGCGGAGAGCGCCTTTTCTTTCGTCCCTGTCACGCTTTTGGAAACCGTGACTTCCCTTGATATACAAGCGTTCTGAATAGAAAGCAAATGCACGGAATATCCTTTCATTCCCAAGCACAGAATCAGCGCAAAACAGCCTTGATACACAGGGCTTCCGGCCTCCCAAAAGCGTGACAGACTTCTGTAATTGCAAGCAGACATCAATGAAACCGATATAGCAGAATCCGTCCGTTTCGTCATGGGTAAACTTTGCGGCGTGCCGCCCTTGACAAACCGCCCGGCTTCCGCTGTGGTGCAATTAGAGCCGCAATGGGCAATTATGCCATTGCAGCCGAAAAACCAGCCTCAAAAAGATAATGCCCCGACCGCAGCCGTCAGACCGCGATCGGGGCGAAGTCATTTCAATAATTCAATTTTGAATCGACTGCGTGTATCAGTCTGCCAGATAGATCGGATTCTGCCGGACATAGTTTCTCAATTCGCCGGCAAGCAGCAGATTCACATATTCCACCGGCTTGTTGTAGAGCAAATAATCCAGCGCCGACCGCTCGTACATCGTGTCCGCGCACAGATCCTCAACCGCATACACGTCGATCGAATACCGCACACCGTCAACGTCCTCCATCTCCAGCTTGCCCGTGTCGAGATCATATTCGCAGCGTTTCACATAAACCATAATTCCTCCGTTCCGCAAACGGCTGTTGATAGTCGCCTCGTTGCTCCGACGCTGAATCAAGCCGTCTGCTCGTCACTTCATTTTGATTTCTTGTTTGCTATTGCCGTAACCAACCCTGCCCGACAGCCCCGCAACAATTATTATTGAAATCAATTTAGGATTACAGGTTTATGAACACCCTGCGTGCGTGAAAGGCGCTCTTTTCGACAACACTGGGTTATGAAATGCTGCCGTTTGCAGGACGGCTGAAATGAATGGTCTGCTTATTTCTGATCAATGATCGGCAGGGTGCCGAACAGGCCCTTGAAGAAAGCGATCAGGCGGATGAAGAAGCTGTCGTTGACGTGGATGGTTTCACGCTCTGTCCAGCCGATGAAATTGCCGTTTCCGCTTTTGAGCTTTGCCTGCACGGAGAAATCCTCCTTGACCTGGTTGAGCGTGATGCTGGTTTTGTTGTTTGAAACGTCCGCCTTGCCCTGATCGATGTCGTTGATGAACCAGTGGATCTCATCGCTGCCGCTCAGGGACGTCGCTTCGGCGTGGAAGGTAATCGTCGTGCGGTAGTCGACATTGCGGTTCGCCTGATAGCCCTCCAGCAGGATCATGGGCACCCATCTGGCATAGAGCGTGTGATTCGTTGTCCTTGTCACCTTGGTGGACGGCGTGATGTGGTTGCCGTCCTCGTCGTACCAGCCGGCGAAGACGCTGTTTTCCTTGTCGGGCGTCGGCAGGGAATAGTTCGCGCCGATCGTAAGTGTCTTTGTATACTGCGAGTGGGAGTGGAATTCGCCGCCCTGCGGGTCGAAGGTCACCGTGACGGTGGTGACGGGGTTCGTTTTATAGACGGCGTAGAGCGTGTGGTTGCCCGTGGCGCTCACGAGCGTGTTGGAATACACATTCGGCGCCGTGGCCGAGCTTGTTTTCGCCCAGCCGAGGAATGTGCTGCCGCTCTTCGATGCGGTCGGCAGGTCGCCGTAAGCGCCGCCGTTATAGACGGCTTTGCTCGTCGGGGAGACCGTGCCGCCGTTCGCGTTGAGGGTGACGGTCAGCGCGGTCGGCGCGGCAACGGCCGTGTCGTTTTTGATCGTGCTCAGGCACATGGCGGGGCAGATGCCGCTGTAGGTGAGATTCGCTTTGGTTTCCGCAAAGTAGAGGGCGCCGTTTGGCTGCACGATATCATAGCTGTCGGTCGTGTAAATGGAGGTGCCGGAGTTTCCCTTGGCGTTGACCGAGCGCAGCCAATACGCGCTGGGCTGGTCGTCGTTGTAAAGCCCCTGCGAGGCTGCGTAATCCGTGCCCTGGCGTATGCGGCTCGTGTCGGAGCTGTTGTTGCCGCCGAATCCGTACGCGGTGTTCTTGACGTCCGCGCTCGAGAGCAGGAAGACCTTGGCGGAGACGTTGGCCTGTGTATAAATGGAGGTCGCAGAGCCGGTGACCAGGGTCGATTTGACGTTGGATTTCTGCGCGCTCGAGAAGGCCGCGTTCATGAAATCCTCCTGCAGCCAGGTATGGATGGAGGAGAAGCCGTAGTCGTTGCCGTAATGCGCGGCGTCGGTGCCGGTGTAGGTTTTCTGATACGCTTTATCATAAAGCACGTTCTGCATCGGCTGCGCATCGAGCAGCATCTGGCTGAAGACCAGACCGGTGGAGGGATCGAGCACCTTCCATTTGATCGGCTCGAATTTGAAGTAATAAACAGTATTGTTCTGGTAACCGTGCTTGCTGACGTAAGAGGTGCCGTAGGTCGACGTGGTGTCGGCGTATTTATTTGTGTTCGCGGGGCGGTAGGCGGTGAATCTGATCGCGCGGTATTTGTCCGTGCCGTAGAAGAAATCACAGTATTGCCAATAGGATTTTGCGGTCATCGTGCCGTCGTTTTTGCCGTCGCTGTCCTTGGAGCCGGCGGAATAATAGCCGAGGGATTTCCAGCTTTTCTGCACGTTCTCCAGCTTGGGCACCAGCACGGCGTCGGCAATGCGCGTCTGCGGATAGGTGCCGTACTCGATGATGTCGCCCACTTTGTAGGCGGCGGACGCCGAAATCCTGAACAGGGACAGCATGCCTGCAAGCAGCACAAGGCTCAGCAGCAGGGAAAGAATGCGCTTTGACAGTTTCATAATCGATCTCCTTTATGTTTATTGGTTGATCCGCTTTCCGACGGGGGAAAGACGAACGGTGTTACTGCTCAATGACCGGCAGCGCGCCGAACAGGCCCTTGAAGAAGGCGATCAGGCGGGCGAAGAAGCTGTTGCTGATTTTGACCTGCTCGATCGGGGCGACGGCGTACACCATGCCGATGCTGTTTTTGACGGTCGCCTGCACGCCGTAGCCCTGCGTGGCTTTCTCCACCTTGAAGGTCTCGCCCTTGCCCTCGAACGACGTGCCGTCGATGAAACTTGCCTTCCAGCAGATCTCGGCGTCGTAGGGCAGGTCGGTCACCTGAGCGCGGAAGATGATCGTGGTCTTGTAGCTTTCGCTGCGCTCGGGCACATAGTTGCGGATCGAAATTATCGGCGCGACGAAGGTCTTCGGCTCCTCCATGTAGTAATAGAGCATGTAGACCGTGCCGGTTTTCTGCACCTTCAGCCTGTTGCCGTAGATATCCTCGGCGTTGCCGTTGACCGTGGCGTTGATCGTATCCGGATAGTCATAACCGGACTGCGTGGCCAGCGTCAGCGCGCAGCGGTAGGAATAGCCCTCCTTGAAGCTGTCGGTCACAGGCGACCAGTGACCGCCGCCGCCGTTGACCTGAATGGCCGCGTTGCTGATCGTGAAGCCCTTGCTGATCTTGATGTCGTCCGTATTGATTGCCCAGCCAATATAGGGCGTGGGCACGCCGGTGACGGAAACGGCGTCGATCGTTTCGTGCTCCGCGGTCCAGAGCGCATTGAGCTTGATGTCATAAACGTAATTGCAGATCGTGGTCGTGCTCACGAAGGAATGATTCGGCGCGACCCAGCCCAGGAACACATAGCCGCTGCGCACGGGCGTGGGCAGCTCGCCGTAGGCCTTGCCGACCGTGACGGTCTTGCTCGCGGGCGATACCGTGCCGCCGTTCGCGTTGAAATAGACGGTGATCGTCGTGGGCTTTGCGGTCCAGTGCGCATAGAGCGTGTGATTGGCAGACGCGGTCACCTGCGTGGTTGCCGTGACAAGCGTGCCGCCGGAGGCGGCGGTGAACCAGCCGTCGAAGCTGTAGCCGCTGCGCGTGGGCGTGGGCAGCGCGCCGTAGCCGCTGCCGTTTGTGACCGTTTTGGAGGTCGGCGACACCGTGCCGCCGTTCGGGTTGAAGGTGACGGTCATCGTCGCGGGCGCGCTGCTGCCGGTGACCGCCGAGCAGCAGAGCGCGGGCCGGATGCCGTAGTCCGACTTGTAAGTGACCGCGCCGCCGATGTAGGCGCTCGCGCCGTCGGGATAGACGAAGCACACGTGACTCTGCTTTTCGCCGGGCGTGCGCAGCAGCCAGGCGGAGCAGCCGACGCTCGTTGACGCGTCGGAAACCCACAGATCGCAGCATTTGGCATAATCCGTGCCTTTGCATATGCGCAGCGGATCCGCATCGGCGGGGATGCTTTTGAAGCCGTAGGCGGTGTTGATCACGTCCAGATACGTCGGCAGGAAGACCTGATCGTTGGTGTCCGCGCCGTCGAGGTCCGTGTGCTTGCTGTTGCCGCGCAAAGTATAAACGCCCTTGTTTTCGAGCTTTGTGACCTTGATTTTGCTCTGCTCGGCCGCGGTGAACGCGTCGCTCAGAAAGGTCTGATTGAGCCAGGCGCGCAGGGAGCTGTTTTCATAGTCGCAGCTGTAGATCGTATACGCGCTGTCGCCGAACACCACCGAGCGGTCAAGCGAATAGGCCAGGTTGTGAAAGGCCTGCGCGTCAATGATCGAATCGCAGAGGATCAGTCCGGTCGACGGATCGAGCACCGTCCATTTCAGCGGCTCATACTTGAACCAGTAGGTCGTGCCGGTCAAATAGCCGTTTTTCTTCTGATTGGTGGTCGTGCTGCCGGACGTCGTTGCGTCCAGCAAGGTCGTCGAGGGGCGGTAGAGGGAGAATTTCACGCCGCGGTATTTGACGCCGTTATAGGTGATGTCGCAGAATTTGGTGAAATCCGACGGCCCCATGGAATTGAAATCGCCGCCGCCGATGTAATATTTCGCGGAATACCAGTCCGTGCTTTTGACCGCGGCGTTCAGCGCCGAAATCGTGCTGCTGTTCGTCACGTGCGTCTGCGGATAGCTGCCGAAGGTGAACGAATCGCCGACATTGTAACCCGCGGCGGCCGGCACGGCGAAGAGCGCGGCGACGGAACACGCCAGCACGAGCGAGAGCATCAGGGAGAGGACGCGTTTCAACATATGGTATCACCCTTTCTGTGCAATGGAATATAATGTAAAATAATCCAAATTAAATTATAAATCATTATAATGCATCTGTCAATTGCCGGAAAGAAAAAAACTGAAAGATTCCGCCGTTTTTTCTTGCAATTCCCTCGAAACGCGCTATAATCGAAAGAGAAGAACGAACGAAAGGGGGCGTGCGCAATGCGGTGCATGATCTGTCCGCGGGCCTGCGGCGCGGACCGTGAAACCGGCGCGGGCGTGTGCGGCGTCGGCGCGGGCTATCGCGTGGCGCGCGCGGCGCTGCATTTCTGGGAGGAGCCCTGCATCAGCGGGGCGCGCGGCTCGGGCACGGTCTTTTTCTCCGGCTGCAATCTCGGCTGCGTTTTCTGCCAGAATTATGAGGTCAGCCACGCCGCCCTCGGCGCGCCGGTCGACGAGGACGCACTGCTGCGCCTGTTTGACCGTCTGATCGCGCATGGCGCGCACAATCTCAATCTTGTCACGCCCTCCCACTACGCGCCGATGCTCGCAAAATCGCTCGCGCGCTTTCATTCGCCGGTGCCGGTCGTGTGGAATACCTCGGCCTATGAGCGGGTCGAAACGCTCCGGCTGCTCGAGGGGCTGGTGGATATTTATCTGCCCGATCTCAAATATTATGACGCCGCCCCCGCGCAGAAGTATTCCGGCGCCGCGGATTATTTTCCGGTCGCCGCCGCCGCCGTTGCGGAGATGCACCGGCAGGTCGGCACACTCACGCTCGATGAAAACGGCCTGGCGCGGCGCGGGGTGCTGATCCGCCATCTGGTGCTGCCGGGCAATGTGTCGCAGGCGGAGAAGGTCTTTGCCTGGGTGCGCGAAACCCTCGGTCCGGAAACGGCCGTGAGCCTGATGCGGCAGTATACGCCCTACGGCAAAGCGAAGACGATGCCGCCGCTCGATCGCCCGCTGACCGACCGGGAATACGCGATCGCAAAGCGCCGCGTGCGGGACCTCGGCTTCGAAAACTGTTATTTCCAGCGCAAAGACGCCGCGAGTGAAAATTTTATTCCGACTTTTTCTGCGGAAAGTGTTGATTTTTAGCCTTTTTTTTGGTAAATTATAATTGCAAATTATTGCGGGCGCATGCTGCCCGTGAGAACGGAGGAATGTATCATGGCAAAAGGTAAAGGCCTGATCGGCGAATTCAAAGAATTCATCGCGCGCGGCAACGTGATCGACCTTGCGGTCGGCGTTATCATCGGCGGTGCGTTCCAGGCGATCGTCAGCTCTCTGGTTGACGATATCATCATGCCTTTGATCAGTCTGCTGACCGGCGGCATCGACTTCTCCCAGTGGAAGGTCGTGCTCGGCGAGGGTGAAAACGCTGCGGCGCTCACCTACGGCAACTTCATCGGCGCGGTGCTCAATTTCCTGATCATGGCGCTCGTCATCTTCTTCATCGTCAAGGCGATCAACAAGGTCAGCACTGCGGTCAAGAAGCCCGAGGAAGAGCCCGCCCCCACCACCAAGGTTTGCCCCTACTGCAAGAGCGAGATCGCGATCGACGCGACCAAGTGCCCGAACTGCACGTCCGAAGTCGAATAAGCAAGCATTCTTTGAGCGCAGAGCAGAGCGTCTGCTCTGCGCTTTCTATATCCGGGAATGAGATCCGGAAAGGAGCAGGCGCATGATCTATTATTGCCCGCACTGCGGCAGCGAAGTGCAGAAGGAGGACAACTTCTGCCGGGAATGCGGCAGAAAGCTGGAGTCCAAAGTCGAATACAGCTTCCGTGATAGCAACAATCAGCGGCCGGAGGAGTTTTTTCAGAAGATCCTGCCGCCGGATGCTTCGCCCAACGGCGCGCAAAAAGGCGTGTTCATCGACAGCGCGACCTTCGCTGCCATGGCCGCAACGCCCATGCAGCCGGCGTTCGGCGCGGCGGATCCGTTCCGGCTGTTTTACGAGCAGGCGGAGCGCCTGCTGGCCGGCGGCTGCTCCAATGAGGAAACCTATGACACGCTGGCCAAAACCTATGTCAACCTGCAGAATAAGGACAGCGCCGCAAAACAGATGCTCGAGCAGGGCAGGCAGCAGGCCGCGGACAACGCGCTGGCCATGGGCTTTTATATCTGGGCGCTGCGCACCTTCTTCGGCGCGTTTTGAATAGGAAAGAATACGGGGAAGAAGGCGATACTATGAAACTCGGATTCATCGGCACGGGCAATCTGGCCTCTGCCATTCTCAACGGCGTGCTCGCCGCCGGCGCAAAAACGCCGGGCGAGATCGTCGTTTTCGATCGCGACACCGATAAAACGGCCGCGCTTGCCGCGCAGACCGGCGTTGCGGTCGCCCCCTGCGCTGCCGACGTCGCTGCGGCGTGCGGGATCCTGTTTGTCGCGGTCAAGCCGAAGGATGTCGCCGCGGTCGCGGCGGAGATCCGCGCGGCTGCGCTGCAGAACGGCGCTGTGGTGGTCTCCACGGCAGCCGGCACGCCGCTTTCGGCGCTGGAAGCCGCCTACGGCGCTAACTGCAAGCTCGTGCGCATCATGCCGAACGTCAACGCGGCGGTCGGCCAGTCCATGACCGCGCTGTGCAGAAACGCAACGGTTTCCGACGCGGAATTCGACGCGGTCTGCGCGATCTGCGACGCGTTCGGGCGGTCGATCCGCCTGCCGGAAGCGCAGTTTTCCGTCTTTACGGCGGTGGCGGGCTCCGCGCCGGCCTTCGCCTATCTGTTTGCGGATGCGCTCACGAACGCAGGCATCCGCGGCGGGATGACGGCTGCCGACGCGCAGCTGGCCGCCGCGCAGATGCTCCTGGGCAGCGCGCAGATGCTCCTGGAAAGCGGCAAGCCCGTCAGCGACCTGGTCCGCAGTGTCTGCTCCCCGGGCGGCACGACGATCGAAGGCGTCTGCAGCCTGAAGGCGGACGGCTTTGAGGGCGCCGTGATCCGCGCGATTGACGCAACGGTCGCACGGGACCGCGCCATGACAAAGGAGCGCTGACGATGGAGCTGCTCATATTAAGCGCGCTCGAAAAAGTCTTTGCCGACGAAGCGCCCGCCGCCGCGCCCGTCACGCGCGTTTCCCTTCTGCAGGGGGACAGCGTCAGCGTGCAGGCCGTCTTTTGCGGCGCGCAGGACGGCACGGCACAGCTTACGCTGGACGGCGCCGCGCCCGGGACGGCGCAGGTGTTCGCCGTGGAGGATGTGCCGGTCGGGCACGCCTGCTCTGACGATGCGGACGACTTCTATCTGCGCAAAACCTCCGGGCTGTATCCGGATGTGCTGCGTCCGGGCTGTGTATGCAAGACTGCTGCCGGGCGCTGGCAGGCCTTCTGGATCGAGCTGATCGCGCAGCCGCAGGCTCAAACGACGCTGACCGTGACGCTTTCAGCCGGCGGAGAAACCGTGTCCGCGCCGCTGACGGTCGAAACCGTCCCCGCGCAGCTGCCGCCGCAGACACTGATCCATACCAACTGGTATCACGCGGACGGACTCTGCAATTATTACGGCGTGAAAGCCATGAGCGAGGATTTCTGGCGCGTCAACGAAGCCTTTCTGCGCATGGCAGTCGCGCACGGGATCAACTGCATCCTGACCCCGCTGTTCACCCCGCCGCTCGACACGGCGGTCGGCCACGAGCGCACCACGGTGCAGCTCGTCGGCGTGCAGCAGCGCGGCGGCCGCTATTTCTTTGATTTCCGCAATCTGCGCCGCTGGATCGCGCTTTGCACGGACTGCGGCATCCGCTACTTCGAGCTGAGCCACTTCTTCACGCAGTGGGGCGCGAAGCACGCGCCGAAGATCCTTGTGCGCGACGCGAAGGGCCGCGTGAAACGCCGTTTCGGCTGGCAGACCGACGCCGCCGGCGAGGACTACCGCGACTTCCTGCGGCAGTTTGCCGTGAAGCTGAACGCGTTTCTGGATGCGGAAGGCGTCATGGACCGCTGCTTCGTGCATATCTCCGACGAGCCGAGCAAGGACGCGCTGGCGCTTTATAAAAAGCATGCGGCGCTGATCAAGGCGCTGTTCCCGCGCATGCAGGTGCTCGACGCGCTCTCCGATTTTGAATTCTACGAAATGGGCGCGGTCGATCTGCCCGTGCCGTGCGAGCACGCGATCGAAGCCTTCCGCGGCAAAGTGCCGACGCTCTGGACCTATTATTGCGGCGGGCAGGGGAAGAATGATCTGCCCAACCGCTTCCACGCGATGCCCTCCGTGCGCAACCGCGTGCTCGGCTGTCTGCTTTATAAATACGAGTGCAAGGGCTTCTTGCATTGGGGCTATAATTTCTATAACACCTGCCTGTCCCTGCGGCCGATCGACCCGTTTCAGGTCACCGACGCGGGCAACGTCTTCCCGTCCGGCGACTCGTTCATCGTCTATCCCGGCGAAGGGGGCGAGCCGATCCCCTCGCTGCGCATGAAGGTGTTTGCCGACGGCCTGCGCGACCTGCGTGCGCTGCAGCTGCTGGAATCCCTGATCGGCAGGGAGGCGACGATGGCGCTGCTCGAGGACGGCATCCCGCCGCTGGATTTCAGCACGTATCCGCACGATCCCGCCTGGCTGCTCGGCCTGCGGGAGCGCGTGAATCAAAAGATAAAGGAGAATTCCCATGCCCATTCGATTTGACGAAAAAGAAAAGATTTTCCATCTGGATACCGCGACGTCCAGCTACGTCATGGAGATTTTCGAGCAGAATTATCTGCTGCATCTTTACTACGGCAAAAAGATCCCCGACCACAACCTCAAGCGTCTGAAATACAAGGGCTGGTTCGCGTCCTTCAGCCCGATGAACCGGCTGGTGGAGGACGGCGGCTTTTCTCCGGATATCTGCATGATGGAATACCCCGGGCAGAATACCGGCGACTTCCGCCGCACAGCCGTTGCGGTGCGCAACGCGGACGGCAACAACGCCACGGATTTCCGCTATGCGTCCCATAAAATCTATGCCGGCAAGCCCGCGCTGGCGGGTCTGCCCGCGCTCTATGTGGAAGACGACGCCGACGCAACGACGCTGGAAATCACCATGCGCGACGAAGTGACCGGCATGCGCGTGGTGCTTTGCTACACCGTGTTTGAGCATCTGGGCGCGATGACCCGCAGCGTGCGCATTTGCAATGATTCCGACCGCCCTGCGCGGATCGAATCGGTCTACAGCACCTGCGTGGATTTCCCGACGCACGATTATGACCTGATCACCCTGTACGGCCGCTGGCTCAAGGAACGCACGGCCGAGCGCCGCCCGATCGCGCGCGGCAGACAGGGCGTCGGCTCCCTGCGCGGCTCCTCGAGCCACCATCAGAATCCCTTCGCCGCCGTTGTCAGCAGCGGCGCGGATGAGGATTGCGGCGAGGCCTACGGCTTCAATCTGGTTTACAGCAGCAACTTCTCCTTCGATATCGACAGCGATCAGAACGGCGGCATGCGCGTGCTCATGGGCATCAATCCCGACGGCTTTGACTGGCTGCTCGCGCCCGGCGAAGCGTTCCAGGCGCCCGAAACGGTGATGGTCTATTCCGATCAAGGCATCGGCGAAATGAGCCGCATCTTCCACCGCCTTTACCGCAAGCATCTCATCCGCGGCAAATGGCGCGACGCCAAACGCCCGCTGCTGATCAACAACTGGGAAGCGACCGCTATGGATTTCACCGGCGAGAAGCTGCTTTCCTTCGCCCGCGTGGCCAAAGAGCTCGGCATGGAAATGCTCGTGATGGACGACGGCTGGTTCGGCAACCGCTTTGACGATCACCGCGCCCTGGGCGACTGGCATGTCAATGAAGAAAAGCTCGGCAGCACCCTGCATGAGTTCGTCGAAAAGGTCAATGAGATCGGCCTGCGCTTCGGCATCTGGTTCGAGCCGGAAATGATCTCGCGCGACAGCGACCTCTACCGCGCGCATCCCGACTGGTGTCTGCATGTGCCGGGCCGCGAAAAATCCATCGCCCGCTATCAGTATGTGCTCGATTACAGCCGGCAGGACGTGCGCGATTATATCTACGGGCTGATGCATCACGTGCTGTCCACGGCGAACGTCGCCTATCTCAAGTGGGATTTCAACCGCAACCTCACCGAAGCCGGCTCCGCGGCGCTCCCGCCGGAGCGGCAGGGCGAGATTTTCCACCGCTGCGTGCTGGGCACCTATGAAATCATGGGGCGCCTCAACCGCGACTTCCCCGATCTTCTGATCGAGAACTGCTCCGGCGGCGGCGGGCGCTTTGACCCCGGCATGCTCTATTATTCCCCGCAGATCTGGACGAGCGACAACACCGATCCGATCGAGCGCCTGACCATTCAGTTCGGCACCTCGCTGTGCTATCCCGCCTCCACGATGGGCGCGCACGTGTCGGCCAACAAGCGCACGGGCTACGACACGAAGGCGAACGTGGCGCTCTGGGGCTCCTTCGGCTATGAGCTCGATCCCAACACCTTCAGCGCCGAGGAACGCGAAATCGTCAAGGCGCAGATCGCGGAGTATCATAAATACTACGACGTGATCCATTACGGCGACCTTTACCGCCTGATCGATCCGGCGCAGAACGCCTTCCGCGCGGCGTGGATGTTCGTGAGCGAGGATAAGTCGGAAGCGCTGGTCACAAGCGTCGTGATGCGCCGCCCGCCCGAATACGCGCTGTATCTGCGCCTGAAGGGCCTGGATCCCGAAAAGCTGTACCGCGAGGAAGCGAGCGGCGAAGTCTATTCCGGCGCATCGCTGATGTACGCCGGCCTGAACCTGTTCGGCACGGACCTGGACGACGGCACGAGCTTCAAGCTGTACTTCAAGGAAGTCAAATAAAGAATCATAATCATACCGGGCGCGGTGCAGATTTCGGTCAGCATCGCGCCCGGCTTATTAATGAGGAATTAGGAAGGAGGAATGAGGAATGAATGGTGGGCTGCGCACACACCCGATTATATGATTGGACGATGCTGCAGAGCACGCATATATGCGTGCCGCGTATTTTCTATAAACCATCGGCGACGTACAGCGCCCATGTAGGGGCGAACTGTGTTCGCCCGTCCTGCCCATGCATGTCCGGCTGAAGGGTGTGGATGCGATCATTATTGCAAATGATGCGCCTGCGGCGCATCCGGAGCTTACCGGAGTATGTCAAGGTTTTTTTGCCGCTATACTCGGCTTCTGACATCCAACCCCAACAAAAAAGACTGCGATTCCCGTGAACGGCAGCATTTCATAACCCAGTGTTGTCGAAAAGAGCGCCTTTCACGCACACTTGCAGATTATTCGGCTTGAGATACGTCAAGTATCCCTGCGCCGAAGAAATCCGCAATTGCACGCAAATTGCATCTCTTTTCGATGGTTCCCTGTTTTGCGGGAGCAGTAATTGTTCAGAAAAAGGAAAAGCCGCACATGGCATACTTGATGTATGTCAGTGCGGCTTTGACGCATTTATGGGCGATTTATGCCCCGCAAAACCAATACTGGATTATGAAAGGCTGCCGAACCCGCAGTCTTATTTTTTTATCCTATATTCTTATTTTGCCAGCCCGGATTTTTTGAGCTTGACCGCTGCGTACACCGTGCCGGCGGTCAGCGCGGCGATGCCCAGCACGGCGAGCGTCTCCTTCACGAAGGTGACCGTGCCGGCGATGCTCGTGGGCATGTGCTGCATCATCGTGTATTTCCGCTTGTCCTCGGGCGTGTCGCCGCAAAGCTCGTGATAGGTCAGCGTGTAGGTCGCGTAGCTGCCGTCGGGGCTGAAATCCAGCACGCGCACGCCGCGGTCGAGGCCCGGGCCGTAGACGTTGAAGCCGGCGCTCTGCGTGTTGCCCAGATCGATCGTCTTGTAGCGGGCGGTGAAGCTGTTTTTGTGGTTGTGGCCCACATACAGCGCCATCATTTCGCCCTGTTCAAGGAAGGCGTCGACCTCGCCGGAATTCTCAAACGAGGTGGCGGGGGATTCGCCGAGGAAGTCGCCGTCCTGCCGGTTTTCCTCATCCAGCACGTAGTATTCGTTCTTGTGGTTGCCGTAGGCGCGCACGCTCCCGCTGCCGAAGCGCCTGGAACGCTTGAGGATGTCGTAGTATTCCGGCGTCGGGATATGCTGAAAGGCGATCGACGGCACGGGCGCGCCGTTTGCCGCAGCATATGCGTCGCGCGTTTGGCGGTACCAGTCGATCTGCGCGTCATTGACCATGCCGAAGCTGCCGTCCGCGCAGCGGTTGTGCGTGTCAAACAGATAAATCAGCAGCCGGTCCTTGCCCGCGTCGTCCTTTACGGTCAGGCAGTAGGTGCCCACGTCCTCGGGCGCTGCGGGATCGCTGAAAGCAAAGCCGGGCGTCTGCTTGTAAATCTCAAACTGGTCTGCGTTGGTCAGCGCGCCCTCGGCGTCATGATTGCCGTAGGTGACCGCGAAGGGGATGCCGCGCTCCCGCAGCGGCTTGAGCAGCGCGCCGATCGTGGTTTCCGCGTTCTGCTGCGCGTTTTTGCCGCGGAAGACGGGGGAATAGCCCTTGATCTGATCGCCGGTGAAGACCACGAGGTCCGGCCGGGCCTGATCGAGCGCGGCGCAGATGAGCTTCATCGTGTCGGGAGAAATCGCCAGGGTTTCCTGCGCGTCCGTGATCTGCATGACGCGAAAGTTTTCGCCGGTAAAAGAAAGCGGGATGGATTGCATGCGTGACCTCCTGTGAAATGCGTACAGCCGACGGAATCGCCGGCTGTGGATGATTTGTTTTAAACTTCGTCGGGCTGCTTGAAGCCGTATTTGACCAGCACCTTGTTGATGCGGTCCTTCGGGTCAAGCAGGCGGCTGATGGAGCAGTCGTGATTGAGCGTATCAATAATATAGGATACATATTTGGAGAGCTCGACGCTGACATACCATTCGCGGCTGAGCAGCTCCGGCGTGGAATAGATCAGGTTCGTGGTGAACACCTTGGTGATCAGCCCCTGCGCATAGGCCTTGTCGAAGGCCTCCAGACCGTTGCAGAACAGGCCGAAGGAGGAGCAGACGAAAATGCGGTTGGCCTTGAGCTCCTTGAGCTTGGTGGCGACCTCGATCATCGAATCACCGGAGGAGATCATATCGTCGATGATGATCACGTCCTTGCCCTCGAGGTTCGCGCCGAGGAATTCATGCGCGATGATCGGATTGCGGCCGTTGATGATCGTGGAGTAGTCGCGGCGCTTGTAGAACATGCCCAGCTCCACGCCCAGCACGGAGGAGAAGTAGATGCAGCGGCCCATGCCGCCTTCATCTGGCGAAATGACCATCAGATGCTCTTTGTCGATCTTCAGATTCTCGACGTTGCGGCAAAGGGATTTGATCATCTGATACACGGGCTGCACGCTTTCGAAGCCCTTGAGCGGAATGGCGTTCTGCACGCGGGGATCGTGCGCGTCGAAGGTGATGATGTTGTCAACGCCCATGTGCATGAACAGCTCGTGGAGCATATCCGCGCAGTCCAGCGATTCGCGGCTCGTGCGGCGGTGCTGACGGCCTTCATACAGCATCGGCATGATCACCGTGATGCGGCGGGCCTTGCCGGCGATGGCGCTGATGGCGCGCTTGAGGTTGGCATAGTGGTCGTCGGGGCTCATGTGGTTGACGGCGCCGTACATCTTGTAGGTCACGCCGTAGTTGAACGGATCGCAGAGGATGAAAATATCGTAGCCGCGCACGGTGTCGGCAATGTGGCATTTGCCCTCGCCTGTGCCGAACCGCGGGAAGGCGGCGTCGATCAGATAGGAGTCGCGCTCATAGCCCGCGAAGGAGATCGTGGACTTGTGCTCGCTCTCACGCTCATGGCGCCATTTGACCAGATAATAATCGATCTTCTGCGCCATTTCTTCGCAGCCGGGCAGCGCGATGATGCCCAACTGGCCGACGGGGATGCTGTTGAATTCCTGATAATCTGCCATGCCATATCCCTCCGCAATTCACTTTGTTGATTCTATTGTACTATAAAACTTTCTGTTTGAAAAGGGGGGCGCGGCGCAAAATATTCTACAAATTCTGCCGCTTGTTTTGTTGAATTTGCATAGGCTAACTCAACGCAGACTGTTTTTTGCGCAATCAGGGAAACGGCAGCATTTCATAACCCAATGTTGTCGAAAAGAGCGCCTTTCACGCACACTTGCAGATTATTCGGCTTGAGATACGTCAAGTATCCCTGCGCCGAAGAAATCCGCAATTGCACGCAAATTGCATCTCTTTTCGATGGGACAGTTTTGCGGGAGCAGAAATTGTTCAGAAAAAGGAAAAGCCGCACATGGCATACTT
>JAFRQQ010000035.1 GCA_017428525.1 Clostridia bacterium | reverse complement strand
TGCTGATCCGAAAGAATTGACGGCCGAACTGTTGAATACGCTGATCGAAAAGATCGTCATCCACGAATCGACGAAAGACGAGAATGGAAACAGAGACCAAACCATAGAAATCTTCTACCGATTCGTTGGCAACATCGAAGCAGTATCTTAAACTGAGGGAAAACGGCATCGCGCTTCCGGATATTACGCTCGCGCCGGCCTTGGCAAGCTATTTCGGTGTTACCATGGACGAACTGTTTGACTTCAATCTGCGGCAAACGCAGGAACGGATCGAGGCGATCGTCGATCAGGCGTATGCATACAGACGCGCCGACCCGCGCAAAAGCCGTGAGATCCTGGAAGCAGGGCTGAAAGCCTACCCGGACAACGATATTCTGCTCAACAATCTGCTTTACGTCATGGATTATCAAAACGATCCGGATGAAGTCATCCGAACGGCCGGCAAACTGGTCGATCTTACGGCGCACGAGGATGTGAAGCTTGACGCGCTGCGCTGCATGGCCGCAGCCTACGCGGAAAAGGGCGACATGGAGAGTGCGGAAGCCGCCATTGAGCAGATCCCGGAAATCTATTTTTCCAAGCTGTCCGTCGCGGCGCAGCTGCTGCAAGGCAGCAAGCAACAGGAAGCAGCCGAGAAGCAGAAATGGATCGCGTTTGAAGATACGCTGGTCATGATGGGAACGGTCGCCGACTGCCTGGAAGCGGAAGGGGACGCCGCGGGCGCGCTGGAGGAGGCAAAACGCGCAAAAGCGCTGATCGAAACCATGGGCAACGACCGGTTCAGCGGCTACGGCAGCTTTGATGAACAAATCGCCCGCCTGTCTGCAACAGTGAATTAAAACCAACCTTTGAATGCTTGCCGGTTGATTGCTACACAGAATTCAAGAGTATAGTCACAGATTAAGATGTTTACATTGCCGTCGAACGGCGATATAATGACCTCAGAAGCTTCTGAAAATGATTGAAAGGGTGATTCTGTGACGGATCATGTGTTTTTTGATAATCTGAAAAAATACCGGCTTGCCAAGCATATGACGCAGGAACGGGTCGCCGAACAGCTCGGCGTCAATGCGCAGACCGTGTCGCGCTGGGAATGCGGAACGACGCTGCCGGATGTGCTGATCCTGCCCGAACTCGCAAGGCTCTACGGCGTGACGGTGGATGATTTCTACAAGAAAACCTCGTTCGGCTATGAGAATTATGCGCAAAGACTCTGCTCGGTGTATGAAAATTCCCATGATCCGGTGGATTTCATGCGCTGCCGCGAGGAGTTCTTGAAACTGATAAAAGATAACAAAATGACAATTGCGGATAAATGGCAGTATGGCTGGATTCATATGAGTATGATGAATTTCTGCAGGGACGTTGCACTCGAATGGTATCAGAAAGCCGTCGATGATCCGCCGCAGGAGGATCCGAATGAGTATGCCATTGCCTGCATGCAGAGGATCTGGATGTATTTCCTCTTAAAGCGCGGGGATGAGATCGTTGCGGAATGCAAAGAGAAGGTCAAAAATGCGCCGGATGATTCCATTCAGACCGATAATCTTCTGATTGCGCTGATCTATGCCGAGAGACCGGAAGAGGCGTATGAAATCTTTCTCTCCGCAAAGGATCGGTTCCGCGACAACTGGCATCTGTTTATCCACGGCGGGGATATCTGCAAAAAACTCGGCAGATTTGACGAAGCGATCAGCTGCTATGAAACCGCCGGTGAAATCGGCACCTATTTCTGCGACGACCTTGACTGCCTTGCGCAGCTCTATAAGGAAACGGGCGAAAACGAGAAGGCGAGCGCATGTTACCTGAAGATGGCGGCAATTTACAACGCCCGCGGCTATGATGTGGAAGCCGATATGATGAAGCGTCTGGCGAAAGAGGCTTCGGAACAGGTGCAGGCTGAATAACGGCATTCTTCAATCCGGTTTTTCGCATCCGGACAGAAGAGACAGGAAAGGGGCTGCCGCCCCTTTCTTCGACGTTTCTTTTGCAGTTTTGCCGCGGCTCTGTGCATCATGCGGCAGCGCCCGCTGTTTCAATCTTTCGTTCCTGTATGTTGGGGGGTTGAAAAAAGAATGCTTTTGTGTATAATAGGATTAGATTCCATAACACAGAAGGGAGCGGGACAAAATGAACGTATATGATTTTGACGGAACGATTTTTCCTTCGGATTGCTCCATCGGTTTTTGCATCTGGTGCATGAACCGTCATCCAAAGCTCTGGCTCAAGTTCTTTCCGAAGGCGATCGGCATCCTGGCTTTGAACAAGATGGGGAAAATGCCGGAATATCTGAAACAACGCAAGTTTTTTGGATATCTGACATTGATCGATGATTTCGACGTGCAGATCACACGTTATTGGGATAAAAACGAGAAAAGGATCGCTTCGTGGTATCTGGCGCAAAAAAGGCCGGACGATCTGATTATCAGTGCATCGCCGGCATGCATCGTTGAGCCGATTGCAAAACGGCTTGGCGTGCACTGCATCGCAACGGAATATGACCGTGAATACGGGGTGTATTTGAACAACCTCATGTATGCAAAGGAAAAGGCCAAATATATCTTTGACCACGGGTTTCCGCTGATCGAGAATTTCTACTCCGACTCTCTTGCCGATACGCCGCTTGCGCTGTGCGCCGAAAAAGCCCATCTTGTAACCAAAAACGCAAGCACCGTCGTTGATTGGCCTGATTTGGACAAGGAAACGAAGGACAAGGTGAAAAAGAAGATTGACACCGGATGGGACATTCACCTGAAAGAGGAAGAGTAAACAAGCGCGTTTTGTGTTCATTTTCGGCATACGGTTCCATGAAAAAGCAGGTCTGCGGGCCTGCTTTTTTGCTGCGGGTTCATACCGGCCGTTTGCTCTGCGGCTGCGTTTTCGAAAGCATTGCGGGCGCGCTTTCCGATGAAAAAAGCAGAAAACGGTTGCAACCGCACCGCCGGGGATGCTATACTGAGGGTGCGGCAAAAACGCCTGCCGCCTGCGAAACAAACGCGTGCATGGATTGGACGGAGGAGATGCGCAAAATGAAAAAGCTGCTGATTGCCACCGATTATGACGGAACGCTCCGGCGCGACGGCGTCATTGACGATGAAACAAGAGCCGCCATTGATGACTGGCGGGCAGGCGGACGGTATTTCGGCGTCGTCACGGGCCGTGGCGCTGATTTTTACGACACTGCGCGGGAAGAACGGCTGCCCTTTGACTACCTGATCCTCTGCAACGGCTCGCTGATCCTTTCGGCGGATCAAAGCGTGCTGTTTGAATCGATCATTCCCGCCGCAACCTTCGCCGCGCTTGAAACTGCCATGGCGGGCTATGAAGATATCGTCTTTTTCCAGAAAAGCGACGGCTCGCCGCAGTGTCACTACTATGCCACCTTTCCGAGCGCGGCGCGGGCGCTGCAGGTCAGGGAAGCGCTGCTGCCCGCCTTCGACGACAGGGTCAGCATCTTTGTCAACGGCCCGCACATCAACATCGGCAACCGCGGCACGGGCAAAGCGCAGGGCGTCGCCTTCATCCTGCGGCACTTCGCGCTGCCTGCGGACAGCGCCGCCGTCGTCGGCGACGACTACAACGACCTTGAGATGATTCTGGCGCACGACGGCTGGGCGGTCGATTCCGGCAAACCGGAAGTGACGCAGCAGGCCCCGCATCTGTGCAGAAGCGTCGGAGCTCTGATCCGCTCGTTGCTTTGAACACACGTTTCAATTCAGATTCACACAGGAGGCTGCCGATGGACGATTATGAGGAAGGGTATGTCCGCTCCGTTGAGAAGGAAGTGGACGAAATCAGAGCCGCTGCACTGCGGCTGGTGCAGACGATCCGCCCCGAGATCGAGGCTGTGATCGACCGCCGGACGCTGGACGACTACAGCGAGAAAATCTGGGATTACCCGGGGAAATGGTATCTCTATTTCAGGCTGCCGGCCGGTTTTCGAAGCAGAGAGGAGCTGATCGCGGCCATCGCGAGGGAAACGCTTGCGTATTTTTCAAAAAAATCATAGCAATTCTGCAAAAATCGCCAACCTTTTTCGGTTTCGCGTGTCTGTATGAGTGAAAGCTGCTTTCGAGGGAGTACAGATGAAAAAACAGGATGCCGACAGAATCACAACAGAATATCTGAAACCCATTTACGGCTTTGCGCTGAAACGATGCCGCAATCATCAGGACGCGGAGGATCTTTCCCAGGAAATCGCCCTGAAAGTCTATACCGCCCTGCTGCATCGTGAGGATATCGCCGATGTGCAGAAATTTGTCTGGGCCGTTGCGCACAACTGTCTGGCGAATTATTACCGGGACAGTCGGAAAGCATCGCTCGGCCTGCCGCTCCAGGAGCTCGCGGACCGGCTTGACGACGGGATGGATCTTGCCGCCGACCTTGCGAAGCAATCGGAAACGGAGAAGCTCCGCACGGAACTCGCGCATCTTTCCGCGCTGCAAAGAAAAATCGTCATTGCTTATTATTATGAAAATAAAAAGCAGTATCAGATTGCGGAAGCGCTGGGTATTCCGTTGGGAACGGTCAAATGGCACCTGTTTGAAGCAAAAAAAGAACTGAAAAGAGGGATGGAAACCATGAGAGAACACAGCGATTTAAAATTCAACCCCATTCATTTTTCCGAAATCGGCACGAACGGCATCATCGGCGACAACGGGACGAATCAGAACTATTTCAAGACGTCGCTTCCGCAGAATATTGTCTATGCCGTCTGGAAATCGGCAAAGACCGCAAATGAAATTGCCGATGACCTCGGCGTGTCACCGGTGTATGTGGAAAGCGAGGCGGAGCTGCTCGAATATTACGGCTTTCTGACAAAGCGGGGCGAGCGGTATTTGTGCAGCATCCTGCTCGATGAACCGAGCGAGGAAATCGTTGCGCTGCAGAATGAAATGTATGAGAAAACCGCCGGCGTGTTTGCAAATAAACTGTTTGATGCGCTTGCCGCGTGCGATCTTCTGAATGACGCGGGGATTTGCGGCGGCTTTGCCGGCGACGCTCCTGCCGACCCGGCGGCGCGCGACCGCAATTTCATGCTTTGGGCGCTGATCCCGTTTATTGCCGCATCCAGCGGCGAGGCGGACACAAGCGTTTCCTTTGACGAGGTCGCCACGCACAGAGCCGACGGCGGGTATAATATCTGCTTTGCGACGGTGGAAAGCGACGAATCAAAGAAAATCAGAAACATCGACAGCATCAACGCCGCTTACGGCCCTTATTACAGAGAAAGCGATCGGATCAATTATTTCCAGTTTGATTCCGCATGGTCGGGAAAACGGATCGACAGCGCGTTTCTCTACAAAGAACGGGATTATCTGCGGCAGCTTGAAATGATTCTGAACGGCGGTCAGATCAGCCCCGAAGAAGCCGCTGTGCTCGCGCAGGAAGGCTTTGTCAGAATTTGCGGCGCACCGGATTCTCCGCATAAAATCGCGCTGCAATGCCTTGTGCTCAACGATGAAGCAACGGAGAAACGGCTGGTCGCGATCGGCGACAGGATCAAAGAAAAGCACAAGGCCGAATTCGCACATTATATCGAGCGGTACTGCGATGCGGTGCTTTCCGAAACCCCCGACCACCTGAAAAAGCTGCGCGCGTATGAGCTGCAGTTCTGCATCTTCGGCGACAAGCGGTTTGTCACGAACTGCCTGTGCGCGCTTGTGCGCAGCGGCAAGCTCAAAGCGCCGACGGAAGAACAAAAATCCGCTTTAAGCAAAATCATCATCCGAAAATGACGCACATGCGCTTGCGAAAAACCGGGATCTGTGCAGAAGCGTCGGAGCTCTGATCCGTTCGTTGTGTTGATCACATTTTCAGGCTGTCTGTTAAACATAATATATAAGCTGGTCTCAGAAAAAGCAGCTCGTTCCGGCGGGCTGCATTTTTGATTTTTTTCAAAATAATGCTTTATTTCTCTCGCGTTCTGTGGTATGATAGAGGCAATGATATTGCCCGATCTTATCCGGCTAAGCGGCAGCATATGCGGGGTAAGACGCAGCCGAAATGTGAATCCTACACATGAAGAACAGAGAATGTGCAACGATTCACGGCTTGCTTGCGGAAGATGGAAAGCCGCTTTTCTTCAAGGATCCGGCAGCAGTTTTCGGCTTTTTCGGCATGCGAAAAAACCGTTCAGGGTATGGCATTTCATGCCGTTTTGTGTTATAATACGTCTGATATTCTTATTTGATGATAAGCAGACTGGTTGACAAGGTGGGGTGTGAACGTGAAAGGAAATCAGATCGCAAAGGCTTTTTTCAAAGTGTTATTGTCCGGTATGCTTGCATTCCTGATTTTAACACTGTTTTGCTTTTTTTACTATAATGTCCCGGTTCACTGCGAAAACAACGAGGGCACCACAGATTACAAATGGGAGCCGCATGTGTTCTTCTCGCGCGGAACCGAGGGATTCGCATGGGGAAAAACCAATAATGAAGGCTTCACCGATCTGTTTGCGTATTCCGATGATGTTGACGTAGATGTGCTGATTATGGGGTCCTCTCATATGGAAGCATTTCAGGTTGCCATGGACGAATCGCTTGCGGGGCAGCTGAATGAACGCATGGGCGATCGGACCGTTTATAACATCGGGATCTCCGGTCATAATTTCCTGACCTGCTGCGGCAACCTTGAAGCGGCATTGGAACGATACAGTCCGTCCTATCTCATTATTGAAACCGAAGATTGCCTCTTTTCTGATGAAGCGCTGACCGACGCAGTCAACGGAACAACCGCAGAGATCCCTTCGCATGCCGGAGGCATCCTGGGGCTTCTGCAGAAGAACCAGTATCTTCGTCTTCTCTATGCGCAGTTCATGAATTTCAAAGGAGAGCAGGTCGGCGACGCTGACTTTGCAACACCCGCGGCACAGGCGCCTGAAACGGTTGAAGAAAGCAACAACGGCGAATTGCTCTCGGCGCTGCTGCAGAAGATCAGCGGGATCGCGCGCGAGCATAACGCGGCGCTCATCATTATGTATCACCCGGGGATCGCGATCGATTTCGACGGAACGATGCGAATCACCGGAAGCAGCCTTGCGTCGGATCAGCTCGGAGCGCTCTGCCGGGAAAACGGGATTCATTATCTGGATATGCGCGACCGGTTTTTATCCGAATACGAGAAAGACCACACGCTTCCCTATGGCTTTGTCAACACGTCAGTCGGCACCGGCCATTTGAATAAGCGCGGGCACGCCATGATTGCAGATGAGCTTTATAAGCTGATTACGGAGGTGGCGTAATGTCTTTTGCTTCGATTGACTTTCTGATCTTCTTCGCCGTTGTGTTGAGCGGGACGGTGATCATTGACAAGCTGTTTCCGCAGCGGGTGAAAGAGTTCTTTCTGCTGGCCGCAAGCTATTTCTTCTACGGCTACTGGGATTGGCGCTTTTGCTTTTTGCTGCTCTTTGTGACAGTCTCCTCGTATTTTACCGCGAAATACTCGCATCTGAAACCTGTTTTCATTACGGGCGTTGTGGTCCCGCTTGCGGTGCTCGGCTTTTTCAAGTATTTCAACTTTTTCCTCGGTTCTGCCGCGGCGATTGTCGGGAAAGAGCTTGGCGCGCTGCGCATCATTCTTCCGGTCGGCATCTCCTTCTACACATTTCAGGCCCTGAGCTATGTGATTGATGTGCGGCGGAAGAAAATTCCTGTCGAAACCGATTTTATCAAGCTGGCACTGTATATCAGCTTCTTCCCTCAGCTTGTTGCCGGACCGATTGTGCGCGCGGCGGATTTCCTGCCGCAGCTTCGGGAACGCCGCACGGTATCCGTTGACAACCTCAAGTGGGGCTTGCAGGTGTTTGCGTTCGGTTTGTTCAAAAAGATCGTGCTGGCCGACCACATTTCCGTTTTTGTTGACGACGTCTACAGCAAGCCGGCGGCGTTTCACTGGGCGACGATCGTGTTTGCGGCGATCTCCTATTCGCTCCAGATCTATTTTGACTTCTCCGGTTATTCGGATATGGCGATCGGCTGCGCGAAATGTCTCGGTTATGATTTCAACAAAAACTTCAATCTGCCGTATATCTCACAAAGCGCGACGGAATTCTGGCGCCGGTGGCATATCAGTCTTTCAACCTGGCTGAAAGAATATCTCTATATCCCGCTCGGCGGCAACCGGAAGGGAAAAGCGCGGCAGTATATCAACCTGATGCTGACGATGCTGCTCGGCGGACTCTGGCACGGCGCAAACTGGACGTTTGTGTTCTGGGGCGGCATTAACGGTCTGGCGTTATGCCTTGATAAGATCAGACATGAAAAAAGCAGGACGGGAATCCTCCGCGCGATCAAAATTGTCGCAACATTTCTGTTTATTACATTTACATGGATCTTCTTCCGCGCAGATTCTTTCTCGACCGCCTGGATCGTCATCAAGGGGATCTTTACGCTGCAAGACGGCATTCGGCAGCCGTTCACATGGTCCATTGTCGCGCTTGTGCTTCTGGTCGCCTGCTCGATTGCCGCGGAGGTGAAATCGCGCGGAGAGCAGACGACAAACGGGTATTATCCGATCCTCAATCTTGACAGCGTCGGGGGTCTGACGGTTTTCTTCACTGTGCTCGGCCTGATTCTGGCGCTTGCATATACGGGTGAGAATCCGTTCGTCTATTTCCAGTTTTAGCCCGTCGTTCAAGCTCCCGCCGGCGGCGTTTGACGGCCGTCGGTTGAGGTGGAGAAACAGGGAGGATCCCGACGCGTCGCTGACACGGACCGACCCATCTGATTCATTACGAAAAAAGCAGGTCTTACGGCCTGCTTTTTTTCTGCGTTGCAGAAGGCTTTGCGCCGCAAGCGCTTCGGGCGCACCGGCGGGCTGCATTTTTGATTTTTCTTCAAAATAATACTTTATTTCTCTCGCGTTCTGTGGTATGATAGAGGCAATGATATTGCCCGATCTTATCCGGCTAAGTGGCAGCATATGCGGGGTAAGACGCAGCCGAAATTCTGATCATCGGCTGAAGGGGATCGCGGGAAACGGCGGTGCCTTCCGTGTTTGAAAAGGAGCGAATATCATGAAAAAACTGTTTGCGATTCTTCTCGCGCTCGTGATGCTGGCGGGCTTTGCCGCTTGCGGAGCGAAGCAGACGCCCGCAGAGGAAACGACTGCGGCGCCCGCAGACGTGACGACCGAAGCGCCGGTTGAAACCCCGGCAAACATGGTGATCCGTCTGTCAACAACCACGTCGGTCAACGATTCCGGCCTGCTTCCCTACCTGCTTCCGACCTTTGAGGCGAAAACCGGCTACAAGGTCGAGGTGCAGTCCGCAGGCACCGGCGCCGCGATCCAGAAGGCGATCGACGGCAACGCGGACGTCATTCTCGTGCACGCCAAGGCGTCCGAGGAGGAATTCATTGCCGACGGCTACGGCGTGGAGCGTCTGCCCTTTATGTATAACTACTTTGTCATCGTCGGCCCGAAGGATGATCCCGCGGGCGTGAAGGACAGCGCGGACGCGGCAACCGCGTTCGGCAAGATCCGCGAGAGCGAAAGCAAGTTCATCTCCCGCGGCGACGAGAGCGGCACGCATAAGGCCGAGCTCAAGATCTGGGGCGATGAGAAGCCCGATCCCGCAGAAGACGCCTGGTACATCAGCGCAGGCCAGGGCATGGGCGCGTGCCTGACCATGGCGAGCGAGCAGCAGGCCTACTGCCTGACCGACAAGGCGACCTTCCTGTCGATGAAGGATACGCTCGATCTTGACATCGTGCTTGCCGAAGGCGACGATATGAAGAATACCTACTCCCTGATCGCCGTCAATCCCGAAAAGATCGACGGGATCAACGTCGTGGGTGCGCAGGCGTTCATCGACTGGATGCTTTCCGATGAAGCGAGCGAGATGATCGCGAAATACGGCGAAGCGCAATACGGCGCCGCGCTGTTTTATCTGCTTGAAAAATAATGAATGGATAGTTTCAGGCAAGCGTTTGAATTGCTGTTCCCCCCCGATAAGGAGCTGCTGCAGATCATCGGCGTTACGCTGAGAATGTCGTTTTTCTCCACGGTGATCTCCTGCCTGATCGGGCTGCCGCTCGGCGCGCTGATCGGCTCAAAATCCTTTCGGGGGAAAGCGTTCCTTAAAAAACTGATCCACACGCTCATGGGCTTGCCGCCGGTGGTGGCAGGCCTCATCGTGTATATGCTCTTCACGCATTACGGGCCGTTCGGCAGGCTGCAGATGCTGTTCACGGTCCGCGTCATGGTCGTGGCGCAGGTGCTGCTGATCACGCCCGTCGTCATCGGTCTGTCGTCGTCCTTCATCGAGAGCGCCTCGAAGCCGGTGATCGAAACCGCGCGCGGGCTCGGCTTTTCCGGCGTGCGCACTGCCGCCCTTTGCATCCGCGAAGGGCGCTCCTCGCTGTTTTCGGTCGTGCTCAACGCGTTCGGGCGCTCCATTGCCGAGGTCGGCGCGGTGAGTATCGTCGGCGGCAACATCCAGTGGAAAACGCGCGTGATGACCACGGCGATCATGCTCGAAACGAACAAGGGCAAATTCTCATTCGCGCTCGCGCTCGGCATCATCCTTTTGCTCATTGCCTTTGCCGTCAACGCGCTCGCGTCGTTTATCGTAAAGGAGCATGCCGATGGTTGAGATCAGAAACTTAAAAAAACGCTACGGCGAACGCACGGTGCTCGATCTGCCGCAGCTGACGATCGCGCAGGGGGAAACCGTTGCGCTCGCCGGCGCAAACGGCAGCGGCAAGACCACGCTCCTGCGCATCCTTGCCGGTCTGATCAAAGCGACCGCGGGCACGGTCGAAACGCCGGAGCAAAAGCTCTATATGCCGCAGCAGGCCTATGCCTTCCGCGGCGATCTGCGAAGAAATATTCAGCTCACCCGCGCGGACAGAGCCGAAGCGGACCGGCTGCTTCAGCAGCTCGGACTCGATCATCTCTCGGAGAAAAAAGCGACCTCGCTCTCGGGCGGCGAGCTGCAGCGGCTCTCGCTGTGCAGAGTGCTCTCGCAGGACTGCGCGCTGCTGCTGCTTGACGAGCCGACCTCTGCCTGCGACGCCGCCGGCGCCGCGCTGGTGGTCAAGGCGATCGAGGCCTATCGGGCCGCCTGCGGCTGCACCGTGGTCATGAGCACGCATTCGCCGGCGCTCGCGCTCCATGCCGCCGACCGGCTGATCGTCCTCAACGGCGGCAATGTCGAAGCGGACGGCGCGCCGGAGGCGATCCTTGCAAACCCCGAAACACAGTGGGCAAAGAGCTTTACGGCCGGCTGGAAGCTCTGAATCCGCAAAGGAAGAAACGATGATCTTATGAAACAGCTGATCGAATTATTTCTGCAGTTTGCGAAAATCGGCGCGTTCACCTTCGGCGGCGGCTATGCGATGCTGCCGATGATCGAGCGGGTCTGCGTCGAGCAGAAGCAATGGCTGAGCGAGGAGGAAATGGCGGCGCTGCCTGCGCTGGCCGAATCCTCGCCCGGCCCGGTTGCGATCAACTGCGCCACCTTTGTCGGCCACCGGCAGAAGGGAATTCCCGGCGCGGTGGCGGCGACGCTTGGCATGATCGTGCCTTCCTTTGTCATAATTTTGCTGCTCTCTTTTTTCCTTGACCGGTTTCTCGAAAACAAATGGGTCGCGGGCGCGTTTGCCGGCATCAAGATCGCCGTGGGCATCCTGATTGTCGACGCGGCGGTGCGGCTCTTTTCGAAACTGCCGAAAACCCTGCCGACCGTCCTGGTCGGCGCGGGCGCGTTCCTGCTGATGATGGCAATCAATCTTTTCGCGCTGCACATTTCCACGATTGCGCTCATGCTTCTGGGCGCGGCGGTCGGCCTTGCGCTGTATCTGATCGGCCGCAGGCGGAGGGGAGGGCAGGCGCAATGAAGATCCTACGGCTCTTTCTCGCCTTTCTGAAGGTCGGCGCGTTCACCTTCGGCGGCGGCTATGCCGCGGTGCCGCTGATCCGCGAAACCGTGCTGGCCAACGGCTGGCTCGACGACGCGCGGCTCTCGGAGCTGATCGCGGTCAGCGAAAGCACGCCCGGGCCGATCATGGTCAATCTGGCCACCTATATCGGCAGCGTGCAGGCCGGTGTCCCCGGCGCGATTGCGGCCACGCTTGCGGTGGTGCTGCCGGCGTTCGTTGTGATCCTGCTGCTGACAAAGGCGCTGAAAAAAGCGCTGACGAGCGAAGGCTTCCGCGCCGCGTTCGGCACGCTCCGGCCCACGATCGCCGGCATCATCCTCGCGACCGGCGTCTTTCTGGCGCTGAACAATGTGATCGGCTCCGTGCAGGCGCCGGTGATCGATTGGAAGGCGCTGCTTCTGACGGCGCTGCTCGCGGCGGTCTATTTTGCGTCGAGGAAATTCACAAAACGCGGGATGTCGCCGATCCTGCTGATCCTGCTCTCCGGCGCGGCGGGGATCGCGCTGTACGCGGTCTGACCGGAGAAAACGGCGACTTGCATCTGTGAAAAGGAGGCGCATCATGGCGCTTGAAGCAACGACTGCGGCGCGCGCGCAAACAAAGCGGTTCATCCGCAGACCCGTCGCCCTGCTGCTCGCGGCGGCGCTGCTGCTCTCCCTGCTCGGGCTGAGCGGCTGCGGGGGCTACAAGTCAAACTATCACGCGGTCGGTTTTGTGCATTCCAACGATGCCGATTCCGCGTTTATGAGTTTCTATTCCTTTGAGGGCACGATGGTCTTTCGTCTGAAATGCAAGGACGCGTCGGCGCGCATCCGCTATACCGCGAAACTGGAAACCGGCGCGCTCACGGTCACCTGCGTCTCCGGCGATGACGAGACCGCGCTGTTTACCCTGCGCGACGGGGAGGAAGTGCAGGCGACCGGCGGCAAACTATCGCCCGGGACCGTCCGGATTCTCGTGAAAACCGACGGCAAATGCGAAAACGGCGATCTGACCTTTGCGCTCGAGGTGTGACCGCCCGGCGGCGTCCGAAGCGCTAAAAGTACACACAGAGCACAGATTTTGTGTATTATTCTGCGGCTATATTGCGGAGAATGAATTGCTTTTTTTTCGAATCTATGTATAATATATAATAGAAGCGGACGGGCGCGCGGGCTTTTTGGCCGGCGCCGCATTCCGCAGGCAGCAAACCGGAAGGCGGGAAACAGATGAATTCAAAAATGCTGTTGTATATCGGCAAGCGCATCGTGCTGGCGATTTTCACGATCTGGGTCGTGATCACGGTCACGTTCTTCGTCATGCACGCTGTGCCGGGCGGCCCCTTCGTCGGCGAAAAGGCGACGACGCCGGCCGTGCAGGCGGCGATGGAGGCCAAATACGGCCTGGATAAGCCGCTGATGGTTCAGTACGGCACGTATCTGAAGGATATCGTGACAAAGTTCGATTTCGGCCCGTCGCTCAAGCAGCGCGGCCGGATGGTCATCGATATCATTTCGGACGGCATGCGCACCTCGATGAAGCTGGGTCTGCTTGCCGCGATCAGCTCCGCGATCGTCGGCATCGTGCTCGGTGCGATCGCCGCGCTGCGCAGGAATAAGCTGATCGACCGGATCGTCATGGTGCTGACCACGGCCTTTGTTTCCATGCCGTCGTTCATCATGGGCTCGCTCCTGCTCGTGCTCTTTGCCATCAAGCTGCAGCTGCTGCCCGCCAACGGCTCGACCTCCGCCGGCCTTGTGCTGCCGATCGTCACGCTCGCGCTCTATCCGATGGCCTATATTACCCGCCTGACGCGCTCCTCCATGCTGGACGTGCTCGGGCAGGATTACATTCGCACCGCCCGCGCCAAGGGCGTTTCGGGGCCGCGGATCATCTTCGGCCACGCGCTGAAGAATTCGCTGATCCCCGTGCTGACCTATTTCGGCCCGATGCTCGCTTACATCGTGACCGGGTCCCTGGTCGTGGAGCAGATCTTTGCCGTGCCCGGCATCGGCCGCGCCTTCGTCAGCTCCATCACCAACCGCGATTATCCGATGATCATGGGCACCACAATCATCCTTGCGGCGCTGATCGTGATCATGAACCTTGTGACGGATATCCTCTATAAAGTGGTCGATCCGCGCATCACACTGGAATAAGGAGGCGGCACAGTGAAGAAAAACATCTTTTCCGGTCATGTGGACCTGGATATGTTCCTGCCCGCCAGCGACAAGGAGAAGGAATACATGGTGCAGATGCGCCCCTCCTCCACGTTCTTCCGCGACGGTGTGAAGCGTCTTTATAAAAACAAAGTTGCGTTCGTCAGCTTTCTGATCATCCTTGTCATTGCACTTTCCAGCATTCTGATCCCCGCGTTCTGGCCCTATTCCTATGAAACGCAGCTCGGCGTGCAGCCCGGCAAGCCCGTGGACGCCTCCTACAACAACCTTGCGCCGTTTGAATACGGCAGGACCGAGCAGGCGAAGATCGACGCGGGCGAGCGCGTGTTTCCCCATATCTTCGGCACGGACGCGGCCGGGCGTGATTATTTCATCCGCGTGATTTACGGCACGCGCGTGTCGCTGGCCGTCGGTCTGTTTGCGAGCATCATCGTGCTGATCATCGGCATGCTGATCGGCTCGGTCTCCGGCTACTTCGGCGGCAAGGTCGATATGGTGATCATGCGCTTTGTGGATATTATTTACTCCCTGCCGGATATGCTGATGGTCATCCTGCTCTCCGCCGTGCTCAAGCTCACGCTCAAGCCCCTGATCGCCGGCACGGCGCTCGAGAGCATCGGCTCGAATATGATCAGCCTGTTCATCGTGTTCGCCCTGCTTTACTGGGTCGGCATGGCGCGCCTGATCCGCGGTCAGATCCTTTCGCTGCGCGAGCAGGAATATGTGCTCTCCGCGCAGGCGACCGGCGCAAAGGGCCGCTGGATCATCACAAAGCACCTGATCCCGAACTGCATCAGCGTGGTCATCATTTCCTCCGCGCTGCAGATCCCCTCGGCAATCTTTACGGAAAGCTATCTTTCCTTCCTGGGCCTCGGCGTCAACGCGCCGATGCCTTCGCTCGGCTCCCTCGCGTCGGAGGCGCTCAACGGCCTGACCAGTTATCCCTACCGTCTGGTCATCCCCGCGATCGTGATCTCGCTGATCGTGCTGAGCCTGAATCTGTTCGGCGACGGTCTGCGCGACGCGTTTGACCCGAAGCTGAATCAATAAGGAGGGCAGCAAGATGGCGTTACTGGAAGTCAGTCATTTAAAGACCTCGTTCTTCACCGACGCGGGTGAAGTCAAGGCCGTCAACGATGTTTCGTTTTCGCTCGAGCGCGGCAAGGTGCTGGGCATCGTGGGCGAATCCGGCTCGGGCAAATCCGTGACCGCGTATTCGATCCTGCAGATTCTCGCCGGCACCGGCAAGATTGTCGGCGGCTCCGTCAAGCTCGACGGGCAGGAGCTCGTGGGCGCGGGCGAAAAGGTGATGAAAACCGTGCGCGGCAACCGGATCTCGATCATCTTTCAGGATCCGATGACCTCGCTGAATCCGACCTATACCATCGGCCGTCAGCTGATGGAGGCCATTCTCCTTCACACCAACCGCAACCGCAAGGAGGCCTATGACCGTGCGGTGGAAATGCTGCGCCTGGTCAATATCAACGAGCCGGAAAAGCGGATGAAGCAGTATCCGTTTGAGCATTCGGGCGGCATGCGTCAGCGCGTCATGATCGCCATGGCGCTGGCCTGCGAGCCGGATATCCTGATCGCGGACGAGCCGACCACGGCGCTGGATGTGACCATTCAGGCGCAGATTCTCGAGCTGATGGGCCAGCTTCAGAAGGAGCTGGGCATGGCGATCATCATGATCACCCACGATCTGGGCGTTGTGGCGCAGATGTGCGACGAGGTGGTCGTGATGTATGCGGGCTCCATCTGCGAGCAGGGGACGGCAGATGAGATTTTCTACCATCCCAGACATGAATACACCAAGGGCCTCATGCGCTCGATCCCGACTGCGGACACGGCCGGCAAGAAGCTGCAGCCCATCACCGGCACGCCGATCGACCTGCTGAATCTGCCCAAGGGCTGCCCGTTTGCGCCGCGCTGCGACAACGCGATGAAGATCTGCATTCAGCAGCGCGCGGACCGCATGCAGATCAATGAGGGCCACGCCGCCGCCTGCTGGATGAATGTCAAGCAGGGTCTGGCGGACGGCACCCTGACGCTCGGAGAGGAAGGCGGTGACACGGATGCCTGAAAACAGACCGTTGATCGAGGTCAAGGACCTCAAGGAATATTTCATGATCAATACGGGCCTGCTGCGCTCGAAACCGCTCAAGGCCGTGGACGGCGTTTCTTTCTCCATTCAGAAGGGCGAAACCCTCGGTCTGGTCGGCGAATCCGGCTGCGGCAAGACCACGGTCGGGCGCACGATCCTGCATCTTTACAAGCCGACCGGCGGCGAAATCTGGTATGACGGCAAGCAGATCCGCACCAAGGCGGATATCCGGGAATTCCGCAAAAAGGCGACGATGGTGTTTCAGGATCCCTATTCCTCGCTCAATCCGCGCATGACCGTCTCCGACATCATCGGCGAGCCGCTGGATGTGCACAATCTTTGCAAGACCAAGGCGGAACGCCAGGACCGCATTCTCGAGCTGATGGATTACGTCGGCCTCAACAGCGAGCATGCCGCGCGGTATGCGCACGAATTCTCCGGCGGGCAGCGTCAGCGCATCGGCATCGCGCGCGCGCTTGCCGTCGATCCCGATTTCATTGTCTGCGACGAGCCGGTCTCCGCGCTGGATGTTTCCATTCAGGCGCAGGTGATCAATATGTTTGACGATCTGCAGGAGAAGCTCGGCCTGACCTATCTGTTCATCGCGCATGATCTGCTGGTCGTGCGCCACATCTCCGACCGCATTGCCGTGATGTATCTCGGCCACATGGTGGAGCTCGCGAGCGCAGGGGAGATTTACGATCACCCGCTGCATCCCTATTCCCAGTCGCTGCTCTCCGCCGTGCCGGTGCCGGACCCGCAGGTCGCGCGCGCCAACAAGCGCATCGTGCTCTCGGGCGATATCCCGAGCCCGCTCAACGCGCCCTCCGGTTGCCCCTTCCGCACCCGCTGCCGCTACGCATGCGACAAATGCGCCGAAAGCATGCCGCCCTTTGAGGAGGTCTCCGCCGGCCACTTCGTCGCCTGCCATCGCGTGGCGGAGGTCAACTGATTCGGCCCGTTCGTTCTTCGGAACGTTCGCAAATAGAAAAATAATTTTTTAGAAAGGATTGATTCCCCATGAAACTCAAGAAGCTCGCAGCCATTCTGGTCGCGCTCGCCATCGTGTGCAGCCTTGCGGCCTGCGGCAAGACCCCCGGCAACAAGCCCGAGGAGCCGGGAACCGACACCAGAGCCATCAACGTGTGCCTGGCCTCCGAGCCCGACACCATCGACCCCGCGCTGAACTCCGCTGTTGACGGCGCGACGATGCTCGCGCATCTGTTCTCCGGCCTTGCCAAGTGGGCGCAGGATGACAGCGGCAAGCTCGTGATCGTTCCCGACGCCGCACAGGAGCTTACGGAAGGCGTTGAGAATGAAGACGGCACCGTGACCTACACCTACACCCTGCGCGACGGCATGAAATGGTCCGACGGCAAGGACGTCACCGCCGGCGACTTCGCCTTTGCCTGGCAGCGCGCCGCTTCCACCTCGCTGGCCGCCGATTACGGCTACATGTTCGAGGTCGTGGACGGCTATGAAGCGATCTGGGAAACCGACGATCAGGAAAACTATGTCAACCCCGACGCCAAGCTGAACGTCAAGGCGGTTGACGACAAGACCCTGGAGGTCACGCTTGCCAATGCCGTTCCTTACTGGAATGAGCTGCTTGCGTTCCCGACCTATTTCCCCGTGCGTGAGGACGTGGTTGCCAATGAAGCCTGGGCGACCGACCCCGCGACCTATGTCTGCAACGGTCTTTACAAGATGAAGGCCTGGGAGCACAACTCCCTGATCACCATTGAGAAGAATGAGAATCATCCCGACGCCGCCGAGGTGACGATGGATACGATCAACTTCTATCTCTCCGATGATGCGAACAACCAGCTCTCCAACTTCAAGAACGGCGACTGGGCGCTGATCGACGACGTGCCGACCAATGAGATCGAGACGCTCAAGAAGGAGTATCCCGATGAGTTCTTCAATGTCGGCCAGATCGGCACGTATTATGTCTGCTGGAACGTCAACGAGAACATCCTGCCCGAAGGCAGCAACCTGACCGGCGTGGAAGCGGAGAACGCGAAGGCGGAGATCCGCAAGGCCGTTTCCCTCCTGCTTGACCGCAACTACATCATCGACTCCATCGCGCAGGGCGGCCAGATTCCGGCCTCCTCCTTCGTCGCGATGGGCATGACCGATGCGGACGGCTCCGAGTTCTACAAGAACACCGGCGTAAGCGATCAGTTCGTCGGCTATTTCGATGCCTCCGCAGAGGCGCTCGAGGCCAACTTTGCCTCCGCCATGGAGACGCTCAAGAAGTATTATGACTTCGACGAAGCGACCGGTAAGCTCACCAACTTCCCGTCCTTGGTCTATCTCTACAACACCAATGAGGGCCACAAGGCGATCGGTGAATACATCCAGTCCGCGCTTGCCAACGTCGGCATCCCGATGTCGATGGAGAACCAGGAATGGGCAACCTTCCTGAACACCCGTAAAGCCGGCGATTACTCCGTTGCCCGCAACGGCTGGGTTGCCGACTACAACGATCCCATCTGCTTCCTGGATATGTGGGTCACCGCCTCCGGCAACAACGACATCCAGTTCGGCAAGGGCGACCATGCCGATGTGGCTGCCTACAGCCTGGATCTGACGCCGTACGGCTATGATATCAAGGTTGAGGAAGGCACCTGGGCTGAGACCTATGACGTGCTGATCTCCACGATCAAGAGCTGCACCGACAACACCGTGCGCTACAAGCTCATGCACGTTGCCGAGGATATGCTCATGGCGACCGGCTGCATCACGCCGATCTATTACTACACGGATCTCTACATGCTGGATTCCTCCGTGCAGGGCTTCTTCTCCAACCCGCTCGGCTATAAGTACTTCATGTACTGCACCTACAAGGCGGGCTGAGCAGCGGCAAACGCAAAACTGAACGCATAGCAAAAGAGGCCCGCGCCGAACGGCGCGGGCCTCGATGCAGACCGCCGCTGCTGTTTATTCAAAGAAGGGTCGGAACGCGGAGGGCAGCGCGTAAACGTGCTCGAGCTCGGCCGCCGTTGCCGCCGTGCAGTCCGGGGGCAGCGCGCCGCAGGCGAAGCGGTAGGCCGTCATGTGCCACTCCACGTGCGTGAAAATATGCGTGTAGCGCTGCGTGCCCAGCAGGGTGACCGGCGTGCCGCAGAGCGCTTCCGCCGCCTGCTGCGCCTGCGCCGGCGCTTCCGCGGCGGGCACGTCGTAATTCGGAAATTCCCAGAGGTTGGCCAGCAGGCCGGTGCCTTTGCGCTTGCGGATGGCGATCCGCTCCCCGCACTGCAGAACAAGCACGGTTTTCTCAATCTGCCGGCGGGCTTTTTTCTTATCCCGCACGGGCAGACGCATCCAGCCGCCGTCGGCGCTGCGGCAGGTCGCGGCCAGCGGACAGCGCTCGCAGTGGGGCGCGCCGTTGGGCACGCACACGCAGGCGCCCAGCTCCATCAGGCTCTGCGTCATCACGCCGCACAGCCCGGGGCGGTAGAGCGGCTTCAGACGTGCCGCAATCTGCTTTTTCGTGCTCTCCCGGTCGATGTTGCTTTCGTCCGCCTCAAAGCGCGTGACGACGCGCAGCACGTTGCCGTCCACCGCGGGCGTGGGCAGGTCAAAGCAGATCGAGCCGATCGCGCCGGCCGTGTAGGGGCCGATGCCGGGCAGGGCGCGGATTTCATCATAGGTGCGCGGGAAGACGCCGCCGTGCTGCGCTTCGATCTGCTGCGCGGCTTTTTGCAGGTTGCGCGCGCGGTTATAGTAGCCGAGGCCTTCCCAGAGCTTGAGCAGCTGTTCCTCCTCCACGGCGGCCAGCGCGTGCAGGGTCGGCAGCGCGTCGAGAAAGCGGTGATAGTAGCCGACGACCGCCTCCACGCGCGTTTGCTGCAGCATGATTTCGGAGATCCAGACGTGATAGGGATCAGCGTCCGCCCGCCAGGGCAGGGGGCGCGCCTGCGCCGCGAACCAGACCGGCAGTTCCTCTGCCAGATGCATCAGATGTTCCGTTGCGCATCGCCTCCCGTGCGTTTGATACGGTTATTATAGCACGAAACGGACGGATTGTAAACGAAAAACGCGGCGATTCTTGCGGATTTGCGGGATTTGCGGACGATCAATGCACGACTGGAAACGGCGCGTCCAAATGAAATCATCGGCGGCTCTCGCCAGTGGTTTGTGATAGAATACAGCGCAACGATCACATGGATTTCTTTCTGTCGGACAGCGAAAGGCAGGACGGGCGAACACAGTTCGCCCCTACATGGGCGCTGTGCGTCGCCGATGGTTTATAGAAAATACGCGGCACGCATATATGCGTGCTCTACAACATCGTCCAATGATTTAATCGGGTGTGGGCGCAGCCCACCATTCATTCCTCATTCCTCCTTCCGAATTCCTCATTTCCCGACATTCCCAATTCCTCCCTCCTCATTCCTGATTCCTCATGAAAGAAAGCGTGCCGCAATCATCAGACTGCAGCACGCTGTCGGAAGCGATCGTACGGATGTTTATTTCTGCCAGTAATCCTTCAGGAAGTCGCCGAGGTCGACCATGGCCTTTGCGATCTTCTCCGGCTCGGGCAGCATGACGATGCGGAAGTGGTCGGGCTGCTCCCAGGAGAAGCCGCGGCCCGGGATGATCATGACGTTCTTTGCGTGGAGATAATCCATGGCGAACTGCTGATCGTCGTGGATGTTGAACTTCTTGACGTCCAGCTTCGGGAACACATAGAACGCCGCCTTGTTCTTCACAAAGCTGACGCCGTCGATCTTCGCAAGCTCGCGGCAGGTCGCCTCGCGCTGCTCATAGAGCCGGCCGCCGGGCACGATCATGGCGCGGGTGCTTTCGGGATCGGCCAGCGCGGCGGGGATGACGAGCTGGGTGAGCGCGTTCGCGCACAGACGCATGGCGCACAGGGCGTTGACGCCGGCCTTGAAATCGGCCGAGATGTCCTTCGGGCCGCTGATGACCATCCAGCCGCAGCGGAAGCCGCAGATGATGTGCGATTTGGACAGGCCGTTCATCGTCACGACCGTCAGATCCGGCGCGAGGGACGCGGTGGAAACGTGCGGCAGGTCGTCCATGACCAGACGGTCATAGATCTCATCCGAGAAGATGACCAGGTCGTTCTCTCTGGCGATCTGCACCACCTGCTCGAGGAAATCCTTGCTGTAAAGCGCGCCGGTGGGGTTGTTGGGGTTGATGAGCACGATCGCGCGCGTCTTGGAGGTGATCTTCTTCTTGATATCATCGAGATCGGGATACCACTCCGCCTGCTCGTCGCAAAGATAATGCACGGGCTTCGCGCCGGCAAGCCACACGGAATTGGTCCACAGCGAATAGTCGGGCGCGGGCACGAGGATCTCATCGCCGTAGTTGAGCAGCACGGTGAGCACCATGGTCACAAGCTCGCTCACGCCGTTGCCGATGAACACGTCGTCGGGCGTGATGCCGGGAACGCCTTTGCCGAGATGGTAGTTGCAGATCGCCTCGCGCGCCTCGGGCATGCCCTTGAGGTCGCAGTAGGCCACGGCTTTGTCGGCGTTGGCCAGCAGCGCGTTTTTCACGCTGTCCGGCATGGTGAAGCCGAAGGTCGCCGGGTTGCCGGTGTTCAGGCGCAGCACGTCGATGCCTTCCTTGCGCATGCGCATGGCCTCGACGAACACGGGTCCTCTGATATCAGAGTGCACATTTTTCATTTTGTCGGATCTGAGCAACGTCCGCATTTTCATTTCCTCCGATCATTGATCATTGATTTGTCCGGCATCGCGCGGGTTATGCGCATCCGCCGGGTCCGCGGCAAAGCCGTCTGTTCTTTTTTATTATAGAAAGTTCTGCGAAAAAAGTAAAGCCATTTTTATAAGAATCCGCAAATTTTTTGCGTCCTGCCGCTCACAGAATGATGCAGATCAGGCCGCTGCAGCCCTCGTTGATGATGCGCTCGAGCGTTTCCTGCAGCTTCTGCCGCGCGTCGGACGGCATGCGGTAGAGCTTGTTGTGCAGCCCCTCGTTGACCAGCTCGTGCAGGGACGTGCCGAAGATGTTGGATTTCCAGATCTCCGCGGGATTCTCCTCGAATTCCTTGAGCAAGTAGCGGATCAGCTCCTCCGACTGCGATTCGGAGCCGACGATCGGCGCGACCTCGGTCTGAATTTCCGCGCGCATGATGTGCAGCGACGGGGCGCTTGCCCGCAGACGCACGCCGTAGCGCCCGCCCTGCTTGACGATTTCCGGCTCCTCGAGCGTCAGATCGTCGATTTCCGGCAGCACGATGCCATAGCCCGTGGCCTCGACCTCATCGAGCGCGTCCTGCAGCCGCCGCATGCGCCGGCTCGCCGCAGCCAGCTCTTTCATCTGCGTGAGCAGCGCCTGCTCATCCGCCGCCTCAACGCCGGTCTGCTCCTGCAGCACGCGCAGAAAGATCGGCAGATCGAGCGCGGCAGCGACGGTCGCGCTCCCGTCGGAGAGATCCATGCGCTCCGTCGTGACGGCCCGGATATACTCGCTCTCCTGCAGACGGGCGCTGAATGCCTTCACATCCCGCACACGGTGCAGATCCTTCGCGAGCGCGGCGACCGCGCCGTAAATGCTGCTGCGCAGCCAGTGCGTGCGCTCGAGACCGGCGACCCAGCCGGGCAGGCAGATGCGGATCTCCTTGACCGGGAATTCAAAGAGCACCTGCGAGAGAATGCGCACGATCTCCTCCTGCGTGAGCTCCAGGCAGTTGATCGGCAAAATCGGCACGCCGTAGCGGTCCGTCAGCTCCGCGGCGAGCGCCTGCGCGGCGGGGGACTGCGGCTGCTTGCAGTTGAGCAGCACGATGAAGGGCTTTTCCAAAGCGCGCAGCTCCTCGATCACGCGCTGCTCGGCCTCCTCGTATTCGCTGCGTGGAATTTCGCTGATCGATCCGTCCGTGGTCACGACCAGGCCGATGGTGGAATGCTCCGCGATGACCTTGCGCGTGCCGACCTCGGCCGCCATGTTGAACGGGATCTCCTCGGCATACCACGGCGTTTTGACCATGCGCGGCGTTTCGCCCTCAATGTAGCCGATCGCGGAGGGGACGATGTAGCCCACGCAGTCGATCATGCGCAGCTTCATGCGGGTATGCTCAGGCAGCTCGATCTCCACGGCGTCCTCTGGGATGAATTTGGGCTCGGCGGTCATGATGGTCCTGCCCGCGGCGGATTGCGGCAACTCGTCCGTTGCGCGTTCACGGCGGCCGGCGTCCGCAATATTGGGCAGCACCATGGTTTCCATAAACTGCTTGATGAAGGTGGATTTTCCGGTGCGGACCGGCCCGACGACGCCGATATAGATATCGCCGCCGGTGCGCGCGGCAATGTCGCGGTAGAGATTGGTGTTAGCCATAGCTGCTCCTCCGATTCGTTTGTTTTCTTACACCAACTCTATGCGCGGGCGGGACAAAATATGCCGGCAAACAGAAAGCGCGGCCGGGCGAATCAGGTCGTCCGGCCGCGCGGGAAAATGTATTGATCTTACAGCAGATCGCCGGTGCGCAGCTTGCGCAGCCAGTCGAGGATCGTCGTTTTGATCGCGCCGAGCTTTTCGCGCATCATGCCGCTGCGCTGCGCGGAGGTGCCGGCGGTATCGAGCAGGCCGAAGCTCATCAGCGAGGCCCGGTCGACGAAGCCGTCGGTGAAATTCGCCACGTAATCCGCGAAGGTCGTGCGGTGGAACTGCCCGCCGTCCGTGCGCAGCACGGCGCCGAATTTCTGCAGGAGCGTTTCGTAGCTGTCATTTTCATAGTCGATCTTTTCGATCGTCGAGGAGCCGTAGAGGAACCACGGCGAGATGTCCGCGCTCGGGCCCGCGCCTTTATAAGTCCAGGTCGTCCAGCTCAGCTCGCGGTCGTTGAAGAGCGAGAGCATATAGCCGAAGGTCGTCAGCCCGCGGGGATAGAATTCGCCGATATAGAACGGCGCGTTGTAGCCGGCGTTTCGGATCTCGTTGACCTTGTGCAGGATGGACGGATTGGATATATCGTAAAGATGCTCCTGATAGACGATATTCTCCCAGCCGTAAACGTCCGGCCCGGCAATGGCCGAGGGATCCCAGATGGCCTCCATGCAGATGATGTGGTCCGGATCGACCGCGCGCACGGCCTTGTAGAGATCGTTGCTCAGATCCCAGAAGGTCTGCTGGAAGCTGCTGTCGCGCGTGATATTCGTGCCCAGCGGCTCATTCATCAAATCATACATCGCGATCGTCGTCTCGCCCGCATAGTGCTTCGCGAGCTCCGTCCAGAAGTCGATGACCACCGCGCGGTAGCGTTCGCCCTGCGGCGTCGCGTCAAACAGCGACATGGATTTCGACTGCCCGCAGTGGTCGTAGTCATTCTGATAGCCGGGCAGACCGTGCAGATCGAGGATCAGATACAGTCCGTTCGCCTTGCACAGCTCAACAACCGCGTCCAGCTCGCTGAAATCGATCTCGCCCGTTTCCGTGCGATACCACGTGCCGTTGTCGTCGCTCTGCAGATTGCGGTACCAGAACGGCAGACGCACGACGTTCATGCCCAGCGCCGCGACGTTCTCATAATCGACGGGCGTGATCCAGTTGCTGCGGTAGGTCTGAAACAGGCTGTGGGTCGCCTCCTGCCCGAAGCGCTCGACGAGCTTCTGATAAACGCCTTCCTCGCCGGCCGGATTGGTGTAGGGGCAGAACCAGTCCTCCATGATGCCCCAGCCGCCGAAATTCGTGCCGCGCAGGATGACCTGTGCGCCGCTGTCGTCAACGATGCGTTCGCCCTCGGCGTGCAGCAGGGGCAGCGCCGTCTGCGCCGCGGAAACGGGCAGGGCGGCCAGGAGCAGCAGCAGGGCGAGCAGAAGGGAACAGGTGCGTTTGCAAATCGTTTTCATGATAACTCCTCCGCTGAATCAATCAGTTTGTGTCACAGTTGTTTTTTCGAACCGCAGCGCGTCAAATGCCGGCGTTGCGGCGAACCCGGAAAAATCATGCAGTGTCAGCCCGGCGACGTCTTCGGCGTCGATCGCGTGGCGATAACTTTCGCTGCCCGCGCCGAAACGAACGCGGCAGTGCGAAAGCGTGATGCCGGAGGCGCTGCGCAGGAAGAAGCCCGCATTCGGATGCGCCTCCACCGCGCGGCCGATGCCGGGCCGCAGATCATAGCGCCCGTCCGGCCATTTGGAGCGCTTTTCGAGCGTGATGCTGCAGCGCTCAAACAGTAGATCCGAGATCCGGTCGGGGTCGGCGCCCCAGACGAGCACGCCGTTTTCGCCCTTTGCGGTGACGTTGAAAAAGCGCACGTTGCGGATGCTGCCGCTTCTTGTGTTTTCGTCGCGGTCAAACGAGGTGAGCACGATCGGCTCGGCCGTGCCCCACCAGTCGTCGCAGAAGCGGCGGGTTTCAATGATAATGTTGGAAAAGCTGACGTTTTCGACGCTGCCGCCGTCGCGGATCTGCACGGACAGGCCGCGGTTGGAGCGGCTGATCACGCAGTCGGAAACGATCACGTTGCGAAAATCGCCCACGCCCTCGGTGCCGATCTTGATCGCGGCGGAGGTGGAAACCAGCGTGCAGCCGCTGATGACGATATTCTCGCAGGGGCCGTATTCCGAGTTTCCCTTGGAGGCCTTCAGGCAGATGCAGTCGTCCGCGCAGGTGATGTGGCAGCCGAGGATGCGCACATTGGAGCAGTGGTCGGGGTCGATGCCGTCGGAATTCGCCACGTCCAGATCGTTCAGGATGCGGATGCGGTCGATCAGCACGTCGTCGCAGCCGGCGGGATGCAGCGTCCAGAACGGCGCGTCGCGCACGGTGAAGTCCCGGCAGGTGATGTGATCGCTCTTTTCAAGATAAATCACGGTCGGGCGCGGATAAAAATCGCCCGTGACGTAGTAGCGGTCCTTGCGCCGCAGGAAGGCGTGACCGTTCGCGTCGATCGTGCCCTCGCCGCCGATCGTGCAGCCGTGCGCCTCGTAGCCGTAGAGGAAAACAAAGCTCGGCTTGCCGGTGACCGGATTGCCGATCAGCGCGGTTTTCGGATCGTTGATCTGCAGATTCGGGCGGATATAGCCGTTCAGATCGTCCGTCGCCTTGAGCACGCTGCCCTTCTGCAGATGCAGCTCCACCTGCGCGCGCATGCGCAGCGCGCTGCTGAAAAAGGTGCGTCCGCTCTGCAGCACGACGCGCCCGCCGCCCTCTGCCGCGCAGGCGTCGATGGCAGCCTGAATGGCCGCGGCGTCATCCGTCCGGCCGTCGCCGGCGGCGCCGTAAGCCAGCACATCATACTCTTTCATAAGTCCCTCGCGTAGTGTTTTTTTCAATTATAGCACAGTTGCGCGCGGATTTCCACCGTTCGCATAAATTTTTCGGCGGGATCGGCCGGAAACGTAGCCCGCGCGGGCTAACGATCGGCGGTGTTTGTCTTTAGTTTGGAGGGATCTCATCAAACGGAAAGGGGAGAACGCCATGCAAAAAACGAACGCCGGTCTGGTCGCCTACGCGAAAGCGCAGCTCGGCAAGCCCTACTGGTACGGCACCTTCGGCAACACCGCCACGCGCGCGCTGCTGCTTTATAAAAAGAAGCAGTATCCGTATTATTACGATCAGAGCCGCTATCAGGTGCAGTTTTCCGATCAGCTCGGTCAGCGCGTCCACGACTGCGTGGGGCTGATCAAGGGCTATCTCTGGAGCGAGAGTCCGACCGCCGCGCCGGTCTACAACGTGAAGCAGGATGTGAGCGCAAACGAGCTGCGTCTGGCCTGCGCGCAGCGGGGCGGGATCGGCACAATGCCGGATCTGCCCGGCGTGCTGGTCTTTTTTGACGGGCATGTCGGCGTCTACATCGGCGGCGGCGAGGTGATCGAAGCGCGCGGCCACGATTACGGCGTGGTGCGCACGAAGCTGAAAGCACGTCCCTGGACGCACTGGGGCAAATGTCCGTGGATCGTTTACGCCGATCCGGCGCAGCCGCCCGCGCCTGCCGCATGCTTTCAGCGCTACACCGGCCGGTCGATCTCGATCGTCGATGCGCTCGAGGCGATCGGGCAGCCGTCATCCTACGCCGACCGCAAACGGATCGCCGCCGCGAACGGCGTCGCGGATTATCGCGGCACGGCAGCGCAGAATCTGCAGCTGCTCGCCGCGCTGAAAGCCGGCACCCTGCGCAAACCGTAAAAAAAGAGAGCGTGTTGCGATCCCGACGGATTGCAGCACGCCCTTTTTTAATTAGGAATTAGGAATTAGGAGTTAGGAATTATGAGTTAAGAATTAGGAGTTAAGAGTTAAGAGTTAGGAATTAGGAATTAGGTTGTAAGGGTTGAACGGTAGGGGCGATAAATCGCCCGTGCCGCAAATTCGTACACACCCACGGTGAAACGACGGAAACACGCACGGATACTCGCGGGCGAATACGATTTGCCCCAACTTCACAACGCCGTCGGCTACCGGGCAGGGGTTGCGGGTCGTCGGTGGCGACCTCCGCCGAAGGCGGAAGCAATGAGCGAACCGGGAGGTGAGAACGGCAGGCGAGACAGGTGTCGTCGCATGGCGACGGATGAGGTGAAGCCAAGAATCTGCACATATCACCGGTTTTGTGCGGGATCCGTCGGACGATCAATGATCGTCCCTACGGCTGACGGCGGATCGTAGGGACGTGCATTGCACGTCCGGGAAACGGTGCGTTGTTTATTTTGCCGCGCGTCTGTGCAGGTCCTGATACTGCAGGCCGCATTGCGTGCAGTACCAGATCAGGCGGCCGGCGCGGTAGCGCGGCAGGGTGCACTGGAGATTCCATTCGGGATACTGCTTGAACATGATCGCGATGCTGTCGTTGACGAAGGAAACAAAGGAGATATAATGCTCCTTCGTCATCGGGTGGCCGGAGGTCACGAACCATTCGCCGCCCAGGTCCTCCACCAGCAGCTGCGCCTCGGGTGCGGCTTTCTGCGGCGTGAGCGCCTGCAGCTTTGTCCCGCAGCAGGTCACGTCGGCGTCGGAGGTGGCCGTGATGCAGTTTCCGCAGGTCTTGCAGACGTAAAATTTCAGTTTTTTCATATTGCCTTTCTCGCTTTCATTCTGTCTGAGCTCTCCGGAGAGCAGCACGTCGGTCTCCGTGCCGAACAGCGCAGCCAGCGCGGCAAGCAGGGAAATATCCGGGCAGCCGTTGCCGCGTTCCCACTTGGAAACCGCCTTGTCGCTGACATGCAGCTGCGCGGCGAGCTGCTTTTGCGTCAGATGCTGCTGCGTGCGGAACTGCCGGATGAGCGCGCCGGTTTTGACCGGATCCATATCATCGCCTCCAAAGAGCCCGGCGCTGTCCGCGCCGGTTTTTTCGCTTTTATTATAGCCCGAAACGCCCCCGCCGTCAATCCACGCTGCGTAGAATCGCCGCCTGCAAAAAAACAACCATGTTTTCACATGGCTGCTGTTTCTTTGATGCGGATGTTCAAAAGGTTTCAAATAACCGAAATGATCTATCGCTGCGCAATATGCGATCCGTTCCGTTCATACGCGAAGCGTATATCACCCGTTCCGGTACGGAACGGATATCATTGCAAAAGCAGCCTTTCGGCTGCTTTTGCGTGGTGCCGGTGGCGGGGGTCGAACCCGCACCCTGTCGCCAGGACCGGATTTTGAGTCCGGCACGTCTGCCAATTCCATCACACCGGCAAAGATGCAAGTGATATTATACAAGAAACGGATCAAAAAATCAAGGGGAAATTCAAAGGAATCGCCGGGAAAAGCGAAAACCGATCCCGGCGGTTCCTGTTTATCCTTTGAAATGTGTCTTACAGCGTTCTCACCAGCGCTTCCGTCGGCAGACGTTTGGCGTGGCGCTCCGAGGGGGCGGCGTCCGCGGCCGGATAGCCGAGCGGGAGCAGCAGCGCGGGGATCTCATTCTCCGGCAGGGCAAAGGCTTCCTTGACCGTCGTATTCGGGAAATAGCAGACCCAGCAGGAGCCCACGCCGTTTTCATAGGCGGTGAGCATCATGTGGGTGGCGACGATCGCCGCGTCCTGCTGACCGGAGGTGATGCCGGCCTCGAGGGGATTGTGCCACTGCACGTCGGAATCGATCGCGATCAGCAGCACGACCGGCGCGTTGAAGGCGCAGCGGGTCAGCCCGCGGATCTTTTCAAGCGCGTCGGGGCTTTTGAGCACATAGATGCGCTGCGGCTGGGCGTTGACGGCCGTCGGCGCGAGGCGTCCGGCTTCGAGAATGGCGTTTAACACGTCGTCGGGGATCGGGGTATCCTGATAATCGCGCACCGAATAACGGCCGCGGATGGCTTCCTGCAGTTCCATTATCTCTCTCCTTTGTGATCAGTAGCGGTTGCGCACGCGCTCGTTGAACGCAAGCAGATCGCGGATTTCCAGGCGCGTGCCGTCGTCGAGCACCGCCGTGCCGTTCATATAGCCGAAGACCTGATGCCCGTCCTGCGCGAGGATCCCCGCGTTGATGTCGGTCCGGTTGTCGAAGATCGGGCGGAACTCCATGTCGAAGCGCCCGTCCGCGCTCACGATGCGCCAGGGCTTCATCAGGTCGGCGGGCGTGTCGAAGCGCAGCCGCCCGAGCTTGTGGGCCTTGCCGTCATAAAAGATCATATTTTCGCTCGCGGCGGTCGTGTCGCCGAAGCCGCAGCCGATGTTGTAGCCGAAGCGTTTGCCGTTGATCATGCCGTTGCCGCTGCCCCAGTACCAGGTGTTGTCGTAGGTCCAAACGCCGCGGCCCCAGTCCATCGTGCCGAAGCTGTGGCCATCGCCGTATTCATACACGCGCCCGTCGGCGCAGACGCTGCCGCTGACTTCCATGCAGTTGATTTTCTGATTGTAGTAGAAGGCGTGCTTATCCTCCGCCCACGGGGTGACGATGACCATGGTGTCGTCTGTCGGGTGATCCTTGAAAAGCAGATCGAATTCCAGCGCGCCGTGCTGTTTGCAGGGCTCGTATTTGCCGATCAGCCGCCGCCCGCCGGGCACATGGACATAAGAGAGCTGACAGGTTCTCGTGCGTTGATACAGATCGCCCTTGCGGCTGTCGGTCGGCATGCCGAAGCGCCCCATCGGGAAGGCCAGGGGCTTGATGTAGTCGAGCTTTTCCTTGGTGTTCAGGTCCAGGAGCGTGCCGGTCAGCAGACCCATGTAGCGGTTGTCCGCGATCACGGTGGCGAAGGCGTAGCCGCGATCGTCAATGGCGATGTAATAGTCCCATTCCTTGATGCGCAGGCGGTTCGCCTTGACGTCAAAGGGGGAATACTCATAGGGCAGCGACGTTGCCCAGCCGGGTTCGCGCAGACGGCCTTCGGCATCGAGCAAACGGCCGCCGGGTGTGCATTGATGTTCCATATTCTCTCTTCCTTTTCTTTGATGATCCATTTTTATCTGCGGCGCCGCCAAACGCATAAACGGCGGCGGGACATGCGACACTAGTAGCGAAATGCGGGGGGATGCGAATGAAAAAGCTGGCGGAATACGCGGTCTGCGCGCTGCTCGGCGCGACGGGCTACGGCGCGCTGGAGCTGGCTGTGCGCGGGCGGACGCACTGGTCGATGGCGCTGCTGGCCGGCGTCGTCATGCCGGTGCTGTCGCTGATCATGCAGCGCCCGCCGCGCAGTCCGTTTCTGCTTTGCGCACTGGGTGCGGCCGTGATCACCGCATTTGAATTCGCGGCCGGGATGATTGTCAATGTGGCGCTCGGCTGGCAGGTCTGGAGCTATGCCGGCCTGCCGCTGAATTACAAAGGTCAGATCTGCGCGCAGTACGCCGCGGCATGGAGCGTGCTGTGCCTGCCGGCGTTTGCCCTGTGCCGCGCGGTGCATCGCAGCTTCAGAGCAGGGCGAGGAAGGCGCCGACGCCCGTCTGTGCCTCCTCCCGCAGCAGATCGCTGAAGGAGAAGAAGGCAAAGCCGCTGTAAGCGTCGTTTGCGCGCACGCTTTCGAGCTGACGGGCGAGCAGGGCGGGATCGTCGATCCATTCTGTTTTGCCGCCGCCGGCATAGGGGTCCGCCTTGCCGAGCTTATAAGCGCCGAGCCCGCAGAGCAGACGCACGCTTTCGTCGCGCGGGAGCGCCGCCCACTCGGCGAGCAGCGCGTCAAAGGGGAGGGTGTCGTGCTCGAAGCCGAAATAGAGCTGCGGCAAAATCCAGTCCGCGTAGCCGGGCTGCGAGAGCCAGGTTTCCACGTCGGCGCAGAGGGTCTCCCGGTTGTTTTCGAGGCTGCCGGCCGGACTGATGCTGACCGTCAGCGCAGGATCGGCCGCCTTGACCGTATCATAGAGCGCGGCAACGAAGGTATTCACCGCCTGCATGCGCCACTCCCGCAGCGGCAGATCGCCGCCGGCGTTAGTGTAAGCCGCGTATTGCGCGCGGTCGATCGCGGGATCCTCCGACGGATAGAAATAATCGTCGATATGAATGCCTGCAACGTCGTAGTTCTCAAGAATCTCCTTGACGCCCGCGAGGATCAGCGCGTGATTCTCCGGCGCGGCGGGGTTATAATAAATGCCGTTGTCCAGCACGGCGATGCGCCCGTTCGGGTCGCCGGCGGCCAGGATGTTTTTTGCCGGCTCGCCGTCGCAAAGCTGCGCCGGGTCCGGCTCATTCGAGATGCGGAAGGGATTGATCCACCCGTGCACGGCGATGCCGTAAGTCCGCGCGCTTTCGAGCATGAGCGCAAAGGGATCAAATTCGAGCGCGCCGCCGCGTTTCCCGGCAATATAGGCGGAAGCCGGAAAGAGCTTCGAGGGGTAAAACGCGTCGGAAAACGCGCGCAGATGCACAAAGGCCGTGTTGAAGCCCGACGTGCGCAGCAGAGAGAAGGTCGCGTCGGTCAGCGCGCGGTAGGCGTCTTCGGTTTTGCCAGCGGCGCTTTCCCAGTCAAAGCAGGAGATCCAGACCGCACGGATTTCCTCCGGCGCTTCGTCTGATTCCTGCGGCGCCGCTTGACAAGCGCTCAGCAGCAGCGGTATAATGAGAAAAAACGCGAACAAACGGTGTTTCATGAAAGGTTGGGATCGGCATGGCAGGATGGATGAAATGGGCGGCGCTGTGGCTGCTTTTGATCGGCATTGTCAGCGTGATCGTGTGCGTGCACGACAAGCGCGCGGCAAAGCGCGGCGCGTGGCGCGTGCCGGAATCAACGCTCCTGCTGCTCGGACTCCTGGGCGGAGCCCTGCCGATGCTGGCGACCATGCTGCTGATCCGGCATAAAACACGTCATATCAAGTTTATGCTCGGCCTGCCGCTGGAAATTCTGCTGCAGGCGGTGATTTTTATTCTTCTGTTTCGCCGGACGGCGTGAGCGCGCGGTCGCACTGATGCGCCCAGTAAATGGAGGTATAAAGCAGATGCTTCGCGCTCGGCGCAAAGGCGATGCACAGCTTGCTTCGCCCTCCGGGCGTGTTGAATTTCAGGAAGGCTTTTTCGGGCGTGAGCCGGTCGACCCAGTCGGCATAATCGCGCATGAAGGTGATGCTGTGCGTGATCGGCACATGGCTGCCGCGATATTTCGTATAGCCCAGCGCCTCGACTTCTTTATAATAGCGCCGGCCGGTTTCGGCGTATTCGTGCAGGCTGCAGTCGGGATTGGTGAACATCCAGATATCCATATCGCTCGCGTCGCCCGCATAGATGAATTTCAGCGCCGGATCGAGCAGGGTGATCGAGCCGGGCGTATGGCCGGGGAAGGCCTTGACGATCAGCTTTTTGTCGCCGAGATCGATCTCATCCCCGTCGTTGAGCGGCACATATTCCGTGTTGCCCTTTTTGGTCATGATGAGCTTATCGATCAGCCCCTGCAGCTTCTTCGTTTTCGGATAGCGCGCAAAGGTCGCCTTGACGATATCGTCGACGAGCTTGAAATAAACGTCCGCGGTCGTGAAGGTCGGCAGATCGGCCGCGCCGATATACACTTTATCAAAATGATGGTTGCCGTTCGCGTGGTCGGGATGGAAATGCGAATTGACGACCATCAGTTCTTTTTTCGTCAGCTTCGCGACGTAATCCTTGATGTTGAACAGGTCCAGCCCTGTGTCAAACAGCACCGCCTTGTCGCGGCCCTCGATCAGGAATTCGTTGACGATGCCGTCCGTGATGCGGGTGACGCCTTCGCGCAGCTTGGATTTTCCGTAACGCATGAACATGGTACTGCCTCCTTGAATTTGATCGATTGATTCAATCTGTTTTCCTGCTTTCGAGCGCGAACCGCGGCCCTTCCTCGCCCGTGACGCCCATCGGCGCGAAGCCGCAGGCAGCGAGCACGCGCTGCGAGGCGCGGTTGCCGGGATCGGTTTCGGCTTCGATACGCGCAACGCCCGGCTGCGCAAACGCCCAGGCACAGACGGCCCGGACGGCCTCGGTCATGTAGCCGTTGCCGCAGCAGCCGGCCCGCAGACCGTAGCCGAGCTCGACCGCGCCGTTTGCCGGCGGGCCCTTGAAGCTCAGATCGCCCACAGCCGTGCCCGGCCGCGTTTTCAGCGTGATCAGCCAGACGGCGTACCAGTCGCGGTTTGCCGGGTCGCGCAGGCAGCCGTCGAGCATTTCGGCATAGGCTTGCTTTAATTCAGCGTCCGGCTCCGATTCGATCAGGCGGCGCATGGCGTCGTCGCTGACCGGAGACAGGCGCAGACGTTCGCTTTCGATTTTCATAAAAACTCCTGTCGGGTGCGGTGTATTTTCATCCCCAGAAAGGGAAGGTCAGCTGGCAGAGGAGCGCGACGGCGAGCGCAACGGCTGCTGCAACTGCGAATTCCTTCGGCTTGCGTCGGAGCACCCAAAGCGCGGCAAGCAATAGAAAAACCTCCGGGACAAATGCGATGCGCACGCCCTGTAACAGCAGGATCGCCTGCGAGAGCAGGATGCCGAGAATGCCGCCGGAGAGGACGACCGACGGCCAGCCGTTTCCCCGCGCGTACCAGCAGAGAAAGGCAGGCAAGGGCGAAAGCACATTGACGGCGAACCAGATCATGGCATACCGCCGCGGGAAGAAGCCGGCTCCAAGCGCCGAATAGAGATAATAGCACGTCACCATGCCGAGAAAAAACAGAAAGACGTTCAGCGCGGCGCGGGACGCGGAGGGACTGTAAACGGAGATGCAGACCGCCAGAAAGATCCAGACGGCGAAGCGCCCGAGGAAATTCGTTATGTCCAGCGTCTGAAGCAGCGCGGGAAGCGCGTTGTAGTCACAGGTGTCCAGAAACTTGGAAAACAGCCCGAGCCCTGCGCCGAAGATCAGGGCGAGCAGGGCGCAAATGACTGTCTGCCTGCGGGAGACAGGTTTCGGCGCGCGCATCTCGCGCAGCCGCCGGACAAGCTGCGCCCGGCCGTTCGTCGGCTGCGCCGGCGGCGTTTGCATCATTCGGTTCCTCCTGAAAGCAAAGAAATAGAAAACGAAGAAAATGAAGAACAGCCGGACCCGGACGTTCGCCCGTGCCCGGCCTTTTGAGTTTTATTGCTGCCCGAGCGTGCTCAGATCATAGGGCGTCTGCTGATAGACGAAGTAGTTGAGCCAGTTCGTGAAGATCAGATTGCCCGCGCTGCGCCACTGCATTTTCGGCACAAGATTCGGGTCGTTCTCCGGGAAATAATTATAGGGCAGCGCGATGTCCAGCCCGCGCTGCAGGTCGCGGAAATACTCCTGCGCGAGCGTTTCACGGTCATATTCCGAATGCCCCATCACGAAGAAATTGCGGCAGTCCATGTCGGACACCACATGGATGCCCGCCTGCTCGGAATAGGAAATGATCTGCAGGTCCTTGACCAGCGCGATGTCGCTGCGGCGGTTTTCCGTGTAGCGCGAATGCGGCACATAGAATTCATCGTCCAGCCCGCGCATGAGCGGATGGAAGGGGTCGAGGCTGCGGTGCGGATAGACGCCGAAAAGCTTTGATTCCAGCGGATATTTCGGAATGCCGTAATGATAATAGAGCCCCGCCTGCGCGCCCCAGCAGATGTGATAGGTGGAGTAGACGTGCGTTTTGCTCCAGGTGAAGATTTCGCACAGCTCCTGCCAGTAATCCACCTGCTCAAAGTCCAGATGCTCCACCGGCGCGCCGGTGACGATCATGCCGTCATAGCGGCTGTCGATGATTTCATCGAGCGTTTTATAGAATTTGAGCATGTGCGATTCCGCGGTATTTTTGGATTTATGCGAGCGCACCTGCAGCAGATCGATCTCCACCTGCAGCGGCGTGTTGCTCAAAAGGCGCAGCAGCTGCGTTTCGGTCACGATCTTCGTGGGCATCAGGTTCAGGATGACAATGCGCAGCGGACGGATGTCCTGCGACATTGCGCGGTCCTCCGTCATGACGAAAATATTTTCCAGCTCCAGCGTGCGATGCGCGGGCAGTTCATTTGAGATTTTAATGGGCATGGCAATTCACAACCTCGGGGTTTGATTGGATTCAGATGCGGGTCTTGACCTTCCGCAGGGCGTAGACGGCGGGAATCGCGATCACGACCGCGGCGATGACTTCAAACACGGCGTTTGAAACGAAAACGGCGACGATGAATTTCACAAGGCCGGGGAAGCTGACGGCCTGAATGCCGAGCAGCTCGCCCTTCGAGCCGCCGTAGATCAGATACAGCGCGCTGAGCACGAGCGCGGTGTTGCAGACCGTGGCCGCGACGGCGGCGACGGCGGCGGCCAGCAGGCCTTTTTTATCCGCCTTGAGCACCAGCGCGAACAGCAGACCCGCGACGATGCCCACGAGCACGCGCGGCACGAGCGAGACCAGCGGATTCATAAAGAGCGGATCCGTGGGCGCGGTCGGCATGGCGAAGGCCTTGATCATGCAGGTCACGCCCCACACGCCGCCGAGCGCTGCGCCCAGCTGCCAGCCGAGCACACAGGCGCCGACAATGACCGGAATGTGCACGAGCGTGATGCTCAGTGCGCCGATGGTGATATAGCCGACGTGCGTGAAGGTCATCACCACGATCAGGGCGCTGAGCACGCCCATCTGCGCGAGCACAAGGTTGCGCTGCATGGCGGTCTTCGGTTTCTTTTCGTTTGACATGAAATCTACCTCCTTGCTGCTGCTCCCGCCGCTGCGGGATGCAACGCAATAATTGGCAATCAATTCACTTTTTGCGGTTCTTTTCGTAGAGGACCTTCAGCCCGTGGAGCACAAGATCCGCGTTACAAATGATCTCGCGCTTGCAGCTTTTGACAAGGTCGCCGGCGAGCCCGCCGGTGGCAACGGTCGTCTGAACCGTCTGCCCGAGCTCTGCCTCCAGCACGGCGCAAAGGCCGTCGATCATTGCCGCATTGCCCAGCACGGTGCCGGCCTGCATGGAATCGACGGTATTCGTGCCGATCGCGTGGGAGGGCGTTTTCAGGCTGATGTTCGGCAGCTGCGAGGTGCGCGCGGAAAGCGCGTCGAGCGAAATGCCCACGCCCGGGGCGATCGTACAGCCGCGGAATGCGCCGTCGGCGTCCACCACGCTGATTTTGCTCGCCGTGCCCAGATCGATGACCAGGCAGGGGAGAGGATAGAGCGCCGCCGCGCCGACGCAGCCCGCGAGCAGGTCCGCGCCGAGCTGGGCGGGATTGTCGATCAGGATGTTCATGCCGGTCTTGATCCCGGGGCCGAGCACCATCGCGCGGCAGCCGGCGAGCAGCTCCACGGCGTCGCAGATGCGTTCCGTGATTTCCGGCACGACGGAGCTGACGGCAGCGCCGGTCAGCGCGCCCGCGTCCACGCCGTAAAGGGCGAGGATCTGCTTGAATTTGACCGCGTATTCCGCCTTCGTGTGCGCGCGGTCCGTGGCGATGCGCGTGACAAACAGCAGACGGTCGCCGTCATAGACGCCCATGGTGATGTTGGTGTTGCCGATATCGATGGTGAGCAGCATGCCGATCCCTCCGTGCACGGACATGATTGTTGAATAATTATTATACTATAATATGCATCAATTTGCAACCATTATTTTTGCGCGGGCGGCGCATCGGAACGCTGAGGGCAGCGTTCCCTGCAAGAATCAAATTCCCCCATCCTTCCTCCTTCCTCATTCCTAATTACAAAAAACCAGCCGCCCTTCGGCAGCCTTTCATAATCCAGTATTGGTTTTGCGGGGCATAAATCGCCCATAAATGCGTCAAAGCCGCACTGACATACATCAAGTATGCCATGTGCGGCTTTTCCTTTTTCTGAACAATTTCTGCTCCCGCAAAACTG
>JAFRQQ010000034.1 GCA_017428525.1 Clostridia bacterium | reverse complement strand
GGACAGTTTTGCGGGAGCAGAAATTGTTCAGAAAAAGGAAAAGCCGCACATGGCATACTTGATGTATGTCAGTGCGGCTTTGACGCATTTATGGGCGATTTATGCCCCGCAAAACCAATACTGGATTATGAAAGGCTGCCAAAGCGCGGGCGGCGTCGTCATTCGATCCAGATCGGATTCGTGAACGCCCAGAACAGCGCGTCGGCCGTCGGGGCGGGCGTTTCGCAGCGCGGCGCGAGATATTTGTGCTCCGCGTAGCCGACGGCGCGCTTGAGTCCGGCGCCCAGGCGGAAATCGATCTGCGCGCGCAGGAAGCCGCGCTCCGTCACCGGGAAAGCCGCCTCGTGCAACGCTTCATAGCGCTTGGCCTTATGCGAATAGACAACGCGGTCGTTGTTGAAGACCTTCAGCTCAAAGCCGGGCAGGAGCTTGGTGACCCTGCATTTGCCGACAAGGCCCGCGGCAAAGGGCACGGTATCGCCGAGGATGGCCTCCCCCACCGTCAGCTCGATCATGGAGGTGTCGGGCTTGTTGGTGACAACGCTCCGACCGGCGCGCAGAGAGGCGAGGATCTCTGCGGGCGAATTGTCCTTCGCGAAGGTGACGGTCGTTGGCATGGCGATCATATTCAGGAATGCGATGTCGCTGTGGAAATCCGACCCGCCCACGGCGGCCAGCCGACGGCCGGCCTTCAGCTGCGCGACCCACCAGTCGAGATTGCGGACATTGTCGCTGTGCTGAATGGTATTCCAGACCTCGACGCAGTCCGCAGGCAGCGCGTCGATCGGCACACGAAAACCGCACTGCGAGCAGAACGGATGATTCAGGCAGACCGTCGCCCCGGCGTCGCTGCAGCGGCGCATGATCGCGGCGTAGGCGTCGGCGTCCGGAATCTCATAGGGCGGCTCATCCGGCACCTTGGCGCCCCAGATGTTGACGTGGCCGGCGTGCACGGTGATCTCCTGCCCCTGAATGACGGTCAGCCCGTCGCTGGAATAGCTCTGCGGGATCGTGTTTTTGTTGTGATCGGTCACGATGATCCAGTCCAGCCCCGCCGCCTTGCAGCGGTCGATCAGCTGATACAGGCGCAGCTTGCCGTCGGAATTCGTTGTGTGCATATGGGTGTCGCCCTTGTACCATTTTCCCTGCATCGGTCATCCCTCCTTTGTTTCTGCTTGTATTATACCATGGATTTCGGCAGAGCGCAACTTGATTTTGCCGGCGTTTTATGCTATGATACCACCGAAGGAGGTGGTTGCGCATGAAGCCGCGGCTTCTGGTGTTCGACCTGGACGGCACGCTGCTCGCGCCGGATCATAAAACGGTGACCGAACGCACGGCGCTCGCGCTCCGGCTGGCCCACGCGCAGGGCGCGCAGCTGGTGATCGCGACGGGGCGCACGCTGAATCTGACCGACGAGGTCACAGCGCAGCTGCCGATGATCGACTGGCTGATCCTTTCCAACGGCGCCGTCCTTTACGACCGCGCCCGCCGCAGCTGCCTGACCCGCACGCTGATCCCCGCCGCGCACACGGCGCAGACGGCGGCGCTGCTCGAGGGGCTGCCTGCGTTTTCCAATTTCTATATCGACGGCAAGGTGCACACGCAGCGCGAAAAGCTCTCGTATTTTTACGACCTCTCCATGCCGGAGGCGTTTCTGGATTTCTTCCGCCACTGCATGGAATTCCACACGCATCTGCCCGCGGCGGCTGCGCTCGAGCAGATCAACGTCTACAGCCGCGATCCCGCCGTCGGACGGACGGTGCTTGCGGCCTTTGAGGAAAACGGCTACACGATTTCCTCCACAATGTCCGGCGAGATGACCGCCAACGCGGCGGGCGTCAACAAGGGCGCCGCCCTGCGTAAGCTTTGCGATACGCTCGGTCTGCCGCTCTGCGCCGTGGCCGCCTTCGGCGACGCGGGCAACGACCGCGACCTGCTCACGCTCGCGGGCCTCGGCGTTGCGATGGGCAATGCGGACGCGGGCTGCCGCGCCGCCGCCGACCGGATCGCGCCGACGAACGCCGAGGACGGCGTGGCCGCCGTGATCGAGGAACTGTTCAGACAGGAATAAATCAGATTAATACAAAGACCGGACCCGCAGGGAAGCACTCTGCGGGCCCGTTTTTTTCAGTCTGTTTCATTTGATTGCGTGACGATGCGCACAATACCGATCAGGTTGCGGAAGAAGGCGAGCATCCGCGAGAAAAAGCCCTGCCGCACCTGCACGGTTTCCGCGCCGGAAGACGCGAGCACCGCGCCGTCGCCGCCGACAAGCCGGACCTGCACGGTATAATCCTCATAGGCGGCGGGCACCGTGAGTTGATCGCCGAAGCCGCGTTCCTCACCGTCGAGATACCAGACGACCGTGGCGTCCGCCGGCACATTGACCGCTTCCGCTGTGAACGCGACGGACACGCCGTAGCCCACCTTGCGGCTGCTGACGTAATTGCGGATCTCAGCAGCGGGCCGCTTCGATTCGTCCGTGACCGCCTGCCAGACGGCATAGAGCGTCGCGTCCTGCGTGAGCGCATAGGCGTCGCCGGGCTGATACTGCGCGGCTGTCGCGTCGGCGCTGTCGGCCCAGCCGAGGAAGGTGGCTCCGTCGCGGCGCGGGGTCAGGCCGGAGAGCGTGACGCTGCCGCTGCCGCTGCGCGGTGAAGGAGCGGGCGCGCCGTCGCCGGCGTCGTAGGTCAGGGTGTAAGCCCCGGCCGATTCTGTGAAGAGATTGATATAAAGATTGCCGTTGCCCGCCTGCGCCGCATCGGTCCACGCGGCGCCGGGCAGCACGAAGGCTTCCGTATAATAACTTTCGCCGGGATGCGCGGTGAAGGTGCAAAGATCATAGCTGAATTCGCCCTGCTCGCACACGAGCGTGAGCGGGCTGCCGTCGTCGGAAATGAGCGTGACGGCCACGAGATACGACGCGCCCGCTTCGGCGAGCACCTTCTGATCGTCGGGCAGCTCGACGGTATGCCAGCCCCAGGTTTTCAGCGGCACGGTGAAATCCGTCAGCGGAAATACGCCGGCCGGGACCGGCACGTCCGCGCCGGGCGTGCAGGGATAGATGCGCACGCGCGCGGTCAGATCCTCGTTGCCGGTGAAGACGCCGACCGCCGCGATCTGCGTCTGCTCGGTGATCTGATAGACGTTCGCCTGCGTTGTGCCGCTTTTCACGCCGTCGATCAGACCGTTGAAGCGCGTGCCGGTGTAGGTGTAATTCTTCTCATAGCGATCCGCCTCGACCACAGAGAAGCCGATCAGGCCGTCGATGCTGCGGTCTTCATAGCTGATCCAGAAATAGCCGTTGTCCCCTTCGTCGGTGCCCCAGGAATTCTTGACCAGCCAAGCGCCGTCGCTGTAGGGCCGCGGCGAAAAATGCTTGCGGCTGAAGCTGTCGTCCCAGCCGACGATCGTGACGGCATGGTTGGAGAAGGCGGGCACGTTGCAGTAGAAGCAGTTGTCCGTCAGGCAGGCAGCATCCGCGCAGAAGGAGATCATCACGCCGCCGTGCGCGAGGACCCATTCCTTCGCCGCGTCGTCCCCGGGCAGCATCACGGCGTCGTCCAGCACATAGCCGCTGTCCGCAAGGAAGCGGTCGGTGATGTAGTCTTCGCGTTCGTTGACAATGCCGGTCCAGGAGGAGAGCGTGCAGGCGGGCATGAGCCAGTTGCCGCCGCCCCCGAAGCCCTCCATGAGCGCGCACCGGCTCATCACGCCCTGCAGATAGGCCGCGTCGGTGTCCGTGAAATAGAGCAGCAGCATGCCGTCGCGCACCACATGCGCGATCTCGCCCTCCTGCGTAAAATGCTTGGCGTTGATTTCGATCGAATCCTCCGCCTGATAATCGTAATAAATCACCTTGCCGCCTTCCCTGCGGATTTCGCCGATCGGCAGCGCGGTTTCTTCATCGATGACCAGCGACACGATGTGATCGCGCACCTGCACCGACCAGGTTTCCATTGTCAGCAGCTCGTATTCCCGGCATACGCCGTGCGCGCGGTCCTCGATATGGGCGACCAGCTTCCCTCCAAACAGAAAAACGGAAAAGGTCAGGTCCGCGACAGCGCCGATCGCGCTGCGCGCGTGCGCCGCGTCCTCGTAATAGACGGTTTCATCCTCCGCGATGCCGAGCGTGCAGAGCGTCTGCGTGCCGGTCGGAAGCAGGAGACCGATCTCCGAAAAGGTGATCCCGTTTTCTTCGCGGTCGTCGCCGAAGAAGATCGAATAGTCCGGGCGGTAATAGTAATCGCCCAAACCGTCGTCCTGCGCGCCGTTGACGTAATAGCAAAGATGATCCTCGCTGAAATCCGTGGCGGCCGGATCGGCGCCGTGATTTTTGATCGCGTCCGATTCCAGGCAGCTCATGGCGGCATAGGCCCAGCAGTTGCCGTAGGGCTGCTTCTTCACGGGCGTGACGACGCCCTCTTTGCGCGCGTCATACTGCTTGGGCAGCGCGGCGTTCGTGCCGATGCGCCCGTCGCTGTGCGCGCCGGTCTGCAGCTGCGTGCCGAAGCCGTCCGGCCGGTAGCCGAAACCTTCCGCCGTGTCAAACTGCGCAGCGACCGTGCGCCGCGGGGCGGTCTCCTTCTGCCGGGCCGCCGCGCCGGTCAGGCTGCAGCAGCCGACGGCCAGCAGGATGCAAAGCAGGAGCGCTGCCGCGCGTTTTATCCAGTGCATATTTTATCCTCCGCATTTTTGTGTTCTGCGGCACGCGCCGCCGGGATAGTTTTCAGCCTGTCGGTTCGCAATGTCACTCCGCGGCCGACGTCGTTTCGCCGGCTTGCGCGGTCGTTTCCTTTTCAGGCAGCTGTGCATGGATGGCCTGCGCGATCGCCGCGGCGTAGTCCGCAAGGTGCGCGTCATACAGGGCGTTGTCCTCGTCGCTGGTGATGAAGCCCAGCTCCACCAGACAGCTCGGCATGCGGGTGTGCTTGTTGACATAATAATCGCCCACGCCCTGCGCGTAGCCGGTTTTCACGCCCCGGTTTTTCGAGATGCCGGCGGCGTCCAGCCCGTCCAGGATCGCCTGCGCGAGCGCGCGGCTGGCCGGATCATTCTCGCTGCCGATCCAGATTTCCACGCCCTTTGCGCCCTCCGCGCTGTTGCGGTGCAGCGAAACAAAGAGCGTCGCGTGCCGGCGGTTGGCCAGGCTGCAGCGCTTTTTGAGCGAAACGAAGCGGTCGTCATCCCGGGTCAGACGCACGTTGACGCCCTGCTGCTTGAGCAGGTCGGCCGTCGCGAGCGCGAGCGCGAGATTGTCGTCCTTCTCCAGCCGGTCGCCGTTGGCCGCGCCGGCGTCATGGTCGCCGTGGCCGGGATCGAGCACCACGTCCACGCGTTCGTCGCTTTTGAAAATGATGTACGCGCCGCCGAGCACAACCACCGCGGCCAGCGCGATCAGCAGCCAGCGTTTCCATCGCTGCATGCGCATCCCCCCTTTCGCCCTAATTGTATATTGTGAATCTTACGGCTTTATTACAAAACGGCAACGGCGGAGCAACGATTGCCCCGCCGTCAGAATCAAAGCGTATCGATATAACGGCAGGCGGCCAGCGCGGCCACGGAGCCGTCCGCTGCGGCGGTCGTGATCTGCCGGATCTGCTTTTTGCGGCAATCGCCGGCGGTGAACACGCCCGGCGTTTTCGTCAGGCAGCGCTCGTCCGCGTCGACATAGCCCCAGTCGTCGAGCCCCGCGACGTCGGCGAAGGCCTCGTTGTGCGGGATCAGGCCGATCGCGACAAACAGGCCGTCCACGGCCAGGAACGACTCCTGCCCGTCCGCCTCGCGGTGGAGCGTCAGCCCGTTCAGGGCGGTTTCGCCATGCAGCGCGGTGATGACGGTGCCGAAGATCATTTCGACGTTGTCCATCGCGCGCAGGCCCTCCACGAGCTTGGCCTCGCCGGTCATTTCGTCCAGATTCTGGATGATATAGACCTGCTTGCAGACCTTCGCGAGCAGCGTTGCCTCCTGCAGCGCCGAATTGCCGCCGCCGAGCACGGCCACGGTGCGGCCCTTGAAGAAGGCGCCGTCGCAGACCGCGCAGTAGGAAACGCCGCTGCCGGTCAGGGCTTCCTCATTCGGCAGCCCCACCTGCCGGTGCTTGACGCCCGTGGCGATGATGACCGCGCGGCCCTCGTGGCGACCGTCCTCGGTGATCACGGTCTTTGTCGCGCCGTGATCCTCGATGCCGGTCACGGTTTCCATTTCCAGATCCGCGCCCTGCGCGATCACCTGCTCGACGAGCTTGTCGGCAAATTCATTGCCGCTCATCTGCAGGAAGCCGGGGTAATTCTCGATCTGCGGCGAGAAGGTCACCTGCCCGCCGAAGGTGCCCTTTTCGAGCACCAGCACGGATTTTTCCGCGCGCAGCGCATAGAGCGCCGCCGTCAGGCCGGCCGGACCCGCGCCGATGATAATGATGTCATGCATGCAAACTGCCCTCTCTCCCGATATGATTTGCAGGATACGGCTGCCCCGGCAGGACCGGGACAGCCGCTGAAATGTGTTCGATTGACCGGCCTCAGTTCAGCGTGGCCGGATCCGCGGCGTCGAAATGATCGATGAAGCGGCTGATCGCGGCGACGCCCGCATACTTGCCGACATCCTCGCCGTCAATGACGACGAGCGTGGGTGCCTGCATCACTCCCAGGCGCATGCAGAGATCCTCGTTTTCATACGCGTCGAGCGGGGTGACGGGGATGCCCTTCTTGCCGAGCTTGGCCAGCGCGATCTTGCAGTTCGGGCAGGTCGCGGTCTTGAACAGATAGATGCCGTTCGCGAGCGCCTGCGTCTCCTCCTCGGGCGCTGCGGGGCGGCCGGCGTTCTCCGGCTCGGGGCGCTCCGCCTCACGGTCGCAGGGGCCGCAGTCGATCTCTTCGCGCTTGTGCAGCTGCGAATGCTCGATGTCATAGACCTTGCGGTCTTTGTATTCCTGCGCCTTGCCGTCGTTCCAGTTCTTCACCGGGCGGTAATAGCCGGTGATGCGGCTGTAGACCTCGGTCTCCTCGCCGCACTCGGGGCAGGTGAATTCCTCGCCGATGATGTAGCCGTGGTTGCGGCAGACGGAATAGGTCGGGGAAAGCGTATAATACGGCAGGCGGTAATTCTCGGCGATCTTGCGCACGAGGTTCGCGGCGGATTTCCAATCCGGCATCTTTTCGCCGAGGAAGGCGTGGAAGACAGTGCCGGAGGTGTAGAGCGTCTGCAGCTCATCCTGGATATCCAGCGCGGAGAAGACGTCGTCCGTGTAGCCCACGGGCAGGTGGGAGCTGTTGGTGTAATACGGCGTTTCGCCGGACGCGGTCTTGATGCCGGGATAGCGCTTGACGTCGTGCTTGGCCAGACGGTAGGAGGTGGACTCCGCCGGGGTGGCCTCGAGGTTGTAGAGATCGCCGTACTGCTCCTGATAATCGGAGAGGCGCTCGCGCATGTGGTTGAGCACGTCCTTGGCAAACTGCTGCGTCTTGGGGCTGGTCATATCCGCCTGCAGCCACTTCGCGTTCAGGCCCACTTCGTTCATGCCGACCAGACCGATCGTGGAGAAGTGGTTCTCGAAGGTGCCGAGATAACGCTTGGTGTAGGGATACAGACCCTCGTTGAGCAGCTTTGTGATGATGCGGCGCTTGACGCTCAGCGAGCGCGCGGCGATATCCATCATCTTATCCAGACGGCGGTAGAAATCCTTCTCGTCCGCGGCAAGATAGGCGATGCGCGGCAGGTTGATCGTCACAACGCCGATGGAGCCGGTGCTCTCGCCGCTGCCGAAGAAGCCGCCGGATTTCTTGCGCAGCTCGCGCAGGTCCAGACGCAGACGGCAGCACATGGAGCGGATGTCGCTCGGCTTCATGTCGCTGTTGACGTAGTTGGAGAAATAGGGCGTGCCGTATTTCGCGGTCATTTCAAACAGGAGCTTGTTGTTCTCCGTCTCCGACCAGTCGAAATCGGAGGTGATGGAATACGTCGGGATCGGATACTGGAAGCCGCGGCCGTTGGCGTCGCCCTCGATCATGATCTCGATGAAGGCCTTGTTGACCATATCCATCTCTTTTTTGCAGTCCTTGTATTTGAACGGCATTTCCTTGCCGCCGACGATCGCGTACTGCTCCGCGAGGTCCTCGGGCACCGTCCAGTCCAGCGTAATGTTGGAGAAGGGCGCCTGCGTGCCCCAGCGGCTGGGCGTATTCACGCCGAAGATGAAGGATTCGATCGCCTTCTTGACCTGATCGTAATTCAGGTTGTCCGCCTTGACAAAGGGCGCAAGATAGGTGTCGAAGGAGGAGAACGCCTGCGCGCCCGCCCATTCATTCTGCATGATGCCCAGGAAGTTGACCATCTGATTGCACAGGGTGGCCAGATGGCTTGCCGGCGCGGAGGTGATCTTGCCGGGCACGCCGCCGAGACCTTCCTGAATCAGCTGACGCAGGGACCAGCCCGCGCAGTAGCCGGTGAGCATGGAAAGATCGTGCAGATGCAGATCGGCGTTGCGGTGCGCATTCGCGATCTCATCGTCATAGATCTCGCTCAGCCAGTAGTTCGCGGTGATCGCGCCGGAGTTGCTGAGAATCAGACCGCCCACGGAATAGGTGACCGTGGAATTCTCCTTCACGCGCCAGTCGGTGACGTTGACGTAGCTGTTGACCAGCTCTTTATAGTCGAGAATGGTGGATTTGAGATTGCGCAGCTTCTCGCGCTGACGGCGATAGAGAATGTAGGCCTTCGCCACATCCGCATAGCCCGCCTGAATGAGCACGTGCTCCACGCTGTCCTGAATATCCTCCACGGCGATCAGCTCATTTTCGACCTTCGGCTCGAAATCCGCCGTCACCTTCAGCGCAAGGAAATCAATGGTGGAGGGATGATACTGCTTCTCCTGAGAATCGAACGCTTTCTTGATCGCGTCCCCGATCTTCTGGATGTTGAATTCCGCGACCTTGCCGTCGCGCTTCACGACCTGATACATAACTTTCTCCTGCCTTGTCAAAATAATAATAGTACTTTCGCAACGATTGATATCATATCAAATTATTGTGGTTCTGTCAAGAGCTTTTCACAAGATATTGTGTTTAATTTTCATTTTTTCATCAAAAACAGAAAAAAGGCCCGCGGCCGCGGTCAAACGCCGCGCACTTCGCAGGCCTGCACATATTGAAGCATGATTTCCCGCATCTGCAGCATCTCGGATTTCGGCACCGCAGAGAGCCCCGCGCCGATCAGCGCGCCGGAATCCTTGAACGCCTGCAGATAGTGGCGTTTCGCGCCGCGGATCCACTGCCCGAGCGCTTCGATGCCGGCAAGGTCGTGAAATTCGCGCACGACCGTCGTGCGGAATTCATAGTCCACCGCGTCCGTCAGCAGGAAGCGGATGCTTTCGGCGACCCGCTCGGTGTTGTAATTCGGAATGCCGACCACGGCGGGATAGCCGGCCGGCGACGCCTTGACGTCCATGGCCACATAATCCAGCAGCCCCTCCTCCGCCAGCGTGCGCAGGCGCAGCGGATAGGTGCCGTTCGTGTCGAGCTTCACGGCGAAGCCCATGGCGCGCACCTGCCGCAGAAATTCGGCCAGCTCCGGATGCATCAGCGGCTCGCCGCCGGTAATCGCGACGCCGTCGAGCACGCCGCGCCGCCGCTCCAGATAGGCCAGAATTTCCGCCTCCCCCACCGTCGGCGCCGCCTCCGGATGCAGCACCAGATCGGCGTTGTGGCAGAAGGGGCAGCGCAGATCGCAGCCGCCGGTGAAAAGCGTGCAGGCGGTTTTGCCCGGGAAATCGAGCAGCGTCAGTTTCTGAAAGCCGTGAAAATCCATGGTCGGTTCCTTTCGATCAAACATTTAATAATAGAGCTTGCGGATCACGCGCTCCGCCTCGGCGCGGCGCATGCCCGCGCGCATCTCCTGGGCATAGATCAGGCGCAGCAGCACCCAGTCCACGTCGTCCGGCTCGTTCGTCCAGGAGCCGTACTGATAAACGACGCTGTCCTCACGCTCCGTGGAGTCGTTGGAGAAGCCGATGGAGTTGATCACTTCCTCGGTCAGCACGGATTTGCGCACCGAATCGCTCATATCCTCCCAGTAGCAGATCGTGGCGTCCGTGATATGGTTCGCGCCGTTGTAATAATAGGTGGTCGCGCCGTCGGCATTGTCGTCCGGCACGGAATCATACATCCGGTCGTGAAATTCGTCGCGGTCGCAGAAATACATATCCATATTGGCGAGTTCCGGGATCATCACGCGCCGCGCGCCGGGGAAGCCGTCGAGCTTGTTGAGCTGCTCGAACACATGGGCGAGCCAGTCGGCGTCCTCCTGCGTGAAGGAGCCGTGCAGGCAGTAGCGGATCTCGCTCTCCCAGCGCATCACGCAGCCGGGGTCCTCGTCGCTCGGATATTCGGCGCTGAGCACGACTTCGTCAAAATAGCGGATGATATCGTCCGCCGAATAGCCGGGCAGATACAGCGCAGAATGCTGCCCGGACGCCGCGGAATTAGCCGTCGCCGCCGTCGCGTCGGTTTTCGAGGACGCCGCCGTCGTGCGCGCCGCGGTCGTCGGCTTTGTGGCGGACGTCGTCGTGGGCACCTCGGTGGAGCGCTGCAGCGTGCGCATGGTCAGCGCCGCCCGCGTTGCGGAAGTCGCAACGCTCGTCGCAGCCGTCGTCGCCGTCGACGCCGGTTCCGTCGTCTGCCCGCAGGCCGCCGCTGTCAGAAGCAGCGCCAGCGCGCACACCCAGCCGAGCGCACGTTTCATGCAATCACTCCTTTCCGAACCTTCCGATGCGAGCTCTTCGCAAAAGGAGCCGCCCAAAAGGACGGCTCTTTTCATCCGTTCAAAGCACTTATGCCTGCGCTTCCTCCGTTTTTTCTTCCTTTTTCTTGTGGAAGAGGATCTTATCCACCGGGAAATACAGGAAGAACTGGATCGCGCCGCAGATCGCGCCGGAGAGCGCAATCGAGCCTTCGCCGATCTTCGGCATCAGGACGTCGACCAGCTTCGGCTGCAGCCAGGCGGAGAAGGCGATCAGCGCGATGGTGAAAACGATATAGATCGGGAACACCACTTTGGTGTTCGCGCCGGAATTGAAGGTTTTTTCCTTATTGACAAAGAACGAGAAAATCTGCGCGAGGATATTGCTCGCGGTCAGCGCGATGAACAGACCGAGGCCGGTGGTGGCCATGCCTGCTTTTTCCGCCGCGGCAGAGGTGTAGATCCCGAGATTCGCGATGTCATACGGCCGCTGCAGGAATTCCTGCGTCATCGGCAGCTTGATCAGATACGGCAGGCAGGTCTGGATGACGAACGCGCCGAGCGAAACGACGATGAATTTAATAAACTGCCACAGCGTTTCAACGCCCTTGCCTTTTTGGGCGGCCGCCTGATCGATCTTATCCAGTTTTCCCATTTCAATAACCTCTTTTCAATTCTTATTTATCATTTATTCTACCATATTTCCAAACGCTTGGCAAGTCAAAATTGCGCCGCAAAAATTGTGCAACATTACAAAACCGTTTTGTCCCGCGCTGCATACACTGATAACGACGGAGCCGTCCCGCCCGGGCGCGGCTTCGAGATGCAACCCGGAAAGGATGAAACGGTTGATGAATGAATACCAGACCTGTCGCCGCCGGCAGTCCCTGCCGCGCAGCGAACCGCTGCCCGGCGCGCTCACGCCGCTGCCCGCGAATTTCACGGCGGGCATGGCGTATGTGCCCATGCAGACGGACAGCACGCTCTATGAGGATCCCAAGGCGCTCGAGGCCGGCACGGTGTTCCCCGTGCTCCACAAGCCGTTCACGGGGAAGTGCTGCAAATGAACAAACGCGAAACCGCGCTGCGCTGTCTGAGCGCCGCGCAATTTGCGGCCTGGGATCTGCACCTGTATCTTGACACCCACCCGTGGGATACGCAGGCCGCAGAGGCCTTCCGGCAGGCGAGCATGCGCGCGAAACGGCTGCGCGCGGAGTATGAGGAGCATTTTGCGCCCCTGACGACCGCCGCCTGCACCGCAAACGAATGGATCAAAACGCCCTGGCCGTGGGATGAACAGGAGTGTGAGCGCTGATGTTTATCTATGAGAAAAAGCTGCAGTACCCGGTCAGAATCCGCAACACGAATCCGAAATACGCCCAGATCATTTTAAGTCAGTATGGCGGTCCAGACGGGGAATTGGGCGCTTCGCTGCGCTATCTGAGCCAGCGCTTCGCCATGCCGTGGAACGAGCTGAAAGCCATTCTGACGGATATCGGCACGGAGGAGCTGGCGCATCTGGAGATGGTGGGCACGATCGTGCGGCAGCTCACGCGCAATCTGAGCGAGGAGCAGCTGCGCGCCGGAGGCTTCGAGGCATATTTTGTCGATCACACCGCCGGCGTCTATGCCGCCTCGGCGGCCGGCGTGCCCTTCACCGCCGCCTACACGCAGAGCAAGGGCGACGTCATCACCGACCTGACGGAGGATCTGGCCGCGGAGCAGAAGGCCCGCACGACCTATGACAATATCCTGCGCCTGGTCGACGACCCGGACGTGCGCGACCCGATCAAATTCCTGCGCGAGCGCGAAATCGTCCACTTCCAGCGCTTCGGCGAAGCCCTGCGGCTGGCAACGGACCGCATGAACGAAAAGAATTTCTACGCCTGCAACCCGGCGTTTGACAAATAAGCCGGCGGCAAACGCGCGCAGAGCAATCGCTCTGCGCGCTGGTTTTTGCGGCGGGGCAGGAATTTCTTCTTGACTTTCGCTGCACAATATGATAATGTAGCTTTCGGTGAATCTGTCTGCGTCAAGGCCCTTACTTATTATTTGCGAGGCACCTAACGCAGCACAGGTTCGCTTTTTTCGATTGACTTTTTACAGGCAATGTTGTAAAAGGAATTGAAAGCTGTATTTCCACCGGCCTTTGAGCCTCTGGCTTGCGGATGTGGAAATACAGCTTTTCTTTTTTCTCTCCTCCCTCCGTCTTCCCGTCGCCGCAGCGCGGGGGAAGAAAGAAGGAGGAAGATTGTTTGAATCGTAATTGTTTAAGATCGTAATTATTTTATATTGTATTTGTTTGTGGCGGGGTTCCCGGATCCGGGTTTTCCGTGTCCGGATTTTCCGTATCCGGGGTTCCCGTGTCCGGGTTTTCCGTATCCGGGATCTCCGTATCCGGGATCTCCGTATCCGGGAATCCAGGACGCGGAGAAATGTCAAGCGTTTCAAGGGTTTTCGGCATGCTTTTCGCCGCGCCGACGAGGTTGTGAAGTGAATTGAACACAGGGTTGTGATCGCGAAGTTTTCTTTCGGCCGGGCAGTTGGGGGCAGCGTTCCCTGCGGTCGCGCTGTAAAAACCCCGGCGCGCTGCGAATGGCAGCGCGCCGAGCGTTTTGTTTATTCCGTTTCAGTCGGCGCGTCCGTCTGCGCCGGGGCGGGGGCGGGTTTGCTGCGATCGACGGTCTTCTTGACCAGCACGCCGGAAATCAGCAGAAACAGCACAATGATCACGACCGGGATGGCGACGACCCACGGCTGCTCGCCGACAGATTTCAGGAGCGTGCCGAAGAGCGTATAGACGATGACCAGCGGGATATTGCCGAGCGTTGCGCCGATCATGTAATTCCGGTAGGAAACATTCATCGCGCCGAACAGCAGGCTGGAAAGGTCGCCGGGCATCACGCCGGAAAACTTCACGATGGCGGTCATGGCCGTCTCGTTCATGCCGACGAAATCGTCGATTTTGCGCACCGCCTTGAATTTGCCCTTGAGCGTGTCGATCATCCCCGCGCCCGCGAATCTGCCGAGAAAGTACGGGATGGACAGGCTGAGCACAACCGAAATCAGGTTGACGGCAAGCGCGAGCGGATAATTGGGGAGCATGTAGCCGCACACGGAGAAAATCACCGCCGGCGGGAAGATCAGCACAAAGGATTTCACCACGGAAACGCCGATCAGGATCAGCGAGACCGTCAGCACGCCGCCGGTGATCATTTCGCTGAGATTTTTTATATTTGAAACCTTAATATTATATTTCTGAATCAGCCAGACGCCGACGGCCGCGAGGATCAGGAGCAGAATGCCGGTCAGGATCTGCAGCGCTTTGACGAACCGGCCGTAATCCTTTTGTTCCTTCATGGCTCACTCCGCGTCAAAGAAGCGCAGGAAATCCGCATAGACCGTCTGATTGCCGACCTCGTTGATGACCTCGTGCTTCATGCCGGGATAGACGATGGTGTCGATCAGCGTATAGCCGACCTTGCGCAGCGCCGCCACGGTCATTTTCAGGCCGACCGGGCCGCCCATGAAGGGATCGCCCGCGCCGTTGGCGCTCAGGATGCGCAGCGTCGGATTCTTGCAGCGGAAATACTGATAATCCCGCAGCATCGAAACGGAGGCGATGATCGTTTCCGCCGCCTCGGTGGTATATTTGCATCGCTGGATCAGCGGATCCTTGCGATAGACCGCCATCGTGGCCGGATTGCCGCAGACCCAGGAATCCACCGGCACATTCGCGATCAGCGCCGGCAGGCCCTTCGTGCTGCGCGGGCTGCCGATCATCAGGGAGAGATCGCAGAGCCGCTCGCCCAGGCGGCTGACGGGGATCGGAAACACCGTGCCGGTCAGCAGCAGCTTTTTGATTTCGTCGTCGTGCGTCTGCAGATAATCGCGCGCGAGCGCCGAGCCGAAGGAATGGCCGAACAGATACAGATCCTTGCCGGGATAGGCGGCCTTGATCGTCTGCGTCACACGGTACTGATCGTCGAGCATCTGCGCAACGCCGTCGCAATGGCCGAGATAATAGGTTTCGTTGACCGAGTGGCCGTGGCCGCGGTTGTCGGAAACGATCACGGCGTAGCCGTTGTTATTGAGAAACTGAATAAAATCGTAATAGCGCTCCTTGTGCTCCTTCGCGCCGTGGACCACCTGAATGATCGCCTTGGGATCGTCATGCTCAAACACCGCGGCGGACAGCAGCAGGCCGTCGCTTGCGGGAATGGTAAACTCCTTCATTTGCAGCACCTCCGTTCAGATTCTACCGTCATTGTACCATAGATTCGATAAAAAGCAAATGAAAAATTGCGTTTTGCGCGGATTCGGTTGCATTTTTCGCCGAAACATTGTAGAATAAGGTTGAAACACAATGCGAAGGAGGCGTTTTCATGGCGCTGAAAGGAACGCGCAACCTCAACGCGGGCGCGCGCATCGCAATGGTCTTCGCCGCCGCCGGACTTGCCGGCTATGCGTGGCGGTTCTTTGGCGAGATCGGCAACGGCACGGTCGTGCTCGGGCTGTTCGCCGCGCTGTTTTTCATTGCTTTTTTCGGCAACCGCAAAGCCGTAGCTTATGAAAGCCTGCCGGTCGCCGTCGCGCTGGCCGCCGCCACCGGTGCGCCGTTTTACGCAAACGGCCTGCTGCCGCTGATCCTGCCCCGGTGGGGCGCCGTCCTGATCGGTTTTTCCCTTTTGCCGCTGTTTGCGCTCTGGATTGGCACCCGCCTTTCCAAACGCGGCTGGAAGCTCTGGGAGATCCTTGTGCTCACTGCCGGCTTCTTTGCGCTGGCGATCCCGCTGCGGCTGTTCGCCGCGCCGCACCTGCCGTCCATTGCCATGCGCGTAAACGACACGCTCTGCCGCGCCGCCGCAAACGCAGCCGCCGCCGTGATCGTTTTCACGGCTGCCGGGATCTGGAAAAAGGATCCTGTCGCCTCGCTTGTGCCGCTCGGCCTGAGCTGCACGGGCGGACTTGCCGCGCTGGGCGCAGCGCTGGTCCACCGCCGTTCCTACGCCGGCAACGACGTGATCGCCTATCTGCTGACCAGCGACGAAACGGCGAGCTTCTTCGCACTGTTCCTGATGGGGCTGTTCGGCGCGCTGGTGCTCGTCTGCCTGCCGGAGAAGTTGCTCGCGGGTGAGGGCAAATTCAAGCTCCGCTCGCCGATTGCAAGCCGGCACGGCCGCTGGCTGTTTAACGCCCTCTTTGTGCTGTTCGCCGTCGCGCTGCTGCCCGCTTACAAGTGCGGGCTGCTCGTGCTCGATCTGCTGCACTGGTCGTTCTTTGACCCATGGTTCCTTGTCTACGGTGTACTCGCGCTTGCGGCGCTGATCGGCGCGCTGATGATCGCGCGCAAAAACATCCTCGTGCGCTGCCTGCATGTGCCGGTCAAGGCGCGGCCGGAGGACTTCGCTCTGCGCGCGCTGCCGGCCGTTGTCGGCCTGTGCGTGCTCTGCGATCTGATCACAATCGGCGAAGAAACGCTGTCCAACCGTCGGCTGCTCGGCGGCCTCCTGCCGGCGCTCAAAGCGGCGACGACCATACCAATGGATCTGGCGCTCTGCGGCGCGGCGCTGTTTTTCGTCAGTTATCTGATCGCCGCAAAATGCGTCCGGCTGCATAAGAGTTGACCATTCGGAATCACAATCATAACCACCCGTCAAACGGGTGGTTTGCTCTGGGGCTAAAAGCCCCTGTTACTTGCCCGCGTCTCAAGGCGCGGGCTTTCACTTCGTTCAAGCCTTATTGCATTTGCCGCTTTGGCAAACCCCTGAAGGGGTTTATCTGGTAAACGGGTCTGCGTATTCCCTTACGCTCAATTTATCCAGTGCGATATCGGCTTTCTCTTGATCCTGGATATATTTTCTTATCGTTGATTCATTCAACCCTACGGTCGATACATAATATCCTTCTGCCCAAAAGTGCCGATTCCCAAACTTATACTTTAGGTTCGCGTGCTTGTCAAACATCATAAGCGCGCTTTTTCCCTTCAGATATCCCATAAAACTTGACACGCTCGTTTTTGGTGGTATACTTAAAAGCAGATGTACGTGATCCGGCATCATATGCCCTTCCAGTATCTCTACGCCTTTGTACTTGCATAATGTTCGTATTATTTCTTGCAAGTCTTTTCTGTACTCTTTGTATATGACTTTCCGTCTATACTTTGGTACGATGACGATGTGGTATTTACATAACCACTTCGTATGTGCTAAACTGTTATATTGATTTGCCATAAATACTCTCCTTTCTTTTGCAATAAGGCCTGAACACCCTCATTGTACCAGATCGGAGAGTATTTTTGTATAACTTCTGTCGCGCACCCGCATAGCGGGTGGTTGTCTGTTTCGGACTTCGTCCTCAACCGGCTAAAGCCTTTAGAACAAGCTGCCCCGCAGCGTCCGTCCGGACGTCGCGGAGCAGCTCTTATTTTTTTGATCAGACGTTTAATCCTTTGGCAAGATTCACAATGAAATCCTGCACGTTCGTCACAATGCCGCGGGCGCTCAAAGAGCCGCGGTCAGCGAGCTTGTTGACGACGAATTCGGAAATATCCACGCAGTAGAAATAGACCTGACGCACCGTGCCGTCCGGCAGCACGCGGTAGGACGGCGTCATATTGCCGGTGGCGATCGTGTGGAGCGTGGTCGCCATGCAGATCACGGTCGTGGCGCTGCGGATCTGGTTGCGCATCGCATCCTGCGCTTCGTACGCGTTGCCGTAGACCGGCGGCAGCGGGCCGTCGTCGCGGATGGAGCCGCCGAGCACATAGGGCACGCCGCACTGCTCGCAGCTGTAGATGATGCCGTCGGAGATGCCCTCCTGCCGGATGAATTCGGGAATGCTGCCGTAATAGCGCACGCGGTTGATCGTATCGAGATGATTGTAATGCCCGTTCGGATAGGGCTGCTGGGTGTAGATATCCTGCCCGAGCGCGGTGTGCAGATAGGCGCCCTCCAGGTCGTGCGTGGCCAGGGCGTTGCCGGCCAGCACGGCGTGCACATAGCCGTTTCGGATCAGGCGGCTCATCGCGTCGCGCGCGTCGTGGTCAAAGCTGAAGGCCGGTCCCATGACCCAGACGATCTTGCCGTGCTCGTGTTCGTAGCGCAGCAGGTCGTAAAGCTCGTCATAATCCCGCGAAAACGCGGTCTCGCGCGAGCGGCCGGTGCGAAAGGCGAAGAGATCCCGCGCGGCAGCCTCCTGTTCGAAGCCGTGCGCGTGGACATAGATGCCCTCCTCGCCGCATTCGGTGCGGCCGATCACGACCGCATCCCCCTTGCGCAGATGGCGGAATTCCCGCGCGGCGATTTTCCCGTTTTCGAGCACGGCGGCGCAATCCATCCGGCTCTCCTCTGCGAGCAGCCACTGCCCGCCGATACGGAAATATTCCGGATAGATGCTCAGGGCATGATAGCCCTCGGGTGCGACGCCGTCGGCCGGCGCGGGCATAAGCTGCGCTTCCGGCGCGGACACGAGCGGTTCGCTTTGAAAATCCGGCGCCCGGTAGGGTCTGAGCTGAAACATGGCGGTCTCCCCTCTCCTGCGAATCACTGATCAGAACGAAAAGTATTTTTCACGCTGCTTCTGCATCCTGCCGCTGAGGAATTCCAGCGTTTCCCTGCCGCCTTCGACGCCGCAGGCATAGTCCTTCATCGCGCGGCCCTCTTCGTAGCAGAGTTCATCGTGCAGCGGGAAGAATTCCTTGAGCAGGAAGCAGGCGTATTTCGACAGACGCAGATCGCCCACGAGCCGGAATTCCGCGCTCACGCCGTCGATGGCCACGGTGTATTGCTCCTTCACCGCGGAAATGAGCGCTTCCCGCTCGTTCTTCTTCGCGAAGACCATCGTGGAGGCGACGTAGGCGTTCTCATTGTTGAAGCAGCTGTGGCTGTCCGTGCTGCCGACGATCGGGAAATCGTAGCCGCGCGCGCGCATCTGATAATATTTCTGCGTCTGGAAGCCGTTCTGCTCATAATAGCTTTCGCCGCCGAGCACCTCAAAGGCGTCAAACGGATGGGATTGCAGCATGTAGTCGGTGAAGCTCTCCGGCACCTGATAGACGTCGGAAATCCAGTAGGGATGCGCAAAGATGCCCAGACCCCCGGCGGCGCGGATCTGCTCAAACTCCCACACGCAGCAGGCATAGGCGTATTTTTCGATGCCTGCGGGGATCTCCAGCGTTTCCGCGAAGGCGCAGATCTCCTGATAAAATTCCTCCTGCGTGCGCACGGGCGGGCAAGGCGCGCCCTGATAGGCGCGGAATTTCTCGTCCTTGCCGACCTCCTCGGTCTGCACGCCCTCCACGAGCGCGTTGACGGAATACTTGCCGCCGAAATTGACGATGTGCACGTCGTTGACCCCGTCGCCCACTCTGGGCATGTGGACCTCTTCGCCGGGCACGATCGTGAATTCGATCGGCACGTCCCTGAACTGCTCGATCGCCTCGAGCGAGGGATAATAGCGGTTGTGATCGGTGATGGCGAAGAAATCGTAGCCGTGCCGGCGGTAATCGGCGCACACGACGGCGGGGCACTGATGGCCGTCCGAGCGGCAGGTGTGCATATGCAGGTCGCCGATGAGCGGCCAGCGGTCGCACAGATCGTCGTCGACCGCGTAGACCGGCAGCTGCACGATCCGGCGGTGCAGCTCAAAATCATTGAAGCGCAGGAAATACATCTGCTCCTTCGGGAAGGTGTAGGTGAAGGTCAGGCTGCCGTCCGGCTGCATGACGAACGGGCAGGTCTTGTCGTTCCCGCGCGCGGGATAATCGCGCGCCTTGCCGTCCTCGAGCCCGAGAATATAGAGCACCGTCTGCTCCGGCTTTTTGAACGCCGCGTGGTCGCCCAGGGGTTTGACCGTGACGGTCACGGGCTTGCCGACCCGGAACACCTTCGGGAATACGTCATAATCATGCAGTTCGTTCGTCATTGCGGAGCCCTCGCTTTTCGTCAGTTTCTGTTCTTCATCATAGCACGAATCCGCGGAAATGTCGATATGTTTTTGAAAAAAAGAGAAAATGCGCCCCGCGGGACGAACCCGCAGGGCGCAGTGCAGTTGATTGAAGTTGCCGGAGGATCAGTCTGCCTTGGGGGCGTAGAGATCCTTCAGGCGCAGCAGGTGATCGTAGCGCTCCATGGCGGTCTTTTCCGCAAGGGAGAACAGGGTCTCCGCTCTCTCGGGGAAGGACCGGGTCAGGGAGGAGTAACGCGCCTCGCCCATGATGAAATCTCTGTAGCTGGTCGTGGCGGGCTTGCTGTCGATCGTGAACGGGTTCTTGCCCTCGGCCTTGAGCGCCGGGTTGTAGCGGAACATATTCCAGTAGCCGCAGTCCACAGCCTTCTTCATCTCGGCCTGGCAGTTGACCATGCCGCCCTTGATGGAGTGCATCTCGCAGGGCGCATAGGCGATGACGATGGACGGGCCGTGATAGGCCTCCGCCTCGCGCAGCGCGGTGAGGGTCTGATTCATGTTCGCGCCCATGGCGATCTGCGCGACATAGACGTAGCCGTAGCTCATGGCGATCTCCGCAAGGCTCTTCTTTGCGATGGCCTTGCCGGCAGCGGCGAACTGCGCCACCTGGCCGATGTTGGACGCCTTGGAGGCCTGGCCGCCGGTGTTGGAATACACCTCGGTATCGAAGACCATGATGTTGACGTCTTCGCCGGCCGCGAGCACATGGTCCACGCCGCCGAAGCCGATATCATAGGCCCAGCCGTCGCCGCCGAAGATCCAGATGGACTTCTTGGCGAGGTATTCTTTATTGTCAAGGATGGCCTTGCGGTTCTCGCAGCAGCAATCCTGCGCCTCGAGGGCAGCAACAAACGCCTTGGTGGCGTCCGCATTGGCGGCGCCGTCATCCTTGGTGTCGAGATAGGCCTGCGCGGCCGCCTTCAGCTCGGCGGGCGCATCCTCTTTCGCCGCGATCTTCTCGACGCGGGCGATCAGGCTGTTGCGGATCGCGTTCTGGCCGAGATACATGCCGTAGCCGTGCTCCGCATTATCCTCAAACAGGGAGTTGGCCCATGCGGGACCGCGGCCCTCTTTGTTGACCGTGTAGGGAGAGGTGGCGGCGGGACCGCCCCAGATGGAGGAGCAGCCGGTCGCGTTGGAGATATACATTCTGTCGCCGAACAGCTGGGTGATCAGGCGCGCATAGGAGGTCTCGGCGCAGCCTGCGCAGGAGCCGGAGAACTCAAGCAGCGGCTGCTTGTACTGGCTGGAGATCGTGGTAATCTTCTCGGTGAGATCCTTCTTCTCGCTCACGTTGGCCACGCAGTAATCGAACGCGGCCTGCTGGGCATCCTGGCTCTCACGCGGGACCATCTTGATCGCGCCGGGCTTGCACACGCCCACGCACACGCCGCAGCCCATGCAGTCGAAGGGCGAAACGGCCATCGTGAACTTGTAGGGCTTGCCGCGCATCTCCTTGGACTTGAGCACGGCGGGAGCGTTTGCCGCCTCCGCTTCGTCAAGCGCGAAGGGACGGATCGTCGCGTGCGGGCAAACGAATGCGCACTGGTTGCAGGAGACGCACTTCTCGGCATCCCACTCGGGCACCATAACGGCCACGCCGCGCTTCTCGAACGCGGATGCGCCCTGCTCGAAGGTGCCGTCCGCATGATCCACGAACGCGGAGACCGGCAGGCGGTCGCCGTCCATCTTGCCCACGGGCTCCATGATGCTGCGCACCATCTTCTCGAGCTTGGTATCGGCAGCGTCGTCCGCCTTCGCGGCGTCCTCTGCGTCGGCCCACTCAGCGGGCACGTTGATCTTGACATACGCGGTGGCGCCTGCGTCGATGGCGTCCTCGTTCATCTTGACGATTTCAATGCCCTTCTTCATGAACTTCTGGGCTTTTTCCTTCATGTAGCCGATGGCTTCCTCTGCGGGCAGCACATTGGCCAGCGCGAAGAACGCGGACTGCAGCACGGTGTTGGTGCGCTTGCCCAGACCGATCTTCGCGGCCAGGTCGATCGCGTTGACCGTGTAGAGCTGGATGTTGTTGCGCGCGATATAGCGCTTCGCTTCGGCGTTCAGCTTTTCGCCGAGCTCTTTCTCATCCCACTGGCAGTTGATCAGGAACACGCCGCCGGGCTTGACGTCGTTGACCATGCGGAAGCCCTTCTCCACATAGGAGGGGTTGTGGCAGGCGACGAAATCGGCCTTGTTGATATAATAGGGGCTCTTGATCGGGCTGTCGCCGAAGCGCAGGTGGGAGATCGTGATGCCGCCGGTCTTCTTGGAGTCGTACTGGAAGTACGCCTGCACGTATTTGTCGGTGTGATCGCCGATGATCTTGATGGAATCCTTGTTCGCGCCGACGGTGCCGTCGCCGCCCAGACCCCAGAACTTGCATTCGATCGTGCCTTCCGCGGCGGTGTTGGGCGCGGGCTTCTCCTCGAGGGAGAGATAGGTCACGTCGTCGTTGATGCCGATGGTGAACTGCGGTTTCGGCGCGTCCTTGGCAAGCTCGTCATACACAGCGAAGACGCTGGCAGGCGGGGTGTCCTTGGAGCCGAGGCCGTAGCGGCCGCCGATGACCTTGATGCCGGTGCGGCCGGTCGCGGCAAGCGCGGTGACAACGTCCATATAAAGGGGCTCGCCCAGGGAGCCGGGCTCCTTGGTTCTGTCAAGCACGGCAACGGTCTTGGCAGTGGCGGGGATCGCTTCGGCCAGCTTCTCTGCGGAGAAGGGTCTGTAGAGGCGGACCTTCACAAGGCCGACCTTCTCGCCCTTGGCGGTGAGGTAATCGATGACTTCCTCCGCCACGTCGCAGATGGAACCCATGGCGACGATCACGCGCTCCGCATCCGGCGCGCCGTAATAGTTGAAGAGCTTGTAGTTCGTGCCGAGCTTGGCGTTGACTTTATCCATATACTCTTCCACGATGGCGGGCAGCGCGTCATAGTAAGCGTTGCAGGCCTCTCTGTGCTGGAAGAAGATATCGCCGTTCTCGTGGGAGCCGCGCATCACGGGGCGCTCGGGGTTGAGCGCGCGCTTGCGGAAGGCGTCCACGGCGTCCATATCGCACATTTCCTTGAGATCCTCATAATCCCAGATCTGGATCTTCTGGATCTCGTGGGAGGTGCGGAAGCCGTCAAAGAAGTTGATGAACGGCACACGGCCCTTGATGGCGGCCAGATGCGCCACGGCGCCGAGGTCCATGACCTCCTGCGGGTTCGTTTCCGCCAGCATGGCGAAACCGGTCTGACGGCAGGCATAGACGTCGGAATGATCGCCGAAAATATTCAGCGCGTGAGAAGCGACGCAGCGCGCGGAAACATGGAACACGCTGGGCAGCAGCTCGCCCGCGATCTTATACATATTGGGGATCATCAGCAGCAGGCCCTGCGACGCGGTGTAGGTCGTCGTCAGCGCGCCGGCTGCAAGCGAGCCGTGCACGGTGCCGGCCGCGCCGGCCTCGGACTGCATTTCCGCCACGCGGACGGTGGTGCCGAAGATATTCTTCTGACCCTGCGCCGACCATTGGTCAACGTAATCGGCCATGGGGCTGGACGGAGTGATCGGGTAAATGCCCGCCACTTCGGTGAACGCATAGGACACATATGCCGCAGCGTTGTTGCCGTCCATGGTCTTCATTTTTCTTGCCATGTTAATTCCTCCTATTTACTGATACGACGGAATGCCGTATGATATCAGAATAATACTATCACTTTTTTCGGCGTTTGTAAACCTTCATTTATTCCAAATCCGCGCATTTTTTAGCTGTTTTATTGTCAATCCTGTCAGTTTCTTTAAAAAAAGCGGCGCAGGCGGCGGCAGAGAAGCAAAGTCGGGATTGATTTTCCGCCGCGGGTATGGCATACTGAAACCAAGGAAAGAGAAGGAGGATCGTTTATGAAACTGTGCGAGGACTGGAAATTTTACCTCGGCGACGCGGAGGAGGCCTGGTATCAGGGCTATGACGACAGCGCGTGGCGCACGCTCACGCTGCCGCACGACTGGGCCGTGGAGGCGGAGTTTTCGCAGGATTATTCCAGCGGCACGGGCTATCTGCCCGCGGGCGTCGGCTGGTATCGCCGGCATTTCAGCGGCGAAGCCCTGCGCGGCAGCCGCCATGTGACGCTGACCTTTGACGGCGTTTACAACAACGCGCAGGTCTGGATCAATTCCAACTATCTCGGGCGGCGGCCCTACGGCTACTCCGGCTTTTCCTATGACATTGCGGAGTATCTCAAGGACGGCGACAACGTGATCGCCGTGAAGGTTTCGCATCTGCATGAAGCGGATTCCCGCTGGTACACCGGCAGCGGCATCTACCGCCGGGTGCACCTGACGCCGGCGAACGACCCCTGCTTCCCGCGGCGGGAACAGAGCGTCTTCTGCCGCACGGTGCAGGCCGACGCAGACAGCGCGGTGCTGGCAATCGATTATGCGCTCAATCAGGCGGGCCGCGTGCGGTTTTGCCTGCTGGACGGGGAAACCGAAATCGCGGCGGCGGCGGCGCAGGGCGCAGCGGGCACGGTGACAACGGAGCTGCGCCGGCCGAAGCGCTGGTCGACCGATTCGCCGCAGCTGTACCGCCTGGTCTGCACGGCGTTCGACGACAGCGGCGTCTGCACCGACCGGCTCGCGCTGCAGATCGGTATTCGCACGATGCGCTTTGACGCGGATCGGGGCTTCTTCCTCAACGAAACGCCCATGAAGCTCAAGGGCGTCTGCCTGCATCACGACGCGGGCGCGCTCGGCGCGGCCTTCTATGACGGCGTGTGGGAGCGGCGACTGCGCAAGCTGAAGGCCGCCGGCTGCAACGCGATCCGCACAAGCCACAACCCGCCGGATCCCGGTCTGCTCGACCTGTGCGACCGGCTCGGCTTTCTGGTGCTGGACGAGGCCTTCGACGAATGGGAGGGCTGCAAAAACAAGTGGTGGCAGGGGCACAACGTCTACCCGCCGAAGCATTACGGCTATTATGAGGATTTCCCGGAGTGGCATGAACGGGATCTTGCCGACCTGGTGCTGCGCGACCGCAACCGCGCCTGCGTGTTTGCCTGGAGCATCGGGAATGAGATCGATTATCCGAACGATCCTTATGTCCACACCGACTATGACCTTGTGACCGGCAACAACGACGCAAACAAACCGGAGCAGGAGCGGCGCTACGACCGCAACAAGCCGGACGCGCGGCGCCTGGCCGTCATGGGCCGGGAGCTCGCGGCGATCGTGAAGCGCTGCGATCCGACCCGTCCGGTCACGGCGGCGCTCTCCTTCCCGGAAATGAGCGAGCGCATCGGGCTGACCGACGCGCTCGATATCGCGGGCTACAATTACAGAGAGAATCTCTATGAACCGCACCGCGCGGCGCATCCCGACCGGGTGATCCTCGGCACGGAAAACGGGCACGCGCCCGAGCAGTGGTATGCCGTGCGCGACCGCGCGGATATCAGCGCGCAGTTCCTGTGGACCGGCATCGACTATCTCGGCGAATGCACCGGCTGGCCCACCCGGGCGAGCGGCGCGGGCATTCTGGATCTCGCGGGCTTCGAAAAACCGCGCTACTATCAGCGCAAGGCGATGTGGTGCGAGGCGCTCACGGCGCAGCTTGCGAGCGCGCCCGCCGGCACGCAGTGGCAGGAGCGCTTCAGCTGGCGCTATGCGCCGGGAACGCCCGTCGAGGTGCTCGTTTACACGAATGCGGACACCGTGGAGCTTGCCGTCAACGGGCAGTCCTGCGGAGTCAAAACGCGCACGGACGCCGACGGCTGCTGCGTCAGATGGGAACTGCCGTTTTCCCCGGGCACGGTCTGCGCGACCTGCAGACGCAGCGCGGAAACTGTCTGCGCTTCCCTGCAGACGACGGACGGACCGGCTGCGATCCGCTTGCGGGAATGGCGCGCGGACGATCCGACGATCGTGCAGGTCGAGGCGGCGCTGTTCAGTCACGAAAATGAGCCGACCGACGTCGACGCCGACCTGACCTTCACCGCGCAGGGCGGCACGCTGCTCGGCATCGAAAGCGGCGACCGCAGCGATCTCACGCCGTATTTCGCCGACCATCGCCGCACGCATAAAGGCCGGCTGATCGCCTTTTTCCGACCGGCCGCACACGCGAAAAAAATAACGATCACGGCCGCCGCAGAAGGTCTGCCGCCCGCCGTGATCGAAATCGATCCGTATGATTCAGACTGCCGTGAAACAGATGCACAGCTCGATGAATGAACCTTGCGCATTTAAGTATACAGCACCCGGAATTGACCGCTTCTGAGGACCTCGACGAGGTCCTCATTTGTTTGGATGCGCCGGTCGGTCTCGATGCCGCCCAGACCGACGGTATCTGCCGTGTGCGCATCCGCGCCGGAGATCAGAATCCACGCCGGATGCGTGGCTACGCAGGCGGCCGCTTCATCGTTGTCCCGGTCGAAATTGCCGAAATTGAACACCTCGACGCCGTCGATTTCCGCCGGCGGCAGCACGCCCCGCAGCTCGATGTAATCCCTTGAGCGGAAGGGATGCGCCTGCAGGATCAGCCCGCCGGTTTCCCGCGCGAGGGCATGCCACTGCGCGGCGCTGCAAAGGCGCAGCTCCGGGTGCGCGGCGATCACTTCAGGCGAAAAGCCGTAGCAGAGGATCTCCCTGCCCCCGCCGACGCCCTCCTCGACGCCGAAGAGGATATCGAGGTCATATGGCGCGGCGCAGGCGCAAATCTGCGCAAAGTCTTCTGCGTAAGGGCGCACGAAGGCTTCCCACGGCTGCGACCGCTCAACGCCGGTGTTGCCGTAGTAGAAATGATTGGTGATCACACAGCCCTGATACCCGGCCGCAAGCAGCCCCTGCGTCAGCTCCGCCGGGGACATGTGTCCGCAGCGGCTGCAGGGCGCGGTGTGGCAGTGCATCTGATAACGGTAGACGCCCAAAACGTCGCGCGCTTATTCGGTGGTCACGGCCTGCACGCGCACGCCGTCGAGCGCGGAGATCTTCTCCGCAAGCGCGGCGATGACGGCCTGCGGCGCATCCATGGCGATGCTGATGATGTTGATTCTGCGCTCCGCATAGGGCAGACCCATGCGGCCGATGATGAATTCTCCGCTCTCATGCAGCAGCGCGTTGAGCGCCTCCACGGACGCGGTGTTTTCAACGATGATCCCGAGAATCGCAACTTTGTTTTCCATCGGTATGCCTCCTGTTCAAATGATTATTCATCGGCGTTCCGCCGAAACTGCTTCATAACGGATGATTGCCGCGCTCGGCGCTGCCTGCAGCCGGAGCTGCACGCCGGTTTCCATCAGCGCGCTGCCGGTCAGCTCGGCCGAAAACGCGGGGTCGTCGAGATCCGACAGCCGGTACACGGCGTTTGGCTCAAGGCCGCCGCACCGCAGCTGATACGTTTCCTCCGGCGCATCCGGCCGGCGGTAGATCAGCGCCGCGCCGCGCGTTTCATCGCCGAACTGCATGGCCAGCACGTTGTCCTGCCGCGGGCCGCCGCTCGTGAGCGGGAAATACCGCTGCGCCATCATCAACTGGATCTCCTTGTATTTCGCAAATTCCGCCGGATCCGGCTGATAGACCGACGAATGGGTCAGAATCGCGCTGCGCGAGGCGTAGACGGAGTGGAAATACCGGTTCGTGCCGCTGTAGGGCAGCCAGAACGACAGCCCGTAGGTCATGGACTGCGTCGCCTCAAGCACGTCGGGCTTGACCGTGCCGTCCGCGTTGCCGCAGTTGTAGTCGCTGCGCCAGAGCGGCACTGCGCGGCGGGTCATTTCGATATCCAGCCGTTTTCCGCCGGAGGCGCAGTTGTCGATCATCAGCCCCGGCACGGCGGCGAGCAGCGCGTCCAGATAGCGGTAAAGATTGGTCACATAATGGTTTTCGCAGATGCCCGTGCGCCCGTCGTAGAGCGCTTTATCCGCCTGCTGCCAGTAGGCCAGCGGCGAAAAGTTGAAATCCTGCCGGTAGCGCGTCACGCCGTTTTCCAGCAGAGAAGCGGAAATATAGGCGATCAGATGGTCGCAGGCCGCGTCCTCCGCCAGATTCCACAGCAGGTTGTCCTCCCGCTGCACGATCCAGCCCGTATGCGCCCGGCCGGTTTCGCACAGGATCGTCCCCTCCCGCACGCGCTCCGGCTCATACCAGAGCAGGAAGTCCGCGCCGCGCGCGCGCATGGCGGCCGCCAGCGGGGCCAGCCCCTCCGGGAACCGGGCGGGATTCGGCGTCCAGTTGCCAACGCCGTCATACCAGCCTTCGGTATAAGTATACCATCCGGCGTCCATCCAGAAATAATCGACCTGCGCCATCACCTCGTCGGGAACGGCGTTGACCTCGGCGATCAGCTCGTCGCAGGTCTTGGTGTTGAATTCGTTGGCGATCACAAAGCCCATCGCGGGCGCCTGACTCTGCGGGCAGACGCAGTCGACCTCCCAGGCGCGGAAGGCATTGAAGCCCTTGAGCGGGTTTTCATTATCATAAAAGGTGAGCGTCACCAGAGGCGAACGCACCTGCTCGCCGGGCAGGAGCGGAGCCTTGAAGGATTCCTGCTTTGCCCGCACCTGCACGCCGGACGCGGTCTGCCGCAGCGCGGTATACCACTGCCCCGTCCAGCCGACGGAGAGCACCGCCCCGCCCTGCGCGCCGCAAAGATTCCAGTACGGCAGGAAGGATTCGCTGCGCCCGCCGTTGGCGTTGAAGACCATCGGCGTGGGGCAAACCGCGGAGCGCAGCAGCTCGAAATCGTCGGCCGCCGGCGCGGAGCCCTTGCTGAAATACACGTCCGACCGGCCGAGCGGCAGCGCACAGTCCGCCGCGTAAAAGTCCCGGATGACGGGCGAGCGCGTGTCGCCGGTATTCTTGATATAGACCGTCCATTCGCAGGTGGCGTAAGCCTCGTAGATCGTCGCCTCCACGGTCGCGACCAGTCCGCTTTTCAGATGGCGCAGCGTGATTTCGGTCGTTTTGCCGCCCGTGCGCACCGCGCCCTCGGCGCTTTCCGCGCCGACCGTCACAGTCCAGTCCGCAGGGTTTTTCTGCAGCCGGCGGCCGCCCACGGTCAGGTCGTAGGCAAAGTCCCCCTGCGCCACGGCGACGTGCGCGTCAAACCAGGCGCGGCAGGCGTCGCGCTCCGCGTCAGTCACGGCCAGCGCCTGCGCGGGCAGCGGAGAAAAAGCAACGTCCGTTTCCGCCGTGAGCCCGATCGCCGCGCGATCGATCCAGCGTTTAAAACTTGAATCCATAACAGAAAATGAAGAGATCAAAAGCAGCAGCGCCTGCAGCAGGCAAAGCGCCGTTTTCAGACGGTACATGGAATGCCCTCGCTCACGCCGCGACGGCGGTCTGCTCTTTTGCGTGCTGCACGAGCGCGTCGATCAGCTCGCCGAGGAAGCCGAAATTGAACTGCGCGTCCGGAAAGCGCTCGGTGTAGCCGAGCTGCTTTGCGATGAAGCGGCCGACGGCGGTATTCTTGACATGCTTGCCGTCCTTGACGAGCGCATCCGAGCCGAACAGGCGCAGCGGCACATCCGTGCGGGTGTGATCGCCGCAGGTATAGGCGAATTCACCGGTCGCTTCGTCGCGCGTAATGCCGCCGGTTTCATGGTCCGCGGTCACGATGACGATCGTGTTGCCGTCGCGCTTCGCGAACTCCACGGCGTTCTCGATGGCCTTGTCGAATTCCAGCACCGCGCGCATCATGCCCTCCGCGTCGTTGCTGTGGCTGTTTTTATCGATGTGCGCGCCCTCGACCATCAGGAAGAAGCCCGCGTCGTTATCCAGCTGCTCGATCGCGAGCGATGTAAGCGTGCTCAGCGGCGCATCGCCCTGCGCACCGTCCGTATAGTAGATTTTCCCCGACAGCGCCGCGAAGGAACGCGTGCCGTTCGGCAGGGTCTGCAGCGTTTCCAGGCTGTCCGCATACTGCCAGCCGGTTTCCGCGCAGCGCTCCGCGGTCACAAGGCCGCTCGCGCCCGCCCAGATCAGATCCAGATCGCCGGCCAGCTGCTGATCGGTGATTTCCTGATCCTCGCTGCGGCGGAAGGTGTGGGCGCTGAAGCCCGCAGGCGTTGCGCCGGTATTCAGATCGGAGGTCACGACGCCCGCGCGTTTGCCCAGGGACTTTGCGACCTCGCTGACATTCAGATAGGTGAAGAACGTCACGCCGCGGTCATAGACCGACGCCGCGCATTCGCACAGATTGCTGTTGAACGCGCGCAGACCGCAGGAGAGCGCCGTCGCGCCGGCGGCGGAATCCGTCAGCCCGCTGAGCGAATCCGTTTTGGAATAGCCCTGATACGGCAGCGTATCCACAAACAGCGACACGCCCTTGGCCTGCTTGGTCCACTCGAGCGAATTCTCGCCCATCCCGTCGCCGATGAGCAGGATCACGTTTTTCACATTCTGCGGGATGACGATCGCCTGCACGGCGCTCGCGCAGCCGCACAGCAGCGACAAGGCGAGCAGAACGGCGATCAGTCTGCGGATGATTTTTTGATTCATGATTCCAGCCTCTTTTCCCTGCATGGCACGCAGTTTATCGTCTATTATTTTAAATGATTCCATGGAATTTGTCAATACAACTCGCCCGTTCCCCTATTGCGCATTTCTGGATTTCGTGGTATAATAGCCGCAGAATCCCGGATGATTTACTGGAAGTGCTTATGAAAAATCAACTGCTAAAAAATACAATCCGCCTGCTCGCCTGCCTGCTTTGCTGCCTGCTCCTCGCGGGGAGCGCGGCCGTCGGCGCCGCCGCCGTTTCCATCAGCAGCGGCCTGCCCGCGCTGCAGAAGCAATGGGCGCGCTCCAAGGGCCCCGAGGGCGAGGGCATCCGGCTGGAATACAGCTATTTTGCGCCGGATACGCAGGAGGCCTGCCCGCTGGTCGTGATGCTCGGCGGCGCGGGTGAGGGCACGCCCTCCGGCCATGAGCTGGACGCCAACGACTTCGCCTACTGGTCCAGCGAGGAATTTCAGGCGCGGGTTTCGGACGCGCCGGGGATGTATATCCAGATTCTGAAAGCGCCGGAGCCGGTGTATTTTGACACCTGCCCGCTCGCGCCGATGTATCGCGCGGTGGAGGATTTCGTGCGCACGCACAATGTCGACCGCAAGCGCATCTATGTGGCCGGCTGGTGCATCGGCGCAACAGGCGCCGCCCGGCTGGCGACGAATTACCCGGACTTCTTTGCCGGCCTGATGCTGTTCTCCCCGCGCACGTTCCTCACCGAGCGCGAGGCGCAGACCATCCGCAACATGAAGATCTGGATTTTCGCGTGCAAGGGCGATACCTATTCCACCTTCTCTGCCTACGCAAAGCCCTCCTGGGAGAATGTGACGGCCGCCGCGGCGGACCGCAGCCAGCTGCGCTACACCACCTGCAGCAGCGCCCCACGCGCCGCGCTGCTGATCAATCATAAGACCTGGCGGCTGGCCGAGCAGGATTATTCCGCCGGCGTTGCGGGGGATTACACGAACCTGTCGACCGTGGACGGCTTCGGCAACGCGGTCGCCAATCCGACGGTCATTCAGTTCATGACCGCCTACAAGCCGGGCGAAGCGCCGCCGACCACGGCCCCCGCCGAGGAGACGACGACAACAACCGAACCTGCGACCACGCAGGCCGCAACGACCGCGACGACCGCCGCGCCTGCCGGCACGACCGCGCCGGAGACGACGACGGACGTTACGGAACACCGCTCATCCGCCTATGTGCCCTGGGCGCAGGCGGAGGACAGCGGACGCCGGCTGCGCAGAAACATGCTGCTCGCCGCCGTGGCGACGCTGACCGCCTCGGGCACGGGCTTCGTGATCCTGAAGATCCTGCGCCGCAAGGACGACCAACAGTAAAAAGCATATAAATCACGCCCTGACCGCTGCAGCCGCACAGTCAGGGCGTTTTGCTGTTTTTTCAGCCGCGCGGGCGGCCGGAGAGATAGTCCGCGGCAAGCGCGCAGAAATCGGTCTGGATGATGTCGAAGCCCCGCTCCGCGAGCCAGCCCCAGCCGTGCGCCGGGGAAATCAGAAACGCGTTGTCGTCGGAATGCCCGGCGGCGAGCACGGCGTCTTTATCATAGACAATGGCGTTGGCAAAGACGATGCGTCCCTTCCGGTGCATGGCGTCGATATAGTCGCGGGAGGCGACCGGCGCGTCCTCGGTTTCAAAGAGCACCTCCGCGCCGATGCAGCGGATGCCCTTTTCGACCAGGGCGTCCGTGATTTCGTCTTTCTCACGCACGATCGGCATGAACATCAGGTCCGGCGCGTATTCCTGCAGCTGCGCGATGTATTTCTCCTTGATCGCGGCCTTGACCACGACCTGTTTTTCAACGCCGCACTTCCGGATGCAGGCGGTGATGCCGGGAATATCCGTCCAGTATTTATCGACGTTGATGTAGCATTTCCCGCGCAGGAAATCGAGCACCTCCTCGAGCGTGCAGACCCCGTAATCGGTCGGGCAGTCGTCCTGATTGACGAAGCGGAGCTTTTGCACCCGCTCGGACCGCATGGCGGAAATCAGCTTCTTCCTGCGCAGATGCGCGTGCTCCATGCCGGGATGAAACACGAAAAAGCCGCCGTCGATGCTTTTGGTCACGTCGAGCTCGATCATATCCGCCCCGCTCAGAAGCGCCGCCTTGAACGCGGCCATGGAATTGCAGGGAATGTTCGCGCCGGAGACGCCGCGGTGCGCGCAGAGCAGCACCTTCTCCCGGGAATTTTCAAATATGGTTTTATCAAAATCGATCATTTCAGTCATCCTTTCTGTTCGACGCCGACCGTGAAGCACAGGCGGCCGTCGGGCTCCGGCGCGATCCGGTATTCCGTCGCAAGGAAACCCGGACTCAGGTTAAAAATGTTCGCCGGCGCGCACTGTAATGTGCCTTCTTCTATACGGACGGTCGCGTGTTTGCCGATCAGCGGCAGCACGAAGCACGCCCGGTCGGCCACGGCGGGCTGCACCCGCGCGCGCACGGTGAGCGCATTCTCCGTGAGCAGATAGTCCAGCGTGCAAGCGCCGTCGGGCAGCTCCTCGCCGTCCCTGCCGCAAAGAGCCGCTTCCACGTGCACGCCCGTGCCGTGTGCATCCTGTAAACGTGAAAGACGCGCGGCGCAGTATGTCTGGCTGAACCGCCGCCCGTCGACCGTCGCTTCCAGACGGGGGCAGACGCAGCGATGCGTTTCCGGGTGCAGGGAAAGCTGCTGATTGTGCGGCTCCCGCAGCGCGTATTCCACCATGCCGACCGCGATCAGCGGCCCGGCATCCGCGTGCCAGAGCAGGGAGATGCAGCCGCCGGCGGCATGGGACGCGCCGCGATACTGAAAATCGTAGCCGCTCACATCCATGCGCCACGCGCCCGCGGCAAGGCGGAACACGTCCAGCTCGGGGTATTGCGTGCACGCCGCCGGCTGCTCCGACGGCAGCGGAACGCGCGGAAACGACGGGATGCCGGCGTCGAGCGCGGCGGCAAGCGTCTTCGCGTGGCAGATCGTGTGGTGCACGCAGAGCGGTTCGCCGGCGCGCGCATAATCCGGTCCGCCGGCCAGCAGACCGTCGTGCGTACAGTCGCGCAGCAGCGCGAAATTGCGCCACGCCGCCTCCGCAAACACCGGATCGGCCTGCCCGAGCGCAAACAGCGCCGCCTGACAGCCGTCGGCCGTCCGGCTGCCCCAATAGGTCCATTTGAACGCGCGCGTGCCGACGCTGTTGTCCCACGCGCCGTCGGGGAGCATCCACAAAAGCTGGGCGCGCCAGAGATCGATGCACCGCGCCTGCGCCTGCGTATCGCCGGTCACCGCCGCATACCGCGTCAGGCAGGGCAACGTCTCCTCGGCGTTGTAGCCAAGGTCGATCGCAAGGCAGCCTTTGGGGGAAACCGCGGTGGTCGGGCTGCCCTCCCCGTAAATCAGGCCGGACTCGCTCACATGGCGCAGACAGTGCGCCGCAAGCCGCTTCGCAAGGGCAAGATACGCGTCGTTCGACGCGCGCCGCCCGAGCAGCGCCATCGCGCAGGCGTTCGCGGCATAATAATTCAGATAGGCGGGCGTCTGCTCCGTCAGATGCGCCGCAAGCCACGCGCCCATTTCCGAAAGGCGGGCTTCCCAGGCGGCTATTTCATCCGGCGGCAGCAGGTCGCCGTGCAGATCGAGCGCGTCGCAAAGCGCGATCGCCGCAAAGGCCGTGACGCCCTTCCAGTCCGATTTGAAATCGTTGCGGCTGCCGCCGTCGCCGCTGCGCAGATTCCGCTCCCAGGCAAAGAGCCGCTTCGCCGCGGTCAGATACGCCTGCCGCCCGGTCCGGTGCGCCATGTGCAGCAGCGGATAGACCGCCTCGAAGCTGCGCCCGTGCAGCATGCCGCAGGCCGGGCAGAGGATGCCGCCGTCGAGCCGCGCGTCCGGCAGCTCGACCTGCAGGCGCACAAGCGCGTCGCACCACTGCGTCAGCAGCGCGGAAACCTGCCCGCTTGCCTGCTCCGCTTTCATCCGCACGCGCCCCCTTTCGCTTTTTTCCGATTTTTATTATATCACACAAATCAATGCCGCACAAGTTCTTGCAAAATAAAAAAAACACTGGTATAATGATCTTGCAGAACCAATCGCTGCAAAAAGGAGGAATGCGCATGCCTGCCGTTTTGCCCGCCCTGACCACCCATCCCTGCATTCACAAGCGGCCGGAACCGATCATCCGGGCGGCCGACCTGCCCTATCCGTGTTCTCTCGTATTCAATGCCGGCGTGATCAAATACCGCGGCGAATACGTCATGATCTTCCGCAACGACTACGGCACGACCGAGGAACGCTACGAGAAAGAAAACGTCAAGTTCGCCGGCACGAGCATCGGCATCGCGCGCAGCAAAAACGGCGTGGACGGCTGGGTGTTTGACCCGACGCCGCTGGTCGACAGCGCCGACCCGCACAAGGATCCCGAGCTCAAACGCTATTATGATCCGCGCATCACGATGATTGACGGCAAGCTCTATCTCTGCCTTGCGACCGACATCCGACACGGCCTGTGCGGCACCATCGCGGAGCTCTCCGAGGACCTGCGTTCGTTCCGCGTGCTCAGCGTCAGCGCGCCGGACAACCGGAACATGGTGCTGTTTCCGGAAAAGGTCGGCGGCGAATTCATCCGCCTCGAGCGCCCCATGCCGATCTACAGCCGCCACAACGAGAAATTCGACATCTGGATCTCGCGCTCGCCGGATCTGGTCTACTGGGGCCGCACGCAGCTGCTGCTCGGCACCGAGCGCGTGCCGTGGGTCAATGACAAGATCGGCCCGACGGCATCGCCCATCCGAACGCCCGCCGGCTGGCTGACGCTGTTTCACGCCGTCGACCGGGACGATACGCGCGGCAAAAACGGCTGGGAGCCGACCTGGAAAAAGCGCTACACGACCGGCCTGATGCTGCTGGACCTGCAGGACCCCGCGAAGGTGCTTGCCGTTTATGATCGGCCGCTCATGGCGCCCGATCTGCCGATCGAAACCGACGAGGGCTTCCGGCAGAATGTGCTCTTCCCCTGCGGCATGATCCTCGAGCCGTCGGGCGAGGTAAAAATCTATTACGGCGCGTCGGACACCTGCGTCTGCCTTGCCACGGCGCAGCTGGACGACCTGCTGAAACTGGTGACCGACCAATCATAATAAAAAAGGAGTGTTTGACCATGTTGTTCGGAGACGGTTCCGCTGCTGCGAAAGCCGCGGCAGAGGCTGCAAAAGCAGCCGTCAGAAGCACAGCCAACTTCAACTGGACGTTCATCGCGCTGCTCGCGCTCGTGATCGTCGGCATCTGGATCCCGCAGTGGAAGAAGAAAAACTACAACGGAATGGCCGCGGCGCTCGCCCTGTATGGCGTGCACTGGATCTATGAGATCGCAAACGCCGTGATCTGCCATTTCACCGGCTATGCCCTGTGGCATGTTTCGCCCGAAAGCACGAGCTTCATCCTGCTCGTCGGCGTTTCCTGGGAGCTGTCGCTGATGTTCTCGGTCGCGGGCTTCATGAGCGTGGGGCTGCTGCCGGAGGACAAGGACAAGAAGATCCTGGGCGTCAACAACCGCATTCTCTTCGCGATCGGCAACGCGCTGTTCTTCTCGGTCTTTGAGATTTTCCTGGCCTCCACGCCCGCCTTTATCTGGGTTTACAAATGGTGGGGCGCGCTGCCCGTCTTCATCACGACCTATATCCCCTTCTTCCTCGCGGCGAACCTGATCTATGACAAGCCGCGCAAGACGCAGAAGAAATTCCTGATCGGCCTGTGGGGCACGGTCGCCGTGCTGCTCGCGGTCCTGATCCCGCTCGGCATCATCTGAGCATCGCCCAAAGACAGAAACAGCACCCGGATCAAAACGGTCCGGGTGCCTTGCTTTTCTGTCTATTTTTTCTTGCCTGCGCTGTCCGGAAACAGCCCCTGACGCAGAAGATCCGGCGTCAGGCTGCCCTTGAAAAAGCGGTAAATATCCGGCAGTCTGCGCCATGGCGGCAGATCCCAGTCCGCCCGCTGCCGCATCGGAATGCCGCCGGCGGCCAGCTGCGGGCGCAGCGCCTCCACGGCTTCGAGAAACGATTGATAACTGCGGGTCGGAAAGCCGCTCCAGCCGCGCTCAGCCACGGCGAGCAGGCGCGGAAACAGCTTTTCGCACAGATCGTCAAAGCTGCGCACATATTCCGTCCACAGGCAGCCCTCGACGCCGAGCAGGGCGTCCGTCTGCCCCGTTGCTTTCTGCGGGTCATAGGAAAAGCTCTTTTTCAGCGGCGTCATGCCGTAGGGATAATCACAGTAATAATGATAAAAATCGGATTCGATCACCCGGCCGCCCGCCTTTGCAAAGGCGCGGGCAAGCGGCTTGCGCTCCATCCAGCGCTGCACGATCACATCCTGCGCGCCGAGCTGATTGCCCTTGAGGCTTTCGTTCCAGGTGATCGCCGTTTTGCCTTTCTTTTTAAGATACGCGGCGATCTCTTTGATGAAGGCGCCCTGCAGCGCGTCGTAGGACGCGAGCCCCTGCGCTTGCATGCGCGCGTTGCAGCGGTCGCACGCCTTCCATGCCGTGCGCGGCGTTTCGTCGCCGCCGATGTGAAGATAGCGCCCGGGGAACAGGTCGCAGACCTCGTCGAGCACGTCTTTCGCAAACCGCACGGCCTCCGGATTGCCGACGCAGAGCACATGGGGAAAAATGCCCGCCGTCATCTCGACCGCCACGGGCTCGCCGGTGCAGCCGAGCGCCGGATGGGCGGCCAGCGCCGCCGTGAAATGGCCGGGCATGTCGATCTCCGGCACGACCTCGATGTGCCGCGCCGCGCAGTAATCGACGATCTCGCGCACCTGCGCCTGCGTAAAGAAGCCGCTGTGGGGCTGCCCTTCGATGACGCCGCCGAAGCGGGAATCCGGGCGCGTGGCGCCGACCTCGGTCAGTAAGGGATGACGCTTGATTTCGATGCGCCAGCCCTGGTCGTCGGTCAGGTGCCAGTGCAGGACGTTCAGCTTGCACATTGCGGCCGCGTCGATCAGCTTTTTCAAGTCCTCCACGCCGTAGAAATGGCGGCAGCAATCGATCAGAACGCTGCGGTAAGGCAGCACCGGCGCGTCCCTGATCACCAGATTGTCGCATTCGCCCCCGCAGGAGGCAATCATCTGCGCGAGGGTCTGCCGGGCGTAGAATTCCCCGGCGGCGTCCCCTGCCGTGATCAGCACGCGGTTATTCTCGAGCGCGAGCTCATAGCCCTCCGGCGGCAGGCTGTCGCTTTGCCGGACGGTCACGGGCGTGGCGTCGCACAGACGCGAAGCGCCGTTAATATACCGGATTTTTCGCGGGGCAGGCAGTAAATTCGGTTTCATCGCAATTCCTCCTGCTGCGCGCGCAGCACGACCTCGCCGGTGCAGGGCATGACCGCATCCGACCGGATGATCTCGCCCACCGCGTCCGCGACGATGCGCCCGCTGCGGGGATTCTTCACCGATTCGATCCGGCCGCGCAGCTCGGCCTGCACGTCGGCATACTCAAACGCCAGATCCGCCGCCTGCATTTCGCAGTCGATCAGCCGCAGATCGCGGCAGTAGCACAGCGGCTGGGTGCCGATGATCCGGCAGCCGATGAGCGTGAGCCCTTCGGAATACCAGCCGAGGTATTCGCCCCGGATCGTGCTGTTGCGCACGGTCACATGCCGGCTGTGCCAGAAGGCGTCCTTGGTGTTCAGTTCACAGTCCTCGATCTCGAGGCCGTCCACATATTGAAAGGCGTATTTGCCGTCCACGCGCGACCTGCGCAGGGTCAGCGCGCGGCTGTCAAGAAACAGGTATTCCGCCGCGATCGTCGAATCGGTCACGTCGATCCCGCTGCATTTCCAGCCGAATTCCGGCGAATTGACGGTGCAGCCCTGCAGCGACACGGCGCGGCATTCCCGCAGCGCCTTGATCCCGCCGAGTTCGCAATCCCGGATCGTGCCGTTTTCGGCATACCAGAGCGCCGCGCGGGCGGTTGCGTCCATGGCAGAGCGCTCGAGCGTGAAATCGCGCGTGTGCCAGAGTGGATAGCGCAGCGAAAACGAGCAGCCGCGCACCGTCACATCGGCGGACTCCTTCAGCGCGGATTCCCCGTCCGCCGGGCCGGCAAACACGCAGTCCGTCACGTCCGCCTGCTGCAGATGATACAGCGCACGTTCCGCATCCAGCCGCAGGCCTTTGATCTCTTTTCTCATCCTCTTTCTCCCTAAAGCCTGCTCACCAGCGGTTGTCCGACAGCTCGCAGAACGCGTCCATATTGCGGATTTCCAGCACGGTGCCGTCGTCAAGCGTGACCGTGCCGTTCCACTTGCCGAAGACCTGATGGCAGATGTTGCCCACCAGGCCGAGCACCCGCGTGGAGGTGAAATTATCAAAATACGGCGTCATCGTCATCTCAAAGCGGCCGTCGTCGGAGGTGAAGGTCCAGGGCGCAAGCCAGTCCTCGGCGTCCTTCTGCATCGTGATCTCGCCGATCTTATGGGCCTTGCCGTTATAGAACAGCGTATTTTCGCTCGCGGCGCTCATATCGCCGAAGCCCCAGCCGATCTCAAAGCCGAACAGGTCGCCGTTTTCCAGCCGGGTGGTGCCGTTGCCCCAGTACCACTCCTCGGCATACGGCCAGACGCCGCGGCCCCAGTCCAGCAGGGCGAAGGTATCCGCCGGGTCGAAAGTCACGGTCAGATCGCCGACCGTCACGGTGCCGCTGACCGGCATGGAATTGATCTTCTGATTCAGGTAGAAGCAGCCTTCGTGCTCCGGGAAGGGCACGGCCATGACCAGCGATTCGAGCCCGTCCATCATCGCGAGCGAGAGGTCGGCCTTGAAGTCCTTGCCGCCGTTTTTGGCGCTGAAGTCGATCTTCGTTTCGCCCGGATGCACGTCGATATCCAGATGGAAAAACGGGCGGTGGCGCGAAAGCGTGTGCGGCGTCATGGCGTCGGATTCCATATGGAAGCTGCCGAAGGTCAGCAGCGAGAGGCTCATCGCTTCATAGCGCTCGCCGGTTTTGAGATTCACGAGCGTGAACACGCCCGCGCCGCCCAGGGAAATGTCGGAAATCGTGACCTGCAGCATCCAGTGGCGGTTGCTGATCTGATAGAAATCCCACTCCTTGATCCGGGTCGGGCGCGCCTTGATCGCGCTGCGGTCGTAGTCATACAGATTCGTCACGCAGTAGCCCGGCTCCGTGAGCTGCCCGCGTTCGTCGAGCAGGGGCGTGCGCTGCGTGATCTGATGCTGCTCGCCCGCGAAGGCCTGCGCCGCCGCGCCGAAGAGCAGCGCGAGCGCAAGCAGGAACGCGGTCACGCGAAGGATGCGATGGTGTTTCATGGTTTCCCTCTCCTCTTTTTCAAAAAGCTCCCGTCAACGGATCAACGGGAGCTTGCGTCTGTCAGTGCTTCGGGATCAGGACGTCCTTGCCGCCCATATAGGGACGCAGGACCTCCGGGATCGTCACGCTGCCGTCCGCCTGCAGATGATTCTCCAGGAACGCGATGAGCATGCGCGGCGGGGCGACGACCGTATTGTTGAGCGTGTGCGCGAAATACTTGCCGTTCTGCCCGTTGACGCGGATCTTCAGGCGGCGGGCCTGCGCGTCGCCGAGGTTGGAGCAGGAGCCGACCTCGAAATACTTCTGCTGCCGGGGCGACCACGCCTCGACGTCGATGGATTTGACCTTGAGATCGGCCAGATCGCCGGAGCAGCACTCAAGCGTGCGCACGGGAATCTCCATCGAGCGGAAGAGGTCGACGGTGTTCTGCCAGAGTTTATCAAACCAGACCGGGCTGTCCTCCGGCTTGCACACGACGATCATTTCCTGCTTTTCGAACTGATGGATGCGGTAGACGCCGCGCTCCTCGATGCCGTGGGCGCCCTTCTCCTTGCGGAAGCAGGGCGAATAGCTCGTGAGCGTGTGCGGCAGGGTCTCCTCTTCAATGATCTTGTCGATGTATTTGCCGATCATCGAATGCTCGCTCGTGCCGATCAGATAAAGATCCTCGCCCTCGATCTTATACATCATCGCGTCCATTTCGGCAAAGCTCATCACGCCCGTGACCACGTTGCTGCGGATCATGAACGGCGGCACGCAATAGGTGAAGCCGCGGTCGATCATGAAATCGCGCGCGTAGGCAATCACGGCGGAATGCAGGCGGGCGATATCGCCCATCAGATAATAGAAGCCGTTGCCGGCCACGCTCCGCGCGGCGTCGAGATCGATGCCGTCAAAGCGCTCCATGATCTCCGTGTGATACGGGATCTCAAAATCGGGCGTGCGCGGCTCGCCGTAGCGCTGCACCTCGACGTTTTCGCTGTCGTCCCTGCCGATGGGCACGCTCGGGTCGATGATATTCGGAATGACGAGCATGATCTTGCGGATCTTTTCGGCATAGTCCGCCTCGAGCGCCTCGCATTCGGCCAGACGGGCGGAGAATTCGGTCACCTTCGCCTTGGCGGCCATGGCCTCTTCCTTTTTGCCCTGCGCCATGAGCGCGCCGATCTCCTTGGACACCTTGTTGCGGTTCGCGCGCAGCGAATCCGCCTCGGTCTTGACTGCGCGGGACTCGGCGTCGAGCGCGATCACCTCGTCCACCAGCGGCAACTTGGCGTCCTGGAATTTATTGCGGATATTCTGTCTGACCAGCTCCGGATTCTCGCGGAGGAATTTCATATCAAGCATTTGCAGTCATCCTTTCTCTTTCAGTTACAGCGCGGCAACCGCGTCGATCGCGCCCTGCAGCGCCTTGTCGTCGCACAGCTCCACGGCGCCCTGATCCACCAGCGCGGCGTTTTTCGGATCGAGCGGCAGGCGGGCGAGCACCGGGATCTCCAGCGCGGCGGCGATCTCATCGAGCTTGCTTTCGCCGAAGACGTTGATCTGCTTGCCGCAGTCGGGGCAGACGACGTAGCTCATATTCTCGATCAGGCCGAGCACGGGGATATCCATCAGCTTTGCCATGTTGATGGCTTTCTTGACGATCATCGTCACGAGATCCTGCGGCGTGGTGACAATGAGAATGCCGTCCACGGGCAGATTCTGAAACACCGTGAGCGACACGTCGCCGGTGCCGGGCGGCATATCGACGAACATATAGTCCACATCGCCCCAGGCGACATCCTTCCAGAACTGCTGGATCACGCCGGAAATGACGGGACCGCGCCAGACGACGGGCGCCTCCTCGCTCTCGAGCAGGAGGTTGATGGACATGATTTTCACGCCGGTTTTTGAAACCTCGGGCAGAATGCCGGTTTCATCCGCCTTTGCGTGCGCGTGAATGCCGAAGGATTTCGGCACGGACGGGCCGGTGACGTCGGCGTCGAGCACGGCGCAGGCATGCCCGCGCGCCTGCATGGCGCTCGCGAGCATGGCGGTGACGAGGGATTTGCCCACGCCGCCCTTGCCGCTGACAACGCCGATCACTTTCTTGACGCTGCTGAAGGCGTTGCCGGGAATATGCAGATCCTGCGGCTTCTGGTCGCAGCCGCTCTGGCAGCTTGCACAGTTGCCGTTGCATGCTTCACTCATGATAATAATCTCCAATCATTTGATAGTCATAATCGCCTGCACGGCGGCGGAAATCCCCGCGACCGCAGGCAGATGGATCAGATAAATCGGCAGCGCGTGCCGGCCGAGAAAGCCGAAAAACTTCACCCGCTGCGGGTAGCTCCACGCCGGGAATCCGCGCTGCAGGCAGACGGCGCCGCAGAACGCGCCGGCGAGGAAGATGAAAATGTCCGGCAGCAGCGGAAAATAATCCGCCGAGGCGAACATGCTGTTGTAAAAACCCAGCGGCACAAGCCAGTTCGTGCGGTAGAGCGCGTCGGGCAGGCGCAGCACGATCAGCTCGCCGTAGCGCAGCACCCGCTCGGGGATGCCGGCAAAGAAGGGATAGAGCACCGCGCAGCCCAGCACGCCCGCGAAGGGTGAAATGCGGTCGAGCGCCGGCTGCAGCAGCGCAAACAGCAGGATCGCGCAGGCCAGGAAATGCAGAATGCCGAACCAGATCTCGCAATCCGCAAAGCCGATCGCCGGCAGCAGGAACGCCGTGACGAGCGTGAGGGCGGCGGCAATCGCCGCAAGGCGGAGGCCGCGCCGCAGATTGCTCTTGGACAGGCGGCTCGAAATGCCGGAAATAAAGATGAACGCGCCCGCGAACAGCGGCTCGAGCGGCGTGAAGAAATCGAAGGCCTGCCGGAAGAACCGGATGTCCGCGATCTCGCCCAGGAAGAAGAACGCGTGATAAAACACCATACAGAACACGGCAAAGCCGCGCACTTCATCCATAAAATGCACCCGGTCCTGCTGCATGGCGGTTCCTCCCTCTTCCCTATTTTTATTATTTTACCATAAGTTATTAAAATTGCAAGCCATTTCTTGACTTTCCATGCGGATTGTACTAAAATATTTTTATTGCGGCAAGATTAATCGAAACGGAGAAGCATCATGACGGAAAAGCTCAGGGCCGTTCTGTTCCGGATTTTCAAAGAGGATTCGGCGCCCGGCCGCCTGATCGACCGCTTCGTGACGCGGGAGATCATCACCTATCTGATCTTCGGCGTGCTGACCACGGCGGTCAATCTGATCACGTTTTATATCACCAAAAAAATCTTTATCGCCATCGGCTGGGAGGGCGTGCTCAATTCCCTGCTGGATTCCGCAGGCTTTGAGAAGGCGCTCGCGCTGCTGGGCAAGGGCACGGACTATCTGGACGCGACGGTCATCGCCTGGACGGTCGCGGTGATTTTCGCCTTTGTGACCAACAAGCTGATCGTCTTTGAATCCAAAAGCTGGCAGCCCGCCGTGGCCGGCAAGGAATTCGTCGGCTTTATCGGCGCGCGCCTGTTTTCCCTGCTTGTGGAGCTGCTGTTCATGTTTGTGACCGTGACGGTGCTGGGCATGAACGTCTTCCTTGCGAAGGTCATCGTGCAGATCATCGTCGTGATCCTGAATTACGTCTTCAGCAAGCTCCTGATCTTCCGCAACAAATAAAACGATAAACGCACATCGGCCCCGCGCGGCGCTTTTCGCCGCACGGGGCCGGTTTTGCTTTTCAATTATTCCGCTTCTGCGAGCGCATCGACGGACACCGCCGTGCCGGCATAGAGCGAGAGCGGCGCGGCATGCACCGCGGCCACCGGCAGGAGCGTCGCGCCGTGCGCGATGTTGTAGGCCTCGAGCTGCTTGGCATCCTGCATATAGACCGCGTCCACGCGCTCGGCGATCAGGTCGGCGTTCGCCTGCGCAGGATCGGTGTAGAGCTTGACCTCCAGCTGAATATCCTGCGCGCGCAGCACGTCGCCGATCACCTGCAGGATCTCAGCCTGCGGCGTTTCATAGGCGGCGACGGTCAGGCGCAGATTGAGCAGATCCGCATAATCCACATTCGGATCCGTGCCGCTGCCCGGGGATTCCGTCGCCGATTCCATCAGCGTGCCGAAGGTGTATTTGATCTGCTCGGCGACCACGTCCGACTGCGCCGCCGCGGCGAGTGCGCGGCCGACGTCACGCGTCGCGTCCTCCCCCCGCATGGCAATGACGCAGGGATAGGCCTTGTAGCCGGTTTCGGACTGCAAAACCTGCCGCGGATCGAGCCCGACGGCATAGGCTGTTTCCGGCCCCATCACCGCGAGCGCCGCCTCCGGCAGCAGCTTGCCGAACTTCTCCGACGGGACCGCCTGCACGGTCACGCCGTAGGGATTGCCGTCGATATCCTCCGTCGTCGCCTGCAGCGCGGCGCCGTCCCGAAGCGTAATGACGCCCGCCTCCTGCAGAAGAAACAGGGCGCGCGCCTGCGAGACCGCCTCCGCGGGAATCAGGATCGTTTTCGTTTCCTGCTTGCCGCAGCCCGGCAGCAGGAGCAGCAGGCAAAGCGCGACGGTCAGCAGAATACAGAGCGCTTTTTTCATTCCGCCGCCTCCTTTTGCTGTTTTTTGAATGCGCTGCTTTGCATGGCGAAGCGCAGCACCTGCGCGGCGTTCTGCTCGAGTTCCCCGCGCGTGATGCCGTCCGGCATGCCGCGCGTCTGCAGAAGCGTGCCGTCCGGCCTGCGTCTGCCCATGCGGCCGCCGCCGGGCATGAGCACATTCACGCCCGCGCGCACGCGATAGGCCTGATCGCGCAGGGCGGGGAATTCCGGCGACGCGGACGAACGCATCCACCAGTCGGTCATGATATTGCCCCGATAGCCCCACTCGCCGCGCAGAATCCGGGTGCAGAGCTCATAATGATAATGCCCCCAGACGCCGTTGATCAGGTTGTAGGAGGTCATCAGATTCTGCGGCGCCGCCGTTTTGACGCAGATCTCAAAGCCCTTGAGATACAGCTCCCGCAGGGCGCGTTCGCTCACGCGGGAATCATTGTGCGTCCGATTGACCTCCTGGTTGTTGCAGGCAAAATGCTTCACGCAGGCGGAAACGCCCGTGCGCTGCAGGCCGCGCACCACGCCGGCCGCCATGCAGCCGGTGAGCAGCGGGTCCTCGGAGAAATATTCGAAATTCCGCCCGCAGAGCGGATTGCGATGCAGATTCATGCCGGGCGCGAGCAGCACATCCGAGCCGCGCGCAAGCATCTCCCGCCCGACCTCGGCATACAGCGCCTCCGCCAGCGCCGGATCCCAGGTGCAGGCCAGCCCCGTGCCGACGGGCAGGAGCGAGGAGGCGGCGCGCAGGCGGATGCCGGAGGGTCCGTCGGTGGTGATGACCGGCGGGATCCCGCGGCGGCGCAGGGAATCGAGCACGCCGCCGAAGGCGCCGGCGTTGCCGGTCGGCCCGAGCGGACTGTTCATGATATAATCGCCCCGGCTGATCGCCTCCAGCTCGTCGTCCGTCAGCTCAGCCGCCAGCTGCTCGACGGTCAGCAGACCGTTTTTCACATCCGTGAGCGTGTGATCGCTGCCGACGGCGGGCGTTGCCGCGGGCAGCTGCGCACGGATGATCGCGCGCAGATCATATTGCGCGAGCGGCACGGGGACATATTGCGCACTGCCGTCCGCACCGCGCTTGAGCCGCAGAAAGGGAGCCGTCGGCGCGGCGGTCTGCTGCAGGCGCGCCGTGACGCGCTCGGCCGGCAGGTCGAAGCCGCCGCAGCACACCGCGGAGCGCACGTCCGTGCCGACATAAAAATCGTAATGCCCGGCTTCGAGCAGCCAGGAAAAGGTCGTTTCGTCGTCATAGGAGGCCAGATCCGCCAGCGGCACGGAGAAGGTCAGCTCCTCAGCCTCGCCCGGGAAGAGCAGCCGCGTTTTGCGGAAGGCGCAGAGCACGCGCGCGGGCTTCCCCAGCCGGCCGTTCGGCGCGCTGAAATACACCTGCGCGACCTCCTTGCCCGGGGTTTTGCCCGTATTCTCCACGCGCACGGAAAGCGCCGCCGTATCATTCACCACCAGACAGGCCTGCGCGCGCACGTCAAAGGTCGTGTAGCTCAGGCCGAATCCGAAGGGATAGAGCACCCGCTCCGGAGCGAAGGTTTCAAAGCCGCGATAACCAACATAGATATCCTCGGCGTAGACGTTGAACTTTTTGCCGCCGAAGTTCCGGCTGCTCAGCCAGTCCGCATAGTCGCGCCCGATCGTATCGGTCAGCTTGCCGCAGGGGGAAACGGCGCCGGTGAGCACGTCGCAAATTGCGTTGCCGCTCTCCATGCCGCTCTGCCAGACATAAAGGATCGCCGTGATTTTGTCGCCGTAGGCCGCGAGCTGCGCCATATCCATGATGCTGCCGCAATCGAGCAGCACGGCCACGCGGTCGAATTCCGCGGTGACCGCGTCAAGCATGCGCGTTTCGGCGTCGGTGAGGTAGTAGCTGCCTTTCGTGAGCTTGTTTTCGCGGTCCTCCCCCGCCGCCCGGCCGATGAAGACCAGCGCCGTGTCGGACACGTCGGCAGCCGCCTGCGCCTGCGCGCGGGTCAGCGGCATCTCCTCATAGCACATCGGCCAGTGACCCCAATAGCCGTCGTCAACCGGATGCTTTTCGCACCAGGCTTCGTAAACCGCCGCGAGCGATTCATTGAGCGTGATGCCCGGGCAGGCGCGCATCGCGGTCAGCGGCGACACCTTGTAAGGCGCGTTCACGTCGCCGCCGGAGCCGTAGCCGACATAGAAATAATCCCGCTGCACGCGGCCGAAGACCGAAACCCGGCGGTCGGGCGTGAGGGGCAGAGTGTCCTTTTCGTTTTTCAGCAGAACGACGCCCTCCGCACCGGCCGTGCGGCAGAGCGCTTTCATGGAGTCACTCGGCTCGAAGGCCGCGCTTTCGCCCCCGGCAGACACCTGCGAGACGGAATTCGTGACGGCGTTGACGACCTTGCCGATCACTTTATTTGCCGCTTTTTTGAACGGATTCATAAAACCACCCTCCGTGGCAGAGAGAACGCCATTCGTGAAAGAAATCGGTTTCGTCTGTCACGAACGGCGTTCGGTTGCAGTGATTGGTTGCTGTTATCAGGATTTTGACTCGATGGAAATCAGCAGATCGCCGAGATTGTTATAGAAGGAATGCGTCTTGACCTTGTCGGAAAACAGGCCGATCGGCGTGCCGTGGTCGCCGGGATAGATCGGCATGACATTCCACTTGCCCTGCTCGACGGCTTCCGGATCGTAGTCCTTGAAGGGCTCGTCGAACGGATGCAGCGCGGACACCACATTGACAAGTCCGTCGTTCGGCAGCCAGGTATCGTCAATATACATGCCGGAGGGCTTGTCAAAATAATCGCCCAGATCGATCATCCAGCGGGAAAACACGGAGAGCAGCGCGAAGTCCACGGTCGTCGGCGCAAGCTTGCCCTTCTTTTCTCCGGTGCAGTCATACGCATAGGAGAAATAATAGACGTGCGGGCTGATTTCGATCATATCGTTGATCCGCTTGCTGCCCGCGATGCTCAGATCGCCGTCCACGCTGTTGGTCGTGTTGCAGAAGCGGCGGATGGCCTGCAGGTATTTCTGCGTGGCGGATTCGCCGGGCGTGGCGGACAGGCCGAAGGATTCCAGATGGAAATCCACCAGCTTGCCGTTGAGCAAGGAGCGGCCGAAGGTGGCGGCCCAGGTGCTCACAAAGCCCTTGGCAGGACGCATCAGGCCCTTTTTCTCCACCGCGTTGAACATCGTGGAACCGTTGAGCGGCGTGCAGATCGCGGTGCAGGAGGCGATCATATCCTCGTGGCCGCCGTCAAACAGCGGCGAATGCTCCGCGCTGAATTCGCGCTCCTGCTGACTGCCGTAGGTCAGCAGATAGGTCAGCATGCGCGCGGCCTGACCGCCGAAGCTGTGGCCGATGATGTGGATCTTCTTTACCCCGTCGGGCTTGCCCCAGCCGTCAAAGAGCGGCTTGGCGTAATAGCGGCCGTAGCGGTTGCAGCCGAAGACGGCGCTGTGATAGGCGCCGTAATCCACCTGCGTGCCCGTCAGCTGCGCATAGAGCTCGCAGGCCTGATCCCAGGCGCTCGAGAGCGGGCCGACCGACGCGGCGTAGCAGTCGTAATCCTCATCCGTCAGGTATTCGACCAGATTGCCCGTGGAGGCGCCCCAATATGGAATCAGATTGTCGATGCCTTCGTTGGCGCCCCAGCCGAACATACCGTGGACAAACACGAACGGGAATTTGTTTTTCGCATTTTCCTGAATCAATGCCATGGTTCCAACCTCATCTCAAGAAAATTGAATTCAAAGTGTGAATGGATGGCGCTCTGCGGTGATCACGCCGTCCTCCACGCGCAGCTTGCAGATGCGCGCGTTGCGCCGGTCGCCGGGGAGACCGTCCGCCTCTACGTTGCGGGCGTGATAGATCGCGTACCACTGCCCGTCCTCCTTGATCATGGAGTGGTGGCCCGTGCCCTCCTCCCAGGCGTTGCTGCGCAGCACCGGCGCATAGGTGTGCGGGTCGGGATATTTCTCAAAGCGGACCTTCGTCAGATCCGTTTCGTCCGTTTTTGCGCGGGCGTAGCCGACAAAATAATGCTCATTTTCGTAGCAGGAGCCGCTGTACATCAGATACTGCCAGTCGCCCTCGCGGAAATAAAACGCGCCCTCGACGGTGTGCCAGTGCTGCCCCTGTTTGTAGCGGTCGCGCCGGTAGATCTCTTCATCCAGCGACGGCAGGATCTTCGGCACGGGATGCCCGGCTGCCGTGCGCGGGTCGAGCAGACGGTCCACGCAGATATAAGTGCCCACGCGCTCGCCCTCAAACGTGTTGGTCGAATAAAAGAGGAACAGCCCGCTCTCATTTTTGATCACATGGGAGTCGATGGAAAAGGGATGCAGCAGCTGCGTCGGCTTTTCAAACGGCCCGAGCGGCGAGCGGCTCTCGGCCACATGCATCGTCTGGCGGTGACCGCCCTGATCCGGCGTATCGCCGTAAAATTCAAAAGAGCAATAGAGATAAAAGACGCCGTCGAGCTCGATCACGCTCGGCGCCCAGAAATCCTGCATGCCCGGCACGGTGAATACCCGCCCGGCAAACTGCCAGCCGGTCAGCAGCGCGTCGGAGACATAGGCATACACGCCGTCCTCACCGGTGGTGTAAATATAATAGCGGCCGCCCGTTTTCAGAATGAACGGATCCGCCTGACCGATATAGCCCTCTTTTTTGGTTTCCAGCAGCTGCATAGGCGCGTTCCCTCAAAAGAATGAAATTATGAATAAATTATAACATATTTTTCAGAGAGAATCAACAAAAAATGCGCAGTTTTTCAGTACTATTCAATAGATTTTCTGTGTCCCGGCAGAAAAAAGAGCCGCCGTTGGCAGCTCTTTTGGTCTGATTATTCTTCGATGCAGCGGAAGGTGTAGAACGTATCCTCCTGCGAAAACTCGCGGAATACCTCGAGCATGACCTCGCCGTAGGAGCCCAGCTGCGCGCACAGCGCATCGGGGTGCAGCAGCAGGATCTCGCAGCCGCCGCAGAACTCGCTCAGGCAATCCGCCAGCGCATCCAGGTTGCCGCCGTAATACGGCGGGAAATCCAGCAGCTCCGCGAGATAGCGGTGCGCGGTTTCACGGTCCGTCATGCGCGCGCCGTTGAGAATCACCGTTTTCATGCTCCGCTCCCTCCGTCAATACAGCTGCGTAAAGGTTTCATAATGGTCGTCTGTGTAAAACACCAGACCGTCCGAGGAATATACGATCCGTTTGGCGCCGCGCGAGGAGGCGCCGCGCGTGTCGATATCGCATTCATAGTATTTTCGCTGTCGGGCCTTGGGCAGCTTGCCCTCCAGATTGCTGAATTTGTCGCCTCCGATGCTGCAGCCCGGCGCATAGGGCTCCAGCGAGCCGCCCGGCCAGCCCTTGGCCTGCGCAGCGCTCTTTGTGATGAAATTCGATGGCAGATGCCCGTAGAGGTGCAGATACAGCGCGACGTCGTCTTTGCTTGTGTATTCCCCATCCTCATCCAGCTCCGCCGCGCCGTTCTCCCGCGAGGCGTCGGTGGCGCTCGTCTGCCCGGGATCCGTCTGCGTCTGTGTCTGCGTGACGGCGGTTTCGGTGTTGGTGATCAGGGACAGCTTTTCTTCAATGGCGTCGATATAGGAAGTGGTCTGCGTGTTGGTATCGTCGTGCGAGACGCTGCCGTAAACCGCAAAGGCAATGGCAAGCACGAGCGCACCGATCAAAATCAGCAGACTTTTGCGATTATGTTTTTTCATCCCGGCACTCCTCAGTTCCAAGGTCGGTCATTTATCTGAAAAAAGAGAATCCCATACAATAGATGAATTATAGCACAGTCGGCGCAAAAAATCAATCCCGAATTTCTGCGCCCTGTTTTTTCGTCGCCGGCGAAAAAAGCGGCGTTTGTTCATACGGATTTCATAATCCGCTGATAGAATAGAAGGCAACGATGCAACACGGGGGGATTTCCATGAAAAAACTTTGTAAGCGTCTGCTTTGCGTCCTGCTCGCCGTCCTGCTTTTCGGCGTGACGGCCAACGCCGCAGGCGACGACGACCCGCTCACGGGCCGCCTTGCGCGCAGCCGTCAGAGCGGCGCTGTCCGAACCAATGCGGACTATGAGCACGATGCGCGCTTCCGGACCGGCTACGACATTGAAACGATGATCGACGTTTCCTATCACAACGGCACCGTGGACTGGACGGCCGTGGCGGCGGACGGCATCAAATACGCCATGATCCGCATCGGCTACCGCGGCTACGGCGACGCGGGCGTGCTCCGCGAGGATACGCAGTTTGTGACCAACATCCGCGGCGCGCAGGCGGCCGGCATCAAGGTCGGCGTCTATTTCTACACGCAGGCGACCAACAACGCCGAGGCGGCCGAAGAGGCGGATCTCGTGCTCGAAAAGCTCAGCGGCTACGACCTGCAGCTGCCGGTTGCCTACGACTGCGAATTCGCGGAATCCGGCGGGCACTACACCGGCCGCTTCTATAACGCCAATCTGAGCAAGAACGAAATCGCGGATCTTTGCCTGGCCTTCTGCGACCGGATCGCCGCGGGCGGCTATGACGCGATGATCTATGCCAATCCGTTCATGTTCACCAGCCACATCAATGTCGCGCGGCTGGGCGGGCGCTATCCGGTCTGGCTGGCCGCCTACCGCACCGCCGCGAACTATGACGGCGATTACATCATGTGGCAGTACACCTCCACCGGCTCGTGCAAGGGCGTGAGCGGCAATGTGGACAAGAGCTTCTATTACATCAAGCAGGGTGTGCCGGCGGAGCCGGTTTATCTGCAGCTGACGACCGACCGGCTGACGCTGACCGTCGGCGAGACGGGGCATCTCACGGCGCACGGCGATGTGAGCGCGCTCGGCGGCACGGATGGCGGCGTTGCCTATGTTTCCTCCGCGCCGGAGGTTCTTTCCGTGACGGATGCGGGCGTTCTGACCGCGCTTGCGGAGGGCAGCGCGACCGTGACGGCCACGCGCACCGTAACCCTTCCCGCAGCCGCGCCGGATGCAGCGCCGGAGGTCAAGACCTTCACGGACAGCGTCACGATCACCGTGATCCCCGTGCCGCCGGAGCCGACGGAGCCGGATAATCCGACCCAGCCGGAGGAGGAAGGCGAAGGCATTCTCGAGATGATGGTGCAGCTGTTCATCGCATTCGTGCAGATGATCGTCGCCTTCGTCCGCTCCCTCACGGGCGGCAGCTCGGAGGCCTAAAACACAAACACACAGACAGAAATCGGGCAGCCGTCCAGCGGCTGCCCGACTTTTTTATTTGCTGTTTACTGCTCCGACTCGTATTCACCCTTGCCGGTGAGCTTGCGCTTGATGATCTTGCCCATGCGCTTGAGGGCGTAAGGGCCGACGAGCTTCATCATTTCCTCCGCGGTGTGCATGTCGCTGCAGGCCGGCAGATCGCGGGAGAGATGGATCGCGTCGAATTCGCAGCGCGTGGTGCACAGGCCGCAGCCGATGCACATATTGAAATCCACGGTGGTCGCGCCGCATTTCAGGCAGCGGCCGGCCTCAACCTTCACCTGTTCGTCCGTCAGCGGCTCTCGCAGGTCGCCGAAGGTCGCGCGCGGATCGCCGGGCTTGAGCCCGGGCGTCTGGCGGGGCGCGTTGTCATAGGATTCGATGAGAATGTCGTCCTTATCCAGCTCGATGAATGCACGGCGGTCGCGGCCGATGGTCAGCGACTGGCCGGGATGCACGAAGCGGTTGAGCGAAACCATGCCCTCGCGCCCGTCCGCAATCGCGTCGATGGCAAAGCGCGCGCCGCGGAAGATGTCGCCGCCCACGAAGATATCCGGCTCGGCCGTCTGCATCGTGACGGGATCCGCTTCGGCTGTGCCGTTCGGGCGCAGCTGCACCCTGCTGCCCTTGAGCAGGTCGCCCCATTCCGCGCTCTGGCCGATGGCCATCAGCACGTTTTCGCAGGGCACGGTGATCGTATCGCTGTCGTCATACTGCGGGGCGAAGCGGTGCGCATCGTCAAACACGCGGGTGCATTTTTTGAATACCACGCCGGTGACCTTCCCGTTTTCGGACAGGATCTCTTTCGGGCCCCAGCCGTTTTTGATTTCGATTTTTTCTTCGAGGATCTCGGCAATCTCATCCTTCGCCGCGGGCATTTCCTCCCGCTGCTCAAGGCAGAGCATCGTCACCTTGCCGTCGGTGCAGCGCAGCGCGGTGCGCGCGACGTCCGCCGCGACATTGCCGCCGCCGATGACGACGACGTCGCCCGCGAGCGACGTTTTGCCGCCGAGATTCACACCTTTCAGGAAGGCCACGCCGGACTGCACGCCCGCGGCGTCCTCGCCGGGCACGCCGGCCATGCGGCCGCCCTGCAGACCGATGGCGATAAAGAAGCCTTTGTAGCCCTCGGCGCGCAGCTGATCGAGCGTGACGTCCTTGCCGACCTCCACGCCGCAGCGAATTTCCGCGCCCATGGCCTCGATGATCCCGATTTCCTTCTCCAGCACGGATTTCTCCAGCCGGAAATTCGGAATGCCGTTCATGAGCATGCCGCCGGGGCGCTGCTCCTTTTCAAACACGGTCACGGGGTAGCCCTCCGCGCGCAGATACCACGCGGCGGTCAGGCCAGCCGGGCCGGCGCCGATGACGGCGATTTTGTAATCACTCCACTGATCGCCCTCGCCGTTTTCGCTGCGCACTTTGAAATCGGTCGGGTGCGCGAGCTCCCACTGCGCGAGGAACTTTTTGATCTCGTCGATCGCCACGGGCTTGTCGATCTTCCCGCGGGTGCAGGCGTCCTCGCAGCGGCGGTTGCAGACCGCGCCGCAGACGGCCGGGAAGGGATTATCCTGCCGGATCAGGCGCACGGCGTCCTCATAGCGCCCCTCCCCCGCCATTTTGACGTAGCCCTGCACGGCGATATGCGCCGGGCAGGCGGTCTTGCAGGGAGAAGTGCCGCTTTCATAGCAGTTGATCTTGTTGCTGTCGCGGTAATCGGGATCCCAGCGATCCTCGCCCCAGACGTGATCGTCCGGCAGATCGTGCACGGGATATTTCACCTTGGAGCCGTCCGCGCGGCAGAGCTTCTGGCCGAGCTTGGCCGCGCCCGCCGGGCAGACCTCCACGCATTTGCCGCAGGCCACGCATTTTTCGGTATCCACATGCGCGCGGTAGGCGGAGCGGGACATATTCGGCGTGTTGAACAGCTGGCTCGTGCGCAGTCCGTAGCAGCTGCCGGCCGAGCAGTTGCAGATGCCGACGATGCGGTTCGGGCCGTCCAGATTCGTGATCTGATGCACATAGCCCTTGCGCTCGGCGCGCTCGATGATCTCCAGCGCTTCCTCGCGGGTGATGTATTCGGCGTCCTTGCCGCTCTCGACCAGGAATTCGGCGATATCGCCCACGCCGATGCACATTTTTCCCTCGATATCGCCCACGCCCTCGCCGCGTACGCGCTGCGCCTTGCGGCAGGCGCAGACCATCTTGCAGAATTTATCGTTTTTATTCAGCCAGTGGGAGAGATGCTCCACACTGACGCTTTCCATCTGAGGATCGATCGCTTTTTCGACCGGGATGACGTGCATGCCGATGCCCGCGCCGCCCGGCGGCACAAGCTTGGCCGCGAGCTCCAGCGGCTCCTGCGGCGCGAGGTTGAACATCGTCGCGACCTCGGGATTCGTCTCGCACAGCGTCGGATGCTCGACCATGTATTCGCCGGAGCCGACCACCCATTTGGGGATCCAGTACTGGATATGCTGATCGGCGTTGTCGCGGTTCTGCTCGATGATGCCGATCCACAGCAGGTGATCGATCACCTTCTGCGCTTCTTCCTCGGTCATATTGTTGCGCGCGGCAAGCTCCGGGGTCGTCAGACCGACGCGGCGCTGCTTGAAGCTGAGCATGAATCTGACCTCATCCTTGGTCAGCAGCCGGTCGAGAATCCAGAAATCCATGTGGTTTTCCTTCAGCGCGCCGGGCAGCTTGCGCGGGATGGAGTCCGTGATCAGCACGGCGAGCTGTTTGACGAGCTTCGCCTTTTCCGGATCGTCGCAATGATGCGCGTCCACGGGGTAATCCCGTTCATTGACGTGTATCCTGGGATTGACTTCCTTCACCATATGAAAGCACCTCTTATTCGATCGGGATCTTGATCGTCACATCGCTGGTCGGATAGGCTGCGCAGGCGTGGACATAGTTGAAATCCTTGTCCGCCGCGCGGCGGCCGTCGTTTTCGGGGCAGATATAGACGCTGCCGGCGAGCACCTTGGTGCGGCAGAAGCCGCATTCGCCGCTGCGGCAGGCCGTTTCGATGCGGATGCCCGCGCGCTCGAGCGCCACGACCAGGCTCTCCGTCGCCTTTGCGGGGATCACGTCCTCCTGCAGACCGCGGCGCACGGTCAGGCTGAACGTCTTGTCCTTAATCTCAACTGGATAGCCGGGGAAGGACGTGATATCCTTCGCCTGACCGAAGACCTCAAAGCGGATGCGGCGCTGCGGGGCGTCCAGCTTTTTCAGCTCGCCGCGCAGGAAGGTATACATCGCCTGCGGGCCGCAGATGAAATAGGTCGTATCCGGCGCGGAGTATTTTTTGATCAGCTCGGCGGTCAGGAAGCCCTTTTCGCCCTGCCACGCGGGGTCGTCGCCCGAAAGCACATGCACCACATGCACCTTGTCGCTCTTGAGCGCTTCCAGCTCCTCCTTGAGGAGGATGTCGTCGGCCGCCACGGAGCCGTAAAGGATCGTCAGGTCAAAATCGAGCGTGCCGTTTGCGATCTCCTTTGCCATGGAGGCGAAGGGCGTGATGCCCACGCCGCCGGCGAGCGCCACGACGTGCTTTGCGTCGCGCAGCGGTTCATAATAAAACTGCCCGCAGCCGATCAGACCCGTGAAGCTGTCGCCGATTTTTACGTTGTCGTTGATGTAATCCGCAATGAAGCCGTCGCCGCGGGAACGGCGCACGGTGATCTCCGCAAAGCCGTTTTCCTGCCGCGCCTGATACGGGGCGGAGCTGATGGAATACGGGCGGGAAATGACGGCGCCGTCGATTTCAAAATCGAGCACCATGAACTGGCCGGCATAGAAGAACGGCAGCTTTGCGCCGTCCGCCCGCGCGAAGCGCACGGTTTTGGCCGTTTTGCCCGTTTCACGCACGTCGGTCACGACCAGCGCGAGCCGGCCGGGATGCCATTCCTTCACAACGGCGGCGATCGGGTCGGCCGCCTGCGGGGTCGCGGACGCAGTTGCGAAGGCGTTCAGCCGCGCCTTGGTCACGCGGGAAGCGCCGGTGACGTCTTTCAAAAAGCCTTTGATTTTCATTTGCTCGCCTCCTCTGCCGCCATGGTATCCAGCACATTCTTTGCGGCCTTTCTGCCGTTGGTCACGGCAGGACCCATCCCGTCGCCGGAGATGGCGTGCGCGCCGGAGAATTCCAGATGCCGGATGAAGCTCTCGTGCTCCGCCGTCTGCAGGCGGGCGATGATATGATCCTCCATGGTGTGCGCATAGCCGTAGATGCAGCCGTTCCACGCGTTGGTGTAGCGGTTGACGGTCATCGGCGTTTCGATCACGATCTCCAGGATATGATCGCGCAGGTTCACGCCCAGATACGCGGACATATCGTCGATCATCTGCGCGGCGACCTGATGCTTGATCCTGTCGTAGTCCTCGGCCTCGACGGTCTTCCAGCCGTCCACGCGCGGCAGGGTCGTGATGGAATAAGAGCAGGTGCCCGGCGGCGTGGCGGTGTCATTGCCGAGATTGTGGCAGATGCAGGTCAGATAGCGATACGGCCCGAGGCCGGCAAGATCTTCATAAAGCGCTTCGGTATCCATCGTATCGCCGCGGAAGACGCTGTAATCCCTGATGCCCAGCGCCTCGGCGGTATCGTCGAGAATCATGATCACGGAGAACGCCGTCAGACTGATACGGCGGCCGTTGACCATTTTGATCGCGTCCGCCGGCACCGCGTCCGCCGGCTCGATCATAGAGGTATAGACTTTGTTGGGATAGGAGGAGGAGATCACGTAATCGGCATGGATCTCGTCGCCGCGCGCGGTGCGCACGCCGTAGGCCTTGCCGTCTTTGACCAGGATCTTCTCCACATGCTGGCGGTATTCGATCTGCACGCCCATCGCTTCGGCGCGCTCCGCCATTTTCAGCGACATTTCGTGGCTGAATTTTCTGGGGATGTAAGAGCCGTAGCCGACGTAATCGGCCATGAGCACGGAATAGATCGTAAACGGCAGATCCGCAAAGCTGCTGCCGACATAGATCCAGTAGGGCGCCAGCAGATCCTGCGCCTTTTTGGGCAGGTCAAAGCTGTCGATGACCTCCTGCGTATTGTAGCCGGCGGTCTTGACAAAGGCCTCATGCTTCATGAGCATTTTCGCCTTGCTCATCGGATGGATGGACAGCTCGTTCACGCTGTCAAACACGGAATTGCACAGGTTCAGCAGCCGCAGCACCTTGTCGTAGGTGCCGGGCACGGCCGCGTCGATTTCTTTCGCAAAGGTTTCCAGACCCGGATGCAGCGTCACCTCGATGCCGGGAAGCGAGGCGTGATAGGCCTCGGGCACCTTGAGCCACTCGATATCCACGCCCATATCGTCAAAGAATTTGCCGACCTTCAGGCGATTGTCCTTGTCGCCGATGCTCATCATCTCGTGCAGGGCAGCCTCGATTTCGATGCCGCCGCGCACAAAGCTCGACGCGATGCCGCCGGGCAGGTTGTGCCGCTCGAGCACGAGCACGTCCTTGCCCTTGTCGGCGAGCATCAGCGCGGAGGAAAGCCCCGCCAGCGCGCCGCCGATGACGATCACGTCATAATGGTCTTTGTAGAATTTCATAGCCTCAACCCTCTCGGAGCCGCCCGCGGGCCGCTCTGTTTTTTTGTCAAAAAGAGGGGCAACGGATTGCCCCTCTTTGCGGTTTTTTCGAAAATCAGAAGAAACGCTCGACCAGCTCGCGGGAATACTCGGCGGTCTCATCCATATCGCCGAAGCTCATGATCTCGCCGGCATAGTAAGTGTCATACTTGCCCTGCATGGCCTCCACCTTCTCATACCAGCCGTCGGCATAGTCCGCGGAGAAGACATGGGGGAAGTAATAGACGCTCCACTCGTTGACGACGTTGGACGCGGGATTCTTCATGGTCTTCAGATCGTCCAGCACCATCTTCTTGCAGGTGTCGTAGGGGATCTCCTTGCTGTTCTTATGCTTGCGCAGCGCATAAGTGGTGATGACCTGATCCTTGGTGTCCTTCCAGCGGCGATAATACACCATCAGGTGACCGAGCTTTTCGGGCACCATGTTGTCGAACACATAATAGGAAATCTCGGGATGATCCTCGGGCTTGGTCTCGACCGCGAGCACGTCGTAGCGCTCGTAATCGATCTTGGAGAACAGGCTCTTTTCATCCTCGCGCGCATCGAAATAATCGACCATGCCGATCTGGCCGTCGTCGCGCTTGTTGGGAATGTAAAGCGGCGCGGTGACGATGATCTTGTCGTATTCCTCGACCTCGCCGTTGACGGTGACGTAAACCTTGCCGTCCTTGCGCTCGACCTTGTCGATCTTGCTGTTGAGGCGGGCGGGATTCTTCAGATGATCATTCAGGCTTTCCCAGATGAACTGGGTGCCTTCCTTCCAGGTCCAGAGGTTGATCTTCACGAAGTTCATGCAGGTCTGGAAATCCAGATACTTGAGCACATACGCCGCGGGGATCTCATCGAAATAGCCGTAGCCGAAGGAGGTGAAGGGACCGATCCAGATATCCTTGATCAGCTCGACGCCGTTTTTCTTGCAGAACTCGTTGAACGGCAGCGCCAGATCCTTGAGGTTGGGGTTCGTACCGCTGACCGGCTGACGCTTTGCGCTGGCCTGAGAGAAGCCTTCATAACGGCCCTCGGAAACGCCGCGGTGACCGTTGAGATCATAGCCCTTGTATTTGGTTTCCAGCAGCTCGCCGAGCTTCTTGACCTGCTTCTTCATCTTCAGCAGGCGGGGGATCTTCAGGATGTTCTTTTTGGGCTCGAACGGCTCGATCACATTGCCCTGGCTGTCTTTATAGTTGCGGTTGAGCTGAGGACCGTCGTGCGTGATGCCGCAGAATTCCTCAACGTCATGCACGGCATAGTAAGAGGGAACGCCCATGATCGCGCCCATTTCATAACGTCTGCCGTTGTAATGGGGAGACCAGCATTTGCCGCCCACGCGGTCGAGGCGCTCGAGGATCGTGTAGTTGGTGTAGCCCTTCTGCTCGAGATACATACCGGCGGAAAGACCGGCCGGGCCGCCGCCCACGATGCAGATGCGGATATTTTTGTCCATAATTCAGCCTCCATTAAAATATATTTGATGGCAAGCGCCGTCCGCGGCGCGTCAGACATAAGTATTATACTATCGCGCCGCCGAAAAATCAAGCCTCCCGCGCGGAATTATGGAAAAAACGGAGATAAAATATTTAAAATTGTTTATTTTGAATGGAAAATGCAGATTTCTTTCAATCCGGTCTTTCTTTTTCTGTTTTTTTATGGTAGGATAGATGATAGAAAAGAGAAAGGAGGGTCGGCCTTGCGTTTTTCCGGATTTTCCGAACTGCTGCGGCACTATGCCGCCCGCACGCCGCAGGCCCCCGCGCTGAAGATCGAGGCAAACGGCGCAGTGCGTGAAATCGGCTACGCTGCGCTTTGCGCGCAGATCGACGCGCGCGCCGCCGCGCTCGCGCAGACGGGCAAAACCTGTCTGGGCGTGCTGTGCGACGGTTCTTGTGCCTGCGTGGTCGAGATTTTCGCCGCTGTGCAGGCCGGGCTGCAGGCCGTGCTGCTCAATGAAAACGCAGACGCCGATCTGGTCGCCGCGGCGGAGATCGATCTGCTTTGGGGCGATCCCGATCTGACAGAGGAACTCTCCCCCGCACTGACTGCCGGCGTTGCAAACGGCGCAGGCAACCTCCTGTTTTTCACCTCCGGCACGACGGCCAGGCGCAAGGCGGTCGTGCTCACGGAGCAGTCGCTGTGCGCGAGCGCCTATAACGGCGGCGCGCTGCTGCCCCTCGACCCGGCGGACACGCTGCTTTGCGTGCTGCCGCTGGATCATGTGTTCGGCTTTGTCTGCGGGCTGCTCTGGGCGCTCTCCTGCGGCGCAAGCGTTGCGCTCGGGCGCGGGCCGCGCCATTATTTCGACGACTGCGCGTTTTTCCGTCCGACGGCGCTCTCCGCCGTGCCGCTGCTGCTGGGCTTCCTGCTGCAAAAACAGCTGCTCGGTGATTCGCTGCGGCTGGTGCTCATCGGCGCGGGCGACTGCCCGCCGGCCATTCCGGCCGCGCTGCAGGCCATGGGCATGCGCGTGAGCTTCGGCTACGGGCTGACCGAAACCTCCTCGGGCGTGGCGCTCTCGCTGGGCGACGATCCCTATGCGATGACCGTCTGCCCGGACGACCGCATCACGCTTGCGGAAGACGGCGAAATCCTGATCGAAGCGCCGACCTGCATCATGCAGGGCTACTATAATGACGCGGAAGCGACGGCCGCCGTGCTAAAGGACGGCGTGCTTGCCACGGGCGATCTCGGCCGCTTTGACGCCGACGGTCTGCTGCACATCATCGGGCGCAAGAAGGAAATCCTGGTGCTGCGGGACGGCACGAAGATCTATCTGCCGGACTATGAGCAGCAGCTGGCTCCCGCGCTGGCAGGCACGGAATTCGCCGCCGTGACGGTCGACGGCGCACCGGCGCTGGTTGTGCGCGGCGAGGAAGCGCAGCGCGCGGCGCTGACCGAACGCCTCGCGCCGGTCATGAAGTCCCTGCCCCTCGGGCAGCGGCTGAAAGCCATCTATTTTGTATCCGATCCGCTGCCCCGCACGGCAACGGGTAAAATAAAGCGTTGGGAACTCCAACAGAAAGCGGTATCACAATGACAAGACAGGAAATATTCGACAAAGTCATCGACGTCGTGCATGAATGCGTGCCGGAAACCGAGGAGCAGACGCTCGAGGAATCGACGGTCATCAACACGGACACCGCCATCGATTCCATGGGCTTTACGCTGATCATCTGCCGCCTGGAGGCCACGTTTGACGTCAAGATCCCCGACCGGCAGTGGCAGAAGCTTTACACCGTGGGCGACGTGGTGACCGCCATTGAGAAGCGGCTGAAATAACGGCGATGGAAGCATACGAATACAAATATAAGATCCTGGCCTCCGACACCGATCTTTACCGCCGGCTGCGCCTGAGCCGCCTGTTCACGCTCCTGCAGGAGGCGGCCATCGCGCACACGGAGCTGCTCGGCGCGGGCAAGGAGCGCACGCTGGACCGCGGGCTGCTCTGGGTCATCACGCGGCAGCAGGCGGAGATCACCCGTCTGCCCGTCTATAATGAAACGATCTGCCTGACCTCCCTGCCGGGCGAGATGATGCACGCCTTTTTCCCGCGTTACTACCGCATCACGGACGCCGACGGCGCGGAGCTGATCAACGCCGCCGCGCTGTGGGTGCTGATGGATCGCAGCAGCCGCACGATGGTCGCGCCGGAAGCTGCCGGCGTTACCGTCAACGGGGCCGCGCCGTCCTGGAAAGCGCTCTGGCCGCGCGCGCCGAAGCTGCCGGCAGAGGGGGCAACGCAGACCTTCCGCGTGCCCTACAGCTATCTGGATCTGAACGGACACATGAACAACACCCGCTATTTCGATCTGGCGGAGGATCTGATGCCGCCGGCGCTGCGGGCCGCCGCCGTGCGGGAGATCCGCATGGAGTATACCGGCGAAGCGCGCGAGGGCGAGGACCTGACGCTGCGCTGCAGCGCGGAGCACGGGGAATTCCTGCTCTCCGGCGAAGCGGACAAGCGTCTGTTCCGCCTCGGTCTGCGCTATGACGCCGAAACAGAATAAGAGGAACTATGGATTATCAAATCATTGAAACGAAAGAGCGGCTGCTTGCGGACAACGACGCGGCTGCCGCGGAAAACCGCGCGCGGATGCAGCGCAGCGGCGCAAAGCTGATCAACCTCATGGGCGCGCCCGGCGCCGGCAAGACCTCGACGCTGCTGCAGCTGCTCAGTCGGCTCGGCGGCGCGTATGCCGTCGGCGTGATGGAAGCGGACGTCGATTCCGACGTGGACGCAAAAGCCGTGGCCGCGGCCGGCGCGCGTGTAATTCAGCTCCACACCGGCGGACTTTGCCACATGGACGCCGATATGACCGCCCGCGGACTGGACGCGATGGGCACAGAGGGGCTGGATCTGGTGTTCCTTGAGAATGTCGGCAACCTTGTCTGCCCGGCGGAATTCGAGGTCGGCGCGGATCTGCGCATGATGCTGCTCTCCGTGCCCGAGGGCGACGACAAGCCGCTGAAATACCCGCTGATGTTCACGGTCAGCGACGTGCTGCTGATCAATAAAATCGACACGGCGCCGATCTTTGACTTTGATTTCGACGCCGCCTGTGACAGAGCGAAGGCGCTCAATCCCGCCATTGAGATCTTCCCGGTATCCGCGAAAACCGGCGAGGGCTTTGACGCCGTGGCCGCGTTCCTGCGGGACCGTCTGCTCGAAGGGAGGGCTGCTGAATGAAGCTGCTGAAGCTGGACGCCTGCGTGACCGCCTCCAACGATCGCGACGCCGACGCGCTGCGCGCAAAAACGAAGGCCTGCGGCACGCTGCTGATCAATGTGATGAGCAGCCCGGGCGCAGGCAAAACCACGCTGCTCTCCGCGCTCATCCGCGCGCTGCCGCAGCTGGACATCGCGGTGATGGAAGCGGATATTGAATCAGACGTGGACGCGAAAGCCATTGAGGCGCTCGGGGCCCGCGCCGTGCAGGTGCACACCTCCGGCATGTGCCACATGGACGCCGGCATGACGACCGCCGCCTTCGACGCGATCGACGGTCCGCCGCCGGATCTGGCCTTCCTCGAGAATGTGGGCAACCTGATCTGCCCGGCGGAATTCGACACCGGCGCCGGGAAAAATCTGATGATCCTGTCTGTGCCGGAGGGCGACGACAAGCCGCTGAAATACCCGCTGATGTTTCGCGAGAGCGACGCGCTCGTCATCTCCAAGCTCGACGCGCGCCCCTATTTTGATTTCGACCTCGACGCGTGCATGGCGCGCGCGCGCAAGCTGAATCCGGCCGTGCGCATCTTCCCCGTCTCGGCCAAAACCGGCGAAGGCATGGAGGCCCTCGTGCAGTGGCTCCTTGCGGAAACCGCCGCATGGAAAGAAGCATAATAAGAACCGATGGATTCTGAAGAATACAGAGAGGAGTTTCCGTTATGAAGCCGCAAAAGAACCGCATGGTCAACGAACGGGATTTCGTGCAGCGTCCGGATTACAAGGCGCCGGATAAGGAGAAGGAAAAGCTCGTCCTGAAGCTGGGCACGCTGATCACCGACCGCTATCTGGTCAAATACACCCGCACGATGAAGACCGACGACCCCGAATACTGGGCGCTGGACGAAGTGCTCACGAAGGACGAGGTCAAATTCCTGCTGAATTTCAAAAAGACCCGCGTGCCCTATACCGTGGAAGCGCTGGCAAAGATGAACAACATGAGCGTCGAGGACTGCCAGAAACGCATCGACCATCTCTGCTGGGTCGGTCTGGTGGAAATGACGCGCGAGGGGCCTGACAAGCAGAAGCACTACAATCTGCCGATCTTCGTGCCCGGCTCCGCGGAATTCATGATGATGAATGAGGAGCTGACAAAGCAGCATCCGAATCTGGCCACCTTCTTCAACCTGATGACCCAGATGCCGCTGGAGGGCGTCACGCCGATGGTGCCGCCGGGCGGCGCAGGCGTGGGCATGCACGTCATTCCGGTGGAAAAAGCGATCGAAACCGAAAACGCCTCCGCTTCCGTGGAGCACATCTCCCACTGGCTGAAGAAATACGATAAGTATTCCGTCGGCATCTGCACCTGCCGCAAGCAGCAGACGATGCGCGGCGAGGGCAGCGGCGAGATCAACGGCGAATTCTGCATGGGCGTGGGCGACATGGCGGAATACAGCGTGGACCGCGGCATGGGCCGCTACATCTCCTATGAGGAAGCGCTGGAAATCCTCGAGCGCGCCGAGCGCCACGGCTTCGTGCATCAGATCACCAACATCGACGGCGAGGAGAAAATCGTCGCCATCTGCAACTGCGCGCCGGGCGTGTGCAACGCGCTGCGCACAAGTCAGCTTTACAATACGCCGAATATGTCCCGCTCGGCCTATCGCGCGCATGTGACAAAGGAAAACTGCGTCGCCTGCGGCAAATGCGTGGAGGTCTGCCCGGTCGGCGCGGCGAAGCTCGGCCAGAAGCTCTGCACCTCCCACGGCGAGGTGGAATATCCCGTTACCGTGCTGCCGGACGACAAAAAATGGACGGCGGACAACTGGAATCCCAACTACCGCGAGGATGCGAAGATCAACTGCTACGACACCGGCACTGCCCCCTGCAAAACCGCCTGCCCGGCGCATCTGGCCGTGCAGGGCTATATTAAGATGGCGGCCGAGGGGCGTTACATGGACGCGCTCAGGCTCATCAAACAGGATAACCCCTTCCCCGCTGTTTGCGGCGCGGTCTGTAACCGCCGCTGCGAGGACGCGTGCACCCGCGGCACGGTCGACCAGCCGCTGGCGATCGACGAGATCAAGAAATTCATCGCCGTGCAGGAGCTGACGGCCGAAAACCGCTTCATCCCCATCTGCGAAAAGGACGACGGCGGCATGTGGGGCCCGGATTACAAAATGGCGATCATCGGCGCCGGTCCCGCCGGCCTGAGCTGCGCGTATTATCTGCGCACCCGCGGCTATGACGTGACGGTGTTTGAGAAGGAAGAACGGCCCGGCGGCATGCTGGTGTACGGCATTCCGAATTTCCGGCTGGAAAAAGAGATCATCGACGCCGAGATCGACGTGCTGCGCCGCATGGGCGTGGAATTCCGCTGCGGCGTGGAGGTCGGCAGGGACGTGACGATCCAGACCCTGCGCAACGAAGGCTACAAGGCGTTTTATCTTGCCATCGGCATGCAGGGCGGCCGCAAAGCCGGCGTGCCCGGCGAGGACGCCGCGGGCGTGGAGAGCGGCGTTGCATTCCTGCGCCGGATCAACGCGGACGCTGCCCTGAAGCTTGACGGCGACGTCGTCGTCATCGGCGGCGGCAATGTGGCTGTGGACGTCGCCCGCAGCGCTCTGCGCGCGGCAAGCGGCAAGGTGACCATGCTCTGCCTGGAGGGTGCGGACGAGATGCCCGCCGCCCGCGACGAGGTGGCGGAAGCCGTCGAGGAAGGCGTCACGGTCTGCAACGGCTGGGGTCCGAAGGAGATCCTGACCGAAAACGGCAAGGTCACCGGCGTAGTATTCAAGAAGTGCACGCGCGTATTTGACGACGCACACCGGTTCGCGCCGGCATATGATGAGAATGAAACGATGACGGTTCCCTGCACCACGGTGCTGCAGGCCATCGGCCAGAGCGCCGTCTGGGGCGATCTGCTGCGCGGCACGCACGTGGAGCTGCGCCCGAACGGCACGGTCGTGCACGACACCGTCACCTTTGAAACGGCGGAGCCGGATATCTTCGTCGGCGGCGATATCGCCCACGGCGCGCGCTTTGCCATCGACGCGATCGCCGACGGCAAGCTCGCCTGCGAGAGCATGCACCGCAGCGTCCATCCCGGCCAGTCGCAGCGCATCGGACGCGACCTGCGCGAATTCAAGGAGCTGAACAAGGACGACATCGTGCTGGAAACCTTCGATACCGCCAAGCGTCAGACGCCCGGCTGCAAGCCCGGCAAGGCGACGGAGACCTTCCGCGATCTGCGCCTGCCGCTGACGGAGGAGCAGGTGAAAATCGAAGCCGCCCGCTGCCTCGGCTGCGGCGCGACCGTGGTGGATCTCAACCGCTGCATCGGCTGCGGCCTTTGCACCACGCGCTGCGAATTCGACGCCATTCACCTCTCCCGCGACCTGCCCGAAGCCTCCGACATGGTGCGCTGTGAGGACAAGATGCTCAAAATCGCGCCCTACGCCCTCAAACGCATGGCCAAAACCGCGTTCGGCGGCAAGAAATAAGCCATGCATGAAATGGGAATCGTGCTGCACCTGGCCAAAACGCTCGATGAAACGGCGGCGGAGCATCAGCTGACCGCCATCGGCAAGGTGGTGCTGCAGGTCGGCGAGGTCTCCGGCATCATGACCGATCTTTTCACCGACTGCTGGGAGTATTTCAAAGGGCGGCATCCGGTGCTCAAGGACAGCACGCTCGTGATCGAGCCGATTCCGGCCGTCACCTGGTGCGACAGCTGCAAGCGCACCTATGAAACCGTCCGCTACGGCAAGGAATGCCCCTACTGCCATTCGGGCGAGACCTGGCTGCTGCGCGGCAACGAATGCGTGATCAAGGAAATCGAAGCGGAATAAAAACAGAATCTTTGGAACGGAGAGTGCAAAAAAATGCAGTCTCCGTTCATTTTTCGTGTAGAATCACCAAAATTTGCAGGGAATCAAAATAACACTTGCAAAACAGAAAAGAATATATTAAAATATAGCCATTATAGAGTATTATTTTTTTAAATCAGAAGGATGATTGTTATGAACCTTGCATCCTGCACAACCGAACAGCTCAAAGCCCGGCTGGCAGAGCTCAACGACCGCCACGCGGCCTATGAAGCGCTGGGGCTTTCCCTCAATATGGCGCGCGGCAAGCCCGGCAGACTGCAGCTCAATCTCTGCAACGGTATGCTGGACCCGGCGCTGCTCGGCGATTTTCTCGCTTCGGACGGCACGGAAACGCGCAATTACGGCGTGCTCGACGGTATTCCGGAGTGCAAGCAGCTGTTTGCCGAGCTGATGGGCGTGGATCCCGCGCTGGTGGTGATTTTCGGCAACTCGAGCCTGTGCATCATGTATGATCTGATCGCCCAATACATGCAGTTCGGCGCGGGCGGCACGCCGTGGAATCAGCAGGGCAAGCTGAAATTCCTCTGCCCCGTGCCCGGCTATGACCGTCATTTCGCGATCCTGGAGCAGTTCGGCTTTGAAATGATCCCGATCCCCATGGATGAAAACGGCCCGGATATGGACGCCGTGGAGGCGTGGGCGCAGGATCCTTCGGTCAAGGGTCTGATCTGCGTGCCGATGTATTCCAATCCGACCGGCGTCACCTTCTCCGACGACGTGGTGCGCCGCTTCGCCGCGCTCCGGCCGGCAGCAAAGGATTTCCGCGTTTTCTGGGACAACGCCTACTGCGTACACCATCTGACGGATACGCCCGATCATCTGATGAATATCTTTGACGCCGCGCGCGCATACGGCACGGAGGATCACTTTATCGAGGTGGTGTCCACCTCCAAGATTTCCTTCCCCGGCGCCGGCGTAGCTGCAATGGCGGCCTCTCCGGCGAATATCGCGGCTGTCAAGGCGCGCATGAAGGTGCAGATCATTTCCCACGACAAGGTCAATCAGCTGCGCCATGTGCGGTATTTCAAGAATCTTGCGGGCATCCTGGAGCATATGGAAAAGCACCGGGCGCTGCTGGTGCCGAGTTTTAACGCCGTGCTCGACGCATTCGAAGAAAACCTGACCGGCATCGCCTCCTGGACGAAGCCGAACGGCGGCTATTTCATCAGTCTCGATGTGCCCGAGGGCTGCGCGAAACGCACGGTCGCGCTGTGCAAGGCTGCCGGCGTGACCCTCACCGGGGCAGGCGCAACCTACCCTCACGGCAAGGACCCCGCCGACAGAAATATCCGCATTGCCCCCTCCTTCCCTCAACAGGATGAACTCTGCAAGGCGGCTGAGATCCTCTGCGTCTGCGTTGAAAAAGCAGCCATCGAGAAGATCCTCTCTGCACGTTCCGAATAAGCACTGTTTCCGGAGCCGACGCCGTCGGCTCCGTTTTTATTGTAAGCGGGGGCTGCGGGTTCTATGCACGGAATTTAAAATAATTCCTTTCACCGGTTGCTTTTTCGCGGAATCTCGGCTATAGTATAATTACATCTTAATTACGGAGGGATTGTCGTTTGACTGTTTTTGATATTTTCACTCTGCTCGGCGGACTGGCGTTCTTCCTGTTCGGCATGCGCACCATGTCCGGCGCGCTCGAGCGCGTGGCCGGCGGCAAGCTGGAAACGATCCTGCGCGCGATGACGGACAAGCCCATCAAGGGGCTGGCGCTCGGCACGATCATCACGGCGATCGTGCAGAGCTCTTCGGCCGTCACCGTGATGCTCGTGGGTCTGGTCAACTCCGGCCTGCTCAAGCTCGGGCAGTGCATCGGCGTGCTCATGGGCTCCAACATCGGCACGACGCTGACCGCCTGGATCCTGAGCCTTGCCGGCATTGAAAGCGATCATTTCCTGCTCAAGATGCTCAAGCCGACCTCCTTTTCGCCCTTGGTCGCGCTGGTCGGCATCATTCTGATGATGGTTTCAAAGAAAGACCGCGTCAAGAATATCGGCGCGGTCATGATGGGCTTTGCCGTGCTGATGTACGGCATGACGCTCATGAGCGGCGCCACCGCGCCGCTGGCGGAGAGCGCGGCGTTTGACAAGCTGATCGTGCTCTTCTCCAATCCCCTGCTCGGCCTGCTGATCGGCATCGTCATCACCGCCGTTGTGCAAAGCTCGGCGGCCACCATCGGCATCCTGCAGGCGCTCTCGCTCACCGGCGGGATCACCTACCACATGGCGATCCCCATCATCATGGGCGAAAACATCGGCACCTGCGTGACCTCCCTGCTTTCGAGCATCGGCGCAAACAAAAACGCCAAGCGCGTGGTCGCGGTGCACATCTATATCAAAGTCATCGGCACGGCCTTCTATCTGACGCTCTATTTCCTGCTTTATAAGCTGATCGGCTTCGGCTTCGCGCAGCAGGCGGCGGCGCCGGTGGGCATCGCGGTGATCCACACGATCTTCAACCTTGCGACCACGGTGCTGCTCTTCCCCTTCATCAAGCTGCTTGAGAAGCTGGCAATCAAGACCGTTCCGGATAAAAACACGCCCGCGGAAACGACGTTCCTCGACGAGCGCCTGCTCAATTCCCCGGCGCTGGCCGTGGCGGAATGCCGCAATCACACCATGGATATGGCGCGTCTGGCGGCGGATACGCTGCGCGCCTCGCTGACGCTGCTCACGCATTATGACCGCAAGACCGCCGAAACCATTCTGCGCAACGAGGAGCGCCTGGATGAATATGAGGATCATCTGGGCACCTATATGGTCAAACTGACCGGCCGCGCCCTCTCCGCGACGGACAGCGACACGATCTCGACCCTGCTGCATACGATCGGCGATTTTGAGCGCATCGGCGACCACGCGGTCAACCTGCTGAAAACCGCAGAGGAAATTCAGGAGAAAAAGCTGACCTTTACGGACGCGGCCAACGCGGAGCTGCAGATCGCAGCCAACGCCATCCGCGAAATCCTCGGCATGACGACGGACGCATTCTGTGAAAACGATCTGGACAAGGCCATGCTTGTCGAGCCGCTCGAGCAGGTGATCGACGAGCTGACCGCGCAGATCAAGGATCATCACATCCACCGCCTGACCGGCGGGCAGTGCACCATCGAGCACGGCTTTGTGCTCGGCGATCTGCTGACGAATTTCGAGCGCGTTTCCGACCACTGCTCCAACATCGCGGTGTGCATCATTCAGATCCACCGCTCCGTGTTTGACACGCACGAATACCTCAACGACTACAAGGCCGGTGAAAACAGCCAGTTCGCCGCGGTGTTTCACGACTTCGAGAAGAAATACGCGCTGCCGGCCGAATAAAACAGCAACACACGCAGACGGACGCGCCGCAGATCGATGCTGCAGCGCGCCCGCTTTTTTAAAATCCATAAAAAAAGAGGCCGGTCGCCTTGCGGTGATCGGTCTCCTGCTTTTGTATGCAATTACTGCTCCACGGCGTAAACGCTGACCTTTTTGCGGTCGCGGCCCATGCGCTCGAATTTGACGGTGCCGTCGATCAGCGCGAACAGGGTGTCGTCGGAACCGATGCCGACGTTGTTGCCGGGATGGATGTGGGTGCCTCTCTGACGGACAAGGATGTTGCCCGCGAGCACAAACTGACCGTCCGCTCTCTTCGTGCCGAGACGCTTGGATTCGGAATCACGGCCGTTGCGGGTGGAACCCATACCTTTTTTATGCGCAAAAAGCTGAATGTTAATCTGAAGCATTCTGTACACCTCCGTAAGTTACTTTGATAAATGTGGGATATTGCCTGGAAAGCGCGGTCAGATGCATCGCCAGACCGCGCAGGATGGCTTCGCTCTGCGGCGTCGGGGCCGCGAGACGAACGACCATGCTGCCCGCCGTCACCTGCGCCTGCGCTTGCTCGCACAGCACATCGGTGATGGTGTTGGCCGCCAGATACGCCGCCGAGGAAACCGCCGCGCAGACGGTGTCGCTCCCCGCCGGGGCGAACATGGCGTGACCGCGAATTTCAAAGCCGGTCAACCGGTGGTCACCGATCAGAAACTTCGCCCGGATCATCGGGGAAGGTTACGCGTTGATGGCTGCGATCTCAACCTTGGTGTAAGGCTGTCTGTGACCCAGCTTGCGCTTTTCGTTCTTCTTCGGCTTGTAAGTGAAGACCGTGATCTTCTTTGCCTTGCCGTTCTTGACGACCTTCGCCGCGACGGTGGCGCCGTCCACATAAGGTGCGCCGACGGTGATGCCGTCCTCGGTGCCAACCGCGATCACCTTGTCAAAGGTGTATTCGCTTTCTGCTTCTGCGTCAAGCTTCTCGATGAAGACGGTGTCGCCCGCCTCGACCTTGTACTGCTTGCCGCCGGTTTCGATGATTGCGTACATTTCGGAAAACCTTCCTTTTTTTAAGACTCGCTATTCCGCAGCCCGATGAGCTGCCTGAGGCACACGACGTGTTTTCGGGCATACCAAGCCCGCCCCGAATAAGCGGCATGAAGTATTATAGCACAGGTTTTCAAGGATGTCAAAGGTTTTTTTCCGGTTTTTAAAAAAATTTATTGCCCGTTGACATCGGTATAATTTGCCTGCTGATACGGCGTCTGCTGCGCCGGCGGTTCCGGCATAATCAGCGCCATCACGATGTAGACGATGACCGGCGAACCGATCACGAAAATCGAGAGCAGCACATAGGCGATGCGCAGCACGGTGGAATCCATACCGATATACTCCGCCAGGCCGCCGAGCACGCCGCAGATCTTTTTGTCTGTGTTGCTGCGATACAGCTTCTTCTCCATTTCAGACACCCTTTCTTTAATATGTTATTCTTTGATCCCGTTCTGCGCCTTGCAGGCCGCAAGCGTGTTGCGCATGAGCATGGTGATCGTCATCGGGCCGACGCCGCCGGGCACGGGCGTGATCAGCGACGCTTTGGGCGCCACCGCGTCGAAATCCACATCGCCGCACAGCTTCCCGTTCTCATCCCGGTCCATGCCCACGTCGATCACGATCGCGCCGTCCTTTACCATATCGGCGGTGACGAATTTCGGCTTGCCGACCGCCGCCACCAGCAGATCCGCCTGCCGCGTAAGCGCGGCCAGATCCTTTGTGCGGGAGTGGCAGATCGTCACCGTGGCGTTCGCGGCAAGCAGGAGCATCGCCATGGGCTTGCCCACGATATTGCTCCGGCCGAGCACGACGCAGTGCATCCCGGCGGGATCCACGCCCTCATATTTGAGCATCTGCATCACGCCCATCGGCGTACAGGGCATCAGATTCCCCTTGCCCACGGAAAGCAGGCCGACGTTGACGGGGTGGAAGCAGTCGACGTCCTTTGCGGGCGCGATCCGCTCGAGCACCGCGCTCTCATCGATGTGCGCGGGCACGGGCAGCTGACAGAGAATGCCGTTGATCGAAGGATCCGCGTTGAGCCGATCGATCAGCGCAAGCAGCTCTTCGGTCGTCGTTTCCTCCGGCAGCGCGTATTCCGCCGAGCGCACGCCGATTTTGGCGCAGGCGGCTTTTTTATTATTGACATAAACGCGGGAGGCGGGATCCTGCCCGACAATGATCACGGCCAGCGCCGGTTCGATGCCCCGGGCTTTGAGCGCTTCCACTTCCTGCGCCATCAGCGCGAGATGATGGTCGCGGATCTGCTTGCCGTCAATGCGTTTTTCAGCTGCAATCTCCATGGGGATCCTCCTCTTTCAATCGTATCATATCAGATAATAATCATGAAATCCTTGCGAAAATCTTACGAATGTTCAACAATTGCCTGCGTGCGATGCGCGACCCAGTCCTCGGTGTCGGCAAGCGCCTGCGCGCGGGCCTTTTCCTCCTGCTCGGAGAAATAGTCGACGCCGTCAATGGGCTTGGGATGCTTCGTATATTTGATCCAGAGGGTCACGAGCACAACGGCGCAGACCAGCGCGAGCACAATGGAAATCACCTGCGAGATGCGCAGCGTGGTGCCGGCGATATAAAGGCTGTCCGTGCGCAGGCCCTCGACGATCGCGCGCTCCGTGCCGTACCACACGCCGTAGCACAGCGCCATCTGACCGCTGAATTTCCGCGCCTTGCGCAGAATAATATAGAGCACGGCGAAGCCGACCAGGCAGGAGATAGATTCATATAAAAACGTCGGATGCACCGGCTTATTGGGATCCATCGTGATCCCGTTTTCGGCAAAAAAGCTCTGATGCGTGACGATATATTCGCGCACCTTTTCGCTCCACATGCCCCAGGGAGCGTCGGTGTTGATGCCGAAGGCCTCCTGATTGGTGAAGTTGCCCCAGCGGCCGATCCCCTGCCCGATCAGAAAGCTCATGGTCGCCATATCCAGCAGATTCGGGATGCTGAGCTTGCGCACCCGGCAGACCACGAAGGCCGCGAGCAGCCCGAGGATCAGTCCGCCGTAGATGGCGAGACCGCCGTTCCAGATCTGCGGGATCTCGGCGAGGTTTTTGCCGTAATAATCCCAGCGGGAAAAGACATAGTAAAGTCTGGCGCCGACAATGCCGGCGAGGGTGCCGTAGATGAGCACATCCACCATTTTGTCCAGACTGATCTTCCACTTCCAGGCGATCCGCCCGCCGAAGAGCACGGCGAGCAGGAAGCCGAACGCGATGATCGCGCCGTACCATTTGATCTCGACCGGATGGCCGAACAGGTCAAAGCTCGCGAGCGTGGAGGCCACATGGAAGGGATGATCGCCCAGCGCGGTGAAATAAACATCGGTATAATCAGACATCGGCAGTCTCCTTCTGCACAGGCACGATCACGGACAGCGCGGACGCCTTGTCCTGCAGCAGCGCGAGCTGCGCCTGCGCCTGTTCGAGCGTGACCTGCTTGCAGGCCGCGATCTCGGCAAACGGCGGGTCGCCGCAAAGCCAGAGATCGAGCAGCAGGTTTGCCGTCGCGCCGATTTCGTTGTAGCACATCACGGATTTGCCGTAGAGCTTGCGTTTCGCGCGCTCGAAGGCGTCCGGATCGAGCCCCTGCTTGCGGACCTTGCGCAGCTCCACGCGGATCTGCTTGACGGCGGCCTCGGGGTCGCGGCTGGTGCCGCCGAACATCACACAGGCATAGCCGTGGCCGCAGAAGAGTTCCGCGCCGAAGCCCATGTCGATCAGTTCTTCATCCAGCAGACGGCGGAAGAGCGGCGAGGAGCGCCCGACCAGCGCCTCCAGCGCAATATCGGTCGCCGTTTCCTCGGCCAGGGTCAGCTCCGGCGTCTTGAGATCCAGCTTGTAGCCGAGCAGGAACTGCTTTTCCGCCACGGACATGGCCTGCTCAATATAAGACTGCACCGGCGCCGGCTTCTCCGGCACGAACTTGCGCTCGCAGGGCGCGCCCTTTTTCTTGACCAGACAGCGATCCACCAGCGCGAACACCGTTTCCGGTTCAACGCCGCCGACCACGGTCAGCGCCATGTTGGCGGGATTATAGAAAGTCTCATACAGCCGGTAAAGCAGATCGGCGTCGATCTCGGCGATGGACGCCTGCGTGCCGGCGATATCGATGCGCACGGGATGCGATTTATAAAGCGCACGCAGGAGGTTGAACATCACCTGCCAGTCCGGCTCATCCTGATACATCCGGATCTCCTGCCCGATGATGCCCTGCTCCTTATCGACGGTTTCCTGCGTGAAATACGGATTCTGCACGAAATCCAGCAGGATCTCCAGCGACGCCTCGATCTCGCTCGAGCCCTTGAACAGATAGGCCGTTTTTTCAAAGCTGGTGTAGGCGTTTGCGCTCGCGCCGGTCTTTTCAAAGCGCTCGAACGCGTTGAGCTCCTCGCTCTCAAACAGCTTGTGCTCGAGGAAATGCGCCGTGCCCTCGGGGATGGTTTCAAACACGCCGTCCGCGTTTTTGACCGCGGTGTCGATCGAGCCGTAGCGCACGCCGAAGAGCGCATAAACCGAATCATACCCCGCCTTCGGCAGCACGCGGACCTCCAGTCCGGAGCTGTGCTTGCCGACATAGACGGTCTCGCTGAGCTTTGCGTCGGTATATTTCTTGGTCCTCATGCCTTTGCCTCCTCTGTTTTCTCCGCGGAGAGCATATAGATCGAATCAATGGAAATGCGTTTTGCCGCAGCGCACACGTCCTCCATCGTGACCTCCTCGATCGCCGCGATCCGATCCTCCTGCGTGCAGATTTCGCTCTGCAGCACCTGGGCGCTGTACCACTCCAGGATCCCGTACGGGGAGGCGGGCGTGAGCCGCTCGCGCAGGGAGCGCTTGGAGGCGTCGAGCAGCGCGGGGTCGGTTTTATTGTTGCGCAAGTCGGAAAGCTGGCTGAGGATCTCCGCCGACGCCTTGCGCTCCATCTCGGTGTCGATGCCGCACTCCACGATCAGCAGACCCTTGGAGGCGATCAGGCGCGACCAGCAGTAATAGGCCAGGCTCATCTTTTCGCGCACGTTGGCAAAGAGCTTGGAATAGGTGCCGCCGCCGAACAGATCGTTCATCACGGTCATGGAAGCGATGTGATCCAGGCTGTCGGCCATGCCGGCGCGGAAGCCGATCACCAGCTTGCCCTGATTGACCGGGAACGATTTGCTGTAATGGTTGAAGCGGCGGGCGCGCTGCACAAACTGCGTGGGCGGCGTCACCGGCGCGCGTTCGATCCGCTTGAAGCCGGCAGTGAAAGCCTCGGCGATCTGCGCGGCGTCGGCCGCGCCGACCACGGTGATCTGGAAGATCGCCGTGCGCAGCAGATTGCGCCACGCGGCGTAGACGTCGGACATTTTCACCGCTTCGATCTCTTCCACGGTGCCGTATTTCGGCTTGCCGTACAGCTCGTTCTGGCACATATTCGCGATCAGCTGCTCATACGCATAGGTGCGCTTGTCGTTCAGCTCCTCCTCCACGCGCTGGATCAGCAGACGCTTTTCCGCCTGCAGCGCCGCGGCGCCGAAGCTGGCGTTTTTGACGTTCGGGCGGAAGATCAGATCGGCCAGCAGCTGCGCGCTCTCGGCGGCGATGCTCTCCTTCGTGAGGGCGAATTTATCCGCAAGGCACGTCAGCTGCAGACGCAGCACCTGCGCTTCGCCGATTTTGGAGATATCCGCACCGATGGACGCGCCGTAAAGCGCATCCAGCTTGCCCTGCAGCTGCGTCATATCGGGATAGGCGCGGCAGGAGCGCTTGAGCAGATAGAGCAGCAGGGCGTTCGCCGCCATATGCTCATCCATCGGCAGGGCCATGGAAACGGAAATGCACGCGGTTTTGAAGCGGTCGGTCGGCTCCGCCACCAGACGGACCCCGTCCGTGAGCAAGTTGATCTGAGGCATGGGCTCACTTCCTTTGCAAGAATTAAAAATCATCAAAGATCGTTTTCGATCAGCTGTTCATAGGTTTCCCGCTTGATGATCATGCGGGCCTTCCCCTCGTTTGCCAGAATCACGGGCAGGCGGGGAATGCGGTTGTAGTTGGAGGCCATGGAGTAGGTATAGGCGCCGGTGGAAAGCACGGCCACATAATCGCCGGGCACAACCGGCTGCAGCGGCGCGTTCTCCTGAATCAGGTCGCCGCTCTCGCAGCATTTGCCGGCCAGAGTGATGCGCGTTGAGCGCGGCTGATCGGCCTTGTTTGCGCAGACCAGCTCGTAAGCCGACTGATAGAGCGCATAGCGGGGATTGTCGCCCATGCCGCCGTCCACGGAAACGAAGGTCCGGATGCCGGGAATCGTCTTGACGCTGCCGACGGTGTAGACCGTCACGCCCGCGGCGCCGACGATCGAACGGCCGGGCTCGATGAGCACAAACGGCATCGGGAAGCCGAGCGACTGCGCCTTCTCCTTGAGCGCGTGCGCCACGGTGCGCATGAAATCGTTATAAGGCATCAGCGGATCGCTCTCCAGATACTTGATGCTGAAGCCGCCGCCGAGGTTGAGCTCCTGCAGCACCGTGCCGGTTTCCATCTGCACAAGATGCATGAAATCGAGCATCACTTCCGCCGCGAGCACGAACGGATCGGGCGCGAAGATCTGCGAGCCGATGTGGCAGTGCAGACCGCGCAGCTTCAGATTCGGCATGCCGAGCGCTTCCTTGACCGCCGCCATCGCTTCGCCCGTTTCCAGCGCGAAGCCGAATTTGGAATCGATCTGCCCCGTGCGCACGAAATCATGGGTGTGCGCGTCGATGCCGGGCTTGATGCGCAGCATGATGCCCACGGTCTTGCCCTTTGAGCGCGCGATGGCGTCGAGCGTTTCGAGCTCCGTGATATTGTCGACGATGACGCGCCCGACGTTGTTGTCCACGGCCATGACCAGCTCGTCATATGTTTTATTATTGCCGTGAAACACGATTTTATCGACCGGGAAGCCGACGGAAAGCGCCGTATACAGCTCGCCGCCGGAAACGACGTCCAGCCCTGCGCCCTCCTGCATGGTGATGCGGCACAGCTCCTTGCAGTTGAAGGCCTTGCTGGCGTAAATGACCAGTCCGTTGCCGCCGTAGATCTCCTCGATCGCGGCGCGGAACGCGCGCAGATTGGCGCGGATGAGCGCTTCATCGAAGATGTAAAGCGGCGTGCCGTATTCCTTTGCCAGTGCGACGGTATCGCAGCCGCTCACACACAGATGGCCGCTTGCATTCACCGTCAGTCCGTCCGAAACATACATTTTTATTTCCTCCTATTCCACAGCGGCCGCAATGACCGCTTTCAATGCTTCCGCCCCGGTGCCCTTCACCGCGGAAAACTCGATGACCGGCGCGTCCCCATAGGCGGCAAGCTCCTGCCGCAGCGCTGCGCGGCGGGCCGCCGTTTCCGATTGATTGAGCTTGTCGCATTTCGTCAGCACGATCACGAACGGGATGCCGCGCGCCTGCAGAAACTGCAGCATCGTTTCATCATCCGCGGAGGGCGGATGCCGCATATCGATCAGCTGCACCACAAGCGCGATCCTGCGCTCCGACTGGAAGAAGCCCTCCATGAGCTCCGCCCAGCGCTGCCGCTCGCTCTTTTCGCGTTTCGCATAGCCGTAGCCGGGCAGATCCACGAACAGCGCGCCGTCGCCGCGAAAGAAATTCACCGTCACCGTCTTGCCCGGCACGGAACTGACGCGGGCAAGATTCTTGCGGTTGAACAGCTTATTGATCAGCGAGGACTTCCCGACGTTGGAGCGCCCGGAAAACACGATTTCCTTCTGCGTCGAGGCCGGCAGCTGCCGCGCCGTGCCGTAGGACGCCAGATACTCTATTTGATCGAATCTCATATGCTTCCTCTCATGACTGCCGCACGCCGCGCCGGGCAGGCGTTTCCGCGGTCGGCAGCGGCCGTTTGCGTTCCTGCTTGACGGGCAGCGGCTCGAGCGCCTGCGCCCAGACCTCGCCGGCGGTGCGCACAGGCACAAACGCGACGGCCTGTTTGACCTTGGGATCCACCTCGTCCAGATCCGGCACATTCTCCGCCGGAATGATCACGGTGCGGATGCCCGCCTTATAAGCGGCCATGGATTTTTCCTTCAGCCCGCCGATGGGCAGCACGCGCCCGCGCAGCGTGATTTCGCCGGTCATGGCGACCTCCTTGCGCACGCGCCGTCCGCTCAGCGCGGAGCACAGCGCGGTGGCGATGGTCACGCCGGCCGAGGGCCCGTCCTTGGGCGTTGCGCCCTCCGGCACATGAATGTGAATATCCTTGTCTTTATAGAAGGTGGGGTCGATCCCCTGCTCCGCGGCCACGGCGCGCAGATAGCTCACCGCCGCCTTCGCGCTCTCGCGCATCACTTCGCCCAGGGAGCCGGTCAGCTCCAGCTTGCCCGTGCCGTCAAGCACGGCGGCCTCCACCTCCAGCATCTCGCCGCCCACGCTCGTCCATGCCAGCCCGTTGACCACGCCGATCTCATTTTCGCCCTTGATCGGCTCGCGCTTGTATTTCTGCGCGCCGAGCAGCCGCTCCAGATCTTCCGGACGCACCGTGATGCGGCCGGTGAAGCCGTCGGCAAACTGCATGGTCGCTTTGCGGCACAGCGCGGCGATCTGCTGCTCGAGCCGGCGCACGCCCGCCTCGCGGGTGTAGCCCTCGATCACGGCGTTGATCGCTTCGTCCGTGATGCGCAGCTTCCGGCCGTTCAGGCCGTGCTGCTGCAGCTGCTTGGGAATCAGATGCTCTTTTGCGATATGATATTTTTCCTCCGCCGTATAGCTGCCCAGCTCGATGATTTCCATCCGGTCGCGCAGCGGCTCGGGAATATTCGCCATCACGTTCGCCGTGGTCAGAAACAGCACGCGGCTCAGGTCAAACGGCAGCTCGATGTAATGATCGCGGAAGGAGAAATTCTGCGCGGGATCCAGCACCTCCAGCAGCGCGGAGGTCGGGTCGCCCTTATAGTCGGCGGAGAGCTTGTCCACCTCGTCGAGCAGGATCAGCGGATTGGCCGTGCCTGCCTGCTGCAGCGCCTCGATGATGCGCCCCGGCATGGAGCCGATGTAGGTTTTGCGGTGGCCGCGGATCTCCGCCTCATCCCGCACGCCGCCGAGCGAAATGCGGGCGTATTTGCGCCCCGTTGCGCGAGCGACGGATTTGGCGATCGAGGTCTTGCCCACGCCCGGCGGGCCGACCAGACAGAGGATCTGCCCCTGTATGCCGGGCGCAAGGATCTGCACCGCGATGGATTCCAGAATCCGCGTTTTGATTTTCTCGAGCCCGTAATGATCCTCCTCGAGGATCTTGCGGGAGCGTTTGATATCCTTGGTTTCTTTGGAATAGATGCCCCACGGCAGCGAGAGGCAGGCCTCCAGATAATTGCGGCTCACCGCCGCCTCCGGGGACTGCGGGGAATACTTCTCGAAGCGATCGCATTCCCTGCGCAGCTTCTCCTTGACCTCGTCGCTCGCCTTGATCACGTCGATCTTTTCGCGGAATTCCGCCGTTTCGTCCAGCTGACTGCCGCCGAGCTCCTGCGAGATGATCTTCATCTGCTCGCGCAGATAGTATTCCCGCTGGTTGTCGTCGATCTGATCCTGCACCTTGGCGTTGATTTCCTCCTCGATGGCCAGCAGGCGCGTCTCCTCGGTCAGGAGCAGATTCATCTGCTCGAGCCGGCGCACCGGATGGATCGTGGCGAGGATCTGCTGCTTGTCCGCCGCGTCGAGCATGATGTTGCTCGCGACATAATCCGCCAGACGGCCCGGCGCATTCTCCTGCATGACGGTTTCGATGATATCCGTCGGCATCTGCGGGGCGACGTCGGCATATTCCGCAAAGGTATCCTTGCAGTGGCGCACAAGCGCCTTGATATACTCCTGTTTGTCCGCGCGCACGGCGGGCGTTTTCACGGCGAACACCATGGCGGAGAGATATGCGCCGTCGCATTTGCAGTCGAGCATCCGCGCGCGGCTGACGCCCTCCACTGCCACGCGCACCACGCCGTTGCTGCCGGGCATTTTCAGCAGATGCTTGACCACGGCGATCGTGCCGATTTCATACAGGCCGTCCGCCGCGGGGTCGTTTTCCGCTTCATTTTTCTGCGCGACGAGGAATAAATATTGATCCGTTTCCATGGCCTTCTGCACGGCCCGCACGGATTTTTCTCTGCCGACGTCGAAATGCGTGAACGCGCCGGGGAAGACGACCATCCCCCGCAGCGCCACGGTCGGCAGCACGCGAATTTCACTGTTGTTGCGTTCCATATAATCTCCTTCGGCCCGGGCAAAGCCCGGGATCACGTTATAACACTCCACATTACTCCATTGTAGAATGCCATTATATAATATTATAGCAGAACCGTCAACCGCTTTTTTCGCAAAAAAATGAGAAATTTGAAAACGATGTGTGAACGGAACAGCAAAAGGGAGCTGCAATGCAGCCCCCTTTGGTCTTTGCGATATGCAGTTCAGGAATTCTTCAGCTCGCGCTCGAGCCAGATCGCGCCGAGATCCATCGCGCTGTAAAGGCCGCGGCGCTCTGCGGTGTTGAGAATGCGGTCCTTCATGCGCAGGGTCGGATCGGTGCTGATCAGCTGCACCTTCACGCGGTCGGCCACTTCCATGCCATTGACCTCTTTGGTGCTCGCGATCTGGATAACGATCACGCATTTTTCGCTCATATAGCCGTAATAGATCGTTTTGCCGCTGCGCACGAGCGGACGCTCTTTATACATCAGGAATTCATTCTGCTGCGCCATGGGCGGTCTCCCTCCTTCATTCGATTCCGAGATAGCACTTGACCATCGCCTGAAGAAGCTCATCCCGGTCGAGCCTCCGGACAAGACTGCGTGCATTGTTATGCGTCGTGATATAGGTCGGATCCTCCGACAGAATATAGCCGACGATCTGGCTGATGGAATTGTAGCCCTTCTCATTCAGCGCCTCATACACCGCCAGCAGGTTCTTTTTCATCTCGGCTTCGTTTTCGTCCTTGATGGAAAATTTGATCGTTTTATCCGTCATGAGAACACCTCCGTCTCCGTTCGCATCTGCTTACTCCCTTATTATATATCAAATCTCACAAGAAAGCAATGCTTTTTTTCAGATTCCCGATTCTTCCCTGCGCCCGGGCAATCAGGCGCGCAGAACCACGTTGATTTTTGCCAGATTTTCGACGATTTGATCGATCCAGCCCTGGACCTCCTCCATCTCGAGCGTGCGGTCCATCGCCGTGAAGAGCAGACGCACTGTGATGCTTCTGACTCCGAGCTTCTCATAGGTGTCGATCACACGCACGCTTTCCAGCTCGGCAAGACCCAGGCTGTTCCAGCAGGCGGCCAGATCGGAGAATTTCGTCTGCTCGGCCAGCACAAGCGAAAGGTCGTAATAGGTGGACTGCTGCGTGCTCGGCTCGCGGAAGGCGATGGCGGCGGCGTTGACGGCGTGGAACTTGTCCATATCCAGCTCGATGCCGACCGCGCGGCCGATTTTATCGAGCTTCGCGGCGTTGGCGGGATGCAGCGCGCAGAGCGTGCCGATCGCCGTGCCGTCCACGGAAATATCCGCGGTATTCTTCGGATGCTGCCAGATGTGGGCGGGCGTGATCTTGGCGTAGGCTGCGGGCTTCTGCTTGATCTCACCGATCAGGGCGTTGATCAAAGCGACCGCGCGCAGATAGAGCGCCTTCTCGTCGCCGCTCTTGTCATAGAGCACGATGCCCAGATGCTTGCGCTCGTTCGCTTCGCCCGTCGGCTTCGTGCCTTCCACCACGCGGCCGATTTCAAACAGGCCGTAGCGGTCGGCGAAATCTTTATTCTCCGCCGCGATGGTCAGCAGCGTAGGCAGCATCGCGTTGCGCAGCACGCCGTTTTCGGAATTCTCAATGTTGAGCACGGTCACATTCGGCTCCACGGGAATGCCGAGCTTTTTGAATTTGCGCCCGTCGCACCAGACGTAGGAATGCACCTCGTGCAGGGCGAACTTTTTGACCAGCAGATCCTGCACCTCCGCGTCCTCAAGCCGGGCGTAATCATTCGGCACGGGCTTGAGCGGGCTGCGGGTGGTGGTGATTTTGAAGTTGTCGTAGCCGTAGATGCGGGTGATTTCCTCGATGATATCGGCCTTGATCGTCACATCCTTGGTCGCGCGCCAGGAGGGCACGGAGACCGTGAAATTGCCGTCGGCATAGGTCACGCCGAAGCCGAGCGCGGTCAGCGTCTTGCAGATGCGCTCGTCGCTGATCTCGATGCCGGTGTAGCGGTCGACATAGGCCTTGTCAAAGCTGAGGGACACGGGCGGATATTCCTTGCAGACAACGTCCGTCACCTTTGAGGCGACGCGCGCGTCGGGATCGATCTCCTTGACGAGCTGCACGAAGCGGCCGACGGCCTCCATGGTCAGCGTGGGGTCGAGCATTTTTTCGTAGCGGGCGCTCGCATCCGTGCGATGGCCGAGGCGGGAGGAGGATTTGCGCACGCTGATGCCGTCGAAGTTGGCGCTCTCGAGCACCACGGCGCCGGTATCCTCGACGATTTCGGAATCCAGACCGCCCATGATGCCGGCGATCGCGGTCGGCTCATCGCCGTTCCAGATCATCAGCGTATCGGTATCGATCTCACGCTCCACGCCGTCCAGGGTCGTGAATTTCATCGGCGCCTGCGGGGTATCCACGCCGATGCAGTCGATCTTCGCGGCGTTGAAGGCATGGGTCGGCTGCCCGATCTCGAGCATGATATAGTTCGTCACGTCCGCGAGCAGATTGATGCCGCGCATGCCGCAATAATAGAGCCGGATGCGCATATCGAGCGGGCTGACGTGCTTTGTGATATTGTCCATTTTGACGCAGGAATAGCGATAGACCAGATCCGGCCGGCCGATCGACACGGCCACCTGTTCGTCGCCGTCATAGCTTAAGTCGCCGAGGGTCAGCGGCTTGAGCGCGCGGCCGGTCAGCGCGGCGAATTCGCGGGCGATGCCGTAATGGCCCCAGAGGTCGGGACGGTTCGTCAGAGACTTGTTGTCGACCTCGAACACGATATCGTCGATCGGGAAAATCGCTTTGAGATCCGTGCCGTTGGGCGCGTCGGTTTCCAGCTCCATCAGGCCGGAATGATCGTCGCTGATGCCCAGCTCTTTTTCAGAGCAGCACATGCCCTCGCTCGGGAAGCCGGCGACGGTCGCCAGCTTGATCTCCCCTGCCGGCACGCGGCCGCCCGCGAGCGCGAGCGCCACCTTCATGCCGACGCGGACATTCGGCGCGCCGCAGACGATGTCGCAGACCTTGCTGCCGGCGTCGACCTTCAGCAGATGCAGTTTCTGAGAGTTGGGGTGCGCCTCGACGGAGAGGATCTCGCCGACCACGACGTTCTGCACGTCGGCGCCCTTTTCGTAGATTTCCTCCACCTCGGCGGTGGCCAGCGTGAAGCTGTTGATCAGCTTTTTGACGTCCAGACCCGAGAGGTCCACATAATCCTTGATCCAGTTGATAGATACAAACATACCGTTACGCCTCCTTGCTCTCATCCGGGCGGGTGAAGGATTTTTCCGTAAACTGCGAAAGCGCCTTCAGGTTGCCGCCGTTGAACACGCGGATATCCTTCACGCCGTAGCGCATCATAGCCAGACGGGTCAGGCCCAGGCCGAACGCGAAGCCGGTGTATTCCTCTGGATCGATGCCCGCGGCCGTGAGCACGTTGGGATGGATCATGCCGCAGGGGCACAGCTCCAGCCAGCCGGAATCCTTGCAGGAGGGGCAGCCCTTGCCGCCGCAGATCAGGCACTGGATATCCAGCTCAAAGCCGGGCTCGACGAACGGGAAGAAGCCCGGGCGCAGGCGCACGGTGATATCCCGCTGGAACACCTCGGACAGCATGGTTTTCATGAAATAAATCAGGTTGGAGATGGAGATATCGCGATCCACCATGATGCCCTCCATCTGGAAGAAGGTGTTCTCATGGCAGGCGTCGATCTTCTCGTTGCGGAAGCAGCGGCCGGGGAAAATCGCGCGGATCGGCTGCCCGTTGACCAGATTCTCCTTATATTTGCGCAGGATCGTATTCTGCGCGGCCGAGGTATGCGTTTTCAGCAGCTGGCCGGAGGAAAGATAATAGGTATCCTGCATATCGCGCGCGGGATGATGCTTCGGGATATTCAGCGCCTCAAAGCAGTTGTAGTCGTCGGTGATCTCGGAGTAATCCTCCACGGCAAAGCCCATGCTCAGGAAGATGTTTTCCATCTCGCGGCGCACAAGCGTGATCGGATGATAGGAGCCGAGGTCGTCGTCGGTGGGCATGGACTCATCATAGCTTTCCGTCGCGTCGATGAGCATCTGCTCCTCGAGCTTTTTCAGCTCCTCCACACGCGCGGCAAGCGCGCGCTCGATGAACTGCTTGGCCTCATTGATGCGCTGGCCCGCTTCCTTCTTGCGCTCGTTGGGCACGTTGCGCAGCTCCTGCATCAGCCCGGCAACATATCCTTTTTTGCCGAGGAATTCAATGCGCAGCTGCTCCATTTCCGCCGCTTTGCCCGCGGCGGCAGCGCGTTCTTCAAAGAGCTTTTTCAGCTCGGCCGGTGATTGAAACATACGAACCATTCCTTTCTGTTGTCAAGCAATAACGCCCCCGGCCGTCTAATGACGGCCAGGGACGAATCAGTTCCGCGGTACCACCCTGCTTCCCGGCAAAGGCCGGGCGCTTCGTTGCCGTTAACGGCGGCTGGCCGTCGCGCCCTACTGACCGCGGCCGCGGCGTTCCGGCGCGCCGCTCCCGGAGGAATTTCCGTTTTCGTCTGCCGCGCCGCTCGCAGCCAAGGCGGCGCTCTCTGGGGACAGGGGCGGGAAAACGTACTGCAATCCGTTCACAGCGTTTCGATATTGAGAAATATTTTATCATAAAACGCGCCGCATTGCAAGCGGTTTTGCAAGAAAAATTCCGCCGCACACGCCCGCACGGCATCTCCGTGCAAAAAAGCTAAAATTATTTGTATAAAATCAGAATTTATTATTGAATTTAGATAATAAAAATGCTAAAATAAAACGAATATGAATTTAGGAGGGATTGTATTGAGCAGCACACCGTCCAAAGACAAGCTGGTCCAGACGCTGGTGGATTCCTACGGCGATTGGTTTTTGGATGCATCCAAACGGGAGCGCGGCCAAATGACGTCGGCGCTGTATCCCTATGACACGATGTTTTCCCCGATCACGATCAACCGTATGACCGTCAAGAACCGTCTGGTGATGGCGCCCATGGGCAACATCTCCATGTGCGACGAAACCGGCCGTCCGAACGAAAAAATGCTGGCCTACTTCACCGAGCGCGCCAAAGGCGGCGTCGGTCTGATCACGACCGGCCTGATCCCCGTCACGCACGGCATCGACAACTCGCTGACGGAGCTGGGCGAGCTGAGCTATTTCCCGCGCATCGACCGCAGCCGCACCGTGTTCGCCGGCTGGCGCGATCTGGCCGCGAACTGCCACGCCTACGGCTCCAAGATCTTCATTCAGATCACCGCGGGCCTCGGCCGCGTGGGCAACCCGCAATGCCTGACCACGCAATTCAAGCTCCCCGTTTCCGCCTCGTGGAATAAAAACTGGTATATGCCCGAGGTGCCCTGCATGCGCCTGTCGGATCACAAGCTCAAGAAGATGATCAACAACGTCGGGCAGGCCGCCGCCGACGCGAAGGCGATGAATCTGGACGGCGTTTATCTGCACGGCCACGAGGGCTATCTGATCGAGCAGATGACGAATCCCGCCTTCAACCGCCGCAAGCTCGGCCGCTATGCCGACTGGCAGGCCTTCGGCATCGATATGATCAAAAAAATCCGTGAGCGCACGGACGACCGCTTCCCGATCATGTACCGCATCGACCTCTCCCTCGCGCTCAACGAAACCTACGGCGACCGGATGGACACGCCGGCGCTCAAGAAATTCAAGAACGGCCGCACGCTCGCCATGACGCTCGAATACATGAAGAACCTTGTGGCGGCGGGCGTGGATATGTTCGACGTCGACCTGGGCTGCTATGACAACTGGTGGCTCCCGCATCCGCCCGGCTCCATGCCGCCCGGCTGCTATCTCGACATCGCGCAGCTGACCGTGGATTATTTCAAAGAGAACAAGATCGTTTCCAACGCCGGTCAGCCCGTGCCCGTGGTGGCGGTGGGCAAGCTCGGCTATCCGGATCTCGCGGAGCAGGCGCTGCGCGACGGCAAGTGCGACATGGTCATGCTCGGCCGTCCCCTGCTGGCCGACCCGCAGTGGCCGAACAAAGCGCGCACCGGCAAGGTGGATCAGATCCGCCCGTGCATCGGCTGCCAGGAGGCCTGCCTGAACGAATTCGTCGAGGGCGGCCACCCGCAATGCGCCGTCAACCCGCGCACGGCCTTTGAGGAGCTCTATCCCGAAACGCCGCCGCAGGCTGAAAAGCCCTGCAAGATCGCCGTCATCGGCGCGGGCCCTGCCGGCATCATGTGTGCGGTCACTGCCGCGCGCCGCGGCCACACGGTCGATCTGTATGAAAAAGCCGACCGCATCGGCGGGCGTCTCAACAGCGGCAGCGTGCCGGGCTTCAAGTTTGACGTCGGCAACTACCTGGGCTATCTCAAGCGCACGGTCGCGCGCGCGGAGCAGGCGTATGCGTTCAAGCTGCATCTCTCCACCGAGGCGACGCCCGAAGCGATTCAGGCGGCAGGCTATGACAAGATCGTCGTCGCCGCCGGCACGAAGGACATCGAATTCAAGCTGCCCGGCTATGAAACGGCGAACACCGTGCAGGCCGTCGCGGTGCTGGACCGGCCCGCGCTGATCGAAAACGCGAAATCCGTGGTCGTCATCGGCGGCGGCGTAGTCGGCTGCGAGACCGCCTATTTCCTCAATAAGGAATGCGGCAAGGACGTGACCGTGATCGAAATGACGCCCTACTTCATGAACCACACCTGCACGGCAAACCGCGGCCATCTGCTCAAGAGCATGTATGACTCGAACGTCAAACTCCTCAACTGCACGAAGCTGCTTTCCTTCGAGAAGGACGGCGTGAAGGTCTCGCGCAATCATCATAAGAACGTGCCCGATCCCTATCTGACCTGGTCGCCGATTCTGCCGGAGAACGTGCTCAATCCGCTGGCGAAAACCATCGGCGAGGACTGCAGAGAGGAAGTCATCCCCTGCGACACCGTGGTGCTCGCGGGCGGCGGGCGCGCGGATGAGGCGCTGTTCTACGCCTTCCGCAAGGCCTGCGGCGACAAAGAGGTCTATAATATCGGCGACAGCTTCAAGGGCGGCAAGGTCTTTGAGGCGACCAAATCCGGCTATCTGCTGGCACTCTCATTATAATAAGGAGGGAACCTGATGGAATATAAAATGACACTCACGCCCGAGGAGCAGGCCATCCTCAACGGCGAACAGGGCGAAACCATGGCCAAGGTCATGAAAACGCTGGTCATGTACGGCGACGCCTTCGGCGCAACGAAGCTCGTGCCGGTCACGAGCCGCATGGGGCATCTGGTGACCAGCTTCGGTCTCGGCGTCATGTCGCCGGTCTATGACCTGATGGATGAGCTGATCGACAACGGCGCGCTCTCCGGGCAGAAATTCTCCGTGGACCCCAAGCCCCTGGACCCGAAGGTCCCCGCGTCCCTGCTGCAGAAGCTCGTGTTCAAGAAATTCATGTATAACGCGCAGGACAGCTACGACGCGCAGCTGGCAAAGCTCGGTCTGCTGGATGAGAATTCCTACACCTGCACCTGCTACATGGATGAGGTCGGCAACACCCCGCAGCCCGGCGACGTGCTCTCCTGGGCGGAATCCTCCGCCGTGGTCTATGCGAACTCCGTGCTCGGCGCGCGCTGCAACCGCAACTCCGGCATCATCGAGCTCTTCGGCTCCATCGCCGGCAAAGTGCCCTATTTCGGTCTGGTGACCGACGAGGGCCGCGAGGCGACCTGGATCGTGGAAATCAAAACCACCAAAAAGCCCGAGGCGCAGATTCTCGGCTCCGCCATCGGCATGAAGGTCATGGAGGACGTGCCCTATATCAAGGGGCTCGACGCCTGGCTGGGCAGCGAGCTGACCGACGACGTGAAGGCCTATCTCAAGGATTTCGGCGCGGCCACCGCCTCCAACGGCGCGGTCGGCCTGTATCACATCGACAATCTGACCCCGGAGGCCAAGGCGCAGGGCGAGGCCCTGATCGCGAACGGCGCGAAGGTCTATGTCATCGACGACGCCGAGCTCGAGCGCGTGAAGGCGAATTACCCGATCATGTGGAAGAATAAGAACGCCGTGCCGAAGCTCTGCTTCGTCGGCTGCCCGCATCTCTCGCTCGCGCAGCTGATCGAATGGACGGAGAACGTCGCCGCCGGGCTGAAGAAAAACGGCCTGCACAAAGTCAGCGTGCCGACCGTCTTCACCGCGGCGCCGGGCGTGATCGAGGCCTTTGAGAAAACGCCGCATGCGGCGACGCTCGCGGGCACGGGCATCGTGCTCAGCTACATCTGCCCGCTGATGTATATGAACAATCCCCTGTCCAAAAAGATGCCGGTGATCACGAATTCCAACAAGCTGCGCACCTACACCACCGCGCGCTACTACACCGGCGATGAAATTCTTGAAATCATCACAAAGGAGGTCAAGTAAGATGAAGCAATTCAAAGGACGCCCCGTGGTGCCGGGCAAATGCACGGCGCCCGCGCTGGTTTCGCACGGCGGCTTCAACACCCTCGCCTCCTTCCAGAACGCGCTGCAGTTCGGCGACAAGACCGCCAAATGCGGCGATCAGAACAACCCGGATCTCCACAAAAAGCCCATGGTCGGCACGGCGCTCTGCCTGCCGCAGACCATCGGCTCCACCACGGGCGGCATGGTGCTTTACTGTGCGAACAAAATGCAGCGCAGCCCCGCCTGCATGCTCTTCTCCGAGCACATTGATTCTCTGGCCGCCGCCGGCGCCATCCTGGCCGCCGTCTGGGGCGAGGATCCGATGCCGACCGTCGACTGCCTGGGCAAGGAATTCCTGGACTATGTGAAGGACGGCATGCAGATCACCGTGGCCGAGGACGGCACGGTCACCGTTGAGTAATCGAATAGAAGGGACAGAGTAACCATGAAGAAAACAATTCGCCTGTGCGCAGCGCTGCTGCTCACGCTCACCCTGCTGCTGACCCCGGTGCTGCCCGCCTTTGCCGCGGACGGCGGCCGCGACTGCCCGTATATCTATGTCCACGGCTTCATGGGCGTGGATATCCACGCGGACGCGGAAGATCCGGATTCCCCGGTCATCTGGCCGCCCTCCTCGGATACGATCCTCGACGCGGTCAAGGCCGCCCTGCCCGCCATTGCGCGGCTGGCGATCGACCACAACTATGAAGCGTTCGCGGATGCGCTCATGCCTGCGGTCTCCGACATTTTCAACCCCGTCATCTGCACCCCGGAGGGCACGGTGGAGGACGGCTCCGGCCCGGTTTTCAGCTATCCGGACGCCGATACGATCACGCCGGGCTCCGAGCTGGATTTCAGATATGACTGGCGGCTGGATCCGATCGTCATTGCCGGGCAGCTCAACGATTTCATCAATTATGTCTGTGAATCCTCCGGCTGCGATCAGGTGGTGCTCGAATGCCACAGCTTCGGCGGCGTCGTCACCCTCACCTACACCACGCTTTACGGCACGAGCCGTCTGCGCAGCGTGATGCTCAACACCACGGCCATCTACGGCGAGGACTATAACGGCGAGCTGATGACCGGCCACATCGGCCTGGACGCCGATTCGCTGACCGCGTATCTGAAGGCCGTGCTCAGCGACAATGAATACCGCACGGTGCTCTACGGCACCTTTGATCTGCTCAACGCCGCCGGCCTGACGGACGTGGTGTGCGCGCTGGGCAACCGGATGATCGAAAAGCTCGGCGACCGCGTGCTGCCCGAGGTGATCGTGCCGATGTTCGGCGGCTGGCTGAGCGTGTGGTCGATGGTGCCGGATCAGTTCATCGACGAAGCGACGGACTATGTATTTAATACCATATATAAAGATGATCCCACCGACCGTTCGGTGCTCGTGGGGAAGATCGAGAACTTCAACAGCCGCGTGCGCGCAGGCAAGACACAGATGCTGCAGCAGATGAACGAGGATATGAATCTCTACGTGATGTCCCGCTACAACTTCTGCGGCGTCTTCCTGACGCCCTCGTGGAAGAACATGAGCGACACCACGGTGGACACCAAGTATTCCTCTTTCGGCGCGACCTGCGCCGAGTATGACGCAAAGCTGACCGAGGCGCAGCTCGCAGGCAAGGATCCGGCCTTCATTTCCCCGGATCAGAATGTGGACGCTTCCACCTGTCTGTTCCCGCAGCAGACCTGGTTTGTCAAGGATTACCTGCACGCGAAGATGTGCAGCGACGAGCATATCATGATCCTCACGCTGCTCTATCATGAGGGGCAGGCCGACGTGGACACCTACGAGCAGTATCCGCGCTATCTGGTCTATAACCGGAAGGACGGCTCCATCAAGGCGGATTCCGATCCGACGCCGCAATCCTTCCTGCAGCGGATCATCGCCGCCGTCCGCGACTTCTTCGAGCGGATCAAATTCACGCTCGAGCATCTGTTCCCGAAGGTCATCTGACGATTCTGCTTTTTCGGCAACGCAGCCGGACCGCTGACGGTTCGGCTGCTGTTTGCATCAACCAATCAACGGCGAGGCTTTTTATGTCTTATGTAATGATCAGCGTTTCCGCGCTGTTATTCAGTCTGGTTTTTGTTTTCAGCGATCGGTTTCGCGCGCGGTACGGCGAGGCGACCGATACGGTGCTGCAGTTCACGGCCGGCGCGCACGCCGCCGGATGCGCGGCGCTGCTGGTGATCAACCGCTTCCGTCCGGAATGGACGCCCTTCACGCTCCTGGCCGCGGGGCTGGCCGCGGTGGATCTGATCCTCTTTCAGCTTTGCTCCCTGCGCGCGCTCGGCAGAACGAATCTCTCAAAGTATTCCGTCTTCAGCATGATCGGCGGCATGGCGCTGCCGTTTCTCGCGGGGATCCTGTTCTTTCATGAGCCGCTCGCGCCGGGCAAGCTGCTCTGCCTGCTGCTCGTGGGCGCGTCCGTCGTCTGCACGATGGAGCGGGCGGATACCGAAGGCGGGCGGGGCTATTACCTCGGCGTCTTCCTCACAAACGGTCTGTACGGCGTGATCTGCAAATGGTTCAGCGCCGCGACGTTTCCGAAAACAAGCGAGGCCGGGTTTTCCGTCCTCGTTGAGGGCTTCACGGTGCTGCTCGCCCTCCTGCTGCTGCCGTTTGCGAAACCGCGCACCGGCCCGGTCCGCGGCAAGGGGCTGCTGCACATGGGCGCCTACGGCCTGTTCTGCGCAGTGGGCAATTATCTTCTGCTCCTTGCGCTGCGCACCCTGCCGGCCACCGCGCAGTATCCCTTCGTCACCGGCGGCGTGATGATCCTCTCCACGGTCTACAGCTGCTTCTCATCGCAGAAGCCGGGCAAACGGGAGCTGATCGCGGTCCTGCTCGCGCTGCTGGGCATCGCCGCGCTGCTGCTGCTCTGAGCCGTGCGGGAAAGTCCCTCTTTACAGCATGAAAAAAACGTGTTAATATGGCAAATGAAAACGCAAGCAAAAGGAGCGAATGAAAATGAAAAAACTCAGCCGCAAGCTGCTGTGCATCGTCCTTGCGCTGACGCTGGCATTCACCGGGCCGATGCTCGGCGCGCAGGCGGCCGACGCGAAGCAGACCGCAACGAACGTCGGCGTCAAGGCGCTCGAGGTGCTGATCACCGGACTGATCGGCGGCATCAATCTCGCTGTGCCGGACAACAAGAATTTCACCAAGGTCAGCGAGCATACGACCGAGAATTTCTATGAAGGCACCACCGAATTCCTCAGCGCGCCGGCCGAACACGCCGCGTGGCAGCTCGGCTACGACAAGGAAACGCTGATTCCGGACGACGTGCTCAACGGCGAATACTACCTCGGCGGCTTCATGACGCTGGATAACGGCATGGTCAACCGCGTGGAGGAGATCGTCGGCGGCATGGATGTGCGCACGGTGGCGCTCTCCGACGGCTCCGGCCGCGGGATCACGGTATTTGCGAATCTCGACTGCATCGGCTTCTCCAACGGCGATATCAAAGCCATCCGCGCCCGCGTGGCCGAGGAGCTGCCCGACGTCGATTTCAACAGCATCAACATCTCCTCCACCCACTGCCACAGCTGCATCGACACGCAGGGCCTCTGGACGAATCTGCTGCCCAAGCTCCTGCGCAACCTGTTCAAATCCTATCTGCGCCTTGATATGGAGCGCGGCGTGAAGGAGGATTACGTGGAGGGCTTCCTCTATGATCAGGTCGTCGCTTCGATCAAGAAGGCCGTGGCGGACATGACGGAAGGCACCATGACCCTCGCGGTCAAGACGCTGAATCCCGACTATTTCAATAACCGCAACCGCAAATCCGCGACCGCGCTGATTTCCGACCTGACCCGCCTGACCTTCACGCCGGCAGACGCCTCGCGCAGGCCGACCATGCTCGTCAACCTTGCCGGACACCCGGATGTGACGGGCCTTGCCACGAGCGACCCGCAGGACAACGGCCGGCAGCTTTCCGGCGACTTCGTGACCTATATGCAGGATACGATCGAGGCTGCGGGCTACAACTTCATGTTCCTGCAGGGCCCGATCGCCGGCATCTACATCGGCCGCGGCCTGACCAACGACGACATCACCGAGGACCCGGACCGCCGCTACATGCAGTCCGTGCGCTACGGCCGGGAAATGGGCAAGATCGCGCTCTACCTGACGAACACCATGGAGGAAATCGAAGCGGATTATCAGGAGAATTTCCCCGATGACTGGGCAAAGCTGCAGGCGGATCTCGCGCAGCATAACGCGAAGGTGGCCGCCGGCGAATCCAAAGAGGAAAACTACACGCTCTGGTATGAAGGCTGGACGCCCGTGCAGGCGCGCACGCTCGATCCCCTGCTGAATATCCGGCTGGCAGAAATCAAGCTCAAGGTCACCAACCCGCTCATCAAGCTGGTCGGCAAGCTGAATCTGGCGAATTATTCGGTCTGCAAGGAGGGCCTCGGCTACTATATCTTCACGGAAATCGGCTACATGGAGCTGGGCGATCAGCATTTCGTCATGACGCCGGGCGAGGTCGTGCAGGATCTTGTCGCGGGCGGCGCGTCGCTCACGGCGGCAGGCTCCTTCTCCGGCAAGGACTTCGGCAAGCCGACCGTCTATGAGCTCTTCGGCGAGGGCACGGTCTGCATCGGCCTTTGCAACGACGCGATCGGCTACATCGTGCCGGACAACGATTTCTCCATGGGCATCGCGGACGACCATTATCAGGAGCTGCTCTCCGTGAGCAAGACGGGCGCATCCACGATGATGCAGGGCTTTGCCGATCTGGCAGAAGAGATTGCAGAATAACCTTTCCGCCGCTCAATCAACGCCATGCGCCGCCGGCTTGAAAAAGGCGCGCGCCGGACGATTCCGAACGGCGGGCAAAACTGCATAACAAAGACCGCCTGCGGCTGCTCGAGCAAGCACAGGCGGTCTTTTTCTTATTGTTTCACTCTTCCGGCAGCGCCGGATACGGCGTGACCGGCGGGCAGTCCGGCCGATGCGGCGCGATGCATTTCTCCATCCACACCATATCGTACCAGCGGCCGAATTTGCGTCCGCAGCAGCGGAAGGTGCCGACAAGCGAAAAGCCCATGCGCCGGTGGAATTCCAGGCTGTCCTCATTCAGATACGGGTCGTTTTCCTGCGTCGGCACGCCGATGCAGGCATAGAGATTCGTCACGCCCATGCGCCCGAGCGCCGCTTCCAGCGCGGCATAGAGCGCCCGGCCGGCCCCCTGCCTGCGCGCGGACGGCTCCAGATAAACCGTCAGCTCCGCCGACCAGTCGTAGGCCGCGCGGCCGACGAAGGCGTGGGCGTAGGCATAGCCGATCACCCGGCCGCCGCGCTCCGCGACGAAATACGGATACTTCTCGCAGACGGCCGCCATCCGGCGGCGGAATTCCGCTGCGGACGGGGCTGCATACTCGAAGCTCACGGCCGTGTGCTCCACATAATACGCATAGATTTCGCTCAGGCGCGGCGCATCTGCCGGCGTTGCCGGGCGAACGGTCACTTCCATTTCAATCTCCTTGCAAAAAGCAGAGGCTTTCGCTGCGGAAAACCTCTGCGATTGACTTATTCTGCTTCTGCCGGTGCAGGCGCCGCCGGCGTGCCGTTCATGAGGGCGTAGAATTCCTCGCCGCTCATCTTTTCATTCTGATACAGCAGCTGCGCGACCGCATGGAGCTTGTCAATGTGATCATTGAGGATCTGCGTCGTGCGGTCATAGGCATTGCGGATCAGGCGCTCGATTTCTGCGTCGATCTGCGCGGCCACGCTTTCGGAATAGTTGCGCACATGGCCGAATTCCTTGCCGAGGAAGACCTCATTGTTGTCCTCGCCGAAGGCGATGGGGCCGATCGTGTCGCTCATGCCGTATTTCGTGACCATGCTGCGGGCGATCTCCGTCGCGCGCTGAATATCGTTGGATGCGCCGGTGGAAACGTCGCCGAGCACCAGCGCCTCCGCCACGCGGCCGCCGAGCAGGCCGACCAGCGAATCGAGCATCTCGTTTTTGGAGGTGTAGTTCTTATCCTCCGTCGGACGGTAGAGCGTGTAGCCGCCGGCAAGTCCGCGCGGGATGATCGAAATCTGATGCACGGGATCCTGATGCTCCAGATAGAAGCTGGAAACCGCATGCCCCGCCTCGTGATACGAGGTGAGCTTCTTGGCCTTCTCGTTCATCTTGTGCGATTTCTTTTCGGAGCCGACCTCCACCTTGAGCGCGGCCTCGTCGATCTCCTCCATGGTGATCGCCTTCTTACCGCGGCGGGCGGCGAGCAGCGCCGCTTCGTTGAGCAGGTTTTCCAGATCCGCGCCGGTGAAGCCGACCGTGGCGTGCGCCACGCTTTCCAGATCGACGTCCGGACCGATCGGCTTGCCCTTGGCATGCACCTTCAGGATCTCCACGCGGCCCTTGGCGTCGGGGTAGTTGACGGTCACCTGCCGGTCGAAGCGGCCGGGACGCAGCAGCGCCGGGTCGAGGATATCCGGGCGGTTGGTGGCGGCGATGACAATCACG
>JAFRQQ010000033.1 GCA_017428525.1 Clostridia bacterium | reverse complement strand
CCATCGAAAAGAGATGCAATTTGCGTGCAATTGCGGATTTCTTCGGCGCAGGGATACTTGACGTATCTCAAGCCGAAAAATCAGCAAGTGTGCGTGAAAGGCGCTCTTTTCGACAACACTGGGTTATGAAATGCTGCCGTTTGCAGCGGCGCCTTGCTGTTAGTCTGAACAATCCATAATACGCTTTTGTTATCGTTTTAAGGCTGATTATATTTCGTGTTCTTTTTCAAAGCATGCAGAAGTATCAGATCATCATCGTGCTTTTCGATATCCGTCCATTGGCAATTCCGATCATCCGGATCATCTTCATAATTCATTCTTCCGATTCAGTGCATCCGACTGTTCTCCCTTTTATAATATACATTTATATAAATATAGAACGGGCCCGGGCACAGTCCTTCTGCAGTTCCGTTGTCGCCGGCAGGCACATTCGCAGGCCTTGGCAACGCATTTAGCGTCCGCCGCGGCGAAACCAGACCGCAAGCAAACAAAAAAACACGAGAAAACAATAAAAATCTGTGCAAATGTAACAAAATTATTCTTCTAAACAAGAAACATAAGAGCAAAGTCGCGCTGTTATTTTCTGAATTAGAATATTATATTGAATAGAAATGCTTAAATTTGTCGAAATCAGCAAAAAACAAGCTTTGGAATTGTCGAATGATACAAATAAATGGCCCCGATCAGATGTTGTGCAACCTGCACAAATTCATATATTATAATACTAAAAATAATGTTTGACATTTCCGGAACAATTTGCTATTATAGCATTGTAGAAAGGTGTCGAATCGCACCGTTCACAAATCGTTCCCGGCTGATGCCGGCCGAAGAACCGGGGGAATGACGATGACCGAATTGTTGTACGGTGGAGCAATCGGCATAGTTGCCGGACTTGCAATGAACCGCATCGCCGTTTTTCAGGTGAAACGCAGAAGCGAAGAAAGCGCGAAGCGGGAAGCGGTTGACAACATTATTCTGGCCGTTGCCTGGGCACTGATCTCCGGCATTCTGTTTGCAGTAGTTTTCAAGCTCTACGGAGCGACGGCGAAACGCTTGGAATACGTCGCTTATATCTCCATAGTGCTTGCGATTGGAGTGGTTGACCTTGATATTCAAAAAATTCCGAACTCCTCTGTGCTGGCGTTGCTAGTCGTTCGTTCGGCTGCTGTGATTTATCAGATCGCCACCGGGGTTCCGGCAAAGGAAGCGCTCTTCCCATCGGCGATCGGACTGGCCGCCGCATTCATCCTCTACCAGCTTCCGATGTTTTTCGGTCTGCCGATTGGTACAGGTGATGTAAAGTTTGCTTCGGCAATCGGCTTCTGCCTCGGGATCTTCGGATTCCTGCAATCGGCTGTCATCATGGCCATCGGACTGGTATTCTTCCTGGCTTACCTGATGGCACGGAAAAAAGGAAACATCAAAACAAAAGTGCCGATGGGGCCGTTCCTGGCCTTGGGGAGCGTCGCGACCATCATCTGCCCCGTTTTCACAGGACTCGAACAACAAATTTTTTCAGCGGTTTAAAACAGATCTATAGAACAGTAATTTTTGAATGGAGGGAAAAACAATGCTGACCAACTGGTTAAAAGATGAAGACGGTCAGGGCATGGTAGAATACGGCCTGATCATCGCGCTCATCGCCATCGTTGTCATCGCAGCGCTTGTGCTGCTCGGCCCGAAGATCAAGGAGATTTTCGACAAGACCAATGACGCGCTTGATACCGCAGAACCTGCCGGCTAAGCATAAACGTCGGTCCCGGTAAAAAGAATTAATGTGGATTATTAAAATGGAGGAAATTAAAATGTTAAACAAATGGCTTATGGATGAAGATGGACAGGGCATGGTAGAATACGGCCTGATCATCGCCCTCATCGCCATCGTTGTCATCGCAGCGCTCGTGCTGCTCGGTCCGAAGATCAAGGAGATCTTCGACAAGACCAATGACGCGCTTGACACCGCAGAACCTGCCGGCTAAGCATAAGCGCAAAGTCCGGTCGATTAATAATCAAATTGTTATTACTTTAAAATGGAGGAATCTACAATGTTACGCAATTGGCTCATGGATGAAGACGGACAGGGCATGGTTGAATATGGCCTGATCATCGCTCTCATCGCTCTCGTTGTGATCGCAGCGCTTGTGCTGCTTGGCCCGAAAGTCAAGGAGATCTTCGACAAGACCAATGACGCGCTTGACACCGCAGAACCTGCTGGCTAAGCATAAGCGCCAAACATCAAAATCATATTCTGCAAATCAAAAGGGCAGGCTCGCAGGTTTGCAGCCTGCCCATTATTATTGATAAGACTCTTAATTCCCGCTGACGGAATAAATGAATACATGAAATGAAAGGTCGGAAGCGGGTGCAATCGCTTTCGGCTGTTTACTTATTTTTTCGCAATTTGGAGGTGATCGGCATGAAAAAACACCGTACTCGCAAACGGTTTCGGGATGAGGACGGGCAGGCAATGGTGGAGTTTGCATTGATTCTGCCGATTTTTCTGCTGATTCTGTGCGGCATTTTGGATTTCGGCTGGATGTTTTTCAACCAGCTGGCATTGAACAATATCTGCCGCGAGGGCGCGCGGTATGCTGTCGTCAGCACGGAGGAGAATGATACGAACGGCATCATTCGGCATATTGAAAACTTCATTGAAGATTCCTATCCGATGGATGATATCGTTGTTACGGTCACCTATTCGAAGCCGCTTGACCCTTTGAACGGTGATGTGATTGTTACCGCCGAAAGAGAGTTCACCTATCTCACGCCGGTCATCAGTACAGTGACGGGTCAGCCGTCCCGAACCCTTTCCGCTCAAGTGGTCATGAAAGTCGAGTCATAGAAAGGTCTGAACAGTATGAGAAAAATATATCTTTTTGCAGTGATTTTTGCACTGCTTGCCGGCATCGCAACTTATTTCTTCGTCAACAGCCTTCAGCATAATTCTGCCGTTACCGGCGTGAAAGAGGCGGACGTACTCATCGCATTGCAGGATATCGAAAAGGACACGATCGTCACGCCCGAAATGTTCGAGGTGATAAAGCTGCCCGTTTCCTCCATTACATATGGTACTCTGGTGAGTGCACAGGACGTCAACGGTTTTATGGCGACTGAGACGATTCGCAAAGGTGAACAGGTGCTTGCATCGAAGCTGACAGACCTGCGTGAGGATGACACCGGCATAGAGAGCAACGGGGAATACCGCCTGTCCTACCACTTGGGTGAGGGAAAATATGCATACACCATTACTGTGGATTCTCCGGGCACCTACGCAGTTGGCTGGTTCCTGCGCGCGGGTGACTATATCAATATCTACGACCTGATGGCAGACCAAGCGAAGAATCCGATCCTTAAAAACATCCCCGTACTGGAAGTCGGCACCTATTCCGATCTCCAGACAGGGATTGAAACCACGACCTATACAGTGCTTACGCTTTCTGTGACTGAAGAGCAGATTGAGACGCTGATAGAAATAGGCGAGAATATGCGCATCGCGCTTGTCCCCTATGCAGAGGGGGCGGCGCTCACGACGGTTGTGACCGAGCCTGCAACCGATGCGGACGGCAACATCATCAAAGGCATCCAGGAGCCGGAGACCAACGTCGGCATGGGTGAGCTCACAACCGAACCGCCCACCACGGCGGCAGCGAGCTGACGCACGCAAAGGGTATCGGAGGTAAAACAGATGGAAAAAATCAATGTTGTTATATTATCCGACGATCTGGATCTGCGCATCGAGGTGAAAAACCTCCTGCTACGTGAGCAGTTCGCCATCAGCGGCTACTCCAACTACGGTGCGGAAGCCAAAACCAAGATTATCAACATGTTCCCCGAGGTAGTGCTTTGCTCCGTGCGCGGTGAGGTTCCGGACAGCGTGTTCGCTTTTGTGCAGGATTTACTGACCTCGGTGCGCAACAGTATGGTCGTGCTTGTGACCGACAACATCAGCGTCGATCTGGTCAATAAGGCGGCAGGCTACGGCATCCGCAAGGTGATGCCCCTGACCGATGTCACGCCGCAGGAGTTCTCCGAGGAATTGAAAACCGTTCTCGCGCTCGAGCAGCAGCGATCCCTCGACAGCAACGAGGGCAAAAAAGTGCGCTGTAAGGTAATCGGCTTCTTCAGCGGCAAAGGCGGCACGGGCAAATCTACGGTTGCAGTCAACACAGCGGTTTATCTTGCCAGAGAGGGCAAGCGCGTCATGCTCCTTGACCTTGATCTGCAATGCGGCGATGTGGCGATTTCTCTGGACGCAGACACCAAATACTCCATCGTGGATCTGGTGCAGGACAGAGGCGGCATCACGATTGAAAACATCAATAATTTTTCCGTTGACCACAGCAGCGGTTTGCGTGTTTTGTGCGCACCGAAGAGCGCGGAATTGGCTGAATATGTGCAGGCGCCTTCCGTTGAGAAGATTATCGACATCATGCGCCCGTTTTTTGAGTATGTGATTTTGGATATGTCGTCTGCGTTCAACGATATCACGATCACGGCGTGCGAAAGCTGTGAGGAAATCTTCATGGTGTACAACACAGATATCCTCTCTCTCAAAAATGCCAAGATGTCGTATGACATTCTTGATCAGCTGCACCAAAAGGATAAGCTGAGATTCATCATCAACAAGTATGAAAAGGGCATCATCAAACCCGAGGACTTCACGAACATGGTCGGTTTGGAGATCTACTATGTCATTCCTTATGACGGCAAAACGGCGATTTCCTGCGTGAACAAGGGGCAGCCTGCCGTGCTTTCCGATCCGCGGTCTTCTCTCGGCAGTTCGCTTCGCCATCTGACGGATAAGGTGATTGCCGAACATACGGGCATTCCGGTTCTTATGGAACCGGAGAAGAAAAAGAGGAAGTTGTTTCCTTCGGGCGGGATGAAAAAGAGTCCGAAAAAGAAACAGGTCTCAGACGAAAACTATCTCTTCGACTCGGTTGAATCAGGCGAAACAAAAAAGAGTCCGAAAAAGAAAAAAAGCAAAAAAGAGCAAGGATAATTTCAAGAACAATCACGCATCGCAAAAGGAGGGTTCTTCGTGGGACTTTTAGACAGAATGGATTCACGCAAGGGTGATGAGAAAACCGGCGGCGCACAGGCGCAGTCGACTGCGTTGAGCGAGGAAAGTACCCAGGCGGAACCGGTCAAAGAAATAGATCCCTATTTCGAAATAAAGCGAAAAATCCACGGCGACATCATCCGTGAGATGAACAAAACCGGGCAGACAATTACCGATCGCGCGGTGATGTTCAAAATGATCGACGACCGCGTCAACGACGACGAAAACATGATCGCCCGTATCGACCGTGCGCAGGTTTCGCGGGAACTGTTCAACGACGTCATGGGCTATGGCCCGATCGAGGAATTGATACAGAATCCGAAGTATTCCGAAATTATGGTCAACGGCCCCAACCATATCTACATCGAGGAAAAGGGCAAGCTGAAGCTGACGGGCCTGAAGTTCCGTGACGAGGAGCATCTGATGAACGTCATCGACCGTATCGTTTCCCAGGTCGGTCGTCACGTCGATGAAGCGAGCCCCATGGTTGACGCCCGTCTTCTGGACGGTTCCCGTGTCAATGCGATCATACCCCCGCTGTCGCTGATCGGACCCGTGCTGACCATTCGTAAATTCGGCAAAAACCCCATTACCGCCCAGCAGCTTTTGCAGTTCGGCTCACTGAACACGAAGATGCTCCAGTTTTTGGAGGCCTGTGTCAAGGGAAAGCTGAATATCGTTGTTTCCGGCGGTACAGGCTCGGGCAAAACGACACTGCTCAACGTGCTGTCGTCTTACATCCCGGAAGATGAACGTATCGTTACCATTGAGGACGCCGCCGAGGTGCAGCTGCACCAGGAGCACGTGATCACTCTGGAAGCCCGTCCCGCCAACCTGGAGGGCAAGGGCGCCATTACCATTCGCAGCCTTGTGAAGAACGCTTTGCGTATGCGTCCTGACAGAATCATCGTCGGCGAGGTGCGAAGCGAAGAGTCCCTGGATATGCTGCAGGCGATGAATACCGGTCACGACGGCTCGCTGACAACGGCGCACGCGAACTCCCCCCGTGATACCCTGTCCCGTCTGGAGACGATGGTGCTCATGTCCGGCATGGAGCTGCCGCTGCGTGCGATTCGGGATCAGGTGGCTTCCGCAATCGACCTGATCGTCCAGCAGAGCCGTCTGCGCGACGGTACGAGAAAGATCACCAGCATTACCGAAGTCGTCGGTATGGAGGGCGACATTGTCAGCATGCAGGACATTTTCGTCTATGAATCAGACGGCAGTGTGGATGCAGAAGGAAAATTTATCGGCAGTTTCAAGGCAACAGGCGTTCGTCCTAAATCCTTGGAAAAAATCCGCGGAAACGGAGTGAGCATCAATTATGACTGGTTTGCAAATTAGTGCGATCATTCTCGCCGTGGTTTTGGGCCTTTTCAACTTCTTTTTGGCGGCCAGCATCGCCGGTACCGTGACAGAGGAAAAGCGAACGGTACAGGACAGAATCAGACGCTTGTTCAAAAACAAGCCGAAAGAGAACACCAAATCCAAACGGAGAGAAACCATTCTGGCACGGGCAAGGGGCGAGGGTTCCGATGCGTTCAAACGCTCTGATCGGAGCCGCAAGCTCATGGATACAATGTTCGATGCACTCATTGGGGCGGATATTATGATGCGGCCGGAAGAGTTTGCGCTCATCTGGATCGTTGTCACATTCGTCCCCTCCGGATTGGCGGCGCTGTTCGGCGCAGGACTTCTGCCGTCCCTGACCCTGGCGGGATTGGGCGCCTTTCTGCCGCTGGTCTTCATCAAAATCAAAAAGGATAAGCGAACCAAAGTGTTCGAGAGCCAGCTTGGCGATACGTTGATCATGATGTGCAACAATCTTCGCTCAGGCTTCTCATTCCAGCAGGCGATGGACAATGTTGCCACGGATATGCCCGCGCCCATCGGCGTGGAGTTCAGCCGTGTCTGCAACGAGATTCGTTACGGTCTGACGATGGACGAAGCGCTCGAAAACATGGCCAAGCGCATCAAAAGCGCAGATCTGCTCCTGGTTGTTTCGGCGGTTTGTATCCAGAGAACCACCGGCGGAAACCTGTCAGAGATCCTGTCTACCATTTCCGACACGATTCGTGACCGACTGAAGATCAAGGGCGAAATTCGCGCCATCACCGCACAGGGCAGAATCTCCGGCATGATTATCGGCGCATTGCCTGTGTTTATCGCTGTGGCGCTCATGCTCATCAACCCCACCTATATGAGTTTGTTTTTCACGACATCACCCGGACGGATCATGCTCATTGTGAGCGTAGTCATGGAGATTTTCGGGTTCCTTGCCATTCGTAAAGTGGTTACAATCAAATACTGACAAGGAGGTGCTTTTGTGGAATATGTCGTTATCTCCTATGCACTGCTTGCGTTTATTCTCTTTGTGCTGATCGCAGCGCCCTTCGGCAAGCGTGCAGACGAAAAAGACCGCAGAGTTGAAATGATCAAAGGCACGATCGATCGTCCGGAATTTGATGAGCTGCAGACTTCTCTCGCCTCTCGTATCTTCGGCAAGAGCATGAAAAAGCTGCCCGCGATCCTGCGGAAAATCGCTCCCAAAAAGAAAAACAAAACCAAAGAAAAATCCAAAAAGCTTGAAGTGATTGCCAGGCAGCTTCGTCTTGCGGGCATCTTTATGGATCCCGAGGATTTCAACTTTATCAAGACAGTATTTCTGGTCGCTTCTTTGGTGGCGACGCTGATTATCGTAATGGTTATAAAGCCTGAACCGATGGTTCTTTTACTGGTTCTCAGCGTGGGTGTGCTCATCGGCATTATGGGCCCGACCTTTTATCTCCGTTCCCGCGTCAACAGTCACCAAAACGGTATCAAGCAACAGCTTCCGGACGCCATGGATCTGCTGTGCGTTTGTATTGAAGCGGGTCTGAGCTTTGACGCATCGCTGATGAAGGTGTCCGAAAAGCTGCACGGACCGTTTATTGACGAACTGTTGGTGGTATACAGAGAGATTCAGATCGGCCTGACGCGCCGTGAAGCGCTGCAGCATCTGTGCGACAGCACCACACTCGACGAGTTGAGGACATTTTCCTCTGCCCTTATCCAGGCGGAACAGCTCGGCATTCCCATTAACAACGTCATGCGTTCCCAATCCGAACAGCTTCGTGTGGAGCGCAGTCAGCAAGCAAAGGAAAAAGGCAACAAAGCATCCATTAAAATGCTGATCCCGATGCTGTTATTTATTTTCCCGGTGATTTTCATTATCCTGATGGGACCGTCGGTACTCAATATTATCGATACATTCTCGTCTTAAGCTGAGGGGCAGGGCATGAAAAAAGCAACGCTGAAAAAAGGAGACGCAGTGCTGATCCCGGATCTGGACATCACTGCGGGCTTCTTCGAGCGGTTTCGAGGGCTGATGTTCACGCGGTCGATCCCCGACAGTTACGGGCTGCTGATCCGGCCCTGCAATCAGATCCACATGATGAACATGAGGTTTCCGCTCGACGTGATTTATCTGTCCGAGGACGGAACGGTACTGCACATTGATGAAAACATCCGTCCGTGGGCAATCGGAAAAACGGTCAAAAAGGCCGTAGGAGTCGTGGAGATCAATGCAGGCGCTTGCGCGCGCCTCGGAATCGAAACGGGCGACAGACTGACTATTGAAAAAAGCATAATGTGAGGGACTACCATGAAGAACGAAAAAGACAGCAACATCGAACAGATCGAAACAAATTCGACCGTTACGTTTAAAATAGTCAGGCGCGGCTTCGATCCCGCAGAAGTACTGGCGTATATCGAGGAAATGAACCGCACCATGCAGGACGCCTCGAAAAACTACGAAAAGCGCATGGCGGAGATGAAAGCGTCGCTCGCTCTTGCGATCCGTGAACGGGATACCGTTCTGGCCCGTTACAACAGAGAAACAGCTGAGGCTTCGAAGACCTCAGAAAAAACGCAGAACGAAAAAGCAAAAGCCGAAAAAGCACAAGCCGATAAAGCGCAGGCAGACAAAGCGCGGGCTGAAAAGGCACAGGCCGAAAAAGCGCAGGTCGACGAAGCGCAACTCGACGAAGCGCAGGCGGTGATTGCCATATTGCAAGGCAGGCTTGAAGAAGCGCAGGCCTCCCTCAGCCGTATGGAAGAGGAAATGCAGACGAAGCTCGGCGACGAACGCGCCGCCCGCAGCCGTACTGAGGCGGAAATGCAGACGAAGCTCGGCGATGAACGCGCCGCGCGGGAAGGCTTGGAGAAAGATCTGGAAACTGTTTCCGCACAGCTTGAGGGACTCAAACAGCGGCACGAACAGTATCAATCCGTTCAATCGCAGTATGAGCAGGCACTGGTCACGATCGAGGAACTCAAGGCAAAGCTGAAGGAACTGCGGGAAGAAATGGAAATGCAGGGCGCAGAGTATGCCACGGCGCAGGCCCACTTTAAAAAGGTGGAGAGTGAAATCGCTTCGCTCAAGACGGAACTGAGCCGCGCCCACGTCGAAAACGCGCTGCTGGAAGAAAAGAACGAAACCTACAAAAAACAAATTTCACAGATGAAAGTGGAAATCCAGGAAAAGGCTTACGTGTACGCTGAGAAATTATCCGCAGGTGAAGATGAACTGCGCAAGGAACAGGTCAAGCTGCAAAAGAAAGTGCAGATGCAGAATTACCATATCGAACAGGCAAGTGCGGCGATTGAGGAACTGACACGCGAGCTTCGCGAGATTCAGGCATCCTTTGCCGAATAAAAAAGCTGCACGCCTTTTGTGCGACAATAAGACAGAAACGATATCTACGGAAAGGGGGCTGAAATATGAAAACAGGAATCTGTTTTCGGAATAACCGAGAAAAGTTTTGCAAAGATGAGACCGGCGCGGTCATGGTGATCGCTGCCTTTGCACTGGTTCTCTTTCTGATGGTGGCGTCTTTGGTTACGGAGCTTGGACTGCGATACTACCAGAAAAGCCGTCTGCAAAACGCGTTGGATTCAGCGGCGCTCGCGTCGGTGACGAGCTTGCCTGATAAGGCTCGTGCCAAAGAAGTTGCCCTCGACTATATGGAAAAAAACGGATTCTCGACTGACAATGCCGTCGTCGAGTTTCCGCAGGAGGGTGTTGTCCGTGTGCGGGACTCTCATGAGTATCAGTCGCTGTTTTCCGGCTTATTCTCCAGGGGCAACATGCAAATCGCATCACACGCTGCCGCAAAGTTTATCCAAAAGAATATGGCGATTGACTTCGACTATCTGATGTTTCACGGCGCATCAACCACCTTCAAACTCAACGGTGACGTGCGCGAGGTCGCCGGCGCCATCTTTGCCAACGGTAATATCCAGGTCAGCCTGAATGATGCTGCGATCGTAGACGCCATCGTTTCCGGCGGGAAAGTCGTCTTTAACAACAGCATGCAGCGGCCTTCGGTGACTGAGTATGCGACGAAACAGGATATGCCAGACTGGGACGAAATGATTATGTCCATCGCTCCCGTTGCGGAGGAGGAAATGTTTACCGACCCGCACCCGCACCTGACGCCCGACTCCGGATATTCTTATGCTTACGAGGGCAATACCAATTTGCAGCCGATTCCCGCGCTTCCGGACGGCAGCGTGATTTGCCGCGGTTCTCTCAGCACGGGTTACAACAATTTGACGGTTTTGAATGTGCGCGGCAACCTGTATGTGCAGGGCGATTTTCGTCCGCAGTGTCCGGTTTACGTGTTGGGTGATTTATATGTCGGCGGCGAATTCAGTCCCGCATGGGGCATGCCCGTCTACGTCAACGGCAATGCCTATGTCGGCGGAAGCGCTTCTTTTTCCGCAAACACGACGGTCGGCGGCGAGCTGTATACCGGAGGCAATCTGTCGCTGAATAACGGCGGTGCCTTCTACACCTTCGGCAAGATCCACTGTATGGGCAACATGAACTCAACTACGGCGTGGGGCGCTCGTGTCACAGTCAATGGTTCGACGTTTGTGTACGGCAAGCTGACGCTCGGCGGCGGCGGTCAAAACATTCTCAAAGGCGATGTGTATGTCTGGGGCAAAAACTGCACCAGCGCCACTGAAACCTGTCTGATCAACGGCTATATGAATCTGCACGGCAACGTGTGGTGCGGTCGGGGCATTGTTGCATTCGGCGGCAACGGCGACTGCGTTATCCACGGCTTTGTGTATGCGGGCGGCTCGGTCGAGACACGCTCGGGCGGCGATATTTCACTCAACGGCTGTATGATCGCCGAGGGCAACATTCACATCGGCGGCGCTTCGCACACCTACAATGACGACGGCGCCACGCTGTCTTTGTACTCAAGAAACGGCAACATTATCCTCGGTTCGCAAGGCAGCGCGCTGAAGATGTGGGGAATCGTGTATGCGCCGAAGGGCGACATTTCCATCAGTACGAACGGTCTGCGTGTTTACGGCAGCCTGGTGGCCAACACCATCACCTGCAACATCGGCAGCGGCTTCTATATCGGCAAAAATGACCGCACGCTTCCCTTTTCCAAGAGGATGCGTTCGGCAGTGCTGGTTGAATGAAGCGTAAACTATTTGCGGGACCGGCAGTTTTCAAAGAAGGCGCTGTTTTCTCGCCCTGATCTTATCAGCGGATGCAGATGCGTCAAGGGCGAAAAAAGCCATATGATCCTTCTGCAGAGGTTCGCGCCCCGGGATTGGTTTTACGGGGCATGAATCACCCATCAATACGGTCAGAGCCGCACTGACATACATCAGGTATGTTTCGTGCGGCTTTTCTTTTTTTCTGAACGATTTGTTTTGAGATCGGCCTTGCATTCCGGCAGGGGGATTATACAAAAGAGGACTTTGAGTGATGCGGAAACAGCCGCAGAGCCATAAAACAGATCGGGCGTAAATGACAAAGCGATAGAAATCCTGACGGATTTGCGATATGCCTGCGGCTCGATATAACTGAAGTTGCGATATGTGCCTGAAGGCACGTGAAAGATAGGATTTATATCATATCGGGAGCTTCAGCGACATATTTTGCAAATTGTTTCACAATTTATATCGCGTTGCAGTGCAACACATCGCGTCGGGCGTCAGCCCGGCAATTCCCGGTATGCCGGAGGCGTGCTGATCTGCCGGCTGCTGACGTAGTCGGCCGCACGGTCGGGAACAGCGAATAAGAATAAACGGGAGGCTTTTATGTTGATTCTTGCCATGAAACGCATCGTCGTCTTTGCGCTGGCGATCTTCGCGCTTTTAACAAATGCAACAGGAAAAGGCAATACGGATTATTGCGGCGATTATGATTTTCCCCGCATTGCCGCGGAAAGACAGGCGCCGCGCACGCTCCGGATCATGTCGTTCAATATCCGCGCGGGCGGCGTAAACGGCAACACGATCTACGACCGGATCATGATCGGCGAAAGCCAGATCTTCGAGATCATGCCGGATTCTTTCGGGCTGCAGGAAGCGACGAATGTCTGGATGGTCGCGCTGGACGAGCGGCTGACCATGTACGACTGGGTCGGCCGCGAGATCAACAACGGCGGCGACGTGCTTAAGGGCGGATACGCGAATCCGATCTTTTATCTCAAAGATAAATTTCAGCTGCTGGACAGCGGCAATTTCTGGCTGTCCGATACGCCCGACGTGCCCTCCATCGGGGAGGGTGCCTCGATGAACCGGCTGTGTACCTGGGCAAAGCTCAAAGACCGGCGGACGGGGCAGGTCTACGTGCACGTCAACACGCACTTCGACCACGTTTCGGAGAAAGCGCGCGTGCAGGCTGCGCAGATCGTTTCCGCGTATATTGAAGAACATTTTTCCGACGTGCCGGTCGTATTTACGGCGGATCTGAACACCACGGAAAAGGGGGAGGCCTACGCGACGATGACGCAAAATCTCACGGACGCCCGGTTTGCCGCCGAAGACTGCGTGCCTTACGGCACCTTCCACGGCGGCCACGACCCGAACGAGAAAGCGGAGTATTACATCGATTTCGTCTTATGCTCCGACGATTTCAGCGTTGCGGCTTACCGCACGGTCACAAAGGGGTTCAGCAACCGCTTTACCTCCGATCATTTCCCGGTCTATGCCGATCTGAAATTCACAGCGGGAAGCTGATATCAAAGGATGCGGAGATGACGGAAACACACAAACCGGGATTTGTCAGAAGCATTATTGTATCGTATACTAGCGTCAGAAACAGAAGGAAGGGATCTGCATGCAGCAGCTTTTGCTGAAAATAACGGCGGCATTTCTTTCCCTGCTTACCCTGTTCGGGTTGTCGGTGACGCCGCGGCGGCCTGTTGTTGAGGACCCGGAACCTGTCAGCATCCCGCAGCCCGATTATGCCGCGCTTGCCGCCGAAGAGGCGGATTGGCTGTGGAAACAGCAGCTGCCGAACGGCGCGATCGCTTTTTATTACCGGGAGAACGGCGAGGTGACCGTGAACCCTTATTTTTCTGCGTTTGCCGCCATTGCGCTGACGGCCTATGACGGCTCGCCCGAAGCAGGGGAGAGGATCAAGCGGTTTATTGAGTGGTACTTTGCACATCTGAATACCGGAAACGACAGTCTCATCCCCGGCACCATTTATGATTACACAATCACCATGCAAAACGGCGAAATCGTTTCCGAGGAATCCACCGGCAAATATGACTCCACCGATTCCTACAGCGCGTTTTTCCTTTGTCTGCTGTGGGATTACGCCGCGCGTTACGGCGACATCGATCTGCTCAGAGCGCACGCCGGCGAAATCAAAACCCTGCTGCAGGTCATTTACGCCACAAGGGTGTTCGGCTACACCTTTGCCAAGCCATCGGACCTGCATCTCTATCTGATGGATAACTGCGAGGTCTATGCCGGCGTCTGCGCGGCGGAAAAAATCGGCGCCGCCATCGGCGACATGGATTTACAAAAGAAAGCCGCTAAAGCCGCGGATGTTTACCGCACGCGGTTTATGAAAGACTGGTACCGTGACGGCAGATTCACTTATCAGAAGGTGATTTTCGGGCCGTTCGGTCTGCTTGATTATGACCCGCTGTTTTCCTGGGACAATTTTTACCCCGACGCCGCCGCGCAGGTTTACCCCGTGCTGTGGGATCTGGTTTCACCCGACAGCGCCGAGGCAAAGCTTGTCTATGAGAATCTCTGCAGCAGCTGGAAATGGGAATCCATGGAGCATCTCCGCAGCGGCGTGGAGGTGTTTTACTGGGGCGCGCTTGCGCTCGCGGGCGCGAAAATGGGCGATATTGAACGGGTCAACACCTATCTTTATTATTACGGCCAGCGCATTCAGGCAGGGCGCGCTTATCCGCTCTACTGCTTTGATTCCGCGATGGTGCTCATGACGCTTCTCACCATGATGAACGCGCAGGGATAAGGTTTTTGCTTCGAATTATAAGAAAAAGAGCGGGAGGGCTGCGAAAAGAACATGCTGAAACGTATCTTGATCTATATTCTGATTTTTCTGCTTTCGCTGTCTCCGTTCTCATCAGGCGGTCGACAGCAGGTCGCGGAATTTCCGAAAGCGGCAAAAGCGGCCGAAACGCTGCTGCTGACCGATCTTCCGCAGGACGGCACGGCGCTGACGCTCGCTTCCATGCAGGGGCTCCTCGCCAATACCAGCGAAAAAAACCTGCTCTTCCGGGCGGAAAACTACAGGGACTGGCTGCGCTATACCGACGCGCAGCCGGTGGAAACGCAGCCGGACGGATCGCCGTGGGATTTTCCGGCGCTGCTGAAGGAATTCGCGCCCTGCTTTGACGGCTATATCCTGTGCGATGACGACAGCGCGCTGATCGCTCTCTCGATGGCAAAGCAGAAAAACAGCATCGTCGTGCTGCCCGAATTTGAAACTGCCGTGCGGGATGCGGGGCTGCAGAGGACGGCGGATGTGCGCGGCTGGGATGATCTTCGATTCCGGCTGTCCCCGGCGTTTCAAAAGCTCCGGCGCGACGTTGCGTTTGAGCAGCCCGTGTCCTTCGCGCCGCGCCTGCTGGATTATGCCGTGATGAGCGGCGCTTATATCCGGTATGATCCCGCGGCGGACCGGGCGGAGCATACGAATGCGTTTCGTTTTCTGCGCGACAACGCGCTGATCTTCGGCTGGAACAACGATCTCGGCGAATACAATACAGTGGCTTCCTTCTCATCGCTGAACGCCTGTCTGATCCCGTCGGACTGGGCGTGCAACCTCTCGGTGCTCAGCGGCTTTCCGAGCAGACAGCTCCGCCAGAAAACCGCCGTTTCCGCCGAACCAGGCGGGCGCACCGTCTGCATTCTGATGTCAGACGGCGACAATCTGCAGTGGTTTCTGGGCTCTTACGCAGACAATGCGCATTACGGCGCCGCTGCGCGCGGGCAGTTCCCCGTTGCCTGGGGCGTTCCGGCCGCGGCGGCGGATCTCGCGTCGCCCCTTGCTGAAAAGTATTACAGCGACATGACCGCCAACGACGCGTTCGTGCTCTCGCTCAGCGGTCTCGGCTACACGTTCCCGTCCAAATGGACGAGCAAAAAAGCGCTGCGGAATATGGCGGCGTCTCTTTCGCAGAAGATGGAGCTGCTGGATACCCGCGAGCTGCTGGTGCTGGATGACGCCGGATTCGACGCAAAAGCGCTGGACGTCCTCCTGCAGGAAACGCAGGCAAACGGCATTTTCTATATCGATTTTGAAAAATACGCGGGGCTGAACGGAAAACTGCGCTTCGCGGACGGCAAACCGATCGTCGCGGCAAAGTATCAGCTCTGGAATCAGATGCCGGGCTGCTCGCCGGAGGAAGTCGCGGCTGCCGTCAACGCGCTGCCCGCCGACCCGCAAAACCCAGATTCCTATGCCTTCATCATCGTGCATGCGTGGTCGGGGCTGGACGGCGACGGCGCGTTTGTTGAAGGCGGCAACACGATGGCGGCGGTCGAGCAGCTGGTCAGCGCCCTGGACGCGGATACGCGGCTGGTCTCGCCCGCGCAGTTCATGCAGCGGATCGCATCAAATTGCGGATAAAAAGGAAAGCACTGAAAAAGCAGCATTACTTATGGAAGGAGAAAGATAAAGCCATCCTTTGCAAGATGGTTTTATCCTGCGTGAGAATCAATGAAAAGCTTCGGAGACTATGTGCACAGTTTGAAAAACAACCGGCTTGCGACCATCCGGTCTGTCAAAAAGCTGGACAGCAACCTCTATCTTCTGGATTATCGCAGCGATTATCATCTGCCGGAACTGCTGGGAAAAGGGGTCTCGTCCCTCGGCGAGCTGCTCGCATTTGCCGCCGACGCCCTGACCTTCGGCCTGCGGGTATTCAAGCCCGGCACGGACGAAGGGGCGGGCTGCACAACCTTTGAGGCGTTCACGCCCGAGGGGGAGCATCTGCTCGCGAGAAACTTCGATTTCAGGATCGCGCCCTGCTTCGTTGTGTGGACGCATCCGGAGAACGCATACGCTTCCGTTTCGGTGGTCGACAACAATTTTATGGCTTACGGCACGTCGCTGCGCCTGCATCGCTTCAATGCATACCGGGTTCTGCTGGCGCCGTATTGCTGCGTGGACGGCATGAACGAAAAAGGGCTTGCGATCGCGGTCCTTCAGCTGCGGGCGAAGGCAACGCATCAGACTGCACCCGGCAAAAAAGATATCACCACCACCGCGATGATCCGCGCTGTGCTTGACACCTGCGCAACGGTCGACGAAGCAGTCGCGCTGATCGAGAAATACAATATGCACGATTCGCTCTGGACGAATTATCATTATCAGATCGTCGACGCGAGCGGCAGAAGCGTGGTCGTGGAATATATCGACAGCGTGCTGCACGTTTATGAGCGCGGCAGCGCCGCCTGCCCTGTGGCCGGGTCGGTGTATGAAGACGACGGCATGCAGCAGCAGTATGCCGCGAATTTCAGCCTGACCAAAGACATCGGCGCCTATCAGATCGACCAGCAGGGCGCGGATCGCATCGACGCCGTCAAAAGCGTGCTGCAGGCCAAAGACGGCATCCTGACCGAGCGCGAGGCGATGGATCTGCTCTCTTATGTCAAGCTGGATTACAAGCACGCGAAATACCCGTGGAGCATCATCGCGTTGTGGAGCGCCGTTTACAACACCGGCGCAGGCACGATGAAAATTGCCGCCAACACAAACTACAAAAGCATCTATACCTTCAACATCAGCGAGCCCTGCAAGGTGATCGCGCGGGAATCCATCGAGCAGTCCGCGTATCCCCCCAAAAAATGGGCGCACTGAAAAAGGAAGAGAACGAACCATGAATAAAGCAGTGAAATACGCAATCCTCGGCGCGGCCGGCGCGCTTTCGGCCGTCAACGCGGTCAGAGCCGCGCGATTCACGCCGAAAAAGACGGACCAGGCGGCGCTGCCGGAGGAAACGGTCGACGTTGAAACCGCCTGCGCGCATTTAAGCCGCGCGATCTCCATCCCCACGGTCAGCTATCCGGAAAAAGAGGATGTTGATTTTTCGCAGTTTGACCTGTTTCATGCGTTTCTTGACGAAGCCTTCCCGCTGATTCATGAAAAGCTGGAAAAGGAAATCGTCGAAGAAGCAAATCTCATCTACCGCTGGAAGGGGCGCAGAAGCGATCTTGACCCGATCGCGCTGTTGGCGCATCAGGATGTCGTGCCCGTCTCCGAGGGAACGGAGCCTGACTGGACGCATCCGCCCTTCAGCGGGTGCAATGACGGCGAATATATCTGGGGCCGGGGCGCTCTCGACATGAAAAATCATCTGATCGGCGTGATGGAGGCCGTTGAGGCGCTGCTCGCGGAGGGCTTTGTGCCGGCGCGGGACATCTATCTGCTTTTCGCGCAGGATGAAGAAGTCTCCATGAGCGACCGGGGCGGCGCGAAATGCATGATGGAAGTGCTCCGGGCAAGAGGAATTCATCTGGACTGCATTATCGACGAAGGCGGCGCGATGCTGCCCGTGTATGTGAAGGGCGTCATGGAGCACAAATGCCTTTGCGGCGTGGGGATCGCCGAAAAGGGCTATGCGGATATTGAGATCAGCGTAAATGCCAAAGGCGGCCATTCCTCCCAGCCGCCCGCGCACTCCGCGCTGGGCGAGCTTGCCGCCGTCATCCGGCGGCTGGAAAACCATCCGTTCAAGGCCGAGATGCCGCCGTTTCTCATGGAGATGCTCAAAAGCCTCGGCAGAAACTGCACTTATCCCGTGCGCCTTCTCACCTGCAACATTCCCGCGCTCAGACCGCTTCTGAAAGCCGCGATGAAGCAGATCCCGCTCTCCGCGAGCATGATGCGGACCACCGCCGCGGTCACCATGATTTCCGGCAGCCCCGCTGCCAACGTGCTCCCGCAGAAAGCGACCGCCACGGTCAATTTCCGCATGATGCCGGGCGTCTCTTCGGCGGATGTGATCAATCATATCCGCAAATGCGCGCGGGGCGAAAAAGTTGAAATCAATTGCATCAAGAAAAAGGAAGCGTCCGCGGTTTCTCCCACGGATGCGAGAGCCTACAGGATCATTGAAGCGCTCTGCATGCAGGAAAGCAGCGATCATATCGTTGCCCCGTATCTCGTGATGTACTGCACGGACGCCTGCACCTATGAGCCGATCTGTGAGCACATTTACAGATTTTCCCCCTTTAAGGCGGGCGTTGATCTCATGATTTGCGCGCACGCGACGAATGAACGCGTCCCGATCGACTCCATCGCGCCCGCGATCGCGTTTTTCAAGCGCTATATCCGAAAAGCATCCGCTGAATGATCCCGCGCCGGCATCTTTAAAACGAAGGATACAAAAGAACAAAACGCCGATTCTTTCTTTCTTTCTTTCGTTTCTCTATAATAATAACAGTTCACGTTTTCATGGCGCATGGGATGCGGTTTCATATCAGCGCAAGCCATTCAACATTTATAAATGTAAAAATACTTGATCTTCCTCCCAGATTATGCTATACTGAAATCAACCGTAAACGAATCTTTACAAAAACAAGAAAGAAGGTCAAAACATGAAAAAAACGCTTGCTATTCTTTGCGCACTTGTGATCGCGGTTTCCTTCCTGGCGCTGACCGGCTGCGGCAGCAAAGAGATCCCCGCTGACAGCCCGTACATCGGCATCTGGAAAGCGACCAAAGCCACGCTCAAGGAAGAGGAAACGGACATCGCTGAAGTTCTTGACGGCAAGACCTGGGTCTTTGAGCTGAACGCGGACGGAACTGCCAAGGTCATTTCCGGCGACGAAGTCAGCGGCGGCGCGTGGTCGATCACCGGCAAGGGCTTCAAAGTGAAGCTCGACGATGCGAAGTCTTCCATTAAGTTCACCGCTGAAGGCGACGCTCTGTACACGAAGCTGATCGGCGTCAAAATCTACTTTGAAAAGGTCACCACGCTGGATGATGTTGCCGAGGACGTGGGCGCAGTTGTCGACGATGCCGCGAGCATCGTGGGAGACGCGCTGAGCGGCATCGCAAGCGAGAATCCCTGAGGTTCAGAGATCGGGGGACGCTTGAGTGATTCATCCTTCCGGCAAAGCGCCGACTGATTAAGATGACGGATTTGAGCCGAACCCAAAGCGCATACTGAAAAAACGGAGCCGCTGCGATTCGCAGCGGCTCCTTGCTGTTGTCGGGAAATGAATGCCTGCCGGCCCGGATTCGGCGGAAAAGAGGGACAAAACCGCAACGCTTTGCCGCTTGCGAGGCCCTTCCCGATGAAAGCAGTTGAAATAAGATTGCGAGTATGATAAAATATATTATCTGTTAGGATAAACCTGCTTTTAGCCTTTTGTACGGAGAATTCAATCATACAAATCAAACAGATAATCGCAAACGGATGAGGGAAAGCAATGGTATTTGCAATTGAGTGCATGGCGCTGTGCGCGCTGTTCACGCTGATGGTTTATCTGATGTCAAGAGACCCGCTCAAAGAGCTGTATAACTATCCGCCGAACATACAGGAGCGGGTGCGGTCGCTTGATGAATACAAAGATCAGATCCCGGAAAAAAAGCAAAAAATCGGCGCAAAGCTGATCGCGGCGGTCGGATTTGTTGTGATCCTCAGCCTGATCCTGAGATACGTCAACGGCTATACGACCTTTCTGAAAGCCTTCGGCTGCGGCTTTTTGCTCTGGACGGTCGTCAACCTGTGGGATGCCGTCGTGCTCGATCTGATCTGGTTCTGCCACGATCCGCGGTTTGTGATCAAAGGCACAGAGGATATGGTCGGCGACTATCACGATTATTGGTTTCATATCAAGGGCTTTCTGATCGGTGAAGCGCTGGCGCTGATCGTCTGCGCGCTTGCCGGCGTCATCGTGCAGTTTGTGCTGAAATAAGCATGTGAACGGAAGGAGAAAGACGGATGAAATCCAACGTTTTATTGAAAAAAGGCTGGGCAGCCATTTTCGCCGCAATGCTCTTCCTGCTTTCCCTGATCGGCTGCGGGCAGCAGAAGTATCCGCCGCTGCCCGAGGATGCGATCGCTTTTGAAATGGGGAGCTATGAGGATACGGCGCATGACGACGCGCTGTTCGGAACGATCGAATATAGCGGCAGGGTCTACGTCGCCTACGGCACGATCAGCAGCGCCTACAGGCCGAGCTGCGCGGAAACATGCATCGGATACATCATTCAGGATGAGAACAGCTCCTCTGTCGTCGATCTGAATAACAAAGACCGACGGGTCTACACCGTTGCGGGGGATCCCGATCAGAATTTCCTGCTGGAATATGACGCAACGATCAAGCTGATGAATTCGCCCGCCTTTTACCGCGCGCTGGATACCATCGGGCAGGAGATCGAGATTCCCGCGTGCATCACGCCTTTGGACTATGAGCTCTGGCAATGATCCTGCTCGGATCTGAAAAGAAAACGGATCAGACAAACCGGGTGTTTGAGATCAGATTTGACAGTTGGGAGACGATGACATGAATGTACAGCTGGAACAATTTGCCGTTCAGTTGACGGACGGGCAGACTTGCGCGATCAAGGAAACCGGCGAAAAAGACGGCGTAGCGATGACCGTTTTCCGCTTTCGCTGGACGAAAGAGAACGCCGCACGCGACGACAGCTTCACGGTCACCTGGTTTGCGGACGTGCCGGGCGCGATGTATAAATTCGACGCGTGCTGCCGGCTGGGCCGCGATCTGAGCCCGCACTGGGACGATCGGTTCAGCTCCATGCTCTCCTGCAACGCGCCGGTGACCTGCTTTTTTGACGGCACGGATACCAACCGCTATTGCTGGGCGCTTTCCGAATGCGGCAAGCTGGTCGAGCTCAAAAACAGTCTGCGGGATCAGACCGGCAGTCTGCAGCTGCAGTTTTCGTTCGGCACCCGGCAGTTCACCGGTCAGTATGAAACGGAGATCACGCTGTATATCGACACGCGGCCGATCCCGCTGCGCAAAGCTGCGGAAGGCGTGGCGGCCTGGTGGACCGGAGACTGCGGCATGACGCCGATGCACGTGCCGGACGACGCGAGGGAGCCGCTGTATTCCTTCTGGTATTCTTATCATCAGGACGTCAACGAGGCGGACGTGGAGGCGGAATGCCGCCGCGCGAAGGCGCTCGGCTTTTCCCTGTGCATCGTGGATGACGGCTGGCAGACGGCAATCAACACCGGCGGCTACCCCTACTGCGGCGACTGGCTGCCCGCGCCCGGCAAATTCCCGGATATGGCAGCGCACGTCCGGCGGGTGCACGACATCGGTATGAAATATCTCCTTTGGTACAGCCTGCCGCTCATCGGTTATCGCAGCTCGTATTATGAGCGGTTCAAAACGATGCTGCTGCGGGATGAACCCGGCCTGTCCGCCGCCGTGCTCGATCCGCGCTATCGCGAAACGCGTGATTTTTTAATTCAAACCCTGCAAAAAGCGCTCACGGCTTGGGAGCTTGACGGCTTCAAGCTGGATTTTATCGACAGCTGGCGTGCGTCCGCATCCAATGCGCCGTATAACGAACGCATGGATATCCCCGCGCTGCAGGATGCGGTGGACGTGTGCATGACCGAAATCGTGCAGACGCTCACCCAGATCAAGCCGGACGTGCTGGTGGAATTCCGTCAGAGCTACATCGGGCCGCATATGAAGCGCTTCGGCAATCTGTTCCGCGTGGGGGACTGCGCCGGAAACTATCTGAGAAACCGCGCGTCGATCCTCGATCTCCGGATGCTGATGGGCGAACAGGCCGTTCACTCCGATATGCTGATGATCGCGCCGTTTGAAGACCCGCGCATCAGCGCCCTGCAGATCATCAGCTGCATGTTCGGCGTGCTGCAGTTTTCCGGCCGGCTGGAGCGGCTCGACGAGAGAACGCTGCGGATGTCGCGCTTCTGGCTTGCCTTTTTAAAGGAACACAAAACGCTCTTGCAGAGCAAACACCTGACGGCTTATGAAGCGCATCTGCTGTATACCTGGGCGAAGACCGCGGAAAACGACGCGTGCGCGGTGGGCGTCTATGCGGTCGATAAAGTGGTCCGGCCGGATGCGGCGGCAACGATCCATATCGCCAACGGCTGCATGGGCGAGCGGGTCTTTGTTGAGCTGACCGGCAAATACCGGGTGCGGGTCTTTGACTGCTTCGGCGAGATCTGCGGCGATTTTGAAAAAACATTTTCCGGCGTCGAACAGCTGGCCGTGCCGATCGGCGGACTGATCGAGATGAACAGAAGCCGCTGACCGGCCGGATGCGACAGAAACGGAGAACACGATGAAAGCACATGCGCATGAAAACAAAACAGGCTGCTTTGATCGTTTATGAAGGGAAAATAAATCGATGAAGTTTTATATTCTACGGCACGGAGAAACCGCGCTCAATTCCGGGGGCGTGCTGCAGGGGTGGCTGGACGAGCCGCTCAATGAAAACGGCCGCAGGCTTGCCGTGCTCTCGGGGCAGGCCATGAAAGGCATTCATTTCGATGCATGCATCTCCAGCCCGTTCATCCGGGCGAAGGAGACCGCTGAAATCATTCTGCGGGAGAGCGGAAACGCGGTGCAGATGCAGTTTGACGACCGCATCCGCGAGATTCATTTCGGCGACCTGGAGGGCAAACCCCTTTTGGAACTCGGGAAAGCGGGGATGCTGTTTTATCTGGATCCGCTTCATTTCGCCGGATTTCCCAACGGCGAAAGCGTCAGGGACGTCTGCGCACGCACGCAGGCTTTCCTGCAAGAGCTGATCGCGAGAGACGACGGCAAGACCTATCTGATCAGCACGCACGGCTGTGCGATGCGGGCGATGGTCAACAATTTAAAAGACGACCCCGCAGATTACTGGTTCGGGCACGCGCCCTACAACTGCTCGGTGACGATCGTCGAAACGGAGGGCGGAACGCCGCGGATCACCGCCGTCGACAAGGTGTATTACGACAGAGACCTGATCGTTGACCATTTCAAGGTGCAGCCTTGAAAAACCGCGGTGCGCATCCATGAAACACACAAAGCGGGATTTGACGGGATCAATCAATCGCCGGCGGCTAGCAAATGGCCTTCCCCTTGAGGGGAAGGTGGCCGAGCGAAGCGAGGTCGGATGAGGTGGCAACAGGAAGCCTTGACACCTCATCAGTCGCTACGCGACAGCTTCCCCTCAAGGGGAAGCCGTATCAAACAGACATCAGTTTGAAATAGGCAACTTCCGGCTTGAAAAAAGAAAAAATGTTCCCGACAAATCGGAATTTGCGGAGATAAAAGGAGTCGAATATGGACAATTATGCAGACAGCAGAGATTATAAACTGTTGGAAAAAGATAAATACACTTTCTTTGTGCTGAGAAAAATCATTGATAAACCTTGCGAATTATTATTATCCGACCATGAGAAGCTGATTGTTTGTTACAGTGGGAATCCCTACCCTGTCTGGATATGGACCGCTGACAATGTGTCCGCCGAAGAAATGGACATGGCGTATTCGCTTGTAGCTGAAAGTGGATTGCTTGACGGAAAACATAGTTTTAACGTTAAATACCCGCTCGCGGAATATTTTATCAAAAGAGCATCTGCTGAGAGCAAAAGCATGTCGATTACAATGAATATGTTTACTTATGACTGTCCGAACCCGATAAAACCGGAAATCACAGCGGATGGTGAAATATACCTTTGCAATTCAAACGATATTGAGGAATTAACTGAATTTTTATCTATGTTTCATGAAGAAGTAGGAACTGACCTGGATAGCGCCGCCGAATATCGTCAAAATATCGAAAATGATATCAAAAATGGAAGTATTTATCTATGGAAAAATAAATGCGGATACAGCGTAGCAAGTTGTAAACTTAAGCCGAGTGGTAATGCGGCTTCTTTGGGTATGGTCTTTACGCGTCCTGAATATCGGAGAAAACATTATGCTGAAAATCTTGTATATCAGGTGACGGTGAAAGCTAAAGAAGCGGGATATATTCCGATACTTTATACGAATGCGGATTATGAAGCATCAAACGCCTGCTATAAAAAAGTCGGTTATGTTCTCAGAGGTAAACTCTGCTCAATCGGATAAATGACAAATTCCGGTTTCGCGAGGTGAGGAAATGAAAAAGATGATCACAATCCTGCTGTGTTTCATGATGCTCTTCTCGGCGTCGGCATGCGGCAGGCAGGGCGCCGTCAAGAATACCGTGCGCGGCAATATGCAGACCTATTACGAAATGAACGACGGCACCTGGAGGTGCAATGATTTTACCTATCAATACCGCCTTGAAATCAGCGGCAGGATGCCGAATGCGGCGGCGGACACCACCTTCGTTTATTTAAGCAATCTGGAAGAGATCCCCTTTGAACGGGCGTATCTGGCCGCCGGGGTCAGCAGCAGCACGGAAGATTATTTTCAGCCGGAAGAGGCTGTTCTGGTTGAAATGAAATAACGGAAAAACAGGAGTTTCAGGAGGAAAACAGAATGAAAAAACAGAATGAGGATATTGCCGTTCTCACTGCGAACAGAGAGAAAACCATCGTCCGGGTCAGCGTGACGGGCATCGTGACGAACCTTCTGCTGGTCGCGTTCAAGGCGTTTGTAGGGCTGGCGTCGCATTCGATCGCCGTGATCCTTGACGCGGTCAACAACCTGTCGGATGCGCTTTCCTCGGTCGTCACGATCGTCGGCGCGAAGCTCGGCGCGAAACAGCCGGATAAAAAGCATCCGCTCGGATACGGCCGGGTCGAGTATCTCAGCTCGATGATCGTCGCCGCGCTCGTGCTCTACGCCGGCATCACGTCGCTTGTGGAGTCGGTGAAGAAAATCATCCACCCGGAAGCTGCCGATTATTCCGCGGTTTCGCTCGTCATCATCGCCGTTGCGATCGTCGTGAAGCTGGTGCTCGGGCTGTATGTGAAAAAGCAGGGCGCGAAGGTCAATTCCGGCGCGCTGACCGCGTCCGGCTCCGATGCGCTGTTTGACGCGATCCTCTCCGCCTCGGTGCTGGCGTCGGCCGTCATCTATCTCGTCTGGGGCGTTTCGCTGGAGGCCTACGTCGGCGTCGTGATCGCCGGATTCATCATCAAGGCCGGCATCGAGATGATGATCGAAACGCTCAACGATATCATCGGCAAGCGCGAGGATGCCGATACGGTGCGCGAGCTGAAAGAGATCATCTGCGCGGAAGAGGATGTCTTGGGTGCATATGATATTACGATTTTCAACTACGGACCGAACAAGAACTACGGCTCGGTGCATCTGGAGCTGCCCGATACGCTGGGCGTGGACGATGTGGACCGGATCACCCGCAGGGTCCAGACCGACGTGTTCCGCCGCACGGGCATCATCCTGACCGGCATCGGCGTCTATTCCTTCAACACCTCCGACGACGCCGCCGCGCAGATGCGCAACGAGATCCAGAAGGCCGTCCTCTCGCATGACTGGGCGCTGCAGATGCACGGCTTCTACGCGGACCCCGCGGAGAAAACCATCCGCTTTGACGTGGTGGTCAGCTTTGACGTTGACCGCAAGGAAGCGATCGAAACGCTGTACGGCGAGATCGGCGCGCTGTATCCGGACTATGACTTGCTGATCGTTCCGGACGTGGACGTTGCCGATTGAGCGGCAGTTTCATCAATCATGAATCATCATCCTCAAAGTGCGTCTTCTTTTCAGAGGGCGCACTTTTTTTGAAAAAATCAAAAAAACCTCTTGACAAATTGTATCGCATGCGATATAATGGCGTCAGATAAGTCGCACGCGATATAATTTTCGGAGTGAAACAGATGGAAGACAAATACGCTGCAATCAGGCTGAAAAACCAGCTTTGCTTTCCCCTTTACGCAGTTTCCAACATGATCACGCGCAGATACAAGCCCTTGCTCGACAAGCTCGACCTGACCTATACGCAATATATCGTGATGATGGTGCTTTGGGAAGAAAAGAAAGTCAACGAGAAGTTTTTATGCGAGGCGCTGTGCCTGAAATCCAACACGGTCACGCCGCTGCTGCAGAAGCTGGCGGCAAAAGGCTATATTAAAAAGGAAAAAGCCAAGGACGATGAACGGAATCTTGTCATCACGCTGACCGACGCCGGAGAAAAGCTGAAGGATGAAGCGCTCTGCGTCCCGGCATCCCTGGCGCAGGAGCTGCATCTCACCCGGGAGGAAGCGGCTGCGCTTTACCGGATCCTTTATAAAATGCTTGAGGAAGACAAAAATAAAAAATGAAAAAAGGAGGAACCCAGCATGTCAATCTATGATTTCACAGTGAAGGACAGAAAAGGAAACGAGGTCAGCCTGTCAGCGTATCGGGGAAAGGTGCTGCTGATCGTCAACACGGCGACCGGGTGCGGATTCACGCCGCAGTATGCGCCGCTTGAGGCGATGTACAGGGATCTGCGTGAATCGGGCTTTGAGATCCTCGATTTTCCGTCCAATCAGTTTGCCGGGCAGGCGCCCGGAAGCGACGAGGAGATCCACGATTTCTGCACGCTGAGATTCGGAACGGAGTTTCCGCAGTTTGCGAAAATCGACGTCAACGGCGAGAATGCCGATCCGCTGTTTGCTTATCTTGCGGCGGAGAAGCCGTTCAAGGGCTTCGGCAAGGGGATCAAAAACGCCGCGCTCAACAAGTTCGCGGGCATCAACAACAAGAAATTCGGCGACAAGACGTATATCGGCTGGAACTTCACGAAATTCCTTATCGACCGCGAAGGAAAGATCCTTGCGCGCTTCGAGCCGACCGAGGATATGAAGGACGTGCGCGCCGCGGTCGAAGCGGCACTCGGCGCATAAGCGGAGGGATCAGTATGAAAACAGCAGTCAGATATTACACAAAAACCGGCAACACCAAACGTCTGGCAGAGGCGGTCGCAAAGGCGCTCGGCACAGAAGCCCTGCCGTTGAGCGTTCCCGTTGACGAGCCGGTCGACGTTCTGTTCTTGGGCAATTCCTATTACGCGTTCAGCATCGATCCGGAGGTGCGCGCGTTTATCCGGCAGCTGGATAAAAACAAAGTCGGCAAACTCGTGAATTTCGGCTCCGCGGCGATGCTGAATTCGACTTACAAAAAAGTCAAGGCGGAAGCAGACAAGGTCGGCATTGCGATGGAGGACCGCGAGTTCCATTGCAAAGGCGAATTCAAAGGCGTTCATAAGGGCAGACCGAACGCGGAAGACCTGGCTGCGGCCGCGGCTTTTGCAGCATCCATCGTTCGGGAATAAAAAATGACCGGCATGCCGTCCGGGTGAGGCGGCATGCCGGTTTCTTATATGGCTTCGTTTCAGTTTTCCGTCCGGATTTCGTAAAACACAACCGTATTCGCGTCCAGTGCGGTGTTGAGCACCAGGGTGCCGTTTTTGACTTCGAGCTCGGTCTGCGTGGGAACGAGCTTTGACTTTTCGGCGTAGTCCGCTTTCAGCGTTCCATAATAGAGGGCTCTGGCCTGCGCGTCTTTCAGACTGCCGGCAATGTTCGGGCAGTCCGGGGACCAGCCGAAGCAGCTGTCGTCGATGCCGTACCGTTCTCTGTCCGCGAGCCAGTCGTCAAAATAGTTGCAGCTGTCGTCGATCGTATAGACCGTTGCGCCGACCCTCCCGTTTTCAAGCGGGAGGTTTTTGATTCTGAGATTCAGATTCGCGCTTCTGCTGTAGGACAGATCGTTCTTATAGTTATAGGCCATGATCCGCAGCGTATCTCCGTCCTGCGCCGCGATCGCCTTGACTTCAGCGCCCGGAATCCATCCGCCCGGCAGGCGCCGCACGCCGAGGATTTTTGCATTCTTCCATTTTGAAATGAGATTGGCCACGTGGAAGCTAAGGGTGGGATTTCCGCTGTTGAGGCCGTCGGATTTGTAGGTCCAGCTCGAAAAATACCCGATGTCGTTCTCGATGCACTGCGCATAAAGACGCGCGTCAAACGCCGCCTGCCAGCGGTAGCCGACCGTCCGCGAAAGCAGCTCCGCGCTTTCTTTCCCCGGCTTTGAGGAAAGCACGCGCCCTTCGTCGACGCCGTAATCCAATTCGAGGCCGTACTGCTCCGCTGCCTTGCGCAGATGCCGGACGGTCTGCACGAGGTCCTTGCGTTTGCCGGTGTTGCCCGGCTCGTTTTCATAATAGGAGGCGGAGAGGCAGCAGAGCCGCGTGCCCTGCGCGCCCGTCTTGTAATTCGTCCCCTCGGCGCAGTGACGGATGAAGTCTCGCTCATCCCAATACCCCTCGGTGGTGGTCATGGAATGCGCGCCCACATAGACGTCCTCGCCGATGCTGTCGATCAGCGCCTGCACGGTGTAATCGTAAATTTTGCAAAATGCGGCGGCGGTTTCCTCCGGTGTGCCGCAGCGGAACCAGTCGGTGTTTTCATACTCCGTGAAGACGGTGAAATGCCAGCGGAGCACCTCCTCGCGCCCGAAGGCGTCAACGAGCGCCCGCGCAAGCGCGGAGATATAATCATAATAAACGTCGTAGTCGTCGGGGGGCAGGACGTTCACACCGAAGCCGCCGATTTCGGGCGCCTGCGTGAGCTTGAGCGGCGTGTTTCCGATTTTCAGGCAGGGCTTCGCCCCGAGCGCCAGGATCCCTCTGCAATTGCCGATGAGACGCGAAAAATCGTAGTCGTCGGTCACGGTGCGGTCGAGCGGATCCGCAAACAGATCCCGCTGCTCGTTTCCGCCCGTGCACTGCATGAGCTGCACGTATTCGACGAATTCATAAATATCGTTTTCGCTTTCGTTTCGGGCGTCAATGAACTGCGTGCCCATTTCCCACACGTTCACGTTGCTGACCTTGTTTCCGGCGGCCTTGCCCGGCGCGGCGGCGTCGATGCTGTAATTGTAATCTCCCAGCGCGCCGATCACCGTGAAAATCTCGAGAAACGCGAGAATCGCTGCTATCACTTTGCTCATTTTCATCACCGCTTTCATTGTAGCACATTTTCCCGGCCGGTTCAATGCCGAATTCCCCGTTGTTTGTAATTATTCAAAGCGGGCTGTGGTTCTTGCAAGGGAAAACGGGACCCGAGCAAAAGACGGTCTGAGAAAAACCTTGACCCTTCTGCGTTTCGGCAGTATAATGGCATCGGGAACAGGACCCGGAGGTGAGAAGATGAACGGGTTTGAGAATGTCCGCGCGCTCGGCGTTTCCGGCGACGGACGGCAGGATGATGCGGCGGTGCTGAACAGGCTGATCCGCGGCGGGCATAAGAAGCTGTATCTTCCCGGCGGGCGGTATCTGCTGGGCGGTACGCTGACGCTTGCAAGCGGCACAGAGATCCTTGCCGATGAAAACGCTTATTTGCAGCTTGCACCCGGTGCGCAGAAGGGCCGTCGGGATTTCCTCGCGACGAATGATGCGTCGGGCGGCGCTGCCGAACACATCCGCATCCGGGGCGGGATCTGGGACGGCAACAGCGCGCAGAACAGCAGGGGAGACGATCTCTTTGATCCGTGTGCCACGAGCGGCGCGCTTTTCAGCTTCCGGGGCGTCAGGCATCTTTCCTTGTCCGATATGAAACTGAAAAATCCGCTGTGTTATTATCTGCGCTTCTGTGAGGCGGAGGACGTGACGCTCGAAAACCTCGTTTTTGAATCGGAGGACGTGCACATCAATCAGGACGGCGTGCACCTGGCAGGCTTCTGCCGCCGGTTCACCATGCGGAATCTCCGCGGCGTCAACGGCTCGCCGGGCGACGATTTCATCGCGCTCAATGCCGACGACTGCCTCACAAGGCAGGAAAGCTTCGATATGATCAACGGCCCGCAGAGCGAGATTCTGATCGAGCATCTTCACGCGGACGAATGCCACTGCTTTGTGCGCCTGCTGAGCGTCGCATCGCCGATTGAGAATGTGACGGTCCGGAATGTTTCGGGCTGCTGCCGCGGCACGGCCGTCAATCTGGACGCCGCCCGCTATTGCCGCGTGCCGCTCTTTGACCCCGCGGACGAACGATACAAAAACGGCGTGGGGCATCTGAAAAACGTGCGGATCGAGCATGTGCGCGTCGGCAGACGGCAGGCGACGGCGGAGCAGTTTATCACAGCCGAAACAAACGCGGAGCGCCTTGAAATCCGCGACTTTGAAGCGCTTGCGCCCGGCGGCGGACCGGTTGTTGAGATCGCAAATCTCGCGCCGCATCGCTTAATCTATCAAAGCGGGCAGACTGCGCTTGACGAAACGCTCCCGCTCCATGCGCGCCGCGCGTTCACAGAGCCGGCGTTTGATACGCTGATTCTGGAAAAAACAGCGGACTGAATGCAAATCAATATGATGGGTAAAAAAACGAACACACGGCGGCACGGCGCGTCTGCTCTGGGCGCAGATGCGCAAAAAACCGCATGATGCGAGCGAAACGGGGGAACGCAGAATGTATGAATCGATCACTTCATTTTTGCCCAAACTTGACGCGGACGCATACGGCAAGTGGCACATCGATGAGAGCGGCGACGGCACTCTTGCGCATCCGTTCCGGCTGCCGTTTGTTGAATACAGCCGCACGGTTTCGGATCTGCAGCAGGCTGTTTTTCGCTTTGTTGCGGATCACGAGGAACTGGGACTTTATAATTATAACGCCATCCTCGCATCTGCAAATCTGAAAAGCGGGTATGAAACGATGAAGCAGGCGGATGTGTCAGCGCTTGACGGAACGACCGTGATGGCCCTGCTTGTCGGCGCTGTCAGAGCGGAGCGTTTCTGTGACGGCACATTTTTGAGCTTATGCGAGGACGGATGCATCGCAAGGTGGCTGTCAAGGCTTGCGGAGATCGAAAAAGAAGAGTAGAATGGGTTCGCTGCGCGTCGCGCGTTTTGCGGGAAACGCGCCGAAACCGATTGATACACAAGAAATCCGAATACACAAGAAAAGGACAGGGACGATGAAAAGAAACAGGCTGATCCTGATCGGCGGCGGCTGCCTGCTGCTGCTTGCGGCGCTGACCGCGTTTTTCTACACGAAAACCTATCTTGCATGGAACGTGCCGCTTTACGGCGTGAGCATGGCGGCGATCTTTCTTGAGGGCGCGGCGATGTTCGCGCTGCTTTCCATGGCAAAAGAAAAGCCGAAAAACAAAGTGCTGCTTTCCGCGCTGGCCGGCGGCGCCGGTGCGGCGGGGAGCGTGTTTGCGGTTTCGTTCATCGTGAACGTGCTGATTTACCGCGAACAGGGCAACCGGCAGGCGGCCGCCGCGACGGCCGGGCTCGGCTTTCTGATCGCGCTTTACGGCGCGCTGCGACTTAATAAGCTGACAGGCGGGCAATCCGTCTGGAAGCCGGTCGCGGGCGTTCTGCTGAGCGTCTGCGTGCTGCTCGGCGGCTTGCTTCCGCTCGGCGATTCGATCGGCGCCTTTTTCTTTGACCGGGGCATATTTACGCAGGCGAATCCCGCCGGCTCCTCCGCTTATGCAGAAATCAAACCGCAGCTGCGCGACGACGCCGATTTGTATATTGCTCCGGACGGAGACGACGAGAATGACGGCAGTTTCGCGCATCCGCTGGCGAGCATCGAAAAAGCCCGCGATCTTGTGCGGGCGATGGATAAAACCGGCAGAACCGGCATCGTCGTTGCGCTCAGGGCGGGCGATTACGCCGTAAGCAGGATCGCATTCACCGCGGAAGACAGCGGCACGCAGAGCTGCCCGATCACCTATTGCGCTTACGGCGACGGCGAGGTGGTCATCAACGGCGGCAAAGCGCTGCAGCCCGCCGATTTCTCGGCCGTGACGGATGAATCAGTGCTTGCCCGTCTGCCGGACGATGCGGCGAAAAACGTGGTCTGCACGGATCTTGCGGCGCTGGGGCTGACGGTCAACGACTGGGGCAAGCTCTATGCCGTGGGCGGCTACGGCAGCGCCGCGCGTTACGACGGCGACACCACCGGCCCCGTCCCCTGCGTGCTGTATTTCAACGGCACGCCGATGACGACGGCGCGCTATCCCGACAGCGGCACGCTGAAGGTGAAAACCGTGATCCGCGAGGGGGAGGGCAAGGAGAGCTCTACGAGCAACCATCAGCAGCGCGCGGATTGGGAGACCCTGCGCAATCCGGAAACGACGATCTTCACCGTCGATCAGGCGGTTGCCGACCGGATCAACGGCTACGCTTCTCTTGAAAACGTCTGGCTCTGGACGGCGCTGATGTATAACTGGGCGGACGCCACCTCGCCGCTGAAAAGCTTTGAATATGAAACAAAAGCGGTGGAGCCCGCTTATGTGAGCCTCTACGGCGCGGTCCCCGGGTCCGAATATTATATCTTCAACGTGATCGAGGAGCTGGACTGCCCCGGCGAGTGGTATCTGGACCGGGAAAGCGGCAAGCTGTACCTTTGGCCGCCGGAATCGCTTGCCGACGCAGAGCTCATGCTCTCGCTTTCCACGGAAAACCTGATCACCGTCACGGACGGCGCGTTTCTGCGGTTCGAGGGGCTTTCGATCGGCGGCACGCGCGCGGACGGCATGGCGATCAAGGGCAGCGATATCGAGGTGACAAACTGCAATATTTCCTGCGTTTCCGGCGCGGGCATCCGTGTGGACGGCAGCCGGAATACCGTTTCGGACTGCGTGCTTTCCCATATCGGCGCCACCGGTGTGGACGTTGCGGGCGGCGATCGTGCCACGCTCACGCCGGGCGAAAACCGCGTGGAAAACTGCCTGATTCACGATTTCTCCGAGGTGGCGGTCACGGCCGGCGTCGGCGTCAATCTTTCGGGCGTGGGCAACGTCTGCGCGCACAACGAGCTGCATCATTCCCCGCAGCAGGCGATCGTCTACGGCGGCAACGATATGCTGATCGAATATAACCTGATGCACGACGTGGCATTGCATTCGGATGACTGCAGCGCGGTCTATGCCGGGCGCCGGTGGGATTGCTGCGGCAGCGTCGTGCGGTATAACGTGATGTATGATCTGGGCGACGACGCGCACTGCCCGAACGGGATCTACTGGGACGACGGCATGTCCGGGCAGACCGCTTACGGCAATCTGATCGTCAACTGCAAGCAATACGGCTTCCATCTCGGCGGCGGCAGGGATCTGAACGTCTATGGCAATATCCTCATCAACTGCAAGACGCCGATCTCCTATGACGACCGCGCCCGCGACGGCGTTCTGCACGCCGATTCCTGGTTTGAACACAGCAGGGAAGGGTCGGATATGCAGCAGAATCTGGAGGCGATGCCCTGGCAGAGCGCGCGCTGGCTGCAGGCGTACCCCTTCACCGCGGAGTGGTCGCTGGATTATTCGGATACGGAAAACCCGAATTTCATTCCCAATCCGGCCAACAGCATAATCAGCGGCAACCTGATCGTGCACTACGCCGGGCAGCTCGGCAATATTGCGCAGAGCGTGGAGCGCTTCAGCGACCTTTCGGGCAACGCAATTTATCGATTGAGCGCAATGAAAAAGCTGTTTGCCGATCCGGAAAACGGCGATTACACCCTGCGCGACGACGCGCCGGTCTTTGACGTGATCCCGGACTTTGCGCCCCTGCCGCTCGATCAGGTCGGAAGAAAAAGCTGACGGATGCGTCCGGCGGCGTTGTGACAGAATCATCCCGATCAATCGGGATTTGAGGAGAGAAAAGATATGCGGCACTGCGGAACTCAGCGCACAGAAACGGAGCACGCAATGAAAGCACTTGATTATGAAATCCGCACGCAGCGCCTGCATCTGCGGCAGCGCGCCGGAGCAAAACGGATTTTGCGGTTGCTATTTTCCGGCGCGTATGGTACGATAGATTGAGCCTGCTTCCTCGCGGGCGTTCAAAACTGAAAAAGGTGTGGGTGTTCCCATGAAAAAACGATTGCTTGCCCTGATCGGCGTTCTGCTTTTGCTTGCGGGTTCGCTGCTTGCGGGCTGCACAGACAACACGTCAGAGAAGAAGGAGAATCACGTGGAAAAGGAAAAGATCATCGGGATCATCGGCGCGATGGACGTTGAGGTCAATTCCCTCAAGGACGCCGCCGAAATCGTCGAAACGACGACAATTGCAGGCATGGAATTCTGCGCGGGCAAACTCGGCGGCAAACGCGTTGTGATCGTGAAATGCGGCATGGGCAAGGTGAACGCGGGCATCTGCGCGCAAACGCTGATCAACGAGTTTGACTGCACCGAGATCATCAACACGGGCGTCGCCGGCTCGCTGGACAATCGGATCGACATCGGCGATATCGTCGTTTCCGTGGACGCCGTGCAGCACGATTTCAACGTTGAAGCAATCGGCTTTCAGAAGGGAGAGATCCCCTACACGGGGCTGTATGCCTTCCCGGCGGATGAAGCTCTGCGCGCCGCCGCGGTCAGCGCGGTGCAGAATTCCGCCCCGGACGTGCGCGTGTTTGAAGGCAGAGTCTGCTCGGGCGACCAGTTTATCTCCACGAAGGAGCAGCGGGATACCATCATCGCGAATTTCGGCGGCATGTGCTGCGAAATGGAGGGCGGCGCGATTGCGCAGGCCTGCTATCTGAACAACACGCCGTATGTCGTGATTCGCGCGATTTCCGATAAGCCCGATGAAACGGAAATCGTGGAATATCAGGCGTTTGAAGCAACTGCCGCCGCAAACTGCGCCGCGATCGTGCAATACATGGTGGAGCATTTATGATTGTTCGGGGCTGCTAACGCAGCCCCTTTCCTTGCCGGAAGAAAGAAAACAAGAAAAACGTCATTGAATAAAGAAAAGGAGTGATCCGTTGAAACGATCCGGAAAGAGATGGCTGCCGGCCGTCCTGTGCCTGGCAGCGCTGTTCTGCTGTGCGCTGACCGGCTGCGGGAGGGACGCCTCCAGACTCAAGCTCGGCACGGGCAGCTCCTGGGGCAGCTATTATGCCTTCGGCGTCAATCTGGCCGAAGAAGTCGCCGCGCAGACGGACTATACCCTTGACGTGCGCGAAACCGCGGGCGCCGCGGCGAATCTGCGCCTGCTGAGCAAGGGCTATCTCGATCTCGCGCTGGTGCAGAGCGACACCATGGCCGCCGCGCTGGCGGGGACGGGGCAGTTTGCCTCGGACGGCGCGCTGACCGGCTTCCATGCCGTGACCGGTCTGTATCAGGAGAGCGTGCAGCTGATCGTGGCCGCGGATTCCGAGATCCGCACGGTCTCCGATCTCAGGGGCAAAACCGTCTCACTGGGCGAGAAGGATTCCGGTTCGGTGCGCAACGCGCTGGATCTGCTGGATATTTTCAGCCTCTCGCCGTCGGATATGAAAGCGAAATACCTCTCTTATGAGGACGCGGCGACAGCGCTGAGCGAAGGGGAGATCGACGCCTTCTTCCTTACCGCGGGCGTGCCGACCACGGCGGTCACAACGCTGACCGAACGCATGGATGTGCGCGTGGTTTCACTCTCGGAGGAGACGGCAAATCTGCTCGTGGCGGGCAACGACGCGTATCAGGTGATCGAAATCCCGGCCGGTACCTATCAGGGGCAGACTGCGCCGATCCGCACCGTGGCGGTCAGCGCCGTGCTGGCCGCGCGCGACGAGCTGGACCCCGCCGCGGAGGCTGCCATTCTGGCGATCCTGCAGGAGCGCAGCGAAGCGCTGCAGCAGCTCAGCTTCGGCGCGATCGTGCCGGAGGAGGAGAGCGGCGGCCCGCTCAAGGTGTCGCTCGATATGTATATGACCCTTGCGCTCGCCGTGCTGGTGCTCTATCTCGGCGTGTTCCTGCGCAAAAAGATCAAATTCCTCGAAACCTTCTGCATCCCCGCGCCCGTGGTGGGCGGCCTGCTGTTCGCCGTCCTCAGCTGCGTGCTCTATGCGACGGGGCTGGTGGAATTCAATTTCGACGAAACGCTGAAATCCGTGTGCATGGTGCTGTTCTTTGCCTCGGTCGGCTTCCAGGCCAATCTGAAGGTGCTCAAGAGCGGCGGCATCAGTCTGGTGATTTTCCTGGTTTCCGTCTTTGTGCTCATCGTCTGTCAGAACGGCATTGCCATCGGCCTTTCCAAGGCGATCCATATCGATCCGATGATCGGCCTGTGCACCGGGTCCATCCCGATGGTCGGCGGTCACGGCACGGCGGGCGCCTTCGGTCAGGTGCTGGAGGATCTCGGGCTCGAGGGCGCCACCACGCTCTGCATGGCGGCGGCCACCTTCGGTTTGATCGCGGGCTCGCTGATGGGCGGCCCGATCGGCCGCCGGCTGATCCTCAAGCATGATCTGCTCAAAACCGCCGTTACAGGCGGTGACCTCTCCGTGCTCGAGGAGGACGAAAAGAAGCATCACCGCTCCGTGAGCAAATATGCGCCCGCCGCCTATCAGCTCGGCATCGCCGTGGGCGTCGGCTCGATCATTTCCATTCTGCTGAGCAAGACCGGCATGACCTTCCCGGCCTACATCGGCGCCATGATCGTGGCGGCGATCATCCGCAACGTCGGCGAATACAGCGGCAAATTCAACGTCTATATGGGCGAAATCAACGACATCGGCGGCATCTGCCTTTCCCTGTTCCTGGGCATCGCCATGGTGACGCTCAAGCTCTGGCAGCTGGCCGATCTGGCGCTGCCGCTCTTCCTGCTGCTGCTCGCGCAGACCGTCTTCATGATGCTGTTCACCTATTTCGTGATCTTCAACGTCATGGGCAGAAACTACGACGCAGCGGTGCTCGCTTCGGGCACCTGCGGCTTCGGCATGGGCGCCACGCCCAACGCCATGGCCAATATGCAGGCGCTCACGGATAAATTCGCGCCGAGCGTGAAGGCCTATATCCTTGTGCCGATCGTCGGCAGCATGTTTGCGGATTTCATCAACAGCCTGACCATCACGTTCTTTATCAATCTGCTGTAATACGGAGGAAACGGCCATGAAAGAACACGAAGCAGAGACCCTGCACATCGTGACGGAGAACGTCGCGCTCCCGGAAATCCAGGTCGGGGCGGCGGACGAGCCGGACGAAGCGGACAGCACGGCGGAAATCGACTATTCCGGCGCGATCCCGCAGATCCATTTCGGGAAAAAACCGGAGAAGAAAGAATAAAACCCGTTCGGCTTCGGGCAAACTGCCCGACCGGACGGCAGGATGAGAAGTGTCTGAATTGCAAAAGAAAAAATCAACGGAAAAAAGAAAACGCACTGTCGGGCCGCTCCTGATTCTGCTCGCGGCCTGCTTCTGGGGCAGCATGGGGATCTTCGTGCGGGGACTGACCGACGCGTTCGGCTTCAGCCCCATCCAGATCGTCACGATCCGGCTCACGGCGGCCGCGGCGATTTTCTGCCTGCTGCTGCTCGTGAAAGACCGGTCCGGGTTCCGGATCGCACTGCGGGATCTGCCGCTGTTTTTCGGGCTGGCCTTCGGCAGCGTCCTGCTTTTCACGGTCTGCTATTTTTCCGCCATCACGATGATGCCGCTGTCCGCCGCGGCGATTCTGCTGTATACTTCGCCGATCTGGATCATGCTCATGTCGGTGCTGTTCTTTCACGAAAAGCTCAGCGGCAGAAAGCTGCTTGCGCTGGCGCTGGCGTTTGCGGGCTGCGTGCTGGTTTCCGGCGTTTCCGGGGAGGGGATCACCCTGACCGGCCTGCTGTTCGGCCTCGGCTCCGGCATCGGATACGGGCTTTACAGCATCCTGGGGACGGTCGCGCTGCGCCGGTATTCTCCCTATACCGTGACGGCTTACACCTTCCTTTTTGCGTCTGTCGGCGCCTGCCTGATCTGCCGCCCGGCGGATATGATTGCCAAGTTCGCCCGCGCGGACTATACGCCGCAAGCCGTGCTCCTTTGCTGTCTGACGCCCATCGTGACTGCGGTGATCCCGTTTTTGCTGTATACGCTCGGCCTGCGCACGGTCGAGGCCAGCCGGGCGGGCATCCTTGCCACACTCGAGCCGGTGGTGGCTACCGTGATCGGCGTGCTGTGCTTCTCCGAAACGCCGACTCTGCGCGCCGGCCTCGGGATCCTTCTGGTGCTGTCAGCGGTTGTGCTTCTGAATTGGCGGGCACAGCTGTCTGCGCCTGCGGACACGGATCCGGCGAACGGCTGCCCGGAGCCGCCGTCGGGATGCGAAGAAGGACGATCGGAAGATTGACCCGATTCCTTACAAGTCAAAAGATAAATCAAAAGAGCCGCTGCGGTTCGGCAGCCTTTCATAATCCAGTATTGGTTTTGCGGGGCATAAATCGCCCATAAATGCGTCAAAGCCGCACTGACATACATCAAGTATGCCATGTGCGGCTTTTCCTTTTTCTGAACAATTTTTGCTCCCGCAAAACTGTCCCATCGAAAAGAGATGCAATTTGCGTGCAATTGCGGATTTCTTCGGCGCAGGGATACTTGACGTATCTCAAGCCGAAAAATCTGCAAGTGCGCGTGGAGGGCGCTCTTTTCGACAACACTGGGTTATGAAATGCTGCCGTTGCAGCGGCTCCTTGCGTTTTCCCGGCGATTCGGATTTATTCAACTGTTACGGGTTCGGCAACTGCCGTTTCCGTTTCCCGCCGGCCGAGCATCTCCTGCGCGTTGACGGGAATGGAATTCTTCACCCCTTCGGCTTCCATAAAGGTGAGCCCGCCCTCATATTCCGCAGGGAAATAGCCGTTGTCCGCCAGCCGTTCCCGCTGCTTGAGCACTTCCATGACGTAGGTATGCTGCTCGTTGTTGTAATCCCAGAACAGGAAGGGGAAAATCATCAGAATATGCCCGATCAGATCGATCGCGACCGGCACGGCCAGAATCCCGAAGCGGGTGGAGTCGATGAACAGAACGTCCCAGTTGGTGTTGAAGCCGCTTTTGAGCACGATCAGCGGGATCAGCAGACCGACGACGGTGGTCACGGGGCTGATGAACCAGGAGAAAACGCCGGCGGAGGATTCCAGCCGTTCGCCGGAGATATACATCTGATAATCGCCGAGCCGCACGCCCATATCGGCGTCCGCCACGCTGCACACCTGCTCGAGCGCGGTCATCACGAAGTCGGAGGCGAAGATGACGATGCCGCACAGCGTCTGTCTGTCCCGCAGGAAGAAGATCGCGCCGATCCAGAGGATGCATCTTGTCGCCAGACAAAGCTGCTTGAAAATGCGCAGGGACCGGTAGGAGAATTTCCGGATGAAATAGGGCGCCAGGAAGCTCGTCGGCGTGGTGCGGAAGTCATAGAGCAGCTTGACAATGCCGTAAAGGATCGCCTGCGTGTAAAGACGCATCGAGAAAAAGAACATGACGTTCAGCATCGTCAGCGCGCCGTTGCCGAGGGAATCGATCAGCGAGGAGAACATATTGAGCCAGCGGTATTTGTTTTTCATCACCTGCGAAACGCCGTACCAGAAGGAGACCTTCTGCTTCTTTTCCAGCGGCGGCTGCGGGATGCGTTCGTTGATGCCCCTGGTTGCGAGCAGCGTCAGCGCGCCCAGCGGGATGAACACCGCGGGCACGACGTATTTATACAGGCGGATATCCGCAAAGCCGATGCCGATCAGCGGGATGATGAGCTCAAAGATGTTTTCCAGCAGGTGGGAAATCTTGACCGGCCACGTCCGGACCCAGAGGCGCTCCTGCGGGTTCGGGCTGATCGTCTGCGTGCAGTTTTCGATCACGTTTGAAAAATCAAACATCGTGAACAGGCTGAACAGCAGGTAGGCAATCCACAGCCGCTGGTTCGCGTCCGGCATTTTGCTCACGGGCAGCCAGCCGATGAGGATGATCACAATGCACTTCTGCACGTAGTTTGCAAAGAGCGAATACTTGTATCTGCCGTATTTCGGCACGAGCTTTTTCTTCCACAGAATGTTTCTTGCGCCGCCGTACGCGTTGACAAACAGCTGCACGCCGATGATCTTGAAGAAGCTCATGGCATTGATGCCGGAAATGCCGTTGAGGATCGAGACGACGCCTGCGGGCATCTGCCTTGAAACGTCAAACACCAGCAGCAGCAGTCCGGCGAGCGAGATCGAGCCGTAGGCGATCATGTATTTTTTCTCGGTTTGTTTATCGAGGATGCCCAGATTGTCGTTGACGACCCAGCCGAGAATGCTCCACAGATACGTAAACGGCAGCCCGATCAGCGCGATCACGGAAAACGCGACATACGGCAGGTTGTAGTGATACATGATCAGGAAGCAGGACGCGCTGAACGAGAGATATTTGAGCGGCGCCTGCACGCCGTAGTTCATCGCCACGCCGATGAAGATCGTCCCGTATTCTTTATAGGGCACATACCGGCCCTTGGAGGTATCGGGAACGGACCAGTGTTCTTTCACATCCGAAAAGAAGCTTTTGATCTTTGACATCTCAGCCGTCCCTCCTTTCGGCGCCGTAAACGGCGGGCACATTCTTCAGCGAGCGCACGCTCTGCTTGGGCAGCCAGCTTTCGCCGGTTTCCACCTGGCTTTTATCCGCCGCCCCGAGGTCGATTTCCGTCACACCCAGGCAGCCGAAAAACGCGTGGTGCCCGATGGATTTCACCGACGCGGGCACGAAAATGTAATCCAGCTTTTCGCAGTAGGAAAGTCCGTCCGCGCCGATGCTTTCCAGGCCGTCCGGCAGGCGGATGCTTTCCAGCGATTTGCATTTGAAAAAGGACATCTGCCCGATCGTTTTCAGCCCGTCGGGCAGGTCGATCCTTGTGAGCGTTTCGCAGTAGTTGAAGCAGAAGGGCGCGACGGCCGTGACCGTGTCGGGGATCGTGTAAACCGCGCCCGTGTCTGCCATGGCCTGTTTCGCCTGCGCGTCTGTCGGTTCTTCCTCACCCGGGAACAGCCGGTCCAGCTCTTTGAGGAAGGCGTCGCAGCCGGCTTCGTCAGCGGGCGCCTGCAGCCCGAGCGCGAGGGCTGCGCGGTAAGCGCTGTTTTTGATGGGATGCAGGATGATTTCCGTCATTTCCTTATTGTAGAGAACGCCGTCGACGGACGTGTAGGCGGGGTTGCCCGCATCCACAAACACCGCCTTCAGGTTGGTGCAGTAGTAGAAACAGTTGTATTCCAGCGACGTGACGTCCTTGCCGATGAAGATGAAGTCCAGCGTTTCGTTGCAGCAGACCGCGTAATTGCGCACGGACGTCACCGGTTTCTGCGGGTCGGTGCTGCCGTCCGTGTCGATGACCGCATCAATGCGCAGACAGCGGTCGCTGTCCGTCCCGTTGAATTCGCTCAGGCAGTACCCGCTGCCGGCCTCGTCATAGATGTATTTTTTCTTGCTCAGCGACCGGAAGCTGAGCAGCAGGGAGAAGCTGATTGCGAGCACAAGAAAGAGGATGAAAATGGTTTTCTTTGTCGCGGCCTTGCCGAAAAAGCCGCCCTTCTCGCTGTCCTCCCAGCCCTCGGGCGGTTTTTTCACAAAAATCGGGTCATACAGCAGCGTTTGCTGCTCGAGGTTGTCGTTCATCCGTTTTTCCCCTTTCCGCATGGTCCGCCGGACGGTATTTTTATTATTATACAATATGTGCGCCCGTTTTTCAAGTAGCGGCGACGGGATTGTGCGCCTTTGCGGCAGCTCCCGGGCGAGAAAGGGCGGTTTTGCGCTTCGCGGCGCATGCATTTTCGGAAAAACGGTTGAAAAACCCGGACGCAATCTGCTATAATTTAAAAAGAAAGCCTGCGCGCGGACAAACGCGATTTGCGCCGTCGGCATCCTGACGGGGCGCATTTCCGCTTCAGGCTTTCCGACGATCTGCAGACGGCGACGGGACGGAGTTCAACAAGAACGGCTCCCGTCAGACCGGGATTCATGGAGAGATCTTATGAAACTGGTATTTCTGATAGGCGATGCGGCGGTCGGGAAAATGACCGTCGGCCAGGAGCTGATGAAAATCACGGATCTGCGGCTGTTTCACAACCACATGACCATCGAGCCCGTGCTGGAGGTGTTCGGCAGATGGGATTGGAACACCATTCGCGAACTGCGCGACGTGGTTTTCAGGAACTTCGCGGCTTCAGAGAACGACGGGATGATTTATACGATGATGTGGGCCTTTGACGAGCCGGAGGACCGGGCGTTTCTGGAGCACGTCAAAAGCATTTTTGCGCCTTACGGCACGGAATTCTATTATGTGGAACTGATCGCGCCGCAGGAGATCCGGCTGCAAAGAAACGTTTCCGAAAACAGGCTCAGGCATAAGGCGTCCAAGAGAGAGATCGAGAATTCCAACCGGCGCCTGATCGAGGATGACAGGAATCACAGGTTTGTCAGCCGGGAAGGCGAAATTCCGTTTGAAAACTATCTCAGGATCGACAATTCGGAAAAAGAACCCGAAGAAGTCGCAAAGTTGATCAAAGAAACCTTTCATCTGTGAATTCCCGTTTTCGGGAGAACCGGATGAAAAAAACTCAAAAATCAGAAGAAAAAAGAGATTCTCCGAAAGGAAGGGCGGGCAGCTATGCGGATTGAAGATGCGGATCGGAATTTCATCGTCAAGGCCCCCGACGACGCGCAGACGGTCTTTTTTGACGTGGCCGCGCCGCCGTTCACGGTGCACGGCCTAATGCGGGATGCGAACGGCTATCACCGCCTTCCCTTCGACGTTGCCGAAGCGACGAACGAGGGCGTGCAATGGCTCAATCTGCATACCGCGGGCGGGCGCGTGCGCTTTCGCACCGACGCGGACCGGATCGTTCTGCGCGCAGCGCTGCGGGCGATTTCAAAGATGCCGCACGAAGCGCTGACCGGCTCGGCGGGGTTCGATCTCTATGCGGGCGATGTTTACAAGGGGACGTTTGAACCGCCCTTTGATGTGGAAACGGGCTATTCCTCGGAGCTGTTTCTCGGCGCGGGCGGCATGCGCGAGATCACCGTGCATTTTCCGCTTTACAGCGGCGTTGAAAAGCTGGAGCTCGGCTTCCCCGCCGGCAGCGCGCTGGCGCAGGCGGATCCCTATGCCGTGCCGCTGCCTGTGGTCTACTACGGCTCCTCCATCACGCAGGGCGGCTGCGCCTCCCGCCCCGGCAACGCCTATCAGAATATTCTGTCCCGGCTGCTTACCTGCGACCATGTGAATCTCGGCTTTTCCGGCAGCGCGAGGGGAGAGCCCTGCATGGCGGAGTATATCGCCGGGCTACGCATGGCGGCCTTTGTGCTGGACTATGACCACAATGCGCCGGACCCCGCGCATCTGGAAGCGACGCACGAAGCGTTCTTTTCCGTGATCCGCGGCCGGCAGCCGACACTGCCGGTGATTCTGCTTTCGCGTCCGCAGCCGCGTCCGACCGAAGAGGAGCGCCTGCGCCGGGATATCGTTAAGCGGACGTGGGAACGGGCCGTCAACAACGGGGACCGGAACGTGTGGTTCATCGACGGCACGGAGATGCTGAATATTTTCGGGGGCGATTCCGGGACCGTGGACGGCTGCCACCCCAACGATCTGGGCTTTTACTGCATGGCGAAGGCGCTGGAACCGGTGCTGAACGCCGTGCTGCATAAGGAAGCTCCGCTGCGCTGAAAAAACGAGCCGCAGAAAAAACGGAACGATTGCAAAGCCGCGCGGAATGTGATAAAAAATATTATAATTTATTATAAATCAATGAACACGGAATAAAGGAGGTTGCGGATATGAAGCGCAAAAAGCTGTTCAGCATCCTGTTGGCGCTGGCGCTGACGCTCTGCTTCGGCGTGTCGCTGGCGCAGCCGGCGTTTGCGGCCGGATCGATCGACCTGGTCTCGAACGGCTGGAACTACCGCTACTATCTCGACGGACATATTGAAATCTTCGGTTACGAAAGCACCAGAGAATGAACACTTCACGCCCACTTGCAGATTTTTCGGCTTGAGATACGTCAAGTATCCCTGCGCCGAAGAAATCCGCAATTGCACGCAAATTGCATCTCTTTTCGATGGGACAGTTTTGCAGGAGCAGAAATTGTTCAGAAAAAGGAAAAGCCGCACATGGCATACTT
>JAFRQQ010000032.1 GCA_017428525.1 Clostridia bacterium | reverse complement strand
CCATCGAAAAGAGATGCAATTTGCGTGCAATTGCGGATTTCTTCGGCGCAGGGATACTTGACGTATCTCAAGCCGAAAAATCTGCAAGTGTGCGTGAAAGGCGCTCTTTTCGACAACACTGGGTTATGAAATGCTGCCGTTCTGCAAGTCTCCGCTTCTTTCTTTTTCGGAAAATCAGCCCTCCAGCGCGGCGAGCGCCTGCGCGATCCGGGCGAGATCGTCTTTGTCATAAAATGCCAGCTCCAGCACGCCGTCCTCCTTGCCGCGGCGGGTGACGACCCGCGCTTTGCGGCCGAGCGCCTGGTTGAGCGAAAGCTCCACCTCGTCAAAAAAGGCGGCGCGGCCTTCTTTTTTGGGCGCTTCCTTTTTCGGCTTGCGCAGCAGCTTGACATAGGCCTCCGTCTGCCGCACCGAGAGCCGGCGCGCAAGCACGGTCTGCGCAGCCGCTTCAATCTCCCCTTCCCCTTCGAGCGCCAGCAGCGCCCGCGCGTGACCGGCGGAAAGCTGCCCGCTCTGCACCAGCGCGCGCACGGATTCCGGCAGCTTGAGCAGGCGCATGGTGTTTGCCACCGCCGCGCGGGATTTGCCGACCGCTTCTGCCGCGGCGGCCTGGGTCAGGTGGAAGTCCTCGATCAGCGTTTCGTAGCCGCAGGCCTCTTCGATCGGCCCCAGGTCCTCACGCTGCAAATTTTCGATTAAAGAAATCACAGCGGCGTCCGCGTCACTCAGGTTTTTAATGATGACCGGCACGGTCGTAAGGCCTGCCATGCGGCTCGCGCGCCAGCGCCGTTCGCCGGCGATCAGCTGATAGCCGCCGCCGAGCATCGGACGCACCAGCAGCGGCTGCAGGACGCCGTGTTTCGCAATGGAATCCGACAGTTCCGCCAGCGTGGCCTCGTCAAACTGCCGCCGGGCCTGATTTTTATTCGGCTCAATGTCAATAATTGGCAATTCTACCGGCTGCGCGCCGCCGGTATCCTCAATCGAATTATCCGAAAACAGGGCGTTGATGCCGCGCCCGAGACCGGTTTTTTTCACTGCCACGGTGCTCTCCCCTCTCTGCTCAACGCGATTCCGCGTCGTTTTTGCTCAAAAACTCGTCCGCCAGCTTCTCATACGCCTTGCTGCCCTTGGAATGTTTATCATAATACATCACCGGCAGGCCGTAGCTCGGCGCCTCCGACAAACGCACATTGCGCGGGATGAAGGTCGCATAGACTTTCTTCGGGAAGCAGCGCTTGACCTCGTCCACGACCTGCTGCGTCAGATTCAGCCGCCCGTCATACATGGTGAGCAGCACGCCCTCGATCTCCAGATACGGATTATACATCCGTTTGACGGTGCGCACGGTGGAAATCAGCTGGCTCAGACCCTCCAGCGCGTAGAATTCGCACTGAATCGGCACCATCAGCGTATCCGCCGCGCAAAGAGCGTTCAGCGTGACCAGACCGAGAGAGGGCGGGCAATCCAGCAGGATATAGTCGTAGTCCTCGTTCACCAGTGCCAGCGCCTGTTTCAGACGAGATTCGCGATGCGGCAGCTCGATGAGCTCCAGCTCCGCGCCGGCCAGATTCATGCTCGAGGGCAGCAGCCGGACGTTTTCACAGCCCGTGTCGAGGATGGCCTCCCCTGCCCCGCAGCCGCCGAGCAGCACATCGTAGCTCGTGTGCGGCAGGTCGCGTTTATTGACCCCGAAGCCGCTGGTGGAATTGCCCTGCGGGTCGATATCGACCAGCAGCACTTTTTTGCCCTTTGCGCCGAGCGCGGCGGTCAGGTTGACGGCGGTTGTCGTTTTGCCGACGCCGCCTTTTTGATTGACGATCGCAACGGTTTTACCCATTTTGGCGCCTCCTGTGCGGGATTTCTCCCTCAGTATAGCACAATTTTGCGCAAATTGGAAGAGAAAAATCAAAAAACGCGAAAAGGACAGGCGATTTGCCTGCCCTTTCCGCGGATGTGGGTGTGAAAGAGAAAGATATGGTCGGCAGCCGGGGTTGCCCCTTGCCGCCGTCGGAGTGGGTTGCTTCAGCGGGCAGTCCCCTGCCCTGTGTTTCACGTGAAACAGGTCGAATGCGGTCAGGCGCCCTTGGCAGGCGCCTTTGCGGCCTTGATGACGCAGCCTCTGCTTTTCGGGATGCGGACGATATATTCGATATATTCCTCGGTTTCGCTTTTTGCCGAATCCGCGGCGATGCCGGCGCGGCGCATGGTATCCACTGCGTGGTTGAGCGTGTTGACAAAGATGCGCACATCCTTGAAGAGCTTCATCGGCGGCGTGCGCGGGCGCGCGTCATTCTGCAGCATCTGCGAGATCAGACGCTCGGTTTCCTGCACATTCAGCCGTTTTTCCGCGATGATGGCCAGCGCGCGCTCCATCTGGCTGAAGGAGGTCAGGCGCAGCAGCGCGCGGGCGTGGCGCTCGGTCAGGTTCTCCTGCGTGATTTTCAGCCGCAGATCCTCCGGCAGGCGCAGCAGCCGCAGTTTGTTGGAAATTGTCGGCGGCGCTTTGCCGAGCTTGCGGCAGACGTCGTCCCGGCTCATGCCGTGATCGGTGATCAGCCGCTGAATCGCGGCGGCTTCCTCAAAAAAGCCGAGGTCGCAACGCTGCATATTCTCAATCAGCGCAAACAGCGCGGATTTTTCATCCGACGCTTCCATGACGATGCATGGGATCTGTTTGACCCCGACCAGCCGGGCTGCGCGCAGGCGGCGTTCGCCTGTAATCAGTTCGTAGGCGCCGTTTTCGTTCATGCGAACGGCGATCGGCTGCAGGATGCCGTTTTGACGAATGCTCTGTGCCAGACCCTCGAGCGCGTCGAAATCAAAGCGCTGACGCGGCTGATGCGGATTCGGATAGATTTCCTCCTGCGGGAGCAGAAGAATCTGCCCGCCGACCTTGTATTTGGCGGTTTTCAAAAAAACACCCCCGTGCGGATGCGAATGCGGCAATCCGTTTGACTGCCTTTATCATAGCACCGCAGCGGGAGTTTGTCCACCTGTTTCGGTCGGGCGGATTCGACCGGAATCTGCCGTTTCTTATAAAATTAAAGGGGCTTTTTGGCGATTTGTGTGCCGGAACGGGGATATTTTGCCGGCGTTTGCGATTTCTTTTCAATCAGAATCAGCACGCGGCTGCTGCCGTCGGCCAGTGTGAACGAGCTGACGCCCGCAACGGCGCCGCCGAGCAGCCGGATCGCGTCCTTGGCCTGCGCCAGTTCCTCGGCCGCGCGCACGCTTTTCATCGCGACCAGCCGGCCGCCGATGCGCAGCAGCGGGAGCGCGTATTCGCAGAGCACGGGCAGCGGGGCGACGGCGCGGGAGCAGACAAGATCAAATTGCGCGCGAAACGCGGGATCGCGCCCGGCAATCTCCGCGCGCTGATGCAGGGTTTGCGCCCGTAGACCGAGGGCATCCGCCGTTTCCGCCACATAGGCCAGCTTTTTTGCTGTACTGTCCAGCAGCGTCATCTGCAGATCCGGGCGCAGAATCATCAGCGGCAGACCGGGAAAGCCCGCGCCGGTGCCGAGATCGAGCACGGCGGCGGCTTCCTGCAGCGGCACGGCGGCCGCGACGGTCAGGGAATCCGCAAAATGCCGGGTGACGATTTCCGACGGCTCTGTGATGGCGGTCAGGTTCATCACGCGGTTCCGATCGACCAGCGCCTGCGCCAGCCGGTCAAATTGATCCAGCTGCGCGTCGCTCAGCTGCAGGCCGAGCGCGGCGGCTTCGCTTTGCAATTGGGTTTTATCAATCATGGGCGGCTCCTTGGTTGCTCAGATAAATCAACAGAACGGAGATGTCGGCGGGGGAGACGCCGGAAATACGCGAGGCCTGGCCGACGGTTTCCGGGCGCACCTTGCCGAGTTTTTCGATCGCTTCCAGCCGCAGGCCGGTAATGGCGCTGTAATCGAGGTCGGCGGGCAGACGGCGGACCTCCAGGCGGCGCAGCTCTTTGATCTGCTGCTCCTGCCGCCGGATATAGCCTTCGTATTTGATATCGATCTCGACCTGCTCAAAAATCTCGGGGGACAGGGGAGGACGGTCCGGATCAAACGGCGCGAGCGCGGCGTAATCCACCTGCGGGCGCCGCAGCAGCTCGATCATCTTGACGCCTTTTTCCAGCGGAGATGTTTCACGTGAAACAAGCATCGCGTCCAGCGCGTCGGTTTTCGGGATGGAAAGCGCTTCCACGCGGGCGCGCTCCTGCGCGATCTGCGCGAGTTTGGTCTGAAACCGCTGCCAGCGATCCTCGGAGATCAGGCCTGCCGCATAGCCGATCGGGGTCAGACGGCGGTCGGCGTTGTCCTGCCGCAGGACCAGCCGGTATTCCGAGCGGGAGGTCATCATGCGGTAGGGATCTGTGCAGCCCTTTGTGACCAGATCGTCGATCAGCGTGCCGATGTAGGAGGTGGTGCGGTCCAGAATGACCGGCGGCCGGTCCAGCAGCTTGCAGGCGGCGTTGACGCCGGCGATCAGCCCCTGGGCGGCGGCCTCCTCGTAGCCGCTCGAGCCGTTGAACTGCCCGGCGCCGTACAGGCCGGGGTGATCCTTGAATTCCAAGGTCTGCCGCAGCGCGCGGGGATCGATGCAGTCATATTCGATGGCGTAGGCCGTGCGCAGGAATTCCGCCTGCTCCAGGCCGGGGATGCTGTGCACGATCTGCAGCTGCACGTCCTCCGGCAGGGAGGAGGAGAGCCCCTGCAGATACATCTCATCCGTGTGCGCGCCGCAGGGCTCGATAAAGATCTGATGCCGCTCTTTTTCGGCAAAACGGACGATTTTATCCTCGATGCTCGGGCAATACCGCGGCCCGACGCCGTCAATCTTGCCGGAAAAGAGGGGAGAACGGTGCAGATTTTCCGAAATGATGCGTTTCGTTTCCGCGCCGGTGTAGGTAATATAACAGGGTTCCTTGTTTTCGACCGGGATGCCGGCGTCAAACGCGAACGGCACGATGCGGTCGTCGCCGTATTGCGGCTCCAACTGGGAAAAATTGACACTTCTGCGGTTGACCCGCGGCGGCGTGCCGGTTTTGAACCGCCGGAGCGGCAGATCGAGCCGCTTGAGCGCATCGGCCAGCGCGGCGGCGGGAAACATGCCGTCCGGGCCGCTTTCATAAGAAACGTCGCCGATATAGACGCGCCCACCAAGGAAGGTGCCCGTGGCGAGGATAACGGCCTTCGCGCGGTGCACGGCCTCCAGCCGGGTGGTCAGCAGCCAGCCGTCGCCATCCGGCACCAGATCGATGATCTCCGCCTGCTGCAGAAACAGGTTCGGCTGACGCTCCACGGCGTGCTTCATCGTTTCGGAGTAGGCGCGGCGGTCGATCTGCGCGCGCAGAGAATGGACGGCCGGTCCCTTGCCGAGATTCAGCATCCGGCTTTGCAGGGTGTTGCGGTCCGCGGCAATGCCCATTTCGCCGCCGAGTGCGTCAATTTCACGCACGAGGTGGCCCTTGGAGGAGCCGCCGATCGACGGATTGCAGGGCATATTGCCCACCCAGTCCAGATTGATCGTGAACAGGGCGGTTTTGCAGCCGAGGCGGGCGGCGGCCAGACCGGCTTCGATGCCGGCGTGCCCCGCGCCGATCACGGCGATATCAAAGGATTCAGCTAGGTACTTCATATCAATGTTCCCAAATAGAAAAAATAATAACGCGGCAATCTTACGGCGTCGCACATCTAAAATCTAATATCTAATACCTATTTTCCGACGCAGAAGTTCCTGAAGACCGCGTCCACGGTGGCGGACGTTGCGCGCTCGCCGGTCAGCTCCAGCAGCGCATCCACGGCGCAATCGGCGCAGACGGTGACGGCGTCGAGCGTGACGCCGCGTTCCAGCGCGGAGATCGCCTCGGACAGATGGTCCGCAGCGCGCGCACAGCATTGCCGCTGGCGCTCGTTGACCAGGCAGGCGGCAGAGGGGTCGAAGGCATCCGCGCCGAGCAGGTCGGCGATCGCTTGTTCGAGCGTTTCCAGACCTTCGCCGGTGGCGGCCGAGAGCGTCACCACGCGGTCAAAGGCGGCTTCCAGTTCGGCGCAGTCGGCGGCAGGGGGGAGGTCCGCTTTATTCAGCACGGCGACGGCGGGTTTTTCCGCACAGGCGGCGATCACGGCGCGGTCGTCCGCGGTCAGCGGCGCGCTGCCGTCAAAGACCGCGAGCGCGAGCGAAGCGCCGGCCAGACGCCGTCTGGCGCGGTCCACGCCGAGATGCTCGATGGCGTCCGCGGTATCCCGGATGCCGGCGGTATCCGCCACGCGCAGCAGCAGATCGCCAAGACGAACGGTTTCCTCCACCACGTCGCGCGTGGTGCCGGCGACCGCGGTGACGATGGAGCGGTCAAAGCCGCTGAGCAGATTCATCAGCGTCGATTTGCCGACGTTCGGCCGCCCGACGATGGCGGTATCCACGCCGGCGGTGAGCACTTTGCCGCAGTCATAGCGGCGCAGCAGCGCCTGCAGGGAAGCACGTACGTCGCGGAAAACGGAAAGGATCGAGGCCGTATCGGTCTGCGGCAGATCCTCATCCGGATAATCGACCCAGGCCGCCAGGGCGGCGGTGACCGAAAGGATGCGGTCCGCGCAGGCGCGGATCTCCTTGCTCAGCGTGCCGTCCAGCGTTTGCAGCGCGGCGGCGGCCGCCTGCTGCCCGGCGGCGCCGATGAGGGCCATGACGCTTTCGGCGGCGGCAAGATCGCGTTTGCCGTTGAGAAACGCGCGTTTGGTGAATTCCCCCGGTTCGGCGGGGACGGCGCCGGCAGCGAGCACGGCGCGCAGCGTCTGCTGCGTCAGAAACAGGCCGCCGTGGCAGTGCAGCTCGGCCACATCTTCGCCCGTATAGCTTTTGGGCGCACGAAAAACGAGGCAGATGGCCTCGTCGATTTTTTCATTATCAGAATAAACCGCGCCGAAATAGGCGCGGTAGCCGGGGCTTTCCGTCAGATCGCTGCTGCCGGCCGCGCGAAAAACGCGGGCAGCCACGGGCAGCGCATCCCTGCCGGAAATGCGGATAATGCCGATGCCGCCCGGCGCTTGCGGGGTGGCAATTGCGGCGATGGTGGTGGACAAGGCGGATACCTCCGAAAATAGGAATTAGGAATTAGGAGTTAGGAATTAAGGCAGGTAAACGGGAGCTCGCCGGTTGTTTTAACCTTCCCGATCGTTCAGCCTTGCGGCAATTGCCGCCTGATTAAGGGCTTCCAATTCTTTTCTTTCTGCTGCCGACTGAAAAAAAGGCAGCCTGATGAGTACTGCAAGAAATCCGGCGCAAATGATAAGACTGACGACACAGATCACATCGTTGTTGTCACCGAACATCTTTTTTAATGAGAGAAGAAAGACGATAGCGCTGATCGCAGCGCCAATAAATGCAATCAAAATTTTAATGACTTTATGTTTTCGATAATATTGTTTGATTTCTTTTCTTTGGATCCGATATTGTTCTTCAAATTCTAACTTCGATTCCATTTTTCTTCCCTTTCAATAATACTGATGCCAGCGAACCTGAAAACGGTCGTACGCGCCTAACACCTGATTCCTATCATCTAACCCCTTTTAATCGCAAACCAGCGGGACTTTTTCGCCGCAGAGGCGGCGGGCGATGCGCTCATAGGCCAGCGAAGCGGGGGAGAATTCATCCGGCGCTTTGCCGGTCACGGAGCAGAAGCTCACGGCGGGGTCGCGGGGCACGGCGCCGAGCAGGCGAATGCCCGTTTCATCGATGCACTGATCCACATTCAGCAGCCGGCCGTGGAGCACGGGGCGCACCTCAAACAGATTGATGATCAGCCGCGCGTCGGTCAGCCCCTGCGCGCGCAGGGCGGAATAGGCCGCGCAGCAGCTGCGCACGCAGACCGCGTCGGGCGTTGTGACGCCGACGGCGCTGTCCGCACCCGCGGCGGCGAGCAGCAGTCCGGTGCCGATGCCGGCCGGCGCGTCGAGCAGAATATAATCATAGTTTGCCTGCAGCATCTGCAGCATGGCGGCAAATCCGGCGGCGTCAAAGGACGGATCATATCTTCGCGGCGCGGCGAGCAGATCGACCTCGCCGGGCAGGATCGCATCCGCGGCGCTGCAGCGGTCGAGCAGCAGGTCGCCCCAGTCAAAGACCACGTCCTGCGCGGCGCCGAGCAGCAGATCCAGGCAGCGCAGACCGATATCGCAGTCCACAAGCAGCACGCGCTTGTCCATGGCCGCGAGCGCGCGCCCGAGGCCGACGGTGACGGAGGATTTCCCCGTGCCGCCCTTGCCGGAAAAAATCAGAATCGTTTGCGCCATGGGGCCGCCTCCTTTCTGCGTCGTCCGGATGCAATCAGGGGATCAGCACGCCGGTCTCCGGCACGGGAGAAAGCGTGCTGTTTTTACCGAAATAATAGTCGACCACGGCGGCGATCACCGGCGCGACATTCGCACCGGAAACCATGCCTTCGCCGACGGCGGCAATCGCGATCTCCGGCGCCTCATACGGCGCGAAGGCGATCAGGAAGCCGTTGTTGATCTTGGTGGAAACATTCTTGATCATGCGGTATTCCTGCGAGGTGCCGGTTTTGGCCGCCACCTTCACGGGCAGGTCTGCAAAGGCGTCGGCGCAGTAGCCGGTGGTGCCCACGGCGAGCATGCCGCGCTTGACGATATTCAGCGTCTGGGCGGAAATGCCGGTTTCGCAGGTGACGGTGGTCGGGGTTTCCTCGATCGTGCGGGAATAATCGTGGCTTTTGATGCTCTTGACGAAATGCGTGCGGTAGCGGGTGCCGCCGTTCGCGATCGTCGCGACGTAATTGGCCAGCTGAATCGGCGTGAAGAGGTTGCCCGCCTGGCCGATGGCGGACTGGATGGTGAAGCCCGGCAGCCATTCCTGATTCAGAGAAGCGCGGTATTCCGGGCTGTCCAGCACGCCGGCGGCCTCGCCCAGCTCGCAGCCGGTCTTTGCGCCGAAGCCGAGCAGCGTGCGGTATTCATTCATCTTTTCGATGCCGAGCATCTGCCCGACTTCATAGAAGAAGATGTTGCAGGATTCATCGATGGCGGCAACGACGTTGACGTAGGCGTTTTTATGCTGCTGTTCGCACTTGAAGTGCTGCCCGAGGAAATCATAGGAGCCGTTGCAGTAGACCGTGAAATTCTCATCGATCACGCCCTCCTCCAAAGCGCCGATGGCGACGGAGGGTTTCATCGTGGAGCCGGTCGCGTAGGCGGAGAGCAGCGCGCGGTTCCAGAGGGGCGAGCCCGGCGCTTCGTTGAGCGCCGCCGCATCTTCCGCATAGGTCGTGATGTCATAGGTCGGGTAACTGGCGCAGGCGAGCACGGCGGCGCTGTTGCAGTCCAGCACCACAACCGCGCCGGCGCTGTCCACGATGTTGCCGTTCGTATCGGCATAGTTCTCAAGCGTTTCGCCCAGGCTCTGCACGGCGACGGCCTGCAGCCCGGCGTCAATGGTGGTCACAACGGTGTTGCCCGGCTGCGGCTGCTTGGTGATCACGGAGGTGTTGGTGCCGTTCGGGTCGGTATAGATGGTCTTTTCGCCGGCCGTGCCGCGCAGGGTGTCTTCCATTGCGAGCTCGAGCCCGCTTTTGCCGATCAAGTCGTCCATCTGATAGCCCTGATCCTTCTTTTCGGCATATTCCTCGGCGTTGATCACCGCCACGCGGCCGAGAATATGCGGCGCGAGCGTGCCGTCCGAATACTGACGCACCGGCACGATGTCCACATCCACGCCGCGGTAAAAGTCGCTGTTTTCCTTGACGATGGAAACGACCTCGGCGGGCACGTCCTGCGCAAAGGTGTAAGGATGCGAAACATTGAAGCCGTCCCGCTTCAGGCCGTAGCAGACCGAGGCGATCTTGCGTGCGTCGGCAGGGCTGTAGTCCGCCAGATCAAACATTTTGACAACAGCGTCCAGACAGTTCTGCGCCGTGGCGTAATCATTCAGGTTGAGCAGGGAGGCGCTTTTCATTTCGGCGATCTCCTTGTCGCTGTCCGGCCGGAAGGCGACGGTCCCCGCGGCGTCAAAGACGAGGGGGAGGGGATCGATCCACGCGAGCCCGCGCCGCTCAAACAGGCGGATCAGCGCGAGCAGGATCTCATTGCGCTGCGCCTGCTCCTTGGCGGAGGGGAAATAAGCGGCGTCCAGGATCAGGGCATAGGTCTGCCCGTAATACACCAGCGGCACGCCGTTGCAGTCCACGATCTCGCCGCGGGCGGCAGCCACCGGCGCGGTGTGCTCCGCCACGGAGGAAATCACCGCGTTGAACTCCTCGCCCTCGACAAGCTGGAGCTTGACCAGGTCAAAGGCGAAGAAGACGAAAAACGCCATCAATATGCAGACGGCCGCAATGCGGCGGCCGGTTGGAATTTTCGGACGCATAGGTATTGACTCCTGAATCATGTAATCAACGGAATGCCGGCCGTCGTCAGTCGGTGCTGTGGACGGTCGGATTCACGGAATATTTCTTCTGAACAGTGTGCACGAGGATAAAGAGCACCGGCGCGAACACCAGGGAATAAACGGCGCCGGGCAGATAGTAGCGCAGCAGCATGAAGACTGCGCGGTCAAGACCCGCCAGGGGATAGGCGATCAGCCAGGCCGCAAGCTCATAGAGCAGCACGGCGCCGGCGGAAAGCAGGGTTGCGGTCATGATGTTGCAGCGCATGAGCGTGTTGATCAGCACGCCGCAAAGATAGCCGACCGCCATCAGATACAGCGCCCGGAAGCTTGCGCCTCCTGCGGCCGCATCCCAGAGCGCGCCGGCCAGCAGGCCGAAAAACAGGCCCGCGAAATCCCGCTCAAACACGGCGATGCACACCACGGCCGGAATCAGCAGCAGTGCGCGCACGCCGAAGATCTGCAGAAAAAAGCCGTCCGTGTTTTGCAGCAGGGACAGCACAAGCAGCATCAGCGCAAGGATCAGCCTGCGCAAAAACAGGATTTTTCGTTGCTTCTTCAATGTCATCATGTTCGGTTACTGTGCGTGCTGCCCGTTGAAGGAGGTGATCACGCACACGTCGGTCAGCTTGTCCAGTCGGGCACCGGGGTTGATGATGGCGCTCGCGGAAATATCCGCCGTGCCGTCCACGACGTCCACGATCGTGCCGATGATCAGATCGCGCGGATAGATGCCGCCCACGCCCGAGGTGCAGACGATGCCGCCCACGGAGATGCTCGTTTCCGCCGCCAGTCCGGGCATGTGGCACTGCCCCTCCTGCGCGAGCGCGGTGGTGGAGGTGACGTAGCCGAGGTCGCGCGTGCGCACCTCATAGGCGCTCACGTTGACATGCGGGTTGAGAATGGTGTGCACGGTGCACTGCGTCGGCGTCACGGAGGCGACCACGCCGACCAGATACTGGCCGTAGATCACGGGATCGTTGACCGCGACGTCCTGCAGGGACCCTTTATTGAGTGTGAAGGAGCCGAAATAGCCGGCCGCGTCGCGGCCGATGACCGCGGCCTCCACAAACGTGTAATCATTGTGCGCTTCCTTCAGCGCAAGGAATTCCTGATAGAATTCGTTTTTATGCTTGGCCTCTTCGTAATCCACAAGCTGCCCGTTCAGCCGGTCGACCTCCGCCTGCAGCGCATCCACCTCGGCGGCCAGCACAGAGGAAGAGCGGAAGGAGATCGGCAGGTTGGAAAGCGCCGACGCCGTGCGGGAGGCCAGCCGCGAAAGGGGACTGAAAATCACGCCCGTGACCGACGTGACCGGCGAAGAGCCGCTGCGGGAAACGAGCGCAAACGCCGAGCCCGCCAGCAGCGCGGCGGCGATCACGGCAAAGATTTTGAAGGCGGTGCTTTTAAACAGGTGAGTCATAGGCAGATCTCCGATATCCGGCAGGGAATGTCAGCAGCGTGCGCGTCACATGTATTTCTTGTTGCGCACCTCGGAAAGGGATTCGTTTTCAAGGCAGATGCCGCAGCCGTCCACGACGCAATCCAGGGGATTGTCCGCCACATGGACGGGGATCTTCGTTTCGGCGGCGATCAGTTTGTCCAGCCCGCGCAGCAGCGCGCCGCCGCCGGTGAGCATGATGCCGCGGTCAATGATATCCGCCGCCAGCTCGGGCGGGGTGCGCTCGAGCGTGGATTTCACGGCGTCCACGATCTGCCGGACGGGATCCGCCAGCGCTTCGCGCACCTCCTCGGAGGTGATGTCCACGTTTTTGGGCAGACCGTCCATCAGGTTGCGGCCCTTGATATTGACCGTGCCCTCGCCGTCGTAGGGATAGGCGGAGCCGATCTTGACCTTGATATCCTCGGCGGTGCGTTCGCCGATGAGCAGATTGTATTTTTTCTTGATGTAGGAAATGATGGCCTCGTCCAGATCGTCGCCGGCGATGCGGGAGGAGAAGGAGGTCACAACGCCGCCCAGCGAAATCACCGCCACCTCGGAGGTGCCGCCGCCGATATCCACCACCATGCTGCCGGTGGCCTCGGTGACGGGCAGACCTGCGCCGACCGCGGCCGCCATCGGCTCTTCGATCAGGCTCACGAAGTTGGCGCCCGCGCTTTTGGCAGCGTCATGCACGGCCTTCATTTCCACCTCGGTCACGCCCGAGGGCACGCAGATGAGCACCCGCGTGCGGGAAAACGGCCGGCGATGCGCCGTGCGCTTGATGAACGATTCGATCATTTCGGCCGTGATCTCAAAATCCGCGATCACGCCTTCCTTCAGCGGGCGCACGGCAACGATGGAGCCGGGCGTACGCCCGATCATCTCCTTCGCTTCGCTGCCGACGGCAACCACGCGCGGCGGATTGCTTTTTTGGTCCACAGCCACGACAGAGGGCTCGCGGATGACGATGCCCTTGCCCTTGACGAACACCAGTGTGTTCGCCGTGCCGAGATCTATGCCGATATCCTGGGTGAATAACATAACCAGCGCTCCTATTAATTCACATATTCAATGGTGTTGAGGATGGAAACAATCTCATCGATGCTTTCATTCATGTTGCGGTCGGAGGTGAGCATGCAGGAATAGACCACGCCGTTGTGCTCAAAGAAGATGTAGCCGAGGTAGGAGGCGGCGCCGGTGCCGTTGTCCGGCACATAGACGGCAAAGAGCTGCGCATCCTGATCCAGCACCTTCACGGTGCGGTTGACATACTCCGTATCCGCGGAAAAGGTCTTCATTTTGTCGATCAGTTCACTGGCCTGCTTCATGGAGGTGTTGAGATCGCCGTCGCGCGTGGAGACGATCTTGAGGATATCGTTTGTGCCGTTGCGCTCGATCATCAGATCCGCGCCGCTCAGGTAGTCGCTCCAGCCGTTGGGGATTTCCAGACGGTAGTCGGGACATTCGATGCGGTTGCCGACCACAAGCGCGCCGCGCAGCGCCACGGCCTGCGTGGCATATTCGCCGTTGTCATCCTTGACGTTCTTGCCCTTGTCGTTTGTGACGAGCACAACGATGTTGCCGGCTTCGTCGCGCTGAATGCCGCCGTCCTCGTTGGTAACGGCAGCGTAGTCACGACCGCCGCCGGAGAGCACCGTGCCGTTCTTCAGCTTCGCCTTGCAGGCGGTCAGGCAGGTCAGCGCAAGCACCATGCAAATCAGAATCACAAAGATTTTTTTCATGAGAATCGATCCTTTCTTCAGCATCGGAACGGCTCAGCCGTTCAGCGCGGCAAAGGCTGCTTTGTTGTTCTTATACAGCGTTTTATACACCGCGAAATTGCGGTCATACACCGCTTTGTTTTCCGGGTTGGGGCGGAAGGTCTTGCTTGCGGGGATCAGCTTCTTCGCGTCGGAGATCTTTTCGATCACGCCCAGACCGACGGCCATGATGACCGCCGCGCCGACCGCGCCGACGTTCTGCGGGCTGTCCACGGTTTCGATCGTGCGGCCGGTGACGTCCGCGAGGATCTGGCAGGTGACGTCGGAAAGCGCGCCGCCGCCGACGAAGCGGATGGTGTCGGAGGTCTTGATCTTCTTATCCTGCGTTTCCATGAACCAGCGCAGGTGGTAGCACACGCCCTCCAGCACCGCGCGGATCAGCTCGGTCTTGCCGGTGTCGAGGCTGATGTTGAAGAACATGCCGCGCGCGTTCGGATCCTCAAACGGGCAGCGGTTGCCGTGGAGCCACGGGGTGAAGATGACGCCGCCGCTGCCGGCGGGGATTTCGTTGACCACCTTGGAGAGATAATCGTAAAGATTGGTGTAAACGGACTCTTTGGACTCCGCCACATGGGTTTTTTCAAGGAAGATGCCGATCTCATCGAGCGCCAGGTGATCCTTGACCCATTCCAGGCATTTGCCGGCGGTTTCCAGCTCGGCGAAGTAGTTGAAGGAATCCGGCTGCGCGCCGACGATGGCGGCGATCATCGCGGAGGTGTCCACGATGCTGCGGTCCACCACGGTGGAGCACCAGCCGCTTGTGCCGCTGTACATGTGGGTGTCGCCCATTTCGACCGCGCCAGCGCCCACGCCGATCAGGGAAGCGTCGCCGCCGCCGCCGAAGACGGCCGTGCCCTCCGGCAGACCCAGCTCGGACGCCGCCTGCGCGGTCAGGCCGCCGACCTTCGCCGTGCAGGGCACGATCTCGGCCAGGTGATTCATATCCACGCCCAGCAGCTTGCAGACCGTTTCGCTCCAGCAGCGCTTGCCGTCGCGGATATCATAGATCAGCGCGCCGAAGGCGGAGTCGGGCGTCATGATGCATTTGCCGGTCATGCGGCAGATGATGGATTCCTTGACGTCCAGCCATTTATAGATGCGCTTGAAGTTTTCGGGTTCGTTGTCCTTGACCCAGTTGTATTTCCAGACCGGGTCCTTCACGCTCGCGGAGACCGCGCCGGTGATGATGAGGGAGGGGATCAGCTTTTTGATGTTCGCGCCGGCGATCTGCGGGCCGTAGGCCATGCCCTCCTTGATCTGCTTTTTCGCGCGCTGGTCCATGTAGCTGAAGGCGCGGCGCACGGGCTTGCCGTCCTTGTCGACGAGCACCAGGCCCTGCATCTGGGAGCAGAACGAAATACCCTCCACCTGCGCGGGCTTGACGGCGCACTGCAGGAAGATCTGCTTGGTCGTGGCGCAGATGGCGTCCCACCATTCGTCGGGATCCTGCTCCGCGCCGCCGTCCGGCAGAATATAGAGGTTGTAGCCCTGCATGGCCGCGCTGATCAGCGTGATCGTTTTATCGATTTCAAACAGACAGGACTTGACGCCCGTGGTGCCGATGTCATAGGAAATCACATATTTGCTCATGGGAACCCTCCTCGTTTTTTGCAGGCGGACCGGAGCCGCAGCGGGACTGCGGGACACTAATCCAATATAAAAACATTATAAACGCTTTCTGCCGGAATTACAAGAGGAAAACGGGCGAAACAAAAAAATTCACAAATTCACCCGAACGCATAAAAAAGCAAGGAGCGGGCGGCTCCTTGCTGAAAAAACGTGATGTGTATGAATTATGCTTCCGCAGCGGGATCGTTCAGGCCGAAGCGCACCGTGGTTTTCGGCTTCGGGTCCTCAACGGCGCCGCCGAAGACGTCCTTCACCATATCGCACAGGGCGGCGTTTTCCTTCAGATTGCGCATATCCAGCACTGCGCCGCATTTTTCGGTCAGCGTTTTGTAATCGTCCCGGACCAGATCCGGCGCGTCCCCGGTGAAGGCAGCGAACAGACAGCCGCGCGCGCCGAAAAAGCCGGCGAAGCACAGACCGCCCAGATCGGCGAATTCCGCCAGCGCGCCGACGGGATCATCCGTATCGCTGACGGTGACCAGGCAGGGCAGATCCGCCGGCAGCCGCAGGCGCAGCGCCTCACGCACGGCGGGGGAGAGGGCGCGGCAGTCCAGCGAGACGGCCAGGTTTTCGCCGCAGCCGGCAAGATCGGGCAGGGAATCGCCAGCGGCCGGCAGGAACAGCGGGAAGTCGGCGCCTGCGGAGCGCAGCGTCTTGACCAGTCTGCGGCCGAATTTCTGCAGCGCCTGTACGCAGCTCGGGTCTGCACCGGCAAGCGCGGCGCCGTCCAGCAGGGAAAAGCCCGCGATCGCGGGTTCGTCTTTATAATGTTCGGCGATCTGCAGCCACTGGCGCAGCACCGCGTTGCGCGCATCAAAGCCCGCCTTGCAGTTCTGCAGCAGGGCGTCGGGCAGCGCCGTGAGCAGGGGCAGCACATAAACGCCCGCGGCGCGGCAGCGGTCGACCAGCGCGTCGACGGCGGTAAAATCGATCTCGTCGCGCCCGTTTTTCTTTTTGCAAAGGCGGTTGCTGCACAGCGGCACTTGCACGCAGTTGACGCCCAGACCCTTGAGCGTTTTCAGGTCCGCGGCGGTCAGCGCGCCGAAGCGCTCCGCCTGCAGCAGCTGCTTTGCGCCGTAGGCGCCGAAGCGCTCGGTCAGCGCCGGCTCCACATCCTCCGGCGGGCAGGCTTCCCCGTCCCGCAAAAAGACGGAAGGCGCGGTCGGCAGCTCGACGGCGTGCAGCGTCACGGGGCTGCCGGCAGTGTCGGCAAAGCCCGCGCCGTCCGCATGCAGACGGTCGGAGGCGGCCAGCGGCTTCGGACGCAGATTTTTCAGCACGCCGAGCACGGCGGGCACGGCCGCCGAGGCAGCGGCAACGGTCAGACTCAGCGTCAGGATTTTACGTTCCTCGGTCATGATTCGTTTCCCCTTTATTGATCAGTCAAAGCGTTTCGCATTCAAAAAGCTGACGGTGTTTTCCGCGCCGCTGATGGTGATATCCGCCACGTCCTTGCCGATGACAAAGCTGCTTGCCCGGCTGTAGAGCGGATAGCAGACGCCCTGCTGCAGCAGGTAGGATTCCGCGTCGAAGCAGTCCCGCAGCGCCGCGTCGTCGTCCACATCCGCGAGCAGCTGCATGGTCAGCTGCCGGAATGCGTCGTCCTGCAGGCGGAAGACCGCGCCGTCCGCAAACTGCGCGAGGAATTCGCCGGCGTCCGCCGTATCGGCCGTCAGGCCGGTGATCGCAAACTGATAGTTGCCCTTTGCCACGGCGGCGGAGATTTCCGCGGGCGACAGGATTTCCAGATTGAGCGTCAGGTTCAGACCCAGCGTTTTCTGCCAGAGCTGCACCTGCCGCAGGGCCTGCGCCTCCAGGAAGTCCGGGCTCAGGAGCGTGACGGTGATGCGTTCGAGCTCCATCGTCTGCAGCGCGGCGGAGAAATGGCGCACGGCGGCCGAGGTGTTGCGACCGAGCCCGGCGGTCTGCGTACCGGCAGCCGCGCGGAAGGAAACGCCGCCGGCCTCGCAGGAAGCGGGGATAAAGCCGCGCTCCGGCGCAAAGCCGTCTTCTTCCGTCAGGAACAGATCGCGGTCGATGGAATTGCACAGCGCGATGCGCAGATCGCTGTTTTGCATCAGTTCGTCGCTGCAATTGAAAACAAAGCCGTAAAACCCGTTTTCGCGCCGCGCGGCAACGGTGCAGTCCTCCGGCACGGCCGCATCCGGCGGCAGCATGGCGGCGCTCAGCGAGCCGCCCGCCAGCTTCTGCAGCACGGAATCGGGATCGCCGTCAAAGGAGAAGGCCACCGTGGCCGGCAGCGCCTTGCTGCCGGAATAATAGCGGTTTCTCTTGACGGTCAGGCCGCTTTCGGGATCCCAGGCGCTGACATAAAACGGGCCGTTGCACAGGATGTGGCGGTTGCTCAGACCGTAGCGGCCGTTGGTGGCGTTGAAGAAATCCTCGTTGCAGGGCATGAAGACGCTTTCGGTCATGCGCACGGGCAGATCCGGGCAGGGGGCGGCCAGGCGGATGACCAGCGTGTTGTCATCCGGAGCGTCAACGCCGAGCTGCTCCGGCGGCAGCGTGCCCTGCAGAACGGCGGTCGCGTTTTCGATCACGGCCAGCCGGTGGGCGCAGGGCGCGTCCGTTGCGGGATTTGCCGCGCGGCGCAGGGCGAACACAAAGTCCCGCGCCGTCACCTTTTCTTCGGAAAAGCGTTTATAGAATTCTTCGCCGTATTCGTTTTTCAGCACGACCGGGCAATACCATTCCGTGCCGGGCTGCAGATGGAACGTATAAGTCAGTTCGTCTTCGGAAATCTCCCAGCGCTCGGCCAGCCCCGAGGCGGCCGTGCCGTCGGGCTGCAGACGGGTCAGACCTTCAAAGACGTTGTTGATGACCAGCTGCGCGCCGGATTCCCCCGCGAATTGCGGGTCCAGCGTAGCGGGCGAGGCGGCGAGCGGGTAATAGATCGTTTTGCCCGCGCCGTGCCCGGCGCAGGCTGCCAGACTCAGCAGCAGCGCCGCGATCAGCAGCAGAGAGAGCGAGCGCTTCATTGATTTTCCTCCATCCATTTGGCAAGCTGATCCGCCAGCGGATTGCTGACCGGCTTTTGCTTTTGCTGCTGCTGCAGATAGTTTGCAACATCGCGTTTGCCGCCGCCGGCCGTCTGCCTGCGTTTTTCAAAATCGGAGAGCTTTTCCCGGTAGCCGCAGGCGCAGTAAAACGCGCGCTTTTCGCCCTCGCCGCGCAATTCCAGCTTCTTGTGGCAGTTCGGGCAGCGGGCGTTGGTGATCACGCTCAGGGATTTGCGGTAGCCGCACTCGCGATCGCGGCAAATGAGCATGCGGCCCTTCTTGCCGTTGACCTCGAGCAGGTATTTCCCGCATTGCGGGCAGGGCGTGCGCGTGACGTTGTCGTGCTGATATTCCACCGTGCCGGCGCGCACATCCTGCACGAGCGAAGCGGCGTAGCGCCGCATTTCTTCGATGAATTTGCCGCTGTCGGCCTTGCCGGCGGCAATCAGCGCGAGCTGCTGCTCCCAGCGGGCGGTCAGCGCGGCGGCGCGCAGATCCTCCGGCACGATGCGCACGAGCTGCTTGCCCTTGGAGGTCGGATGGATCTCCTTGCCGCGGCGTTCGATATAAAAAGCGTCAAACAGTTTTTCGATGATATCCGCGCGGGTGGCGGGGGTGCCGAGCCCGCCGGCGGACTGCAGGGCGCTGCGCTCGGCGGCGTTGCCCACCTCGCCCGTCGGATGCTCCATGGCGGTGAGCAGCGTCGCTTCGGTGTAGCGCGCGGGCGGCGCGGTCTTGCCCGCCACGATCCGCACGGCCTCCACCGGCAGCGTCGTGCCCTGCGTGAGCGCGGGGAGTGTCTGCGCGCCGAGATCCTCCTCGGCGTCGTCCTCCTCGAGCGACGCGTCATACAGCGCCTTCCAGCCCGGCACGCGCACGGTTTTGCCTTTGGTATAGAACCGATGCGGGCCGACGGCCAGCGTCATCTGCACCTCGTCATATTCAAACGGCGCGCTGAGCACGGCCAGGAAGCGCCGCACCACCAGGTCGTAGATATGACGCTCGTCGTTGGTCAGCTTGTTCAGATCAACATATTGCTCGGTCGGAATGATCGCGTGGTGATCGGTCACCGCCGCGTCCTTGACGATATATTTCGTCTGCAGCGGACGCTGCCGCAGCAGGGCGGCGGCCCGCTCTTTATAGGGGCCGACTGCGATCGCGCGCAGCCGCTCGCCGAGCGTGGCGGCGACGTCCTTCGTGATGTAGCGCGAATCCGTGCGCGGATAGGTCAGCAGCTTGTGCGTTTCATACAGCGCCTGCATGAGCGAAAGGGTCTGCTTGGCGGAATAGCCGTATTTTTTGTTTGCGTCGCGCTGCAGCTCCGTCAGATCGTAAGCGGCGGGCGGCGCCTGGAATTTATAATTCTTTTTGATTTCAGTCACGGTCGCGCGCTTGCCGCGCACGGCCTCGGCGACGCGCTGCGCGTCGGCGGGATCGAACATCCGCGCCTGCTGCTTCGCGTCTTTATAGAGCGCCTGAAAGCTGCCGAAGGACGCCTTGACCGTGAAATACTCCTTCGGGCGGAACTGCTGGATCTCTTCCTCCCGCCGCACGATCATGGCCAGCGTCGGCGTCTGCACCCGGCCGGCGGAGAGCTGCGCGCCGTGCTTGCAGGTGAGCGCGCGCGTGACGTTCAGGCCGACGAGCCAATCTGCCTCGGCGCGGCTCTGCGCGCTGCGATACAGATTTTCATACTGCGCGCCGGGCTTGAGATTCGCAAAGCCCTCGCGGATGGCCTTGTCCGTCTGCGAGGAGATCCACAGGCGCTGCAGCGGTTTGCGGCAGCCGGCCTTCTGCAGGATCCAGCGCGCGACCAGCTCGCCCTCGCGTCCGGCGTCGGTCGCGATGATGACGGAGGAGACCTCGCTGCTGTTCAGCAGGCTGCTCACGGCGCGGAACTGCTTGCCGGTCTGCGGGATCGTGACCAGCTTCATGCGCTTTGGCAGCATCGGCAGATCCTCCATGCGCCACTGCTGATATTTATCGTCATACGCCTCGGGGTCCGCCAGTGTGACCAGATGCCCCAGCGCCCAGGTGACGATGTATTTGTCGCCGATCAGGCAGCCGTTGCCGCCGCGCTTGCAGCCGAGCACCCGCGCCAGATCCCGCGCGACGGAGGGCTTCTCCGCCAGCACCAATGCTTTTGCCATGTTACGCCTCGTAAACCTTCAGAATTTCGCCGATAAAGACCTTGTGATAATCGCCGCCGTCATAGTTCGATTCGATGGACGGATCCAGAAAACCCGCCGGATCCAGCGCCTGCACGGCGATCTTGCGGCAGACCAGCGTCAGCTTCGCCTGCGCGAAGGTCATCGTGCCGTCCGTTTGCGCGGGGGTGAGCCCGGCCGCCGCCGCTTTGTCGAGCTCGCGGCCGCTTTTTGAGCCGCAGAGCGCGAGCGCCGGACGGTAGGCGGGGTCATAAAAGCTGAGCGTGAAGCGGTCCTCCCGCTCCAGGAATTCCAGCGTGTAGCGCTGCGGGCGTACGAAGACGATAGCGACGTCCTTGCCCCAAAGCTCGCCGAGCGCGCCCCAGCTGATCGTCATGGTGTTGAAGCTCTCGGCCGTGCCGGCGGTCAGCAGGCCCCAGCCGTCGCTGATCAGCTGCACAACATTTTCCTTGACCGCACGGATATCGATCGTTTTCATCCCGGGTCCCTCCCCATTCGTCAAAATCAAATTGAATTTTCGATTGTTTTATGCTAGAATTATAGAGAAAAGCAGACGTGTTTAGAATAGTATACCATAGTTTTTTATGTTTGTACAGGAGCGAATGAAATTTTCTGCGCGAAATAAGGGGAAGAAAAACGAAAGGAGCACAGCATGAAAAAGAACGAAACGAATGAGATCCCGGAGGTCGGCGGCTTTCTGCGCGATTTCATGGTGACGGTGCCGCGGGAGATCGAAGCCTGCTCGGGCATCCGCATCCACGGCCGCCGCATCCGGTCCGTGCTGTTTTCCACGGACGTGAGCATCATCCGCAACACGAACGCCGACGCGATCATTGCCGTTTATCCCTTCACCCCGCAGCCGATCATCACGCAGGCGATCATGACCGCTGCGGAGGTGCCGGTGTTCGTCGGGGTCGGCGGGGGACGCACGCAGGGCATGCGCGTGGTGAATCTGGCGCTCCACGCGGAATATCAGGGCGCGCTGGGCGTGGTGGTCAACGCGCCGACGAGCAACGATATCGTGCGGGCGCTCAAGGCCTCGATCGATATTCCGGTGGTGGTCACGGTCGTTTCCGCGCTGGAGGATATCGAGGCGCGCATCGCCGCAGGCGCGGACATTCTCAACGTCTCCGCCGCCGCCGAAACGCCGGCCGTGGTGGCGGCCGTGCGCGCGAAGCATCCGGAGATTCCCATCATCGCGACCGGCGGGCAGACCGGCGAAACCGTGGCGCGCACGATTGCGGCCGGGGCAAACGCCGTCACCTGGACCCCGCCGAGCAACGGCGAGATCTTCCGGGGCATCATGGACGCCTACCGCAAGGGCCTCCCGCACCCGTAAAAGCGAAAAAGAACAGCAAACGCGCGCTGCAGTCCGTCTGCAGCGCGCGTTTTTCTGCATCAGTCGCCGGACGGCGGCCCGGCGGATTGTCGCTCTCTGAGCGTTTCGAGAAAGCGGTCGGCGTCCGCGCGGGAGCGGAAAACGATCGTTTCTTTATCGGCGAATTTCTTCATCCGCTCGAGGACGAGAGGGCGGTTGTCCGCGTTGTAATTCTGCACGGAATCCAGAAATTCCGGGTCGATTTCGTCGGCGGGTTCCACCCAGGGCAGATCCGGCCGCGCCGTGCCGCGCCGGGCAAGGACGCCCTCCAGACAGACCTCGGTCGGATAATCCAGGAAGATGATCGTGTCGCACAGCGCCATGCGCAGCTCCATCGTCGCGCCGTAGTTGCCGTCCATGATCCACGCGTCGGTCGCGCCGATCTCATGAATCTTTTCGATCATTTCTTCCCGTGAGATGAACGTCCGGTCCGCCCGCCAGCGGAGCAGATCCAGCGGATACAGCGGCAGGCCGGTGATCTCGTGCAGCGCGCGGGAAAAGACGCTTTTTCCGCTGCCCGGGCAGCCGATCACAATGACTTTTTTCATGCGGTTTCCGCCTGTGCGGCGCGTTCGTACTCCGCTTCCCGGAAACCGACGAGGACCAGGTTGTCCGAAATCAAAAGCGGGCGCTTGACAAGCATCCCGTCGGAGGCGAGCAGGGCAAACTGTTCGTCCTCGCTCATCTGCGGCAGGCTGTCTTTCAGCTGCAGCGCCTTGTATTGCAGGCCGCTCGTGTTGAAAAAGCGCTTGAGCGGCAGGCCGCTGCGGGCGTGCCAGTCGCGCAGCTCCGCCTCGGTCGGGCGGTCCTCCTTGATGTTTCTGAATGCATACGGCACGCCGTGCGCGTCCAGCCACTTCTGCGCTTTTTGGCAGGTCGTGCATTTGGGATAACAGACAAACAGCATTGATTTTTCCTCCGAAATCGTATGATTTGATTGTGTGCCGGCGCCGTCGGGCGCGGCCTTCTGCGGCAAACGCAGATCGATCCAGTAGCGCTCCAGCGTCTCGCCTTTTTCCGGCTCGAACACCGTGCAGTCATAAACGCCGCCGTTGGCGAGAATGGTCCGCCGGCTGGCCTCGTTTTCCGTGTTGCAGGTGATCAGCACGCACGGCAGGCCGAGCGTGCGGCAGAAATCCAGCCCTTCCCGCAGCATCCGTTTTGCATAGCCCTTCCGGCGCTCGTCAGGCCGCACGGAATAGCCGATGTGCCCGCCGTATTTTTCGAGATACGCATTGAACCGATGGCGCACCTGCAGCATGCCGACGATCCGCCCGTCGCGCTTGCGCACGTAAACAAACTGCGTTGCCTGCACCAGACCCTCCGGCACGGTTTCCGGCCGGGCGTAAGCCTCGATTTCGCGCAGCCAGTCCAGCGGATTCTCAAAGCGGCGCAGCGGGCCGGCGCCGGCCATGGAACCGCCGGCGTCCAGAAACGCCTGCCGGTAGGAAACGAGCTCCGGCGCGTCGTCCGCGGTCGGGCGGCGAAGGATCAGTTCTTCCGGCATCACAGCAGCCTCTCCATTCTGTAAAACTTGCCGTCGGCGTCCTCGGCTTCTTCATAAACGGTGAAGCCGAGCTTTTGATACAGCCGCACGGCGGCGGTGTTGTCCCGGTCCACGCCCAGGGCGATTTCGCTGTAGCCTTTTTCTTTGGCGATGTCCAGCAGCGCGCGGGAGAGCGCCTCGCCGTACCCGTTGCCGCGTTCTCCTTTTTTGACGATCAGACGCGAAAAATACAGCCGCCTGCCGGGGATCGTGCCGTATTCTGGGTTGTCATAGACGAGATCGCACGCCGCGATGTAAGCGCCGTCAACGGTCAGAATGAATACGTCGCGGTTGCCCGCCTTGATCTGATCGATGAACAGCTGCGTATACGGGCAGGTCTGCATGTTCCAGATCGCGCTGCATTTGGGGTAGTCCTCCAGCCCGATCTGCTGAATGGCATAAGGTTTCATTTTTCTCTCCCTCCGCAGTCAATACAGCACCGCGAGGCGCAGGGCCTCGGCCTCCGCCCGCGGGATCGTGTTGCAGGAAAAGAGCGGGCGCAGTTCGCCGTTCACGCGGACGATCAGCCGGTCGTCGGCGTAGCGCCGGCCGTCCGGCTCCGTGCGGATCGTGGCCGCCGGGTCATAAGCAAACAGCGCCCGGTTTTCATGGAAGCAGCGCAGACCCTCCGCATAGCGCATGGAGCAGCATTGCGACGCTTCATAGCCGTTGATGCGCAGCACCGGCTGCGCGGCGGTCACGCAGACGCTCGTGCCCGCGCCGCCGTTTTCCCGCTGGCAGAACTGCAGCCCGTTCGCCCAGATCCGGCGCGCGAGCGTGCGGTAGCGGTCGTCGCCGATGAGGCGGTACAGCGCCGTCGACAGCAGAAGACTGTCCACGACCGCGCAGGGCTCTGTCCACGTATCCTCCCGGCCGAACCAGTTGAAATTCTCATAGGTCAGCGTCATGCCGTGCTGCAGATAGCGGTCGAATTCCCGCTGCACGGCCTGCAGATACGCCGCCTCGCCCGTGGCTTCATAGAAACAGAGCATGCCGCGCAGGCAGGTCAGCGACGTGTGCGTCTGAAACCCGCGCTTTACCATATCCGCGCGCAGAAACAGCGCGATCACCGCTTCCAGAAATTCATACGCCCGCCTGTCGCGGGTCAGGGCGTAATAATGCGCCACGCCGTCCACGCACATGAAGGCGCAGCCCACGTCCGAGGAGAGCGCCCAGCCCGCCTGGGCTTCGTTGATTTCGCCGTCCACGCCGCCGCCGCGCCCGCTGCGGTCGAGCGGATAGCGGTCATAGAGCGGCAGCGCCGGCAAAAAGAGGTGCTCAAAGGTGCTTTTCGCCGCTTCCGAAGCGAGCGGATCGCCGAATGTCTGCGCGCAGTCGACCAGCGCGCGCAGATACCAGCTGTGGCCGGAAAGCTGCTGCTCATTCGCGCGCGTGCCGTCCGTAATCTCACCGAAAAACAGGCGCGGATTCGTCTTTTCGCGCAGCGTGCGCCGCATCTGCGTCATGCAGGGCACCGTGCGCGCGCTGATGTGATAATGGCAGAGGAAGGCGAGCAGGGCCCGCCCCTCGCGGTCGCCCGGCCAGCCCGGATTGCCGTCAAACAGATGCGCGTAATCATAGGGCGCCTCGTGCAGCCGCCGGAAATTCTTTTCGATATTCAGCGTGCCGTCCAACGCGGATCGCGTCATGTTTCATCCCTCCCGCCGACCGTGAACCGGGTCAGATAGAGCTTGTGCCGCACGGTGAAGGCCGCCGGACACTGCGCCAGAAACGCCTGATGCGCCGCCTCCCACGCCTGAAACGTCGCCGCGTCCATCGAAGCGAGCGTGCCGCGGCAGGCGCACATGCGGCCGTGCCAGCTTTCGCGCGTGAAGGGCAGGTCCGCAAAAAAGGTCTCCGTTTGCCGGCCGGGGAACAGATCGTCATAAATGTCCTTTGCGCCGGAGGCGCCGGGCGTCCAGTTGCGGTTCATCTTTTTTACCAGCGCGTGACTCTCCCGCGCGATCGGATCATCAATGGTATAGGTCAGATAGATTTTGACAAACAGCCCGCCCGGTTTGAGCAGGCGCCGGAGCTCCGCGCGCATGGTTTCTCTGTCAAAATACCAGAAGCACTGCGCGGCGGTGATCGTGTCAAAGCTGTGCGCGGGCAGGCCGGTGGATTCGGCGGGGGAGATGAGCCAGGTGATCGCCCGCCCGTGCTCCGCCGCCTCCTGCTTTGCAAAGGCGATCTGCTCCGCTGAAATATCTGCGCCGACGATGCGCGCCGCGGGGTTATAAAGATTTTTCGGCAGCACGCCGGTGCCCGTGCCGAGGTCGAGCCAGGCCGTGCCGTCGGCGGCGACGCCGAGCGCCCGCAGCCGGGCATACAGCACGGGGGGATAGATATCCCGATAGGCGGCGTAGGCCGCCGCCGTTTTGCCGAAATCAAAGCGCTGCCCGTGATCGATGGCGCGCGATTCCATGCCGACGTCCTCCTTTTTCGGATTTCAATAAGAATAAACAAAGTATAGCATATTTCCGCCGCGCATGCAACCGCAAGTGCGCAGATGCGGCGTTCAGCGAAAAAAACGCACCGCAAGCGCAATGCCTGCGGTGCAATTTGCGTTATCGGTCAGGAGGCTTGCGGCACGGTGATGCTGCCGGTCAGCGCCTTGCCGCCCTTTGCATAGGGGCTGTACGGCCGGATCGTGACCGTATAGGTCCCCGCGTCGAGCGCGCCGACGTCTACGCGCATCTCCGTCGCGTCCGCGCGCACGTAATTCGAGATCACGGTGGCGGCAAATGCCTCCCGCGCGCCGTTTCGGACAGTGATTTTGTAATCCTCGGCGCCCCAGTAGCCCTCGGCGTTCGGGAAAACGAGCACGGTGCGCCCGTCCGTCTGCGCGGCGGTGATCTGCGCGCCGGCGGGGAAGGCCGGCGCCGTATCCAGCGCCTGCAGGGTGCTCCAGGTGTAGCAATGGTTGCGTTTTTCGGCGGGATTCGGCAGATAGTAATCCGTCTTTTCGAAGAAGCGGCGGCTGACGGCGTCATAGAGTTTCAGCCGGACGTTGCCCTGCGCGTCTGCCTCGCAGATCCAGAAGGCGGCGGAGTCGCCGGGCGCATCTTCATCGCCGGAAATATAGTCGAGATTGCCCATCAGCGCGCTGAGCGAGCCGGTGTTGACCGCGGTGAAGGCGCCCTGCCAGATGCAGCGCGGATCACAGGGCGCATAATGGGAATGACCGGAGAAATCGACCGCCTGCGGATAGTGCTCCAGCACGGTGCGCACCGTGAAATCGCTCCAGTTCACGCTGCCGTAAACCGTGGCGAAGGGGTGCGGATGCTGAAAAACAAAGACGGGGCGGTCCGGCGTGTCCGCGCACGCGGCGTCCAGCTGCGCGGTCAGCCAGGGCTTTTTCTCCGTGAAGGTCTTGCCGTCCGGCGCATAGGAGCAGGCGATGAAATGATAGCCGTTGATCACGAGATGGCGGTCCACGTCCTCATGCACGAGCGCGCGGTAGACGTCGTAGGCGACTGTGGGATCCTCATCCCGGTATTTGATGAATTCATGGTTGCCGAGCATGGTCAGCAGCTGCGTTTCCGGGCGGAGCTCACGCGCCATGATGCTGTTGAAGAGCTGGTATTCCGCTTCGTCGCCGGTGGTGGCGAAATCGCCCGCCACGATCAGCGCGTCAAGCGCCGCATAGCGCTCCCCCTGCGCGTAGGCGTAGCTGTCCTGCAGCAGCACGGCCAGCCGCTGCGCGGCGGGCTGGTCGGGGTCGCCGTTGAGGTGCACGTCGCTCGTCACGGCGAACCGCAACACCGGCGTGAAATCGTCGGGCGTCTGCGGCAGCGCGCGCGAAAGCGCGGGCACGCCGGAGGTGAGCGCAAAGACCGCGGCAAACACCGCCGTGATCAGACGGAACAGCAGTTGATGAAACAGATTGGTTGCCATAAAAGCGCCTCCTTTGCAGTGCGGAACGCAGTGTCTTTCTTACGGGAGCGGCTCAGGGATCCAGCTTGAGGATCTCCTCATAGATCCGGCGGCAGTTATTCTTGTCATGCAGCGGGAAAAAGGCCGCGCTGCGCTGCTTGTATTCTTCCTTTTCCGCAAAGCCGTTTTTAATGTAGTCGATGAGGATGCCGCGCAGGTCCTCTTCGGACGCCGTGACTTCTCCGAAGCCCATGGTTTTATGATCGAAATAGCCCTTTTTATACTGCTGCATGAAAAATTCATCGGGATCAAACTGATAGTAAACGCAGGGCTTTTTCATATAGGCGAAATCAAAGTGCACGCTGGAGTAATCCGTGACCAGCAGCGCGGATTCCTTCAGCAGCTGCTGCACGTCGTAATGCGCAAAATCCGCAATCGTCACGTTTTCGCCGTCGGAGGCGAACAGACCCAGGTATTTCTGCACCTCGTAATGCGGATAAAACAGGATGTCGACCCCCGCCTGCGCCGCGGCGTCCAGCAGGGCTTTGTCGTTGAGCAGCCCGTTCCAGCGGCGGATAAATTCCGTGTCCGCAATGGACTTGCCGCTGTAGGCCATGCGCGCGAGCGATTTACGCCAGGTGGGCATGATCAGGATCTGCTTTTTTGTATGCAGGTCGTGCAGCTGATCATATCTCGCAAAGCCCGTGTATCTGACCGCGTCCTTCCGGTAGCCGTAATTGGCGCGGATATAATCGTATTCCGGCTTCGCGCCGCAGATGAAAAGATCCGCCTTTGCCCGCTTTGCATACAGCTGCTTGATGTCGGACTGCGTGACGCCGTGCTGCAGGAAAACCGTTTTTCCGGGCAGACGGAGGCGGTTGATCATGCGCGTATAAAAGCCTCGGTGGGGCGAAAAGCCCATGATGTGCGTGCTGATCTTGACCTTCGCGGCAATGAACAGCAGATAATGCTTAAGCGACCGATAGTCGACGACGTTGCCGTAGGGCTCCACGTTTTTTCTGTCTGCGGATTTGCGGGAAATAATATAGTAGACCTCGCGCGAAGGATCGGTTTCCCGGATGTATCGGAACAGATGATACCCGTTGTCTCTCGCGTCTGTGCCGCGCTCCGCGATGATCCAGATATCGCGCCTGCGGTAGTGGGTCGCCAGGGGATACAGCAGATAGTATTTAATCAGTTCATCGACGATGATGTATTTCCGACGAATGCTGTTTGAAATCCGTTTGAAAATCATTTTGACGCTCCATGAAAAACAATTGCTGTTACAACAGGGACCGGATTGCGCGGAAGGTCTGCTCACAGTGGTCGCCGCGCTTTTCGGCAAAGCAGGTTTTTGCCCGTTCTCTGTATGCGGGCAGCATCTGCATCTGATTGCGCGCCTCGGCTTCGATGAACTCCAGCACGGGAGCCGCGTCCTTCGTGTCAATCACCGGACCGAACCCGTCGCGCCGGCTGTCGAACTGCCCGCACCCGTACTGGGTCGTATAGAACGCGTTTTCGTCAAACTGCCAGTAGAGGACCGGCTTTTCCATATAGGCGAAATCAAAATGCACGCTGGAATAATCGGTGATCAGCAGCTGCGACTCCGTCAGCAGATCCTGAATGTCCGCGTCTTTGAGCGTCCGGATCTCAATCCGGTCGCTGCCCGCGCGGAAAAGCGGAGACATACGCTGCAGCGCAAGGTGCAAATAGAAAACGGCGGTCAGATCGAAGGTTTCCAGGATCGACAGGAAGCGCGGGTCCGAGAGCAGGCCGTTGAGGCACTGATAGTAGTCTGTCTGCACAAACGCCTGCGCATCGAGGTCGGCCAGCGTTTTTCGCCAGGTTGGCATGATGAGAATCTGCCGCTTGACCGTGTGCGGGGAAAGCAGCTGATCAAACCGGCACATGCCGATCAGCTGCGCGACGCCGGCGGGATGCCCGAAATCCCGGCAGATCATTTCATATTCCGGCACGGTGCTGCAAACGAGCAGATCGAGCCGGGCGGCGGGGAAGCGGAGCTCCTTTGGCAGGTTGCCGGTCACGCCGTGCTGGAGCATGACCTTTTTTCCCTTGACAAGCGCAAGATGCCGGTCAAGCACGGCAAAGCGGTAGCGGTCCGGCGCGAAGCCCATGATGTGGGTGCTGATCTTGACGCGGGAGGCGGCAAAGGCCAGGTGGTGCTCGAAGGACCGCGGCTGAATGGTTCTGCCGATCGCGTGGACTTTTTCATAATCCGGACTGTCGCGGTCAATGACGAAGGCGCAGGGGATCTCGGGGTGCGCGGTGCGCAGGTGCTGAAAAAACAGCCAGGCGTTGTCGCGCGCGTCGAGCGTGCGCTCCGAGACCAGCCAGAGGTCCCGGTCCTTTTTCGTGAACCTGCTGAGCACGAAGAAAAATCCGTACTGCACGAGCAGCCACAGATAATGTATGCAATTGATCGCTTTTTTCATCATGTCAGATCTGTCCGTTCCGAGTGAAGTCCGCGCGCGGCGGGCGGCCGGGCGCTTTATGAATCAAGACGCAGGATCTCCTGATAGATCCGGCGGCAGTTGTTTTTGTCGTGCAGGGGGAAGAACGCTTCGCACCGTTGCCGATAGGGTTCCTTTGCGGAAAAGCCGTTTTCCATGGCATCGATGACGAGATCGACCAGCGCGGCTTCGTCGTCGGTCACCTCGCCGAAGCCCATGGTCCTGTGGTCGAAATAGCCGGGCGCATAGTGCCGGGAGTAGAAATCCTCCGGATCGAACTGATAATAGACCACCGGCTTTTTCATATAGCCGAAATCAAAATGCACGCTGGAATAATCGGTGATCAGCAGCGCGGATTCCTTCAGCAGCGTCTGCACGTCGTAGTGCGCGAAATCCGCAATGATCACGCGGGGATCGGGCGAACTGAACAGATCCGGATCCCGCTGCAGCTCGATGTGCGGATAAAAGAGGATCGTGACGCCCGCGCGCTCCGCCGCATTCAGTAATTTTTCGTTCTTCAGCAGCGCATTCCAGCGCCGGACGAACACGCTGTCGGCCGGGGCGTCGCCGCTCGCGCGCCGCGCGCGCAGGGACTTGCGCCAGGTCGGCATGATCAGGATCTGCTTTTTCGTTTCGAAATCGTGCAGCTGATCGTATCTTGCAAGGCCGGTGTAGCGCACCTCGTTGTTCCGATAGCCGAACGTCGCCTTGACGTAGTCGTATTCCGGCGCGGCGCCGCAGATAAACAGATCCAGGCGGGTTTTGTCCGCGTACAGTTGCTTGAGATTGCACTGAATGACCCCGTGCTGCAGAAACACCGTTTTCCCCGGCAGACGGATCCGGCTGCGCTTGTGCGTGTAAAAGCTTCTGTCGGGCGAGGTGCCCATGACATGCGTGCTGATGTGCACCTTCGCCGCGATGAAAAACAGGTAGTGCTTCAGCGAGCCGTAGTCGATGATATTCCCGTAGGGTTCCACGTTTTTTCTGTCTGCGGAATCTGCGGAGATGATGTAATAAACCGCTCTCGAGGGGTCGTTTTCACGCAGGTATCGGAACATATGAAACCCGTTGTCTCTCGCATCCGTGCCGCGCTCCGCGACGATCCAGATGTCGCGGCTGCGGTAAAGGGCGGCGAAGGGGTAAAGGAGATAGTATTTCAGATATTCGAGGCAGTCCGCGCACTTTTTTATGAGGGCTCTGACCCGCCAGCGCAGGCCGGTTTTTATCCGACGGATCGTCATGGGCGCGGCCCTCCGCTGCGCAGGCGGCGCAGCCCGCCGTCAACCTTGCGAAAAACGGCGGACACACGCGCGTTTTTCTGCGAAAGATCCAGCGCGAAAAACCACCGGCGGCGGATCAGCCGGATCGGGAGGATCCAGCCCGGCCGGTCGCTGCGGGTGAGATCGAAGCCGTCGACGGCGCGCCGGAACGGATCGGTTTCCAGGAAGGCAAACAGCTCTTTTTTGCGCTGCCGCCGCGGTTTTTTGTTGTCCGGGTGGCAGTAATTCAGCCGCACGGCGTCCAGCACAAAGGAGACCATCCGGTTGCCGGCATACAGGGCCTCGACCTGCTTCTCCCCGGGAAACAGGCGCGCCAGGCAGGCCTGCTGCGCCGCCATCAGCGGCCGGATGAGGGATTCGTAGTCGGGGCAGAAGCGCTTCGTGATGCCCTGCGGGTTGTTGCGGTAATAATACATGACACAGGGGAGATAGGCGATCTTTTCCGCGCGGAAATAGGCTGCGCCGTTGAAGACGCTGTCCTGCGCCTTTCTGACCTCCGGCGGAAACCGCAGCGCGTTCTTTTCCAGGAACGATTTCCGGTAGAGCGCGCCCCACGCGGCGTGATAAAACGCCTGCCTGCCCAGACCGTATGCCGCGGGATCAAACGGCGCGAGGCACAGGACGGACAAGCTGATTGCCCGCCCGGCGTCCGCCGGCAGCGGGGTCGGCGCTTCGACCGCGCAGGCCGGGTCCGCGCCCTTGTCTTCGAGGAATTTCATCCGGTCGTGCAGGAGGATCTCGCAGTCGCAGCCGGAAAATGACAGGGCGGTTTCAACAAAATGATCCGAGAGCAGGTCGTCGCCGTCCGCGAAAAAGATCCATTCCCCCCGCGCTTCGTCGATCGTGCGGTTCCGCACGCTGCTGAGCCCCCGGTTTTCGCCCATGGAAATATATCTGACGCGGCTGCTGCCGTCTGCATAGGCCCGGCAGAGCACGCCGCAGCCGTTGTCGGAGCCGTCGTCAATGAGCAGCAGCTCCGTTTCGTCGGTCAGCTGGCAAAGGATCCCCTCGACATGCGCGCGGAGCAGCGGCGGATCCACATTATAAACGGCGGAGCCGATTGTCAGTCTGACAGACATATGAGCACCCCCACAGGCGGTCCGTTCGATTCTTGAAAAACATCCGACAAAAAAACAAAGAAGATCGCAGCACGATCCTCTGTTGGCTGTGATTGGGAGAATGTTTGCTGCAAAGCGTTCGGGCGCGGAAACGATGATCTTTCTTTATTATACACGTTTTATCGGAAAATGCAAGGATTTCCCCTGTTTTTCGCGGGCAGGGACGGCGGCTGCGGATTGACGCCGACGCCGCGCTTTCTGCGGGAAGTCCGCACAATTAGCGATCGCTAACCGCCTTTGCGTATTATACATCATAAATTGGTAAAAATCAACCGTTTTAAATATAAACAGACGCCGTTTTTCGTTTCGATGACAGGCGCGCCCTTCTTCCGGCGCTCGGACAATGCTTCCGCCCGGCCTCCGCACGGAAATCTTTCTGTTGATTTTTGCCATCTGCAAGTATATAATGGAAACTGGAAAAGCCTCCGACGACGTCAGAAAGACAGGAGGATTGCAATATGAAGATGAAAAAACTGCTCTGTGCGGTTCTGGCGCTGGCGCTGACGCTCTGCATGGGTTTGTCGCTCGCGCAGCCGGCGTTTGCCGCGGGGTATTTTGAAACCAATGCGAACGGCTGGCATTACCGCTACTATTACAGCGGCTACATTGAATTGGGATATCATATCAAAGGCAGCGAAGAGCACGTGACGATCCCCGCAACGATCGGCGCGGTTCCCGTGACGGGCTTCTGCGATGGGAACCCGTATTTTTAACCGTGCTGCTGGCGGACAGCAAGATCAAAAGCATCTCCTTCGATCTGCAGCTGACGAACCTCCCGGAGAGCTTTGCCTCCAACTGCCAGAATCTGTAGCAGGTCACGCTGCCCGACAGCCTGAACAGCATTCCCGCCAGCGCTTTTTACAACTGTAAGAAGCTTTCTACGATCAATCTTCCTGCGGGCGTGAAAACCATCGGCGAGAGCGCATTCGAATTCTGCGAGTCGCTGCAAAGCGTCACGCTGCCGTCTGCGCTGAGAACCGTGGGCAACAATGCGTTCGGCTGGTGCAGCGGGCTGAAGACGCTCACGGTCAACAGTGGCGTGCAGAAGATCGGCGAATACGCTTTCCGCAACAACACCTCGCTGACATCGGTCTCGCTGCCGGATTCGATCCTCACCATCGGCCAATACGCGTTCGGCGACTGCGCCGCGCGCACGGCGTCGGCCGCGCCCGGATCCATCATAAAAACAAGCACACAGCAAGGAGCCGCTGCCGTTTACAGCGGCTCCGCATTTTCCGCAGCACGAAAAAAAGAAAAGCCGTTCTCAACAAACGCTCAAGCCGTCTCAACCGCCGGTCTGTGACGCCGCGCTTTCTTTTCTGATAGGATGAAAGCGGAAGGAGTGATCCGGATGAAGGAATGCAAGGCGTTCAGCATGAAAAACGCAAGGAAACAGGAGAAGCATCTGCGCGGGCTGATCACGGTGGAGTCGTTCGGCGATTTCTGCAACGGGCATCTGCTTCACATGTGGGATGACGGCTGCAGACTGCTGAAACGGTGCCCCGCGTGTGATGCGCTCGTTCTCGTTCAGCGCTCGGAATTCCATTCGTTCACAGACGGAAACGATTCTTACTATACCGACTTTTTTCCGGTAGCGTCACGGCAGGAGGCGCTCGAACTCAACGAGAAGTATGACGGCTTTCAGCTGGAAAACGCGTTTCCGGGCAAGCATATCTTTTGGTAACAGGGGGTGAAACCATGAATACAGAGGCTGTGGGCAAAAGAATCGCCGACCGCCGCAAAGAGCTCGGGTTGACACAGGAGCAGCTTGCGGAAAAAATCGGCGTTTCGCCGCAGGCGGTCAGCAAATGGGAAAACGGAGTTTCCCGCAGATAAAGATACTTGATAAAAAACACCTCCTGCGCTTTTATCTTTCAACGATTCAAATAATACAACTGAATTTGTTTGGAGGAATTGTCATGCTCTTTTTAAAATCCTGTTTTTATGATCTTGACACCGGCAAGCTGGAAATGGTGGATGTAGATGGTATCCGTTATTCCGTTGATGTGTACGCCGTGGAGGATCTCTGCGCCGACACGATGTATGAGCGCTCTGCGCTGGACTACCTTCTCTATAACGAGCCGATGAAATATGTCAATCTGCTGCTGACCGGCGAGTTGAGAGAATACGTTCATGATCATCCGATTTAT
>JAFRQQ010000004.1 GCA_017428525.1 Clostridia bacterium | reverse complement strand
GTTGCCGTTGAAGGTCACGCTGTAGCCGATATACATCGTCTTCACGTGGCCGCAGCCCGTGCAGGTGCAGATCTTTGTACCGTTGTTCTGATTGACCCATTCGCCGTAGCTGTGGTTCTCTGTTTCAACGTGGCTCGCATCGTTTGCGCACACGCGCTGATGCTGATTCTCATTCAGATAGGTCCACGCGCCGTAGCTGTGGCCGGTGGCATTCACGTAATTCCGGTTTTCCGTCGCATTGCAGCGGGAGCAGGTGTAGATATCATAGCCCTGTTCCGTGCAGGTCGGCGCAACCGTTCTGGTAAACTGATAGTTGTGACCGAGGGCGGAGGTCGCCGCGGTATCTGTATGACCGCAGGTCTGGCAGGTACGGCTGTGCGTGCCGCCTTCCAGACAGGTGGCGGAATCTTCACCCCAATCGCCGTAATTACAGCTCACTGTGCCGCCGTACTGGTTACAGCCGTTGACGCACTTGAAGCTGTGCGTGCCGTCGTTGTTGTCGCGCACAGCGCCGGTGTAGCTGTGCGCCTTCTGCGCGATCACCGTAGAGGCCTGCGTGATCTCCGTTGTGCCTGCGGCGTTGCTGAAATACTTCTGACAACCGGAGCAGTACCAGTATTCCGTATTGCCCGCAGCAAGACAGGTCGCGGCGTTGGCAGTAAAGTGCTGCAGGTTCGTGTGGTTTGCAGCGTTCTTGCCGAGATTTTCTGTCTTTGTCTGCGTGGACAGTTGATTATTGGAAAACGTCGCGGTGTAGGTTCTGATTCCGTCGGTCGTACAGGTCGCCGTTGTTGTCACAGCGCTTGTAATCGTTGCGGTTGCCGTCGTGGTATGACTGCTGTTACGCGAGCACGGAATCGTCGCCGTGCAAGCGGTGTAACCCGTCCAGCTGTATGTCGCATGGGCGTAGTCCCAATCATGGTTGAGGGCGGCGATCGTCTGCGCCGCAACCGTTGTTTCCGTTGTACCGTTCGCATCGCTGAACACCTTGTTGCAGCGGCTGCAGGTCCAGTAAGCGTTGTTGCCGGCGGTCGTACAAGTTGCCGCAACCGCAGGATGCGCCGTCATATTATGACCGAGGGCTGCGATCGTCTCACTCACGCTCTTGTTACAGACGGAGCAGACGTGGTGTCTCTCACCCGTCGTTGTGCAGGTTGCTGGCGTATCCTCGATCCAAGTGCCGAAGTTGTGCGATGCCTGGGCAACTTTTACGTAGCCGCAGACCGAGCAAACCTGTTTGTGCGTTGTATCCGTGGTGATCCACTGCAAGTAATTATCATGGACCGTGCCGGTGTAGGACGCCTTTACTGTTTTTGTCTGCGCGCCGGAGGTAATGTTTGTATAGCCATCCCCGGTCCAACCTGCAAACGCATAGTGTTTCGAAGAATCATATGCCTTTGTCGGGTTGCTCGGCGCGGTCGCAGAACCGCCGTAATCAATCGTTTGCGTTGCTTTTAAAACAGTGGTGCCGTTTTCATCGTAGAAGGTGACTTTATAATCGAAGGTTTTGATCGTGACGGTCGTCGAATTTGACGCTGAACCACAGGTTTCTGTCACGGTAATCGTATAATCATTCGCAGCGTTGCCGTTGGAATTGACGCCCACTCTGTTCGACGAAAAGGAAACGCCAGTATGTGATGATGCACTTAAAGTTGCATTATCTTTCCAATTAACTCCAAACTGATCTTTTACAGTACCGGCAGAAAAAGCGTTGGTATAATTTGTTGAAGTTCCGTCCGTTGGAACATAGAGCTCTGTTGATCCGCCTGTAATCGCTGTAATTGAAGAAGCTGCGGGCGTATAGCTGCCCGAGTAGTAACTGGATGTCGTCTTTTTTTCATCACTTACGCCATTATTGCTGAACGAAGTGTATGAATTAGGGAAGGTGAGGGTGGAAGCAGAGCCCTCACCCAAAAACCTAGCTTTTTTTCCGCCAAATTCACCGGACCAAAGTGTTGTTGCATCTGAAGTATAATTGCTGTTTGGGGAAACTGTAACGCTCGTAACATACCATGCCGCAGCAGCTGTAGACCGTCCCCAAACCTGCATCTTAATTGCATATGGAACACCGTCGATCGCATGGTCATGGGACTGATTGCCCGAGTTTTTCGTCGTGTTGGAATACGTGGCTTCGCCGGTTGTTCCGTCCTGTTTCTTGTAATAAATCGTATAATAGTTATCACTATCATCTTTGGTGTTCGTTGTATTCCAAGATACCCTGACATAATATGTTCCCGCTGCCGCTGCAACTTTCAGGTCGCCGAACAGCGCGCCGAAGATCCCGACGGTGCCCAGCACCATCAGGATGACCAGCAGCACGGACGCCGTCCATTGCAGTCTGGATCTGTGTTCTCCCGTTCTTGTCATTTTTCAGCCCTCCGAATTGTATATTGAAATATGTAATCATTTATGAGGTTTCGGTTTTGCCGCGCGTTCCGGATGCGTCATCGGTGCATCACATTCCGCGACGTGCGGTTTGACGCCGTGCGCCTGCGTGGAATCCGTCTTTGTGCCGCACGCACAAACCAATCCACAGTAAAAACACTATAACATTGTTATTATATCGAAACCGCCGCGCATTGTCAAGTATTTAATTATATTATAATCATTAATATTGCGATTTCACCCTGCCTTTTTCTGCACGCGCCGACAAGCCGCATGCGCAAGAAAATCGCCGATTGGTCTTGACATTCCCTCTGCGATATGATAAAATGTGTTCCGTTCAAAACGTGCGGGTGTAGTTCAATGGCCAGAATCCCAGCCTTCCAAGCTGGTTGTGTGGGTTCGATTCCCATCACCCGCTCCATTTTTGCGCTTGTAGCTCAGCCGGATAGAGCAACTGCCTTCTAAGCAGTGGGTCAGGGGTTCGAGTCCCTTCAAGCGCGCCATGAAAAAAGCACTGCCGCGGCAGTGCTTTTTTCAATGAAGTGTGCCTGACGGCACGAGAAGTGCGCTGCGCGTGTGAAGTTGACCTGCGGTCAGTGAAGTGCCTGCGGGCGTGGGCGGCACACTTCACTTCACTTTCTGCGAAGCAGAAAACTTCACTTGTGCGAAGCACAAACTTCACAGCGCTTGTGAAAGGCCTCAAGTCAGAACGCAAATCCATTATTTCAAACCAGATCGGCAGGAGCGGCACTTCCATCGGTGCAAACATCAGAGAAGCGCAGTATGCGCACGGAAAAGCGGATTTCATTGCAAAGCTTCAAATTGCCCTGAAAGAAGCAAATGAAACGGGATATTGGATCGAGCTTTTGTTCAGAACAGGGTATATTGATGAAAGCCGATTCAAAAAACTCGATTCTGCCTGCGCAAACATCAGAGTGATGCGCATCGCTTCCATCAACACCGCAAAGCAGAGTATGCGGGCGGATTAAAAAGCGCTTCTCAAAGTTGCGCTTTCGTATAGCAAGCACAAAGCGAAAATCCTGTCGTGCAAACGGCAGGTTTTTCGCTTTGTATTCTTCTTTTTTAAGTTCTTCAGTCTTCATTATTCATTAAAACGACAGGGTTTTCTAAATGAAGAATGAACGCTGAAAAACCGTCAAATGAAGAATGCAGGGTGGGCTGCGCCTACATCCTTTTTGATTGAACTGACGCTTTCAAGGCCGCGCTTCCGTATCGCAAACACGATAAAAAAAGCACTGCGTTTGCAGTGCTTTTTCAATGTTATGTTCCGCTGCGCAGGACAGGATGGGTCCTTCGGACAGAGTGCTTTTTGCAACCTGCGCGCCTGCGGCAGAGATTCATCTGTCGATCACCGCGCCGTGGGGCAGCGGGGCTGCGACGAACACCTGACGGTAGCTCTTTTGCAGCGTTTCGGCGCAGGCCGCGGCCGCCGCTTCATCTTCAAACAGACCGAACACCGTCGGTCCGCTGCCGCTCATCTGGCAGAGCTTTGCGCCGTACCGGCGCAGACACTGCTTGATTTCAATGCGTTCGGGCACGTCGATGACCTGTTCAAACACATTCCCCGCCAGCCTGCAGATGCCGTCCAGATCCTGCTCCGCGCAGGCCTGCAGCATGCGGGTGAAAGACGGGTGATAGAGATAAACGCTGTCAGCGGCGGCGTATGCTTCCGCCGTGGAAACCGCGCGCTCGGGCTTAACAAGCACAAAGGTGCAGGCCGGGAGCGGCGGGAGCGGCGCCAGAATGCCGCCGGTGTGCTGCGCCAGGCAGGTGCCGCCGCGCACGCAGAACGGCACGTCGCTGCCGACGGTCAGCCCGATTTCGCACAGCGCCTGCAGATCATACGGCCTGCCGTAAAGCGCATTCAGACCGACCAGCACCGCCGCGGCGTCCGCACTGCCGCCGGCAAGACCGGCCGCCATCGGGATCCGTTTTTCGACCCGCAGCGCATGGTGCGGCGCTTCGCCGAGCGCTTTGAAGTAAGCCGTCGCCGCTTTGTATGCAAGATTTCGTTCGTCACAGGGCAGCGCAGGATCGCTGCAGCTGAGCTGCAGACCCGCTTCTGCCGTTTCCTCCAGCGTCACGGTGTCATACAGCGCAACCGCCTGCATCACCATGGCGAGGCTGTGGTAGCCGTTCGGGAGCCGGTCGAGAATATCGAGATAAAGATTGAGCTTTGCGGGTGCGTTGACAGAAAGCTTCATCGGTCTCACCTCTCAGATGATCGGGATCAGGGTAGGCGTTCGGTTCTGATAAAGCGCGATGCATTCAAAGCCGCAGCGCAGCGCCAGCTCATAGCCCTCCTCCAGTCCGGCGCCGAGATGCTCGGCATAATGCGCATCCGAGCCGACGGTGAGCAGCATGCCGCCCAGTTCGCGGTAACGCCGCAGGATGCTTTCATCCGGCGAGGTCACGCCGATCGGCTGCCGCAGGCCGGCCGTGTTGAGCTCGAGCGCCTTGTCTTTCCTGATCAGCGTTTCGAGAATTGCATCGATCAGCTCCGCATACCGCGTCATATCTACCGGCTTATGATAATTGCCGACGATGTAGCGCAGCGGATAGGTCAGATGCGCGAGGGAATCAAACTGCGCCCACTGCGCGAGCGCGAGCTCCGTTTCAAAATACTGCTGCAGCAGCGCGTCATAATCCACGGCGGGGTCGTTGTAATCGATATAGGAAAAATCCTTCATCTGCGGCAGATTGTGAATGGAACCGAGCACGAAATCGTAATCCATCTTCTGCAGCAGCGTTTCCGACACCGGACGGTCATAGATCGCCTGCCCGAGCTCCGCGCCGTTGCAGACCGTCAGCTTGCCCTCAAACACCGCCTTCGCTTTGGCGACCTCAAAATAGGCCTGCAGCGCCGTGCGGTCAAACTGATCGCGGTAAAATGCGTCCATTTCCAGATGATCCGTAAAGGCGACTGCCCGCAGGCCGTGTTCATAGGCGACCTCGCACAGAAACATGACCGAATGGTTGCCGTCAAAGGAATTATCCGTATGCGTATGCAGATCCACAAGATGCTTGAATGCCATAGTGCTTCCCTTCTTTCGTTTCTATTGTATCATAGATTTCACCGCTTGAACAGTAAAAAATGAAAAAATATTGTATCTTTCCCGATTTTGTGGTACACTGCTATCGGATTATAAATGTCAGGAGGGTCACGGATGAAGGTGCTGGTCACCGGAGCAAACGGGCAGCTGGGCACGGACGTCATGGCCGTGCTCGCGCAGCGCGGCACGGCAGCCGTGGGTACAGACGTCGATACGCTGGATCTCACGGACGCTGCGGCAGTCCGCGCGCTGTTTGCCGCGCAGCAGCCGGACGCGGTCATCCACTGCGCCGCGTTCACCGACGTCAACGCCGCCGAGCAGGCGCGGGAACGCTGCTTTGCCGTCAACGAGGGCGCCACGCGCAACGTGGCGGCGGCCTGCGCTGCCTGCGGGGCAAAGCTGCTTTATACCAGCACGGATTATGTCTTCGGCGACAGCGGCACGGCCTTCCTCGAAACGGATGCGGAAAAGCGGCCCTGCAACGTCTACGGCGAATCCAAGCTGGCCGGCGAGCAGGCGGTGCAGGCGCTGTGCAGCCGGGCGTTCATCGTGCGCATCTCCTGGGTTTTCGGCCTGCACGGCAAGAATTTTGTCAAAACGATGCTGCGCCTGTCCGAAACGCATGACACGCTGCGCGTGGTCGATGATCAGATCGGTTCCCCGACCTATACGGCGGATCTGGCGCCGTTGCTGGTCGACATGATCGGCAGCGACCGCTACGGCGTCTATCACGCAACGAATGAGGGCGTGTGCAGCTGGGCGGAATTCGCCGCCGAGATTTTCCGGCAGGCCGGCAGGCCGACTCAGGTCGAGCCGGTGCCGAGTGCGGACTATCCCTCCCCTGCCGTGCGGCCGCTGAATTCCCGGCTGTCCAAGGCTTCGCTGGATGCGGCGGGCTTCGCGCGGCTGCCGGATTGGCGGGACGCGCTGCGCCGCTTCCTTTCGGACTTGTAATTTTACGGAAAACGTGCTATAATGTATAGTTGACGATTTGTATTTCTTGATATTTGGAGCACCCGCATGGATCATGAAAATGAAAAACTGAATCTTCCGCAGGGCGCTGCCAACGATGCCGAAGACATCCTTGACGGCATCATTGATCTTGACGAGCTTTACGGCACGCCGGAGCAGCAGCGCCGCGCCGAGGAACTGCGCGCGCGGGATGAATCGCGCCGTGCACGGGAGCTGCAGGCTGTGCGGGAGGATATCGAGCGCCGCTATTCCATGACGGTCGAATCCATGCAGCAGCCGGAAAGCGAACGCCGCAAGCCGATGATCGATGTGGACGGCGATGCGCAGCGTCTGCGCGACTCCCTCACGCGCGAGGTGGAAGCGCTGATGCAAAGCGACGGCTACGGCGGCGCGCAGCAGTCCGCACCGCGTGAAAAGAAGGCGGCCGAAAAACCGGCGGCACAGCGGGAAGCGCCTGCGTCCGGCGGCGGTCTTTACAACCTGATCTATCGCTTCGGCGACGCCATCAGCCGCGTGCTTGCGGCTGTCTTCGGATTGCTGTTCCGGATCATCAGTTTTCCGTTTGTGCGCATGTTTGCGCTCTGGAGCGAAATGACGCGCAGCGTCAAGCTGCGCAGCCGCGCCTATATCCGTGAGCTTCTGCGCGACGTGGTGCGCTTCCGGCGGGAAGTGCGTTCCACGCGCAAGAATCTGCGCCGCGCCGCACGGCAGCCGCTCTCCTTCCCCGCCGTGCTCGGGCACCTGATCCTCAAGGCGCTGCGGCGGCACAAGGATCTGTTTAAAACGACGCTGAATCTGCTGCTTCCGGCCGGCGCGCTGGTCGTGCTGCTTCTGACAATTCATTACTGGAACAGCGTCACGTTCGCGCTGGAGGTCATTTACAACGACAACAGCATCGGGTATATCAGCGATGAATCCGTTTACATTGAAGCGCGCGATATGGTGAAGGATCGCCTGAGCGCGACCGAAACCGTGGAGCAGACCACGGCGGCGCAGGCAAATCTCAACGCCCGCTATACGCTCTCTCTGGTTTCGCTTGAGGAGCTGGACGACGCGCAGTCGATCTCCGATAAGATCATCGAGAATTCCGTTGAAAACCTGACGCACGCCTGCGGCATCTATATCGACGGCACCTTCATCTGCGCGGTCAAAAACGAAGCGGACGCCAAAACCGTGTTTTATGACATCATCGAGCCCTATGAAGCGGACGCCCAGGCCAACGGCTATGTGGTCGGCTTTGCCGAAAACATCGACTATGTGCAGGGGCTGTATCGCGATGACGCCGATATCATGTGGGATGCGGCACAGCTGGAGGCAAAGCTCACCGGCAGCGGCAGCGCCATCGGGCACACGGTGACGGAAGAGGACTCGCTGGAAAGCATTCTTTCCATGTACGGCGTGACGGCAAGCTATCTGCAGAAAAAGAATCCGGAGATGGATCTGGACCGTCTGCAGCCGGGCGACCGTCTGGTGATCCGCAGCGCCGAGCGCATGGTCAACATCAAAAAGACCGTGACCACGAGCACCACGCGGCCGATCGCATTCGAGACGATGCAGCGGCGTGACGCGACCAAATACAGCGGCTACCGCAGCGTGATCCAGCCCGGTGTGGACGGCCTGGAGCGCGTGACCACAACGGTCACTTATGTCAACGACGTGGAAATGTCCACTACGCAGAGCTTTGACACGATCCGCGAAGCGGTCGACGAAGTCGTTGTGGTCGGCACGAAGACCTCTGTCAACGGCGTCTATATCGGCTCTGTTTCCAACGCCGGCTTCCTGTGGCCCGCGCCGAGCTGCCACTATGTCAGCTCGCCTTACGGCTGGCGCAGCAGCGGCTGGCACAGCGGCATCGATCTGGTCGTTGCCGGCGGCGGCGCCTACGGCACGCCGGTCATTGCATCCCGCAGCGGTGTGGTCGAGGTCGTGCAGCGCAGCAACTCCGGCTACGGCAATATGGTGCTGATCAATCACGGCGACGGCTACAAGACCCGCTACGCCCACATGATCACCGGCTCGATCACCGTTTCCGTCGGCGATTATGTCGAGGGCGGCCAGACGATCGGTCAGGTCGGCTCCACCGGCAACTCCACCGGCCCGCATCTGCATTTTGAAGTGATTTATAACGGCGAAACGCAGAATCCGAAGAACTATATCTTCTGATTGATTCGCCGATGCTGCAACTGTTCCGGGGCTTGCCGGGCGAGGTCATCGCCCGCAGGCCCCGCTGTTTTCCCCGGCAATTGTAAGTTTTTTGTAAGAATTCTGCAACCCGGTTTGTAAGATTCCTTTGCTATCCTTTGATTGAACCAAGGGAAAACCGATTGTTTCGTGAGGTGAAAGCATGTATACCGTATTGGTTTGCGACGACGATCTTGCCATTCTGGATTCGCTGCAGATCTATCTGGAGCTGGAAGGCTATCAGGTGCTGCGCGCGGAAAACGGCAGGCAGGCGATCGCGCAGGTGGAGGCGCACACCGTCCACTGCGCAATCCTCGACATCATGATGCCGGGGCTGGACGGGCTGCAGGCGACGCTCCGTCTGCGGGAGAAAAACAACATTCCGATCATTCTGCTCTCGGCCAAGAGCGAGGATACGGACAAGATCACCGGCCTGTCCTTCGGCGCGGACGATTATGTCACGAAGCCGTTCAACCCGCTGGAGCTCATGGCGCGCGTCAAATCGCAGATTCGCCGCTACACCGCGCTGGGCGCAATGGAGCAGAAGGAGGGCGTGATCACAACGGGCGGTCTCTCGCTCGACACGCTTGCCAAAACGCTCTCGCTCGACGGCGAGCCCGTGCGCCTGACCGCCACGGAATACGGCATTGTCAGCGTGCTGATGGAAAACCTCGGCCGCGTGCTTTCCACGGCGCAGATTTATGAGGCCGTCTGGAACGAGCCGGCCTATGCCGCCGAGAAGACCGTCACGGTGCACATTCGCCGCATTCGCGAAAAAATCGAGATCAACCCGAAGGATCCCAAATACTTAAAGGTGGTGTGGGGCATTGGATACAAGATGGAAAAATATTAAAACCTCCCCGTGGGCAAAACTGATCGCGCTGCTGCTGACGGCGGTGCTGCTGTTCTGCTCCGGCTTTTACGCGAGCCTGTTTCTGCGCAGCGTGCTGCTATATAACTGCGGCCAGGCAAACAGCTTCGTCGAATCCTACGCGTTTCATGATCTGATGTCGGCGTACGAGCGCGCGATCCTGTCCGGCGCCGAGCAGGCAAGCGTCACGAGCTACGATGAATGGCTCAAGACCGATCAGGGCAGTGGTATGGAAAAAAACGACAAGATCATTGCCGAAAAAATCAACGCGGCCTTCGATCTGCTCGACGGATCCGGTCTGGATACCTTCGTGACGGACGACAACCGCTGGCGCTATGCGCTGGATGAAAACGGCGACGGCGTTTATGACGTCTATTTCAACTATCAGGGCACCGTCATCTCCAAGAAAGCGTTTGAATCGCTGCAGTACAGCGGCTTTGATCCGGAGGAAATCGCGGACGCAGACGATGAAGATGCGACCGTGCCGACGCGGGCTGCTGTTCTGACGGATGAGAGCGGCAAGGCCTATGTCTTCGATCCGGCCAAAGACGCCTATGTGCCTGTCGATACGGAGGGAACGGCTGCAACAACTCTTCAGCCGCAGGCGCAGGAAACGGACGGTCTGAACAAGCAGACGGCCGCCATTTCGCAGGCGCTGTATTATCTGGACAGCCTGGGCGGAGACACCTGCTACGGTCTGGCCTCGCGCGAGACGCTGCTTGAGCGGTATACGATGCAGAAAGACAACTGGTCCAAGCCGGATACCAACGCGCCGGGGACGGGCATTCGCGCCAACGACGCGAGCGCGCATTACGCGGTGTTCGTTTCCTCCACCGGCAATCTGGTGACCAACTGCGGCGTGACAAAGGCGGACAGCGAGGCGGAAATCCTGGCAAAGCTCGGCGGTGCCTACGCGGAATCCTGGGTCAACGGCGTCTATACCCGCATCAGCGGCGAGCAGGCGCAGGCGGCGCACGGCCTGCTGGGCAATCTCCACGACGCGCTCTACGGCAGCAGCGATCCGCTCGAGCTGCTGCAGGGGGACGGGATCTATCAGCCGATCGAGCGCGCGTATTTCTCCTATACGCCCTCGAATGCGGAGGACGCCTTCACCCTTGCGAAGCTCGGCTATGACGACTTCAGCGCCCGGTCGGCGCAGTCCCCGGCGGTGTGTCTGGTGCTGGCCTGCGTGCTGTTCCTGCTGGCCTGCATCTGCGGCATCTGGCTGAGCGTTGTTTCCGGCGAAACGGCGCAGGGCGTGCGCGTGCGGTGGTTTGACAAGATCCCGCTCCTGTTCCGCGCGGCGGTGCTGCTCGGCATTTCCGCCTGCTTCATTGCGCTGCTTTGCGGCATCTGTTTCGTCTCCTTCTACGCCGGAGAAACGATTTACGGCTATTCCTTCTTCCAGGCGTCGCGCTTCCTGGCGCAGGCGCCGAACGGCCTCACTGCCCTGGCTGTGCTGCTGGCCGGTCTGCCGCTGCTCGCGCTGCTGTGCAGCGTTGTGCGCACGGTGCGTACGCGGACCTTCACACGCTACACGCTCTGCCACTGGGTACTCGGCAAGCCGCTGCGCTGGCTCTGGGGCAAACTGAAAAAGCTGATCGAAAAAGTCGTATATATCCTTGCAGTCGATTACCAGAAGGACGGGGGCAAAAAGTTCAAAATCCTGTCTCTTCTCGCCGTTGCCGGCTTCCTGATCCTGAGCAGCCTGCTGTTCTTCCTCAGCGGTCTGGAACGCTTGCCGCTCCTCTTCTTCCTGCTCTGGGTCTGCAACGGCGCGGTCTTCCTCTTTGCCGGATTGCTGATCGTCTCGCTGGACCGCATCATGGCCGGCGCGTCGCAGATCAAGCAGGGGCAGCTGGACGCCAAAATCGACACGCGCTTCATGCCCGGCTTCATGAAGCAGTTCGCAGCGGACATCATGTCCATCCGCGACGGGCTGAATCAGGCCGTGGACAGCGCCATCAAGGATCAGAAGATGAAAGCGGAGCTGATCACGAATGTTTCGCATGACCTGAAAACGCCGCTGACCTCGATCGTCACCTATGTGGATCTGCTAAAAAAATGCGAGATCGAAGACGAGGACGCCAACCGCTACATCGGCATTCTGGATGAGAAATCCCAGCGGCTGAAAACCCTGATCGAGGATCTTGTGGAAGCCTCCAAGGCCTCCTCCGGCGCCATCGAGCTGCATCCGGTCAAGCTGAATCTGAATGAATTCGCCGCGCAGATCGTCGGCGAGCACGCAGACGCGCTGGAAGCGCAGGGCATGGAACTGATCCTCAAAACGCCGGAAACGCCGGTCACCGTGACCGCAGACGCGCAGAAAACCTCGCGCGTGATGGAAAACCTCTTCACCAACATCAGCAAATACGGGCTGGAAGGCACGCGCGTTTATCTGGATGTGCTGGAAAGCGAACAGTTCGGCTGCATGATCCTGAAAAACATCTCCCGCTTCCCGCTGGATACCCCGGCGGAGGAACTGACCCGCCGCTTTGTGCGCGGCGACAGCGCCCGCGGCGGCGAGGGCAGCGGACTGGGCCTTTCGATCGCGGATGATCTCTGCACGCTGCAGGGCGGGCAATGCATCGTCAGCACCGACGGCGATCTCTTCAAAGTGACGGTCGCCCTTCCCCGCGCATAAATCATTTATAATAAAACACGGCAACCGGGCGGGTCTGCGGTATGGCAGCTCCGCCCGGTTCTTTTTGCGTCTGCTTCCTTCTGCTGCGCACCCGCTGTCCGGCATCTGCAGCGGTGAACACTGTCCTCTTGGCACTCTCCCCCCCGTTGACAGCGCTGCCCGGCGCTTGCAGCAGGGGTTTACTGTAAACAACTGCGGCAAAGCGAAGCCGGTGCGGCGTCGCGGGCGGGGCAGCGGGCGGGGCAGCGGGCGGGGTGGCGGGCAGCTCTGCTCCCCTCAGCCGGCGGCAGATGCCGCTTGGCTTGAAATCCACGCAATGCAGCATGAAGAAACATCCATCCGCCAAACGGGTGGCATTCGAGACACAAGAAAGCCGGGCAGCTCGTTTGAGCTGCCCGGCGCGGGGTTGATTGGGTTTTGGTATTCCGAATCGGAGACTTAGTCGAACGTCACGTTCGTGGGTCTCGGGTTGATTCTGTACATGTCGTTGGTGCCGTAGTCATAGGTGTAGTAATGCTGAATCATGTTCGCATCCGCCATGGTGACTGCACCGTCGTGGTTGACGTCAGCCGCCTGTCTCTGCGCGTAGCTCAGACCGGTGGTCATATCGTTGCTGTCGAGCGTGTAGCGATAGAGCAGGTTGCTCATGTCCGTACCGTCGATACGGCTGTCGCCGTTCAGGTCGCCGAAGATCACGACATAGTATCTGAAGCTCTCCTGGCCGCCCTTTCTGCCGATCGCGTAAGCGCCGGTACCGTAGCCGCGCGAGCCCTTACCAATCTGGACGTAGTTGCCGAGATCCTGGTTGAAGCTCATACCGACCAGGCTCAGGGCGCCGCCGCTCAGAACGTTGTTCTGATCGGGCGTGCCGATCAGCAGCTCGGAGGTCACAGACGTGCCTTCGTCGAAGCCGTAGATGATACCGGTCGGACGGCCGTTGGCAAGCTCGGTCTGGTCATCGCTCTGATAGATCTGAACGCCGGATTCAAGAGCGTTATCCACAAGGTTCGCGACGTTCTTATACTCGAGGTTCAGGATGACGCCGCCGAGGGTCGCGGTCATGGCGTCAACAAGATGCTGGCTCTCGCAGTCGATCGTGGTATCCGCACGCAGCGCCTGCGCAGCGTTCAGCGCGTTGGTCAGATCGGTAATGGACTGCGCGGTCAGACCATCGTCGCCGTAGGTCAGGTCGCTGTCAAGGATATCGACAGCCTGCGCGATCTTGGCGTCGAGCGCATCCCATTCCGCATCACCGGTGTAAGGCACAAGCGCCTTATAGGCGTCATACAGGCCGCGGTATGCAGCGGTCACCTGCGACTGGGTCAGGCCGGCGTCGGAACCTGCGCCGGTAAGCGCGTAGGTGTTGAGCGAAAGCGCGAAGTCGTATGCATCGCGGAACTTGTCATAGGAGCTCTGCGTGTAGACCTTGCTGTAAACCGGCTCGTTGTTGACGAAGTCGACAATCTTCAGGTTGCGCAGGCCGGAAGTGGAGTGCGTATAAGCGCCTGCCACTTTACGCAGCGCCCAAACAAGCGTCGTGGTATCAATCTGGTGCGTACGGCCGACATTCTCGAAGCGCTCCACACGGTAGGTGATCAGGTCGATCATGTTGTAAAGGCTTCTTCTGTTCTGCGTGAGGTTGGTCACGTAGCTGACATAGGCCTTATAGATCTTGTTTCTGATCTCATCGGAATCAGACAGATCCTGACCGGTAATCTGTGCGGTCGGCGGAACTGCCGTCACGCCGCCGAGATTGGTGGAGCTGGTGAACTGCTTGAAGTACGGTCTGGAGATCGTGTTGCTCTCCTGATCATAGACGAGGCCGAGGCCGTTGCAGAAGGTGTTGATCGTGCTCTTCTCAGCGGAGGTCAGGCCGGACCACTGCTTGGAACCGGAGTTGTAGTGGCCGTCGCCGTCCATCGTGATATCGAACGCGATCGTGTTCAGCGCAAGGCGGACGACTGCTTCCGCTCTGTTCGCGGGCAGTTCCACATCGTTGGCGTGATCGTTGCCGAGCGCAAGCGCGATCCGGAGCTGCTCATAGTTGGTGCCGTTGAAGGAGTTCATCAACGCGGTGACGTTGTTGTCGATCTTCGCGTCGCGGAAGGTGAAGTTCGTAGCGTCGCCATAGTACGGATAATCGGAGCTGGGCACGCCGGGGGCGCCGTCCGCATCGGTGATGGAGCCGTCGTCATTCGCGTCGAACTTGCCGGCTGCCTTCAGACGGGCGTTGATGGAGTAGAAGAGCCAGTCTGCATAGGCGCTGCCGAGCGTGGACTCCGCATATTCATTGTAGGTGTCAACGAAATCGGCGGCATCCTTCAGGGCATCCTTGCGGTTGTTGAAGTAGAAGTTCGGGCTGGCGTCTTCGTAACGGGCGAAGATGTAGCCGTCCGTCCAGGTGGAAAGCGGATGCTGCGCGGTCGCGGTGGTCGCGGACGCATGGTTGAAGGCGCTGAAGGTGTAGCCCACGGTGCCCGCATTGCCGGCCAGGCTCTTGTCGTCATAGATCGGCTGCGATCTGGTCGCGCTGGTCAGATAGGACTGCTGCTCATAGACGTTGTGGGTGGAAGTGGAGGTCAGCGCACCGTTCTCACGGGTGCGGACGATATCGATGTAGCGGTTCTCGCCGGCGTCTCTCACTTCCTGCGCTGCGTTGAGGTTCGTGTAGGTGCCGATGAGCGTGGCGTTGAGGTTGTCGCTCCAAACTTTGATGTAATCTTCAAGGTCGCCCACGCCGTAGGCCGTCATGTTCGTGCCGAGGATGGAGGATCTGTAGGGAAGCTCCAGGCTGCTCAGCAGCAGCGGGAACAGCGTCTCGCAGATCTGAACCTTATACTGATTGAGGTAGGTCACCAGGTTGCCGACAAGCGTCGAAAGCGTGTCGGCAGAGAGCAGGTTCGTGAAGGTGGTCACGGAGGTGTTGCTGGTCCAGACGTTGGTTCTGGAATCGCTGGGCATGAGCGCATGGTTGCCGAAGACGGTTGCAAGCACGCGATCCACCACGCGCAGGAGCACGACGCTCAGCGGCTGGGTCAGCTCGCCGCCTTCATTGACGGAGAGGATGCTCATGATGCCCTGGAGATCAAAGACTGAGATGTTGTGGAACAGCCAGCCGTTGATCAGCTTGAAGGTGGAATTATACGCCGTCGGGATCCAGGAGGCCGGGATCAGCTTGAGCAGGGAGTTATCGATCATGGTGTAGATGTAATCCCAGTTCGGATTGGCCTTGAGGGTCCGGTCGGCAAGGTTGGAGTAGATCGCGTTCGCCATGTTGTTGGTGTAAGCGGAGAAGGTGCCGGTGCTGTAGGTGCCGTTGGTCTGACGGGCGCCGAACAGAATGGGCATATACTCCGTCGCGCCCCACATCAGGAATTCGGTGGCGAAGCGCTCAAAGGTGGAATCGGTGGTGAGATAGCGGTTGTTCAGCTTGAAGAAGCTGTTGCAGTAGTAAGCAAGAACGGAAGCGCCGATATCCATGGCCGCGCGCGGCAGGCTGTAGGTCACGCCGTTGAAGGTCTTGTCAGCCGTGGGCGCGATGGTATTCACGACTTCGCCGGTCTCGGGGATCGTGTAGGTGGCGGCGCCGTTGGAGAGATACCAGCCGTCCAGTCTGTCAAAGTAGTTGTTCTGCGGCAGGATGGTCGCTGCAAGGGAAGCGAGCGCATAAGCGCAGGTCGCGGCAACGGTATCGCAGTACTCGGGGAAGTAGCAGCCGGCGATGAAGTGGTTGAAGACCATCTTCAGCAGGCAGGCATAAACGTTGTGCGCGGTATAGATATAGGCGGGACGCGCAAGCACCAGGTTGTAATCCGCGCTGTCCACGATTCTGCCGGTCGCGCAGTAGTAATAAATCGGATTTTCGAGGTCGAAATTATCGGCGCGGTAGATCAGCGTGCCGTCCTCATAGGTCTGATAAGCATCGCAGTCCCAGGCGGGATCGTCGGTCGAAACAAAGGTTCTGTTGTCCTTGTCGTAACCGGTGACCGCATTCAGCTCATCCGTCGTGTAAGCATACTGATCTGCGCCTTCCAGCAGGCCGAGGCCGGGGATCAGGCTGACGGCCAGTCTCGCCACGTCGTTGAGCAGGGAGACCAGGTTATCGGTCAGGTTGATGCCGTAGTAATCGACCTTGATGAAAACATCCAGCGCGCGGTTGCTGCCGGTGAAGAGGTAATCCATGAGCGCATCGATGTAGGTCAGCGGATACTGCTCCTGCTCTTCCGTCGCGCTGAACTCGGGGGCGCCGTTCGCCTTGAACAGGCCGGCGACGAGCTCAGCGATATTCTTCAGCGTGAACATATCCGTGGAGGGCGCCATGATCGCGGGATCACCGTAGGGATACTGATCCGTCGCTTCCGCGCCGACCAGGCCGGCGATCAGATCCTTGAGCAGCGGCGCAAGCAGGGTGTTCAGCGCGCCGTTGATCGCGTTGGAAACCAGCTGATAGGTATCCATCGTGGTGTTGGTGAGCACCAGGTTGCCGGAGCCGTTCTTACGGTAGGCTTGGATGCTCGTTGCGGTGATGGAAGCGCCGCCGGGCTCCTGACCCATCGCGGGCAGCAGGCCCTCAAAGTTGGAGCCGAGCACGGAGTTGCCGCCGGTGGCAGCGGATTCGCCAGTGCCGTCGATCAGCGCCCAGTTGATCAGCTGCTGCAGCGCAGCGTCGATCGTGGTGTTGCTGGGCATCGTATCAACGTCGCTGTTGATCAGCTTGGAATAAAGCAGGTCTCTGAGGTAGCCCGGGATATCCTTGATCATGTCGGGCAGCGCGCTGTCAAGCAGACCGAAGTTGAAGTTGCCGGTCAGGATCTTCTGAAGGTCGCCCTTCATATCCTTCAGCCAGGTCAGGACCATGTAAAGAACGTCCAGGTCGGCGGAAGCGCCGCTGTAGTTATTGCTGCGCACACCGCGCTTGATGTTGGTGTTCAGGCTCTCATAGGGCAGGCTCTGCAGGTCGCCCAGCAGGTTCAGGAAGCTGGCAATGCTCGAAACGAAACCGTGCTGCGTATCATAAAGCAGCGTGTAGATCGTATACACGGCATTGTCGATGCTGGAGAGATCCAGTCCGTCAAGATCCGTGACCCAACCGATCACCGTCTTGTAGGAACCGGCGCCGAGTTCATCCCATGTGTAGTTGATGTCGGCATTTTTGAGCAGGTTGTCAAGCAGGTCGAGGATGTAGGCGCAGCCTTCCTCAGCGGTGAAATAGAATTTTTCATCGCTGCCCTTATGCGCCGCGTCATAAGAAGCGGGCGTATAAGTGGTACCTGCCTGTCTTGCGAAGACGGAAACCGACGCTCCGGATGCAAGCATCACGAAGGCCAGGATCATCGCAAGCAGTCTTTTTGCTTTTTTCATTGCGATACCTCCATAAAGAAAGATTCGGGTGGCGCATTCCGCGCCGTTTTACATTCACCACTTTATAAAGGACTTGTTGCGGCTCGCCTGTGAAAATAAAAACATTTTTTGAATCTTTTGTGAACTATTTGTGAATTTCAACGCCTTTTGGGCAGACGCACAGAAACGGCTACTCTGAATTGTGCACAATGAACAAAGTCCATTGTTGAAGAAGAACGTGCGGCGTTTGGCGGCATCCTCTCTTCTCCGGCCCCTTTTCAGAGCAAACCGCCCGTCCACAGTGATGGATTCTTTCATTTTCGCCGCACTGCACGCGGCCAATCACGAGAGCAAAGTGCCCAATCCGGCACGCCGGCAAACACAAAGCCGCCGCCCTGCGGGCAGCGGCAGAATCGGCATGCATGAAGTTATTTTACGATCGTCCAGATCTGGTTCTCCACGTAGTTATCATAGCATTCCTGATAACTGAATCCTTTCACCGTGGTGTTTTTATAAACCAGCAGGCGCGCATCGTCATTGTGCTTAACAAGCTTATCATTTTCGCGATCCCCGTAGCGCTTCACCAGCGTATAATGGGCGTCATCATAAAACTGGTAGCTCATTGTATACTGACAGACTCCCTTGCGATCCATAATAAAGACCCAATACTCCGTCAGATAATCTCTGGTCCGCATCAGAACCACCTGTTTATTCTTCTCGGTCTTGCCGATCTCCTTCTTGACGATGTCGTTCATTTCCACGGCCACGGCGGACTCGACCGCGATGGACGCGGCCTCCTGGCTGGAAGCCACCGCCTCCTGCGAGGCGAGAATCTCGTCATCAGAGAGGATCTCTCCCCCCTGATTCTTCACGTGGCAGGCCGAAAGCGCAAGCACCGTCGCGAGTGCCGCAAACAGCGCAAGCAACCGTTTCAAACTCATGGCGATTCCTCCCAAATGATAATTACATTTTCATTTTAGCCCCGAACAAACCGACTGTCAAGGAAAAAAGAGAAAATTTCATGTTATTTTACAGTTTGATCACAAAACAACGCAAAAACGAAACGCGGGCCCGCAAAGCAAAACTTTGCAGGCCCGGGACGCTCTCATAGTTTCAATTATTCGGCAACTCTCGCCTTAAGGTCCTCCAGCTCCGCCTTGAGCACCGGCGGCAGACGGTCGAACTTCGCGTAGAATTCCTCGATGCCGGCAACCTCGTCCTTCCACAGCGCATTGTCAACGCTGAGGATCTCCTCGAGCTGCGCGTCGCTCACGACGCCCTCAAGGCCCTCGAGGTTGATGTCCTCTTTTCTGGGGACGAAGCCGATCGCGGTTTCTTCCGCGTCCGCGGTGCCTTCGCAGCGGTCGATGATCCAGTCGAGCACGCGCAGGTTGTCGCCGAAGCCCGGCCACAGGAAGTTGCCGTCCGCATCCTTGCGGAACCAGTTGACGTTGAACATCTTCGGCGCTTTTTCGGGATCGAGGGTCTTGCCGATGTCGATCCAGTGCTGCCAGTAATCGCCCATGTTGTAGCCGCAGAAGGGCAGCATCGCCATGGGATCGCGGCGCACGACGCCGACAGCGCCGGCCGCAGCGGCCGTGGTCTCGGAGGCGACGATCGAGCCGACGAACACGCCGTGGTTCCAGTCTCTGGACTGATAGACCAGCGGCGCGAGCTTCGCGCGGCGGCCGCCGAAGACAAACGCGCTGATGGGCACGCCGTCCGGATTCTCAAATTCGCTGCTGATGCACGGGCAGTTCTTCGCCGGCGCGGTGAAACGGCTGTTGGGATGCGCGCCCTTGACGTCGCTGGTCTTGCCGTTCCAGGGCTTGCCGGTCCAGTCCATGGCGTTCTCGGGCGGATTCTTGTCGAGACCCTCCCACCAGACGGTATTGTTGTCGAGATTGTGGGCAACATTCGTGAAGATCGTGCCCTGACGGGTGGAGGCAAGCGCGTTCGGGTTGGACTTTTCGTTCGTGCCGGGCGCGACGCCGAAGAAACCGTTCTCCGGGTTGATCGCGTAGAGGCGGCCGTCCGGGCCCTTGCGGATCCAGGAGATATCGTCGCCCACGCACCAGACGCGGTAGCCCTTCTTGTAATAACCCTCGGGCGGGATCAGCATGGCGAGATTCGTCTTGCCGCAGGCAGACGGGAACGCCGCGCAGATATAGCGGATCTTGCCGTCCGGACGCTGCAGGCCGAGGATGAGCATATGCTCCGCCTGCCAGCCCTCCTGCTTGCCCTGATAGGAAGCGATACGCAGCGCAAAGCACTTCTTGCCCAGCAGCACGTTGCCGCCGTAACCGGAGTTGACGGAGATGATCGTGTTATCCTGCGGGAACTGGCAGATGTAGCGCTTCTCCTCATCGATCTGGCACTTGCAGTGCAGACCGCGCACCCAATCGTTGCTGTCGCCCAGCGCGTCAAGCACCGCCTTGCCCGTGCGGGTCATGATGGCCATATTGAGCACAACATAGATCGAATCGGTCAGCTCGATGCCGATCTTGGAGAACTTGGAGCCGACAGGACCCATAGAATAAGGAATAATATACATGGTTCTGCCCTTGTAGCTGTCGCGGGCAATATCATAAAGCATTTTATATGCCTCGGCGGGATCCATCCAGTTGTTGGTCGGGCCGGCCTCTTCCTTTGTCGGCGCGCAGATGAACGTGCGGGCCTCCACGCGGGCGACGTCGTTGACCGCGGTGCGGTGCAGATAGCAATCCGGCAGCAGCTCTTCGTTGAGCTTGATCATTTCGCCGGTGCGCATGCCCTCGGCGCGCAGGGCCTCGATCTGCGCCTCGCTGCCGTCGATCCAGACGATGTTGTCGGGCTTGACGAGCGCAATCTTATCCTCGATCCAGTCGAGAACGCTTTTGTTCGTTGTCAGCTTTTCCATATGTTTTCTCCTTTCTTTATAGAAAAACAATCAATAATATATGTAGTTCGGGCAGACGCGTATGCTTCGCCGTCGTTCCGGTCGGCGCACCCCGACTTAGCCCATTTTAGAAGTATAGCACAGATTTATTGAAAGGTCAAGATTTGCAGCGGAGAAATGCAGAAATTTCATTTCGCGTCTGTTTCGCAGAAATTTGCCGCGCCGATCGGCATGGTTGCGAATGCATTCAGCTCCAATCCTGCAAAATGACCGCTTTTTGCTTCATAATATCCCTGCGCGCCGATCATGGCGGCATTGTCGCCGCACAGGTCGAGCCGGGGCAGCCAGAGCCGGCGTCCGGTTTCCGCGCAGGCAGCCGACATCCGGCGGCGCAGACGGGAATTTGCCGACACGCCCCCCGCGAGCACGATCCGGTCGAAGCCGAAGGCCTCTGCGGCGGCCATCGTGTTGCCCACAAGGCAATCCGCCACGGTTTCGATCAGCGCCGCGCCGAGATCCGGCACGGAAATCTCCGTCCCCTTTTGTTTTGCACTGTTGATCGTATTGAGCACGGCGGTCTTCAGCCCGGAAAAGCTGAAATCATACGCCCTGCCCTCCACGCGCGGATGCGGCAGCGCATAGGCCGACGGGTCGCCCTCAGCGCTCACGCGGTCCAGATTGACGCCGCCCGGATAAGGCAGCCCCATCGCGCGGGCCGCTTTATCCATGCATTCGCCCGCGGCGTCATCCTGCGTGCGGCCGATCACCTGATAGTCCGTATAGTCCCGCACGGCGACGATATGGCTGTGACCGCCGGAGACCACAAGCGCCAGAAACGGCGGCTCCGGCGCAGCATCCGAGAGATAATTCGCGGCGATGTGCCCGCGCAGATGGTGCACCGGAATCAGCGGCAGACCGGCGGCGTAGGCCAGTCCCTTTGCGTAATTCACGCCGACCAGCAGCGCACCGATCAGCCCCGGCGCGGCGGTGACCGCAATGCCGTCCAGATCGGCAAAGGTCAGCCCCGCCTGCTGCATGGCTTCGGCCACAACGCCGGAGATCGCCTCGGTATGCATCCGCGACGCGATTTCCGGCACCACGCCGCCGTAGATCATATGCGCCTGCACCTGCGAGGCGATGACGTTCGACAGCACGCGTCTGCCGTCCTCCACAACGGCGGCCGCCGTTTCGTCGCAGGAGGATTCAATTGCAAGAAGCTTCATAGTGCGTCCTCTTGATCCAAAGATTTGATGCAGACGACGCCGTCCTCGGGCGGATCGTCATACAGTCCGCGCCGCACCCCGGCTTCCGTGAAGCCGTGCGCGGCATAGAGCGCCCGCGCGGGGCGGTTGCTCACGCGCACCTCCAGCACGGCGGTTCTGCACCCGCGCGCAAGCGCGCCGGCGCAGGCAGCGTTCAGCAGCGCGGATGCCGCGCCCTGCCGCCGCGCCTCGGGCGCCACGGCGAGATTGGAGATATAGAGCGTTTCGCCGTCCTCCGCCGCGCAGAGATAGCCCAGCAGCGTTTCGCCCTGCACGGCGGCCAGGTCGTGCGAGAGTTCGCTTTCGAGCTCCGCGGCAAACCCCGCCGCGCTCCAGGGATCGGAAAAGCAGCGCCGCTCCAGCGCGGCAGCCTGTGCCAGATGCGTCTGATCCAGCGGCACGATGTTCATTCCGCCGCCTCCCCGACCAGCTGCGTCCACTGCGCCTCCAGCGCGGTTTTGATGCGGTTGGCGCAGATCATATAGGTTTCCAGGTCGCCGCCGTAGGGGTCGGGAATCCCGTCGCCGAGCACGGTCAGCTTTTCCGGCGGCACATAGAGGCCGAGCGTCGCCGCGTGCTCGCGCGTCATGCAGACGAAAAGATCCGCTTCATCCAGCAGGTATTCCGTCAGCCGCCGCGCCCGGTGCCCGGAAAGATCCGCGCCGAAGCGCTCCGCCGCACGAACCGCGTTCTCCGTCGCGGCGTCGCCCGTCATGGCGAAGATCCCGGCGCTTGACGCTTCGACGTCCGTGACGCCGCGCTCGGCCAGCAGCTTTTTGAAAATGCCTTCTGCCATCGGGCTGCGGCAGGTGTTGCCCGTGCAGACAAAAACAACACGTCTCATTTGATCACTCCGTCAGCTTTTCGCATCGTACCAGGTCGCGCCGACGCCGACGTCCGCGCGCATGGGCACCGCCAGCGCCACCGCCTGCTCCATCTCGCGCTTGAGCAGCGACGCCACACGGTCCGCCTGATCGGCCGGCGCTTCGACGATCAGTTCGTCATGCACCTGCATGATCAGCTTCGCGGCGGGGCATTCCCTGCGCAGCGCCGCAAACACACGGATCATGGCGATCTTGATGATGTCGGCCGCCGTGCCCTGGATCGGCATATTCATGGCGACCCGCTCGCCGAAGGCGCGCAGCATGGCGTTGGAGGCGTTCAGCTCCGGCAGATAGCGCCGGCGGGCAAAGAGCGTGGAGACATAGCCGTCCTGTTTCGCCTGCGCCACAACGGTCTGCATATATCGCTGCACGCCGCTGAAATGGGCAAGATAGCCCTTGATATACTGATCCGCTTCGGCGCGCGTGACGCCGATATCCTTGGCAAGCGAAAACGCGCCGATCCCGTAAACGATGCCGAAATTGACGGCCTTCGCGCGTGAACGCATCAGCGGCGTGACCATTTCGGGCGGCATGCGGAATACCTGCGAGGCCGTGATGGTGTGGATATCCTCGCCGTTGGCAAAGGCCTCGATCATCGCCGCATCCTGCGCCACGGCCGCCAGCACGCGCAGCTCGATCTGCGAATAATCCGCATCCACGAGCACGCAACCGGGCGCCGCCTTGAAGAATTTGCGCATTTCGCGCCCGATCTCGGAGCGCACGGGGATATTTTGCAGATTCGGCTCGGTCGAGGAGATGCGGCCGGTCCGCGTTTCGGTCTGATTCAGGCTGGAACGGATGCGTCCGTCCTCCTCAATCTCCTTGAGCAGGCCGTCGCAATAGGTCGAACGCAGCTTCGCATAGGTGCGGTATTCCAGAATCTCCGCCACGACGGGATAGTCTTCCGCGAGCCCTTCCAGCACTTCGGCGTTGGTGGAATAGCCGCTTTTTGTCTTTTTCTTTGCCGGCAGCCCCAGTTTTTCAAACAGCGCCTCGCCGAGCTGCTTGGGCGAATTGAGATTGAATTCATAGCCGACCTGCGCATAGATCGAAGCGACGAGCGCGTCGATGCGCGTCTGCATCTCCCGCCCGAAGGCCTCGATGCCGCCGGCGTCCACGAGGAAGCCCTCCCGCTCCATCGAAGCGAGCACCTGCGCGAGCGGCAGCTCGATTTCGGCAAGCAGGGCCGTCTGCCCGTTGGCTTCGACGGCGTCCGCCTGCGCCTGCACGACTGCGGGCAGATACGCGGTGCAGAGATCCGGATCCTCCGCCTGCATCGTCAGGCCGCCGTATTCCTCCGTCACGCGGCGCAGGCTGTAATCCCCCGCCGAGGGATTCAGCACATAGGCGGACAGCATCGTATCGCCGCGCACGGCGCGCACGTCGATATCCGTCCGGTACTGGTAAAAGAATTTATAAATCGCCTTGCAGTTGTAGGTGTATTTTTCAATGGCCGCGTCGGACAGGAATTCCGTACAGAACGCCACATAGTCCGGATGCGCCGGCTCCACGGCGGCCACGCCCTGCGGCGTCGGGAAGCGGAACACCCCGCTTTCGGCGTCGAAGAGAAACAGCGCTTTCCCCTCTTTGCGCAGCCGGTTGTAAAGGAGTTTCAGATCCTCCTGCGGGAACGGCGCGGCGTTGACCGTTTGCTCCTGCGGCGCGGCTTCCGCCGGCTGCGCGGGCACGGGCAGCTCCAGCCGCTCGATCATTTTGAACATCTCGAGGGAAGTGAGCAGCGTCGTGACCGCATGCGCGTCGGGGGCGGCGGGGACATAGGCCGCGTAATCGCAGTCCACCGGCGCGTCGGTGCGGATTGTGCCGAGGGTCCTGCTGAGATAGGCCATTTCTTTATCGTTGACCAGCTTGTCGTGCACACCTTTTTTGATATCGATCGTTTCCAGGTTCGCATAGATATCGTCGATCGAGCCGTATTTGCTCACCAGCTCCCGTGCCGTCTTTTCGCCGATGCCGGCAACGCCCGGAATGCAGTCGGAGGCGTCTCCCTGCAGGGCTTTGACGTCGATGAGCAGCTCCGGCCGCGGCACAAGGTATTCTTCTTCGATCCGCGCCGCATCATAGCGCACGGTCTGCGGCCGCCCCATTTTCGTCGAGGCGAGCAGCACCTGTACATTCTCCCGCACGAGCTGCAGAGAGTCGCGGTCGCCCGTGGCGATATAGCAGGCGTCCGCCGCGCCGCAATGCGCAGCGAGCGTGCCGAGAATATCGTCGGCCTCCCAGCCGGGGGCTTCGAGCAGCCGGTAGCCCAGCGCGGAGAGCAGCGTTTTCAGCGGCTGCATCTGCTGCGCGAGCTCCGTGGGCATCCCCTTGCGGTTGGCCTTGTAGCCTGCATACAATTCATGCCGGAAGGTCGGCACCTTCACGTCGAAGGCGATCGCCACGGCGTCCGGCTGCGTTTCCTCCTTCAGCCGGAGCAGAATATTCAAAAACCCGTAAATCGCATTCGTAAACTGCTTGCCGTCCTTCGTGGTCAGCAGCTTGATGCCGTAGAACGCACGGTTGACGATGCTGTTGCCGTCAAGCACCAGAAGTTTCATATGTGCTGTCCGTCCTTTCATTCATAATTCATGTCATATTTCCCGATCACCATCCGGGTATCTGCGGACATACAATCTGTCAAATCCCGCTTTCAGTAATTTCTCAACGACGGCACTCAAAACAGATGTGATTCTTGCAATCGTTTCCTTGTATATGATTGCCGCAATAAAGCCGAAAACAAAAACCAAAGCAATCAAAGCAACAACATACAGCAGCAAGTGCGCCTCACCGTATCTTTCCATCAAAAAGCGATAATACATGGGTCTCAATTCTTCACGGACAATTTTATTTTCATGGATACAATAAAAAAACAGGGAACACGACGCGATAAAGCTAACAATCCGGTTCCTGAACTCCATTTTCAGGAACAAAAAGAATAAAGACACAAGCATGGGCAACAGAATAACGGAAAGCATTCCGTCAACCACCGGATATTCCATAAAGAAGGCGAATCGGCGTGAGAGTGCATTTTTCAGCAACACAATTACTATAAACAACGCACCGAAGAATAAAAAACTGATCAGATTATTTCTGCTATTCAAAAAATAGGATGATTCATATTTTTTCGCATAAGCTATCAGAAAATAGATGAAAATAAACGCCAATAAACTTGAATAAGCCGGTTGAACTTTTAAAAGCCCTAACACGCCGTAAAACACGAACACCAATGCCGCCAATTCGGCATGCTGTTTCTGCGTCAGATTCTCGATAACAAGATCCAGCGCAGGATGAATCAAGTAAAAGATAACATAACAAGGAACAAACCATACCGCCTCGTATAAGTCTGGAAAAATGCTTTGCATTGCTTCGGAAAACGAGAAATGAAATTTAGCATGGGCAACAGTCGCTGCCACGATAAAACCTAAAAAAATACCAATGGAAATGAACTGCGAATCCAGCAAAATGTTGATTGCTTTTTTCTTTGATGTTGGTCTGCCCTGCAAAAAATAGGCAGAAGAAACCACAAACAGAATGTTTCCCATGGTTCCTCCAAAGCGAAGGAAACGCAGCAGGAGCATTTTCCAATCTGTAGTCGGCGCTTGAAAGTCCAAAAACTGTTCCGTCGTCTGTACACAGTGAGATGCGCAAATCAAAAGCATTGCAATGATCCGCAGCAAATCAACACTAGAGCGTCTGTTGCGGGATCCCGTAATTAAACCTTTCATTTCTTGATTCCTCAAATAAACTCAACTGGCTCGTTTGACTTTTTCTTCGCGGCAAAGAAAGCGCGCATCAGTCCAATTCAGAATACTGTTTCACTGTCATCAGTTGAACTATGATAATTGAATCCGTTTCTTGAATCACATAACGCACCGAGTCATCATTTTCAAGTAACAAAGCTTCCGCTTCTGCTCTTCCTTCAGGCGTTGGTGCTTTATAGTTATACCCTAGCCGTGCCATCATCCTGTAAATATTCGGGTAAAAGTTTTCTGCTGAATCTGCCCATTTTAAAAAAGAATGATACGCAGTCATGTTACTCGCGTTTCTTTCTATAATATCTTGCGTCGAAGATATCGATTTATCTCCATACCAACCGGACAGACGAACAAAATAGTTCTTCGGCAAAATACGATCATAAATCAAACACAACAACTTTTGATAACCATTTAAAACTAGGCTTTCCTCGTCTCTCGGTGTCGACAAAACTTCTGGCAATTCATAATTCTCTGTATAAAAAGCGACCGGTTTTTTCTCAATTCCATTGAGTAATAGGTCTTCTCCGATATCCTCAAGTAATTCTGTTTCATATGTATATCTTTCGTAGTTGGCAACTGCATAATTATTGATCGTTTTCGATTGATTCAACACAACGATTATTACGATGATCATTGCGCCAACCTGCAGACACCTTTTATTAGGCAACCGTGCAATTATAAACATAATCGTAAATGCCACAAAAATCGCTAGTGTTTGATTCTGTGTCGGTTCAAATGCATATCCAACAACAAAAGACAAAGAAAAGATTGCTATTATTATTCCGAAAAACAAAAGCAACGGGAGAATCGTTTTTTCTGAAATCGATCTAACAAGAAAATACAGAAACAACAGTATACCGCATACTTGAAACACTAAATGCGAATATCCACCACCGATAGCAAAGGATGCCAGAAGCGTACGGCACAACCATACCGCATTGTCAATCAAGCCGACATCAAGCCAGATGATTGCCGTATTGTTCGCATACCAGAACTCAGTTGTTCCGCAAAAAACCAAACAAACCAACTTGGAAATCAAAAGATCAAATGCAACAACAGCTGCCAATACTGCAACCGCTTTGCACATATAGAGAAAAATATTTTTAAAACTATGAATAAATGATTTATTATAAAAATATTTCAGAATAACAACCACTAACAATCCCACCAGGTAGACAGCCGCAAAAGATTCATACATATCGACAGCTGGAAGAAGAAGCAACCCCGCACAAACAAGCTTTTTAATCTGAAAAGAATCATCAATTCCCTCCAGAACAAGGATAAGCGATAACGGCACCAAACCGTATGCAAGCGCAATATTTAGAATTGGATATGTCAACTGTGCTTCAATCACCGGATAGGAAACAAACACCACGCTGAACCCTATCAACGCAAGGTCAGGTAATTGATTCTTGGATGCTTTCATCATCAACATCAACCATACAATCGACGCAAAGAAAAGCAAAATCGCCATGATTCCTGTGTGCCAGAACGGAGAAAAATTCATCCAGTTTGTCAACCAATGAATCATCGGTGCCGCCCAGCGTCCTGCGCCGATCATCACCGTTCCATTGTAGTATTCAGAAACAAGCTGATCAATATGCACTGTATAGTGCGTAGCATAAAACCCATAGGACAAGACAATTATTACGCATGTCATCAATGCCAACAATTTTTTTGATTTCAAAAAAGACATCATTTCTCGAACCATTATTATCTCCTATGCTCTTTATTTTTTCCTGCAAGGGTACTCTTTTCAAGGTCATTCTATCACTTTTATCGATTCATTGCAAGATTCGCAGTTTGAAACTTGCATTATAATTGAGTTCGTGTTAATATAATCCAAAGAAACGGAGGCTGGACCATGCGCATCGGCAATCAACAACTGAACGGAGCTGCGGCGCTCGCACCGATGGCGGGCGTGACCGATCGCGCCTTCCGCGCGCTGTGTCTGGAATTCGGCGCCTCCTGGGTGACGAGCGAAATGGTCAGCGCCAAGGGGCTGACGATGCACGACCGCAAGTCCGGTTTCCTGATGACGCTCGGCCAAGCGGAGCATCCGGCGGCGGTGCAGATCTTCGGCTGCGATCCGGAAACCATGGCGCTGGCCGCGAAGCAGGCCGCGGAGACCGGCTGCTTTGCCGTCGATCTCAATATGGGCTGTCCCGCGCCGAAGGTGGCCGGGCACGGCGGCGGCGCCGCGCTGCTGAAGGATCCGGATCTTGCCGCGCGCATCACGGAAGCATGCGCAAAGGCGATTGATCTGCCCGTGACATGCAAAATCCGCATCGGCTGGGACGAAGCGAGCGTCAACGCCGTTGATCTGGCCAGAAAACTGGAATCCGCCGGCGCGGCAGCCCTCACGGTGCACGGCCGCACCCGCCGGCAGATGTATGCCCCGCCCGTGGACCGCGCGGCGATCCGCGCCGTAAAAGAAGCGGTATCGATCCCGGTGATCGGCAACGGCGATATCACGGACTGCGCTTCGGCGGCGCAGATGCTGGCGGAAACCGGCTGCGACCATCTGATGGTCGGGCGCGGGGCGCTCGGCGCGCCGTGGATCTTCGCGCAGCTCAACGAATTCTTTGCAAGCGGCGCCGTGCTGCCGCCCCCGCCGGTGGAAACGCGCATGGAGATCATGCTGCGGCACATCTCCGCGCTCTGTGAAGATAAAGGCGACTACGTCGGCATGCGGGAGGCCCGCAAGCACGCAGCCTGGTATGTCAAGGGCATGCGCGGCGCGGCAAGCCTGCGGCAGGAGATCGGCGCGCTGGAATCATTGGACCAGCTGCGCGCCGTTGCCGAAAAGGTCATCGCCGCCGCAAATCAATAGAGACGTTCATCAGCGCCCTGTGCGGTTTTCCGGAACTGCGCGGGGCGTCTGTTTTATTCATGCGAAACAAGCGCAAACAGCGAATCGATCAGCGGCACGCCCGCCGCCCGCAGACGCTCCGGCTGTTCATGGCCTGCCGTGAGCAGCACGCAGCGTGCGCCGAGGCTGCGCGCCATCTCCGCATCGTGCGCCAGATCGCCGATCACCAGCACCTGCGCGGGATCCGCGCCCGCGGCAGCAAGATAGGCGGCTGCACGCTCGATTTTGGAATCCGCCTGATAATCGGCGGCGCCGAGCAGGGCGTCAAAGCGGTCCGCCACGCCGTACCGCGCCGCATTTTCCAGCAGCTGGTCACGGTGAGAGGAGGAAACGATTGCCTGCCGCACGCCGCCCGCCGCGAACGCATCCAGCGCCTCCAAAGCGCCGGCTGCCAGTCCGCAATCGCGCAGATGCAGCAGATAACCCGCGTTGTATTCCGCGAGGATCGCATCATAATCCTCGTGCTCCAGATCGAACACCTGCGCATAGAATCCGCGGATCGGCACACAGATGCAGGCTTTGTAACGCGGCAGACCGATCGGCGGCATCCCGCGCCGCGCAAGCATATCGTTGACGCTCGCGAGCGACGCTGCGACGTCGTCGAGCAGCGTGCCGTTCCAGTCCCAGAGCACATGGGTCAGCTGCATGGATTCAAATGGCGTCTGCCAGAGCATCCGGATTCCTCCTTCGGCGTATGCGGCCAGAGATTACAGTAATGATTATAATATTTTCCATTATAAAAAGCAAGTTTTTTTCAAAAGCGCTTTATTTTCGGCGGCAAGTGTGCTATATTGTTTTTATATTGCAGACAAAGGGGCATTTTATGAAACGAAGACAAAGCGGCATGCTCATGCATATCTCCTCGCTTTACGGCGATTACTCCATCGGCAATTTCGGCAAACCGGCCTTTGAATTCATCGATTTCCTCAAGGACGTCGGGTTTTCGGTCTGGCAGGTACTGCCCTTCACCGTCACGGACAGCTACAATTCCCCCTATAAATCCTATTCCGCATTCGGCGGGAACCCCTTTTTCGTGGATCCCGAAACGCTGTTTGCGCAGGGGCTGCTGACCCGCGCGGAGCTGGACGGCGCACGGCAGAAAACGCCCTACGCGGCGGAATACGACCGCCTGCACGCGGAGCGTTTTGCGCTGCTTGCGAAGGCGAGCGCCCGTGTGAAGGATCGCGCCGAAATCGACGCCTTTCTCGCATCCCATCCGCACATCGACAGCTTCTGCCGCTTTATGACGCTGCGCGCGCAGAACGGCGAAGCGCCCTGGCAGGCGTGGACGACGCAGGAAATCATGGATGTTGAAACGCTGCAGACCTGGCAGTTCATTCAGTATGCGTTCTTCACCCAATGGGCGAAGGTCAAGGCCTACGCCAACGGCAAGGGCATCCGCATCATCGGCGATCTGCCGTTTTATGTTTCGGACGACAGCTGCGACGTCTGGGAGGATCCGGGTCTGTTTGACATCGGTCCGGACGGACGGCCGACCAGCGTTGCGGGCGTGCCGCCGGATTACTTCGCGGCGGACGGCCAGCTCTGGGGCAATCCGCTTTACAACTGGGAAGCCATGGCCAAAGACGATTATGCCTGGTGGCGCGCGCGCATGGATCACGCGCTCACGCTGTTTGACGGCGTGCGCATCGACCATTTCCGCGCCGTAGAGGCTTACTGGGCCGTGGACGCCGCCGAAACCACCGCCCGCAACGGGCAGTGGCGCAAGGGTCCCGGCATGGCGCTGGTCAACGCAATCAAGAAAGGCCATGAAGACAAGCTCATCATCGCGGAGGATCTGGGCGACATCACCGACGAAGTCCGCGCGCTCGTGGAGGAAAGCGGCTTTCCCGGCATGCGGGTGTTCCAGTTTGCCTTCCTTGACGACGGCGACAGCCTGCATCTGCCCCACAATCACATTCCGAACTGCATCTGCTATTCCGGCACGCACGACAACAACACGCTGTTCGGCTTCCTTTGGGAAAGCGACGAGGCGGTCCGCCGCCGCGCGCTGGATTACTGCGGCTTCCCCGGCGGCGACTGGGGCGGCGCTACGCCCCTGCTGCTGCGCGCCGTCTTTGCCAGCCCAGCAAAGCTCGCGATCATTCCGGTGCAGGATTTCCTGATGTACGGCTCCGACACGCGCATCAACACCCCCGGCGTGGCGGAGGGCAACTGGCGCTACCGCATCACCAAAGAGCAGCTGCTGCGCGCCGACCTGCCGTATTTCCGCGCGCTGCACAGAATTTACAAAAGATAAATAAAGGGAACAACCATGGAACCTTCGATTTTTCAGTTTGATCCGAAGCTCGAGGCTGCCGCCGCCGCGGCGCAGCAAAAGGCGTCCGCGCAATTTGCGCAGATTGACGAGATCACCGAATACAATCAGCAGAAAATGCTCAAGGCCTTCATCGACGCCAAGGTGAGCGAGGCGGATTTTGCCGGCTCCACCGGCTACGGCTACGGCGACCGCGGACGGGACAAGCTCGACCGCATCTATGCCGCCGCGTTCGGCGCCGAGGACGCGCTCGTGCGCCACACTTTCACCTGCGGCACCCACACGCTGGCCGTTGCGCTCTTCGGCGTGCTGCGCCCGGGCGACACAATGCTCTGCGTGACCGGCACGCCCTATGACACGATCCACAGCGTCATCGGACTGACCGGCGAAGGGATGGGCTCGCTGAAAGACTTCGGCGTGCAGTACCGCCAGGTGGAGCTCACGCCGGAAGGCAAGCCGGATCTTCCGGCGATCCGCGATGCATTGAAGGCGTTCGCCCCGCGCATGGTTTATCTGCAGCGCTCCAGGGGCTACAGCCTGCGTCCAAGCCTTTCCGTGGCGGAGATCGCACAGGTCGCTTCGCTGGTGCATGCGGAAAGCGACGCCGTTGTCATGGTCGACAACTGCTACGGCGAATTCACGGAGCTGACAGAGCCGACGGCTGCGGGCGCCGATCTGATGGCCGGTTCCCTGATCAAAAATGCGGGCGGCGGCATTGCCCGCACGGGCGGCTATATCGCGGGGCGCGCCGATCTGGTGGAGCTCTGCAGCTACCGCGCCTCAACGCCCGGCCTCGGCCGCGAGGTCGGCTGCACGCTCGGGGAGAGCCGCAATCTTTTTATGGGCGCGTTCCATGCGCCGCAGGTCACAGGCGAGGCGCTCAAGGCAATGGTCTTTGCCGCCGCGCTGTTTGAATCCTTCGGCTTTTCCGTCTCCCCGCGCAGCGACGAGACGCGGCACGATATTATCCAGACGCTCTGCCTGGAAACGCCGGAGCGGCTGATCGCTTTCTGCCGGGGCATTCAGTCCGGCTCGCCGGTGGACGCGTTCGTTACGCCGGAGCCCTGGGATATGCCCGGCTACGACAGCAAGGTCATCATGGCCGCCGGCGCGTTCATCCTCGGCTCCTCCATTGAGCTGTCCGCCGACGCGCCGCTGCGCGAACCCTACGCCGTCTGGATGCAGGGCGGTCTCAACTATCCCTGCGCCAAAACCGCGATCCTCATGGCGGCGCAATCTTTGCTGGAAAAGGGGCTGATTCCGTAATGGCAGACTATGACGGCATCACGCGGGACGCGCTGTTCCTGCTGGCGGAAAACCGCTTTCGCGATTCCCGCGCGTTTTATGAAGAACACAAGGAGGCGCTCAAGCAGGGCGTCACCGTGCCGATGCGGCAGCTGGCCGGCATCCTCGGCGGAGAATTGCTTTCGCTTGACCCGCTGATGTGCACGATTCCGACGAAAATGGTCTCCCGCATCCGGCGCGACACGCGCTTTACAAAAGACCAGTCTCTTTACCGCGAACACATGTGGATCATGTTCATGCGGCCAAAGCACGAATGGGAAAACTATCCCGCCTTCTGGTTTGAGGTCTCGCCGAACGGCTATTCCATGGGCGTGGGGCTTTACGGCCACGCGCCGGGTCTGATGCAGACCTTCCGCGCACATATCTGCGCGCGGGAAGCGGATTTTCGCGCAGCGGTGCGGGATGCGCTCGCAAGCGGGGCCGTGCCTTACGGCGAACGCTACAAACGCCCGCAGCCCGGCTGTCCGACGGGGCTGGAGGCGCTGTACAACTGCAAAGACTTCGGTTTTATTTACGAATCCTCCCGGTTGGAGGATCTGGCGGATGAAACGATCATCGGCATCCTGCGCGGCTGCTTCCGGCAGCTTGCGCCGACGTTTCGTTTCCTGCTCGCCGTTTCGGACGATTACTTTGCCAAAACCATCTTTTGAAAGGAGCGCTGTTCATGGACTACCGTCAATTCAAAAGCGGCAGCGACATTCGCGGCATTGCCATCGGCGATCCGCAGGATCCGCTCTATATGAGCGATGAAATGGTCATGCGTACCGCCTGCGCCTTTGCGGACTGGCTTGCGGCGCGCAGCAGCCGCCGACCCCTGCGCATCAGCGTCGGCCACGACAGCCGTCTGTCTGCCGAACGCATCAAGCGCGCCGTCCTCTCGGCGTTGGTCGCCAAAGACGTTGCAGCCGTGGATCTCGGCCTTTGCTCCACGCCCGCCATGTTTCTTTCCACACTGGAGGCGGAGCTGGACGGCGCGATCCAGATCACGGCCAGCCACCATCCGAAAGACCGCAACGGACTGAAATTCTTTACGCCGCGCGGCGGTCTGGAGGGCAGCGACATCGCGGCGCTGCTGGAGGCGGCCGCAGCCATGCCCGCGCCGCAGGCCGGCGACCCCGAAGCCTGTGTATGCGGCGACTTCATCGACCGCTATGCAACCATCCTGAAAGAGCAAATTATCAACGGCGTCAACGCCGCGGACCGCGCGCACCCGCTGGCCGGGCTGCGCATCGTTGTGGACGCCGGCAACGGCGTGGGCGGCTTCTATGCAAAGCAGGTGCTCCGCCCGCTCGGCGCGGACGTTTCCGGCAGCCTGTATCTGGAGCCGGACGGCAACTTTCCCCACCACGCGCCGAACCCGGAGAACGCGGAAGCCATGCACTGCGTTTCCGCCGCCACGGCAGCGGCCGACGCGGATTTCGGCGTGATCTTTGACACGGACGTCGACCGCGCCGCGCTGGTCGGCAAGGGCGGATTTGAAATCAACCGCAACCGTCTGGTCGCGCTCGCAGCCGCCGTCGCGCTGCGGGACTGCCCCGGCGGCGTCATCGTGACCGACAGCGTCACCTCCGACGGGCTGGCGGCGTTTATCGAAGAAAAGGGCGGCAAGCATCTGCGCTTCCGCCGCGGCTACCGCAACGTCATCAACAAGCAGATCGAGCTGTGCGAAGCCGGCATCCCCTGCCCGCTCGCCATGGAAACCTCCGGTCACGCCGCCTTTGCAGACAATTACTATCTGGACGACGGCGCATATCTGATCACGCGGCTGATCATCGAAGCGGCGTCGCTGGCAAAGCAGGGCAAAACGCTCGAAAGCCTGATCGACGGGCTGGCAGAGCCGGCGGAGGAAACCGAGCTGCGCTTCCGCATCACGCAAACAGAGTTCCGCCCGGTCGGCGAAGCCGTGATCGCGCATCTGACCGCCGCCGCGCAGACGCATCCGGGCTGGACGCCCGCCGCGGACAATCATGAAGGCATCCGCATCAACTCCGCGGCCGGGCAAGGCTGGTTCCTGCTGCGCATGAGCGTGCATGATCCGATCCTGGTGCTCAACGCCGAAAGCGATCAGCCCGGCGGGATCGAAAAAATGCTGCGGGAAGTCGCCGACACGCTGGCCGCCTGCCCCGCCATGGCGCAGGTCGACGCCGCGTCGCTGGCCGCCGCGCTTGCGAAGGAGGGCTGACGATGTTTGACAAGATCATCATCGCGATCCTTTCCGCCGTCACGGCGCTGCTTTCCGTCGTTTATGTCCCCTCCAACGTCACGCCGCTCACCCGCGAGCCGGCCGGCACGCCCGGCGTGCAGCAGGAAGTGACTGTGATGAGCTACAATCTGCGCTGCACCGGCAGCGACGAGCAGGCGCCTGCCGCCCGCGCGCCGCTGGTGGCGCAGGATATCGCCCGCTATGCGCCGGATTCCTTCGGCGCGCAGGAATGCACGGCGGAATGGTTCGACCTGCTGGAAGACGCAGCGCCGGCCTATGCCCACGTCGGCGCGCCGCGCTACCTCTTCTTCGGCGAGGCGTCCCCCGTGTATTACCTGAAAGACAAGTTCGATCTGGTGGACAGCGGCACCTTCTGGCTCACGCTGACCCCGTCGATCCCCTCCCGCTTCCCGGACGCGCAGTTCAACCGCGTGTGCACCTACGCCGTGCTGCGGGATAAAGCCACGGGCTTCACCTATGCCCATTTCAACACGCATCTGGATCACCGCGGCTACTATGCCCGCATGGAGGCCGCCGCGGTCATCTCCGAAAAGATTGCCGCCGTCTGCCCCGATCTGCCGGTCATTCTGACGGGTGATCTGAACCTGCGCGAAGGCACCGAGGAGGCCGCGCGCTTCCTGAGCATCGGCTTTGAAAACGTGCGGGTGACCGCAGCCGAGCGCGAAAACGCCGACGCCTCCACCTATCACAACTACGGCAGCGTCGAAAACGAGATCATCGATTTCATCTTCACCAATCCCGCGTTTCTGGTGGAAGCGGAGCGCTATGTGACGGATCTTTCCTGCTATGACGGGATTTATCCCTCCGACCACCACCCGATCGCGGCCACGATGATCCTGCAGGATTACGAAACGGAGGCGAACTGAGATGCTTGCATCCCTCTGGTCCAAAGCCTTTGCGGCGCTCACGGCGCTGGTGCTGCTGTTCCACACGCCTGCAGCGGTGACGCCTGTCAATCCGGCGCAGCCGGTCACGCCGGCAACGACCCGGACCTTCACCGTGATGTCCTACAATCTCAAGGTCTCGGGCGTGGGCAAATACGCACCGGCCAACCGGGTCCGGCTGCTCGCGGAAAACATCCGCGCGTGGCAGCCGGATTCCTTCGGCGCGCAGGAATGCAGCGTTTTTCTCTATCAGGCGCTGCGGGAAGCGCTGCCGGAATATGACAGCGTCGGTCTCGGCCGCGACAAGGACAATACCGGCGAGGCCAGTCCCGTTTTTTATCTGAAAGAGAAATTTGATCTGATCGACAGCGGCACCTTCTGGCTCTCTGAAACACCGGAGACCGTTTCCAAGGGCTGGGACGCCGCTTATAATCGCGTATGCACTTACGCCGTGCTGCGCGAGAAGGACACCGGCTTTACTTATGTGAATTTCAACGCGCACTTCGACCATATCGGCGCGGCTGCGCGGCTGGAATCCGTGGCGCTGATCACGCAGAAGGCCGCCGCCCTTTGCGCGGCGCTGCCCTTCGTTTTCACGGGCGATCTCAACGATGAGGAAGGCTCCGTGATGTATCAGCGCATTCTGGAGAGCGGCATGCGGGACTGCAAATACCTCGCGGCCGAAACCATGGACGCCGGCACGTTTCACGGCTATTCCGCGCTGACGGAGCAGATGCGCGTCAGGCCCATCGATTTCTGCTTTGTCAACGATCTTTGCACCGCCGTGGCGAGCTACACGGTGGATCAGACGAAATATCAGGGCATCTACCCCTCCGATCATCATCCGCTGATCGTGACGCTGACGCTGGGGAATCCATAAAGAGGAGACTTTATAATATGTTCCGTATCATTTCATTCAATCTGCTCTGCGCCGGCAGGGACGAACGCCGGTGGGAAAACCGCGTGCCGCTCGTCTGCCGCGTGATCAACGAGTATCAGCCGGATTCCTTCGGCGTGCAGGAGGCGCATATCGGCTGGATGAACGCGCTGCGCGCCAATCTGCCGGACTATGACGACGTCGGCGTCGGCCGCGAGGACGGCAAGGAGGACGGCGAATTCTCCGCCGTTTTCTTCCGCAAAGACCGCCTGCGCGCGCTGAAAAACGAAACCTTCTGGATCTCCGAAACACCCGACCGTCCCTCCCGCAGCTGGGAAACGGCCTGCACCCGCATCGCCACCTGGGCGCTGCTCGAGGAGATCGCCACCGGCAAGCAGTATGTCCATATCAACACGCATCTCGACCATGTCAGCCGCCTTGCGCAGGTCAACGGCGCAAAGATGCTGCAGCAGAAGGCCGCGGAATTCAGCGGCCTGCCCGTCGTTTGCACCGGCGATTTCAACGTGCCGCAGGGCTCCGACTGCTATGAAACCATGGTCAGCGCCAACATGGGCGACGCGCGCATGCTCGCGCCGGAAACCGACGACTGCTTCACCTTCCACGGCTTTGAACCCGATCGCATTCAGGAAATCATCGATTTCATTTTCGTGGACCGTGCCGCCGTCCGGCCGCTGAAATTCCGGACCATCAACAAAACCTTTGACGGCGCATTCTATTCCGATCATTACGCCGTGTGCGCCGACCTCGAATTCTGAAAAAAAGCAGGCTCGGATCCTCTGTTTTGCCGGAGGATCCGGGCCGTCATCTTAACAGGAACTGCAGCAGCAGCGTGCCGATCACGCCGGGCATCCCGAGCAAGGCCGCGGTGCCGAGCGAACAGCCGTTGAGCGCGATTGTGACGCCGCTGACCAGCCCGATCAGGTTCACCGCAAACAGCGCGGCGACGCCCTGCAGCGCCGACAGCAGCCAGCTGCGCATGCCGTGCGCATGAAACAGGACCCAGCCGGCGACAACGGCTGCGAAGACCACGGCGGCAGCGACGCAGACTCCGTGCATTTTCAGACCCCCTCCACCCGAAAAATCTGCACCTTGCCGCATTCAATGCCCAGCGTGCGCGCACGGCTGAACAGATAGCGGTACAGCGCGCGCAGCGACTGAATCTCATAGATCACGGCGTCCAGCAGCTGCTCATTCTGCTCATATTCGAAGCGGGCATAGGCGTTCTCGAGCCTGCGGGCGGTTTCCCGCATCTGCGCGAGCAGCGCGGCCGCCTCCTGCTGCGTTTTCGCCGTTTCTTTGCGGCGGCGTATGCGATTCGGCAGTGTTCGTTTCATGTCGTTCATCCCCCTATAAATATTCTATAGCAATTATGGGACAAATATGCTAGAATAATACAAGGACTCAAAGAAAACCGGCCGCACGCCGGCCGATCCATTCCCGGAGGTCAGATTATGAAGCCCTATCCGATGCTGCTCGCGCCCTATGTTTCCGAAACGATCTGGGGCGGACGAAAACTGATTGACACATTCGGCGTCAAAACCGAAAAAGCCAACGCTGCCGAAGGCTGGATGCTCTCATGCCACCCGGCCGGGGCGTCCACGGTCGTCAACGGCCCCTTTGCCGGCCTGCCGCTGCCCGAAGCGCTCAAAGCGGCGCCCGGATTCTGCGGGACCCGCGCCGACGCGTTTGCTGATTTCCCCATTCTGATCAAATTCATTGACGCGCGCGACGATCTCTCCGTGCAGGTGCATCCCACGGCGGACTACTGCCGCCGCACCGGCCGCGGCCAGAGCAAGACCGAATGCTGGTATATCATCGACTGCGATCCCGGCGCGTCGCTTCTGCTCGGCTTCCGCGAGGATATCAGCGAGGCGGCATTCCGCAAAGCGATCGCGGAAAATACGCTGACCGATCTGGTACAGCGCGTGCCGGTCAGACCGGGCGATTTCTTCTTCATCGAATCCGGCACGCTCCACGCAATCTGCAAGGGCATCCTGCTTGCAGAGGTGCAGGAAAGCTCCAACACCACTTACAGAATCTATGACTACGGCAGGACGGGCGCCGACGGCAAGCCGCGCGAGCTGCATGTGGACGACGCCGTTGCCGTGACCAGACGCACGCCCTTTGTGCAGCCCTCCTTCTGTAAAGGTGAAGGCCTTTACAAAGAAGGCAAGACCTTGCTTGCGGACTGCCCGCTGTTCCGGGTCTGGCATGTGCAGACGGCGGACGAATACAGCGACGAAGCCGGCGCGGATTCCTTTGTCTCCCTGCTGGTGATGGAGGGCGGCGGCAGTCTGACCTGCTGCGGCGAAACGCTGGCGCTGCAAAAAGGCGCGAGCGTCTTCCTCCCCGCCGACGCGGGCGCATATCATCTCACGGGCGCAATGACCCTGCTCGAAACCAGAATCTGAAACAGGAAGCAAGCTCATGTCCATTGTCAGTATTCAAAATCTGAAAATCGAATTTGCGGGAAAACTGCTGTTTGAAAACGTCTCCTTTGACGTCAACGAGGGGGACGCGGTCGGTCTGATCGGCGCAAACGGCACGGGCAAGACCAGCCTGTTCCGCGTGCTGACCGGCGAACTCGAGCCGGCGGAGGGCGGCGTTTACATCTCCAAGCTGACGCGGGTCGGCTATCTGGAGCAGCATGCGTGCCGGGGCTCGCGCCGCACGGTCTATGACGAGGCGCTGACCGTCTTCGCGCCGCTGATTGAAGCGGAGCTCACGCTCGCGCGTCTGGCTGCGCAGCTCGAGGCGCATCCCGGCGATCCGGCGCTGATCGAACGGCAGAGCAGCCTGACCGAGCAATTTCAGGCGGACGGCGGGCTGACCTACCAGAGCCGCACGTCGGCGGCGCTGCGCGGTCTCGGCTTCACGGAGCAGGAATTTTCGCAGACCTGCGACAAGCTCAGCGGCGGGCAGCGTTCGAAGCTGAGCATGTGCAAGCTCCTGCTCAGCGGCGCGGATCTGATCCTGCTCGACGAGCCGACGAACCATCTGGACATTGCCGGAACGGAATGGCTGGAGGGCTTTCTTGCCGCCTATCGCGGCACGGTGCTCGTCATCTCCCATGACCGCTATTTTCTCGACCGCATCACCAACAAGACCGTCGAGCTCGCGCACGGGCGCTGCTACAGCTGCAAGGGCAATTATTCCGCCTATCTGCAGCAGAAGGAGGCGCGGCTGGAGAGCGAACGCCGCCTGTATGAGAATCAGCTCGCGGAAATCAAACGCATCGAGGGCATCATCGAGCAGCAGCGTTCCTTTGCGAGAGAACGGAACTTCATCACCGCCGAGAGCAAGCGAAAAATGCTCGAGAGAAAAAAGGCGGAGCTGATCGTGCCGGAGCCGTCGCTGGCCGCGATGCGCATGAAATTCACCCCCGCCTGCGAAACGGGCAACGACGTGCTCACCGTGCGCGGCCTGTCGAAATCCTTCGGCGAAAAGAAGCTGTTTGAAAACGGCGAGATGGAAATCTATAAAAACGACCGGGTGTTTCTGCTCGGCCCGAACGGCTGCGGCAAGACGACGCTGCTGCGCATCCTGACGCGCGCGGTCCCGGCAGACAGCGGCAGCTTCACCTTCGGCGCGAATGTGCGCATCGGCTATTTCGACCAGAGTCTGGAATCCCTGCGCGGCGGCAAGACCGTGATCGATGAAATCTGGGACGAGCACCGCAGCTTCAATGAAACGACCGTGCGCAAATATCTGGCGCTCTTCCTCTTCCGCGGGGACGACGTCTTTAAGAATGTGGACCATCTCAGCGGCGGCGAAAAGGCAAAGCTCTGCCTGCTCAAGCTGATGCTCTCCGGCGCGAACGTGCTGCTGCTCGACGAGCCGACCAACCATCTGGACATCCCCTCCCGCGAGGTGCTGGAGGCCGCGCTCTGCGACTTTGAGGGCACGATCCTCGCCGTTTCGCACGACCGCTATTTCATCAACAAGCTCGCCACGCGCATCTATCGCATGCAGCCGGAGGGCTTCGTAAAATTCGACGGCGATTACAATGACTATGCGGCGCTCGCGCTTGCGCAGGCAAAGGAGAAACCGCAGAAAACCGTGCAGCGGGTCAACGCCTATAAGCTGCGCAAGGAGCGGGAAAGCGAGATCCGCCGCCTGCAGGGAAAGATCCGCCGTGCGGAAGCCGAAATCGACCGGCTCGACGGTGAAATCGCGCGCTGCAACGCCGCGCTTTCCACGCCGGAGGTCGCCGCCGATTACACCCGCGTACTTGAATTGACAGAAGAACTGGAGGCCTTTACGGCCGCCCAGCTGGAAGAAATGGAGCAATGGGAGCAAATGAGCGCCGCCCTGCGCGGCCTGGAAAGTGAGGCGTCCTTATGACACACGAAACCATGTTCGGCGCCGCCCGGTGGATCGACGACCCGGCGGGCAGCGACGCGCCGCTGTTTATGCGGAAATTCCATGCCGCAGGCACGGAGCCGGCGCAGATCACGATCTGCGGTCTCGGCTTTTTCGAGCTGTATCTCAACGGCAAAAAAGTCAGCGAGGACCGGCTGGTGCCCAACGCCTCCAACTACGAGGCACGCGATCTGAGCAAGCTGGGCTATCCGCTGTTTGATTCGCTGGGCTTTCGCATTTATGTGATGCAATACGACCTGACGCCGTATCTTGCGCCGGGGGAAAACGCCCTTTGCGTGCTGGTCGGCAACGGGTATTATAATCAGAAAGAACGCACCGCCGAGGGCCCCGTCGCCTACGGCACGCCGAAGCTCTGCTACCGGCTGGAGCTCGGCGGCGAGACGCTGGTTTCGGATGCGCAGACAACGGTGCATCCCGGATTTGTCACCTTCAATAATCTCTACGACGGCGAACGGCAGGATTACCGCCTGCTGCCCGCAGACGCCGCCGCGTTCCGCCCGAGCCGGGAGATCCCCGCGCCCGAAAGCGATTTTCAGCTGCAGATCGGCCCGCCGGATCGCGTGATCCGTTCGCTGACGCCGCAGCTGCTGGTGGAAGAAGCGGACGGCTGGAAGCTCTACGACGCCGGCGAAAACACCGTCGGCTATGCCGTTTTTTGCTGCGACACCCCGGGCACGGAGATCACCGTCGCCTACGCCGAAGTCCTCGGCGGCAGGGAACACTACGGGATCCCCTTCCGGGAGAACTATCAGACCGACGTTTTCATCACGGACGGCAAGGCGCGCGAATACCGCCCGTTCTTCACCTGGCACGGCTTCCGCTACTTCCGCGTCAGGGGCGCCGAACCCGTGCGCGTGGATGTGCTGCATGCGGACTGCCCGGTGACCGCAGCCTTCACGAGCGACAACGAAACGCTCAACTGGCTGTTTGACACCTTCATCCACACGCAGCTGTGCAATATGCACGCGGGCGTGCCCTCCGACTGCCCGCACCGCGAGCGGCTGGGCTACACCGGCGACGGTCAGCTCTGCGCCGCGGCGGTTCTGCAGCTGCTGGACTGCCGCAGCTTTTACCGCAAATGGCTGGAGGATATCGCCGACTGCCAGTGCCGCGTGAGCGGCCATGTGCAGCACACCGCGCCGCTCATGGGCGGCGGCGGCGGACCCTGCGGCTGGGGCGGCGCAATCGTCGAGGTCCCCTATCAATATTACAAAGCCTACGGCGACAGCGCCGTTCTGGAGGAATTCCTGCCGCGCATGCTGCGCTATTTCGATTATCTGGAAACGCGCAGCGAAAACGGCCTGGTCTGCCGGGAGGAGCCGGACGGCTGGTGCCTGGGCGACTGGTGCCCGCCGGAGCCGGTGATTCTGCCGGAGCCGTTTGTCAACACCTGCCTTTATATCCGGCAGATGCAGCAGGCGCAGGAGATCGCCGCCCTTCTGGGCGAACCGACCCGCACCGCGCATCTGCAGGCGCGGATCGACCGCTGCCGCCGGGCGGTGGAGGTCGCCTATTTCAGCCCGGCAAGCGGCCTGTTCCTCGGCGACGCACAGGGCGCTTCCTGCCTTGCGATGCTCGCAGGTCTCGGCAATGAAAAAACGAAAAAACGTGTCATCGAAAAATATGCCGCGCTTGGGCATTTTGATACCGGCATCATTGCCACGCCCGCGCTGATTGACTGGCTGTTTGCCAACGGCGCGGGGCAGGTCGCCTTTGACCTGCTGACCAGTCAGCACACCGTTTCCTTTGCGGAAATGCGGCGGCAGGGCGCAACCACGATCTGGGAAAACTGGTCCGGCAGGTCCTCGCAGAATCATCCGATGTTCGGCGCCTGCGTCAAATCCGTGCTCACGGAGCTGCTGGGCATGCGGCAGGCGCCCGGCACCGCCGGTTATGAAGACGTCGTGATCTCCCCCGTCTTTGTCGACGGGCTCGATCACGCGGCCGGGCACATGACCACCTGCCGGGGCAGGATCGCCGTCGCCTTTGAAAAGCACGGCAAGACCGCAGCCGTCACCGTCACCGCCGATCCCGGCATGCGGGTGCGGTTCGACTGCAGCGGCGTCTGCGCACCGGTCGAGGGCACACAGACCTTCACGCTCAATCTGGATTAAGGAGGCATCGCCATGCGATACGGCATCATCGGCACCGGTCCGATCGCGGAGGCGTTCATCGCCGGCGCGCGCAGCCATTGCAGCGCAGACATCGCCGCTGTGTATTCCCGCACGGCGGAAAGCGGCGGCGCGTTCGCCGCGCGCAACGGAATCCCGCAGGTCTTTACCGACCTGACGGCCTTTGCGCAGGCGGATTTTGAGATCGCCTATATTGCCAGCCCCAACCGTCTGCACGCGGCGCAGTCGGAGCAGATGCTCCTGCACGGCAAACATGTGCTCTGCGAAAAGCCGATCACCGTCACGCCCGGGGAGCTGCAGCGCCTGCAGGCGCTCTCGGACCGTCAGGGGCGCATTTACGCCGAAGCGATCATGTATATGTTTCAGCCGGTGCGCGCCCTGCTGCGGGAAGCCGTTGCCGGACTCGGCCGCATCACCGGCGCGCAGTTCGATTTCTGCCAGCTGTCCTCCAAATACCCCGCCTATCTGCGCGGCGAGCATCCGAATATCTTCAATCCCCGTCTGGCCACCGGCGGGCTGATGGATCTGGGCATTTACTGCGTGTATCCGGCGCTGGATCTCTTCGGTCTGCCGCAGTCTGTCACGGCCTGCGCGCACTTTCTGGACAGCGGCGCGGACGGGAGCGGCATGGCCGGGCTGGAGTACGGCGACAAGCTGGTGACGCTGGCCTATTCCAAGATCGGGCAGGGCTATGCGGGCTCCGAAATCCGCGGCGAAAACGGCACGCTGTCTATCGAATCGATTTCCAAGCTGACCGGCCTGACGCTGCACCGCGGCGGCGAGGCGCAGACGCTGTTCGGCGAGCGCGAAAAGGCGGATCTGATGGGCTTCGAGGCGGAGGGATTCGAGGCGTTCATCCGCAATCCCGCAGACCCGTATTATCAGGTGACAAGGGAAAGAGCTTTACAGGTCAGCACCGTCATGGCGGAGATCCGCCGGCTGGCCGGCATCGAATTCCCGGAATGAACCTGCGCACCGGCGCGCGCGGGCGCGCGTTTTCAGCAAATACCACTTGCAAACGACTTTTTTTATGATATAATGGAAACAATAAACCATCGAATGCGCCAAAGGAGACTGCTGCCATGAAATGTCCGTTCTGTGCCTGCGAAGAAAGCAAGGTCATCGACTCCCGCCCGACCGACGAGGGCGAACGCATCCGCCGCCGCCGCGAGTGCACCAGCTGCGGCAAACGCTTTACGACCTATGAAATCATCGAAAGCGTGCCGGTCATCGTCGTCAAAAAAGACCGCTCCCGCGAGGTCTTTGACCGCAACAAGCTCTTCAGCGGCATGCTGCGCGCCTGTGAGAAGCGTCCCGTTTCGCTGGACGCGATCGAGCTGGCCGTGGATGAGATTGAAAACTCCCTGCAGAATTCGCTCGACCGCGAGGTCACCTCGCAGCGCATCGGCGAGCTGGCAATGGAGAAGCTCAAATCGCTCGACGAGGTCGCCTATGTGCGCTTTGCCTCGGTCTATCGTCAGTTCAAGGATATCAACACCTTCATGGAAGAGCTGGCCAAGCTCCTGAGTGAGAAATGAGACGGATCGTCCTTCCCCTGCTGCTGGCGCTCTGCCTGCTGCTTTGCAGCTGCGGCGAGGAGCCGGCCCCCGGCGGCGTGCGCACGCCGGATATGCTGAATATCACCAACAACGACGCTGATTTTGCCGGCTGCCTGCAGCGCTTCGATGCGGTCTGCGCCGCGCTCGAGGCCAAGGTCACCGTGCTCGAGGGCGCGCACAACAAAAAGATCGAGACCAACAGCGACGGCTCCTATTTTTTGGATGAGAATTACATCCTCACCGGCTTTTCGCCGTTTTCGCTCAAGCTCCGCGCGCAGGTTGCGGGTTTCTCCGACGATCTGACCGACGCGGACGCCCAGGCGCTCTACCGCGCAGCGGCAAACGGAAAAAAGATCGAGTATTCCGCCAAAAATAATGAGTATTCCCTGCGGTTTGTGGAGGAGGCGCAGTCCGAAACCTACACCGCGGTGTATGACAAGACCAACGACGCGCTGCGCTGCACCTTCGAATCCGACGACGGGGTCACGGAGACGCTCGAGGAATTCCTGGAATTCCTGCCGCTCGGCGGCAACGCCTATGCCATCCAGAGCCAGAACGCCCGCTGCGAGATCCGCTTCCGTGCGGACGGCTCCATCGATTCCTTCGTCTGCACGCAGGCCCAGTCGCCGATTTACGGCGAGGAGGACAGCATCTATCCCGGCGTGAAGGAATGGCCGTCGGACTGGGCGCTGGCCAAGGGGCATGACGCGATGGTGCAGATCCAGACCTACAGCGACGATGTGCTGATCCACGAGGACTGCAGCGGCGGCCCGTGGAAAGAGGTCCGGATCAACGCCGCAGGCTATGCCTCCGCTTTCTATGAATAAGCCGACGTTTGACGACAATCCGGCGCGGGTCTGTGCGTTTCTGGATGCGCACGGCATCCCCTATGAGCGCTTCGATCATCTGCCCGCCTCCACAACGGAGGAATGCAAAAAGGTCGAGCGGCAGATCGGCTGCGCCATCTGCAAAAACCTGCTGCTGCGCACAACGAACGGCAGCGTGTATTATCTGCTGATGCTGCCCCTCGATCGCCGCTTTGTGACCGGCACGGTGTCGAAGCTGCTCGGTGTTTCCCGTCTGTCTTTTGCCTCGCCGGAAGAAATGGAGCGCCTGCTGCACACAAATCCCGGCTCAATGAGCGTGACGAGCCTGCTGTTTGACCCGGCGCACCGCGTGCGGCTTGCGATCGACGACGCGCTGCTGCGGGAGGCGTATCTCGGCTGCCATCCGAGCCTGAACACCGCGACGCTGAAGATCCCCATGCAGGCGGTGACATCGCAGCTGCTGCCCGCTTTGGGCGTTAAGCCGGAATGGATTCATCCGGAATAGGAAAAGAATCATAACAGGATAAAAATGCAACCCGAGGATCGTGCTGTCCTCGGGTTTTATACTTGTTGATACAATTGTATTGATCTTTATTTCACATTTGGATCATCTGATTCTCCGAGAATATAATCACAGCTCACATGATAAAACCGCGCAAGTGTGATAATATGCCGAATCGGCATTTCATTCGTTCCGTTTTCATACCTTGAATACACCTGCTGCGTCGTGCCGAGCACCTTTGCGATCTCCGCCTGCTTGAAATCGTGATCCTCCCGCAGTTCACGGATGCGGTCGCGATAGGTTTTCATCTTTCATCACCGAAAAAATGTTATCACACATCGGATGAGGCGTATTGACTTTACACTTGATGTGATGTATAATATAATATATTATTCATCTTGGACATCATTATGCATTATACACAATATGTAAAACGCTTTTGTAAAGCAAGGAGGAAAAGCCATGACAATTGATGAAGCTGTCAAATACAGCGGTGGTAAAAACGTGCTTGATGCTGGTTCAAGAAAATATGCTCAAAACTCTTTATTCTCTAACGAAGCCCTTTTATTTGCATTTAATTGCAACTACTCGATTGCGCCTTCATATGAACGATTGGATCCTCGTGAAAATAAATCTGTAAAAAAGGCTATTAAAACCAAGCAGCCCGGAGTATTTGCCGTCACAGATAAACGTATCTTCCTGTGCACAAGTATTATGGGGCGAAGTGAATTTAAAGAACTATCACTTAATCAAATCCAATCAATTGATGATGCAAAAACTCCGTTGGTCGGAACAGCTCAATTACGGATTAAAGGGCTAACTGAAGTGTTTATCCTTGACTTGAATTACGGTCAAGCAAAGCATTTATCTGAAGTAAAAGAAATAATCGCTTCCGCCACAAGCAAATCTCAAAGCATACAAATCTCAAGCGCTTCTCAAGATATTCCGGAACAGTTGGCAAAATATAAAGAACTGCTTGATAAAGGTGTCATTACGCAAAACGAATTTGATGCAAAGAAAAAACAGCTCTTGGGTCTTTGAGCTGAAACCTAGTTACAATATAGACTAATAACAAAGGGAGCCGTTTATGCTATGACGGCTCCCGTTTCCTTTATTCTTTTCAATTATATCTGTCCGTATCCTCGTCCAGATCTTCCTGTTCCTCCGGGTCCTCGCGGTCTTCCGGCTTCTGTTGCCGGAACAGAACGCCGAACAGCACCAGGAGGCCGGCCGCCAGCAAATACCACATCGCAGCGCCTCCGTTTAATAAGACAGCTTGAGCGTTTTGATCTCAAACGGGCGGAAGGTCAGCGGGGCGTCGGTCAGCGCTGCCTGCGTCTCCTCGAGCATATTCGTCTGCTCGATCTTTTTGACGCTGTCCGCATAGGTCATCGGGCAGACCGTGTAGGTGCCCTCCGCCTCATAAAGACGGACGATGCAGGCGTTTTCGGCGTCCTCGCAGGGCTTGACCGTTTCTACGATCACATTCGGCGCCTGCGGCAGCGCGATCGGCTGCAGGGCAAAGTCGCCCTTGCCGACCACGACGGGGATATTCAGCTCGTAAGCCGGCCGCACCACCGTTTCGGCGCTGAAGCCGCCGGTATGGGGCAGGAAGGAGAAGACCGCACGATGCAGGCCGTGATCCCCTTCAAAGTCCGGCCGCGTGCCGCCTTTATGCAGCGACAGACGCAGCTTGCCGCCCGCGGCGCTGATGGCATATTTGCCGTCGTTGAGGATCGCGGCGCCGGCGCGGGTCTCGGACAGATCGGTAAATTTGTGGTTGACCACCTCGAATTTCGCCTTTTCCAGCGACTGATTGCGCGTGGTCGGGCGCAGCACATGGCCGAACTGAATCTCGAAGCGGGCAAAATCGCTCTGCAGGGTCGTATCGAACGCCGTTTTCAGGAAGCGGTGATCATCCTGCCAGTCCATGCGGATATCATAGCGCACCTCGGCGGTATCGGCAAAGAAGAACTGATCCTGCAGAATCGTCGATTTCGGCGAAATGCGGTAGGTGCTCCGAATGACCAGCGCGGCCGCGCCGTGCGAAACCACCTTGCGCTCGAGCAGCTCGGAGGTATCGGCAAACTTGGTTTCGATATCCGCATCCACGTCCCAGTTGTCCCACGCGGACGGCAGATCCTCGGCCATCAGATACGTGCCCAGCGGCAGACCGCCGCAGAGCTCGCGCTGCATCCGCTTGTCAATGAAGGAGGACAGATAGCCCTTCTCATCGAAGGTCACGGCGGCAAAAGGGGTTTCCGCGCCGGTTGCGGTCAGCTCAATGGCGCTTTCCGCGGAAGGTTCGCCGGGAATCAGGTCAAACGCAACGGTGGAAAACGCCGGCACGGTCACGCCGCTGAGAATCAGCAGCTCCCGGCCGTCGGGATCGGTATAGCGCTGCTGCTTGCAGGGCAGATCCGCGATCAGCCCCGCTTCGCAGGGCAGGAACACCGGGTCGCAGCGGTCAAAGGAGAGCGTATTCGTCAGCGTCACGCGGCTGCCGGGCGCCGTCACGGCGTCATGGATCCCCTTGCGCGCGGTTTCGATGATCCAGCCGGTTTCCGCGCGCGACTGCTTGTGCGCAGCGGGAATGCAGGTGCCTGGCAGGATATCGTGGAACTGATTGATCAGCAGTTTTTCATACAGGGGCGCGATCGCTTCCTCGGATGCAGGCTGACCCGCTTTCACGGCGGCGTCCACGGTCAGCAGCTCCAGATCGCGCAGCGCAAGCTCCGCCTTGCGGTTGTTGCGCTTGATCTGATGCTGGTTGGTCAGCGTGCCGCGATGCAGCTCCAGATAGAGCTCGCCTTTATAGGTGGCGGGGTTTTGGGCGACCGATTCCATCTCCTGCATATAGTCGCCGACCCGCACGTTTTTCGCCTTCGGGCAGCCGTTGAGATCGGCGCAGCGCCGCGCGAGCTCGATCATTTCAAACTGCGGGCCGCCGCCGCCGTCGCCGTAGCCGTAGGCAATGATGCGTCTGCGGGTCACGGAGCGCTCCATGATCGGCGCAGCGCCGCGATTGCGGTCACCGGAAACGCCGTCGATCAGACCCTTGGGAGAGGGCCAGATATGCGTGCGGTTGAAATGGGTAAAGACCTTGGTGCCGTCGAGGCCCTCCCAATAGAACGTATCGTAGGGGAAGAGGTTCGTATCGTTCCAGGCAATTTTCGTCGTCAGAAAATAGTCGACGCCGCAGCCCTTCATGATCTGCGGGATCGCCGCGCTGTAGCCGAAGGTATCCGGCAGCCAGAAGCAGTTGGAGGTGTAATCGAAATATTTGCGGGTGAAGCGCTGCCCCCAGAGGAACTGCCGCACCATGCTCTCACCCGAGGTGATGTTGCAGTCGCATTCCACCCAGACGCCGCCGTTCGGCTCATAGCGCCCTTGCGCGACCTTCTCGCGGATGCGTTCAAACAGCGCCGGATAATATCTGCGGATGAAATCCGAATGGCAGGAGGAGCTCTGGATGAATTTATACTCCGGATACTGCTCCATCAGCGCCACCTGATTCGCATAGGTGCGCGCGCATTTTTTGACCGTCTCCGGCACATGCCAGAGCCACGCCGTATCCATATGCGAATGGCCGATTACGCACGCTTCCGCCGCCTCCGGACCGTTTTGGACGGCGAGCACGTCCTTCAGGAAGGGGCGGGCGCTGCGCAGCGCGGCGCGGAACGCCTCGTCGCCGGCGTCGGCATAGGAATACAGCACGCGGTTGTGCACTTCATACAGCGCGTTGATCAGATCGCCGCGGCGGAAGGACGTTTCCGGCAGACCCTCGGTCAGCTCGTTGATCGCGCGCAGGTCGAAATAGAACTCCTGAATTTCTTCATCTTTTACGCAAACGTCGATGCCCTGATAATGATAGACATAGTCCAGCAGCGGCTGCTCCTCGAGCGGCATGCAGCCTTTGTAGGAATGGCCGGCATAGACCTCCAGCGCGATCTCGATCGTTTCGCCCGCTTTGGCATTTTTGCGCAGCAGGTCGCAGTAGTGGTTGCCGTGCCCGGTGAAAACGATCTTGGTCGCGAAGGTGCCGAAGGGCACGCCGTCCACCCAGAGCATCGTTTCATAGCCCTCGGTGTGCGGACGAAGGAACAGGTCTTTTCCGTCCAGCGCCGCGGGCACGGTATAGGCGGTCTTAAACCAGCAATAACCGCACTCGCCGCCCCACTGAAAGCCCGGCTCCACCGGACGGAACAGGGATTCCGCGGGGATCTCATGCAGGCGGTCGGTCGTTTCATAAGCGGATGCGCCCAGGGCGTCCGCCTTCCGGAAAATCATCGGCTCCAGCGTTTCTTCAAATCGCTTCAGTTTGGAAAGCATGCGGTTGATTTGTCGTTCAGTCAGCATCCGTATTCTCCTTCTCCAGTCCGTTCAGCGGGCACACGCGCATGCAGATGCCGCACACGGCGCCGCGCCCGATCTTCTGAAACTGTTTTTTCATGTAATTGCTGCACGCGGCGGGGTCAAAAATCTCGCTGCGCTGCGTGCCTTCCGTCCAGTCGCCGCCCTTGATCGCGCCGGCGGGGCAGGCGGCTACACAGCGGTCGCAGCCGTTGCACAGCGGAGGGCAGAGCGTTTCCGGCGGGGTGAAGGGGCAATCCGTGAACAGCGTGCCAAGGCGCACCAGGCTGCCGAATTCCCGGTGCAGAAACAGGGAGTTCCGCCCAATCGTGCCGAGCCCGGCCAGCCGCGCCGCCGCTTTATGGGAATAGCGGCCGCTGTAGTTCCAGCCCTCCGTATTGACGCTTTGCGAGGCGGCAACGGTCAGATAGCGCCAGCCGCGCGCCTGCAGAAACAGCCCGGCCTGCAGCAGCAGGCGGTCGATCAGCGCATTCACCGCGCGGTAATGGCTGAAATAGGTGTGGGTCGGCGCGTCGCCGATTTCCTCCATGATGGCCTCCTACAAGCGCACGACAATGCTCACGCCGAAGGGCAGCGTCTCCCCCTCCGCGGCAAAAAAGCCGACGTCGGAGGCGCCCTGCGCAAGCAGATACGTCCGCAATTCCTCCTGCACGCTCATCGGATCGCCTGCACTTCAAAGCAGAGCCAGCCGCCGCTTTCCCGCCGATTGACGACGGTCAGGCCGTTGGCGTCGAACGCCGCGAGCACCTCCGCCTCGCGCGGCAGGATGATGCCGGAGGTCAGCAGCACGCCGCCCGGGGCAAGATAGTCTTTGATGTTTTCGCAAAGCTTTATAATAATATCCGCCACGATGTTCGCGGCGATGATGTCAAACTGCCCGGTCACGCGGTCGGTCAGCGAGCCCTGCAGGACGGTATAGCGCGGCGCGCAGAAGCCGTTGGTTTCGCCGTTTTCCCGCGCGGTCTTCACCGCCAGCGCGTCGATATCCACCGCCACGGCGCTGTCCGCGCCGAGCAGCAGACCGGCAACGGAAAGGATCCCGCTGCCGCAGCCGATATCCAGCATGCGCTTGCCCGGAGCGGCGTAGCATTCCAGCGCCTCCAGGCAAAGACGGGTCGTGTCGTGCGTGCCGGAGCCGAAGGCCAGGCCCGGCTCCAGATGCAGCACGGCGCGGCCGTGCGCTTCATACGCCTGCTCCCACAGCGGGCGGATCAGCAGCCGCTCGCCGACGGGGATCGGCTTGAAATACTGCTTCCAGTTGTTTTCCCAATCCTCGTTTTTGCAGGCGGTGCGGTCGATCTCGTGCGCAATGCCGGCCGCGGTCAGCCGCTCCGCAAGGAAGGAAACGGCCTCCGCCGGATTCTCCTCGGGAGAAATGTAAATATGCACGACGCCCTTGGTGCGGTCCTTCGCAAGCAGCGCTTCATCGATCAGATCGATGTGGGCGATTTCCCGGGCCTCCTGCTCCAGATCGCGGTAATCCTCGATATAGATGCCGTAGGGCACCGCCATGTGCGCGATATCGCCCGCGCGGTCCACATCCTCCGCACGCACCGTGATTCTGATTTCCGTCCAGTCGCTCATATATCCTCTGTCAAATACAATTAATACTTATTATGGACGTCCTCGGCGAAGCAAAGCACATCCTTGACCTCGAGCACGGTGCCGTCGTCCAGGATCGCCTTGCCGCTCAGACGGCCGAAGACCTGATGCTGATCGCTGACGATCACCTTTGCGTCGATCTTTGCAGCGCGGTCGATGATCGGCACAAAATCCATCTCGAAGCGGCCGTCCGAGGAGGTAAAGGTCCAGGGATCGGTGTAGCCACTTGCGGGGATATTGAAGGTCACGTCGTCGAGCTTGTGCGCCACGCCGTCATAGAACAGGATGTTTTCGCTCGCGGCGGTCGTATCGCCGAAGCCGTAGCCGATATTAAAGCCGAAAGCATGGCCGTTCAGGTCGCAGTTGCCGCTGCCCCAATACCAGGTGTTGTCATAGGTCCACACGCCGCGGCCCCAGTCGAGGGTGCCGAAATCGGTGGCGGGGTCAAACACATACTCCTTGCCGTCGAAGGTCGCCTTGCCGCTCGCGCGCATGCAGTTGATCTTCTGATTGTAATAAAACGCGGTCTTCTTTTCCTTCCACGGGGTCGCGATGACCATGGTATCCATCTCCGGCTGCGCGAGCGTGATGTCGCACGCGAAGGTCTTGCCGTCCTGGAAATTCTTGAAATTGCAGATCAGGCGGCGCTTGCCCTCGCTGACGCGGAATTCCATATCCAGCCGCTTGTCATGATAAACGGTGTTGCCCGCAGCGCTTGAGGAGGGCAGCTTGAATTTGCCCATGGGCGCGACGTTGAGAATGGTCTCCGTGTGCTCCCAGGGGATCGTGAAATCCAGCAGCGTTGCGGACTGCAGACCGATGTAGCCGTCATCTGAAATCGTCAGCGCCACGCCGAACTGATTCTTTTCGGAGAGGATCAGGTAGTAATCCCACTCCTTGATGCGGAATTTCGGCGCCTTGATCGCATTGCGGTCGTAGATCTGATACAGCTGCTTCGACCAGCCCGGTTCACGCAGGGTGCCGTCCGGCTTGAGCAGGGGCTGTACGCGGGTCACTTCATGGTTTCTCATGGGGATTCCTCCTTATATCATCAGTTTTCTGATTCGGTTTCAGGCTGCTCCGGCAGCAGGTCGACCGCGTCGCCCTGCGTGCGGCCGTGGCGGTAGAGAATGCGGTTTTCCAGCGCCCACTGCCGCGGCGTGAAGGCGTCCGGCTCCACATTTTCGACGGCGTGCGCCATTTCAAACAGCCGCGCGTCGAGCAGGTCGAGCTGCGAGAGCACCTCCGCCTCGATGAACATCGGCAGCTTCGCCGCGCCGAATTCCGGGGTGCCGTGATGGGAGATCAGCATATGCTCCACCAGCGTCAGGGTCCGCTCGCTGATATCGTTTTCCCGCCCGATGCGGTCCACGGTCATCGCACCCATTACCAGATGGCCGAGCAGATTGCCGCGCACGGTGTATTCCCCGGCGATGCCGGTTTCGGTCACCTGCAGCTCCTCGAGCTTGGCAATATCATGCAGGATCACGCCGGTGCAGAGCAGATCGTGATCCACAAATCCGTACAGTCGGCAGACGTCCTCGGCCAGACGGAGAATGGAGAGCGTGTGCATCAGCAGCCCGCCGCGCATGGCGTGGTGCAGATTCTTTGCGGCCGGCCAGTAAAGCAGCCGGTCGCGGCAGGTTTCCAGCACCTTTGTGACCAGCAGCTGCAGCTCCTCATCCTCAAACGCCTCAACAATGCGCTCAAGCTCCGCAAGCATCGCCTCACCGCTCCACGGGGCGGAGGGCACATAGTCCTCGATCCGCGCGTGATCGGAGGGCTGCACCTTGCGGATGCGCTCCACGCGGAATTGCAGCGTATCGTTGAAGGGCACGAACGCGCCGCGCACCTTCACGAAATCAAACGGCGCAAACGTGCCGGTCGCCGCCTCCTTGTAATCCCAGTGCTTGGCGTTGATCTCGCCGCCGGGATCGGCCAGCGTCAGATCCAGATAGGGCACGCCCTTGGCCGTCATCTTTTTTTCAACGCTTTTGATCAGGCAGAAGCCCTCGTGGGTCTGCCCGCTGCCGATGGGGGTAAAATTCATGGTTTTTCGCTCCATCCTGTTTTAATCGCTCGATTCGTTTTGATTGTAGCACAAATCGGAAGAAAATACAAATAAAAAATCCGCGTTTTTGCATCAGTTTTCGGATGAACAAAACCGATCGCGCGGCGGCGTAAAAATAAAAACAAATTTTAAACAAATTCTGAATAAATCTATTGACAGTCCGGATAAAAAATGATAAAATTTTGCTAAGCAGGTAAAAATCTGCAAATTTGAAAAAAAGAGGTTGCAAAATGAAAAAGTTCTTATCCGTCTTCTTCGCAGTTCTTTTCATTCTCTCGTCCGTCTCCGTCATGGCGTTCGCCTGGGAGACCTCCTGCCCCTACTGCGGTGAGACCTTCACCACTGAAAAGGCTTACACCGAGCACATGGAGCTCTACAACCACACCGACGGCCACTACATCGTCTGCCCCTACACCGGCGACGATTATAAGGACGGCGGCTGCGGCGAGAAGTTCGCAACGAAGGCTGCGTATGACGTGCACGTTGCCACCTGCAAGCACAACGGCGACTACAGCACCATCGGCTACCTGAAGTATTACGGCGGCAAGCTGATTGACGCGCTCAAGTCCGTGAAGTGGGGCGACATCCTCGGCGGTATCGTCAGCATCGCGAAGGCGCTCTTCGCCGGCATCGATTTCAAAGAGATCATCAACCTCGGCAAGACCATCTTCGGCGCCATCAAGGGCTAAACAATCCATTCGGCAAATGCGCACCGCGCTGCAGTCTGACTGCGGCGCGGTGGTTTTTTTGCCGGTGCGCGGCGGCCGGCCTGGAAATCCGGCATTTGCTCTTGACAAACGCGCAGATTTGCATATAATGAAGATAACGAGTTCTCGGGGCGGGGTGCAATTCCCCACCGGTGGTTATAGTCCACGAATCGCGCAAGCGACCGATGCGGTGAAATTCCGCAACCGACGGTAACAGTCCGGATGTGAGAGAATCTGTGCGTGCACAATTCCCATAACCATCCTGCTCCGATGATCGTCGGAGCATTTTTTATTTGTCAGGAGGAAATGAAAATGTCCGCATCATCGAAAAAAACCTTCGGCATCGCCCTGACCGCGATGCTCTCCGCGCTCGCTTTCGTGCTGATGTTCGTGGAGTTCCCGGTTCCGATCATGCCCGCCTTCATCAAGTTCGACGTTTCGGATCTGCCGGCGGTCTTCGGCGCGTTCGTGCTCGGGCCGTTTTACGGCGTGCTGATCGAGCTGATCAAAAACCTGCTGCACATTCTGATCAAGGGCACCACGAGCGCCGGGGTCGGCGAGCTGAGCAACTTCCTGCTCGGCGCGGTCTTCTGCCTGGTCGGCGGCTTCATCTACAAGGCGAAGCAGACGACCGGCGGCGCGCTGCTGGCCGCTGTGGCAGGCGCGCTGGCGATGGGCCTTGTCTGCCTGCCGCTGAATTATTTCCTGGTCTATCCCGCCTATGTCAAGTTTTATCACATGCCGCTGGAGGCGATCATCGGCATGTATCAGGAGATCCTGCCCAAGGCGGCGCAGATGCCGACCTCCAACGCGCTGTTCAACTGCCTGCTGATCTTCAACGTGCCTTTCACGGCCGCCAAGGGGCTGATCGACGCCGTGCTGTGCATCCTGATCTACAAGCCGCTCTCGCATGCGCTGAAGGGGAAATTCTGATGCTGGTCCATCCGATCCCGCCGCTGTTTGCCGCCGACTCGGAAACGCTGATCCTCGGCTCCTTCCCCTCGGTCAAATCCCGGGAAGCCGCGTTTTTCTACGGCCATCCGCAGAACCGCTTCTGGCGGGTGCTGCCGCGGGTGCTCGGCTGTCCCATCCCGCAGACGATCGACGAAAAGAAAGCGCTGATCCTCTCGCACCGGCTCGCGCTCTGGGACGTGATCGGCAGCTGCGAAATCGAGGGCAGCGCCGACAGCACGATCCGCAATGTGACGCCCAACGACCTGCGGATCATCCTGGACAACAGCGCCGTGACCCGCATTTTTGTCAACGGGCGCACGGCGGAGAAGTATTACAGAAAGTATACGGAGCCCGTGATCGGGATGCCCGCCGTCTGCCTGCCCTCCACCAGCCCGGCCAACGCCGCCTGGAGCCTCGACCGGCTGACGGACGCCTGGATGCAGATACGATGAAACGGCCCCCGCTGCGATCAGCGCAGCGGGGGTCGATCTTTATTTTACGGCAGGAAGGTGCAGCGCACATCGTCGCTCTCGGCGGTGACGGCCACGGCGGTGAGCGGCTGCTCCACGCGCGCCACGATCTCGCTCGTGATCACATCCTCCACCTTGCGGCGGATGACGTTGCGCAGATCACGCGCGCCGCGCACGCCGTCCGCAGACAGCCGCGCGAGCGCCGCAGTCGCTGCGGCATCCCATGTAAAGGTGATTCCCTTGTCAGACAGGGGATCCACCAGCTCCTCGAGCATCAGCCCGGCGATGCGCTCATAATCCGCAAGGCTCAGATCGTTGAACACCACGACCTCATCCACACGGCCGATGAATTCCGGCCGCAGGAATTCGCTCAGCGCCTTGAGCGCGCGTTCCTTCGACGCCTCGTTCTTCGTTTTCGCGAAGCCCAGCGCGCCGCTGCCGCGATTGCTGCCGGCGTTGGAGGTCATGATGATGACCGTATTCTCAAAGCTGACGTTGCGGCCCTGCGCGTCGGTGATGCGGCCCTCGTCGAGAATCTGCAGCAGGATGTTCATCACGTCCGGATGCGCCTTTTCGATCTCGTCAAACAGCACCACGGAATAGGGCTTGCGGCGCACCTTTTCGGTCAGCTGCCCCGCCTCGTCGTAGCCGACGTAGCCCGGCGGCGAGCCGATGATGCGCGAAACGGAGTGCTTCTCCATGAATTCGCTCATATCCAGCCGGATCAGCGTTTCCGGGGTTTCAAACAGTTCCTTGGCCAGGAGCTTGACCAGCTCGGTTTTGCCCACGCCCGTGGGACCGACGAAGATGAACGACGCCGGGCGGCGGCGCGGACTGATCTGCACGCGGCCGCGGCGAATCGCGGCGCTGACCAGCTTGATCGCCTCGTCCTGCCCGATCAGATGGGCGCGCAGGTTCTCCTCGAGCTTGCCGAGCTTGCGCAGGTCGCTCTCGATCACCTTGCTCGCGGGGATGCCCGTCCAGAGCTGCACCACGCGGGCAAGATCCTCCTCCTGCACCTGATTGTCGGCGGCCAGCGGTTCCAGCTCGTCGATCTGCTTTTGCGTCTGCAGAAGCTCCGCCTTGACCTCGGCGATCGCTTCATAGTCCTTCTCCTGCGCCTCCATGAGCGCCGCTTCCTTCTCCTGCAAGTCTGCCAGCGTCTGCTGCGCCGTTTCCAGCGCGCTGATATTCTTGTTGCGCAGATTCGCGCAGGTGCAGGCTTCATCCAGCAGGTCGATCGCCTTATCCGGCAGGAAACGGTCGTTGATGTAGCGCTCGGAGAGATTGACGGCCTTTTCGATCAGCGTGTCGCTCATGCGCACGCGATGATAGTCTTCATAATACTGCTTGACGCCCTTGAGCATCTCCACGGTCTGCGCAATGGAGGGCTCCTCCACGCGGATGGGCTGCAGACGGCGCTCGAGCGCGGCGTCCTTTTCGATGTATTTGCGATACTCCGTGAAGGTGGTGGCGCCGATGATCTGGATCTCCCCGCGGGACAGCGAGGGCTTGAGGATATTCGCGGCGTTCATCGAGCCCTCGGCGTCGCCGGTGCCCACGAGTGAATGCACTTCGTCAATAAAGAGGATGATGTTTCCTTCGCTCTTGACTTCCTCCACCAGGCCCTTGATGCGGCTCTCAAACTGACCGCGGAACTGCGTGCCGGCCACAAGCGCGGTCAGATCCAGCAGATGGATCTCCTTGTTTTTCAGCTTGGCGGGCACGTCGCCGGCGGCGATTTTGAGCGCCAGGCCCTCGGCGATCGCCGTTTTGCCCACGCCCGGCTCGCCGATCAGGCAGGGATTGTTTTTCGTGCGGCGGCAGAGGATCTGGATCGCGCGGTAGATTTCATTGTCCCGGCCGATGATGCGGTCGATCCTGCCGTCCGCCGCCTTGGCGGTCAGATCCGTGCAGTACTGATCCAGGAACTTGCGCTTTTTCTGCTCGCGCTCCTGCTTCTGCTTGCGGCCGCTCCATTTCTTTTTCTGCTCGCTGCTGTCGCTGCGGGTGGTTTCTTCTTTTTCGGCGTTGCCGCCGAGCGCGCCGAGATTCTGCAGGAAGGGCATCGTGCCGGCGCCGCCGGGCTCAAAGCCGCCGTCCTCGCCGAACATGCTGGCAAACTGCTCGCTGACCTCTTCCAGCTCATCCTCGGATACGCCCATGCTCTCCATGATCTGCTTGACCGGGCCGATGTTCATTTCCATCGCGCACTGGATGCACAGACCCTCCTGCGTGGTTTTTTCGCCCTCGACCTTGGTGATGAAAAACATGGCGGGGCGCTTTTTGCATCTGGCACATAAAACTTGTTTCATAGCGGTTCCTCTCTGCGAATCGAATCAATTTACGACTGTTCCTGCGTTTCCGCCTGCTCCTTTTCCTTCTTTTCACGCAGCTGGCGCGCGACGCCGGGCATATAGCTGCAGAAGGCAACGAGCGTGAGCACCACGCTGATGCACACGAGTATGAGCATCAGGACGGACGGCAGCACGAAGAAGCTGCGCAGAATGCCGATCCCCGGCCCGAAGGCAATAATCAGGATCATAATAACGTAAAACACAAAGGTCGCAACCTTGCCCGGCATCTCCGCGGCGCTCGGACGCAGGCCGATGGCCAGCATGATGCCGCCGCCGACCACCATCACCAGCTCCTTGATCAGGAAGATCAGGAACACCCAGCTGAAGGCCTTCACAAGCGAGTCCTCGCTCTTTCTGAAGGTCAGATAAAACATGACGGCGATCGTGATCTGCGTGAGCTTGTCCGCCACGGGGTCGAGGATCTTGCCCAGCGCGCTGACCTGATTGAATCTGCGGGCGATCTTGCCGTCGAAGAAATCGCTCAGGCCGGACAGGGCAAGGACAAACACCGCCCAGGCATAGTGTTCATGATAAAACAGCACCGCAAAAATCGGCACCATCACGATGCGCAGTGCGGAAAGCAGATTGGGCACGGTCCAGCACCCTTTGAATAAATCTTTGAGATTGGAATTCATGATTCTTTCCTCCTGTATTCTTGAAAATGAAGACGGTTAAATCAATGATGTGATCACATCGGACACCGCGTGCAGGCCGCTTTGTTCAAACGCCTGCGCGAGCGCCGTTTCCGGCAGCAGCTGCGAGAGCGCGGCAAGGCCGAGGATGCAGACCAGCACCCAAAAGACGCCCTTGAGCGCGCCGAGCGCGCCGCCGATTGAACGGTTGACGGTTTTGAGCACCGGCAGCTTGAACACGACGTCGATCACGGCGATCACAACCGCCGCAGCCAGCCGCAGCACCAGAAACAGCGCCACGAACGCCGCCACAAGCAGCAGCCCGTTGAGCAGCACCTGCTCCACGGCCGTCGTGAGACGCTCCGCGATCGCGGGCACATCCGCAGCGCCGGAAATGTCCTGCACCAGCTCCGGAACGGACACGCCCGCAAGCGTGGCCGCATGGGAAACCGAAGCGGGAATGGCGTCAACGACCGCCTGCGTGCCGCCGTCGAGATGGGACTGGATCGCGTTGCTCACGGCGTTGACGATCGCCGGGTGCACATAGTGCTCATTCGCCCAGGCCGCGAGCGGCTCGCAATACTCCCGCGCGATCAGCACGCAGATCAGGCCCGCGCCCAGCGACAAAATGGTTTTCACGAAGCCGCGGAAATAGCCGATCAGGATACTGGCAGCAAACACCGCCAGCAGAAAAAGGTAAATGCCGGGTACCAACGGATCTGCACACTCCTTTCCTCAATACCGGCGGATCACGCCGTTTTCCACCGTGTAGATCCTGCGGCCGGCCGAGAGCAGCTGCGTGACCTCGCCGGCTGCATCCGCCGTGCGCTTCTCCGCGCCCTTGGCGGAATACACCGTGATCCGGCTGCCGTCCGCGAGCGCAAATCCCGCACCGGAAACCGCATAGCCCGACGGCGCAAACTCCGTGGTGATCTCGCAGGTCTTTTTGCCCTTTGCGTCCAGGCGCACGACCGTCGCCTTCGCGCCGCCGAGCGCATCGTAGCAGAGCAGCACGTCGCCCCTGTCGTCCGTTTCGATGTCGTTGAGACTGTCCGCGGTATAGGACAGGATCGTGGTCTTGTCGCCCTTGCGCGTGAGCGCAACGGTCTGATTGTCGCCCACGGCGATCAGTCTGCCTTCCGACGTAAAGATCACCTTGAGCATCAGTGTGCCGGGATATCTCTGCTCGAGCTGCGCCGCGTTGCCGTCCGTGCGGAACAGCAGCAGGCGGGAATAGATCTCGGCATTCTCCGCGCCGACGGCCAGCACGGCAAGCTGTTTTCCGTTGTCGGAAAGCGCCACGGAGGAAATGCGTTCCTCCGCGCAGTCCCACTGGAACTGCAGCACCTGCCGCCGGTTATAGACCCGCACGGTGCTGCGCGCCTTCTCCCCTGCCGTCACGACCGCATAGGATCCGTTTGCGGACAGCGCGGACGTTGCGACGCCGGACAGCACGTCCTGCGAGAGCAGCTGACGGCTGCGGGAGAGCATCAGCAGCGAGCCGGTGGTGTTGCTGTAGATCAGCGCCCGCCCGTTCCGGATCACCGCGCGGCTGTCCGCGCAGGGCAGCTGCGTGTGCTGCACCGTATCGGCGGAGCCGTCGAGCACCGTGCAGCTTTCCCGGGTCAGCACCAGCGGATCACTGCCGATCATCGCAATGTGCCGGGTCTGATAGGCCTCCAGCGCGTAAGGATAGCCGGCGCCTTTGCTGAACAGCATGCGAACGTCATGCACCGCATCGTTCAGGTGGGAGGCCGCCACCTCGCCCATCATCCGCACGCCGAACAGCAGCAGACCGAGCACGGCGATCACGATCAGCGGAATGCGCAGCGCCCGAAGCACTTTTTTCAGCAGGAGCCAGAACCGCTCCCGATTCAGATTGACAATATTATTATTCTCTGCCATAATCTCCTTCTCCGCACCCGTCCGGGGCATAAGAAACATGATTCAGAAACAGGCCGTGCGCCGGCGCGGTAAAGCCGGCGGCGCTGCGCTCGCCCGATGCGAGAATGGCCGGAATGCAGCCCGGCGGCAGCTTGCCGCCCGCAATCTCCAGGAGCGTGCCGGTCATGATCCGCACCATATTATACAGGAAGCCGTCTGCCGACACGCGGAACTGCACCAGGTCGCCCTCCCGCTCCACAGCGGCGGCCGACACCGTGCGCACATGGTCCTCCACGCTGCCGCCGGCGGCGCAGAAGGCGGAAAAATCGTGCGTACCGCAGTAGGCCTGCGCTTCGGCGTGCAGCAGCCCGGCGTCCAGCGGATATTTGAAATGATATGCGTATTTGTAAAGAAACGGATGCTTTTGCGGCGCGTTCCAGATGCGATAGACGTATTCCTTCGCCGTGCAGTCGTAGCGCGGATGAAAATCCGGCGGCACCTCGCGGCAGGCAGAAACAGCGATGTCACGCGGCAGCAGGGCGTTGAGCGCCTGCACCAGCGTCGCGCAGTCAACGGAACTCTCCGTGCGCAGCGTGCAGCAGTATTCATTCGCGTGCACGCCGGCGTCCGTGCGGGAGCAGCCGGTCAGCGGCTCGCGCCGCCCGCAGATGCGTTCCGCCGCATCCTGCACGGTCTGCTGCACGGTCACGGCGTTGGCCTGCACCTGCCAGCCGTGGTAGGCGGTGCCGTCAAAAGCAAGCGTGAGCAACAGATTTCTCATTTAAATCACAGCCGTAAAGAAATGATTGAGCACGAGGACGCCCGCGGTGATCCCCGCGCAGAAGATCAGCAGCAGCACATCCCGCGCCGCGAGCTTCATCTGCTTCATGCGGGTGCGCCCCTCGCCGCCGGTGTAGCAGCGGCAGGTCATGGCGAAGGCCAGTTCATAGGCGCGGCGGAAAGCCGACACCATCAGCGGGATGAAGATCGGCACAAGCGCCTTCGCCCGCTGCAGCAGGCCGCCGGTTTCCAGGTCGGCGCCGCGCGCCTTCTGCGCATTCATGATGCGTTCGATCTCCTCGATCAGCGTCGGGATAAAGCGCAAAGCGAGCGTCATCATCATCGCCAGCGTGTGCACCTTGATCTTGAAGACCTTCAGCGGCGAAAGCAGGCGCTCGAGCCCGTCGGTGAGCATCGTGGGCGTCGTGGTGTAGGTCAGCAGCGAGCTGATGACCACCAGCACGATGATGCGCACCATGGTGAACAGCGCGGTGTTGACGCCTTTTTCGGTCACGGTGATCTTCCACCATTCCCAATAGGTCGCGCCGCCCTTGTTGTAAAACACATTCAGCACGGCCGTAAAGATCAGGATGATGACGATCGGCCGCAGACTGCGGAAAATCATTTTGAGCGGCACGCGGCTGAGCAGCACGGCGACGATCGCCGTGAGCGTGATCAGCCCGAGCGCGAAGAAGCTCTTGCAAAGGAAAATGACGACGATCAGCCAGAAGGTCGCGGCGAGCTTCGCACGCGGATCCATGCGGTGGAGCACGGAGGCGCCGGCGTAGTATTGGCCGATCGTGATATCGCCGATCATGCGCGCCACCTCCCCCCGAGCGCCTGCAGCGCGCGCACGCCGTCCGCAACGGTGTAGATATTCGTCGGGACCGGAAGACCCTGCGCGTGCAGACGGGCGAAAATCTCCGTGATATCCGGCACATTCAGACCCATGGCCCGCAGCGCGTCGCCCTGCGAATACACTTCATCCACCGTGCCCTGCATGGCGATCTTCGCCTGATTCATCACGACCACGCGGTCCGCGAGCGAGGCAATATCCTCCATGCTGTGGGAGACGATGATCACGGTGCTGCCGGTTTCGGCGCGGTAGCTGCGGATCAGCGCCATCAGATCCTTCCGTCCGCGCGGGTCCAGCCCGGCCGCCGGCTCGTCAAAGATCAGCACCTCGGGCTCCATGGACATCACGCCCGCGATCGCCGCCCGGCGTTTTTCGCCGCCGGAAAGGTCGAACGGGGATTTCTCCAGCAGCGCCGGCGTCAGGCCGACGAATTCCGCCGCCCGGCGCACACGCGCGTCGATCTCCTCCTTCGGCAGCTTCATGTTGCCGGGCCCGAAAGCGATATCTTTATAAACGGTTTCTTCAAACAGCTGATATTCGGGGTATTGGAAGCACAGGCCGACCTTGAACCGGCTCTGCCGCAGGGTCTCTTTGTCGCGCCAGATATCGACGCCGTCCACGAGCACCTTGCCCTCCGAGGGCTTAAGCAGCCCGTTGAAGTGGGAGATCAGCGTGCTCTTGCCGGAGCCGGTGTGCCCGATCATGCCGACCAGCTCGCCGCGTTCGACCGCAAGATCCACATGATCCACGGCGGCCACCTGCTGCTGCGTCCCCTTTGCGTAATAATGGGTCAGGCCGATCGCCTCAATGGCATAGCTCATCCGGCGTCACCTCCCGCCCGCGCGGCGATCTGTGCCACGCAATCCTCGATGGTCAGCACGCAGCCCGGCATGCCGAGCGCATGGCAAAGCTCCGTCGCCTGCGGCACATCCAGTCCGTAACGACGCACGGTATCCACCTGCGAAAAGACCTGCGCAGGCGTGCCCTGCATTACGATGCGGCCGCTGTCCATCACGACCACGCGATCCGCGTCAACAGCTTCATCCATGAAATGCGTCACAAGGATCACCGTGATGCCCATCTCTTCATTCAGACGGTGGACGGTCGACATGACCTCCTCCCGGCCCTTGGGATCCAGCATCGCCGTCGGCTCGTCGAGCACGATGCAGTCGGTCTGCATGGCCAGCACGCCGGCGATCGCCACGCGCTGCTTCTGCCCGCCGGAGAGCTTGTGCGGCTCGCGCAGGCGGAATTCATACATGTTGACCGCCCTGAGTGCGTCGTCCACGCGGCGGCGGATCTCCTGCGGCTCCACGCCGAGGTTTTCCGGCCCGAAGGCAACGTCGTCCTCCACGATCGTGGCGACGATCTGATTGTCCGGATTCTGAAACACCATGCCGACGATGCGGCGGATCTGATCCGCTTTTTCCTCCGTGTCGCCGACCAGCCCGTTGACGCGCACGACGCCGGACTGCGGCGTATAAATGGCGTTGCAGAGCTTGGCCAGCGTGCTTTTGCCGGAGCCGTTGTGGCCGAGCACGGCAAGGAATTCGCCCCGCTTCACACGCAGCGTCACATTGCGCAGCGCGGGCGTTTTGGGCGCCTCGCCTTCCTCGCTGTCATAGGTGAAGGTCACGTTTTCAAATTCAATGATCGTATCGTTCATGCGTTTCTCTTTCTCTGATGATTCATTCTGCGCGCCAGATCGCGCTCGCGCCGCAAGGCAGCACGCGTCCGGGCCTGGAAGCGACCGGCAGACCGATCTCATCGCTTTCGGTCACGCCGCCGCGGGTACGCTGCACGGTCTCGCCGAGGATGTATTCCATCACGCTCGGCGACAGGCCGGTGGTGTAGGAATTGATCAGCACCATCAGCGGCGCGTCGGAGAGCACCTGCGCACACAGCTCCACGAAGCCGAAGACTTCGTTTTCCAGCTTCCAGACCTCGCCGCCCGGGCCGCGCCCGTAGGACGGCGGGTCCATAATGATGATATCGTAGGTATTGCCGCGACGGATCTCGCGCTGCACGAATTTGATGCAGTCATCCACCAGCCAGCGCACCGGCCGGTCCGCCACGCCGCTGGCAACGGCGTTTTCCTTCGCCCAGGCGGTCATGCCCTTGGAGGCGTCCACATGGGTCACCTGCGCGCCCGCCTGCAGAGCGGCGACCGTCGCGCCGCCGGTATAGGCAAAGAGATTCAGCACCCTGACCGGACGTCCGGCATTGCGGATCACCTGCGCGGTCATCTCCCAGTTCACCGCCTGCTCCGGGAACAGGCCGGTATGCTTGAAGCCCATGGTTTTGATGTTGAAGCGCAGCGCGCCCAGCCCGATCTGCCAGACCGCGGGCATTTTTATGCGCACTTCCCACTGCCCGCCGCCGGTGTTCGCGCGGTGATAGACCGCGTGGGGATTCTGCCAGAGGGGATGGGTTTTCGGCGTCTGCCAGATCACCTGCGGATCCGGGCGGATCAGCACCTGATCACCCCAGCGCTCCAGCCGCTCGCCGGCGCTGCAGTCGATCAGCGTATAGTCTTTCCAATCCTGAAACACTCTCATGTGTCAAACATCCATTCTTTGCTGCCCGGGCATCGGGATGCCCAGATGCGCGTAACCCGCCGGAGAGACCATGCGCCCGCGCGGGGTACGGCTCAGGAAGCCGAGCTGCATCAGATACGGCTCATAGACGTCCTCGATCGTGATCGCTTCTTCGCCGATCACGGCCGCAATGGTTTCCAGCCCGACCGGGCCGCCGTTGTAATTCCGGATCATCGTGGTCAGCAGACGCCGGTCGATGGCGTCCAGCCCGAGCGCGTCGATCTCCATTTTATCCAGCGCCAGCCCGGCAGCTTCGCGCGTGAGCACGCCGTCGCAGACAACCTGCGCATAGTCGCGCGCACGCTTGAGCAGACGGTTGGCGATACGCGGCGTACCGCGGGAACGGGAGGCGATCTCCAGCGCGCCGGCGGGATCGATCTCGATGCCGAGGATTCCTGCGCTGCGGTTGACGATCTGCGCGAGCTCCTCGGAGGAATACAGCTCCAGACGGGCGATCACGCCGAAGCGGTCGCGCAGCGGGGCGCTCAGCTGCCCGGCGCGGGTCGTGGCGCCCACGAGCGTGAAGCGGTGCAGATCCAGCCGGATCGACCGCGCAGACGGCCCCTTGCCGATGATGATATCCAGCACATGATCTTCCATGGCGGGATACAGCACCTCCTCCACCGCGCGGGAAAGGCGATGGATCTCGTCGATGAACAGCACGTCGCCCTCGCTGAGATTGGTCAGCAGCGCCGCCAGATCGCCGGGTTTTTCGATGGCCGGGCCGCTGGTGACGCGAAAGTTGACGCCCATTTCATTGGCGATGATGCCGGCGAGCGTGGTTTTGCCCAGACCCGGCGGGCCATAGAGCAGCACATGGTCGAGCGGCTCGCCGCGGCGGCGCGCAGCCTCAATATAAATGGAAAGATTCTCTTTTGCCTTTTCCTGCCCGATATACTCCGCGAGCGTCTTCGGCCGCAGGGACAGCTCGATCTCCCGATCCTCCTCGGCCGCGTATTCCGGGCCGACGATCCTGTTTTCGTAATCAAACTCCATAATCCGTTTCCCTTACAGCTTTTTTGCAAGCGCCTTGAGCGCCTGCTTGATCATATCTTCCGTGGAAAGGTTCGCGTCCAGCCGCCCGACGGCGATGCTCGCCTCCGCGCGGGAATAGCCGAGCATGACAAGCGCGTTGACCGCATCCTCCCCGGCATAGCTGACCGTCGCCTTCTGCGCGGCGGCAATATCGCCCAGCGCAGCGGAATCGGCAAACCCGTCCAGCTTGCCGCGCAGCTCGAGCACCACGCGCTGCGCGAGCTTCGGGCCGACGCCCTGCGCCGCGGTAATCGCTTTCACGTCGCCGCCCGCGACGCACACCGCCAGACGGTCCGGCGTGAGCTGCGAGAGGATCGCCAGCGCCGCCTTGGGGCCGACGCCGGAAACCGCCGTGAGCAGCTTGAAGCATTCCAGCTCGTTTTTATCATAGAATCCGTAAAGATCCAGCGCGTCCTCGCGCACATTCAGGTGGGTGTAAAGCGTCAGCACGTCGCCGATGACGCTGCATTTGCGCAGGGTCTGCTGCGTTGCGAACAGGCGAAACGCCACGCCGCCGCAGTCAAGCGCGACGCTGCTTTCATCGGTGAATACGACGCCGCCCGTAATGCTGTAAAACATAGACCATCTCTCTCCTTATCTCAGGCTGCCGATCAGCGAACCGGCGCTGTGACAGTGGCAGATCGCCATGGCCAGCGCATCCGCCGCGTCGTCCGGCTTCGGGATTTTGTCAAGATTGAGCAGCAGACGCGTCATCTCCTGCACCTGCTTCTTTTCCGCACGGCCGTAGCCGACCACGCTCTGCTTGACCTGCAGCGGGGTGTATTCGAAAATCGGGATCCGGTTCTGCTGCGCGGCCAGCACCAGCACGCCGCGCGCCTGCGCCACATCGATCGCCGTTTTCTGGTTCGTGTTGAAAAACAGCTTTTCGATCGCCATGGCTTCGGGGCGGTAAGTGCGGATGAGCGCCTGCACGCCGTTATAAATCGCTTCCAGTCGCTCGTTGAACGGCGTATGCGCTTCGGTGGTCACCGCGCCGTAATGCAGCATCCGGAAATGATTGCTCTGAAATTCCACCACGCCGCAGCCGACGATGGCATAGCCGGGATCAATGCCCAAAACGATCATTTTTTCTCTCTTTCTCGGATCACAAACCGGGTCGGCGTGCCTTCCAGACCGAACACGCTGCGGATCTGGTTGTCCAGATAGCGCTGATAGCTGTAGTGGAACAGCTCCGCGTTGTTGACAAAGCAGACAAAGGTCGGCGGACGGGTGGACGCCTGGGTCATATAGTAGATCTTCAGCCGCTTGCCTTTATCCGACGGGGGCTGCACCCGCGCCGTCGCGTCGGCGAGCACGTCGTTGAGCCGTCCGGTCGGGATGCGCATGGCATTCTGCGCGTCGACGAAGTTGATCAGCTCAAACAGCCGGTCGAGCCGGATCTTTTCCTTTGCGGAGATGAAGATGATCGGCGCATAGGACATAAACGAAAAATCCTGCATCAGCTTTTTGCGGTAGCCGTCCATGGTCCTGCCGTCCTTCTCGACCGCATCCCATTTATTGACCGCGATGATGCAGCCCTTGCCCATCTCATGCGCAATGCCCGCCACCTTGGAATCCTGCTCGGTGAAGCCCTCCGTGGCGTCGATCATGATCACGCAGACCTGCGCGCGCTCGACTGCCATGCGGGCGCGGATGACGGAATACTTCTCGATCTGGTCGTTGACGCGGCTTTTGCGGCGCAGACCGGCGGTATCAATGAAGATGAATTTGCCGTGTTCATTTTCGACCAGCGAATCCGTCGCATCCCGCGTGGTGCCCGCGATGTCGGAAACGATCATGCGTTCCTCGCCGAGCACGGCGTTGACCAGCGAGGATTTGCCGACGTTCGGCTTGCCGATCACCGCCACGCGGATGCCGTCCTCCTCCGCTCCTTCCTGCGGCGCCTGCGGCAGATAGGCGAGCACCTGATCGAGCAGATCGCCCGTGCCGTGGCCGTGCACGGAGGAGACGGGGATCGGATCCCCCAGGCCGAGATTATAAAACTCATAGAAATCCGGCGGCAGCTCGCCGACCGTATCGCATTTATTGACGCAGAGGATGACCGGCTTGCCGCTCTTCTGCAGCATGGCCGCCACCTCGCTGTCGGACGAAACGACGCCCGAACGCAGATCCGTGACCAGAATGATCACGTCCGCGCTGTCCACGGCCAGCTGCGCCTGCTGCCGCATCTGCTTGAGGATCACGTCGTCCGCCCGCGGTTCGATGCCGCCGGTGTCGACCAGCAGAAAGTGCCGGCCGAGCCATTCGCAGTCGCCGTAGATCCGGTCGCGCGTCACGCCCGGCAGATCGTCCACGATCGCGAGCCGGCTGCCGACCAGCTTATTGAATAACGTCGATTTTCCCACATTGGGGCGGCCGACGATCGCCACAACATTCCCTGCCATCAGGCACCTCCGATCATTGCGTGCAGCAAAGCGGCGCCGCTGCCGTTTTCCTGCTTGATGACGGGCACGCCGAGCCGCTCCTCGAGCGCGGGCACCGTCATATCATCCAGAAATATGTCTTCATCGCTTTTCAAACAGTTCGGCGGAATGATCACGCCGTCGCCGAGCGGCCGCCCCTGCAGCGCTGCGGCAATGTCCGCGCCGCACAGCAGCCCGGAGACCGTGATCCTGCTGCCGAACAGACGGTTCTCCGCCTGCACGGTCCGCACGGTCAACTGCGGGAACTTCCGCATCGCCGCGTCCGCCAGCGCCGAAATCAGCGGGAACGCCGCCGTGCCGGTCACGCAGGTCACCGTGCGCGCGGGCACCTCGGCGTTGCAGGCGGCGAGCGCCTCGTCAAATTCATACCGCATCAGCGTCCACATGCCCACGCCGTTTTCCAGCTGCGGGAAATCGTTATAATAGTCCATCCCCGGCATCGGCCGGCCGGCCTTCAGATAGAATTCATCGGCGGCGTAGGCGATCGTTTCGCCGTGCTGCGCGCGGAACGCGGCGTTCTTTTCATCGATCAGGTCGATGACCGCCGCCGCCGTCTCCGGCGTGAATGCCGTGAGCGGCGTGAGCCCTTCGCGGTGATCCGTCAGCCCCACGGGCACGGCGGCCACGCTCTGTACCGCCGGATACAGCGCAAACAGCGCATCCAGACTCTGCGCGAGCGCCGGGCCGTCGTTGATGCCCGGGCAGAGCACAAGCTGCGTATTCATCGCGATCCCCGCGTCCGCAAAGCGGCGGAGAAAGCGCAGCGCTTCGCCGGCAAAGCGATTCTTCATCATCTGCACGCGCAGGACCGGGTCCATCGTGTGCACCGACACATTCACCGGGCTGATGTGCATTTCGATGATGCGGTCCGCCTCGGCGTCCGTCAGGTTCGTCAGCGTGATATAGTTGCCGAACAGGAAGGAGAGCCGCGCGTCGTCATCCTTGAAATACAGGCTTTCCCGCAGACCGGCAGGCAGCTGATCGATGAAGCAGAAAACGCAGTTGTTTCTGCAGCTGCGCTGCCTGTCCATCAGATAGGTTTCAAACTGCAGGCCGATATCCGCCGTCTCCTCCTTGCGGATGGTGACGGTGCGGCGCCGGCCGTGCGCGGTCAGAAGCGTCAGGCGCAGCTTGCAGTCGTTGAGATAAAAACGGTAATCGAGCACGTCCCGGATTTCACGACCGTTGACGGTCAGCAGCGTGTCGCCGGGGGCAATCCGCTTTTTCTGCGCAGGGCTGCCCGCGTCGATCCCTGTGATTTTGACTGCCATGGTCTCACCTGCCGATACTACCCGATTTTATCATTTCATCATGATTAGAGTATAGTATAACATACTTTCGGGGAAAATGATAGTAAAATATTTGTAAATAATATAATAACATAATGATAATTTTTGTTTCCCGCCGATTTTTCTATTGCGAAACGGCGGGGTTTCGGCTATAATCAATGGTAAGATTTCAGTTCCGGAGAACGCCTATGTTTGTTGATATTGCAAAAATAAAAATCAAGGCCGGCAACGGCGGCAACGGCGCGGTGAGCTTTCGCCGCGAAAAATACGTTGCAGCCGGCGGACCGGACGGCGGCGACGGCGGCCGCGGGGGCAACATCGTCTTTCAGGTGGACGACAATCTCTCCACGCTGGCCGATTTCCGCTACAAGCGCAAATACACCGCGCAGAACGGCAGCAACGGCGCCGGCGGGCGCAAGAGCGGCAAGCGCGGCGAGGATCTGATCATCCGCGTGCCGCGCGGCACGATCATCCGCGAGGTCGAGAGCGGCGCCGTGATGGCGGATCTCTCCGACGATACGCCGTTCATCGCGGCCAAGGGCGGCCGCGGCGGCTGGGGCAACCCGCATTTCGCCACCCCGACCCGGCAGGTGCCGCGCTTTGCAAAGGACGGCACGCCCGGCGAGGAATGGGAGGTGCAGCTGGAGCTCAAGCTCCTGGCGGACGTCGGTCTGCTCGGCTTCCCGAACGTGGGCAAATCCACGCTCATCTCCGTCGTCAGCGAAGCCAAGCCCATCATTGCCAACTACCATTTCACCACTTTGACGCCCGTGCTGGGCGTGGTCTCCATGGGCGAGGGGAATTCCTTCGTCATGGCGGATATTCCCGGCCTGATCGAGGGCGCGGGCGAAGGCGTCGGCCTCGGGCATGAATTCCTGCGCCATGTGGACCGCTGCCGCCTGCTGGTGCATATCCTCGACGCCGCCGGCAGCGAAGGGCGCGACCCGATCGAGGATTTCAACGTCATCAACCGTGAGCTGGCGGTCTTTGATCCCGCGCTGGCGGAGCGCCCGCAGATCGTTGTGGCCAACAAGATCGACCTGGCCGACGACACGCAGGTTGCGCGGCTGCGCAGCTATTTTGAGGATCGCGGCTATGAATTCCTGACCATGTGCGCGCCGATCGCCGAAGGCACGGACGCCGTGGTTCGCGCCGTGTGGAACCGGCTGCAGACCCTGCCGCCGATCAAACGCTATGAAACCGAAGCGATCCCCGTCGCACTGTTTGAAAAGCAGAGCGACCGCGGATTCCGGATCACCGAACGCGACGGCGTTTACTTCGTAGAGGCCGAATGGCTGCTGAAGATCCTGCAGCGCGCGGATCTGGAGGATTATGAATCCCTCCAGTATTTCCAGCGCGTGCTGGTCACCTCCGGCATCATCGATGCGCTGAAGGAAAAAGGCATTCAGGAGGGCGACACCGTGTCCATCTACGATCTGGAATTTGACTACAGAAATTGAAGGGTGCGCAATGACAGAAACACTACTCTCTGCGGCGGCCAATCCCGCCGCGCTCAGTCCGCTGGCGCTCGCGTTTGTGGGCGATGCCGTGTTTGATCTTCTGGTGCGCGGCGACCTGCTCAGCCGGGCAAATCAGCCGGTCAACGCGCTGCACCGGCAGGCGACGAAGCGTGTGTGCGCCGCGGCGCAGGCTGCGGCCGCCGCTGCGCTGCTGCCCCTGCTGACCGGGGAGGAAACCGCCGTTTTCAAGCGCGGACGCAACGCGCATCCCGGCGGCATTCCGAAGAACGCCACGGCGGCGGATTATCACTATGCCACGGGGCTGGAATGCCTGTTCGGCTGGCTCTATCTGCAGGGCAGGCTCGACCGCATCCGGCAGCTGTTCGATGCGATTCCGCAGGAGGAGGGGCAAGCGGATGGATAAAAAAGAAAAGCGGACCCGCGCGCTGGAGCTGCTGCGCGACAACGGCTGCTGGTTTCTCGGCTGCGCGCTTTACGCGACCGCCGTCAACAGTTTCGCGCTGCCCAATTCCATCGCGCAGAGCGGCCTGACCGGTCTTGCGATCCTGATCAACCGCTTCAGCGGCGTGCCGGTCGGCGTGCTGAGCCTGCTGCTGAATCTGCCGCTGCTGATCCTGATGTGGATTTTCATCGGCAAGCGCAGCGTGCTGCATACGCTCTGGGTCACGGTGATCCTCGCGGCCGCGCTCGACCTGTTTGCGCTGTTTCTGCCGGCGTATCAGGGCGATAAAATTCTCGCCACCCTGCTGTGCGGCGCGCTCGAGGGTGCCGGGCTGGGCCTGATCATGATCACGGGCGCCACGAGCGGCGGCACGGATATTGTCGGCCGCCTGATCCATCAGCGCTGGCCGCATATCACGGTCGGCACGGTGGTGCGCCTGGCGGATGCCGCAGTCGTGACCGCCAATATGATCGCCTTCCGCAGCATCGAAAGCGGTCTTTACGCGATCATCGCCATCTTTGTGAGCACCAAGGTGATCGACGCCATGATCTACGGCGCGGGCAGCGGCAAGCTGCTGATGATCATCACCGACCGGGCGCATGACGTCGCGAATGCGATCATCACCTCCTCGCGGCGCGGCGTTTCCATCATTCCGGTGGAGGGCGCTTATACCGGCGAAAACAAAAACATGCTCATGTGCGTGGCAAAGCGGCACGAGATCAACACGATCATCAAAACGGCGAAGTCCGTGGACAGTCACACTTTTATCATTGTCAGCGAAGCCAACGAGATTCTCGGCAACGGCTTTAAAAAAACCATATGAAGGGAGCTTTCCTTATGAAAAAACTGCTTGCACTGATTCTGACCCTGCTGATTCTCTGCTCGTTTGCGGCCTGCAGCCGCAAGCCGCTGGAATTCAACGCGGCCTACACCTACAGCGATCCGGACAACCGGTTTGAAGAGCCTGTGCTGTTCTTTAAAAAAGACGGCAATTTCTCCTTTTCGGATTCCAACGACGGTCTGCGCATCCGCGGCACTTATGTTTATGATAAAGAAGCCGATCAGCTCAAGCTGACCTCGACCAACGGCCGCTATACCCTTGTGCTCAATGTGGAAAGCAAAGAGGTACTGCGTCTGGTTTCGTTTGCGGACGCGCAGGGGCAGAAGACCCTGACCCTTCCTGACAACGCGCCGTTCAACATCGGCGACGAAACGATGCTGCCGAAGGAAGATGCCGCACCGACGCAAGCTGCGGAACCGACACGGGCCGCGGAACCGGCGGCGACCGATCCCACTTGACAACCGGGAGAAAAATAGTATATAATATTTTCGTGAATTTTTCAGAGAGAAGGGAACTGTATGTCCGGCCATTCCAAATGGAGCACCATCAAGCGCAAAAAAGAAAAGACCGATAATGCGCGCGCAAAGGTTTTCACCAAGATCGGCAGAGAAATCGCCGTCTGTGTGCGTGAGGGCGGTCCCGACCCCGCCTCCAATTCCAAGCTCAAGGACGTCATCGCCAAGGCGAAGGCCAACAATGTGCCCAATGACAATATTGAGCGCATTATCAAGAAAGCGGCCGGCGAAGGCGGCGGCGCCAACTATGAAACCATCGTCTATGAGGGCTACGGTCCCAACGGCATCGCCGTGATTGTGGAGGCGCTGACCGACAACCGCAACCGCACCGCCGGCGACGTGCGCCATTATTTCGACAAATACGGCGGCAACATGGGTCAGAGCGGCTGCGTGTCGTTCCTGTTCACCAAGCAGGGGCAGATCCTGCTCGAGCAGGAGGATGTGGACGAGGATCAGCTCATGGAGGATGCGCTGGAAGCCGGCGCGACCGATTTCCTGACCGAGGAAGGCATTTTCGAGATCCGCACCGATCCCTACGACTGCGGCGCAGTCAGCGCGGCGCTGGCCGAAAAGGGCTACACCTTCCTGTCCGCCGAGGTCGCCTACATCCCCTCAACATATGTGAAGCTGACGGATCCTGACACAATGACCAATATGCAGAAGATGCTGGATATGTTCGAGGACAACGACGATATCCAGGGCGTCTGGCACAACTGGGAGAACCCCGAAGACGCCGAATAAGAACCGTTCGAGGAGCCTGCACCGCGCAGGCTCCTTTTCGATTTCAGATCCCGGATAAAATGGGTACGGGCGAAGCCCGTCCGATTCCAACATCCAACATCTGAAATCTGACATCCGGTATGAGTGTTTTTCCTCTCTCCGGCGAATACAGAGTGAGAATTCTCAAAAACGAGGTGCATCCATGGACACCGATCAGGAACTGTATCGCCGCTTTCTGGCAGGCGACGACGCCGCCTTTGCCGCGCTGATCGCGCGCTACCGGACCCATCTGATCTTCTTTATTCTGCGCAGCGTGCGGGATTTTGACGCCGCGGAGGATCTGGCGGAGGATGTGTTCGTCGAGGTGCTGCTGCATCGCCGCCGCTACAATTTCAAAGCGCCGCTGAAGGCCTATCTGTTTGCCATCGCACGGCACAAGACGGCCGATCATCTGCGCCGCCGCGCCCGGCACGGGGAGCAGCCGCTGGAAACGGCGGGCGACCCGGCCGACCTGCGCACGCTGGAGGAGGAATTCCTCCGAAAGGAGCAGGCCGCCGCCGTGCATGCCGCGCTGAACACGCTGCCCGCGCAATACCGCACGGTGCTGCATCTGCTGTATTTCGAGGAGATGTCCTACGAACAGGCGGGGCAGGTCATGAAAAAGAACCGCAAGCAGATTGAGAATCTGGCTTACCGCGCGCGGCAGGCGTTGAAAACAGCGCTCGAAAAGGAGGAATTCGCCCCATGAAGGATCTGAACGCATTCACCGCAAGCGTATACGCAAAAGCTGCACATAAGAAAAAGCAAAATAAACAGACCGCGCGCGTGCTGGCTGTCGCCGTCTGCGCGCTCGCAAGCGCCGTCACCGCCGTGGCCGCGCGCCCACAGCTGCAGCAGCTCGGCACGGAAGTCGGCGTCACCGCAACGTCGGCCGCCGACGCGCAGACGCTGCAGAGCATACAGAATCTGCTGACTGCGCCGTCGGACCCGGACGCCGCAGGACACACCGACGGCAGGGAGGAAACCCGGCTGCAGGCATCCGCCGGTACGACCGCACGGAACGCGGCAAACAGCACCGTCCCCGCCACAGCGGCGCAAGCCGGCGACCCCGGCGCCGAAAGCGGGGATGCCGAAGCGCACACAACACGGACGTTAGAGTTGACGATCACGGAGATCTACCTGGAGGACGGCCTGCATCCCGCGGACGGGACGCCCACGGTGACGAAGAACATGCTGCTGCACGAAAAAGACATCATCGCAGCGGCTTACAACGCACTGGACCCCGCCACGCGCAGCGCGGCGGACCCTGCCGACGCGTTTGTCGTCACGACCCATGACGCCCGGGAAACTGCCGACGGCTTTGAGGTCTATTTCAAAACGGACGCGGAGACGGTCATCGTCCGGCTGGATAAGAAGCTGAACCCGTTGGGCATCACGCGCCGCCCGCGCGAAACGGCAACGGTTTCCGGCGCTTACAATCCGAACAACTGACACGGAGGAATGATTCATGAAACGCCTGCTTGCCCTGCTGCTTTGCTGCTGCCTGCCGCTCGGCCTTGCCGCCTGCGGCAAGGGGCAGACCGACGCGCCGACCGTCACGGCGGAAGCGACCGCCGCCGACGCCGCCCCGACGCTGGAGGATCCCGTCTATACACGCTTTCTCCGGCTGAATGACCCGTCGCCGGGCGCGCTGCCCGCCGTTTCCTTCGCCGAATCGCGTGCAGACTTCACGGCCGCGCTGCAGGCCTGCAAGCTGGCCGAACCGGCGTGGGCAAAAGCATATGACGACGCCTTTTTCGCAGATCACACGCTGCTGCTTGCCCGCACGGAGGAGGGCAGCACAGCCGCAGGCTATATGCACGCCTCCTATCGGGACAAGACCGTGACGATCCTGCGCAGTGATAATGACCCGCTCGAAGACGGACTGCAGGCTTGGCTGACGCTGCTGGCCCTGCCGAAGAACGCCCTGACCGGCGTGCAGCCGACAGAGATCACCGTCACCGTACAGGACGGGGAAGTGCAGCTGACGTCGCAGGCGGAAGCGACGGCGCAGACGGAAACAGCGTCGATCACCGGAACCGCCGCGCCGACGGAAACGAGCCCGGACAACGACGTCTGTCACCGCTATGAACCGCCGCATTTCGTGCGCGTGCATCCGCCGCAGTATGACGGATCGCAGGGTGTGCTTGCCGTTGTGCAAAGCAAAGAAGCGCTGGAGGAATTCTATCAGACGAACCGGGAAGCGCTCGACCTCGGCCCCGGGGTGCCGGACGCCGTGAATCCGGATTACGGTTTCACGCAGCCTGTCGGCTCCACCGCCGGTTTTGCCGACTGGATGCCGCATTACGACGACGCCTTCTTTGCCGACAACGTCCTGCTGATTATCAAAACCTCCGAGAGCAGCGGCTCGAACCGTTATACAAACGCGCAGTTTGCCGCCGGCACGGTAACCCTTACCGTGGAGATTCCGGAGGTCGGCACCTGCGACATGGCGGACTGGCTCACGCTCCTGTGCGTGCCGAAGGACGCGCTGAACGGCGTGAACACACAAACGCTGACCGTGGAGAAAAAAGCTATCAGCCCGACGTCCTAAAACGGAGGATAAAGAAATGAAGCGAATGACTGCGCTGCTTTTAAGCATCCTTCTGATCATCTGCAGCAGCCCGCCTGTATTTGCGGAGGAGGAAGAAAATACGCCGAAACTGATCGCAGTGGAAATTCTGTCAGTTCCTGAAAAAAACCTGGTTGTAGATTACGGGTTCCCGGGCGATAACCGTGTTCCGCCGGACGGCATCGTCGTAAAGCTGCTTTATGATGACGGCACGGAAATCACGGATACGATTCAGGCCGTGGAGCAAAACGGCGGCATCGGATACGTCGTTGCGGGCGTTCCTGTTTATACGCCGCGCATGCTGTGGTTGGTCATCGATGACCCTGCTTACGGGGAAATGACCGCCAGGCTGTATTTCGGCGAGGAGCTGATCGAGGCAAGCTATACTTATTTATCTGTCAATCCCGACGCACCGAAAACGCCGATGGAAAAAATCCGGCGCGATCTGACGCTCTTGTTTTTGAGGATGAGATGGGCGCTTGAGGATTTTTCATTTTTGGTGGCATTCGTTTTCGACGTACTGAGGGGGAAATACCACAGAGGCATCCTGCCGGAAATCGGCGGAATCATTTCTTGAAAAGATAAAATGTGTTTTTAACAATTATTCATAGAATCGTAACGCTTTCTCGGTTGCATTTTCTTTGACAGGATGGTATAATTTGATTTACGGGAACGTCGGCGCCCCCGGCGTTCCCTGATTTTCGTATTTTGGGGGAACTTATGAAACGCTGCGTTATCATCGGCGGCGGCCCGGCCGGACTGACTGCGGGCTATGAGCTGCTCAAGCAAAGCAAGGACTATGAAGTCGTCATTCTGGAGCAGAGCGACGCGCTCGGCGGCATTTCGCGCACCGTGCAGTACCACGGCCACCGCATGGATATCGGCGGCCATCGCTTTTTTTCCAAAGATCCGCGCGTGACGGCGTTCTGGAATGAGATCCTGCCCACGCAGGGCGCACCGTCGATCGACGACAAGCTCCTCGGCCGCGAGAAACCGCTCGTGCCGGGCGGCCCGGATCCAGAAACGACGGATGAAGTGATGCTGATCCGCCGCCGCATTTCCCGCATTTACTATCTGCATAAATTCTTTGATTACCCCATCTCAATGAAGCCGCAGACCTTCATCAACATGGGGCTGCCGCGCACGGTCAAGGCCGGCTGCAGCTATCTGAAATCAACAGTCGCCAAGAAGGAAGAGACCTCGCTCGAAAACTTCTATATCAACCGCTTCGGCAAGGTGCTCTATTCCATGTTTTTCGAGGGCTACACCGAGAAGCTCTGGGGCCGCCATCCGAGTGAAATTTCCGCGGACTGGGGCGCACAGCGCGTGAAGGGTCTTTCCATCCTCGCGGTGCTCAAGGATATGGTCGGCAAGCTCCTGCCGCAGAAGGACCGCAAGGTCGAAACCTCGCTGATCGAGGAATTCGTCTATCCGAAATTCGGCCCCGGTCAGCTCTGGGAAGCAGTCGGCAAACGCTTCACAGAGCTCGGCGGCGAGATCCGTTACGGCCATCCGGTCACGGAGATTCTGACCGACGGCGGCCGCGTGACCGGCGTGAAATGCACGGTTGACGGCAAAGAAACGCTGATCGAAGGCGACATTTTCATTTCCTCCATGCCGATCAAAGACCTGGTCGCGGGCATGGGCGGCGCCGCAGCGCCGGACGCCGCGCGCATTGCCGCCGGCCTCCCCTACCGCGATTTTGTCACGGTCGGCCTGCTGGTGGACAAGCTCGCGCTCAAAAACGAAACCGGCATCCCGACGCTGGGCAACATCGTGCCGGATTGCTGGATCTATGTGCAGGATGTCGGCGTCAAGCTCGGCCGCATCCAGATTTTCAACAACTGGTCGCCCTACCTCGTCAAGGACCCGCAGCACACGGTATGGATCGGGCTGGAATATTTCTGCGCCGAGGGCGACGACTTCTGGAACCTCGACGAAGCCGCCTGCGTGGAGCTGGCGGTCGGAGAGCTGCGCTCGATGGGCGTGCTCGCGCCGGACGCGCAGGTGCTCGACAGCCACCGCGAGCGCGTGCAGAAGGCCTATCCCGCCTATTTTGACACCTACGCGGAAATGGACAAGCTCGTCGCGTTCCTGGACGGCTTTGAGAATCTCTTCTGCGTCGGCCGCAACGGCCAGCATCGCTACAACAATATGGACCACTCCATGGCGACCTCGTTTGAAGCCGTGAAAAACATTCTCGCCGGCAGCACGGAGAAAGCAAATCTGTGGTCGGTGAATACCGAGGCGGAATACCATGAAACAGGCAAAAAATAACTATGCCCCGCCCGATCTGCTGCGCTGGGGCAAGCGGCTGAGCACAGCGGCAGCCGGGCTCTTTGCGCTCGGCGCGCTGATCGCCGTATTTTATTACATCATTTATCCGTCGCAGGCGTATTTTCACTCCGACTGCACGGATACGCTGCTCTGGGCCAAGGCCAGCGTGGACGCAAAGGCGCTGTTCAACCCGGATTTCAGCTATGCGGCGATGCTGCCCTTCGGCGGCGTGATGCTGATGATCCCCTTCGTGGCGATCTTCGGCGTGGGCATGACCGCGCACCACATCGGGATGGTGCTGTTTACCCTCCTGTTTTTCCTCGCGGTCTGGCTGCTCTGCCGCAGTCTGAAATTCAGCCTGCCGCTTTCGCTGCTGACGATCGGCACACTGGCGATGACGCTCGCCGCCTCCGGCAAGCTGCGTGAAATCTTTTATGAGCATGTGATCTATTACAGCATCTGCATCCTCGTTCTGTGTGTGCTGCTTTCGCTCTATCTGCGCTGCACGGCAGCCGGAACGGAACGGCTGTGCGGGCGGCAGCTGGCCCTCTGGATCTTCGCCTGCGTTTTCACCGCGCTCACGGCGCTGGACGGCATGCAGATCCTTGCCACCGGCGTTTTCCCCGTGCTGTTTGCCGGTGCAATGGATATCTTCTGCTGCCGGGACAAGCTGTTTTCAAAAGAGAATAAACCGCGCCTGTTTTTCTGCGGCGCGGTGGTGCTTTCGGCGCTGATCGGCCTGCTGCTGCTCTCCCAACTGAGCTCCCGTCTGCAGTCCGGCTACGCCGCGGCCTATTCTTCTTATTCCGATCCGGCCGAATGGCTGGATAACCTGTTCAAATTCCCGACGCAGTGGATGCTCCTGTTCGGCGCAAAATTCGAACCGTTTGATCCGATGTTTTCCGTCGGCTCGCTGCTCAGCCTCGTGCGTCTGGCCTTTGCCGCGCTGATTGCCGGCGGACCGTTTGCCGCGCTGGTTCTGCTCAAGCGCTTCGCCCGCCCTGTCCGGCTGCTGATCGCCGCGCATTTCGGCCTGTTTGCCGTAATCTTTTTCGGCTATGTCTGCGGCCTGCTCTCCGCCGCCAACTGGCGGCTCAGCCCGCTGATCTGCACCGGCCTGCTGGTCTGCATGGCCTGCCTGCAGGTGATGCGTCCGCACCCGGTCGCCCGGCGCTTTGCGACGCTCGGCGTCATCCTGTGCCTTGTGATGAGCGCGCTCTCCCTGCAGAGCATTCTCGCCATGCCGAAGGACGGCGCGGCCGAAAACCAGAAGGCCGATCGCATCGCCGCGCTGGAATCCTACGATCTCAAACTCGGCTACGCCACCTTCTGGAACGCACAGTCGATCACGGTGCTGACCGATTCCGACATCCGCATCGCAAGCGTTCAGATTCAGGACGGCGCCGTGTTACCCTATTATTACCAGACAGAACGCAGCTGGTTTGAGGAGGCGCCCGGCTGCGACCGCTACTTCCTGCTGCTCGACACGGCGGAATCCGCCATGCTTGCGGGCACGGGCCTGCTCGACACCGCAGCCGAAACGTATGACCTCGGGGAGTTCCAGATCTACGTCTTCCCGCACATCGCGGAGTTTCTCAGCTAAAGCGCGCGCAAGCCAATAAAGATTGCCGAACGGCGGCGGGGTCAGCCCTGCCGCCGTTTTCATCCAGTCCGGCAGCAGCGGTTTCTCCGAGGCGGGCGCGAAGGCCTGCGCCACGCTGTCTGCGCCATAAGCGACATAGCGGGAGCGCTGGGCAGCCTGCACGCCGCCGCCGAGCGCCGCGATCAGAATCAGCATCGCCGTGCTGAACGCAAAATACCGTTTCATTTTTTATAATCCCCCAGCATCTCCGCGAGCGCCGCGGCAAGCAGCCGGCCGGAATAGCAGGCCTCCTCGAGCGTGTTGCCCTCGCTGCCCACCTCGATGAGCAGGCTGCAGCGCGTGAGATCCATATTGTATTTCCGCTGCGAAAACAGGAGCGGGCGCATCAGCCCCGGATAGGCTTCGGCCAGCCGCTTCTGCAGCTGCAGCGCAAAGCACAGATTCGATTCCCAGTGCGGAAACTCCGTGACCTTGCCCTCTTCCGCACCCGCAATGATCATGAGCTGCGCGGCCTGCTTGCCGTTGACCGTCGCCACGGGGCGCATCTTCGTTCCGTCGTCCAGATCGATGGAATCCCGATGGATATCCAGCAGAATCTGCAGCTGCGGATACTGCGTAAGATAGTCTTCCAGCGTCTTGCGCGAATGCGGGTAAGCGCCGGTGTAATCCGCATCGTGAATCACCGTGTCATGTATTACAGTATACCCTGCATTCTCCAGAACATGCGCGATTTCGTCGCCAACGCGCACCACATTGACCGCCGGATCGTTGCTGTGCGCGGTAAAACCGGGGTCATAGCAATCTCTGTCAACGATCGCATAGGATTCGGACGTATGACTGTGAAAGATCAGCACCGCCGGCTGTGACGGATCGATCTCCAGCGCGGGCTTCTGCTTTAGAAGCGCGGCAAAATCCGGATGCTTGGTTTCGGTCGTATTCTTGATCATCACGCTGCCCAGCACATCCGTCGCGCCTTTTTTGCCGTAGTTGACGGTCTTGACCTTGCCGCCGCTGCCGTCGCCGAGCAGATCGGCGTATTTTTCGGCCAACGCAAGCAGATCTGCCGGCGTTTCCGTCAGCGACGCGGGCGCGGCGTTTGTCGCTTCCTGCGCCGTTGCGCTTGCCGTCTGCCCGGCGGTCGTTCCGGGCTGCGCATCCTGCGTTGCCGGCAGCGACCGTTCAAACATCAGCGCCGCGACCGTCAGCGGGATGCCGGCCACGGCGACGCACAGCACCGCCGCAAGCAAAAGCAGCGCCGCCGCCGTCACCGCCGGCGCACGGCTGCGGGCGCCTGTCTGGTTTTGTTTCATCCTTTTTTGCTCGCCTCTTTTCCTCGCTGCAGTGTATGCGTCTTTTTCGCAGGATATGCCCTCGGCGCGCCGCTGATAAGCCCGAATCGGCTGAAATCGGCCGGAAAGATTACAAATTGTAACTTTTTCGGCGCTTTTGTAATCGTTTTGTAATTGGATTGTAACGAAATATAGGTAGTTTTTTTCCGGCGCTGCGGTTATAATAAAGTCGTACCAAACAGAAATCTTCCACTGGCGCAGCGGAAGTGCGACCGCGGCGACAGTTTTTACCATCCTTTCAATTTTTTCAAACCGGATTAGGGGCTTTCAGAAATGAAAGCCCCTTCGGTTTTTTATGTAAAGAAAAATTTTGTTTATTTTAATAAAATCTCCCGGAATCTGCTTGCATTCTTTCAAAAAGATGGTACAATGAAGTGAATCCATTCAGGAGGTATTGTTTATGGCTTATTTCCTTTATTCCGCATTTGCGGACGAAGCATCCGCCGATATTCAGGCGCAGATCGCCGCCTGCAAGCAAAACGGCATCGGCGCCATCGAGCTGCGCAACGTCAACGGCAAAAACATCTCCGATTTCACCGTGGCCGAGGCCGAGGCACTGAAGGAAACGCTCGACAAAGCCGGCATCCGGGTTTCCTCCATCGGCTCCTTCTACGGCAAGATCGAAATCACCGACCCCTTCGCGCCGCATTTTGAGGCATTCAAAAATACCGTTGCGGTGGCCAAGGTGCTCGGCGCGCCGTACATCCGCATCTTCAGCTTCTATTTCAGAAACGGCGAAGACCACGCCGCCTACCGCGACGAGGTGTTTGCCCGTCTTTCCGCCATGGCGGATTACGCAAACGAAAACGGCGTGCTCTGCTGCCATGAGAATGAACGCGGCATCTACGGCGACATCACCGAGCGCTGCGTGGAGATCGCGGAGTATTTCGGCGACCGCCTGGGCTGCATCTTCGATCCGGCGAACTACATCCTGAGCGGCTGCGACACGCTGGAAGGCTTTAAGCAGCTGTGCGACCGCGTCACCTATATGCACATCAAGGACGCCATTGCGGCGGACAATACCGTTGTGCCCGCCGGCTGCGGCGACGGCCATCTGAAAGAGATCCTGCAGATGCTCGATCAGCGCAAGGGCGCGTTCGTGCTCTCCGTTGAGCCGCATCTGCGCGTCTTCGACGGGCTGGCTGCGCTCGAGGCGAGCAACGGCAAGGCGCTGGAGGTCAGTCAGAAGTATGTTTATCCCGACAACGCCGCTTCCTTTGCGGCGGCCTGCGGCGCGCTGCATGCCATGATCGACACGCAGATTCATCCCGTGCGCTACGGCGTGATCGGCGTGGGCAACATGGGTTCCTCGCATCTGCAGATGCACCGCGCGGGCAAGCATGCGCAGGCGCGGATCGTTGCCGCTGCGGATATCAATCCCGCCCGGCTGACGGCGGCGAAGGAAATCCTGCCCGAAATCGAGGTTTACGACACCGCCGAGGCGCTGATTGACAGCGGCACCGTGGACGTCGTGCTGATCGCGACGCCGCACTATGCGCATCCCCCGATCGCATCCTATGCGTTCTCCAAGGGACTGAATGTGCTCACCGAGAAGCCCGCCGGCGTTTATACGAAACAGGTGCGCGAGATGAACGAGGCCGCTGCGGCCAGCGGCAAGCTCTTCGGCATTATGTATAACCAGCGCACAAACTGCGTCTATCGCAAAATGCGCGAGCTGGTGCAGAGCGGCGCGCTCGGCGAGATCCGCCGCGTGAGCTGGATCATCACCGACTGGTACCGCACGCAGGCTTACTATAATTCCGGCGGATGGCGCGCCACCTGGGCCGGAGAAGGCGGCGGCGTGCTGCTCAACCAGTGCCCGCACAATCTCGATCTCTGGCAGTGGATCTGCGGTCTGCCGGTCAAGGTGCAGGCCTTCTGCCACGAGGGCAAGTGGCACGACATCGAGGTCGAGGACGACGTAACGATCTACGTGGAATACGCCAACGGCGCCACCGGCACCTTCATCACCTCCACGGGCGACTGCCCGGGCACCAACCGCTTTGAAATCACCCTGGACGGCGGCAAGCTCGTGTGCGAAAACGACAAGCTCCGTCTTTATAAGCTCCGCGGCCTGACCTCCGAGCACACCCTGAACTGCGACAGCGGCTTCAAGGCGCTGGAGGGCGACTGGATCGACGTGGAAACGGACGGACGAAACGAGCAGCACGCCGAGGTGTTCAACCGCTTCACCGACGGCCTGCTGCACGGCACGCCGCTGGTTGCCAACGGCGAAGAGGGCATCCGCGGCCTTTCCATCTCGAACGCCGCGCACCTCTCCTCCTGGCTCGGCCGTCCCGTGACGCTGCCGGTGGATGAAGACCTTTATTATGCCGAATTGCAGAAGAAGGTTGCGGCCGGTCACGCGGAAAAGGCAAATATCAAGGAAGCCGTGCAGGGGGATATGTCCTCCACGTTCTGAGCTGCCGGGAGGAATCGACATGAAAACCGCTATCATCGGCTGCGGCGGGATCTCCCATGTGCATCGCGCCGTGCTTTCCGCAATGGACGGCGTGGAGATCGTCGGCGTTGCCGATATCAAACCGGATCGTGCGCAGGCGGCTGCCGCTGCCTGCGGCGCGCGGGCCTATCAGGATTATCTGACCATGCTGGATGCGGAAACGCCGGACTGCGTGCATATCTGCACCCCGCATGCCCTGCATACGCCCATGGCGCTCGCCGCCCTGCAGCGCGGCATCCATGTGCTCACGGAAAAGCCCTGCGCCACATCGCGGGCGGAAATCGACGCGCTGATCCGTGCGCAGCGGGAAAGCGGCCGCCAGCTCGGCGTCTGCTTTCAGAACCGCTATAACCCCGCCGTTCAGGCGCTCGTCGCGGCGCTCGCGCACCCGGAAACCGGCCCCGTCAAGGCGATTCGCGCGTTCGTGACCTGGAACCGCGGCAGAGACTATTATTCCGACGACTGGCACGGCACCCGCGCGCTGGAATGCGGCGGCGTGCTGATCAATCAGGCGATCCACACGGTCGATCTGATCCAGCATCTCGGCGGCGGCTGCAGCGCCGTTACCGGCCACATCTTCAACGACCATCTGCAGGGTGTGATTGAGGTGGAGGATACCGCCGCGCTGCGCATGACGCTGCAAAACGGCGGCGTTGCCCTCCTTTACGCAACCACGGCCTACGGCGAGGACGCCCGTGTGCTCATCGAGGTGCAGTGCGAAAAAGCCGTGTTCCGTCTGGAGGGCGGAGATCTGCTCTTCCGGCTCGCGGCGGACGGCACCCCGGTCCGGCTGCCCGTCGATCCGCCTGCCGAAGTGCTCGGCAAGCAGTACTGGGGCGGCGGCCACACGGCGCTGATCCGGGATTTCTATGACCATCTTGCCGCCGGCAGGCCCTTCCCGATCGATGCGGCGGAGGGCGGCAAGGCCAGCGCAATCGTCGCGGCCTGCTATCAGTCGGCCTGCGGCGAAACCGAAGGAAAGGAAGTATTGCTATGAAGTATGAAAATCTGAAAGATAAAGTTGCCGTCATCACGGGCGGCGGCGGCGTGCTCTGCGGCGGCTTTGCCAAGGATCTCGCCGCGCAGGGCGCAAAGGTTGCCATCCTCGATCTGCGCGAGGAGGCGGCGCAGGCCGTCGCGGATGAGATCAGCGCGGCAGGCGGCTGCGCGATCGCCGTGGGCGTCAATGTGCTCGAGGCGGAGAGCCTCGAAGCGGCGCGGCAGCGCGTCAACGCAGCGTTCGGCACCTGCGATATCCTGATCAACGGCGCGGGCGGCAACAGCCCCAAGGGCACGACGACCAAGGAAGCCTACGAGCCCGGCGATCTGGAAGCGGCGGCGGAAGACGTGAAAACCTTCTTCGACCTGGATCCGATCGGCATCCAGTTTGTCTTCAACCTCAATATTCTCGGCACGCTGCTGACCACGCAGTGCTTTGCCAAGGATATGGTCAACAAGGAAAGCAGCACGATCCTCAATATTTCCTCGATGAACGCTTTCACGCCGCTCACGAAAATCCCCGCCTATTCCGCGGCGAAGGCCGGCGTTTCCAACTTCACGCAGTGGCTGGCCGTGCATTTTGCCGACGTCGGCATCCGCGTGAACGCGATCGCGCCCGGCTTCTTCTCGACGAATCAGAACAAGACGCTGCTTTACAACGCGGACGGCTCCCTGACCGCGCGGTCAAACAAGATCATTTCCCACACCCCGCTGCGCCGCTTCGGCGTGCCTGCCGACCTGACCGGCGCGCTGCTCTTCCTCTGCGATGAGACGCAGTCCGGCTTTATCACCGGCGTGATCCTGCCGGTGGACGGCGGTTTTTCCGCTTATTCCGGCGTATAATCCGAATCCGATCCCGCGGCCGGTCCGATTGCCCGTGACCGGCCGCGTTTTCTTTTTTATAACAGCGCCGCCAGCGTCAGAAGCGGCAATGTATCCGCCCAGATCTGCGGAAAGTCCGTCAGCGGCAGCGGATTTTTCCCTTCTCCGATTTCGACGGTGAAGCCGGGCTTGTTGAACGCGGCGATGAACCAATCCTTGAAGCCGCCGTAGGACGCGAGACCCGCGTTGTCGATGAGTCGGTAGCCGCTTGCGGTCGAAAACAGCTCCGCGAGGGCCCGGCTGTCCGGCGGCAGGGTCTCGCCGTAGCGCCAGTAGATTTCCCGCCCCTGGCTGTGCAGCGCGATCGCCATGCGCGGCAGACGCGCCCTGCAAAGCGCGGTGAGCGCCTGCGTTTCCGGCTCGCTCTCCGGCGCTTCCCCGCCGTAACGGCGCGGCGCGGGGCCGGTGATGCCGCTCGCGATTTCCAGCTGCCGCAGCTTTTCCCAGTCCGCATCGAAATTGTGGTTGATATCCACACCGCGGGCGTTGGCGTTCCAGTCGTCGTCGCTGTCCGCAAGAAGGGAAGCGACGAGGGTCGCGTAGTCCCCGGCGGCCGTCGGTCCGCGCAGCGCGATCTCCACGCCGTCCGGATTGACGCAGGGCACCAGAATTACCGAGCGCGTGACGCTCCGGCCCTCCGCGAGCCAGAGCAGCCGGTTCTCCGCCTGCGCCTGCAGCAGCGCCTCGGCAAAACGCAGCGCGAGCAGGCAGGTCAGCCATTCCTGCCCGTGCACCCCCGCCGCGATCAGCAGCGGATCGGCGCTTCGTCCGATCTCCAGCGCATAGATCGGTCGGCCGCAGAGCGACCGCCCCGCCGTGCGCACCTGCAGCGCGGGATAGGCGGTTTGCAAAGAAAAAATGAGTTTTCTTTGATTTTCCGTTGTCATCGGCTGCGGTTTTGTGATATAATCCATATGCATCCCCCCGTGTCATTCTATGCACCTGCAAATCCATCTGTTTCGGAGGCTGTCATGAAACTGGAAGAAACCACGGTTGCAAAAAACTACGTCTATGAAGGCCGGATCATCAAGGTCCGCTGCGACGACGCCCTGCTGCCCAACGGCAATCCCTGCTTGCGCGAGGTCGTGGAGCACAACGGCGGCGTCTGCGTCGCGGCGCTCACGGCGGAAAACGAGCTGCTGTTCGTGCGGCAGTTCCGCTATCCCTACGGCGAAATCCTGCTCGAGCTGCCCGCCGGCAAGCTGGAGACGGGCGAGGACCCGCTTCTCGCCGGCAAGCGGGAGCTGGAGGAGGAAACCGGCTGCATTGCGGCGGAATATTATGATATGGGCAAATTCTACCCCTCGCCCGGCTATTGCGGCGAGATCATCCATCTTTATCTTGCAAAAGCCCTGACCAAAACGCAGATGCATCCCGATGAGGACGAATACCTCGAGGTCACGAAGCTGCCGGTCGATGAAGCCGTCCGCCGCGTGATGAACGGCGAGTTGCGCGACGGCAAAACGCAGGCGCTCGTGCTGCGCGTGGCGGAGCTGCTGCGCACGGGCGACTTCGGGAGGCGGATCTGATGGCGCTGCTGCTTGCATCTGCATCCCCGCGCCGCCGGGAGCTGCTGACGCTGGCCGGCGTCGATTTCACGGTCTGCGTTTCCAACGCGGATGAATCCGTGCCCGCGGGCACACCGCCGGCGCAGGCCGCCATGCTGACCGCCGAAAGAAAAGCGCGCGCCGTGGCGGAAACGCATCCGGACGATCCGGTGCTCGGCGCGGATACGATTGTGGTCGACGGCGACGCCGTGCTCGGCAAGCCGCATGACGCCGCGCAGGCGAAGACGATGCTGCGCCGCCTCTCCGGCAAGACGCACACGGTCATCACCGGCGTTTGCATTGTGCGCGGCGGCGAAGCGGAAACCTTCTTCGCGGAAAGCCGGGTCACCTTTTATCCGCTGAGCGACGCGGAGATCGACGCCTACGTCGCCACCGGCGAGCCGATGGACAAGGCCGGCGCCTACGGCATTCAGGGGCGCGGATGCACGCTGGTGGAACGCATCGAGGGCGATTATTTCAATATCGTCGGCCTGCCGGTCGCCGCGGTTGTGCGGCGGCTGCGCGCAGCGGGCATTGCATAAAATAGAAAAGCGAGGAAGTCTGCCGTTCGGGCTGCTTCCTCGCTCTTTTTTTGTGATGATGATTAATCGTTGTATTTACGCACGATCTTCATCGTTGTGGTCTTGGGGAATTCATCATCGCGCACCTTGACTTTGGCGATATTCTTGAAGATCGGCATCTTGCGGTTGAATTCGTTGACGTCATTCTTGATGCGGCTGCGCGCATCGGGATAATCCTCCTCGTTGAGGAAGAACTCCGCCACGATCTTTTCGTCCTCCTCGTAAACGAGCACTTCCTTGACATAATCGATGCAGGAGAGCTTGTCCTCCAGCTCCTCGGGCGAGACATTCTTGCCGTTGGAGAGCACGATCAGATTCTTTTTGCGCCCGACGATGAACAGATAGCCGTCCTCATCAATGCGGCCGTAGTCGCCGGTTTTATACCATTCGCCGTCAAAGGCCGCAGCCGTCGCCTCCGGCTCGCCGTAATAGCCCTGCATCACGTTGACGCCCTTGACGAAGATTTCGCCCACGCCGTCCTCATCCGGCTCGTGGATCTTGATATCGCAGCAGCCGAGCGGGCGGCCGACGCTGCCGAATTTGTGATTCGCGGGGGTGTTGCAGGTCACGCCCGGCGAGCACTCGGTGGTGCCGTAGCCGTTGACGACCAGAATGCCCAGGTCATACAGGCCCTTCTCGTATTTGGGATCGAGATTCGCGCCGCCGCAGATGATCATGCTCAGGTTGCCGCCGAGATTGTCGATGATCTGCTTGAAGATCTTGCGGCGCTTGTCGATGCCGAGCTTCATGAGGAAGTTGCTGATTTTCAGGCCGGTCTGCAGCTTCTTTTCGCTGCCCATCTTGCGCGCCGTGCGCCAGATGCGGTCATAAATCGTATCGAGCACCAGCGGCACCGCGGCGAAGTTATAAGGCTGATACTTCTTGAGATCGCCCGCGATATCCTTCAGACTGTCGCAGAGATAGCCCCACTCCTGCACGATATAGGTCGCAAACAGGGCGCTGACCCAGGCGAAGGTGTGGTTCAGCGGCAGGAAGCCGATCGCGTGGCCGCCGGTGAGCACGCGGCAGGAAGCCACGCACTGGCTTGCGATATTGTAATGCGAAAGCATGACGCCCTTGCTCTTGCCGGTCGTGCCGGAGGTGTAAACGATGCAGGCCAGGTCGTCCTTTTTGACCTCGGCGTCCTGGAAGGTCGTGTCGCCGCTGTCAACGATGGCGAAGCCCTCCGCGTAATAATCGTCAAAATCCTCCATGCGCAGATAGACGCGCACGGGCATGGCGGGATCCGCCTTGAATTCCGCTACCGCCTCGTCATATTTCGCGGTGTAGACCAGCGCGTCGCAGTCGCAGCGGATCAGCTGATCGGCCAGATCCTCGGTCGGCAGATGGCAGTCCATCGGCACGGAGATGTTCGCGCCGACCAGCGTGGCATAATAGGCCAGCATCCATTCGATGCGGTTTTCGCCGATGATGGCGATCTTCTTGCCGCCGTTCAGGCCGAGCTTATAGAAATACGCGCCCAGGCCGCAGATCAGCCGCCAGGTCTGATTGTAATTCAGGCTCGCTTCCTGTTTGTTCTTATCCAGAAACTTATACATCAGCTTGTCGCCGCCGCGCTGTGTGCCGACAACGATGATCTCTTTCAGCGTCTGATAATCCGGAATGTCATACATGACTTTTGCATGGATCTGTTCGCTCATTGGATTGTCCCCCGTTCTTCGCCGCATTCGGCGAAAGCGTTACAAAAAATGCCATTGATTTACAGAATTAATTTATTTTATCATATTTTCCCGCCGTTTTCAAGTGGAAATCCCTTGCAAAATAACAGAGAATCCTGTAAAATTAGTTCAGAATCCTGTGAAAACTGTGAGGAATCCGCATGTTGATCTTTTTTCGCCGGGTTTCCGTCTGCGCGCCGGAACCCGCGCTGCGCACGCTGCCGCCCGCGCTGCAGGAGGAACTTCTCGCCTGCGGGCACACGGGACACCGCAATCAGCGCATCGCCGCCGCCGCGCTGTGCCGCGACGTGCTTGCCGCAGAAAGCGGCATGGCACGCAGCGCGCTTTCGATCCTGCGCACCCCGGCCGGCAAACCGTTCTGCCCCGACACGCCGCTGCGATTCAGCCTGAGCCACAGCGGTGATCTGGTGGCCATGGCGGTCTCCGACCGTGAGATCGGCGTGGACCTCGAGCGTCTGCGCCCGGTGCGGCTCGACGCCGCCCGCCGCATTGCCGTGCCGGCGGAGCTGGACTATATCGGCGACGACCCGCGGCGGTTTCTGCAGATCTGGACGCTGAAAGAGGCCTATTTCAAATGCATCGGCACGGGGCTGATGGGGCGCGAGCAGGAAATTTCATTCTCCGTCGGCGCAGACGGCACGGTCGCCTGTTCGGATCCCGCGGCTGTCTGCCGATTTCATCCTTCCTACCCTGACTATCTCTGCGCAGTGTGTGAATTAAAATGAGCAATGCCTTGCCAATGCGGCAGACATTGCTCTTTTTTTATTTCATGACCAGCGGCGTCATCTGCTTCTGCGCGCCTGCCGGACCGGGGACGGGCTGACCGAGCGCATAGAGATCTCCCGCCCGGCATTCCAGGTCAAACTGCCGCTGCGCCTGCGGTGTCAAATCAGGCAGATCCGCGGGCTTTGCCAGCAGCGCAAGCGCCGTTTTGCCGCGTACTTCTGCGAGCAGCGCCGCGCCGGCGGGCGTGAAGCCCAGCGGGCGGAGATACTGCACCGGGCAGGCAGCGTCCGCTTCCGTGACGCCGATCAGCGACGTCCAGAGCAGGCGGCGCAGCCGCGCAAGCGGATAGCGTTTTGTCTTGGCCGCGGTCAGTAGCGCGTCGATCGAGGTCGCCGACTGCGCCCCGGCAGCCAGCCGGTGCTCAACGCCCTCGGAGCGGTCCGGGGCCTGCGCAGCCAAGTCCGGCGCAAGGCGCAGCGCGGCAAGCGCAATCCCGTCAAACGCGCCAGGCAGCACAGGCGCTTCTCCGGCCGCGATCGCAGCCGACAGCACCGCGGCGGCCTCCGCGGGCAGATAGCTTTGCCAATCCTGCCCCGCCGCAAGCAGCGCACGGATCGCAGAAGCGCTCGCCTCCCCTTCTGCGGGCACGGGCGCGTCGTGGGCGGCGCCGGTCCGTCTGACTGTATGCGGCGTCATCGTGCCGCCGGTTTCCGCCAGCGCGTGCAGATATTCCACCGCAAGGTTATTATTCGGGCTTTGCAGCACGTCGGCCGCCGCCGGATCGATGCTGCGCACCGCTGCTTCCCGCGCGGCCGCAAAGGAGAGCCCGCGATCGAGCCCCGCGCGCAGCGCCGGCTGCATCGCTGCCTGCGCCGTGATCTCCGCCGCACGCTGCAGCAGCGCCAGATCGCCGCATTCGCTGCCGAACCAGAGCGATTCCGCGCAGCCGAGCGAAGCGAGCATCGTCACGCTTGCGCGGGCAAAGCGCTGCGCGCCCGCAAGCGCATACGGCACCGGCAGCTGCAGCACCAGATCGACGCCGCAGCGCAGCGCCGTTTCCGCGCGCCGCCGGTCGCTGAACATCGCCGGTTCGCCCCGCTGCACAAAATTGCCGCTCATGACGGCAACCACGCAATCCGCGCCGGACGCGCGCATCTGCGCGATCAGACGCGCATGCCCCGCATGGAAGGGATTGAATTCCGCAATCAGCCCGGCCGCCTTCATTCTGTCACTCCTTTTGCCCGATTTTGAACAAATCGGCGTTTCCTCAAACAAACCTCTTGAAAAATTCTTCCGTTGCGTATATAATATACTAGTTAGCTTATGAAATCAAGTAAAAAAATCGGAGATGATGCAACATGAAAATTCTGGTGATCAACTGCGGCAGCTCGTCCCTCAAGTATCAGCTGATTGATATGGAAAACGAAACGCTGCTTGCCAAGGGCATCTGCGAGCAGATCGGCGACGACAACGCCGCTTTCACGCACAAGGTGCCGGCGGATGAATCGAAAAACATCAAAACGGCGCATCTGATGGCGGATCACGGCGCGGCAATCAAGCTGGTGCTGGAAACGCTCGTGAGCCCCGACCACGGCGTGATCGCTTCCACGGATGAGATCGGCGCGGTCGGCCATCGCGTGCTGCACGGCGGTGAAAAATTCTCGGCCTCCGTGCTTGTGACCGACGCGGTCAAGGACGCGATCCGCGAATGCTTCAAATTCGGTCCGCTGCACAACCCCGCCAACCTCAAGGGCATCGAGGCCTGCGAATCCATCATGGACGTGCCGCAAGTGGCCGTGTTCGACACCGGTTTCCATCAGACCATGCCCGATTATGCCTATATGTATGCCCTGCCGTATGAATTCTATGAGAAGGACGGCATCCGCCGCTACGGCTTCCACGGCACGAGCCACCGCTATGTGGCCGGCCGCTGCATCGAGTTGCTCGGCGGCAAGGCGGAAAGCACGAAGATCGTCACCTGCCACCTGGGCAACGGCTCCTCCATCAGCGCTGTGAAGGACGGCAAGTGCTATGACACCACCATGGGCCTGACCCCGCTCGAGGGCATCATCATGGGCACCCGCTGCGGCTCCATCGACCCGGCGATCGTGACCACGATCATGCAGTCGCGCAACCTGAGCCCCGCCGAAATGGATGCGCTGATGAATAAGAAGAGCGGCATGCTCGGCATTGCCGGCACGAGCGACAACCGCACGATCGAAGGCCGCGCCAAGGAAGGCGACCCGATGGCCAAGCTCGTGGAATCCATGCTCTGCCATCAGCTCGTCAAATATATCGGCGGCTTTGCGGCTGCCATGGGCGGCATTGACGCAGTCGTATTCACCGGCGGCATTGGCGAAAACAACCCGCAGTATCGCACCCGCGTGGCGGAGAACCTGCGCTTCCTCGGCACGGAGATCGATGAGGAAAAGAACCATCTTCGCGGCAAGGAAGTCGAGATTTCCGTGCCCGGCTCCAAGCTGCGCATGTTCGTCATTCCGACCGATGAAGAGCTCGTGATCGCCCGCGACACCATGGCGATCCTGGAAGCGATGTAAACCTGTTCCCTGCACCGGGGCGTGCGAGCGCTCCGGTGTTCTTGTTTCACTATGAAAGATGCTGTTTATTCCGCACCGCTGTTTGCCGACCGCAGCCGGGTGCGCCCGGACGCCGTTCCCCGCGCTGCGATCGATCATTTTCACTGGGAGCAGCCCGGCTATGCCCGCCCGCACAGCACAGCGCAGCTCTGGGGCATCGCGCGCGTCGGCCTGTTTGCGCGGCTGCAAAGCGACGAAGCGCCCCTGCGCTGCGAGGTGACGCAGCGGGACGGCCCCGTCTGGACCGACAGCTGCCTGGAGCTGTTTCTCGCTCCGGTGCCCGGCGATCCGCGGTATCTCAATCTCGAGGTCAACCCGGCCGGCGTGTTTCTCTGTCAGGTCGGCGCAGTCCGGGAAGGGCGGCGCTTCCTTGCGGAGCTGACCCCGCTCGCCCCGGAGGTCCGGGCGTTCCGGTCGGCGGGCGTCTGGGGCTGCGAGCTCTTTCTGCCCGACGCGCTGATTGCCGCCGTTTTCGGCGCGGACTATCACACCGCGGCGGGCACGCTGCGCGGCAATTTCTACAAGTGCGCGGACGGATCCGCCGCGCCGCATTACGGCGCCTGCTTCCCCGTGGACAGCGAGGCGCTCGGCTTCCACAATCCCGCCTGCTTCGGGCGGATCGACCTGCAACCGTTTCAAGCGGATACTGAAAGAGAGGCGTGAAAACTTTGACTGAAATGGATGCGCTCGTAAATGAGCTGCTTGCGGCCTTCACCTTTGAGGGCGATTATGAATCGGAATCGCGGCTGAACGACGGCCATATCAACGACACGTTCGTGTTTCGCTTTCGCCTGCCGGACGGCGGCGTGCGCAGCTATCTCGTGCAGCAGCTGAATACCTATGTCTTCCGTCAGCCCGAGGCGCTGATGGAAAACGTGATGGGCGTGACCGCGCATCTGCGCAAGGCCGTGCTCGCGCGCGGCGGCGACCCAGAGCGGGAATGCCTCTTCGTCTATCCCGCGAAGGACGGCAAGCCCTATTATATTGCAAAGGACGGCGGCTTCTGGCGCTGCTACAACTATATCACCGACGCGCATTCTTACCAGACCGTCGAGGATCCCGCGGTGTTCGGCCGCGCGGCGAAGGCCTTCGGCACGTTTCAGGAGCTGCTTGCGGATTATCCCATCGACAGCCTGACCGAGACCATCCCGAATTTTCACAACACGGTTTCCCGCTTTGCCGATTTCACCCGCGCCGTTGCCGAAGACCGCGCCGGTCGGGCATCCGGCGTGCAGGCGGAGATCGATTTCATCCGCGCGCGCGAGGCAGACTGCGGCGTGCTGGTCGGCATGATCGACCGCGGCGAGCTGCCGCTGCGCGTGACCCACAACGACACCAAGCTCAACAACGTCATGTTTGACAATAAAACGGACGAGGGGATCTGCGTGGTGGATCTGGACACCGTGATGCCCGGGCTTTCGCTCTATGATTTCGGCGACAGCATCCGCTTCGGCGCAAGCACAGCCGCGGAGGACGAGCCGGATCTCGACAAGGTGCGCTTCTCTCTCCCCTATTTCGCCGCCTATGCCGACGGCTTCCTTTCCGCCTGCGGACGCAGTCTGACGGCAAAGGAGATCGCCTGCCTGCCGTTTTCCGCCAAGCTGATGACGCTCGAATGCGGCATGCGGTTCCTGGGCGACTATCTGAACGGCGACGTCTATTTCAAAACCGCCTATCCGGATCACAATCTCGTGCGCGCGCGCACCCAGCTCAAGCTGGTGGCTGAAATGGAGCGCGCCATGCCGGAGATGGAGCGCACGGTGGCGGATTGCTGCAAAGCGCTGGGGCTGGCATGACCGCGCCGATCCTCACCGAACGGGAATTCAAGGAGAAGCTCGCGCTCTGGCTGCTGGATCATGACTGCGGCACCGTGCTTCTGCCCGGCATGACCCGCGCGGAATACGCCGAATGCTATCGGCTGCCGCCGCTGCAGCTGCGCCACACGCAGTCCTTTGCCGACGTGAACGGCGACCTGATCACCCTGCTCAAGGGAGAAATCGCTCTGCGGGACTGGGAAACACGCAGCAAGCGCCCCTGCACCTTTACGTTTTATAAAGTGCTGAAAACGCTGACCGATACGCCTGATGTGGAGCCCTTTCCCGTCGGTTATCTGGTTGTTGAATAGTCAAAATGAACGGGTCCGTCGGCGACGAACCCGTTTTTCTTTTTTATTCCCCGGCGTGCTGCACGATGTTGTTCATCCAGACGCCTTTTTTCACAAGCACGACGCCGATCGCGCATTTGATCCAGTCCGCCATCTGCAGGGCGACGAAAATCCAGATCACATAAAGCGCGGTGAACCGGCTGAGCACGAAGGCCAGCGGCACGCTGACCACCCACATGAATACGCTGTCAAACAGGAAGGTGATGATCGTTTTGCCGCCGGAACGCAGGGTAAAATAGGTGGTGTGCAGCAGGCAGATCTGCGGCGTAAAGGCCGCCTGCGCGATCAGAAAATGCGTGGCGATCCGCCGCGCCTCCGGCGTTGTGTTGTAAATCTGCGGGAAGAACGGCGCCGCGCCGAGGATCGCAAGACCCACGAGCGTTGCGACGCAGATGGCAAACGCGATGATCTTGTTGTCCTCCTCCCGCGCTTGCTTGTAACGACCCGCGCCCAGATGCTGCCCGACGATGATGGCGATTGCGTCGCCCATCGCGAAAAACACCACGTTGAAGACGTTGCTGACCGTGCTGGCGATATTCTGCCCGGCCACGACATTCAGACCGCGCAGCGAATAGCACTGCGTGAGCATCGCCATGCCCGCCGACCAGAGCGCTTCATTCACCAGCAGGGGCGATCCGGTCAGGAAAAAGGTTTTGACCAGCTTCAGCGGCACGCGCGCGGACCGGTAAACGCCCGTGATATAGGGGCAGCGGTCGGGATGCCGGTGCGTCCAGATCACGACGACCGCCATTTCCGTCAGGCGCGAGGCCACCGTCGCGATCGCCGCGCCGCGCACGCCGAGCGCCGGAAAACAGAGCTTGCCGTAAATCAGCAGATAATTCAGCGTCAGATTTACCGCGACCGCCGTCAGTCCGGCGCGCATGGGCACCACGGTTTCTCCGCATTCGCGCAGCGTGTTGGCATACACCTGCACCACCGTAAAGGCCGGCAGGCCGAACAGAATGATCCGCAGATAATCGCACGCGTATCCCATTGCCGCCGTCAGATCGCCGCCGTCGCTGCTGCCGTTCAGGTACAGCCCGATCAGCTGCCTGCCGAAGCCGCTGAAGATCACCAGCGCGCCGAGAAAAAGGAGCGCGCCCATCCAGAGCTTGTAGCGGAAGGTGTGGCGCACGCCGTCCTGATCCTGCGCGCCGTAATACTGCGCGGTGAAAATGCCCGCGCCGGCAAAGCCGCCGAACACGCAGAGATAATACACAAACAGCAGCTGGTTCACGATCGCCACGCCGCTCATCTGCTCCGTGCCGATGCGCCCGACCATGATATTGTCCAGCAGGCTCACAAAATTCGTGATGCCGGTCTGCACCATGATCGGCACCGCCACGGCCAGCACCCGCTTATAAAACGCGCGGTCACCGATGAAGGTGCTGCGCAGGGTCTTCATGCTCATTGCCTTGTTCTCCCGGGATTCTTGCCGCCGACCGCGGCAGATTCCTGCCTATTATACCAGCATTTTTGCCGGGATTCAACTGTTTTTTTCCGCGGCGGCAGCAAAGAATAAAACTTCCGCCCCAATCACAGCGCAGTGACTGCGGTTGGGGCAGATTTTTATACTGTTAGATTTACGGCACGGGATTCTGCCGCGGGGCGTTCCGGCTTTTTGCGGCCGGAGCGGCTTTATTCGACCTCAGGCGCAGCTTCGGACGTTTCCGCTTCCACGGCGTCCTCCGCCGGCGCTTCTTCGGCCTGCGCGTCCGCGCCGAAGGTCACCGTATCGGTGATCTCCGCGTTCCCCTGCAGGTCCGCGTAAACGGTGACGATCACATATTCCGTCTGCGCGCCGGGCACGGTCGCCTTGGATTCACAGAGAATGCGGTAATTCATGCCCGCAACGACCTGCGAGGCAAGCAGCGCCACAGGCGTGTATTCCGCGCCGGTCAGGGTTTCGCACGCTTTTGTCAGCGCGTCCTTCGCCGCATCCGTCATCTCGGGCGACGCAGGCTCGTTCCAGCCGCCGGCAAGGCCGGGCTGACCCGTTTCCACATTGCTTCTGACCACATCGGTGATCTCGGCATTGCCGTTCAGATCCTCATAGACCGTAACGATCGCATAGGTGGGCACCGCGTCGGGAACAACCGTGACCGCCTTGCACAGCACGCGATGGTTCTTGCCGGCAACGACCTGGCTGGAAAGATACGCGATCGGCGTGTAGTCGACGCCGTCCAGATTTGCCGCGGCCTTTTCAAAGACCTGCCGGAATTCTTCGGTGATCACGGGGGACTTGTCATTCTCCCAGCCGCCGACGATCGCATCGGGGATTTCTTCGGTGATCTCTTCCGCAGCGTCGCTGATTGTCGGTTCCTCTACGGGTTTCTTTTTGTCGCACGCAGCGAATAAGGTCACGCTCGCCGCAAGAAGGGCAAGACAGACGAACAAAACGGTGAATTTCTTCATTTTTCATACCTCTCTTTTTCATTTATTTGAGCCGCCTGAAGCGGCATGTTGACTGAAATGCAATTGCAGCTCCGTTTGGAATGCGTTTTTAAAACGACGGATTACGGCAGGATCTCCACCTTCGGAAGCAGCCCGAACAGCCCCTTGATGAAGGCGATCAGCCGCAGGAAAAAGCTGTCGGAAACCTTGATCTCCGCCGTCTTGCTCAGCTCCGCGCCGCTGCCGTCCTTCTGCACGGCCCCTGCCGCATTCGTCACGCGGACAGTCAGCGTTCTGCTGCCCGTCATGCTGCCGATGTGATAGCTGACCGTTTCATTGCTGCCGACGGCGCGCTGCGTGCCGCCTTCATAAATCGCCAGCACATAGCCCTGCGGCACACCGGTCGCCGTCGCGGTCAGGGTCACATCCGCGCGGTATTCCACGGTCGCGGAATCGCGCACATGCAGCACCGCGTTTGCCGTCGGGTTTTCCTCCTGCGTGCCGGACTGATGCAGCTGCCAGACCGCAAAGAGCGTCAAGTCCGCCGTCAGATTGACCGACGCGCCGGGCTGATACTGCGCGGACGAAGCGCCTGCGCTTTCCGCCCAGCCGAGGAAGTCATAGCCCTCCTTCGTCGGCGCCGCGCCGGAAAGCTGCACCGTGCCGCTGCCGGTCTGCGCGGCAGGCGCGTTTTCGCCGCCGTTCGCATGATAGGTCAGCGTAAAGAGCTGCACATCAAACCGATAGCGGATCAGCGCCGTGAGCGCATAGTCGTTCGTCAGACTGATGTCATGCGTATAGCACGGCTGTCCATTTACGTAATCGATCTTCGGATAGGAATTCTGATCGACCACCTTGTATTTCTTCCCTGCCTGCCCGACAATGATGCCTGCATGGCCGAAGGACTGATCCCGCCCGGCGGCAACGAAAATATCTCCCGGCTGCGGCACCATCTCCGCGCCGCGCAGCACGGTCCAGCGGGCAGGTTCCTCGGCGGCAACGTCCGGATATTCCTTCGCATCATAGACCTGATAGCGGCCGGAATAGGCGTCGCCGTCCACAAGATAATTCATATAGGCCGTCACAAAATCGGAGCATTGATAGCCGTAATGCGCATCCAGATCGAAGCCGACCCGCCGATCCCCCTGCGCTTTGGCCCAGGCCGCCGCATCGGTCTGCGTGATGGCAGAGACCCGCAGCACGCCGCCGGCCGCAGCGACGGAAACGATCATAAGCAGGCAAAGCAGCCCCGCTGTCAAACGCCGAGCGCACTGTTTCATCTGCGAATCCCTCCCATCTGTATTTCTTGTGTCTAATTATAACATAGATTGTTGCAAATGTAAAGAAGCATCTGCCGTCGCGCCCGCATTTTCCCGCGCAAACGGAATGAGCCTCCGCCTGCCCGAAGGCAAACGGAGGCTGCCGGTTGATCGGTGTTCGGTTGGCGCCGTTCGGCGTCAGTGTGTGATTCGAAGGCGATGGCGGCAGGGCGTCTGCATTTCAACGCCGCCGCACGCAGTCCGACGCTGCGTTGTTATTTCATCCCGTTTTCATACGCCTCGATCATCTTCTTGACCATCTGGCCGCCGACGGAGCCGGCTTCCTTGGAGGTCAGGTCGCCGTTATAGCCCTGCTTCAGGTTGACGCCGACCTCGCGGGCGGCTTCCATCTTGAATCTGTCCAGCGCTTCACGGGCCTGCGGCACCACGGCGTTGTTGCTGTTCTTCACTTCATTTCACCCCTTTTTCCGTGCGGAACGTCGCCGCACGGGGCCGAAGAACGGCACAGGCGGAGAAGCTCCGGCGTTACTCGCAGCCGATCCGTCGGCGGCAGACGCTTTTCGCTTCTTTGCGGCATCCTCATCGGCATTTCCGCGCAGGCACTCGCATCCAAAACCGCCGCTTTCCAGCTGCAAAAGTAGTGTTGCCGACAGTTTTCGCGCTATGAATGGTAATTTTTTTGTTTCGATTGCAAAACGGCGGAAGGGAGCACGGCGGCGATGCATCGTTGTTCCCTGGGATTGTTGTCATAATATGAGTTATAATATTGTTATGTGCCTGCGGCGCATCGGAACACTGCGGGCAGCGTTCCCTACGGTGCAACGCCGGCGGTTATATATAAGATCCGTCCCCGTTTTCTCATGCATTCCTCATTCCTCCTTCCTCATTCCTAATCAGAAAACGGCGCGCTGCGGGATTGCAACGCGCCGTTATGATTCATGTTTTGAGCCGGTTCAGATACTGCAGCCGACGGTGTAGCCTTCATAGACCGCCGCCGGCAGGATGCCGCCGCCGTTGGAATCGCCGATGTTGTAAACCGCGGGGTGCGCGTCCTTCAGCGCCTCATAAAGCGACGCTTCCGGCCGTTCGCCGACGGCCAGCACCACCGTATCCGCGCGCAGCGAAACGGTTTCGCCCGCGGCGGTGCGGCAGCGCACGGCGTCGGCCGTGATCGATTCCGCGCGTGCGCCCGTCATCAGCCGCACGCCCAGACCCTTCAGATGCCCGAGCAGGATCGTCTGCGCCGTTTTTCCGGTGTTGGCGGCAAGCGTTTCCGACAGCTCGATCACCGTCACCTTTTTGCCCTGCTTGCCGAGCAGCTCCGCGGTTTCGCAGCCGGTCGAGCCGCCGCCGATGACCACGACATGCCTGCCGGTCGGTGCGCCGCGCAGCACGTCCTTTGCGTAAATCGCGCGCTCCGCGCCGTCGAGCCTGAGCTGCACGGGCGCCGCGCCGGTCGCGCAGACAACGGCGTCCGCCTGCATGGCCAGCACCTGCGCCGGCGTGACCTTCTTCCCGAGATGCACGTTGACGCCCGTAATTTCAAGCTGCCGCTCGAGGTAGGGCTTGAGCAGCGAAAAATGCTGCTTGAACGGCGGCTTGTCGGCCAGATTGATCTGCCCGCCGATCTCGTTTGCCGCTTCATACAGATCCACGGTGTGACCGCGTTTCGCGGCAATGCGCGCCGCCTCAACGCCGGCGACGCCGCCGCCGATGACGACCACATGCTTCTTTTCCTGCGCGGGCGGGAGCGTTGCGTCGTTGTCGCCGCGCGCGAGCACGGCATTGCCGGAGCAGATCGCCTTGCCGCCGTGCTGCAGCTGCTGATCGATGCAGTGCCCGCAGCCGATGCAGGGGCGGATCTCATCCTCGCGGCCTTCGGCGAAGAGATTCACCAGATCCGGCTGCACGAGCAGGCCGTGGCCGATGAAGATGAACTCGCAGCTGCCGTCGGCAATCGCGCGCTCCGCCTTCACGGGATCCTGTGCGCGGCCGCCGCCGATGAGCGGCACGGTGCGCGCCTTCCCCGTGGTCAGACGCAGACCGGCGCTGACCACCTTGCAAAGCGGGACCGCCATGCAGTCCGGATAGGCCGACTCCGGCTTTTCCCGTTTGCCGGCCTCGCTCGACCATTTGCCCGCAAGCACCTCGATCGCATCCACGCCGGCCGCCTGCAGCTGCTTGCTGTAATAGATCCCGTCCGGGATCGAGATGCCGCCGTCGGGCCCCTGCTCCACCACGGAGAGCTTGACGAGGACGGCAAAATCCGGGCCGCAGAGTTCACGGATGCGGCGGATGATATTCAGATGAAACCGGATCCTGTTTTTGCGGCTGCCGCCGTAGGAATCCGTGCGGATATTCGCCGTGGAGGATAAAAACTGCTGACCCATGTAATAGCCGACGCAGTGCAGCTCCACGCCGTCGAAGCCGGCTTTTTTCGCGCGCAGCGCCGCCTGCGCATACTTCTCTTCGATCGCGTGAATCTCCTCCACGGTCAGCGCGCGGGGCGTTTCGTTGCCCAGCCCCATCATGAAGGAATAGGGCATCGCCACGGCGCTCGGGCCGACCGGCTGCGCGCCGATGATCGCGCGTCTTGCGCCGCGTCCGGTGTGGGAAATCTGCAGGAAGGCGGCCGCGCCGCCCTGATGGATGACCGACGCGAGCTGCGTCATGCCGGGGATATATTTGTCGTCGTCGATCACAAGCATGCCGTTGGTATTCAGACCCAACGGCGTGTCCACGCAGGTGACCTCCACAACGATCGCGCCCACGCCGCCGTTTGCGCGCGCGGCATAATGATTGAGCACCGCCTGATTGACGAAGCCGTTGTCGGACTGGCTCATGCCCATGGCCGCCATGACCGTGCGGTTGCGCAGCGTGACGCTGCCGATCTTTGCCGGTGAGAGCAGATGCGGATACTTCGGATGCATGATTCTCTTCCCTTCCGTTTCATTTTCTCTTACAGCAATTATATCCGATTCTCTCGGCGCTGTCAACGAAAAGAATCCGCCCCGCACGGCAGGATCGCCGCAGGGACGGATTTCGGATTCAGATTGATACGGTTTTTGCGCCGCACAGACGCACGGCGCCGGCGAGCACGGCGCGCCCGGACGGCTCCGCCGTGACACTCAGCTGCCCGGCCGGCTCTTGCAGCGTCAGTCGGACTGTTTTGTCTGCGCGTTTTGCCAGCACCAGCCCCACCGCGGTGGTGCCGCTCGCGCAGGAGCGCTCCCACATGCAGGTGCCCGCGCCCGGGACATAGACCAGCGGATCGAGCCGCTGCGTCTGCCGGTCATAAAGCATCAGCCCGAGCGCATCCGCACAAAGCGACGCGCACCACTGCCGAATCAGCAGCTCGGCATCCTGCCGGGGCATGGGCGTTTCCACGATCAGATGCGTCAGCCCGCCGAAGGAAACCGCGGGCATCGGCTGCAGCTGACCGTCCAGCGGCAGCAGACATTCCGTCACGGCGTCCGGCGGCGGCATCGTCACCGCGCAGACATAGCTGCCGTTCTGCGGCGGCTGCACCTCCACCTCCGGCGGCGTTTTCGCGCCGGAAACGCTGAGCGTCACGCGGCCGCTGCGGCCCTCTTTTTCGCAAAGCCAGGCGGCGGCGGACATCGTCGCGTTGCCGCAGAATTCCCCGCCCGCCATTTCCAGACGCAGACCCGACGGCGTTTCCAGAAGGAAGCCGGCCTGCTCCGCATCCGGCTCCAGCCGCATCAGGGCTGCGGCGACGGCGCTGCGCCGTTCCGGCGCGACGGGCGTTTCGATCAGCAGGGTGATGTTGCCGGTCGGATCCATCCGGTGATAACGCACAGTCATCTTTCGTAATGGCGCAGGAACTGCTTCGTGCGCTCCTCCTGCGTGTCGCCGAAGACGTCCTCCGGCTTGCCCTGCTCCACGATCACGCCGCCGTCCATGAAGATCACGCGGTCGGACACCGCGCGGGCAAACGACATTTCGTGCGTGACGATGACCATGGTCATATGCTCCTCGGCCAGCTGCTTGATGACCTTAAGCACCTCGCCGGTCAGCTCGGGATCGAGCGCGGAGGTCGGCTCGTCAAAGAACAGGATTTCCGGCTGCATGGCCAGCGCGCGCACAATGGAAACGCGCTGCTGCTGCCCGCCGGACAGCTCGCAGGGATAGGCGTCCGCCTTTTCGGACAGCCCCATCTTTGCAAGCAGCTCCTCCGCGAGCGCGCGCACCTCCTTGGGGTCGCGGTGCAGCACGGAGATCGGCGCGTCGGTCACATTCTTCATCACCGTGCGGTGCGGGAAGAGATTGAAATTCTGGAACACCAGGCCGAAAATGTGGCGGAAATCATTCAGGTTTCTGGCATATACGCATTTTCCGTTTTTCATCTCGGCGGCATTTCTTTCGTCATAGGTAATCGTGCCGGCGTCGATCTTCTCCAGGAAGGTCGCGCAGCGCAGCAGCGTCGATTTGCCGGAGCCGGAGGGGCCGATGATCGACACCACCTCGCCCTTATCCACATGCAGGGAGATCTGTTTGAGCACATGGTTGTCGCCGAACGATTTTTGAATATCGGTCATTTTGAGAATACTCATTTCGGCGCCTCCTTACATCTGATAATAGCTCATGGCTTTTTCCACTCTGCCCATCACGAACCCGACGATCACGTTGAACACATAGTAGAATACGCCCGCAACGATAAACGGAATAAAGCTGGTCTGGGAATTCGCGATCTGCTTGCCGATGGTGAACATTTCCTGATAGGAAACCGTGAACGCCATGGAAGTATCTTTGACAAGCGTCACGATTTCATTCGTCATGCTCGGCAGGATCCGCCGGATCACCTGCGGCAGAATGATCTTCATAAACGTCTGCGGCCCCGAATAGCCCAGCACCTGCGCCGCCTCATACTGGCCGACCGGCATGGACTCGATGCCGCTGCGGTAGATCTCGGCAAAATAGGCGGCGTAGTTGATCGCGAACGCAATCACGACGGGGATCAGCTTGTTTCTTGACACGCTGATGCCGAAGAGATAATAGGGGCCGTAGGTCACCGCGATCAGCTGCAGCATTAAGGGCGTGCCGCGCAGGACGGAAATATAGACCTTTGCGAGCCAGGAGATGGGTTTGAATCTGCTTCCGCGCAGCAGGGCAACGATCATGCCCAGCGGGATGGAAAACAGGAGCGTCAGGAAGAAAATGGCGCAGGTTTTTTCCAGACCCTCTGCCATTTTGAGTACCATTGTCATTAAAGTCATACAGTTCCTCGATTCTGTTCCGTTTGTTTAATAACGAAAACCCTGAAGGCACACGGATGCACCTTCAGGATCGTTTTCGTTCTTCAGCGGGGAATCACTTCAGATAAAGAAGGTTCGCGACGATATCGGGATATTTTTCCGCGATCTTCGCATAGGTGCCGTCCGCGACGAGCGCGGCGACCGCAGCTTCCACCTGCGCGCAAAGATCCGCATCCGCGGAACGGAACGCAATGCCGTACTGCTCCGCACCGAGATCCTCGTCGATGATGCGGTAGCCTTCGTTCTTCGCCACATAGTCGGCGGCGACCGGCTTGTCAACAAACACCGCGTCCACGGCGTTGCCGGCCAGCTCCGTGAAGCACTTCAGGAAGCTGTCGCAGGTCACGACGTTGCCGAAGGTGTCGGCAAGATCCTTCAGATCCTCATTCAGCAGGGATTCGCCGGAGGTGCCCAGCTGCACGGCAACTTCCTTGCCGGCAAGATCCTTGGAGGACTGATAGGGGCTGTCGTCCTTGACAAGCAGCACCTGCTCGTTATCGAAATACGGAGCGGAGATCACATAGCCCGCTTCTTTCATGGAATCCAGAATCGTCATACCGGACCACACGCAGTCGCATTCGCCGGCATCAAGCTGCACGAGCTTTTCATCCCAGTTGACGCCGAACACCTTGAACTCCCAGCCGAGCTTTTCGCAGACAGCCTTGCAGACTTCCACGTCGAAGCCGGTGTATTCACCGTCGTCGCCCAGATAGCTGAAGGGCGGGTATTCGGGATCGATGCCCATGGTGAAGGTGGTCTTTGCCGCTTCGGTCGGCGCGTCGGGCGCAGCGGTGGTGACGTCGGTCGAGGTCTTGCTGCCGCAGCCGGTCAGGCCGAACATGAGCGCCGCCATCAGCAGCGCAAGCACAAGTGCGAGAACTTTTTTCATGATCATGACTCCTTTACATTTTTAATGCGATATCACTTTACCATATTAAATTATATTTGTCAATCTTTTTTTATTTTGCGCTCTTTTGTCCGTTTTTTTGCCGTCCGGATGCGATCTTAAGGAAATCTTAATGCAATTCCCGGTAGATTCTTAATCCGATTTCTGTTATACTGATGATTGTCAGCACCGGCCTCTTCCGATGCGGAACGCGGATCGGGGGGGCAACTGCCGAATCCGGAAAGGAGAATTCCATGAAACAGATCAAAGCATTCGGCGCGCTGCTGCTCTGCGCGGCGCTGCTGCTCTGCTGCGCCCTGCCCGCCTTTGCGGCGGACGACGCGGAAAAAACGCCCGTTTTTGAAAATGTGCGCACCGACCTGACCATATCCTACACAGGCAGGGACAGCCTGGAAGAAAAGCACGCGCTCGCCTTTGCGTCGATCCCGAACGGCGACCCCGTAGGCTATGAGCTGTATCTGGGGGACACGCAGGTCGGCACATTCACGGACGAGGAACCCTATGTCACGCTCACTTCACCCTCGGGCGAATACAAAGTGATCGCCTTCAACCGGAACGACCCGGCGTATCGCACGGAAAGCGGCCCCATCCGCGTGGAAACGGAGGAAGTCACGCTGCCGGTCCGCCTGCGCTGGGCGCTGACCTCCGTTTATCTGAACGTCGTTGTTTACGGATTCATCTTCCTGAATTCCCTGGCGGCGATCCCCGCCGCGATCGCGATCCCGTTCCGGCAAATTCTCGAGGCCTTCCGTTCGATCCTGTAAAATAGCCGACGCCGAAAAAAACAGATCCGGGCAGTCAGTTCAACGCTGATTGCCCGGATTCTTTATGCTTGAATATCAATCAGTCTGCCGCCGGCACACTCAGCACCAGATCGGTCAGCGGGAAGGAGCAGCAGGGGTGAATGCAGCCGTACTTGAAATCGGCCATACGGCGGAATTCCAGGGATTTCGGCACAAAAACCTCGCCGCTGAGCAGATGCGAATGGCAGAAGCCGCATTCGCCGCTGCGGCAGCGCGCCGGCACGGCGATCCCGTTTTTCTCGAGCGCCTGCATCACGGAATCCGCGGTGGAGGCGGTGAAGGTCGCCGTTGTGTCCTGCACGGTCACGGTGATCTGCACCGTTTCCGGCACGTCGGCGGGATAGTCCGGCAGCGACGCGGGATCATGCACCTCGCCGAAGGTCTCGCGGCGGATATATTTGCGCGCGAACCCGAGCGATTCCAGCTCTTTTTCGAGGAAGGCATACATCTGCTGCGGGCCGCAGATAAAGATCGAATACAGCGCATCCTCCGGCGCGTATTTGCGAATCAGCTCCGCGGTCAGGAAGCCCTTTTCCATGCCGGCAGGCAGCTTCTTTTTGCCCGGATCGCTGAGCACGTGCACCACCTTGACGCGGTCGGTGCGCTGCTGCACGGCGTCCAGCTCCTCACGGAACAGAATGCTGTTTGCATCCCGGCTGCCGTAGAGCAGCACAAGGTCGCAGTCCTCGTCGCCGTCCGCAATGGCGTTGGCCAGGGCAACAAACGGCGTAATGCCGCTGCCGCCGGCCAGACCGATCACGGTCGGCGCATCGCGCAGGGGCTGATACTCGAAATTGCCGGCAGGCGCGGACACCTCCACGGGGGTGCCGACCGCCCAGTTCTGCAGGATATAGTTGGACATCAGACCGCCGTCCACACGCTTGATCGTCAGCTCATAGCGGCCCTCGAGCGCAGCCTTCGGCGCGGAGGAGATCGAATAGGCGCGGGTGGCGGGCATACCCGCGATGGTTTCATACACGGTCAGGTATTTGCCCGCGGCGAAATACGCAAGCGCCTGCGTGCCGCGATCGGGATCGGGCACCAGGGTGAAGCTCTTGCAGTCCGGCGCGCGCTCGGTCACGGCGGCGACCGTCAGATACTGGCGCTTCGGATGCAGCGCCTTTGCCAGCGCGCGGGCGGAATCCTCGACCGGCAGCGACGCCTCGGGCGCGGCCGCAAACTGCTTTTGCCGATTGGGCAGCAGCGAAAGAAAGTCCTTCATCTGCAGGGATTTGATCGGGCTTGCCATCTTATTTTCCCTCCTTTTCCAGTGCTGCAATCGTCAGCTTGGCAGCTTTTTCACCTGTATAGTAGGCGCAGCCGTAGCCGTCGCCGCGCTCCTGCGACGCACCGCAGAAGAGAAAGTTCTCAAACGGCTGATCCTGCGCGAACTGCACCGTGCGGGGGATCAGGCTGTCCCAGAGGTTGAGCATATAGCCGTAGGGCGTGCCCTGCGGGGTATTCAGATAACGCGCAAAGGTCGGCGGCAGCGCGATCTCGATCTCCTCGATGTAGGGCTGAATATCCATATTCAGCGCGCGCTCGCAGGTTTCGATCATTTCCTTTGCGACTTTGGTTTTCAGTTTCTTGTAATCCTCGGGCCTGACGTCCTTCATCACGTCGCCGAAGGTCATTGTCGTCAGGAACAGCTGGCAGGTGCCGGGCGGCGTGCAGTCCGGAATCACATGGTTCAGGCAGTTGATGATGCAGTAGCCGCTGAAGAAGCCCTTCTCCACGACGGCCTGATACTGCTTGTCGGATTCCGGGGCCGGGGCGATAAAGATCGAATAATCCTTGAAGCCCAGCTCTTCCTTGGTTTTGTTCATGCCCAGATAGACGGTCGTCAGCACGGCGGCAGTGGTGCGGGCGCTCTCCATGCGCAGCTGCTTTTCCGGCACATACTGCGGCTGGATCATTTCGTTCCAGACCGTGCCGGGCGCGGCGTTGCAGATGAAGCGTTTGCCCCAGACCTTTCGGTTGCCGTTGACCACGACGCCGGCGGGCTTGCCGTTGCGCATGATCACCTCCGTGACCTCGGAGTGATACCAGATCTCCCCGCCGTAATCACGGATCGCCTTGTCGAGCGCGAGGCTCAGCACATGGCTGCGCAGGCGAGGCATGCCCGCGCCCTCGTCGACATAGCTGTGGAGCACGGTCATGTAATAAAGCAGATCGAACTGCCCGCCGGGCACGCCCATATAGCTCCAGTAGGTGGAGAAAATATCCTGCGCCTTCTTCGGCATGCCGAGCGCATCCAGACCTTCATTGAGCGTGTGGGAGGTCATGCGCATAAAATCCGGCACAGCCGCCGCCAGCTGCGGCAGGCCGCCGAACTCGCCTTTTTCGAGCCCGCCGAGCTTATCCAGCGCGTCGTACATTTTTGCGGAGAGCCTGAATGCCTTGATCGCGCTTTCGTAGGAACCGGGCACCAGCTCGTCGAGCTTGCGCGAAAACGCCTCGAAGCCCGCGGGCATCCGGGCGTCCACGGTGACCCAGACGCCGTCCTCATTGAGAAACGCATCCGGATCGCCTTCCTTCGCCGGCACAACCAGACGGAAGGTGGTGTCCTCGTTGATCCAGTCGATCTCTGCGCCGAGCTGCCGGAACATATAGTCCAGCGACCCTTCTTTTTCCGGATTGCCGATGTTGCACAGCTCGTGCAGCGCGGTTTCGAATTCAAACCGGCCACGCACAAAGGAGGAGGCGGAGCCGCCGGGCAGATTGTGCTTCTCAAGCAGCAGCGTCGAGAGCCCGGCTTTCGCGCAGTTGGCGGCGGCTGTCAACCCGCCGTTGCCTGCGCCGATGACAATGACATCATACTCTTTTTTCATGTCATACCCTCTTTCTTGTTGTTATTCGTTATATGCCGGCGCGCAGGGTGCGCACCAGGGAAATCAGCTGCATGAGCAGCATTGCCAACAGATCACGCACGCCCAGCCGCGTGAGCAGACGGTCCACACCGTCCGGGAACGGGAGGGCGTTCACGGCGACGGTGCCCGCCGCATCGGCCGCGTCCCCGCCCGCCACGGCAAAGCCCTTGGTGCGGAAATTCAGCGGGGTGATATTATTCATCGCGTAGCAGACCGTCAGGTGCAGCACGGTGCGCGCCCCCTCCGGCAGCGTGCCGGTGAACGGAATCGAAACGCTCTCGCCCGGGGCGAGAGACACGCCGGCGCCGAGCCGGAACGCGAGCGGCACCTCCTTGGCGTAGAGCCCGGTGATGCGCACGGTCGCCTTGTCGCAGGTGTTGCGCACGGTGACGCTGCCGCCGCCGGCCATGCCGTGCGGCACGCCGTCAAAGCTGAAATCCACGGCGTAGGACACATGGTCCGAGGTCAGGAACTGCGGATAGCGCGCATCCGTGTGGATATCTTCGATGCGATCGGTCAAAAGCAGGTCCAGAAACAGCGTGCGCGTGCAGGGCGTCCAGTAGGTCCAGGCGTGGAAGTTGCCGTCGGAGAACCAGGTGTTGTCCGGCAGGTAGCAGGTAGAAGCATCGATCTCCATGGTCGGGGAAAGATACTCCGCCGGGGTGTAGCCGTCGGCAAACCGCTCGCCGTAAGGCGCGCAGACGGCGCCGGTGGCGCAGGAGACCGGAATGATGCCGTCGGAATTCACGTTCATGCCGGTCACAACGCGGTTGCCGCTGCCGGTGACAACGGAAATATGCATCCCGTTTTCGTTGCAGGCGCGCAGCTTTTCGCCGATCGTCGGCAGGATCTCATAATGGAAGCGGTCGCTCTGCGCAACCAGCGGCGCGCTGGCCGGATCGCTGAGATATTTTGTTTTCATCTCTTCATAATGCTCGATCGGAATGAAATCCCAGATGCTGCCCCAGTAGCCGAGCGAGGTGGCAAGATCATTCACCATCGCATTCAGGATCCGGTCGATGAAACCGAGGTTGACCGCCTTGACCAGCCATTCATAATCCTCCTCGGTGAAGGTGCCGACCTCGATGAGCTTGATGAGCGTCTGCTCGTCAAACTGCACCTGCTGGGCGAGCAGATCATAGGCGATGCCCGCGCCGCCGATGGCCGGAGAGGAGAGCACGACGTTGTCCGTATCCCCCCGGTCGCCGTAGAGGGCGAGATAGGTCGCGGTCACCTGCCCGCCGTGGCTCAGGGCGAAAATATTGACTTTCTCCTTGCCGCTGTGCGCCTTCACGGAGTCGATATAGGCCGCCAGGCGGTTCGCGCAGTATTCCGCGCCCATGCGCCAGTCCGTGTTGAAGCTGTAGATATTCTCCTCGCCGATCATGCCGGCCAGCGTGGCGGAGATCTCCACCTCGTGGATCAGATTCTCCTGCCCGGCCGCGCGCAGCGCCGCGTCGTTGGTCACCGCGGCGTCCTCCGAATACACATGCAGCGGGTAAACGCTCGTGCCGTCCGGATTGCAGGCAAGATAGGGCCAGGTGTCGCGCAGGCTGCGAACGACCGCGTGCGCGATATGCTCCGCGTCGTCAAAGGGCATCAGCGCCGCGCCGCCCGCAATCTCCGCGATGCGGTGCAGCACATTCGGCAGCAGCTGATCTACATTGAACCCGCTCCAGGCGCATTCCGCCGTTGCCGGGTCGTCGCCGTAATAAAGCCGCGCGCCGATATAGCCCGGCACAACCACGACCGGATAGTCGGACAGCTCCCCCTCAATCGTGACGGGAAACTGAATCAGCGCAAACGCAGCGCAGGCCGATCCGAACGCAATCATCGCCGCAAGCAGAACGGACAGCGCTTTTTTCATCATCGCAATCCCTCCCCTTTCTCTTGTATTATTAAAACATTTTTTTGAGCGAATTGCAAGATGCTCTTGTAAAAATATACAAATCGCAGTACAATAGAGCAGGAACAAGGGAGGGAGATCCTATGAAAGACTTCTATGACGTCGTGATCGTCGGCGCGTCCTCGGCCGGCGCGTATTTCGCGCGCAAAATGGCCGAACGGGGCTTTTCCGTGCTGGTGCTGGAAAAAGAAACGCCGGAGACGCTCAGCCGGGAGTATGACGTGTTTCACATGGGCCGGGCGGAAATGGCGCGTTACGGTCTGCCGCAGGTGCAGCCGGGCGACGGCGTTTACTGCTTCGCCTTCACGGACGACACGCAGTATTCCCCCTACGGGCAGCACGCGAAGCCGGGCAAGACGGACGTGATCGGCATGCACAAAAACGGCTATATGCTGCGCATGGACGCCTGGGCGGAAGAAGCAGGGGCGGAGATCCTTTACGGCGCCTGTTATAACGACGCGCTTTATGAAAACGGCCGGATCAGCGGCGTGCGCTTCACGCTGGACGGCGCACCGGCGCAGGTCGGCTGCCGGCTGCTCGCGGATTGCTCGGGCAAGCAGGCGGTCGTGCGCCGCTCGCTGCCGGATACTTACGGCATTGAGAAATTCGCGCTCACGGCGCGGGACGTCTTTTTTGTGAAGCTGCGCTATATCAAGTTTGAGGAACCGATGGAACGCTGGCTGAAATCGCAGTTTTATCTCTTCTATAAAATCTGGATCGCGCCGTCGGATGATTCCGCGGATGCGATCCTCGGCGTCGGGTCGAGCTGCAGCTACGAGGTCGGCGAAAAATTCTATCAGCTGTTCTGCAAAAACGTCAGAACGCCGCCCTACCGCGTGGTGCGGGAGGAGGTGGGCACAACGCCCTATCACCGCGCGCTGTATTCGTTCGTTGCGGACGGTTTCATCGCCATGGGCGACGCGGCCTGCCTGACCAAGCCCAACAACGGCGAGGGCACCACGGCAGCGCTCGCGCTCGAGGAGATCGCCGCAGACGTCGCGGCCGCCGCCATGCAGGGCGGCGCCTATCCCACACGCGACGCGCTCTGGCCGATCAACAAGCGCTACAACGACGGGCAGGGCAAGGAATTCGCCATGGTGCTCGCCGCGTTTGCGCGGGCGGTGAGCCATTCGATCAAGATGAATGATTTCCTTTATGCGCACGATGCGATCTTCAGCAAAAAGATCATCGGCGCGGTCGGCGGCAGCAGCGGGATCGGCCCGGGCGAAATCGCAAAGGCCGTGTTTTTCATCCTTTACGGCATGGCGACGGGCAACATCAAACCGACGGAAATCGGCGGGATGCTCCTCGGCGGCGTCAAGGCCGTGCGCGTGCTGCTGCATTACGCGCGCTACCCCGCAAACCCGGCAGGCTTCCCCGCCTGGGTCAAAAAAGCCGACCGCCTGTGGGATTCCGTCGGCCAGATGGCGGATTATCAGATCGAGATCTGAACGACGCCTTTTTAATGAATGAGTACCAAAACATCGAATATGTTTATCCGAAATACGCCGCCTGCAAAATGCAGGCGGCGCGCTTTAGTATGTCGTCGTTTTTTATAGGGTTAATTGTTTCGTTTCTTGCAATGCATTCGTCATTGAATCTTTGTTCCTCTTGCTGAAAAGACTCCAGGCAGTCCTCGGCAACCAAGCAATCACTTCTTGTAATTGTGGTTTGAATCCTCAAACTCGCTTTCAGTTCAGCGAAAAACCGGACCGCTTTTCAGGCATTACCATTTACGCATCATAGTCGATTCCATATTTACTTCCGAACAGTTTTAAGAAAAAGTCGATAATGCGAATAAAGAACCCGGGTGATGTGACAGTGATTTCAACACTATCATATATCTCATTCCCGTTGAACGTTAAGAAGTTTCCGTTTGCATCTACTGCAACGCAATAAACAGTCACCGTTCCTTGATTTTTCCCTTCAAGATATACACAATGGCAATTATCCGGATGTCCGTTTACCATGCAGTCAACGCATTCGCCGCTAAGTATATTCCCATCGAAGGCCCATGCCAATTCGGCGCCTGCCGGAAGATTCTCGGCAGTCGCATGAAGGCGCAGCGTGTCCATACCCTTGAGGATATTGGTTGTAGCCGGCTCTCTGATTGAAACCTTTATAGTACCATAGTCTGCTTTGTTTTTAACGGTGACGTGAACGCTGAACGTGTCCAAAACAGCGCCCGAAGAAGCAGGGTCGAGAAGTTTTATTTTTATTTCAGCTGTTCCTGCTTTCAGTCCCTTGATGTTGAGCTTGGCAACTCCGTTATAGAACACGCTGCTGCTGAGGCCGCTGATCGCCGGCTCATACTCACACGAAATGATCTCTTCTTCGACCCACTCGGTGTGAACATTATAATTGCCGGTTTTCCACGGTGAAAACGCAACGCATATGGATTTCGTCTCACCTTTTTCAATTGTTACGTTTGAAGGAGACGCCGATACACCCGGCTGTTCAGCAGGCGTTGACGAACCGGAAGATGATTCCGTGATCGCGTTTATGTAATTGTTGCCATAGCCCAGCACACTTGTATCAATCCAATCGCCGCCATATCCGAACCAGCTCTCGCCTTTTTTAGAAACAAAGCGACTGTCGCCTTTTGGTGATTCACATTTAATAATCATCTTGGCTGCTGATGTGTTATACTCAATAACAACCGAAAATAGCTGTCCCTGCGCCAATTCGATTTTTTTGTTCAGATTTACGGTGTGATAACCTTCGTTGCGGTATGTTTCAGACGCCATATAAACCAGATTCCCAGATATAGGGGCACGGAACCCCTTTTCCAGCTTATAGATTTTGATATCAACATCAAGATTTCTCTGGCCTGTGTAAAATGATACTTTTGAAAGCTTTTCATTTCCTTTTGCTTCAAAAACATTTGCGGTCAGCCAATTTGAAGGCACTTTCACTTCATATTCATCCGCTCGGACTCCGTTATAAGTATAATTGTTTTTTATTCCTTCGCATTTGCTGACAGTAAAGCCAAAATAATATGCAGGTGTCGTTTCATAGGACATCCAAAAATAACCGTTATCGCACCAGTCGGTTCCCCAACTATTTTTTACCCGCCAGGCACCGTTATTGGAAGGACGGTTTCCGGCTTTAAAATTATTCACGGAATAATTATCGTCCCAGCCCACAATCGTAACTGCATGGGTGATTTTGTTTGATTTGGTATAATATGCGTTCCCATTCACGGTTGATGAACTGCTGTTGTAGCCGCAAAAAGCTGCTCCGTGATCCTTTATCCACTGTTTTATTTCCTTCTGCCCTTCCAATGCAACCATTGAATCAGCAATCAGCCCCGACCCGGTATCATACCTTTGATTGTCAGAGTAAAGATTGTCGGAATGGTTTTTTACATCATTATATGGATAGTCCCGCTCAAGCGCAACGCCCTCCATGCGGGAGAGAGTTGCAATGGCAGAATAGCTATATCCTCCTATGTTAAATGCGCCCGTTTTCCAGATGTTTGACACGACCGTATTGTTGTTACCGTCGTTCGCGCTTGTGCCAGTAATCGAATCAACGGGGTTTTTTTCAAACCACGCAAGATGCGCTTCCGAAAAATCGGCGTTACTCTCTGTATAATAGCCTTTTTTTATTGCGTCCGCTTCAAGGCAGCTCATCGTGGCGTGCGCCCAGCAGGTACCATAATTGCCCTGGTGTTTAACATTTGTTATCAGATGATCGTTTCTGGCGTCATAAGATGCCGGCAGGCTAACCGGGCCGGGGTCTGGATTTCCAACATCAAGCTCGGCTTTGAGCGCTGCCATATCGACTTCGTTTCCGTTTTCATCGTAATAAACCGGATTATAAGGGTCGGACATATCCGAATCAAACGGCGAAATCTCCTGGTCGATGCTTTCTTCTTCCGCATAGGCAACAATCGTTGAACAATTCAATAGTCCAAATCCCGTCAACAATGAGAGCGCAAGGAAAACTGAAATGAATTTTTTGCAAACTGACATGGTTATGACTCCTTTCATTTTCAAGTCCCAAAAAAGCAAAGATCAACGTCGTTTCCAACGTCATCTACGGAATGACTCCTCCCTTCTTTTCGATGATGTCATTTGAAATCTTTCTGCGATATGACATTCAGTGAATGTCATATCGCAGAGAATTATAGCATACAATTTCATTGTTGACAAGTAGTAAATGTCAAATTTAAAAAAATAAATGAGAATGAGGGTTCCATGTTTATCAACAAAACGCCGGACGGGCGCAACAATTACTGCGGTCTGCGGATCGCCGCCCTGCGCAAGGCGGCCGGCCTGTCGCAGCGCGAACTAGCGGACCGGCTCCAGCTCATCGGGCTGGATATCGACAAGAACGCCGTCCAGCGCATCGAATCCGGCCAACGATTTCTGACTGACATCGAGCTGCTGTTTTTTCGTCGGGCATTGAACGTCGCGCTTGACCAATTGTTTCCGGAAAATTTGTTGTAAAAAGGACGAAGCTGCGCGCTTCGTCCTTTTTTGATTCTGTCATTATTCCGGCCGGTGCGGCTCAGTCTTCAAAAATCGTGGGGTCAAGGAGGAAGAAGCCGAACTGCAGCGCGGCTTCAAACTCCTTCACCGCGACCGTCCGGCCGTCCATGGAAAGCTGCGCGTCGCCGATGCGCAGGATCGCCTGATCGTTTCTGCCGTCCATAAACGCCGTTCCGTCGGCGTACCCGAGGAGCGTCGCCAACTGCCGCGGATAGATCATCGTGATCGTCTCCGCGCCGGACAGCACCTCGATCCCCAATGCGTCAAAAACAGCGCTGAGACTGCCGAAGGTCCAGATGCCCTGCGCGGCCGCGCCGCCGTTCTCCATCGTTGCGTCAAATCTATCCGTTGCTTCGCAGAGCAGCAGATCAATCTGCACAACGCCTTCTTCCTCTTCGGAAATCGCTGCGCCGCGCACCGCCGCCGGTGAAAGCGCGGCATGCTTCATCTCCAGGCCTGTGCGGATCGCGCTGACTGTCAACGCCTGAATCGCGTCTGTTTTCAAGGTTTCCGGCAATTCATATGCTGCGCCGTTCATCTTCACACTGTCCTGCACAAACGACGGAACCACAAGCGGGAACAGCAGGTTTTCCCGATCGGCACTGTTATAGAGCGCAACGGCCGAGGCGATTGTTTCCGCATCCGTTTCATACGCGATATAGTCGGCACAGAAGGTCAGCGTCTGCTTGCCGAACAGGCCGAAATCCACCTGCGCGATCCAGGTCCCGTCTGTCTTCTCCGTCACCTTCGTGCCGCCCAGGTGAGAAAACAGCAACCGGAATCCCCCGAGCAGGTTGTACAGCCGCAGCAACAGGCGGGTAAAAAAGCCGAGCTCGTCCGACCGGGCGGAAAGATGCCAGCGCAGGGCAAGCGTTTCGGAGGCCCCGCAGTCGAGCAAATGGATCACCCTGCCCCAGTCCTCCGTGTAGCTTCTTTCCAGCGTATCGGATCGGGACGTGAGCTCCACACTGCCCAGCGGCCGGTCGGTGAGATTCGTGACCGTGACCGTTGCGTTCACTTCGTCAAACAGGCTGTAGGTCTCTTTGTCAAATGCGATATCCAGTGAAAGGCAATCGTCGCGCATCGCAGGCTCCTGCGCAATGGCCGGAACGGCAGCGCCGATCAGAAGCGCCGCGCAGAGCAGCAAAGCCAGGGCTTTTCTCATCATTTTCATTTCTCCCTTTCTATATTATATGGCAGCTTATCGTGTAAGGAACGCTGTTTCAGCGCTCCGCGTGCTAATTCTGAGAACTAAAGATATTCAGCAATGTCTCCGGCGTTACGAATAGTTTTACAAATATGATCGGGAGAAGAGCCACGATTTCTAAGACAGTAAAAATCAAAATGGTTCTTTTCCATTTTTCTCTTTTATGAATGATGTTATAGATTTCAAAAATCAAAAGAATGATTGCATTTGAAATAGGAAGAGATAGCAGCAAGAAAGCCCCTAAATAATAGTAAACATCATTCAAATCCTCAAAGAGAAAAAGGTAAATATGTGGCAGACAGGCAATGAAAGCCAGCACGCAAGCGGTACCAAGTGCCTTTTTCAAGGATGTGCCTTTTCTTCTCATCAAAACAGGAATCACAATTGCTGAGATTGGAAGGAAAACAAAAATACAATTGAAAAGTAATCCCAACAGTTGAAAACCAGTAAGGTAATAAAATTCACGAATATCCATTTTTACTCCTTCTTCTTGTTATAAAGGCGTAAACAGCATCACCCAAAAACAGCATAACTCCCTCCGTCTCACTTTGCTCGACACCTCTCTCAATGAAAGAGGCTGCTTTTGCATCGCCGGTTTTACTGTGCATGCCGCCGGCAAACGCGCGGCATGCTGCCGCAACGGAGCGCCGGAACGGCGCTGATTATTGAGATTGGCCGAGCAATTCTGTGAATGCAGCCGGAAGCCGCGTAAAATGAAAGTCTTTGCTCAGCGCCGGCGTGCCGTCGGTCAGCCACACAATGACAGACGCCTCAACAGAGGCATTCACATCCTTGAAATAGACTGTGACATACGCGCTGCGCTGCGCATTCTGATCCCGGACGGCATCTGCATCAAATTGCTCCCGGTACTGCCGGACAAGGGCTTCCTGCATTTCATGGCGAAGCGGTTCCGTCAATTCGATTTCTTCGCCTTCATCGAAACCGTTTTTGACCGTAATACAGATTTTTCGAATACAGGATTCGTCGTCCAGATACCAGAGCGCCGGATTGTCGGAATTGCCATATAGGAACGGTTGCAGAAAAGTGTATCGTTCTTCAACAAAATTGATCGTATCTGCATCTTTGTAAACACGAACAGAATCAGAACCGCGCTCTTTTTTTACAATTCCCTTTGAGGATGACTGATAATTAAGCGTGTATTGGTTGGCAAACGAGTTGCCGTAACGGTCGGTTCGGCTATAAATGATGTCGTTGCAGGTGGGCTTTCCTTCCTTTTCTAAAAACTCAATGACCGATCGAGAGTTTGCGGACTGCCCGCAGGCCGATAATGCAACCAGCAAAGAAACAATCAGCATAATCGGGCATACGATTCCCAACGCTTTTTTCATCATTTTCATTCTCTTTCCCCCTTATTTATGCTTCCGCACGCTGCCAGTAAAGTGTGATATTGAGCTCCTCCCACTGCATGGCAAGCTCGCCGTTCGCCAGCAGCTCCAGGTGCATATCGTAAAGGTGATTATCCTTTGCGGTGTTGAAAAAGGCGCCGATCTCTTCTCCATACTGGTTGAACGCATAGCCGCCCGTGCCGGTGAAGTCCGGGCCGAACTGCAGATAGAAGGAATCGTCCGAGCGCAGGAAGAGGATGCCTTCGGCCGTGCCGAACACCTCCTGCACCGTCGTCAGATCGTTCGCCTCCGACAGCACCCATTCGCCCACGTTTTCCGGCGCGCAGAGATCGCCGCCCCGGGCGCCGCCGTTCTCCTCGAGCATCTTCGCATCCCGGAGCGCGCGGGCTTCCTTCAAAAAGTCCGGATGCGCCGCAAGATAGGCGTCGGCTGCGCGGTGTGCGCGGATCAGCGGCAGATTCATTTCATAAAAGTGCTGCACGAGCCATCCCGTCCGCTGAAATTCTCCGCTTTCGGTATAGGTGCCGTCCGACTCCATCTCCACATACTCGCCCAGCCGGATCTTCGCAAGATCGGCCACCTCCGGGTCCTCGGTCAGCCGGATCAGCGCAGGCACGCCCGCCGCGTCCAGCGAGGCCAGATAGTCCACATCCACACTCGCGAGCTTCCCGGTCTGATACGCGCTGCAGTTATAATCCGCAATGCGTGTGTTCATATCTCCCGCGCCGAGCACGAGCAGGATCACGCCCGCCGTCAGCAACGCGGTCTGCAGCACCCGCACCCGCGGCAGGAAGCAGCGCAGAAGCATCGCAATAAACGTCACCGCGAGCAGGATCATAAACGCGCCGGTGCCCACGCGCAGCACGGTCATGCCGTAATGGCGGATATAGAGCACCATCTTGGACAGCGCGGTCGCAATCAGCAGGAGGGTAAACAGGCCGATGAAGCAGTTCAGAATGCGCACGGCCAGCGGCGGGCGTTCGCCCCGCGCGAAAATGACCGTCACAAACATCACGCAGAGATTGATCGCCGCGATCGCGCACAGCTCAAAGAAGCCGCGCCGCGCATAGGCTGCGAAGCTGAAGGTGTAGTCCGCCGGCAAAATGCCGGAAAAGGCGCTGAAGAAATAGGCCAGCTGCGAGAACAGATAGGCAACATAGCAGATGCTCAGCACGGCAAGGAAGGCGACGAGCGCAGGCGTTGCAATGCCACGTTTTTCGCGCTTCACCGTCTCCTCCGGCGGCACCTGCCGCAGCGTGAGCGCAAAGCTGAACAGCAGCGCCGCGAGCAGAAGCGACAGGATCAGCTGCAGGAACCGCAGCCAGAAATCGACGAAAATGCCGCCGATCAGCCCTTCAAAGGCCGCATCCGAGCGCATGAGCAGCGGCAGCACAGCGGCGAGTACCGGCACCGCGCACAGCGCGCCGACCAGCGCCTGCACCACCCGCTTTTTGCGGTCGCTCTCGCCCGAAAGCAAAGCGCGCACCGCCGCCGGCGCAAACCGGACGCCGCGCACGATCGGCCGCACAGTGTGCGGAATCAGCGCAAGGTCGCCCGCCGGCACCTTCTGCCCGCGCAGTCCGGTGAACCAGACCACGGCCAGCAGCAGCATGGCAACAAACGAAAACCCGCAGACGACCGGATTATCCGTCAGCACAAACACCGCGGAAAGCGCCGCCGCGCAGAGCCCGCTGCAAATCGCATAGCCGCCCGGCCGGATGTCGCGCTCGGCAAGCACGACCGTGGCGGAGATCCAATAGAACACAAAGGCGATGGCCCAGCCGATCCGGCACATGCCCCAGAGTCCCCAGAAAATGCTCAGCACGCCGCTGATCGCCGCCAGCACGGCCAGTGCAAGCGTCTTGCGGTCAAACGTGAACTGCGGCGACTTTTTGGCCGGCTTCGGCGCCGGCTGCGGCACGGGCTGCAGCACTTCAGCCTTCTCTTTTTCGTTTTCCATCTTATACTTCCTCCCGAAATGTCAGAATATCCGCGGGCTGACAATCCAGCACACGGCAGATCGCATCCAGCGTTGAAAAGCGGATCGCCCGCGCCTTGCCCGTTTTCAGAATGGACAGATTCGCCTGGGTGATCCCGACGGCCTGCGCCAGCTCGCCGGAGGTCATTTTGCGCCTTGCAAGCATGACGTCCAATGTCACCTCGATCATTTCCGCACCTCCTCAGATCGTCAGGTCGTTTTCTTCCTGCAGCTCCACGGCCGCCTGCACCAGGTTTTTCACCACGCGCAAAAGCGTGCCGACCACGCCCATGGTAAAGGCGACGACCAGAAGCGAGAAATAATACGCCGTCCCGACGCCCGTGATCACCATCACCGCATAGCAGCACCAGGAGATCCAGCGAAAGCAGGTAACATTCTGCCGGATGAAGAGCTGATCGCGCAGCACATTGCGCAGGATCACGATCATCATCGCCAGCGCCGCCGCAGCGAACGGCGCGCAGCAATAGAAGGCGACCACCACCGTGCGGACCACGGAGCCGGCATACCCGGCCTGCCCGTGCATCATCAGATAAAACCAGCGGAAAAAGTCCGGCATTGTAAAGAGCAGCACCAGCAGCGCCGCCGCGCAGATGATGCAGATGATCAGTGAAACCATTGCAGAAGCATGCCGCTTCATATGAATTCCTCCAGACGCTTCTTTTTCTTCAAAATAGCACACTTTTTATCGTTTGTCAATATGTAATTTATCGTTTTTCAATATTTTTCGACTGCCGGGTATGCAATTTTAAAATGCATCGGACGCAAAAACGGGCGCGCTGCAATCCGGATTGCAGTTCGCCCGTTCGGTTTCAATCGGTCTTTGTCCGTCGGCAGCAAAAGAGTTGTCGGCGTCAGTCTTCATCCTGCGGCATTTGCGCAACGGCCGTTTCCAGCTCCTCCTGCAGCCGCTGCAGCGTTTCGATCACCTGCGCGCGATAGGAAGCGTCCGCCTGCGCCGCGCGCACGATGGAAGCATACTTCTGCTGCAGCGCCTGCACGGTGCCGCTGTGGCTGACGGTCATCAGCTGCATGCCGGTCACATTCCGCAGCGGGAACATCGTCATCTGCGACGGCCCGAAAAAGCAGAAATTGCTCTGCGTCTCCCCGGGAGGCAGCAGACAGACATGATAATTCCGTGTCGTCTGCAGCAGCTGAACAATCATTGCAAGCTGCTGCGCATAATACTTCGGCGAATAGCACTGCGCCTGCGCTTCCCGCGCGAGATCCGTCGCCGGCAGGGCTTTCCCGGCAAGCACCTCCTCTGCCGTCAGCAGGGGAAAGAGCTCCGTGACCGGCTGCTGCTCTGCCGCCAAAAGAAGCCGTTCGCACTGCCATTTGCAGAAGATCGCCGCATCGGAAGACAGCGCCGGTTCCTGCCGCTCTTCGCGAAAGAACTTCTCCGGAACGGAAGAGGACGGCAGTGAGGCATAGACGTGCATCAGCGACGACGGCGTCGGGGATGCCGGATCCGCGGGATAATGCAACCGCGGAAAGCCGGAGATCTTGCTGACCGGCCGGCAGGCGATCAGGTAAGTATCCAGCGTCGTTTCCAGCCCGGCCACGACAAACGGATCCGTCGTCAGCTGCACGGTGACCTTTGTCTCTCCCGCCGCGCGCAGGGATTGCAGCGCCGCCACGCCGCTGAAAACGATCAGATCGGTCTGCAGTGCGTTTTCCTGCAGGCCGTCATATTCAAACAGCTGCAGATTCCCCGTCAGAAGCAGCGGCAGCCAGTGATGCGCGTTTTCGCTCTCCGCTGTCAGTGTTGAAACCTGCGGCATGACGCGGATCGCCGTGCCGCCCCGCTGCAGGACCGGCAGGATTGCCGCGGTCAGCTGCCGATTGAACGCCGCTCTGGCCTGCGCGGTGGGCAGAACCGTCTGCTGCAGAAGTTTAATCCGCCCGCCGCGGGGAGCAGCCTGCAGATACGATGAAAACGCATCGATCGCCGCCGTCCAGGCGTCGGGGCCGGAAAAGCTGCGAAACGGCGCTGCCTTCCGGGCCTTCGGCGCAGGCTGCCGCCCGAGCAGCTCGGTGATCGGCACCTGATCCGCCTCGCTCAGCCACCGCTCGAGCATGGTGCGGATATCGCTCACGGGGTCAAGATAATTGACGGCCACCTGCTCGAGCAGACCGGTGCAATCGGTTTCATAACAGCGCACGGAGAAATAAGCCGCGATCTCGGAGATATAATCCGACTGCGCAGGAATCTGTCGCTGTCCGTTTCGGAAACGGCAGATCAATGACGGATCCACACACAGCGCCTGCGCCAGACGGCGATTCTTTGTGCCGGTCAGATCCATCAGGAGATTCAGTTTTTGCGCAACTGTCACTCCGCCGCCCCGTTCCTTTCCGATGAATCGAGCGCAATCATGCGAAACGCAAGATCGGTTCGCTCGTAAGTGTATGTGATATACAGCGTATCGTTTGCCGCAGTGATTGCGGGATAAGAGAATTCGCTGCCCGGTTTTTCCGGCTCGAGCGTCAGCACCGGCGTGAAATGCGCGCCGTTATCCGTCGACCGGCTGAGCACCAGCGGCGAACGTTCGCCCCAGTTTTCCGCGACGGGATTGCTGACAAGATACAGCGTACCGTCCGGCACGCGCACGAGATCCAGTCCGCTGTTGTTGTTCGGAATCGGCGTCGGATAGGCTGTGCACCAGGTTGCGCCGTAATCCGCGGAATCGCTGCGATAGGCGCAGCCGACCGCTGTGCGGGCCAGCAGATGCACATGACCCGGTACGGATTCCCAGAGCGTCGGCTGGATCATCGGGATCGGGTCGGCGCAGTAATCGTTCCGCCGGTTCAGGATCGGCGCAACCCTGCCCGTGGAGATCTTCTGCCCCTTTTGCCAGGTCCGGCCGTCGTCAAACGACGTGTCGATGAAGCAATGCCAGCCGTGCGCCTCCGAGGACGCCGGCGCGAGCAGCCGCCCGTCCGACAGGCGCAGGCATTTGTTTTTCACCGGGCCGCGTCCGCCGCGGTCTCCCGGCACCAGCGGAACCGGCGCGTCAAAGCTCCGCCCGCCGTCTGCGGAAACGCAGGTAAAGGTGCGCCAGGAAGCGATTCGCCGCCCGACCTTGAAATACAGACGCACCGTGCCGTCCCGCTGCAGATGCAGCACGGGATTCCAGTGCGGCAGATTCTGCCGATAACAGATCGGGATCGGCGGCTGCCACCCGTCTTTTGTGCGTCTTGCCGCCCAGATCTTCACATCCAGCCGACCCTCGCGGCTGCCGCCGAACCACGCCGCAAGCACCGTCCCGTCCGGCAGGGGCAGCACGGTGGAAGCATGGCAGTTCTCCGTCGGCAGCGGATGACAGATCAGCTCCGAACACAGTTCCCGCATCGCCGTTGCTTACAGTTCAAATTCCGCCGGGTCCGCCTGCGCCACGGTCAGCGGCGTCTGCGGCTGCCTGCGCAGCGGATCATAGACGTAACTGCGGCAGCGATCGTCCGGCTGCATCAAGCCCTGCTTGAGGCAGAGCACGGTTTTGCCGTCCGGCGACGGTTTGCCGCGTTTGCAGTAGGCGCACTGCGGCGGATATGTTTTTTTTGCATTGAGCAGCTTGCGTTTCATCTGATCGCTCCTCTGCATGGTCCGTTTTCTTTATTCTACCATATTCTTTTCTTCGTATCAAGATCTAATATGACAAGTGCGGAAAGAATCAGCAAAGAAACGGCTGCCGGCGCCGATCCGGACCACGGTTCCGCCCGGATTGCAGGCTGCGCAAAGGCCGCCGTCGCCTGCGGAAACAGCCGCACGAGCCCCGCAGACACCCCTGCGGCCAGCGCGGCGTGCAGCAGACGAAAAAAATAAAACCGCGGCAGCGGCGGCGCGGCGTCTCCCGCGAGCGCGATCACCTGCAGGTGGACGCAGAGCCCGCCGAACGCGCAGACGGCCGCGAGCACCGGCAGCGGCACCTGCCCCGCTGCGCGGGCGCAGCCGCCGGTCACCTCCAGCAGGCAGCAAAGGAGCGTGACCGCACGCGGCGGCAGGGAAAACGACGCAACCGTGCTGCCGAGCCCCGAAAACAGCGCCACCAGGCCACAGACGGTCAGCATCGCACGCGCGCCGGCCGCCACGCTTTCCACCAACAGCGCCTGCGCCGCAGGGGGCGGCGCGGGGAGCGTCGGCACGGCAGCCCGCGGCCGGAGCAGGCAGGTCAGCGGCAGCAAAACCAGCGCGCCGAGCGTCACGGAAACGAACAGCAGCACGCCCGCCGCCCGGGAACCGAGCAGAGCCGCGCCGACGGCGTTGACCGTGAAACCGACGCCGGCATTCAGGCAGACGCATTGCAGACGCTCCGCCTGCGCCGCCGTCAGCGAACCGTTCTGCAGCGCCGTGCCGATGGCCTGCGCGCCGACGGGATAGCCGCCCGCCATGGCAAGCAGCAGAATCGCGGCGCTCTCCGGCGGCTGACGCAGCCGGCGCATGAGCGGCGAGGCCAGCCGCAGAATCGGGCGCGGCAATTTTCCCCGCACGGCCAGCGTTGCCGCCGCGGTAAAAGGAAACAGCGACGGGATCACCACCGCCGCGCAAAGCTGCAGCCCCGTGCGCACGCCTTCCGTAAAGGCGGCCGGCCGCAGCAGAAGCAGCAAAAACAAAACGCCTGCGCAAAGCGCCGCAGCAGACTTTTTCACGGCATCCCCTCCTCCCGGCTTCATTGTATGACCGGCGCGTTCTGTTTATGGCTGCGCACGCATAAAATCGATTGGAGGTGGGCTGCGGATGAAACGGCGCACACGCATCGAAAAGCTGGCGGAATCCTTCCGGCGCGGCTTCGACCTGCCGGCAGGGGGACTATCCGCGACGGCCGGCATCACGCTGACCGGCAACACGCAGGCCGTGATCGAGGGCTGCCTGGGCGTGCTCGAATACGGCAGCGAGCAGCTGGCATTCAACACGGGGACGCTGACCGTGCGCCTGCGCGGCGCGGAGCTGACCATCGTTTCTTTTCAGTGCGGGATCGTCACGGTCAACGGCACGATCACGGCGGTGGAATTCGGAACGTGAGGCGTTAAAATGATTGTTGTCAAGCTCTTTCGGCTGTTATTCGGCTTTGTGACCTTTCGCGCTGCGGGCGGGTTCCCGGAGCGCTTTCTCAATCTCTGCCGCGCGGAGCATCTGCCGATCTGGCATCTGCGCAGCGACAGCGACGGCCTCACCGCGCGCACGGCGGCCGCGGATTACAAGCGTCTGCGCCCGATCGCGGCAAAGGCAGGCATGCGACTGACACTGCTCCGAAAACGCGGCGCGCCCTTCGCCCTGCGGCGGCTGCGCGGGCGGCAGGGGCTGCTGATCGGTGCGGGCTGCGTCTGCCTGCTGCTCGGGCTGCTGCACGGGCGCATCTGGAGCATCGAGCTGCAGAACGAAACGTCCGTTCCGTCCGCGGAGATCCTCGCCGCGTTTGCGCAGGCGGGCGTTCGCACCGGTGCGCGCATGGCTGCGCTTGACGAGGGCACCGTGGAGCGCGCGGCCATTCTGCAGCTGCCGCGCATCCAATGGACGAATGTCAATTTCGGCGGCTGCGCTGCCGTGATCGCCGTGCGGGAGGCAACGCCCGACTCGATCGAGGACAACACAAACGCGCCGGCCAATCTGGTCGCGGCGCGGGACGGAACGATTCTGTTGATGCAGCCCTTCCGCGGCACGGCGGCGGTCAAACGCGGCCTGCCCGTGCTCAAAGGAGAACTGCTGATTGCCGGAATGACGGAAAACAAGGACGGCGTCACACGGTTCTGCCGCGCAGCGGGGTACGTGACGGCGCAGACGCGGCGGCGCTGCACGGTCGCGCTGCCGCAGACCGCGACGCTGCAGATGCAGACCGGTCTGACGCGGCAGGTGCGCCTGCAGCTTTTTTCGCTGACGCTGCCCGCCCCGCGCGGCGGCGGCTTCTGCGAGGTCTCCGCCCCTGTGATCCGCGGGGTCACGCTGCCCTTCGCCGTGCGGACCTATACGCAGCATACCGCCGCTGCCGTCGACTACGCCCCGACGCCGCAGGAGGCGCAATTGCTCTGCGCGCTGACCTTTTTTGACCGCTGCTGCGAGGAGTTCCGCTGGCTGACGGTCGAGCAGGCGCAGATTTGCGCCGACGGCGGCGGTCTGCACGGCGACTTCCTCTGCACGGAAAACATCGGCGCCTGCGTCCCGATGGAGATTGCGGAGGAACCCGGCGGGGAGTAAAAACAAAGCGCATCCCGAGAATCGTCAGGGCGGGTTCATTTGCAGGCACCCGCCCTTTGCGGCTTTGCAGAGGACGGATGCCGCTTTGATTCCATATGCGATTTGTTATGCCGAAACGGAATGTATGTGTGCGCTCTCAAAATCACATCAGTTCAGCGGCGTACCGTTCAGCACCATGACCTGCGCGCTTGCAACGCTTTTGCCGCACACCGCCAGATATGTTCGATCGATCAGAACGGTCGCCCCGAAGCCCGGCTTCTGCACAAGGAGGCAGTGTACGGTCAGCTGGCCGCCAAATACAGTCGACGGCAGGAACAGCACCTCGTAATTCGCCTGCGGCAACGTAACGGAAAACACTACCAGATTGTGCAGCTGAAAGAATCCCGCATCCACCTGCAGCTCCGTTTCAGCCAGATCGGGATTCTGTGCCGTCAGCGCCTGCCACGCTTCGAGGGAATCGATCACTGCCGTCTGCCCGCCATCCCCCTTATAATAAGCGGCGCCGCCCGCAGGGTAAATGCCGCAGAGTCTTGTGCTCATTGCCTGCAGCCCCGCAAGCGCAATCAGCAAGCTCGATAACAGCGCGGCCAGCCTTGTGGATAAGCTGTTCATGAAAGCCATCTCCTTTCCTTTTTCTCAGGTCCAAAAGCTGAAAAACGGACGTTCGCCGAAAAACAGCAAAGAAAAGACCGTGATAAGCTCTTCCCTTATCAGAAATCTCACAAAAGACTGATTTACAAGGAATGTCTTAAATTCGTCCCACCCTTCTTGCGTCGGATCGTCCAGGAGTCGGAGCAGCTGTGCAAAGAAGTCCCGGACGAGCACGCCGATCTGCGACCGAATCGTCTGCAGCTCCATCAGAATCTGGTCAAAGCGTGCGTAACCCGCCGGCGAATCCGGTTCGCCACCGGTATAGACCACCTTGTTTTTCTCCGGGATCGAAACAATCTCCGTTGCGACCGGTTCCGGCTTGTCCGGTTCGGTATCTTCCGCAAACGCGGGCGTCACGATGCCGCAAAGCAGCAGGACGGATAATAAAACAGCAAACAGTTTTTTCATGAAAATGCTCCTTTCGTTTGTTTGATGTTATTTTGTCAAGTGGATTATAATTCTGCATGCGTTTTGCAAAAATGATGCTTTTTTCTGCAAAAATGGTGATTATGCTATTTGCCGTACCACGGGATTCGAATACCGTCGCCCCTGCGAAATGCTTTTTAGTTCTTCAACCCCGGTCACGCAAGTGTCTTAATTGATCGCAAACAGTTTCGGTAACGCTAAAAAACGATAAGATATTTCAAAAGTGTCGTTTACTCTGAACTTCGTTGTTCTGATTCCAAAATGGATTTCCGCGATTTGTCCGGAGTCTTCGACAGAATAGTCCCCTGCGCAATAACCATCT
>JAFRQQ010000031.1 GCA_017428525.1 Clostridia bacterium | reverse complement strand
TCCCGCAAAACTGTCCCATCGAAAAGAGATGCAATTTGCGTGCAATTGCGGATTTCTTCGGCGCAGGGATACTTGACGTATCTCAAGCCGAAAAATCAGCAAGTGCGCGTGAAGGGCGCTCTTTTCGACAACACTGGGTTATGAAATGCTGCCGTTTGCAACGCGCCCTTTATATATGCGGATTTGAATGCAGGAAGAACCAGGCTGTGATCTTGAAAATCAGCGCAGCACAGACAGCAGGTTCTCAAAAAACGAAGCGAGCACGGAAAGGCTGTCTCCGTCAACAAACATCGGAATCAGATGCTGCGAATCTGTCAGATTTCTCCAGATGAAATACACATTGCAGCCATCACGGAAACAGCAGTCATCTTTCAGCTGATCCGGGCTTTCAACCTGCGAAAAGCCGATCGACCGAATGCTTTTGATAAATTCCGTTGCCATTTTTTCATCTTTCAGCGTGATATGGCTGACCATCCGCAGCTCGCTTGCGGGTTTGCTTTTGCGCAGCCTGCCGACTCTGTAGCCGTCGCACCACCAGTATTTATCATAGTCGCGCGTAAAGACCGGACGCATCGTGCCGTCGGGCTGCTCCTGATAAAGGGTCATTTCCATATCCAGCCAGTCGTTTCTGGAGGCGCAGCTGTAGGTGGAAACCGGCGTGTCGCCGAATCCCGTTGCATACTTTGTATAAACGCCGATCTCGCCGCCGTATTGAAACAGCGCGTATTGACCCTTCCAGAGCTCCACCAGCCAGTCTTTGTCGTCATAGGTGAAAACAATGCGCTTGAAATCATATTGATAGCCGATCAGCTGAGAAGCAACGTCATACAGGCGCATAAAGCCAAACGGCTGCTGCCAGGTGAAGTTATTGTTGGAATAAAAATAATCCCCCATCGCGCTGTATTTATAGTTGAGTGACAGGAAGAAGTGGGCAAATCTGCGTCTGGCCGTAACGTTCACCACACACGAGGCGGAGACGGGGGTTCCTTCGTCGTCCGCAGCGGCGGTGATCGTTGCCTGACCGACTGCAGCGCAATGCACAACGCCGTTTTGATCCACAGTCGCAACGCCCGTGTTGCCGGAGGACCATTGAATCCGTTCGGGCGGGGTCTTGAAATTCTGCGGCTCCGCTTGAATTTTAATTTTGGAGCCGACAGATAATGAAACGGGCAAATCGGAAAGAATCAGCGCAGGCGCGCCTTGTTCTTCTTCGGTTTCAGCCGTGAAAGCTGTTTCGCCGCTGCTTTCATTGACTTGCGCAGATGCGTCATTGAACGGCGCATCCGAAGAAGCGCCCATCGCAGCATTGCCTGCCGGCGGGAACATGAGCACGGCACAAAGCAACGCCGCTGTCATCCTGCGTAAAAATCTCATAATGCTCCTCCGATACATGATTTACAATTCATTTATACTATTCTAACACAATCATTGGAAATATTCAATCATTGCCTGTGCATTTTTCGATGAAAATATACAGGAATTGACGCTTTTTCTGCGCGGGAGCAGCCGGATCGCAAAGGCGGCGCCGCGTCGGCTTATGCCCCGAACAGCGTATCGTAAAAATAGGCGTTGGTATCGGCGTGCAGGCCGCGGCGGTCGGTCACCGTCAGGCGGAAGTATACGTCCTCCGGCTTGAGCTCGAAGGCCGCGTGCGTGAGTTCGGCGCCGCCGTCGCCGTAGCGCGACATGCAGCGGCGCTGCGCGGTCGTGCAGAAGACGTGATCCGCCGGGGAGCAGTCGATATGCACCACGTCGTCCTCCAGCCGGAGGCCGTAAATCTCCGGCCCCTGCGAGGCGTAAAAATGCCCCTTGAGCAGCGCGTCGGTGATGCTGCGGTAGTCGAGCCGCTCCGCCTTGATCATGGTAAACGCGCCGAAGGAATCCCACATGCGGCAATTCGGGTCGCGGCGGTTGTGGTTGTCGTCGGTGCCCAGCACGAAAATCCGCTTGTTCTGGTGCAGCAGATCGTCGTAAATATCGCCGTTGTATTCGTTGTAGCCGTCGATCAGGCTGCTGAAATTGCAGATCTCCATGGCGTGCATGCCCCGGTATCTGGCATAGGTTTCGTAGCGCTCCAGCGACCAGTGCGGATGGTTATAGGTCACGAAGAAGCCCTTTTCGCGGCAGATGCGGATGGCCTCGTTGATGCAGTCAGGGTTATATTCCCGCTCGAAATCCGGCTCGTTTTCGTCAAATTTGACCCATGGCCGGCGATCGTCGGGGATGTATTTTTTGCGATGGTAGCAGGGCTGGAGCTCGTTTTCCGGGTCGAGGGCCAGCAGACACAGGTCGCAGACCTTCGCCTGCAGGAAGTCCTTGCGCCAGCCCTCGTCAAACCCGAGCTCGAAGCCGGTGATCATCACAAACCCCTCATCGGTCAGATCATGGTGCGGCACCATCAGCTCATGGTCGGTGCAGGCGAGCACGGAATAGCCGTGCTGCTGATAGAGCGCCTTCATCTGCGCGGGGGTCAGCGTCCCGTCGGAGACCGTGGTGTGACTGTGGAGATTGGCTTTGTAGAATTGCCCGTGTTCGGGGAGCAGGAATTGTTTCATATCATTTGTTCGCAGGACGGCGTCGGGGTACGATCCTGCCCTTTCTGTTTTTTTGCATGACGGACGGCGGATGCATCCAATCACAGTCTACCATAAGCGCGCGGGAGATGCAATCTGTTTCTATGTGAATTACGCAATCTGATTTATCGCCGTCTTATTTCTTCACCCGGAATGCCGCGCAGGCGTAGGGGGCGATATGGTCGATCACGACGCGGCTGCCGTCCAGGCGGCCGGTGCAGTTTGCGAATTCCGCGCTTTGCCAGAGCGCGCCGACCTCGATCTGCGCGTTTTCCATGCCGTCGTCAAAGAAGTTGCCGATCAGCACCGCTTTTTCGTTTGCGTCCTCGCTGCAAAGCACATACGCCTCGGGGCAGCCGGCGAGCACGGCGGGCAATTCCTTGCCGAAATACCGCACGGCGCGCACGAGCTGCCTTGCGCGGCCGTATTGCCGCAGCGCGTGTTCGCCCGTGAAATAGCCGTCGAAGGCGAACACCAGAAACCGCTGTCCGCGCGCGTTCTCATAGCGGTAGGAGGCGATGCACCGCCGGCCGTCATGCATGCCGTAGCTCTCGACGACCGCGCCGCCCTGCACCTTGATTTCATAAAGCTCCGCGCCGTTGAGGCTGAAATATTCCTCCTGCGCGGGGATGTATTCCTCATCCGCGTTGATGATTTCGCCGACACTTTCAAGACCGACGTCAACGCCCCGTGCCTGCAGAATCTCCGCGGCGCGTATATCCAGAATCAGTCCGTTTGAAAAAGCATCCGCCGGCAGATTTCGCGCGTTTTCGCCGAAGGCGATACCGGCAACGCCCGTGCCTTCATAGACCGTCGGCAGGCTGCAGCCGGTCGCAAGGCGTGCGGCGGGGGAAAAGAAATAGTCCTGCACGTCGTCCTTTCCGTCACAGCGCGGCGCGACGGTCATCTGCTCGAATTTGTTTCTGCTCTCATAAATGCGCAGACCCGCGCCCTGTTTGCCGCTGAAAAACGCGTCGATCGCGCCGTAAAACGCCTTGTTTTTCAGGTGACCGTCCATGTAGCCGCGCTCATAGTCGGGCACGGAGCTGTAGTCAAAGACGTATTTCAGAATGCCGTGCGTCGCGCCGGAAGCCCGCAGCGCGACGTCAAAGCCCTCGAGCCGCGCGCAGGCGCAGGCAAAGCGCGGGCGCGGATAGCAGTCGCCCTCCGAGATGAGCTCAACGCCCTGTGCGCACCACGCGCTTTCCATGCGCTCGAGCTCGATCACATCCTGCAGCCGGCAGCCGAAGGTCCTTGTCGGGCTCCAGTAGGGCGCGCCGATGAGCCGGAGCAGCGGTTTCGTCTGCCCCGCGAGCAGCACGCTCAGCTCATCCGCGGCCACGCCGCTGAAATCCCACACGTCCATGCAGGCGCACAGGCCGATGCGGATCTTTGGATCGACCTTGTCCACGGCCGCCCGCATCTCGCGCGCGAATGTTTTCAGAAAATGCCCGTTTGCGCGCAAAAACGCGGAGCGGTATTTGCTCGGGCCGCCGCCGAAGACCGCCTTGCCGAGATCCGCGGGCAGGGGTTCGCCGCCGAGCAGGTCCGTCATGAACTGCCTGTGGTTTGCGCACGCGCAGCCGAGCCCGCAGGGGAGGAAGCCGTAGCGGTAATCGTCGTCATACAGAATAATATCCGGTCCGCATGCCGCGACCGCCGCCGCGTAGTTTGCCGCAAAGCTGCGGAAGGCGCTGTCGGACGGGCAGACCTGATCCGCGCAGACGCCGCCGTTCGGGCTGGTGATATGCGCGTATTGCTTGTCGTCATTGATCATAAACGCCCACAGCCAGACGCCGGTTTCAAAGCCCGCCTGTCTGAATTCGAGAATGATCTTTTTCAGGGAATCGAGCGACTTCCTGCGCTTGGTTTCGTCGGTTTCATAGCTGCCGATGGAAATCATCACGCGCATAGCGTCCATCTGCCGCAGACGCTCGATATAGGGCCGCGTGCCGTAGCGTTCGCAGGCGGCGAGGGTCACGGGGACCGATAGGCTGTACATGGCAATGCCTCCTTTACCGGCTGGTTCTGCGTTCGCTTTTATTATAGTCCGATTGCGCGCGTGTGTAAAGAGGGAAGGCGAAAAAGGCAGTTTTTCCGTCATCGACCGCTGCCCAAGCAGAATTTGTATCAATTCGCCTTCGCTTTTTTCTTTTCCTCTATTTACAATGTTTTACAATTCTGATAAAATAACGCATTATAAGCAGATCCGTGAACGAGTGTGGTGATACAAATGGCCAGAAGATATGTGAAACCGGCGATCAGCTTTCAGCGGCTCGATATGAGCGCTTCGCTGTCCGCGGGCTGCGCGCTGAGCGCGACCTTTGCGGAGATGGATTGCCCGGTCATGATCCCGGAATGGGGAGAAACTGTCTTCACCGAGCGCAATTGCGATCTTTACGGCGACGAATTCATTTGTTATCACGTGTCTGCCGCAAACAGCAATGTTTTTGGCTCCTGATGATCAGAGCATCGAAAGGTGAGACCATGAAAAAGCACCGGATTCGCGTGATCGGCCTGCTGCGCGCGGCCGATGGCGTCGAGAAAAAATCCTGCAAAAAAGCAAATGCATGTTCGTGAGAAAAAGTATTGATTCTTCCCGCGCACCTGTGGTATAATTTAACAAACCGTTAAAATTTGCGGCGATGACGCGGTCGTTGCCGTGCGCAGAGAATGCGGAGAAGGTGTGTGTTGTGAAAAGGATCCTCTGTTTGCTGCTCAGCGCGGTGCTGCTCGTTTCCTGCTGTGTGACCGGCGGCGCTGTGAAGGACGATGCGCCGATCATCATCGTGCCCGGCTTCATCGAGCCCATGCTGGGCATCAACATCGATGAGAAAAACGAAGAACAGCTCTGGCCGTTCACCGTGCCGACGCTGGTCGGGAAGATTCTTTCGGATTTCCCGGTGCTTGCCGCGCGGCTTGCCGGCCTTGCGGTCGGGAATTTTGACAGATTCGGCACCCGCCTCGGGCAGGACGCGTGGGATATCCTCTACAAGCTGACCTGCAACCCCGACGGCAGCAGCGATTACGGCATCGAATCCTTCCCGCAGGATCCTGCGCAGACCACCGTGCGCTATCTGAAAAACCACAAGAGCGGCAAATATCTGCCGATGGCGGCGTTCAGCAAGGAGATCGCTGCCGGCTACGACGCGGACCGGACGTTTGTCTTCTGCTACAACAGCCAGCTCGACAGCCTTGCGCTGGCAACGCAGCTGCGCGCGTATATCGCCGCGGTCAAGGACTATACCGGCGCCGAGAAGGTCCGGCTCTGCTCGCACAGCTACGGCGGGCAGATCCTCGCCGCCTATTTCTTTCAGTATCCCGATGACTGCGACGCGGAAAAAGCGGTGATGATTTTCCCCGCGCTTGCCGGCACCGACGCGATCAAGCACATTCTGGAAGCGGATACCGACGTGCCTTTTGACGATATCGTCTTCTTCCTTGAGAATCTGCTCAAAAGCCCGCTGTCACTTGAAACCCTCATCAGCGACAAGCTTTGCAGCGAGATCAGCGAATTCGCAAGCTACGGTCTGGCGGAAGTGGTCGAAATGTGGCGCTACTGGGGCAGCATGTACGCCCTGTGCTCCAACGAATACTATGACGCGCTGAAAGCGGAATTCCTCGACCCGGTCGAAAGCGCGCCGATCATCGAAGCCAACGATATTATTCATTACGAAATGATGCCGAATCTCCAAAGCATATTTGAAAATTGTCAGGCCAAGGGGATCCCGGTGTCGATCATCAGCGGCAGCGGCGTGCAGGAATGTCTGGGCGGCGACGACAACACGGACGTGCTCCTGCCCACGAAATATGCCACGGGTGCGGAATGCGCGAAATACGGCGCGCATTTCAGTGACGGCTATGAGCCCAAGGGGACGGTCTGCGACGATCCCGCGCACCGGCACGTGTCGCCCGCGATGGATATCGACGCATCCACGGCCTTCCTGCCCGAAAACACCTGGTTTGTGGAGCACGCCTTCCACGGCGGCTACGGCGTGCAGGACTACACCATGAACCTCATCGAGAAGCTGCTGCTCACGGATGAGATCACCGATGTTTATTCCGATCCGGCGTTCCCGCAGTTCAATTATTCGGACAACGTCAATCTCGGCGTGCTCTACGGCTTTGACGCGTCGCAGATCGGCTATCTGTCTGCCGACGACCACGCGATCGTCATCAAAAACCTCAACAAACTCGCGCCGATCAAGGTGCTCTCCGTGACCGCCTCCGGTCTCGATCTTGATTTCGACGCAGGCAAATCCCTGCTTGTTCTGCCCGGGCAGTCCGTCACGATTCCGTTCTCCGGCGACGTGCCCGCGGTGAAAGCGCAGCGCACGGACATCACGGTCAAATACATGGAGGGCTTCTCGGTCAATACGATGACCAGAGGCTTTACGGTGGATAACGCATGACCATCCGCAAAGCAGACGCGCGCGATCTCGACGCGATCGGGCGGCTCTATGATGAGATCCACACCGCGGAGGAGCGCGGCGAGTGCAGAATCGGCTGGATCCGCGGCGTCTATCCCACGCGCAAAACCGCGGAAGACGCCGTTTCACGGGGTGATATGTTCATTCTGGAAGAGAAGGAGATTCTCGGCGCCGCGATCATCAATCAGACGCAGGTGGACGGCTATTTCGGCGCGCCGTGGCGCTATGAATCGGACGCGGTCTGCGTGCTTCATACGCTGGTGATTTCGCCGAAGGCCGCCGGCAAAGGGTACGGCAGCGCGTTTGTGAAATTCTACGAGCGGTGGGCGGCGGAGCATCATCTGCCGGAGCTGCGCATGGATACGAACGCGAAAAACGCCGTCGCCAGAGCGATGTACCGCAAGCTCGGCTACGAGGAGATCGCGATCGTGCCCACCGTGTTCAACGGCATTCCCGACGTGGACCTTGTGCTGCTGGAAAAGAACCTGTCCGCGCAGGAGAAATGAGAATCAAAAAAGACGTGTTGCATCGGATGCCCGCAACACGCCTTTTTTTCTACGCTATTTCATTTTTCGCATCAGTTTTTTTAAATACCGCCACCAGAGCAGCAGCACCGGGATGCTCAGGCAGCCCATTTCCAAACGAAACATGCGTTCCCACCTTCCCGAATCATTCTGTCCGATCCGAAATTGCTTCTGTTGTCATTTTAGCAGAACTGCGCGCGGAATGCAAGCGCGCCGCCGCAAATCACCGGCACGCGGACGAAAGACGGACGAAATCGTACGCCTTTCGGCGCAGTTTCCCGCGCGCGGCAGCGGTTTTTATTTGCAAAGCGGGAAGCCGCGGTATTGACAGATGCGCATTGTTCGGGTAAACTGTTCTTGCAGACAGCTTTGCGGTCTGATGAATCGGGAAAGGGGATGCTTATGAGCAAGGTTCTGGTGATCACGACCAGTCTGCGGGCAAGGAGCAATTCCGATCTGCTCGCGCAGCGCTTGATCGCCGGCGCGCGCGACGCCGGGCATGATGTGGAGCTGATCAGCCTGAAAGGCAAGGAGATCAGATACTGCATCGGCTGTTTATCCTGCATGAAAACGCAGCGCTGCGTGCAAAGGGACGACGCTGCGCAGATCGCCGATCAGGTGAAAAACGCCGATACGCTGGTCTTTGTCACGCCGATTTATTATTACGGCATGAGCGGGCAGATGAAAACCCTGCTCGACCGCATGAATCCGCTGTATACAACGGATTACCGCTTCCGCAAGGTGTATCTGCTCTCCGTCGCGGCGGAGGTCGAAGCGGATACGGCCGCGCGCGCGGTCAGCGGGCTGCAGGGCTTTATCGACTGCTTCCCGAAGGCGGTGTTTGCCGGCGCGCTTTTCTGCGGCGGGATCACCGACGCGGGCGAAGCGGAGAAAAAGGAAGCGGAGCTTGCCGAAGCCTATGACTTCGGGCAATCGCTCGAATAATCATAACTTAAATTATGCGCTGATCGGAGGCGGAGCACACGATGACAAAAGCATTTTCTGCGCTGTTCACCTTGATTTACACCTTCCTCGCGACCGCCGGCATGGCCGGCGGCACGGGCAGCTGGGCGCTGGACCTGCCTGCTTATGAAGGCGGCAGACTCTGCGACGCGGTGTATCTGGACGGCTCGGGTATTCTCAGCGACGCGGAGGGCCCGGTCGGCACCGAAAGCCGGATGGAGCTGATTCAGTATACCACCGCCGAGCAGTATACGGCCTACTGCGAATCGCTCGCGGACTCCGGCTATGAAGCCGTCTATGCCGACGCGACCGACAGTCTGCTTTGCAACGCCTTCCGCAAGGACGGCAAATTCTATTACACCTATTTCACCGTCAGCAAAAACGAGGCGCGCGTCATTGAGGACAACAATACGCGCTCCTTTGAGGATTTCGGCTATGCCTGCAGCGACGGCGCGGGCGTGACGGTGTATCAGTTCGATTATCCTTATGCGGATTTCGGCGCGCATAAGGATGAGGAGATTTATTCGACCAACGGCATGCTGTATCTCATCCGCCTGGCCGACAACCGCCTGATCGTCATTGACGGCGGCTCGATCCGGCAGTCCTCGGATCAGAATATCGACGAATGCATGAAGCTCATGCGCGAAGTCACCGGCACGCCGGAAGGGGAGTCCGTGAATATCGCGCTCTGGTACGGCACCCACGGCCACAGCGACCACGTGACGTTTTTCTACAAGCTCCTCGGCTATTATCATAATGAAATCAATCTCGAACGCGTGATGTTCAATTATCCCTCGCTCTCGCTTATCGAGCATGACGAGCGGATCGATATGTATCGCGACCGGCTGAACGCGCTCTATCCGGACGTCAAGTATCTCTGCCCGCACACGGGCATGCGTTTCCGCATGGGCAACGCCGAGATCGACGTGCTCTATACGCAGGAGGACGCGGTGAACGCCCGCACAGGCGAAACCCCCGTGACCAACGCCAACGACGGCTCGCTGGTCTGCCGCATCTCTGCGGCGGGCAGACGCTTCCTCGTGCTCGGCGATATCAACGTGCTCGCGCAGCAGAAGATCCTCGAAATCCACGAAAAGGAAGCGCTGCGGTGCGACGTGCTGCAGGCGGCGCATCATCTCTACAACGCCGTGGCCCTGATCTATGACGCTGCCGATGCGGACTATGTCTTCTGCCCGATGTCCGAGGGCCGGGCGGCGTGGCTGCCGGGCAACGCCGCGGCGCGGCTATACTACAGCAAATCGCAGATGCTCTTTGCGGATAACGCGCTTTACAGCATCGGGATGCAGCCGGACGGCCTGACGCTGCAGACCGGTCACACGGACTGCGTGCCCTACGACGGTTCGTCCATGAACGGCGTCCATTGATAGAGAATTAATTATTTCATACATAAAGGAAAGAAAGCATATGGCGACGAAAGATTTCAAGCTGAAGATTGCGGAGGAATCCGATCTTTATTCCCCGTTCGACCCGGATCAGGAGATCCTGTCGGAGGACGTGATCGATTATTTCACGCGGGTGTTTCTCAATAAGCACCGCCGGCTGCACGAGGAGTATGTGATTCACATCATCAGCGACACGCCGGTGAATGAAACGCGCGTCAAAGCGGCGATCCGGAGTGAATTCGACCGGCAGAAGGATGATCTGCGCTATGCGCTCAAACGCCTGTGGATCAAGCTCTTTGCGCTCGCCGCGCTGGGCATCGCGTTCCTCGCGCTGTGGCTTTTCCTCTCCGCCACGCTCGAAACCGTCGGCGTGGAGGTGGTCTCCATCATGGGCTGGGTCTGCGTGTGGGAGGCCACGAGCATCGCCGTGCTGCAGCGCCCGGAGCTGCACCGGATGCAGCTGAATATCGAGCGTCTGACCGGGTCGCAGATCGTGTTTCACGTTGCGGACGACGCGGAGAAAGACTAATATGCAATGCGCGGCGGTTTGCCGCGTGCAGATACTGAACGGAGGTATAAAAATGAAAAAAACTTTTAGAATTCTCCTTGCGCTCACGCTCAGCGCGCTGCTGCTCCTGCCGGCGACGGCCTTTGCGCTCGCAAACGGCGACGCTGTCGAATGGACCTTCTCCGAGGAAGAGATCACGAGCTACATTTACGCGGGCGAAGCGGCCGACGGCGCCGCCGTGACGATCGCACAGCCCTTCAGAGCCGTGAAATTCACCCCGTCGGTCACCGGCATTTACACCGTCACGGTCGAGCCGACCGGCGGCGAGAGCGACGAGGCGTATGTGAACTGGTGGGGCGTTTCCGAAACCTTTGACGGCGTCGCAGCTGCGGGCGACCGCCCGCGCCTTGCCTTCTCCGAAAACGCCGATTTCGAAGACGCGCAGTGGAACAGCTATTATCTGACGGCCGGGCAGACGGTGCTCATCGGTGTGGATGAATTCGAGAGCCCCGACGGCAAGGTGGCGCTGACGGTGCAGTCGGCGGGCTATGACGTCGCGGCGATCGAGGTCGCCGGCCTCCGGCCGCTCTATGTGATCAACGACCTGATCTGGACGCTCGAGGACCCCGCGGGCGAAGCGGATCAGATCAGCATCGACGCCAAGTTCCTCGCCACGGTCAGAACAGTCGACGGCGACAGCGCGCGGCTGTACTGCACGCCCGTGATCACCGGCACGCTCCAAAGCGGCGCATGCAATCTGACCGCAAGGCTCGGCAGCGCCGGCACGGACTTTACGGTGCAGTGCGTCGCCATCGACGATCTGATTTCGCATGCCGAATTCCCGGCGGATTATACCGCGACCGCGACGAAGAATGAGGAAGGCACGATCTGGATCGATGAAATGCCCGCGCAGCTGCTCGTGACCATGACCGACGGCACGACGCAGACCGTGGAGCTCGAACACATGGAAGAGAGCAACACGAGCACCGGCGCGCTGACCGTCGGGGACGATATCATTCTGCTGGTCAGCGTGAATATGACGGCGGATTATTCCGAGGAAGAGCCCGTGTTTGAAGTCGTCGCAGAATGCTGCGAGGAGATCCTCGCGCGCGTGCCCTGCACGGTGAGCGACGCCGGCGAAGGGGACGATGAACCCGAGCTGAGCTTTTTCCAGAAGGTCGTCGCCTTCTTCACCGGGCTGATTGCCCGCATCCGCGCGTTCTTTGCTTCGATCATCGCTTTCGCGGCCTGAACGCCTGAAACAGAAAAAAGCCCCCGCCTGCCTGCGGATGCTGCGCGCATCCAGCGGACAAGCGGGGCTTGTTCTTTTATTGCATTCACTTGACCGGCTTCGGGAATTTTCTGCCGCTTGTGGCGTAGCCATCCATATAAGTGATCGTCATATAGATCGGCTTGCCTTCGCCCACGAGCTTGACGTAGCAGATGCCGTCCTCATCGAACTGATCGGTGATCTCCGTCTTCTGCGCGCCGTAATAGACCCAGACCGTGCCGTCGTCCTCATAGACGACCTCCGGCTCATTGAGATGCTCGAGGATCTCATCCTGCGTGAGCGGGCGCTCCTTGCCGAAGGGGCCGATCGCGATGCCGCCGCCCTCATGCTTGACGGGATTGCCGTTTTCATCAGTGAATTCCATGGTGTAGCTGCCCTCGGGCGTGATCTCCAGCGTGACGTCTGTCAGCTCGCCGCGGTACCAGACCTGCACCTTGCTCTGAATGCCGCCGAGGTCCGCCGCGTACGCCGCGCCGCACAGGCTGATGAGAATGAGCACCGCCGCGAGCGCGACGGCAACGCCCTTGAAGCTGAAATTCTTCTTTCTGCTTTCCATAATATCGCTCGCCTCCAGTTTTTGCATGCGGGAGGAAGCGACCGTGTCAAATGTGCGCTTGTACTGTTCCTGCTCTGTCATTGTCCGATTCCTCCGTCAACATGATTTTCAGTAAATCGCGGCCGCGGGATAAGCGCATTTTCACGCTGCTTTCGCCGATATGCAGCAGTGCGGCGATCTCTTTCACAGGCAGATCTTCATAGTAGAACAGATGAATGACGATCCTGTATTTCTCCGGCAGCCGCATCACGTCCTCAAACAGGCGTCCGTCGGCGGGATCCTCAAAGGGAATGTCCTCGCGCAGCGCCTCGAGCGGCACGCATCGCCGCCGAAAGAGGCTGCGGGAGAGATCCTTCGCTTTGTTGATCGCCACGCGCAGCAGCCAGGCCTTCAGGTGTTCTTCATCCTGAAATTCCTTGTCGGAAAGATGGTACTGGATCAAAGTCTCCTGCACTGCGTCCTGTGCGTCGTCATAGTTTGCGCAGATATTCAGCGCGGCGGCGAACAGGTTTTTCTGATATTTTTCTATCAGCAATTCCAGCGGTAGTCTCATCGTCGGTCCCCGATCCTTGGTTTGTTTGAAAGGCCTTTCACTCCTAACACGGCGCAGAAAGCGGAAAAGTCACAAAATTCCGGAAATTTTTTTCAGATCGTCAGCAGGCACAGGCAGACGTTGAGCGCCACCCAGCCCGCGATTGCCGCCGCGTTGTGCGCAGCGCCGGCTTTTTTCTTTGCCAGCCGGTAAATCAGCAGGCCCGTCAGATGCAGCAGGCAGCAGGCGGTGATGACCATCGTCACGATGCCGGTCGGCCAGTTGGGCAGCACGAGCACAGGCAGGATCGCCTCCGAAAAGCGGTAGCTCACAAAGCTCAGGAAGAAAATCAGCGTCCCGATGACCGGCAGGAGCATCGCCCCTGTGCTAAGGAAAGAGCGCAGCACGGGCTTTGACGTTTTGCTCTGCTTGAGCAGAATGAGCGTTGTCACAAAGGTCAGGATCAGCAGCGCCGGGGTGAGGATGCCGAGCGGCACGATGCAGTTATAGGGCAGATAGGGCAGGCTCGCGACGCTGTGCTGCCAGAAGTGCACCACGCAGCAGGTGACGGTCAGGAAAAAAGGAAAGAGCAGGTTTTTTATGGTTTTCATTATGCTTCCTCCTTTCCGAAGAAGGCGCTCGCATTCACCCGCAGCCAGACGGCGGGGCTGTCGCAGCGCGCGACGCGTTTGAGCGAGAGCGCCGGCACGTCCGTGTAGGTGTTGCCGGTCAGGTCGACGTTTGCGCAGTCGGCCAGGAAATATGCGCGGCCCTTGCCCACGTCATTGCGGAAGGCGCTGCCGAGCGTGATCGTATTGCGCCGGAAGGCGAAGTTGTTGACGTTGTTGACGACCATCAGATTGCCGCAAAGATCGCGGAATTCATTGTCCTCAATGCGGATATTCGTGAAGGCGAAGGAGTGGTTGCTCTTTTCGAGCACCTTCGTGCCGACCTCGATGACCTCGGTGCCGATCACGGCGCAGGAGAGGAATTTGTTGTTGCGCACGACGATGTTGTCCGCGCCCGTGCCCTCATGCCACACGCCGTTGATATCCATGACGATCTTGATCGCGTTGTGCGTGGTTTTATAGAACGTATTGTTTTCCACCAGGCCGTCGGAGGTCTGCAGCAGCAGGCCGCGCGCGCGGTGCTCGTGGAAGTAGTTGTTGCGGATCACATAGTTGCTGCCGGTGTTGTCGCGGTTGAAGAGGAAGCAGCCGGCCGTGACGCTTGCGGGCAGGTCCTCGGTGAAGGTGACGGTCCGCACGCCGGAATCATTGTTGTCGCAGCTTTCGATCACGGCGGTGAAATCCATGAGCGCAAAGCGCGTTGAGCGGAAACGCATCGTGTCGCCCGCTTCGGCGTTCATCGAGCCGTCCGCCTCAAAGGTGACGGTGCGCCCGCTGACGCTCTGAATCAGGCCGATGCCGCTGTTGATATTCACGTCGTCGTCGCCCTGCCGGCTGAAATCGCAGTTTTCAATCAGGAAGCAGCCGTTGGAGTCGTTAATATGCACCGCGTCCGCGTCGAGCGAGGTGCCGTGGTCGGGCTGCGCGGGGTCCGGCCCGATGAAAATATTGCGCAGGGCAAAGTGGGAGGTCTTTTCGCCCACGATGATGCCCATGCCCGTGCCGCCGTAAAGTTTCAGGCTGTCGAGCGTGATGTCGCGGCTTTCCTCATAAATATCGATCAGCGAGCCGCCGTAGGCCACGCTGCGCAGGATATAGGAATTGCCGCCGAAATGCGCCCACGCGCCGTTGTGCACGATGCGGATCGTGTCGTCGGCGATTTTGGTATAGCTGAGGATGACGTCGGGATTCTGCCCCTCGTAGCTTTCGATGTAGGTGCCCTTCGCGCCGTAGGTGCCCGCCTCCGGATCGCTCTGGCTCACGGCGTAGAACATCTCCTGCCGCGCGTAGGCCGGATTGTCAAAGATGAAGTCGAGCGTGTTTTTCTCGCCCGCCACGTCCACCGCGCGGGCGGTCGCGCTCAGCGGCATCTTCTCCCAGTCCCATTCAAAGGTCAGGTCGCGCACTTCCAGGCATTCGCAGTGACGCACGGTGAACAGGCTGCTGCCCATATCATAGAGGATCTCCGCGCCGTTGCCGTCGATGAGCACGTCCTTCAGACCCTCGAGCGTCAGGTGGTCCGAAACGTAATAGACCGCTTTGTCAAACTGCAGGCGCGTGCCCGGGTGCTCCTTGCAGTAAGCGAACGCGCTGTTGAGCGCCGCGGCATTATCCGCAAGGTCGGGACTTGCGCCGAACTGCGCAACCGGCACGGTCTGCAGCGCCGCCGCGTTCGGCGACTGAATGAAAAACCGGCTCTCGCCCACGCCGTTGACCTCCAGCGCCTGACGCAGCGGGTTTTCCGCGGGGACGGGTTCCATGAGCACCTCGCGCTGCTCCGGCAGCGGCGTGCGCTTCATCAGAACGCAGGTGACCGACCCCGCCAGCAGCGCAATCACGCACAGCAGGATCAGCAGCGGTTTCCATCGTTTCATATGGGTCTCCTTTCCGTTCGCCGTGGGCGAACACAAAGCGCTTTTTTTCAATTGTAGCAAACGGAGTTTTCTTTGTCAACAGCGATCTGCGCCGAACGCACGCGCGCGGCGTCTTTTTTGCGCGGAAGCGTCGGTGCAGAGCGTGAAATTCAGCCGCAGAAATCTCTTGACCTCGCGCGCGGAATCTGTTAAAATTGGAATGTGGTTAGGAGGGAATGGAATGGGAAGAATCGGCAACAAAGTCAAGGATGTGCTCGGCATTGAGGGCAATACCCGCGAGGTGCTGCGCCCGATGCTCAATTACGACTGCGCCAACATCACCCTGGGCGGCGCGGGCTATCCGATCGGCCAGTTCCACCAGCAGTTTCTGGCCTACGTTGAGGGCATGTCGACCGGCAAGGCCGGCCTGATTACGCTCATCGCCGGGCTGTGGGACGCCGTGAGCGACCCGATCATGGGTCTGATCACCGACAGAACGAAATCAAAATACGGCCGCCACAGACCGTATCTGCTCATCGCCGCGCTGCCGTTTGCGCTCGCTTATCTCTTTAAATGGACGTCCTTTGGCATCTCCGACAAGGGCAATCCGACCGCCACGTGGGCGTGGTATCTCTTCGCGTCGCTGATGTACTGCACCTTCATGACGATGATGAGCATCCCGCACACGGCGATGCTCCCGACCATTGCGCCGGGCTATTTTGAACGCACGCAATATAAAATCGTGGAATACGCGTTCAACTCCGTCGGTCAGGTGTCGTCCTACGTTTTCACCGCCCTCGCGCTCAGCGGCTTCAGCGTCAAAACGGCGCTGACCGCGCTGCCGACGCCCTCGCCGGCGGACAAGGGCAAATATTTCCTGGTCGGCATTGTGCTGATGATCTGGTTCTCCTGGTCGCCGATCCTCTGCTTCCTGAAAACGAAGGAGCCGTCCTCGAAGGATCAGGTCAACGAAAAGATCGATTTCTCCTTCCTGATCCGGGAATACAAAACCGTCTTTTCCAGCCGCGCCTTCCGGCAGTATTTCGTGATCGCGCTGTTTTTCTCCATGAGCCGCTATTTCTGCAGCTACGCGGATCAGTATTTCATGGTCAGCGTGACCGATACGTATAATATCTTTATTTCCATGAATATCATCGCCGGCATTGCGGAATTCAGCGGATCGCCGCTCAACTATCTGATCACGCGCTACAAAGGCAAAACCGCCTGCGGCAAGCTGCTCGGCCCGCTGATGGTCGTGGGCATCGCGATCAACGGCTTTTTGACCTATCAGACGCCCAAGACGATCAAATACGCGGTCATTATCGTGTCGTCGATTCTCTATAACTTCGGCTTCTCCGGCCCCGGCTTTGTGGCTGAAAACATCCAGCCCGATATCACCGACGTCGACGAGCTGATCACCGGCCGGCGCAGGGAGGGCGTGATTTCCACCTTCAAGACCTTCTTCGGCAAGACCGTCAGCAGCTTCATGGGCTATGTCGTGGGCCAGTCGCTCGAATGGTTCGGCTACGACCCGAAGGTGCAGCATCCGCTCAAGCAGGCGCGGCTGACGACCTTCGGCCTGCGGCTGAATTATTCGGTCATCCCGTCCATCCTCGCGCTGTTCTGCGTCATTTCGATTTACAGGTATAAGATGACGAAGCACGACCACGAGGAAATCAAACGAATCATCGCGGAGAAACACGAAACCGGCAGCTGCGAGATCACCGACGAGGAACGAAAGCGGATCGAATACATCGCCGGTCAGAAGTGGGAAGATATGTGGATCGGCCAGTCGATCCCGCCGCGCGATCTGAGCGCGCTTTCCTGACCGGCGTGGAGGATGACGGCGAGATCGAGCTGGTTCTCATGCGCAATAAAGAATAAGCAAAAAGAAAACCCGCTGTTCGGCAGATGCGCCGGGCAGCGGGCTTTGCTTTGAATTGAATTTTATATTGCGGCAGGATCAGTCGTCGCTTTCCTCCGGCGCGGGCGCTTCGGGTTCGGCGGCGGGCGCTTCAACTTCCGCAGCGGGCGCGGCGGCCTTGGCGGCCAGCTCGTCCTTGATGTCCACGATCATCTGCTCCACGTCCTTGACGTTGCGCTTGATCACAAACATTTCGACGATGTTGACGATGGAATTGACGACCAGCACCACGCCCAGACACATCGTCAGCGTGATGGAGGAGGGGACAGGCGCGTAGAGGATCAGGCAGCCGATCAGGATGTCGATGATATTCATGATGATCATGAGCACCCAGGGTGCGCCGGTGCCGCGCAGCGCGGCCGCAAGACGGATGCCGCCGAAGGCGGAAACGATGATCCACACGCCCAGCGCGATGCCGAAGAAGACTTCGACTTTGTCCGTGGTTTTCGCAAGCAGGAAGCCGAGCACGATGCTCAGGATGCCCTGCAGCATGCCGCGGAACGGGATGAACAGCCGCCACGCCTTGATGTCAAGCAGGATCAGCGCAAGGCCCTGCACGATCAGATACGCAGCAAGAACGATGCCCAGCGCCTTGAGCGAGATGTCGGGGTAGGCGATCATCGCGAAGCCGAGCACGATTGCGAACAGGGAGAAGAGGATCACGGCATTGGTAAAGTTTTTGACAATGTTTTTCATGGCGTTTCTCCTTCACTGTTGAATTGATGATGTCTCATCATTGCAATTATACAATATATTTGTTGGGAAATCAATCCATTTTTCAGATATTTCTCTGCGTCAAGCAGGACTTTTTTCGGCGTGAATCGCAGTTTTCATGTTGAATGAACGGCAAATCCGTGCTATAATGAATTGAAAAACAAACGGACAGGGGAATGCAGGATGAAACAGAACTGTCGCAGGCGGTGCCTGCTGCCGCTTGCCGCTTTGCTGCTTGTCGCGGCGCTTGCCGCCGGTGCGCTGCAGTTTCGCGCCGCGCACACCTTTCGCCTCGCCGACGAGCCGGCGGATGCCTATGTGAAATCGGAGCAGATCCGGCCGGTTTTCGGCTGGGTGAAGGTTTGGGGCACGCAGGATACGGACGTGTGGTTTATTGACGCGGAGGATCCGTCGCGGCGCTTTCAGATCGGCTATCTCACGCCCGGCATGCCGCAGACGATTCAGCTCGAGCGCGGCCGCTGGTATGATGTGCAGGGCGCGGGGAAATTGACCGCCAGCCCCGTCGAGGTGCGCATTACAGACCGGACACAGACTGAATAACGAGAGGTGACAAGGATGAAAAAGCTGCTTTCGATTGCGCTGGCGTTGATTCTGACGCTGCTGTGCTTTGCGCCCGCTTTCGCGCAGGCCGCGCAGCCGGCGTGGGAGATCACGAACCCCTATGCCGACGTGGACTGGGACGCCTGGGGCTGCTATAAATTTCAGCCGCACTGCCACACGAACGCGAGCGACGGCTACCCGACGATCCATGAATTCGTCCGGACGCACTACGATCTGGATTACGACGTTGTGGCGCTGACCGATCACGGCACGCTCAACCGCGGCTGGGATCAGCAGCCGGAGCTGATCCCGATCCTGCGCGCCGTGAAATCCGAGCGCACGAAAAACGCGCCGATCGAGCCGCTCACGCAGGAGGAATATGCGGCGGTGCTCAACGGCACGGCGGCGTCCGAAAAGCGCGCGCATGATAACGGCATGCTCGACGTGCCGCTCGGCATCGAGCTGAATATGGCAACGCCGGTGTGCGACTGCCATCTGACCGGCTATTTTGCCGAATACGGGCAGGGGCTCGCCGGCGTCTACGGCGATTATGAAACGCCCTCGCGCGGCGTGCGTGACGCGGGCGGCATCTCGATGCTCTCGCACGTGGGCGAATACGTCTATCCCGACAAGGACAGCGCGGAGCACGTCGGGCAGAAGGTCGACGACTATTTTGCCAATAAATTCGCGCGCATCTTTCTTGACAATCCCGGTTCGAGCGTCGGCATGGGCATCAACAGCGCGACCGACGCGCACACGCGCTGCGACCGCATTCTCTATGACCAGATTTTGCAGAAGACGATTCCGAACGGCGTGGTGCCCTGGGGCTTTTGCTTCGCGGATTCTCACTCCGCTGCGTCGTCCAACGACGCGTGGACGGAGCTGATGATGCCGGCCCTTACGCTCGACAACGTGCGCGCGTCCATGACCGGCGGCGCGTGCTTCGCCGTGTCGCACTATTCCAACGGCGTCGAGCTCAACGGCATGCCCGAGCTGCCCGGCTACAGCGACGGCGCGAAGCTCTACGACGATCCGTCTTACTATTTGAGCAACGACACCCCGCAGGTCACGCGCATCACCGTGGACGAGGCAAACGGCACGATCACGGTGGAGGGCAACCGCTTCGATCGCATCACCTGGGTGTCCAACGGCAATGTGATCCTGCGCGAGGAGAACCTCACCTCCGGCACGGCGACGCTCGATCTGAACGCGGAGAATCTGCTCGATACCCCCGCGCTTTATGTGCGTTTCTACATCACGGGTCCCAAGGGCATCTGCTACGCGCAGCCCTTCGTCATCCGCCGCGCGGGCACGGCCTTCGCGCCGGTCGAGGTGCCGCAGACGCACGATCTTTCCACCTTCCTGCGCGGGCTAGTGACCGTGCTCGACTGGGTGGTGTTCAAGTGGAATCCCGCGGTCTGGGCGTTCAAATACTATGCGCTCGGCTATGATCCGCTGCCGCGTCTTTGGAACGATCTGACCGGACTTATCAAGTGAAAGGGGAAGGACCATGAAACTCTGTGTGCCGATTCCGTGCTTTTTCGGCGATCTGCCGTTTGAGCAGGCGGTTGAGAAAGCGGCCGCCGCAGGTTATGAATATGTGGAAATCTACGACTGGGCGCAGCTCGATCTGCCCGCGGCCGCAAACGCGCTCGAGACGAACGGCGTGACGATGCTCAGCATGTGCACCGCCGATTTCCGGCTGACCGATCCGGCCTGCCGCGGCGTCTGGCTGGACGCATTGAAACGCAGCTGTGACGCGGCGGGCGTGCTCGGCGTCAAGAAGATGATCACGCAGGTCGGGCCCGATACCGGCGCGCCGCGCGACGCGCAGCATCAGTCGATCGCGGACGGTCTGCGGGCAGGCGCTCAGATCCTCGCGCAGGCGGGCGTGACGCTCATGATCGAGCCGCTGAATGTGCTGGTCGACCATCCGGGCTATTATCTGACCGCGGCGCAGGAGGCCTTTGCCATCGTGCGGGAGGTCGGCAGCCCCTTTGTGAAGGTCGTCTATGACATCTATCATCAGCAGGTGACCGAGGGCAACATCATTCCCTCCGTCACGCAGAATCTCGACTGCATCGCCCATCTGCACGCGGCCGGCCATCCGGGCAGAAACGAGCTGCAGTTCGGCGAAAACGATTACCGCAACATCTTCGCCGCGATCGACAAGGCCGGCTATACCGGCGCCTGCGGGCTGGAATACCGTCCGCTCCTTGACCCGACGGAAAGCCTGCGGGCGGCGCGGCGGCTGTACGGCGAATTCTGACGCGCGCGCTCATTCTCTACCATCAGGCCGCGCGCGACTATTTCGCTGACGCGCCGGGCGAATAACAACCGGCAGGAAGGAAGGTGCCCCGAATGAAAGCATTTTTCACTAAGTTCACGCAGGATCACGCCGAAGTGTGGAAATTCATCAAGTTTCTGCTCACCTGCGGCGGCACGTCGGTGCTGTATTTCGTGGTCTATTATCTTTGCGAATACGTGTTTTTCAAGCACCTCAACGCCACCCCCGTGACCGACAATCCCGTGCTCTCGTTTCTGGGCATCAAATTCGTCGGCACGGCCTGCTCCTACTTCATCGCGTCCTTCTGCAGCTTCGCGGCCTCCTATGTGATCAACCGCAAGGTGACGTTCAAGTCGAATTCCAATCTTCTGTTTTCCACCGTGCTCTATACGATCATGACCGTGCTCACCGTGGCGTTCACCACCTGGTTCGGCGCGTTCATGAAAACGGTGCTTTACGATCACAACCTCGACGGCGGCATCCTCGAGGTGCTCATGCCCTGCGTCGTGATGTGCATCCCGTTCCTGTGGACCTACCCGCTCCAGCGCTTTGTCATCTATAAAAACAAAGCCGCCCCCGCAGAAGCGGAAGCGGAAGAAGCCGCCATCGAAGCAGAAGAAGCCGCGATCGAAGCAGAAGAAGCTGCAATCATTGCGGCAGAAGAAGCCGAAGACTAAGACGACCGGTAGGGGCGAACTGCGTTCGCCCGTCCGGCCTACGGTATATGCTGTGATGAATTTTCATTGTGTAGGGAGCGACGTCTCAGCGCTCCGATGCGCCGCAGGCGCATAATGAACCGTAATCAAGAAAACAGGACGTGCTGCAAAATCAAAAGCAACACGTCCTTTTTCTGTTAATCGAGATTCATTTTTTCGGTAGGGGCGAACTGTGTTCGCCCGTACGGCCTACGGTATATGCCGTACGAACCGGGAGGTGAGAACGGCAGGCGAGAACGAGGGCAGCGTTCGCTACAAATTGTCGCCGTTCGTTTCTGCGGATTCTCTTCACCACCTCATCCGACCTCGCTGATGCTCGGCCACCTGTCTCGCCTCCCGGCTCGGTCGGTGCTTCTGTGGCTTGCGCCACAGAGGTCGCCACCGGCGACCCGCACCCCTCAAGGGGAAGGCCATCACATGCGCTGTTATTCATATAATCGGGTACGGGCGAATCCCGTCCTTCATTCCTCATTCCTAATTCCTAATTCCTCATTCCTAAATCCTGATTCCTCATTAATTAAGCACTTGTGCAATTGTTATTCCTCAATCGAAACCACAAACCGCTTGATCTCATTCGATTTCACCGAAAAATCCAGGTGCAGCCAGCCGTCGGCATACGTGAACTCCGCGGCTTCCTCGCGCGGCGTTGCGGCGGCTTTCAATGCGTCGAGCTGCGCGGGCGTGGGCGTCTGCGGTCGGCCCATGGCTTCCCAGCAGGCGAGGGGATTCGCGCTGTCTGCGCCGATGCGGTGCAGCGTTACGTCCGACGGCGCGTGCGTCTGAATTTTCAAACCGATCTGCTCCGTCCTGCCGCTTTCCTCAAAGTCCAGGAGCGAGGCAATCACGTGCAGCGCGTTGCCGTTTTTGAATACGACGAGATCCGCGTCGCCCGTTGTCGGCAGGTCATAGCATTCGTCGCCCGCTTCGTGGAGGAACCGCAGCGCGTGGTAGGCGGGCTTTTTGACGCCCGACTGCGTGAGCAGGCCGAAGCCGCCGTGAAATTCCTCCGGGAACTGATGGAATTCCTCAAACAGATCCGAGAAGCACCAGATCGACGAGCCGTCGACGCTCTCCTGCGTGTTGAGGATCGCGTGCAGCTGATAGCAGGCCTGCATGGCCGTGTCGTTGCACGGCGCGGAGAAGGACGCACACATATTCCATTCGGTGTAGAAAACGGGCAGATCGCCCGCGAGCGCCTTCACGTTTTTCGCGCTCTCCTGCAGCGCGTCGGCCCGCAGCGTCTGCGGCGCGTTTTCAACGCCCATGAACGCGCGGAACAGGTCGAGGATATTGCCGTGATCGAGCGTCGCTCTGTGCCGGAGTGCGGCGAGCGGATCGATGTTGAGTGCGGCGCCCTGCGCTTTTTGCTCAATCCCGCCGATCGGGTCGCCCGCGTATTGATGGGTCGAAATGAAATCCACGGGCGCGCCGTTTTGCCGGCAGAAGGCGAGAAATTCCGCGATCCATTTGCTGCCCGAGGTCGCGGGGCCGCCCACGCGAATGCCGCCGTCCACGCCCTTGATCGCCTGCGCCGTCGCCTGATACAGGCGGAAATAATCCTTCTGCCTGCCGTCGAAAAAGACGACCGGCAGATCCGGCTCGTTCCAGACCTCGAAATACCAGCGCGCCACTTCCTCTCTGCCGTAGCGGTCGATCAGGAAGCGCACGAAGCGCGCGATATAATCCTGCCACTGCGCGGTGCTGCGCGGCAGACTGACCACGGGACGGTAATAAAACATGCCCCTGGCAAACGGCAGCTTTGCAAGGCGTTTTGGCACAAAGCTCAGCTCCGCAAACGGCGTCATGCCCGCCTCGAGGATGTTGTCATAGACGTTCGCGCACTGGCGGAAGCTCTGCTCGCCGTAGCCGCGCCCGAAGGGGAAGGGGAGCACCTGCGTCGCGCGCACGAGGGTGTGCAGCTCGTCGCCGAAAATGCCGTGAAAGCGCACCCGCTCGATGCCGAGCTCACGGTGCACCTGCGCGAGCTGCTTTGCGTAATCGTGCCGCAGCGCGTAGGCGGCGTGCGCCGAGCCCACGCAGAATTTCCAGTGGTGATGAAAGGGCCGAAGCGGCGTGGTTTGGTCGATAATGATTTGCATCGCTTTCTTCTCCGAGTTTTTTTCTGTCTGACATTTTACCATGCCCGCCGACGGATTGCAAGCGCCGCAGGCCCTCCGCCGCGAAATATTCGCCGCAAATGCGCCCCGGCAGGTTGAACCGCAGGCAGATTCATGCTATAATAAGGGCATCACAGGAAACGCAAGGAGGGACCCCGATGCCTGCTTTATCCGAACGCACGCTGGGCTTTACCGATTCGGTCATCCGCCGCATGACGCGCATCTCCATGGAATATGACGCGGTCAATCTCTCGCAGGGCTTCCCCGATTTCGACCCGCCGCGCGCGATCCTCGACCGCCTGGCCGAGGTGTCGAACGAGGATTTTCACCAGTATTCCATCACCTGGGGCGCGCAGAATTTCCGCGAGGCGCTCGCCGAAAAGCAGGCCCGCTTCATGGGCAGACCGATCGATCCGAACGGCGAAATCGTCGTCACCTGCGGGAGCACCGAGGCGATGATGGCGGCGATGATGAGCGTGGTCAATCCCGGCGACAAGGTGATCGTCTTCTCTCCGTTTTATGAGAATTACGGCGCGGACGCGATCCTCTCGGGCGCGCAGCCGATTTATGTGCCGCTGCATCCGCCGGCCTTTGATTTCAGCGTCGACGAGCTGGAAGCGGCGTTCCGGCAGCATCCGAAGGCGCTGATCCTCTGCAACCCCTCCAACCCGAGCGGCAAGGTGTTCACGCGCGCGGAGCTGCAGGTGATCGCGGACCTCGCGCAGCGCTACGACGCGTTTGTGATCACGGACGAGGTCTATGAGCACATCGTCTACGCCCCGCATGAGCACGTCTATTTCGCCACGCTGCCCGGCATGTGGGAGCGCACGCTCTCCTGCTCCTCGCTGTCTAAGACCTACTCGATCACCGGCTGGCGGCTCGGCTATATCATCGCCCCGCCGCAGATCATCGACGTTGCAAAGAAAGTGCACGACTTCCTGACCGTCGGCGCCGCGGCGCCCCTGCAGGAGGCGGCGGTCACCGGCCTGCGCTTTGACGACGCCTATTATGCGCAGCTTGCCGCGACCTACACGGCGAAACGCGATCTTTTCCTGCGCGGGCTGGATGATCTGGCCATCGCGCACACCGACCCGCAGGGCGCTTATTATGTGCTGCTGGATATTTCGGAATTCGGCTTCGAGAGCGACCTCGAATTCTGCGAGGTGCTCGCGCGGGATGTGGGCGTGGGCGCGGTGCCGGGCTCGAGCTTTTTCCGCGAGCCGGTCAATCATCTGATCCGTCTGCATTTTGCCAAGCGCGACGATACGCTGTATGACGCGCTCAACCGGCTGGAACACCTGCGCAAACGCATCAAACCGAGAAAAGTATAAATAAAAGGGCGTGCCGCACCGGTCAGATGCAGCACGCCCGTTTGATTTGTTGTTTCAGAATCCGTTAAAAAGTGAAAAGACTTGCGATGAGATGGAAAATTCTTTGGAAGAATTCCTTGATGGAGGTGAGCATGCGGGTGAAGAAATTCCCTTCGTCTGCCGGTTCTTCCTGAATCACCGCGTTTTCGTCTGCGGGCAGGCCTTTGCCCAGCGGAACTTGAACGAGCAGGACGCCGTCATCGCGATAGAGAAGCGCGAGATCATCGCGCAGCACGCCGTTCACGCTCACTTTGAAAGCGGCGTCGGAGGGCAGATTCGTTATGACGCCTCTGGTCAGATTACTCACGTAGCTGCACCATTCGTATTCGGGTTCAAGCCAAAGCCCGAAGCAGAGATAATAATTCTTGTCCGTTGAGATCGGAGCGAAATCCACGCCGCCGCCCTCTATTTGAAGCGCTGTTGAAGTCTTTAACAGCGTGCAGCCTTTCGTTTCAAGCGCCATCGTCGAAACGAAAAGACGGCTGACATCGCTGAAGTCGTTCGCGGCGTTCAGGTATTTCGCGTCCTCGGCGTTGAACGTGAGCGAAACGGCGGAGAGCACGACGTTGTCGGCGGAAGCCGTAACGGGGAGGAGCGCGGCGAGAGGCAACACCATCAGGAGCGACAGGAGAATGGAGAGTACTTTTTTCATAATTATTCTTCCTTTCGATGAATTATTTAATTTCTATAGTACAATATTAACAGACGATGGAAGAATTGTCAAGCCGGAGCCCGGCTTCATTTTTCCGAATGCACAATTTACGGACGCGTTGTAGGTTTTGCAGCACGCTTGTTTTTTTGCTATCTCCAGTTGTAGGGCCGCTGCAGGAAATCAATTTCGCTTTTCTCCGGGATCAATCCGAAGGAGCACACGCGCTCAACGCCGTGCGCGCGGAACGCGTCATAGAGCGCCTCATTCGCCTTGCTGCGCAGGGGATTGAGCACGGTATATTTGCCCATGAAAAGATTCGCCTTGTAGTATTCCCAGCTGAGATTTGCCTTCTCCACGTTGAAGCGCTGCGCCTGCGTGCCGTCGGCGGCGAGCGCTTTTTCCCAGAGCGCGTCGAGCTTTGCGGCGGTCAGCGGCGGGAAGAAGCCGGACTGATAATGCCAGTCGAAGTCGAAGGCGTGCGCGGTCGCGCGGATCTGCGCGGTCTGCAGGTCGAGGATCTCGCGGATATAGGGCGCGGCCTCTTCGCCGTAAAAGGCGCGCAGGAATTCCTCCATGCAGTGCGCAACGTCGCAGTTCACATCCCACTGCAGGCGGCAGAGCAGATAGTTGCGCAGCTCGTTGAAGGCCGCCTCGTGCCCGTCGCCGCAGTTGTAAATATAGCCCGTGATGCCGATGTCGTGCATGTATTGCATGGTGGACTGCATCGTTTCCAGATTGGAAAAGAACTGCGCGGTGTTGAGGAAATTGATCGTGTAGTCGTAGATGTAGGTCGTGTCCGCGACCTGCGTCCAGACCTTGAAATCCTCGGCGATCGTCGCCTCGCGCGGGGCATAGAGATTGTCAAAGGTCTCCTGCCCGTCCTGCGCGCCGCAGGCGGTCAGCGCGTGGCAGCGGCAGGCCTTGTGCAGCCCGCAGAGCACCGGCGCCACATTGTCGCGGCAGCGCAGCGTCGGGTCGGTCGGCGGGCGGTCGGTTTCGTTGTAGGCATAGAACGTGAACATGAAATCGGGGTAATCTTCCTCGAGCGCCTCGGCCAAAGCGTTTGTGAAGAGAATTGTCGGCGCGCTCACGCTCCCGTATTGCGCATAGGCCGCCTCGCACAGCGCGCAACGGCAGTAGTTTTCGTTGTCCTTCTGCCCGACGTGCAGATATTTCGCGCCCCGCGGATCCGCCTGAATGGCGGCGCAGGCGTTCTCGATCGCGACAGCGAGCACCTCCGGGTGCGAGAGACAGACGTGATCGGTCGAGCGGCTGCCGTCCGCTTGCTGCGCGAAATAGTCGGGATGCGCGTCAAACAGCGCGTCCGGCACGAGGCGGTCCAGCGTCACGTCCCAGAGCACATAGGTCAGCGCGCCGCCGTAGTCTTCGGCCGTGCGCCAAAAGGAGACGTTCATCTTGCTGCGCGCGCGGTAAGCGTCGTTCGTGCCGGGGCAGTCGTTGCGCCGCACGGAAAACGACGGCTTGACAAACTCATCGAGCTTTGTGTCAACGATGAAATCCGCGCTTTCGGGCGTGACCTCGAGCGTCGGCGTGAACCACCGCACCCCGAGCGCCTGCTCGAGCAGGGTGTAAACGCCGTAGAGCGTGCCGCGCGGGCCCGTGCCGCGCACATGAAGCCGCCCGCCCTCAACGAACAGCCGGAAGCTCTCCTCGTCCTGCGTCGAGAAGCCGACGCGGGCGGTCTGCACGCCGGTCGGCGCGGTTTCGAGCAGGATCGCCGGCGCATCCGCTGCAAGGTCTGCGGCCTGCGTGATCGGCAGGGTCACGCCGCAGCATTTCGCCGCATAGGTCTGCAGCTCCTTGGCCGCGGTGGCAAGGCAGGCGTCTGCGCCGTCCTCCACTGCGATCGAATAGTCCGACGCGCGGTCTTTTACGATATACAAAGGTTCTTCGATCTGCGCGGGCGCGTATGGCGTGCCGCCGTAATTGACCGTCCGGTCGACCGGCAGCAGGCCGACCGCGCAAAGGATCACCTGCAGCAGCGCCAGCAGGCCCCTGATCGTTTTCATGCAATCACCTCTGCGTCCAGTATAGCACGAATTTGAAAAAAAAGAAAGCCGCATCTTTCCTTTTTTGGTTGAACAGGGCGGCGATTCATGCTATAATTGAGAAAAATCCGGGGGAGGGGTAGCATGCTTCCTTATCAGAATCCCGCGCTGGGTGTCGAAGAACGGCTCGACGACCTGATGGCGCGCATGACCTTAGAAGAAAAAATCGCGCAGCTGGATTTGAAATTCGGCAATGAATACTGCACGCGGATCGATCCGCATCACCGTCTGTCCGTGCATCCCGATTCGGAATATGACTATGAGAAACTCGCGCGGGAGTTCGGCGACGCGGGCCTCGGCTGCATCCACGATAATTACTCCGTGCCGGCCGTGATGAATCGCATCCAGCGTTATTTCGTCGAGCACACGCGTCTGGGGATCCCCGTGATTTTCACGGGCGAAGCGCTGCACGGCATCTGCGGCACGCGCGGCACGATCCTGCCTTCGCCCACGGCATGGGCGGCCACTTTCGACCCTGCGCTCGGCGCGAAAGCCGGGCGGGTGATCGCGAGCGAGGCGCGGGCGCTTGGCATCCATGAGATCCTTGCGCCGAATCTCGACGTCGCGCGCGACCCGCGCTGGGGCCGCACGGAGGAAACCTTCGGCGAGGATACGCATCTGTCCTCCCGCTTTGCCGCCGCAGTGGTTGCCGCGGAGCAGAACGGCGATATCTCCCGGCCGGACGCCGTGATCGCCGAGCCCAAGCACTATGTCGTGCACGGCGTGCCCGAGGGCGGCGTCAACTGCGCGCCGGCCAACGTCGGCATCCGCGAGATCGAAAGCTGCTATCTGCCCGTATTCGAGGCGGGCATCCGCGAGGGCGGCGCCTATGACGCGATGGTCAGCTACAATTCCATTGACGGCGACGTCGTGATCACCTCCGAGCATTATCTGAAAACCGTGCTCAAGGAGCGCTTCGGCCTGCGGGGCATCTGCCGCTCGGACTGGAGCGGCGTCGAGCGCGTCAAAACGACGCACCACCTGACCGAGGACGACAAAGAAACGATCTATCTGACCAAAAAGAACGGTCTCGACTGTCTGGGCGGCTGCGAGTGCAGCCACGACTTCTGGGTCACGACTCTGTGCGAGCTTGTGCGGCAGGGACGCATCGAGGAGGAGAATATCAACGATTCCTGCCGCCGCCTGCTGCGTCTGAAATACCTGCTCGGCCTGTTTGATCATCCCTATACGGAGGAAAGCCGCTGGGAAACGGTCGTCCACTGCCAAGCGCACAGGGATATCGCGCTGGAGATCGCAGAAAAATCCGTCACGCTCCTGAAAAACGACGGCGTGCTGCCGCTGAACGCGGATGGCCTCGGCACGGTCGCTGTGATCGGCCCGTCCGGCGCGCAGCAGCAGATCGGCAATTATTCCTCCGTTCCCGTTTTTGTTGAGATCCCGTCCGTTTACGACGAACTGCGCGCGGCAATGCCCGGGGCGCGGATTTTGCAGGCGGAGGGCTGCGGCTTCGGCGACGCGCAGGAGACTGCCGGCCTTGCCGCGGATCAGCCGCATCTGCGGCGCGAAAAGCAGCAGGCGATCGAGGACGCGCTCGACGAAGCCATCGCGCTCGCAAAGCAGGCCGACGTGATCGTGTTTGTCGGCGGCGAAAACGTGCTGACCAGCGGCGAATGCCATGACCGCAGCGAGCTGACCCTGCCCGGGCGGCAGCGCGAGCTGATCGAACGCCTTTCCGCGCTCGGCCGGCCGCTGATCCTCGTGCTCGAAAACGGCCGTCCGCTCGATCTTTCACGCGAAAGCGCAGTCTGCAGCGCGATCATTGAAACCTGGTTCGGCGGGGAGCTCGGCGCGCGCGCGATCGTGCGTGCGCTGACCGGCAAGGTCAACCCCGCGGGCCGCCTGCCGTATTCGCTCCCGCGCAGCGGCGGGCGCATTCCGTGCTATTATTCCATGCTGCCCGGCAAGAGCAACGATTATCTTGAAGGCGAAGGCGCCGCGCTGTATCCCTTCGGCTTCGGTCTGAGCTACACGACCTTTGCCTACAGCGACCTTGCGCTCAAAAAGGTCGGCCCGACCGACGTCGACGTGACCGTGACTGTGAAAAACACCGGCGACCGGGCAGGGGACGAGGTCGTGCAGATTTATGTGGAGGACTGCGAAAGCTCCGTTGTGACCCCGCCGCTGCTGCTCAAGGCGTTTCGCCGCGTCACGCTCGCGCCCGGGGAAACGCAGACGCTGACCTTCCGCCTGGGCTATGACGCGTTCCGGCTCATGAACGCGCGCTATGAATGGACGGTCGAGCCCGGCAAATTCCGCATCTGCGCCGGCGCGTCCTCGCGCGATCTCCGGCTGGAAGGCTGCGTTGAGCTATAATTGTTGATTTGGGGGAGAGAGAAATGTCTGCTTTTTTTACGATTCTGCGCAAGTCCGTCTATCTGTTTTTCGCCCTGACGTTCTTCATCGGCGGCCTGATTTCAAAGCCGTCCACGGTCGAGGGGCCGGGGCTGACGCTCGCAAAGGAAATCGATTATTTCTATTCCGACGGCGCGGCCTTCTGCCAGGGCATCACGACGGACGGCCGGTATTTCTATGGCACCGGCTGCATCAAGCCGCTTGTCTATAACGCCCTCGTGCGCATCGACATGCAAAGCGGCGACGTCCTCGAAAGCCGCGATCTCTGCCTGCCGTATGAAATGATCAAGCGCGGCTATTCGCATCTGGGCGACGGCGCTTACCACGACGGCAAGCTCTATATCGCCTGCGAAACCAACACCTTCACGGACCCGGCTGTCATGGTCTACGACGCGGAGAGCTTTGAATTTCTGGAATACCACGTCCTGCCGCAGGCGGGGCAGGGCAACGGCCACTTCCCGTGGCTGTGCATCCGCGACGGCGTGATTTATTATACGCAGGCCCGGGAGGTCACCGAGGTGCGCATGCTCTCGCTCGCGGATTTCTCCTACCTCGGCAGCATTCCGATGGACCGCGAAATCACCAAGATTGCCGGCGGCGACCTGCTCGGCAATACGCTCTATCTCTCCGCCGACACCGACGGCGGCAAAAAGATCACTTATGCCGTCGACCTTGCGACCGGCGAAACGCGGGAGGCCTTCGTGCGCGATACCGGCAACGAAACGACCGAGGCGGAGGGCCTTGTGATCTATGAGGCGGACGGCAAGACGTATTTCTGCTACGTCGACGTGGTCTGGCTGTGCAACGCGAGCATCCGGATCTATACGTTTGAACAATAAGAATTGAATAAAAACAAAACACCCGCTGCCAGGCGCAAATGCGTCGGCGGCGGGATGCTTTTTGCCGTAAAAATAAGCGCGCCGTGTAACGAAATTCACAGCGCGCCGTGTAATTTTAAACTTATGCGTTTTCCTTCTTGCTCTTTTTCTTCGACTTCTTGTTGGCGGATTCCAGCAGCACCAGACCCACGCAGCAGACCGCGGCGAAGATGATGAAGATCGCGCTGGCGATGATCATCTGCACCGGGTCGGCGATCGCCATGTTGATCAGATGACCGAGCACGGGGATGTAGAAGTTGACCTCGCCGTAGCACTGATCCTGCGTGACGAAGTTCGTCGCGCCGTAGCCCGCGCCGATGGGCATGGTGGAGAAGCGCGGACCGGTGCTCATGTTTTCAATGCCGCTGATGACCTGAATGTCGCAGCCGGTGGTCGCGGCGGGCACCACGACGAAATCGCCGAGCTCATAGGTCGCGGGATCCTTCTTCTTGGATATGATCAGCGAGCCCTCGGGGATCTTCTGGATGACCTGGCCCTCGTTTTCGATCACGATCTCGCGGCTCATCTCATTGAAGCAGAAGCCGCCCACGTCCGAGCCGTTGTTGTCGATGAAGATGGAAATGAAGCAGCCGAGCACGAAGGCGACCACGGTCAGGCAAAGCAGCACGATCGTGATGATCTTGCCGACCAGAATGCCGGGCTTGGTCTTGCCCTTCTGCTTGCGCGGATCGAAATCCTCCTCATTGAGCGGCTCCACGGTGTCGGAGGTGTCGGGGAAGTCCTCGCCGAAGGGATCGTAGATCGTGTTCTTCTGGCCGATGGGCACGAGCGGACGCGGCTCCTCGGGCGGTTCCTGCTCGAGCGGCGGCAGCCCCATGCCGGAGCTGATATCCTGCATCGGATCCGGCTCGATCAGCGTTTCGGGCGTCGGAAACACCGGCTCCTGGAAAAGCTCGGCGGCCTTCGCCTTTTTCGCCTGCTGCGCGGCGACAAAGTCGCGGTCGAATTCATCGATATTTCTCAGTTTGAACTGTTCCATCACTGTCTGTCTGCCTTTCCGATTATTATTGCCCCGCTTTTTCGCGGATCGCGCCGGTGACTGCGGCAAGCTGCGTGCTGATCTTGTCGAGCGCGGTCAGCTCCTCGAGCAGGTCGACGCCGACGGCTGCGGGAGCCGCTGCGGGCACCGCGCCGTTTGCCTTGAGCGCCTTGTTTTCGTCATTGAGCGCGCGGCAGATCTTCTTGAGCTTTTCGTTGTTGGCCTCCACGCCCTTGGCGTAGTCAAAGACCTTTTTGTATTCCGCTTTGAGCACCTCGATGTATTCATCGACGTCAGCGCAGCTGTAGCCGTTCTCCGCGGTCTGGAATAAATTGTTGTTTGCCATAAGTTTCTTCCTCCGTCCATTCTCCGTTATAATCGGATGTACAAAATTAATATAGCATAGATCTGGAAAAAAAACAACAGGGAAATGTAAATTTTCTGCGAAAAAGCATATCCGGCGGCGAAACCGGATATGCTTTCTGTCTGTCTGTGGATTATTTCGCGGGACGCATCGTGAAGCGGAAGGTCAGCCCCTTGCTGCCGTCCACGTCGTATTGCTCGAGCACGTCCGGGCCGCAGCTTGCCGTGCCCGCGCCGCGCAGGAAGCCGTCGATTTCCACGGCGACCGTGTGCTCGCTGCGCAGGTCCTCGCGGTGATTCGCGCTGTGCAGCAGCGCCTGCGTGTAGGGGCGTGCGTTGAAGCAGAAGGGCTTGTCCTCATAGGCGAAGAGCAGGCCGTCGCCGTCGTCGTTCGTCACCTTCAGCGTGCGCACCTCGGTGCGGTTGCCGCTGTCCTGCGGGCGGATATAGGGCTCATACATCTCGTCGACCGTCGTTTCGTAAACGCCCAAAAGCGCGTGCGCGTTGAGATCGGGCATGTTTTCGTCGCTGCCGCGGCCGTAATACGTGACGTTCGTGCAGTCCTCGGGCAGCTCGAGCGTCAGGCCGAAGCGCGGCAGATGCGCCGCGAGCCGCTTCTTTGCGCCGGGCAGGAAAGCCGCCGTGACCGTGACCGCGCCGTTCGCGAGGATCTCATAGGTCAGCGTGACCGTGCCGAGCGGCAGGGGGGTCTTCTTGCTCTTGAGGCTGTAATCGACCGTGACCGTCGCCTTTGTCTTCGTCGCCTTCGCGGCGCAGCCCTTGCAAATGCAGCGGTAATCGTCATAGCCCGCAGCGATCCAGCGGTCGCGGAACCACACGTCGTTGTCCAGCAGGGCGCGGAAGATGTTCGGGCGGAAGCCTTTTGCCGCAGCCGGCGTCTGATTGATCAGCTCTTTGCCGCCTGCCGTGTAGCTCTCGAGCATGCCGCCGGCCTTGCCGAAGGTCAGCGCGCCGTTCGCGTATGCGATCTCAAACGCGGCGTCGGTTTCGGTCAGCTTCACGCTGCCGGCCGCCTTTTCAAACGCCGGGCGGTAGCCTTCCTTGATTGCGATCTGCTCGCAGGCGATCTCGCGCTCGCCCTCGTAATAATAGACGTTCAGGTGCAGGTCGCAGCTCTCGCGCGGGAGCTTGATATCCAGCGGATAATCCGCGCTCTGCTCCGGCGCGATCTCCGGCTTGAATTCATCGGCGGCAAGCAGGCCGTCGCCGTTTTTGACCAGCTCCCACACGACGGTCAGATTATCGCTGCCCTTGAAGCGGTTCGTGTTTTTCAGCGTGAGCGTTTTGTTCGCGTAGGACGCGCGCAGGGGACGGTAGACGTTGCGCATCACCTTTGCGCCCGTGTGCAGGCTGCGGTCGGGATAGAGCAGGCCGTCCACGCAGAAGCAGCCGTCGTGCCGCCATTCGCCGTGATCGCCGCCGTAGGTGTATTTGATCTTGCCGTGCGGATGGTAGACCGAGTGATCCGCCCACTCCCAGATGCAGCCGCCCATGAGGTTGTCATAGCGGTAGATGATCTGCCAGTATTCCTCCAGCGCGCCGGGGCCCACGCCCATCGCGTGCGCGTATTCACAAAGGAAAAAGGGCTTGTTGGTGTATTTCCTGCCGCGCGTGTGCCGGCCGCAGCGCTCGACGTTGCGGTGATTCGTATACATCTCCGACACCACGTCGTAGGAATGCCGCTCGCTGTGGATGACGCTTTCGTAATGCACCGGGATCTCCGGGCAGACTTCATGCAGATAATCGTAGCACACGTCCTCGCAGGCGTGGCCGCCGGCCTCGTTGCCCAGCGACCACATCGTGACCGCCGGATGGCTCCGGTCGCGCAGATACATGCGCTTGACGCGGTCGAGGAAGCGCGGCGCCCACTTCGGATCGGCGCTGATCAGATGGAAATTGTCGTGCGGAGCGCAGCCGCAGCCGTGCGTTTCAATGTCCGCCTCGTCCACGACATACAGGCCGTAAAGGTCGCACAGGGTCAGGAACTGCGGGTCCGGCGGATAGTGCGAGGTGCGCACGGTGTTGCAGTTGAGCGACTTCATGAGCCTGATATCTTTTTCGATATCGTCAAACGTCATGACGTAGCCGGTTTTGCAGTTGGAATCGTGATGGTTGACGCCCTTCATCTTGATCAGCTTGCCGTTGAAGAAGAAGAGATCGCGCTTGATTTTCACGGTCTTGAAGCCGATGAAGCTGCGGAAGGTCATCAGCGGCTTGCCGCGCTTGAGGAGCGTGGTGAACGCGGTGTAGACGGTCGGGATTTCCGCGTTCCAGGTCTTCACGTTCAGGCCGGTGAAGGCCAGCGTGCTGACCTCGGCCGCATCACAGGAAGCGGCGGCGATCAGCTTCTTGCGGCTGTCGTAAAGCTCGGTTTCCAGCGTGCAGCCGGCCAGGTCGCCGAGGGTTTCCACGCGCACGTTCAGATCCCAGCCCTGCGCCGTTTCGGCGGTGCGGTAATACACGTCGTTGACGAAGGTCTTCGGCAGCGTATAGAGCAGCACGTCGCGGAAAATGCCGTTTTCGCGGAACATATCCTGGCATTCCAGGAAGGTGCCCGTGGACCATTTATGCACAACGGCGAACAGCTCGTTTTTGCCCTTCTTGACGAAGGGGGTGATGTCGAATTCCGCGGTGTTGTGCGCGCCCTCGCTGTAGCCGACGAATTTGCCGTTGATGTAAAGATCGATGCAGGGGATTACGCCCAGGAAGGCCAGCAGATAGGTCTGCCTGCCCTCGACCTCAAAGAAGGTGCGGTAAATGCCGACCGGCATGTCGTCGGGCAGCTCGGGCGGGGTGTTGTCGAATTCATAGGCGCAGTTGATATAGACGGGGGGCTCGAAGCCGTTGCGTTGCCAGGTGCCCGGCACGGGAATGGAATCGAACGCGATCTTGCCCGTGTCAATTTGATCCGGCAGGTCGCGGATGCTCGCGTAATGCTTGAAATCCCACACGCCGCTGAGCAGGCGCACAAGGTCGGAATTGCCGCGCTCTTTCCTGAAGGGCGTCTTGCGCAGCGTCTCCTTGCAGCTGTAGGGCACGTTATAGAAGCGCCCTTCGCGCTTGTTGACCTCAATGGTGTCGAAGTCCCGATAGTTCGTTTTGTTGATTTGATAGATCATGCCGGATTCCGCCTTTCCTGCAGTTTTTTAATCATGATTTTTGCCGCTTTATAAATATCGCCGCATCCGAGCGTGATGATCAGATCGCCGCTCTGCGCGTGGTCGACCGCATACTGCGCCACGACCTCAAACGAATCAAACCACACGCTGCCGGGTATTTTTTCGGCCAGCTGCGACGTATATATATTGTACGTGTTGACCTCGCGCGAGCCCATGATCTCGGTCATGATGCAGTGATCGGGGATTTTGAGCACGCGCACGAAATCGTCAAAGAGCATCGCCGTGCGGGAGAAGGTGAAGGGCTGGAAAACGGCCCAGACCTTGCGAAAGCCCATGCGCATCGCGGTTTCGAGCGTGACCTCGAGCTCCTTGGGATGATGCGCGTAGTCGTCGGCCACGGTGATGCCGTCGATCTGCGCGAGGGTCTCAAACCGCCTGCCCGCGCCGTGGAATTCGGGAATGCCTGCCGCGCACTGATCGAAGCTCGCGCCGCTGGCCATCGCCGCAGCGATCACGGCCAAAGCGTTGCCCACATTGTGCGCCCCGGGCACGCCGAGCTGCACGCGCCCGAGCGGTTCGCCCTTGCGCACGACGTCAAAGGCGTAATACTCATGCTCGTTCGTCAGATTGACCGCGCGGAAATCGCACGATTCGCCGAGACCGTAGGAAACCGCCGGTTTGCCCGCGTCGAGGAGCGGACGCACGCAGTCGAGCGTGTTCGCGTCGTCGCCGTTATAGATCACCAGCTTGTCGGCGCTGCCGGCAAACTGCGTGAAGGACTGCTTGAGCCGCTCGAGGGTCTTGAAATACTCCATGTGATCCTCGTCGACGTTTAAAAGGATCGCGATGTTCGGCGAGAGCTTGAGGAAATGATCCTGAAATTCGCAGGATTCGCAGACAAAATGCTCGGTCTTTCCGATGCGCCCGTTTGTGCCGGTCAGGGGGAGCTTGCCGCCGATGACGGCGCTCGGGTCGAGACCGGCCGAGAGCAGCAGATGCGTGAGCATCGCGCAGGTCGTGGTCTTGCCGTGGGTGCCGCTCACGCCGATGCAGTTGGAGAAATGCCTTGTCAGCGCGCCGAGCAGGTCGTTGCGCTCAAAGAGGGGAATGCCCGAGGCCTGCGCGGCGAGCAGCTCGGGATTATCCGGCAGGATGGCGGCGGTGTAGATGATCAGCTCCGCGCCCTCGATGTTCTCCGGCGTCTGGCCGAGCGTGACGGGGATGCCCAGCGCGCGCATGCGGGCGAGATTGTCGGTCTCGTTGTTGTCCGAGCCGGTGATCTCATAGCCCTGCGTGTGGAGGATCTCGACGATCGGGCACATGCCGGAGCCGCCGATGCCGATAAAATGAATGCGCTTGACTTTGCGCAGCAGTTGATCGATTTCAAACATGATGGTCTTCCTTTCGCGGCCGCGCCGCGTTGATGCTTGCCGCCCGTGTCCAAAGAACGCCGGCCGTGATTCTGATATTTTTGTTATTATATCACATCCGCCCTGAAAAATAAAGTGGAAAAATGAATTCTTTGACTTTTTCGCCCGCGGGCAGTCCGTTTGTCCCTGTCGCCGCATAGATTGTATTGAACGGGGATCGCCGTGCGCGGTTTTCGTTCTGCGCGAGGCAGGGGAGGCCTGCCCGCGCGTTGGAGGTGAAAGCTTGAAACCCATTCAAACCGTCCTTGTGCTCGGCGGCGACCGGCGGCAGCAGAGCCTGGCCGACGCGCTGGAAGCCGCGGGGCTCGCCGTACGCACTTTCGGCCTCGGCGAGAAATCCGCGCGCGCCGCAGCCGACTTGGAAGAAGCCGTCGCCCGGGCGCAGGCCGTGGTGCTGCCGCTGCCCTGCACAAAGGATGAAACGCATATCATCGGCGCTGCGCCGCAGATTCCGATCGACCGGCTTGCCGCGCTGTTCCTGCCGGAGCAATTGATCCTCGGCGGCATGCTGACCGCGTCCGTCGCGGCCCGCCTGCAGCGCGGGGGCTGCCGCGTGATCGATTATTACAAATGCGAAGAGATCACCGTGCGCAACGTCGTGCCGACCGTGCAGGGCATCTTGAAACAGCTGTTTGAGCAGATCGATTACACTGTGTTCGGCAGCTCCGCCTGCGTGTGCGGCTACGGCCGGGTCGGCAGGGCGACGGCACGCACGCTGAACGCCCTCGGCGCGCAGGTGACGGTCTGCGCCCGCAGCGGCGCCGCGCGCGCGAGTGCGGAAACCGACGGCTGCGCATCCTGCGATTTTCAGCGTCTGCCGGAGAAAGCGGCGTCGTTTGACTATATCATCAACACCGTGCCCGCGCCCGTGCTCGGCGCACAGGTGCTGCGCATTTTGAAACCGTCCTGCCTGATCCTCGACGTGGCCTCCGCGCCCTACGGCACGGATTTCGCGGCGGCGGAGCGCTATGGCGTGCGCGCGCTGCAATGCGCCAGCCTGCCCGGCAAGGCCGCGCCGAAAACGGCAGGGGAGATCCTGGCGCAGGGGATCCTGCATCTGTGGGAGGAGGAAGGATATGTCTGAGATCAAAGCCGGATTTGCCTTCTGCGGCTCTTTTTGCACGCTGCAGCAGGCCGTGCAGCAGATGGAGAGCCTGGTCAAGCGCGGTGTGGAGATTTACCCGATCATGAGCGCCGCGGCCGCGGAAACCGATACGCGCTTCGGCACAGCGCAGGAGTGGATCGAACGCATCGAGAGCGCTGCCGGTCGCCCCGTGATCCGCACGATCACGCAGGCCGAGCCGATCGGCCCGCAGCGTCTGCTGGATATTCTGATCATCGCGCCCTGCACGGGCAACACGCTCGCGAAGCTCGCAAACGGCATCGCCGATACGCCCGTCACGCTCGCGGCAAAGGCGCATCTGCGCAACGAGCGCCCGGTGCTGCTCGCCGTTTCCACAAACGACGCGCTCGCCGCCGCCGGGCAGAATATCGGCGCGCTGCTCAACCGCAAGCAGTTCTATTTCGTGCCCATGCGGCAGGATGCTCCGCAGGCAAAGCCGCGCTCGGTCGTCGCTGATTTTTCGCGCCTTTTCGACGCGATGCAGGCCGCGCTGCGCGGCGAACAGCTGCAGCCGCTCCTGCTCTGAACCGCCGGTTTGCGGCATCCGGGTCGCCGGGTGCCGCAATTCTGTATAAAAATTGTCAATTCCTCTTGAAAACTTTTCTTTGATTTGATATAATAATTTGAAAAAGTGCGCGCGCTTAGCACTGCGCACGGTCACCGGAGGGCGTATGAAAGGGAAACTGATCGTGATCGAGGGCCTCGACGGCAGCGGAAAATCCACGCAGGAAGCGCTGCTGCGCGCAAGGCTCGAGCAGGCCGGGCAGGCCGTGACCTGCATCAAGCTCCCGAATTATGACGACCCCGCCTGCGCGTTGGTCAAGATGTATCTCGCCGGGCGCTTCGGGTCGGATCCGTCTGCGGTCAACGCCTACGCCGCGTCATCGTTTTACGCGGTCGATCGCTATGTGAGCTATCACTGCGGCTGGAAGCCGGCCTATCTCGCCGGCGGCTGCATCCTCGCCGACCGCTACACGACCTCCAACGCCTATCATCAATTGACCAAAACGCCCGCAGCCGAGTGGGACGCCTATCTCGCCTGGCTGGAGGATTTCGAATACGAAAAGCTCGGTATTCCGCGCCCGGACGCCGTGATTTATCTGGACATGCCCATCGACGTGTCGCAGCGGCTCATGACCGGCCGCTACGCCGGCGACGAGAATAAAAAGGACATTCACGAGAAGAATATCGCGTATCTGCAAAGCTGCGCAAAGGCCGCCGCCTACGCCGCGGACAAGCTCGGCTGGGTGCGCATCGCCTGCGCCGAGGACGGCGCGCCGCGCACGCGGGAAGCGATCGCGCAGGACGTGTTTGCGGCTGTGCAGGCCGCGCTGAACGCCTGACAGGGCGAACGAAGGGAGAACATCATGTTTTATCTGTTTTTGGCCGACGGCTTTGAGGAAGTGGAAGCGCTCGCGACGCTCGACGTGCTGCGCCGCGCCGGGATTGAAGCCGTGACCGTCGGCGTGACCGGCAAAACCGTCACCGGGTCGCACGGCATCCCCGTGGTCAGCGACAAGGGCATTGACGAAGTCGCGCCCGCGGATGCGTTTGACGGCGTGATCCTGCCCGGTGGCATGCCCGGCACAAAGTATCTCAACGCGAGCAAAAAAGTGCACGCGTTCCTCGATGAAGCTCAGGTGCGCGGGAGCTGGATCTGCGCGATCTGCGCCGCCCCGATGATCCTCGGGCAGCGCGGCATGCTGCAGGGCCGGCAGGCCGTCTGCTTCCCCGGCTTTGAGCCGGAGCTGCGCGGGGCCACGGTGCCGGAGCTCTATGTCTGCCGCGACGGCAATTACATCACCGGCAAGGGCATGGGCAGCGCGATTCAGTTCGGCCTTGCCATCGTTGCCGCGGTGAAGGGACCGCAGGCCGCCGCCGCGCTGGAAGCGACGCTGCAATGTGCGTGAGCGCAAAGCAGCAATGCCGGCGGCTGTATGCCGGCGTGCGCGACGCGATGACGGCAGCCGAGCGCGATGCCGTGAACGCGGCGATCACGCAGGCCTTGACCGCGTCCGATCTTTATCGCGACGCAAACGTGATTCTGGCGTATGTTTCCATCCGCAGCGAAGTGGAAACCCGCGCGATTATTTCCCACGCGCTCGCGCATAATAAAACCGTCGCCGTGCCGCTGTGCATCGGCGAGCAGATGGAATTCTACTGCATTTCCGCGCTCGATCAGCTGCGTCCCGGGCGCTTCGGCGTGCCGGAGCCCGATCCCGCAACATGTGTGAACTGCGATCCGCCGCCGACGGCGCTCTGCCTGGTGCCGGGGCTGGCCTTTGACCGGAGCGGCCGTCGTCTGGGCTACGGCGCGGGCTTTTACGACCGCTATCTCGCCGCGCATGCCGTGCTCCGCCTCGGGCTTTGCGCCGCGCGCTGCCTTGCGGATACGCTGCCGGCCGAGCCGACGGATCAGACGATGGACTCGATATTAACGGAAAGCGGCTTTGTCGCTTTCAACAAGATATAACGCACGCAAAAGGGGGGCTACATATGGATCAGGAGCAAAACCGCAATCCGCAGGTGCCGAATGACGCCGCCGAAAGCGATTTTTTCAACGTCGACGTGATCGAGGATGAATTTCTCGACCCCGCGGCCTTTGAGAATCTGATGCCGCAGCCTGCAGAAAAGAAAAAGTTTGAGGTGCACATCGACGATCCGGACGCCGATGCGTTTGTCGATCCCATGGAGGAAACGCGGCCGCGCTTCAACGGCGAAATCTATTTCTCCAACCGTCGGCCTGTCAAGCCCGAGGAGCCGGTGCGCACGCAGCCGCAGAAGAAGAAAAAGTCCAAAAAGCGCCGCCGCCGCGCCGCGCGGTCGGCCTTCGCGATTTTCCTGGTGGTCGTCATTGTGATCACAACGGCGCTCTCGGCCTGCGCGATTTCCTTCATCAACGACGTTTTCGCGCTCGGCCGCAGCGACGAGCTGGTCACCGTGACCGTGCCGGGCGATCAGACCACCGAGCAGATCATCGACCTGCTCTCCGACAACGGCCTTGTGCATCAGGGCTGGCTGTGCAAGCTCTATTATAAGGGCATCGACTGGCTGAAGAATTACAATAAAAAGAACCCGCCGGCTGCGCCCGTCTATCTCAGCGGCGTGTATTACGTTGAGAAGAATATGGGCCTTGAAGGCTATCTCAATGAATTCAAGGAGCTGCAGCAGTCCGATGAAACCGTGACGCTGACCTTCCCCGAGGGCTGGACGATCTATCAGATGTTCGACCGGCTGGAGAAATACGGCGTGTGCACCAAGGAGAAGCTGGTCGGCTCGATCGCCGGCACGCAGTTTGAGCATGATTTCGTCGGGCAGATTCCCAATAACGCCAACCGCACCCTGCTGCTCGAGGGCTATCTCTTCCCGGATACCTACGAGTTCTTTGAGAGCAGCGACCCGAACAGCGTCATCCGCAAATTCCTCGACGGCTTCCAGAAGAAGTGGACGGATGAATATGCGGCGCGCGCGAAGGAGCTGGGTCTGAGCATGGACGAGGTGATCACGATCGCCTCCATCATCCAGCGCGAGGCGGCGAATACCGAGCAGATGTCGCTGATTTCCTCGGTCATTCACAACCGTCTGAATCACTCGGTGTCGTGGCCGACGCTCGCGTGCGACTCCACCGCGAACTATATCACGAGCTATCTGAGCGGCAACGTGTCGCAGTCGGATCTGATCAATTTCGAGCAGGCCTACAACACCTATCTCATTCAGGGTCTGCCGCCCGGACCGATCTGCAATCCCGGCGAGGATGCGATCTATGCCGCGCTCTATCCCGACAGCACCGATTACTATTATTTCCGTCACGACAAATACGGCGAGATCTATATGGCACGCACGCAGGCGGAGCATGACGCCAACGGCAACGCCGTGCTGCGCGCGAACAGCCACTGATCCCGAGGAGAAATTATGATCGTCAACAGATGTCCGGAGCTGCTTGCGCCCGCAGGGGATGCCGAGCGGCTCCGTGCCGCTCTGCGCTACGGCGCGGATGCGGTCTATGTGGGGGCCGACCGCTTCGGCATGCGCACGGCGGCCGCCTTTTTTGCGCAGGAGAAGCTGCGGGAGGCCTGTGAACTGGCCCATGCGCAGGGCGCGAAGCTCTATCTTGCCTGCAACACCCTGCCGCGCAATGCGGAATTCGCCGCGCTGCCGGAGTTTCTCTCGTTTGCGCAGGCGTGCGGCGTCGACGCGCTGATCGTGACCGATCTCGGCGTGCTCGCGCTTTGCAAACGCTATGCCCCGCGGGTGGATGTGCATATCTCCACGCAGGCGGGCGTGACGAATTACGCCGCGGCCAATCAGCTTTATGAACTCGGCGCGCAGCGCATCGTCACCGCGCGGGAGCTCTCGCTCGATGAGATCGCGGAGATTCGCGCGAAAACGCCCAAAGCGCTCGAAATCGAATGCTTTGTGCACGGCGCGATGTGCGTGTCCTTCTCCGGGCGCTGCCTGCTCTCGAATTATCTGACCGGCCGCGACTCCAACCGCGGCGACTGCGCGCAGCCCTGCCGCTGGCAATATGCCCTGCAGGAGGAAAAGCGCCCCGGCGAATTTTTCCCGATCGCCGAGGACGAAAACGGCACCTACATTCTCAATTCCCGCGATATGTGTCTGCTCGCGCATCTGCCGCAACTCGCCGCAGCGGGCATCGACAGCTTCAAGATCGAGGGCCGCGCGAAATCGGCCTATTACACGGCCGTGTGCGTCAACGCCTATCGCTGCGCGCTCGACGGCTACAAAGCGTCGGGCTTTGATCCGGACTACCGCCCCGATGACTGGATCCTCGAGGAGCCGATGAAGGTCAGCCACCGCGAATACTGCACCGGCTTCTATTTTTCCTCGCCGACCGACCGCGCCGAAATTTACGGCAGGGGCGGCTATGTGCGCAAGTGGGATGTGGCGGCCGTGGCCGAGGACTGGCGCGACGGCGTGCTGTACGCGACGCAGCGCAACCGGTTTTTCGCGGGCGATACGCTCGAAATCATGATGCGCGGCGCGCCGCCCGTGCGCGTGCAGGTCACGGATCTGCGCAATGCTGACGGCGAGCCGATCGACAGCACGCCCCACCCGATGATGCCGTTTTCCTTCGCCTGCCCGATCCCGACGCCCCCCGGCGCCTACCTGCGCATGGAACGCACGGAAACGGAAGTCAGATAATGATATAGGTTCTATTCCATCCAACCCGGCCGCACAGCCGGGTTGTTTGTTATATATCAATGATTCATTGATATATTTGAACTTGCATGGAACGCACCCCTCCCGGGGGAAGGCTATCAAATGCATCGCCGTAAAAGAATGGGTACGTGCGCAGCCCGTCCTTCATTCCTCACTCCTCATTCCTCACTCCTCACTCCTCACT
>JAFRQQ010000030.1 GCA_017428525.1 Clostridia bacterium | reverse complement strand
TCTTTTCGATGGGACAGTTTTGCGGGAGCAGAAATTGTTCAGAAAAAGGAAAAGCCGCACATGGCATACTTGATGTATGTCAGTGCGGCTTTGACGCATTTATGGGCGATTTATGCCCCGCAAAACCAATACTGGATTATAAAACTCTGCCGTTCGGCGTCTGCACCCTGTTTTTTTGCCTGTTTCATCCCATCAGAATAAACGCCAGCGCAAACAGCAGCCGCCGGTCGCAGCCCTCCGATGCGAGCAGCAGCAGAAGCGGCAGGATCAGCTTCACATCCTCCGCCGGCGACGGCGACGCGGATTGCGCGGGCGGCACGGGCAGACGCAGGCGCATCGATTCAGAATCCAAACAGACCACCGTCCTTCCCGTCCGTGAGCATCGGCAGCAGCTCCATGAGCCGCAGCAGCCGGATCGCCTCATCCGCGCGCTTGCGGCGCGGCACGCTGAGCAGCGGCTTGAGCGCCGCGATCAGCCGCGTGCGGCTGTCCTCCTGCTGCATGGCGTCCATCACGCGGGAGAGGCGGCGCATCAGCTGTGCGTTATTCAGCAGCTGCGTCAGCTCCGGCTGCGCAGGCGGCGGCTCCGGCGGCGATTTTTCCGCTGACCCGAACAGGTCCGCGGCCGCGGCCTGCAGCTGCGCAAGATCCTCCGGCGAGAGGCTTGCAAACAGATCCCCGATGTCCTTCAATGCGCAAGCCCCCCTTTGCTCTGATCGTTATTCGCCGGCTGTCTGCTGCATCTGCTGCGCGAGCCGCTTTGCCTGCTCGCTGCGGAGCAGGGCCTGCATCTGCGCCGGATCGCCGAGCACGGACGCCAGCTTCTGTTTCTGCTGCGCATCCAGACCGAAGGCGTCAATCAGCGCCTGCGCATCCGCCGGCCGGCTGCTTTCCGCGAGCGCCCGCGCCTGCGGCGGGATTTTTTTCGATTCTTCCATTGCAATCCGCTCCTTTCATTGTTATAATATTGTATGTAGAAAAAACCGGTTCAGAACGGAGGTCGTCATGCGCATTTTGGTTGTTTCGGATTCCCACGGCGCCGTGCATCCCCTGCGGGAGGCGCTCGCGCTGCATCCGGAGGCGTCGGTCGTTATTCATCTCGGCGACGGTGCGCAGGATCTGGCGCAGGCCGCCGATCTGATCGGTGAACGCCGCACGGTGCAGGTCTGCGGCAACTGCGATTTCGGCTCTCCCCTGCCGGCAAACGCGCTGGCGGAAGCGCAGGGCGTCCGGATCTTCTGCTCCCACGGCCACACGGAGCATGTGAAATACGGCCTGCAGGTCCTGTGCGACAAAGCGCGCGCGCAGGCGGCCCGCATTGCATTATATGGCCACACCCACGAACCGGTGACAGCCGTGCTCGACGGACTGTATCTGATGAATCCGGGATCGATCCGCGCCGGCAGCTACGGCATGATCGATCTCGAGCCGGGCGGCATCCTCTGCCACACGGCGACGCTTTCCCGCCGGGCCCCGTAAAAAACGGATTTTTCCCGGCATAAACCCTGTCCGCTTTTCATCTTTTATTATCGGACGCGCATTTCCAAACTGCAAATCTGAAACGGAGGACGAAAATGAGACGAACCACTTTCCATGCCCGCCTTGCCGCCGGTCTGCTGGCGCTGCTGCTGTTGCTGACCGCCGGCGCCGTTCCGGCATTCGCCGCGCAGGATGCGCCGGAAGCCGAGCCCGCCGCCGAAGAACCGCTGACGCTCACCGTTTCCGCACCGGCGCTCTGCGTGACCGTGGGGCAGACGCTGCAGCTCACCGCCGCGCTGAGCGATCCGCAGGCCGTGCCGGAACGCATCGACTGGGCCAGCGCCGACACCGCCGTTGCCACCGTGGACGGGAACGGTCTGGTCAAGGGCGTTGCCGTCGGCCGCGCGGACGTGACCGCCGCAGCCCGCGTGGACGGGCAGACCGTCAAGGGCGGCTTCACGGTCTGCGTTGTGACGCGCTCCAACTTCGTCAAGGATTATCTTGACCGCAACCAGGTGCTCAGCTACCGCTACAGCTACATTGACGATTACTACTATGCGGACAACGTCAACAGCTGGCAGCGGAACTTCGGCTACGCCAAATATTATGACCTGATCGCGCCGTATCTGCTGCTGGAATACGACTATATCCGCGTCTTCTTCACCTATGAGGACAAGGACTGGATGGTGCAGTGCTGGAAGGGGCAGTACGGGCTGGTCTTCTACGGCGCGGAGTGCGGCATTTACAACAAACCGCATTCCGATGAGGCGGATACCGCCTTCACTACCTACCGCTGCCCGGATGAATCCGACTGGATCGACATGGGCATGACGATGTATCACGCCGACACGAGCGGCAACTATCAGCGGGAGCTGACCTGCGATTACGGCCGCTACTGGTGGTGCACCGGCTTCAAGCCCGGCCATCTGCGCAAGCAGGAGCCCGCCAATGAGCTGCGCACGGAGCACCGCCTGACCTTCAAGGATGAAGAAATGGCGCGGCTGTTTGCCGCTGGGCTCGCGGACTGCGGCTTCAAGGAAGGCGAAAACGCGGATGCGCTCGGCCTGGATCAATACCTTCTGGACGGGACCGACGTCTGCTTCCGCTGGCAGAATATTTCCGATGCGGAAAACACCATGCCGATCAAGATTTCCGTCGGCGTGCTCATCTTCCTGCATCTGCTCGGCATCCTGCTTGTGGTCGGCGCGCTGCTCGCCATGGGCGGCCTGTTTCTGCTGATCCTGATCTGATTTCAAAATGAAAAGGAGACTACCGATGAAACGATTTCTGACTGTTCTGCTCGCCGGCCTGCTGCTTGCCGGCACGGTGCCGTTTGCCGCCGCGGCAGACACGCTCGCCGTTGATCCGACGTGGACCATCCTGATTCCCGCGCAGCCGACCGCAGCCGAGCGCTTTGCTGCCGACAAGCTGCAGAGCTGCCTGAGCGAGGTATTCGGCACGCAGATCGCCGTTTCTTCGCAGGCAGGCGAAAAATACATCGCGCTCGGCGCCGCCTCCGCCTGCGACGTTTCCGAAATCGCGGACAACGGCTACCGCATCGCCGTGATCGACGGCAACATCCACATCAACGGCACCGCGCAGCGCGGGCTGCAGATCGCGGCCTACCGCTTCCTCGAGGAATTCTGCGGGCGCAAGGTCTATACCTCGACCCTGACCGTGCTGCCCAAAAGCGAGCAGATCCTTGTGCCGGCCGACACCGACCTTGTCTATGAACCGTTTTTTGAGAGCACCGACACCGACTGGAAGAGCCCGTCCGACACGGAATACTCCATGGCTAACGGCCTGACGAACGGCTCCAGACGCCGCCTTTCCGCCGAAATGGGCGGGAGCGTCGATTATCTCGGCGGCTTCTGCCACACGATCGGCGGGCTGTGCGAAACTGAAAAATACAAAGACACGCACCCGGAATATCTTGCGCTGCACGACGGCGAACGCACCACCGATCAGCCCTGCCTGACCAATCCGGACGTGCTGGAAATCTGCACAAAGAACGTGCTGAAAATCCTGGAAGAGAAGCATGACCCGAATGCGCCGCTGCAGATCGTTTCCGTCACGCAGAATGACAATTTCTCAAACTGCCAGTGCGAAACCTGCAAGGCGTTCGAGGCCGCGCACGGCGGCAAATCCTCGGCAACGGTCGTGAATTTCGTCAATCAGATCGCCGATACGGTCAAGGAAAAGGGCTATGACAACGTCGCGATCGACACCTTCGCCTATTACTATTCCCAGGAAGCGCCGACGGGCATCGTGCCGCGCGACAACGTCATCATCCGCCTGTGCTCGATCCAGTGCTGCTTCTCGCATCCGCTCGACAGAAAGCAGTGCAACGGGTCTTTCTATAAGGACCTGACCGACTGGGCAAAAATCTGCAACCGGCTCTACATCTGGGACTACGCGACAAATTACGCCCACACCTGCACCGTTTTCCCGGATTTCGGCGTGATTCAGCGGAACATGCAGATCTTCTATGAAAACAACGTCAAGGGCGTGTATGTCGAAGGCAACTACTATATGAGCAGCTGCGACACGGAATTCGGCGAGCTGCGCGCCTACATGATCTCGAAATGTCTGCAGGACCCCTACTGCGATCTGGAAAGCGAAGTCGCCGGCTTCTGCGACGCCTATTACGGCCCCGGCGGGCAGTATATGAAGCAGATCGTCGACACGTTCACGCAGCACGCGGGCTCCTTCGACAATGAGCTGCATATTTACTACGGCTCCTGGTCCTGCATGCGTCCGTTCACCTCCGCCGAGGTGCGGCGGATCGACGGGCTGTGGGAGCAGGCGAAGCAGGCCGCCGAAACCGACGCGCAGCGGCAGAATATCGAGCGCTCCGAGCTGTCGTGGAGATGGTGGAAGGCCTGCGCCGGCAAGGGTGAATTCTCCTTCTTCAGCGCCGAACGGGGCGACAACAAGGAGCAGCTCTACAATGATCTGCTCGCAAGCGGCGCAACGGTGTTCGCCGAATTCTTCTCGGAGGACCTGCGGGAAATCGCGCCGGAGGTCATCCGGTACGCGTCGCCCGACGACTGGCATGTGGGCAAAGAGAACGACGCCGGCGTTCAGCGGCAGATGCGCATCGAACGGCTGGCCGAGCGCTTCCCGCCGCTGTTCGGGCTGGTCGCCTGGTTCTACACGCTGACACATTCATAAAAGCATAAAAAGAAACCGCGCGCTGCAAAAACGGATCTGCAGCGCGCGGATTTTTTTGTTTTGACTCAGAAGATGCCTTCTTCGGCATAGACCTTGATCAGCTCCGGCAGCATGAGCAGGAACTTCGGCAGCCATTCGCCGAAGGTGTAGCCCGCAAGGGCCAGGAAGCTGGGCACGACGTCCAGATAAAAGGCCGCCTTGCTCGTGGTGTTGTCGCCGGTGAAGGTCGGTTGATTCTGCCCGACGGGCTTGGTGAGCGTGAGCGTATCGACGTTGGTGATCACTTCGCCGCCGTTTTCATCCGCCGCATCGGCCAGGATATAGGCATTGAGCGTCAGCGTGCCGCCGTCCGCGCGGATGCAGCTGAAGCAGCCGCCGACGTTGCGCGGGTCGGACTGCTCCCAGTCCTCGCCGTCCCAGTAATTCGCCCAGCCGTCGCGCTGCACGACCAGCGCGTCAATGAAGGATGTGTTGAGGAAATGATTCGCCAGGAAGGGCCGCACCTCATAGCGCTTGGTGCCCGCCGTGCCGGCCAGCACATAGGTCGTGCCGTCCGGATCGAGCTTGTTGCCCTTGAGCGGCTTGGTGCGCAGATACTGATGGTCGTGGCCGGAGAGCACCAGATCCACGCCGCAGTCATCCGCCACCTTTGTCAGCGCCCGCTGCAGATACATCGCATCCGGCCATTTGCCGTCCTTGCCGAGGGTGTAGGGCGATTTGTGCATGCAGATGATCTTCCAGTCGCAGCTTGTGCTGTTCAGGTCGTTGCGCAGCCAGCGCAGCTGCGCGCGGGAAACGGAAAGCAGATCGTTCGTGTTGACCACGGCGATATGCACGTTGCCGTATTCAAAGGAATAGTTGACGCCGTTGAGATTCTGCACGCTCTCGCTCGTATCCAGGCAGAACAGATTCTCAAACCAGTGCCACACGCCGAGCCCGTCATGGTTGCCGGCGATCGGCGCGAGGGTCGTCTGCAGGCTGACGCCGTCCATCGCCTGCGCATAGTAATCCCATTCCTCGTTGGTGCTGTCGTTGGTGAAATCGCCGAGGTTGACCATAAACTCCGCCGTCGGCAGCGTGCGCAGGGCCGCGCTGACGGTCGACGCGCCGCGCCGGAAATTCTCGAGATTGCTCGCCTGGATATCCGCAACGGCAATGAAATCCACCTGACCGTCCTTGTTGTCGGTCGTAAAGACGCCCGGCTGCGAAAACGTCGTGCCGTCGCCCAGACGGTAGGTATAGGTCGTGCCGGGCTGCAGGCCGGTTGCCAGCGCCTGATGCATGTAGTTGCCTTCCCACGCCGTGACGTCCTTATAGTCGATCGCGGCGTCGGCGGGCGTGCCGTCCGCCTGCGTGAGCTCGATCACGCTCGGCGTTTCGGCTTTGGTGTACCAGCAGAAGCCGCGCTGCGTTGCGGGATCGCCGTTGATCGTGCAGGAAATGCGGAAGGGCGCGGTATCACTCGCTGCGGGCGGGTCCGCGGGCGCATCCTCCGCGGCGCCGAAGAGGCCGCAGCCGAGCAGCAGCACCGCGCAGAGCAGGCAGGCAAGAAGCCGTTTGCCGATCATTTTCATCTTTCTTCCTCCTTAATTCGCAATGGGGATGCGGATATCATAGTCCGGCAGCCAGAGGCCCTGCATCAGGTCACGGGCGCGGAACAGCACATGGTCCGCATAGACCTCGACCAGATAGCCCTGACCGTCCTCGTTGTAATCGCCGTCGGCGTTGTTGCAGCACAGGGACGGCAGATTGATCGAATGGAAGCCGTCGATCTCCTCATAGGTGAAGGGGCCGAAGCCGGTGTGCTCATGGCCGGTCAGGAAAAAGACGTTCTGGTATTTGCCGAGAATGGCCCGCAGCTGATCGCTCTGCGCGCCGACGCTGCCGGCGGAATCAATCGGACTGTTCCAGACCTGCGGCAGACCGTGGGTATCCTTCAGCGGCTGGTGGCAGATCACGAACACGGGCTTGCCGTTTTCCACGGCAAGGCTGTCATCGAGCCACTGCAGCTGCGCGTCGCTGAAATAGGATTCCTCGAATTCCGTGCGGTCCGTGCCGAGCACGATGAACTGATAGCCGTTGATCCGTTCGGTATAGTGCAGGCTCTGCATCGCGTCGTCGCCGTTGAGAGCGTTCGTGAATTCCGCGAAGCGCTTGCTCATCTGCGCGTAGCTGCGCAGCCGGACGTCGTGGTTGCCCACGGCGTTGATATAGCGGCAGCCCAGTCCGCTCAGGCGGTCATAAACCATCTGATACTCGGAGGCAAAGCCGTTTTCGGCGATATCGCCCGCCATGACCACGGCGTCATATACGCCCTTGCCGCGCTGGATATCGGTCGAGGCCGCCTCGAAAACCGGGTAGCGTTTATAAAGATAGTTGGAAATCTGCGGATCGGCCAGCGCCAGGAAGGTCATCTGCACGGTATCGGGATCGCTCACGGCGATCGGCGCCGCGTCAGACGGCGGAACCACGCCGCCGGAAGATGCATAAATCATCGAAAGGATCAGTGCAAAGATGCGGTATGACGCTTTTTGAAGCAAGGTGTGCAGCAGCAAAAGCCATCCCTCCTCACGGCATGCGGGGCATGCCTGAATTCTGTCTTATTCTATCACGCGCGAGGGGGATTTGTCAACGGCAGCGCCGTCGTTTTCCGCGCCCGCAAGCGGATAGCGCCGCACGAACGCGTTGACGAACAGCGTGCCCAGATCGATCGCGAGCAGCACCGGCCCGTTCGCCGTTTCGAGGATCGTCACGCCCTCGCCCTCGCCGCCGAGCAGATTGCGGTCCAGAAGCTTGTCTACCCGCCCGTCGGTCAGATTCATGGTGTAGATCGCGGCGGTTTCGTCGTTGGAAGCGGCATACAGGACGCCGTCGCGGATCTCCGCGCCCTGCACGGCGGGCAGATCGCCCTGCAGCGTCAGCGTGCCGGTCAGCGTGCAGCCGTCGGCAAGCGCATAAACGCACAGGCAGGTCGGCGTTTTGCTGTGATCGGCGCAATAGAGCAGCCCGGTTTCCCGCTCGACCGCCACCCACGGCACGCCGCGCGTAACCAGCGCCGGATCGAGCGCATAGGCGGTCTGGAATTCCAGCGTTTCCGCGTCAAACACGCCGACGGTCGGATGCTGCCAGACCTTGCTGTCCTCCATCCCGGCATAGATGCGCCCGTCATACCAGCTGATGCCGCCGATGTGCGCAATGCCCGCGTCCTCCTTGAGCTGCGCCGGAATGGCCGAAAGATTGAGCGCCTCCGGCGTTTTGCCGTCAAGCGCCGTGCGCAGCAGCGTCGTTTTGGCGGAAAACCAGAGATGCGCGCCGTCGGTCGTCACGCCCTGCGAGCGAAAGAACGCGGCGGGCCCGGCAAGATTCGTTTTCTCCTGCGGCGGCTGCCCGGACGCAGCGGCGTCCAGCCCGCCCGTCAGCAGCGACAGCGGCAGAAACAGCGCCGCGAGCAGCAGCGAAAGCGCGCGCAAAAAAACGGTGTTGCGGATGATCATTTTCTTCCCTCCCCGCCGGGCGGCGCCGGTCGCCCTGACCAGCCTTCTCCCCGCCCCTGCCCGTATTATAACAGACCGCACCGCACCGGTCAAGCACGCAAAAAAGAAAGAACTGCCGGGAGAAAAACAATATCTACCCGGATTCGACAGCCGACGTCTTGCCATTTCCGTAAAATGCAGTATAATAGGAACTGCAAGGAGGGATCGCGTTATGAATGATTACAGCTTCGGAAATTACATCCTTATGCTTCGCAGCCGCGCGGGGCTTTCGCAATCGGCGCTGGCCGCGCTGCTCGGCGTAACGAACAAGGCAGTCTCCAAATGGGAGGTCGGCAAAGCGAAGCCGGGCGTCGAAATGATCCGGAAGCTGGCCGCGGTGTTTCAGGTCAGCGTGGATGAGCTGCTGAAAAGGCGCGAAGAAGAAGCGCCGGCGGAGATCGTGAAGATCGTCGTCACCGGCGGCCCGTGTGCGGGAAAAACCACAGCGATGAGCTGGATTCAGAATGCGTTCACGCAGATGGGCTACGTCGTGCTGTTCGTTCCGGAAACGGTAACGGAACTGATCGACGGCGGCGTTGCGCCCTGGACGTGCAGATCAAACGCGGCGTTTCAGCGGTGCCAGCTTCACCTGCAGCTTGAAAAAGAAAACGTATTCATGCAGGCAGCGCAGGCCATGGATGCCGCAAAAGTGCTGATCGTGTGCGACCGCGGCGCGCTGGATAACAAAGCCTATATGGACCGTCTGGAATTCGCGGCATTGCTTGAAGAATTCGGCACGAACGAGGTCGATCTGCGAGACCACTACGACGCCGTCTTTCATCTTGTCACGGCCGCAAAGGGCGCGGAGGCATTCTACTCCACGGCAAACAACACCGCAAGGACGGAGACGGCCGAGGAAGCCGCCGCGCTTGACGACAAGCTCATCTCCGCCTGGACCGGGCATCCGCATCTGCGCGTGATCGACAATTCCTCGGGCTTTGAAGAAAAAATGAAACGCCTGATTGCCGAAATCTCCTCCTTCCTCGGCGAGCCGGAGCCGTTTGAGATCGAGCGCAAGTTCCTGATCGAATATCCGGATCTCAAGTGGCTGGAATCCATCCCGAACTGCCGGAGGATTGAAATCATCCAGACCTATCTGAAATCAGACGAAGACGAGGAGGTTCGCGTGCGTCAGCGCGGATCTCAGGGCCACTACGTCTACTTCCAGACCACGAAGCGGAAGGTCAGCGACCTCAAGCGCGTGGAAATCGAACGCAGGCTGACCGAAAGCGAGTACCTCCGACTGCTGATGAACGCGGACACCACCAAACGACAGATCCGGAAAACCCGTTACTGCCTGACCTATGAGAATCAGTATTTTGAAATCGATGTCTATCCGTTCTGGAATGATCAAGCCATCGCCGAGATCGAGCTCAGCGACGAAAACGCAGACGTCCGTTTCCCCAAGCAGATCAAGGTCATCAAAGAAGTCACCGACGACGAATCGTATAAAAATGCTTCTCTTGCGAAAATCAAATGAGGAGGAATCTGCTATGAAACAGCATACAGGCTGCCCGCCCGATCGTCCGGATCGTGACAAGACGCCGTCCGCGCCGCCAGAACCGGCGCATGCAGAAGCGAAAAAAACGTCCTCCAGAATAAAGCGGATCTTCTCCCTTTTCAAAAGAAAAAAGCCCCAGCCGCCAGCGCCGGAGACCGCTGCGCCGCCGTGCCCGAAGCCGCCTTCCGCGGAGGAAATCTCAGAGATGCCGGCTCGCTTTGAACGGCTCATGACCTCCCAGCTGGTCGCGCTCTGGCTGGACAGCAACCAAGAGGACTATAAAAACGAATACCTGAGACGCATGCGGATGTGCGGCCTGTCCGAGGCGGTGGCAGAAGAGATGCTTGCGTATGAAACGGAGATCCTGCAGGCACATCCGCGCCCGGAACTGCTGGATGAAAACTTTCTTACCACGCCGCTGTTATCACTGGGGGAACGCTTCCTCAAGCACCCGATTTCCTACTATAAAACGCATATCGAATACCCGCTCTCCTACGTCGTCAAGCTGTCGGATGAAGCGGAACGGTATTTCTGGTTCTACCATGAAAGAAATCTGGACGACGGTGTCTGGGAGGAGATCTTCGCGCTGTCGGACCGGAACCGGGCTCTGTTTCTTCCGATCGCATTGGATCTGGTCAATCACCACGGCTGGACCGTAAAAAACATGAACCGGTTTTCTTACAACGAGCAGGGGCTGCTTGATCGATACCGCTGGCGCAGATCGCTCTCCGCCGCTGCGAAAACGCCGTGGACGGTTTCGCCCCCGCCGGCCAAAACACCCCGCGTGCGCAACGAGAACCCTGCAGCGAAAAAAGCGCCCTCTTCCGCCGGGACCCATGCGGCTGCGCAAAAACGCGTCGCGACTCCGCAAAAACGCGTTGTGACTCCGCAGAAAAGCGTTGCGGCTCCGCAGAAAAGCGTTGCAACCCCGCCCGACCCAAAGAAAGACGACGAGCATATCGGCGTTCTGCCCACGGAGAATCCGTCGAACGGGAAATACCACGTTCTGGACGCGCTGAACAGCCGGAAGGCAGATCTGGTTTGCATCAGGTGCGGCATGAATCTGGACGGTATCCGGGCACAGGCAGACGGCGACTATTGTGCATCCTGCAGGGAAAAGACGAAGCGGGGAGAACCGTGCACAACATGCTCGGGGACCGAACCGGTCTTTCTTGCGGCCGTCAGCGCCTCCTCGCCGCGCATTCCGAAAGAGGCCTGGGGAAAAGAGTATTCCCGTGGGGAGAAAAAACTGCTCGACGGTGAAACGTGGAAAACATACTTCTTCTGGGTGGAACGACTGATCAATAATCGAAACATCTACGACGAAGAAAACGTCTATCAGCGCAGCAATCACGAAACAGGAGACTGTGACCTCTGCCGTCTGGGCTGTATCTATGATCCGGATGCGGATGCGCTCAGCTATTTCGTCTCGTTTCTTCACCTTGAACGACGTTATTATCGGAGCATTTGGGGCCCGTTTTTCGACTATGAAGACTATGATTACCTGGTAGAACTGGAGGACGAACGGTTCCGGATCGACGCGTCGACGTTCGCGGCGCTGTGCCGCTTGAACGGCAACGACTTTTTCGACGGTTTGACAGAAGAAAACTGGCAGGACTATTTTGACACTATTCATATGGAGCTGAAGAAATGAACACCTTTTTTATTGCAGACACCCATTTCGGCGACGCCGCAATTTTCCGATATGAGAACCGCCCGTTTGCGTCCGTGGACGAAATGGATGCGGAGATGATCGCGCGCTGGAACGCCGTTGTCCGGCCTGAGGACGTCGTGTATCATCTCGGCGATTTCGGCGCGGACGGCGCGCAGGCGCAGGTCCTCTCCGCGCTGAACGGAACCAAGTATCTCATCAAAGGCAATCACGACGTCGGCAGCAACGCGGATTACCGCGCGTTCGGCTTTGCCGAGGTCTATGATCGCCCGATCATTCTCGATGCATTCTGGATCCTGTCGCACGACGCGCTGTATGTCAACGTCAATATGCCGTATGCGAATTTGTTCGGGCATGTCCACAATTCGCCGATCGTGAAGGATTACAGTCCCCAGCACTTCTGCGTTTCCGTGGAGCGGATCGGCTATGCGCCGGTGGAATTCGGCGAAATCAAGCGAAAAATCAAAGCCGCCGTCGACCGGCTGCCACAGGAAGACGGCAACGCATAACGGGACGGCATCGCCCGACCGCTGACGCAGGCATTGCGTCGCCGGCCGGGCATTTTTTGCGTTTTACTCTGCGCTGCGCCGGTAATCCCGCAGCAGGGCGGTCGCCTGCGGGGCGAGGCGCCAGAGGGCATAGAGATTCGGCAGGGCCATCAGCCCGTTGAAAAGATCCGAGAGCGCCCACACCGGCTCCAGCCGCAGCAGGCAGCCGGCGGCGGCCGCGGCCAGATACAGCAGGGAAAACCACCGCTCGCCGCGCCTGCCGGCCAGTGTCTGCGCGCCGCGGCGACCGTAATAGGACCAGGCGTTCAGCGTCGCAAAGGCAAACAGACAAAGGCTGCCGGTCAGCAGCACACCGCCCGCCTTGCCGAAGGCGGAGGTGAACGCGGCCGTGCACAGCGCCGCGCCGGTCAGCGGCGTGCCGGGCTGCCAGACGCCGCTTGTGAGCAGCGCCAGCGCCGTGAGCGTGCACATGAGCACCGTATCGATCCCGACCTCCAGAATTCCCCACATGCCCTGCGCGCCGGGGTGTTCGCAGTCTGCGCCTGCATGGATCAGCGCGTTGCTGCCAAGCCCCGCTTCATTTGAGAAGACGCCGCGTGCGACGCCCCAGCGGGCCGCCTTTGCCAGGCCGAAGCCGCCGGCGGCACGCAGCGTGAAAGCCTCCCGCACGATCAGACGCAGCGTTGCCGTCAGGGCGGCGCGGTGGAGAAAAATGATCCGCAGGCAGGCAGCGGCGAAGCCGACGGTCAGCGCCGGGATCAGACGCTCCGCCAGCGCGGTGATGCGCCGCAGGCCGCCCGCGAGCAGCACGGCCAGCGGCGGCAGAAGCAGCAGCGCGCTCGCCCAGGCAGGCACGCCGTACCCCGCGAGCCCCTGCGCCACGGCGTTTGCCTGCGTCATGTTGCCCATGCCGAAGGCGGCGCCGGTCAGAAAGAGCGCATAAAGCTTTGCCAGCCGGGGCTTCCCCAGTCCGTAGGTCAGGTATTCCGGCGGGCCGCCGTGATACCGCCCCTTCGTGTCGCGCGTGCGGTATTCCACGCCGAGCATCGTTTCGCAGCAGCAGGTCATCATGCCCGGCACCGCGGAAAGCAGCATCCACAGCACCGTGCCCGGCCCACCCGCGCACAGCGCCGTCGCCACGCCGACGATGTTGCCCGTGCCCAGGCAGGCGGAGAGCGCCGCGTTCAGCGCCCCGAAGGAGGAGATCGCGCCTTTTTCGGCCGGTTTGCGCTGTTTGCGCGGCCGCAGGAGCGTCGCCCGCAGCCAGACCGGCAGACCGAACAGCTGAAACCAGCCTGTGCGGAATGAAAGATAAACGCCTGTGCCCAGAAACGCCGCCAGCAGCGGCGGCCCCCAGAGCACGGCGTTCAGCGCGGAAATCACCGTCAGAAACAAAGCCGTCACCCCCAGCAACAGGCTATGAGGCGACGGCTTGCATTATGTTTTTTCAGCTTCAGATTTCTTCGCTCACTGCGCGGTCAAACAGCGCTTCCACTTCCTCGGAAGGCTTCTTGTCGATCAGCGTGACAACGATGCAGCAGATCGCGCCGACGATGAAGCCGGGCAGCAGCTCGTAGATACCGGTTTTCGCGGAGAGGCAGAGCAGCCAGACCACGTCGGTCACAGCGCCGCCCACGACGCCCGCGATCGCGCCCTTATAGGTCAGGCGCTTCCAGAACAGCGAAAGGATGATGACCGGACCGAAGGCCGCGCCGAAGCCGCCCCAGGCGTTTTCGACCATGCCCATGATGCTGCCCGCCGCCTCGGACTTGCTGCGCGCGATGAAATACGCGATCACGGCGATGATCAGCACCACCAGACGGCCGACCCAGAGCACTTCCTTATCGGAGGCGTTCTTGCGGAACACGGGCTTGTAGATGTCGCTCGTGAAGGAGGAGGAGGCCACGAGCAGCTGCGAATCCGCGGTGCTCATGGCCGCGGCGATGATCGCCGCGAGCAGCAGACCGCCGATGAAGGCCGGGAACAGGGAGGTCGCCATGATGAAGATGCGCTCCTGCGTGCCGTTGGCAAGCAGCTCCTCCGCAAAGAGGGCGCGGCCGAGGATGGCCAGCGCGATCGCCGCGCCGAGGGAAAGCACGACCCAGACGATGCCGATGGTCGCGGACTTCTTGATCATCTTCGCGTCCTTGATGCCCATGAAGCGCACAAGGATGTGCGGCATGCCGAAATAGCCGAGACCCCAGGCGAGACCGGAGGCGATATCCTGCCAACTCGCGGAGAAGGGATTCGCGTTGAAGGCGGAAACCGCGGCGTCTGCCGTGCCGGGCAGGTAGTTGTATTCCGCAACGACCTTGGCCATGTCGAATTCATCGGCCGCAACGATCATGAACGGCACTGCCAGCAGGGCGACGAGCATCATCAGACCCTGGAAGAAGTCCGTCCAGCAGACGGCCTTGAAGCCGCCGAGGAAGGTGTAGACAATGATGATGGCTGCGAAGATCAGCAGGGCGGTGCTGTCGTTGATTTTGCCGTCAAAGACCTTCATGAACACCTTCTGCCCCGCCGCAAAGCTGGAGGCCACATACAGCGTGAAGAACACCAGGAAGACCAGCGCGGAGATGATCTGCAGCGCGCGGCTCTTGGTCAGGAAGCGGTTGGTCAGATACTGCGGAAGGGTGATCGAGTCGTTGGCCGCCGCCGAGAATTTGCGCAGGCGCTTGGCCACGAAGATCCAGTTGAGCGCGGTGCCGATCGCAAGGCCCAGGCCGATCCAGACCTTGCCCATGCCGAAGGCGAGGATGCTGCCGGGGAAGCCCATCAGCAGCCAGCCGCTCATGTCGGAGGCCTGTGCGCTCATGGCGGTGACCCACGGGCCCATGCTGCGCCCGCCCAGGAAGTACTCCTTGTCGCCGCCGCCCTTGGAGCGGATGAAGAAGAAGATGCCGATCCCGATGATGAGCGCAAAGTAGAGGATGAATGCGAGCAATTCTGCATTGATCATAAGAACAAACCCTTTCTCTTTCGGTTTCAATGTTGTTTCAGTATAGCACAATCTTTTCAGGAATGAAATACAGAATGAAGTATGCACTTTTTATTGTATGAGTTTTCATTCTTTGCTATTATTATATTGATATTATTTGAATTTTTAATAGACTGAATTCTGTACTAATTAAAATACAAAAAATAAAATTATAACAGAACCGAAGAAACCGTCCGCTCCCCTTGCGCCTGCGCGCCGGTTTCGGCGAAAAAGTGTTGCATTCATCAGCGCTTTCGTTTATAATATGGTTGTCGCCGCAGGCAGCTGCGGCAATTCATCCGAGAGAGAGGGGATCCAATGGCGGAAGTCAAGCAAAAGAAGTCGCTCACGCAGGTCGTTGCCGATCTGATCCAATCGGTCAAGGCGAACTGGAACGCGCCCAAGCCCGGCGAATACACCTCCATCCGGGAGTTCATGTCCTACTGTCTGGGCATCATGGGCGTGTGCGCGTTCACCTTCATCTGCAACGATACGGTATCCTTTACGGCGGGGTACCTCTGCGGCTCGATCTTCGAGATCAAAATGATGGATTTTACCATCATCACGGTCATTGCGCTGATCGTGAAATACGCGACGCTCTACATCGAATCGATCCAGATGACCATCTTCGAGAATCTGGGTCACCTGACCAAATCCAAGACCCGCACCTCGCTGATCGCCTTCGCGATCTGCACCGCCGTGGGCATCGGCTTCTACTTCATCCCGTCCGCCCCGTTTGACGGCATCATCAAGGGCCTGCCCCAGATCATTGCCAACATTCTGGTGGTCATGGGCATCGGCGGACCGATCAACTGGTTCCTGCGCAAGAAGCTCTGCCGCAAATACGGACGCTATAAGCCCTTCCTGGTGTTTTACGGCATTCCCATCACGATCATCACCTGCATCATCCCGTTCGTCCCCACCACGCTGGATTACACGGTCAAGCTGGTGATCCTGCATCTGCTGTTCACCATCCGTTCCCGTTTCTCCGCGATTTACTATGACAATCCGAAGGCGATCGTCGCGCTGATCACGCCGAACTCCATCGAGCGGCAGAAGTATCTTTCCATCGGCGCGGTCTTCCTCGGGCTGCTGCGCTCGATCTTCCGCATCGTCTTCCCGATCATGATCCGCGCCACGGGCGGCTATCTGGATATCCGCTCCTATCAGTTCTTTGTGCCGATTCTTTCGATCGTCAGCTGCGGCATGGCCTTCTTCATGATCGGCGTGAAGGAGCGCGTGGCCTCCAACGAGGATCACAGCCACAAGATCGAATTCGGCAAGAGCGCGAAGGCGCTGCTGAAAAACAAATATTTCTGGATCGTCAATATCGCCGGCGTGTTCGGCCTGTGGAATGCGATCGCCGACGGCGTGATCAACTATTCGCTGGTCTATTCGCTGCGCATCGAGTGGATCACGGGCCTGGTTTCCATCTTCGGCATCACCTCGGTGATCGGCAACCTCTCCATGCCCGCACTGGTCCGGCGATTTGAGAAACGCAACATCATTCTCTGCATGCGCGCGATCTGGATTCTCGTCACGGCCGGCTATCTGATCGGCCTGCACAACAACAACAGCGTGCCGATCCTGGCCCTCTTCATGTTCCTGCGCAGCGCGATCTCCGCAGGCTGCGGCGGTCTGACGGACGGCCTGAACGCCGACATTCTCGACTATCATCAGTGGAAGACCGGCGAGCGCGCCGACAATATGATCGGCATTTTCGGCTGGTTCACGACGCCCGTGAGCACCCTGCTCGGCCTCGTGGCGCCGGCGCTGCTCAAATCCTTCGGCTTCACGAGCGACTGGGACGTGCTGTTTGACAGCGCCGTTTTCAGCCACGTGATGGTCACCTACGTCATTCTGGGCTGCGTCGGTCTGACGCTCTGCACGATCCCGTTCATCTGGTATGATCTCACGCGCGAGATGCATGACAAGTGCGTGAAGGAAATCGCCGAACGCGAGCAGGCGCGCATCGATGCCCAAGGCGAAACCCCGGAGGAGGTGACGGTGTCATGAAGAAACGGATCGCATGCATTCTCGCGGTCGTGATCGTGCTGCTCGCCCTCTCCTCCTGCACGCTGGATCTCAACGCCGTGCAGATCAAATACAAGGACGTGGAGGGCGGCCTGGCCGTCAGCGGCTACACCGACAAAACGACCGTCAAGGAACTGACGATTCCCGACGAGGTGGACGGCAAGCCCGTGGTCGCCGTGCTGGATTTCGGCATGTGCAACGCGGAATCCCTGCTGAAAATCACGATCGGCAAAAACGTCAAACAGATCGGCAGCTGGGCGTTCACCAACAACCAGCATCTGAAGGAATTCGCCGTCGACCCCGCGAACGAGGCCTTCACCGCCGTGGACGGCATCCTCTTCACCAAAGACCTGCAGGAGCTCTGCTTCTACCCCTGCGGCAGAAACATCAACTTTGACAAATACGGCTATCCCGAGACCCGCAAGGTTCAGAATCCGGAAACCGGCAAGGAGGAGGATGAGGTCGTCACCACGACCTATGAAATCCCCGACGGCGTCAGGGTCATCCGTTCCAAGGCATTCTACAAGTGCTATTACGTCAACGTCACCCGCTTCCCCGATTCCATTGAACGCATCGAGGAAAAGGCCTTCCACCGCACGAGCGCGCTGACGGATTTCACCATGCCCGCCGCGCTGACCTATATCGGCAAGGACGCCTTCGCCTATGACGACAAGCTCACGACGCTGACGATCCCCGCGCAGATCAAAGAGATCGGCGAATACGCCTTCTTCAACTGCACCGGCATGCGCAGCCTGACCGTGCAGGCAAAGGAAGCGGATCTGACGCTCGGCACGAAATGGCAGCCCACCAGCAAGGGGAAGATCATGGAAGAATGCACCGTGACCTTTACGGGCTGACGGGAAAACAGAAGAATGATTTGCGGTCCGGGAGCACTGCTTCCGGACCGCGTTTTCTGCGGCGCAGCGGAAAAGGAAAAGCAAATCGCAGCAGGCAAAGAAAAACGCAGCATCCCGGCGCACGTGAAAAAAGCGGAACGGCTGCGCAAAAAATTTTTTGAAAAGTGTTGACAAAAACTTTGGGTTATACTATAATAGACAAGCATTCTTTCGAGGATGTAAATGGCGGCATAGCTCAGTGGCTAGAGCAACCGGTTCATACCCGGTAGGTCGTGGGTTCAAATCCAACTGCCGCTACCATTTAAGGCCCGGTGGTCAAGCGGCTAAGACACCGCCCTTTCACGGCGGTAACACGAGTTCGATTCTCGTCCGGGTCACCATTTGAATTCAATATCGAACGCGTAGAGAAAAGGCGAGGAAAATACTTTCTTGTTATAAACTTTACCGTTCGTCTGAGATAATTGAGCAGGCAGTTCTTATTGAGCTGCCTGCTTTTTAACTTTCTTCACTTCTATTATTCTGTACTCATAGTTAATAACCGGTACGGGCCTATCTTTTTTAATTTTAGGATAGTTTTCTTTTGTCCATTCGTATGCGTTCATCTGTGTTACCTCTTATTATTTATTTGGTAACAACAACATGATAGATAGGTCTAACCGCTTCTGAATTATTGGCACATGCATTAGACAAAATATCTAATGCGTGTCAGTTCGAGTATTATCCTTATTAATACTTTATCTTTCCTATCTGGAAAAATATTGGATCTTTTCGTTTGTTAACATCTTTTTTGTCCCCATGCCGGTGTGCTTTCGCTCTTTTTTATGGGGACAACCGGTGGAATTTGCGTTTATTAATAACTTTTTTGGTTTTCCCGGGCCCTTTTTTCGAGCCAAAGCCCCAAATTTTTTTATTAATAGTTTTTTGGGGGGTATTTGAGGTTAGTGGTACAAAAATAGTCAAGTAGTAAAGGGTTCAAGCGGTATGGGGTTATACTGCGATCAGATAATTCGTCAGGGTGTCGAGGCGCCAGTGTGACAGATGGAAGATCGAAACCGCCATGACACACAGTTTGTCATATTCAACCGGAAGGCCGTGTTCCAGCGCGTAGCGGCGGTTATCTCCACGCAGTTTATAAACGCCTTTGGTATCCTCAAAAGGAAATGCTCTCGGCTTTCCGGTTTTCTTATTAGTATTGTAGGCGTTCCATCGTTTCATCAATTCGCCGCGCAGTTTATACGCAGCGTCCTTGTCTTTTTTCGGATCGCCTGTGTGCGTCATGTCGTAATAATACCTATATGCTCGCTGCGCCTGCAGTGCTCTCAGATGATGATAGTCCATGTTCTTGGAAAAGTCCTCCGCTTTGAACAGTCTTTCTGTGCTATCCGGCGTGGCGAAGTATTCCCGGATGAATTCAACGTCCTCCGGTAATATTCGCTGCAGCTGATACTTTCCGCCTTTGCCTCTTTTGACCTCGATGCACCACTGTCCGCTTTCGTCCTGTTTAAGCGCATCGAGCCGCAGGTTTTTGAGCTCCGCCCGACGGATCCCGACTCGTTTCTGAAACTCGGCGACAAGACTGAACTCCGGGTTTTCGTATTGTTGATCCGTCCGGTCGTATTTGCCGGCCCTCTCTCTGCTTCTGACGTTCTCGGATACTTTGCGCTGCGGTTTAATAATATCTTTCATAGGAGCACCGTGATAGCCGCACACTGGGGCTAAATAGGTGTGGATGGTCGAGGCAGACTTTCCCTGACTTTGCAGCCAGTTGGAATAGTCCTGGATGTGTTCGCCGCATTCCTCTTTTGTTGTGCTGTGGTGATACTTGCGACAGTAGTCTATAAACATTTTGTAGTGGTTTTGATATGAGGTGCGCGTGACCCCGTGCTTGTGATGATCGGTAAAATATTTATCCGACTCATCCTTTAATTGCTGCGCGATGCTGAGTCGTTTCGGCGGCGCTTTTTGCTTCCGCCTGCGCTCTGTTCTTCTTGCCATGCTGTAACCTCCATAAATGAATTTATTAATACTTAATTGGTTACAAAAAATATGGCATAAAAAGCACCCTGAAGGATCAGGGCGCAATTATGGTATTAATAATTTTTGCGTTACGCCGGTATTATTACCGCCAGCCGAAGCTGTTCAACGTTCATGGGCTCTACGGCGACAGCTGCGCTGCCTCTCAGGGGGAACAGTGCCTGAGACCTTTGTAATTCAAGGCTTTTGCCTCTCATTACAGCGGGGTTTTGTCTGCAAGCTCCGCAAGTTTGCTTGAAGCTTACCTCGTATTTTGCTCGCTTCTTTGGTTATTCCCCTCGATAACATCTCAGGAATAACCTCGAAGCGACTGCACAGCAGACTCTCACGCTCAATGTGCCGCGTGAGTTTGCTCAACGGACGACTGTTTGATCAAACGGCCATTGAAGTCCGTTATCGCTATTTACGAGGGTTTCATAATTCAGCCGGCAACAACCTGTTTTTCTGAATTATGCGTGCAGTCACAAGAACATCCGGTGAAAGAAGTTATTATTAAAACTCTCTGCGCATCTTGTGACGATGAATTCTTCATAGCGGTTACAGCGTGGGGATCCACCTGCGCCCTAAACTTGCCAAGGGCTGAACCGCGCGCATTACGTACTTATCTCTTTATTGTCTGCGAATTCAATATTAATATGACATTTTTGTCGAACTATAAAAACCGATCCTTTCAGTTGGCGTGGCGGTCATTCCTGATATAAAAGCATCCCTGCAGATCGCTTAAAACGAAACGCAGGGATGAAAGATCAATTATTCAGTTCATCACACATAGGAAGCAGTATATACCATGGACGGTATTAATAGTAAAGGGACCTTTTTATTAATACCTCCCCGTGTTTAATTGAGATATTTATAAACCGTATCGCGCGCAACTCCGCACTCACGGGCTATTTTCGAGATATTCTTTTCGCCGGGATGATCATTTAAATAACGCTTAACTATTTCAGACTTGTTTGGGCGTCCACCCCTGTTTAATTCTGGATCAGCCTCTTTAGCCTTTTGGGCGAGATAACTGCACATTTCCAAATGAGCCCTGCGATCTTTCTATTTTCCGTTTTTATTGTAACCGCTGCGTTTGTTTTCGGGGGGCTTTTCTATTTTGGTCAGAAACGAAATTTTCTTGTTGCTGTATCGGTATAATTCGTCGCTGCCGTATAGTGATAATGCCTGCTCAACATCCTCACGGTGAAAATGCTCTCTTTCATCTGCGTCCGGAGGTGTCAGGCCGTCGAGATACTCGAACATATCCCATGCATCCTTCTCGACAACCTCAAAGGGAATATTACACCGGGTCGCATAACACACAAGCACCAAAATGCAGTGATATCGGTGTCCGTAAGTCACGCCGGAGAGCATACGCTTCTTCCACCACTCATAAAGGTGTTTTCCTGATGTGTAATGCCCCCTAGGCTGCCCTTCGATGACTCTGCGCTGATACCACTTCGGATACATCGCTTTTGCTTCCTCAATAGTAACGTGCTCCATGTCATAACAAAGGGCTGACAGTTCATCAAATGCTTTATTCGGATGTTCCCAGTATTCACGGAGCTTTTTCCTCATCTGCGCATATTTGTTTCGGGCCCGCATATTCTTGTTTGCCCGGTATTCGGCAAACTCATCCGCACTCAAACAGGATATGATATCCTCGACACTGATAACGTTGCCTGTTTTGTATGCTCTGACGATGCTGCCTTTTTTCGTTTTTGAACCCGGCATCCTGTAAGCCTGTGTTATTGGCTGATACTGAACGTTCGGATCCTTTGATGTGTATTTGTTCCAAAGCCTTGTCGTTATTAATGACTTTAATGTATCGAGGGCTTCATATTTATCTTCAAACAGCTGAACAGGCTCATCGAACACATAATAAACGTGTATTCCGGCTCCTGATACTACGAGATAGGTCGGTACCGGAAACGCCTTGATATTCGTCGCTATGTGCATTAAATTGCGGATGTTGCCTGCATCAACCTTGTCAGTATCTATCGCCATAGCATAAGCCGTTCTTGCGTTATCATTGAGTCTGCGTTTACCGGCGTAAGATACCGGAGCCATAAACACGAACTTGTGGTCTTTGTAGTAGCCTTCATTATTAATAACTTTTCTTATCTCGGCGTGGTCGTCATAGACAATTTGCGGCGGCATCATCTTGTCGTTTGCTTTTTTGCAGATGAGAATTCCGTTACCCTTGCGAGCTTCATCATCTTTGGATGTCTGAAAGCTGCCAACAGGGAACAGTGCTCTGTAAAACTCGTCAGGCGGTACAAACTCATAATTCTCGTCTAAATAGCGTATTTTTTCAATGTAGAAGTTTGCCACTGGAGCACCTCATTTTCTGAATAGAAATTTTTTGATGAAGTGTCCATACCCTACCCTTAAAAGAGAAAAAGAAGCAAAAAGAGAAAACGGGGGCTCTACCCGCTCGCCCCCGAACCCCTCGCAACGGCGCCGATGCTCGCCGAGCCGCTCATCGGACCGTGTTTCTCCGCTTCCGCTACCGAAACACTACGCCGTTAGTTAGGAGTGTGGGCTCACTGGTCGGGGGCTTTATACCCCCTCCTCCTCCACGTTCTTTAACAATGGAGTTTTTCGACACTTCTAATAACAATATGATAGGCAAGAGAAACCACCCCCAAACTAACGGTTGAAGGTGGTCCCCAATTGTGTTATAATAAAAAAGATGAGGTGTTAATAATGGCAAAATGTACTTCTGTAAAAGGCTTTTCAAAAGAAAAGGAACTTGGCAAGCGTGCTGTTATATATGCTCGCTTTTCCTCTGATGCTCAAAAGGAAGTTAGTATTGATAGACAGATCGAAGCCTGTCAGCAGTATATCGAGTACAAGGGATATGAGCTTGTTGATACTTATACAGACTACGCGAGATCAGCATCTCATGACACACAGAAAAGAACAAATTTCATCAGAATGCTTAATGACTCTGATGACAAAGAATTTGACGTCGTTGTCGCCTATGCGCTTAACCGTATAAGCAGGGAAAGAAATGCAAAATATTATACTTATAAAGATCGGCTTGAAAGCAACAACGTCAGAATTGAATATGCTACCGAAACAAACGACAACGCGATCGCTGAAGCGGTTCAGGTTCATATGTCATCTGAGTATGTAGTTCAGCTTAGGACTTACACTGTTGACGGAATGCGTAAAAATGCCGAAAAGGGCTATTTTAACGGCGGCTATCTTCCTCCAGGAATAAAAGCTATTGACGCAGGCAAAGAGGGTAAAGAATACGCTATAGATGAAGAAACGGCGCCATATATCCGTAATGCTTTTGATATGTATGTCTCTGGCATTTCCACAAGTCATATTGCTGCCTATCTCAATGGTCATGGCGTACGTAATGGCAAGGGCAATAAAATGACTGCCAATAATGTCAACACCTTTATTAAAAACCCGATATATATCGGGATAAAGGTTTCTGTGTTTGATAATGAAGCCGCGCAGGGTGAAATTACTACTGAAGAAATATTTGAGCCGATCATCCCTGTTGATGTTTGGAATAAAGCGCAGATCGTTCACCAGAAAAGACATCATAAAGGAAAAACAGAAGCTCATAGGGATCAATATATTCTCAGAGGCAAATTGTTTTGCGGAACCTGCGGGGAAGAAATGGTAGTCGATGCAGGAACCAGTCGAGGAAACGACCGAAACAAAACGAAGGGTAAAACCAAGTATTATTACACTTGCCGCAACCGGAAATACTGGAAAAAGTATAATGTTCAAAAGTGTTCAAAAAAACCTGTTGGCAAGGAATTTGTTGAAAATGCGGTTTTACAGATCGTTACTGACTTTATTTGGAATGAAGAAGAAATTGCAGCAATAACAAAGAAACTTGAAGCAGAGGAAAAAAAGAAAGGTCCCAGCCCTCACAAAAAAGAGGTCCAGAACCTATTAATAAAGCATCGCAGCGAACTCAATGCCTATATGGATGCTTACGCAAAAACTCTTAATGATATTTGGCTTACAAGAGTTGATGAACAAACAGCAATTATCAAAGATCTTGAAACAGAACTAAAGGATATTAATAGAATTGAAAAAACCGAAATGTCCGCAGAAGACTTTTATAACAGCGTTATGACTATTAAGGCTGCCTGGGATAGTCTTCGATCAACCGCCGACGGAAGACTGAAAATAGTTGACAGGTTTGTTGAAAGGGTGTATATTTATGATGCAGATCCTCAAAAACCTAACAAATACACAATTAAAGTAATAATAAGGACTGACCCCAACTCTGACTTTAACACAGAGGTTACGGTGGAAACAGATGTGAGTTCAATAATGATGACGCCCGGGTCACCAAGCAAGCAGCTCACTCTTTTGGGTGGGCTGCTTGTTTTTTCAGGGCGAGAATCGAACAGGGCGCGAGCGCAGCGAGAAAAACGATCCGGTGGATCGTTTTGGCGCCCGCGTGCGTGCCGCAGGCGCGGCAGCGCCGTCAGCGGGCGATTCTCGCCCGGGTCACCAAAAAAAGCACGCTTCGGCGTGCTTTTTTCAATGATGGTTGCCCTGTCGGGCAAATGATGTTGCCTGCGTCGATGATGTGCGCTTCGCGCATGATGTGTGCCTGCGGCACATGCAGGGCAAACATCCCATCATTGCGACCGGCGCGAGCAACATCATTTCGAAGCGAAGCGGAGAAACATCATGAGCCGCCAAAGGGCGGCGACAGCATAGGAGCATAAAAAGAGATCCCCCTGCGATAAAATCTCCGTTTCATGCCGTCAATCAAAAAACCTTCTTCTGCTTGTCCGTTTGCGAACGGCAGCTTATTCCGCGTTTTGCCGCTCTGTCGGAGGGCTTGCGTCAGGCTCTTTCTGTCCGGTTGTTGCTTTCCACCGAAAGCGCCTGGCCGCAGTATTCGCAGATCAGCGTGTGGCCGTAATCCACAATCAGCGACGCGCCGCAATATCTGCACACCGCCTTCTGCTTTGCCCAGACGCTCTTTCTGAAGATGATTTCGTGCTGCGCCTTGTCGATCTCGGCCCCTTCAAGGAATCCTTTCCTGATCAGGCTCGCGGCCAGCCTGTTGACCCCGGATTCCCGCACGCCGAGAATATCGGCAAGCTCTTCGGTCGACGTGATATGATCGTCTTTGATGAGCATCAGACACGCGGAAAGCTTCCGGCTGCGTCTGGCATGGATCGCATAGACGATAAACAGATAAACCGCCATGATCGCCTGCGGCAGCCACATGAAGGAAAGGCCCATCAGAAAGTCATCCTCATCCGAGGTCATTGAAAAGATAATAAAATAGGTGAGAGAAAAAATCGCCGCGCCAAGGCCGCTGTATAAGATCGCTCTGTTTTTCCGGATGTGTTTTCGGAATTCGATCACCGTGTTGACAATCAGCCAGACGTAACCGACCGGACACGCAAGGCACCCGACCGCGGTCGCAATATACCATTTGCTTGTGTCGTAGTCTTTCAATACCGGTTTTCTCATAAGATCGCCCCGCAATATCTGCATTCTCGTTGCTCGCTGCTGTAAAGAACCGTTGTGCCGCCGCACATGCTGCATTTGACCGCAATCTTCTCCGAAATGCCGGGCACGATCACGATCCGGTCTTTGTGATAAATATAGGCGCCTTCCAGCAGCTCCGCATCGATCAGCCTTTGAATGACGCGCACGGCGCCGGAATAATCCGTGTGCATCCGTTCGGAAAGCGTGTCGATGCTCGTGATCTTGTCAATCGTAATGGCCGACATGAAGGCGTTATTCGTCGCGCCGCGGTGTTTGAGCCAGAAGCCTGCAATCAGCGCGATCAGACCGCCCGCAGAAAAGGCCGCGGAAATCACCAGCAGCATCAACGACGGAGCGCCGTCTTCGAAAACCAGCAGTGAAATCAGGGACCAGACCGCAGGCACGAAGACGATGCAGCCGAGTATGATGGTTTTGACCCCGTTGCCGTAATAATGCGTCTTTTCATGGATCAGCTTTCGGATCAGGAAGAACACGCCGACCGGACACAACACAATCAGATACACAACCACGTAGCCCCACGTCATATCCGCCGATGCGTTTTTCAGGTGCAGGGTATCGTCCTTGTTGTAATGATAGTATTTCACCTGACCGCCCGAGCCGCCCTCTGCGATCGTCTTGCCGTAGACCGTTTCCTTCGGCGAAGACTCATGCGCAGTCGCTTTTGCGCTGATCGCTTTCACAATAAAAACGACCATGCCCGCGAAAAAGCCCATGCTTGCCAAAAGAAGAAAAATCCAGGCCGACACCAGCACGCTTTCTTTCGCGCCGGACGGATGATTCATATCCACACCCAGATAATCAAAAAGCATCGCCGAACCGAAAGCAAGCACAAAGAAAATGATGCTGCCGATCAGGCAACGCAGCCAGTTCGGCAGTTTTTTTCGTTCGTTTTTTTCGTTCATCTGTTCCCTCCTGTGTTCGGCGCACCCGGCAATCCCGGCGCGCGCCGACCGCCCGTTTGTTCCTTGAAACACAGTATAACATACATCGGGCAGAAATAGCAAGGAAAAGACAAAAAAACATCCGGGTCCCCGGGGTGTGGGGATCCGGATGCTGATGGTATGGATCAATTGCGGGTCGGTTGCGCGGGATTACTGCGCGTCGCTCTCATCGAAGGGGTCGCCGCATTCCGGGCAGAACTTCGGCGGATTCTTCGGATCCTCGGGCTCCCAGCCGCACTTATCGCAGCGATAGAGGGGAGCGCCGGCCGGCTTCGGGGAGCCGCATTCCGCGCAGAACTTGCCCTTGTTGACCGCGCCGCACTTCGCGCAGGTCCAGCCCTCGGCGTCCGCCGGTTTCGGCGCGCCGCATTCCGGGCAGAATTTGCCCGTGGCCGTTGCGCCGCACTTCGCGCACTTCCAGCCGTCCGCCGCAGGCGCGGGCTTGGGCTCGGGTTTCTTCGCGCCGCACTGCGGGCAGAAGTTGCCGGTCACGACCGTGCCGCAGGCGCATTTCCAGCTGTCCGCCGCAGGAGCCGCGGGGGCCGCCTGCTGCTGTTGCTGCTGGCCCATGGCAAAGAGGTTGCCCACGTTGTTCGCGCCGCCGGCATTCATGGCCATACCCATGCCCATGAAACCGGTCATTGCGCCGGCCTCGTTGCCTGCCGCCTTGCGCATGGCGTCCGCCGTAGCGCTCACGTAAGTCGCGCCCGCCATCGTGGGATCGCGCATGACTGCCGTCTTCTGCAGCTCCTTGATCAGATCCTCGTCCTCTTTGGGGGCGGTGATGGAATTGATCGCCACGGAAACAACGGCCAGACCGCGCTTCTCATACCAGGAGTGGGTCAGCACTTCGTTCATCGCTTCGGAGAGCTCCATCGTGTGGCCGGGCAGCGCGCTGTAGCGGATGCCCAGCTCGGAGATCTTCGCAAACGCCGGCTGCAGCGCGTTGAGGAATTCGCCTTTGAGCTGGCCGTCGATCTCGTCGCGCTTATACTCGGCCTTCACGTTGCCTGCGAGGCTCGTGTAGAACAGCAGCGGATCCGCGATGCGGTAGGAATACACACCGTTGCAGCGCACGGAAATATCGATATCCAGACCGATGTTCTTATCCACAACGCGGAAGGGAACGGGATTCTGGGTGCCGAATTTGTTGTCGATCAGCTCTTTGGTGTTGAAATAATAGACGCGCTGATCCTTGCCGGTGTCGCCGCCGTAGGTGAAGCGCTTGCCGATGAGCTTGAAGGTTTCCTTGATGCTGTCGCCGAGCTTGCCGGTGAAGATGCTCGGCTCGGTGGAGGTGTTGTAGGTGAACTGGCCGGGCTCGGCGCAGAATTCCACGACCTTGCCCTGCTCGACGATGATCATCGCCTGCCCGTCGGCCACGGCGATGCCGGAGCCGTTGGAAATGATGTTGTCGTTCCCCTTGGTGTTGGTGGAGCGGGAAGTGATGCGCTTCTCGCCCTTGACCATGAGGGTGTCCTTATCCATGGATTCGCAGTAGAAAAATTCTTTCCACTGATCAGCGAGCACGCCGCCCACTGCGCCGACGCCGGCTTGAATGAGTCCCATAGTGTATCGCTCCTTTCAGATTTGCCGGGCCTTCCGTGCGGAATCGCCCATTCTCGTTTTTTATTCTATCATACTTTTTCCGGTTTTGCACTACCCAAAAGGGAGAAGTTTTTAAATTTTTTATAAATTTTGGCCAGATCGGGTTCATTTTTTATCGGAATCATGCAATCAGCGGGTGGGCGGATACGGCTGCGGGCATTCCGTTCGCCCAAGAATATAATCTGTGGATACGCCGTAATAATCGGCGAGCTGCATCAAAGCGGCGATCGGCAGCTGCCGCTGCCCGTTTTCATATTGAGAATAGGTGTTTTGGCGAACGTGAAGAAAAGCTGCCAGATCCTTCTGCAGAATGTCACGGTCTTCACGCAAATCCTTCAGTCTCATAGCATCACTTCCCGTGAGTATTATAGGAAATCACGATATGAGATATTGACATATATCACAAAATGTGATATTCTGATTTTACTATAATAAGGAGGCATGTTGCTATGAAAAAGATCCTTGCCATTCTTCTGATGCTCACATTCGTCGTCGTCCTTTTTGCCGCCTGCGGAAAAGAGGACCAGACCATTCACGACCTCGGCTCGGCAACACCCGCCCAGCAGGAAACGGCGGTTGCGAACGCCGCCCCAACCGATGCGCCGGCACAGCCCGCAGACTTATCTTCGGATTGGCGTAGCTGGCAGCTTGAAATCGACGGCGTTATTTACACCCTGCCGATCAAAGTGTCGGATTTCTTTGCAAACGGCTGGACGTTCGGTGTGGAAAACGAAATGATCGAACCGGAAAACGGTTATATGCACGGTGAAGTTTCGAACGGATCGTCCACGCTGGACCGCGTCTATACTCATAATTTTTCATCTCAATACCTGCCGGAAACCGAATGCTATATTACTGAAATCTGGCTGAAACGCGATTACAGGGGCAATTTCACGCTGCCTGGCGGTCTGAATCTCTGGCAGATCACCAAGGAAACGATCCGCGCGGCCTTGGGCGAGCCGGAATATGAGGGGAATACCAGCTTTGAATACTGCTTGCGGGACAGCGAAGGCTCCTTGGATCGGCAGCAGGGTTGGCATTTCTATTTTGATGCATCCGGAGCACTGGAGTCGATAACGGTGAACAACGATATTCTGACCGCAAGAGAAGCATCGACGCCGACCGCCCCCGCAGCGACGCCGACCGCACCCGCCCAGACCACCGCGCCCTACGTCACGCAGGCGCCCGCTGCAAGCACCGCCGCCTACATCAATCTTACCGCGCTGCAGAGCATCGAAAGCAGCGATCCCTGCCCGGTAAAGATTACGCAGAAACAACTGATTGATGATTATTACAAGGGCCAGCTGGTCAACATCGGTGAATCGGGCGACGACGCTTGCGTTTTCACGATCACCAACAACAGCGGCAATGATATTCAGCAGGTTGTGTTTTTGGCGGTCGGTTACAAACAAAATTATGACGCAATGAAAATCGGCGGCACGATCACTTTCTTTGGAAACGATAAATATGTGATCCAGTTTACGACGCAGGATACCGTCATCAAATCCGGCAGCAGTGAAAAAATCGGCGTTCGCTGTGATGGCGCTGATTTGGCAGGCGTCAACGCGATTGTTTATTCCTATACGACCGCAGACGGAACAACCTATACCAACGATACTGCGTCCCAATGGTACCAAAGTGTGTATGCTGCTTCCAAAACTTTCTGAGGCGGCATTGCGAAAATACAGTACATGTGCCGCGTGATTCTTGTCCGGAATTCGGCACAGACCTATAAAAGAACAATTAATACAATACAGCCCCGGCCGTTGCGGTCGGGGCTGCTTGCGTTTGCAGTGATGTTTATTTGATCATGCTCTCTTCCCAGCTGTCATAGGGCTTGAGGCCGAAGATCGCGGCGACGGTCGGGGCGACGTTCGCCAGACCGAAGCTGCCGTCCTTGATCTCATACGCCTGCTCGGAATAAATGATGAAGGGCACGGGATTCAGCGAATGCGCGGTGCGCACCTGCAGCTCGCCCTTTTTGTTTTTCTCGAGCATTTCGTCCGCGTTGCCGTGGTCGGCGGTGATCAGCACGGTCACGCCCAGTTCGTCGGCAACCTTCAGAATGCGCGTGATGCCCAGATCGACCGCTTCCATGGCCGTGATCGTCGCGTCCAGATTGCCGGTATGGCCGACCATATCGCCGTTGGGATAGTTGCAGCGGATGAAATCATATTTGCCGCTGCGCATGGCGGCGATGACCGCGTCGGTCACCTCGGCGGATTTCATCCACGGGCGCTCGTCAAACGACACGCGGTCGGAGGGGATCTCCAGATAGTCCTCGAGCTCCTCGCTGAATTTGCCGCTGCGGTTGCCGTTCCAGAAATAGGTCACGTGGCCGTATTTCTGCGTTTCGGACACCGCGAACTGCGTCATGCCGTGGCTGACGAGCAGCTCGGAGAGGGTCTCCTTGATTTCGGGCGGGCTGACCAGATAGCGCTTGGGCAGCTGCAGATCGCCGTCATACTGCAGCATGCCGGCATAGAGCACGTCGGGCTTCGCGCCGCGGTCGAATTTATCAAAATCGTCATAATCGAAGGCCATGCTCAGCTCCAGCGCGCGGTCGCCGCGGAAGTTGAAGAGAATGACGCTGTCGCCGTCGGTGATTCTGCCCACGGGCGCGCCGTCGGCGGCAATGACGAAGGGCGGCAGATCCTGATCGATCACGCCGGGATTCTCCGCGCGGTAGGTTTCGATCGCGTCCTTCGCGCTCGCGAACTGCCGGCCCTCGCCCCTGACGTGGGTCTCCCAGCCGCGCTTGACCATATTCCAATCCGCCTGATAGCGGTCCATCGTGATCTTCATGCGGCCGCCGCCGGAGGCGATCTTCGCATCGAAACTGCCGTCATTCAGCGCGGCGAGCGCGGCTTCGAGCTGATCGATATAAATCAGCGCGGAGGTGGCGGGCACGTCGCGGCCGTCGAGCAGCGCATGCACGCGCACGGTCTTGACGCCCTCGGCCTTCGCCTGCGCGATCATGGCCAGCAGGTGGCTGATATTGGAATGCACATTGCCGTCGGACAGCAGACCGATGAAATGCAGGGTCGTGCCGTTCGCGGCGCACTGACCGGCCAGCGCACGCCAGGTCTCGGAGTTATAGAGCTTGCCGGATTCGATCGATTCATTGACCAGCTTCGCGCCCTGCGAATAGACCTGCCCGCAGCCGAGCGCGTTGTGGCCGACCTCGCTGTTGCCCATATCGTCGTCGGAGGGCAGACCCACGGCGTCGCCGTGCGCCTTCAGGCGGGTGTTGGGGCGGGTCTTGAGCAGATGATCGAGCGTGGGCGTATTGGCGAGCGTCACCGCGTCGCCCAGACCGGTTTTGGAAAAGCCGACGCCGTCCATGACGACAAGTAAGATTTTTTCAGACATAGCTTTGCCTCTTTCTTTTTCTCTTTAAAAAACCGGGCAAGGCAATGACGCCTTGCCCGTAAACGGTTGGATTATTTGCTTGCCGCTTCCACGATCTTCGCGAACTTTTCGGCCACGAGGGAGGCGCCGCCGATCAGGCCGCCGTCCACATCGTACTGCGCGAGCAGGTCGGCCGCGTTGCCGTCGTTCATGGAGCCGCCGTACTGGATGACGATGTGATCCGCCGCGTCCTTGCTGTAGAGCTCGGCGATCAGCGCGCGGATGACCGCGCACACTTCGTTCGCCTGCGCCGGCGTTGCGGTCAGGCCGGTGCCGATGGCCCACACGGGCTCATAGGCGATGATGATGCTGGCAAGTTCCTCTTCCTTGATGCCGTCGAGCGCGACCTTGGTCTGCTTGCGCACGATTTCATCGGTGATGCCCAGCTGGCGCTCCTCGAGCACCTCGCCCACGCAGAGGATGACCTTCAGGCCGTTGTCCACAGCGGCTCTGGTGCGGTCGCGCACGGTGAGATCGGTCTCGCCGAAATACTGTCTGCGCTCGGAGTGGCCGATGATGACGTAAGGCACGCCGATGGCCTTGAGCATTTCCGCGGAAACTTCGCCCGTGAAGGCGCCCTTGGCCGCCCAGTGGCAGTTTTCCGCGCCGACCTTGATGTTGGAGCCGGCAGCGGCGTCCAGCGCGGCGTAGAGGTCAATATAGGGGGTGCAGACGACGACGTCGCAATCCGCGTCGGCCACAAGGGGCTTGAGCGCGTCGATGAGCGCCTTGGTCTGCTCGGGGGTGTTGTTCATTTTCCAGTTGCCCGCGATGACGGGTCTGCGCAATGCTTTATCCATGATTCTTATCCTTTCTTTTAAAGATCTCCGCGCTTTTTCAAGACGTATTTCAACGGATTTTCATCGATATAGCGCCACGCTTCCCAGTAAATCGTATCGCTGTCAATAATCGTATCATAGAATGATTTTTGCCAGACGGAATAACCGAGCTGCTTTGAAACGGAACCCTTAAACTGTTTGACCACCCGCGATAGTGTAGGGGCGAACTGCGTTCGCCCGTCTTCGTCACATTCGATAAACAGAAGCATGTGGAGATGATCGGGCATGATACAGTATTTATCAACACGAACCGCGGTATAGACATGGTTGAGTTTTTGGATTTCTGTTTCTACCAGGCGGCCTGCGGCGGAAAGCGGCAGCGGCGCCTGCGGGCGAACACAGTTCGCCCCTACATCCGTCCAGAATACACGACTGTGATTGCGCGCGCAAATGGTGATGAAATAGCAGCCGGGAGAAGCGTAGTCATAACCGACCAATCGATTACGCTTGCGTTGCGGAAAATCCATTGATTATTTATCGTTGACTGCTTCGATGCCGGGGAGGGCCTTGCCTTCGAGGAATTCCAGGGAGGCGCCGCCGCCGGTGGAAATATGGGTCATTTTGCTGCCGTAGCCGAGGGTGTTGACCGCCGCCGCGGAATCGCCGCCGCCGATGATGGTCATCGCGTCGGTCTCGGCGAGGGCTTCGGCCACCGCGATGGTGCCCTTGGCAAGGACCGGATTCTCAAACACGCCCATGGGGCCGTTCCAGACAACGGTCTTGGCGGATTTGACCGCCTCGGCAAAGAGCTCGCAGCTCTTGGGGCCGATGTCAAGGCCTTCTTCGTCGGCGGGGATCGCGTCCACGTCGCGCAGGAAGGTTTCGATCGGCGCGTCAATCGGATCGGGGAAGGCCTTGGCCGTCACGGTGTCGACGGGCAGCAGGATCTTCACGCCCTTCGCTTCCGCTTTCGCGAGCATATTCCTGCAATAATCGATCTTGCTTTCATCCAGCAGGGAAATGCCGGTTTCATAGCCCTGCGCCTTGAGGAAGGTGTAGGCCATGCCGCCGCCGATGATCAGGGTATCCGCCTTGTTGAGCAGATTCTCGATCACGTTGAGCTTGTCCGCAACCTTCGCGCCGCCGAGGATGGTGACGAAGGGTCTGGCGGGATCTTCCACGGCGTTGCCGAGGTATTTCAGCTCTTTGCCCATCAGGTAGCCGACCGCGGCTTCTTCCACATGCTCCGCGACGCCGACGGTGGAGCAGTGCGCGCGATGCGCGGCGCCGAACGCGTCGTTGACATAGAGATCGCAGATGCTGGCAAGATCCTTGGAGAAGGCTTCGCCGTTCTTGGTCTCCTCGGGGCGGAAGCGGGTGTTCTCGAGCAGCACGACGTCGCCGTCCTTCATCGCGGCGACCGCGGCGCGGGCGTTCTCGCCGACCACGTTGTCATCCGCGGCGAACACAACCTCCTTGCCGAGCTTCTCGCTCAGGCGCTTTGCGACGGGCGCGAGGGAGAACTTTGCCTCCGGGCCGTTCTTGGGCTTGCCGAGATGGGAGCAGAGAATGACCTTTGCACCATCGTCGATCAGCTTCTGTATGGTGGGCAGCGCGGCGTTGATGCGGTTTTCATCGGTGATCACGCCGTCCTTGAGGGGCACGTTGAAATCGCAGCGCACGAGGACGCGTTTGCCCTTGGCGTTGAGATCGTCAACGGTCTTCTTGTGCAGTAAGCTCATGTTGATATCATCCTTTCCGGGTAGAATATGGTTACTTCTTTACCAATTTCTTATTGTATAATATTTTACGCCGTTTTGCAAGCATATTTTTCTCGGCAAAACGCCGAAAGCCGCGCGCGCCGGGCTGAAAATTCTAGGCAGAAACAGGAAATTCAGTTTTCGCCGCGCTTCGCGAACGGCAGCAGGAGCAGCATCAGCAGCGGAAACAGGAGCCCCAGAAGCAGCGCCGGCTTCAGTTCGCCGCCGAACAGCGCGGTCGCGCGCCCGACGAGCGTGGGGCCGCCGCCGCAGCCGAGATCGCCGGCCAGCGCGAGCAGGGCATACATCGCCGTGCCGCCGGCCGGGCAGGTCTGCGCCGCCACGGAAAACGTGCCGGGCCAGAGCATCCCGACCGAGAAGCCGCACAGCGCGCAGCCGAGCAGGCCAAGCGCCGGATGCGCGGTCAGACAGGCCAGCAGATAGCAGACGATGCAAAGGCCGCAGCTGCAGGCCATCGCCGTTTTCAGCGGCAGACGCGCGCCGCATTTGCCGTAGATCGCCCGGGCGGCGCCCATCAGCGCGGCAAACAGGCAGGGCCCGGCCAGGTCGCCGACGGTTTTGGAGACGCCCAGTCCGGCTTCCGCAAAGGCGGAGGCCCACTGGCTCATGGACTGCTCCGCCGCGCCGGCGCAGAGCATCAGAAGAAACAGGATCCAGAACAGCTTCTGCCGCAGCAGCGCCCCGAGCGGCAGCTGCTCCGACGCGGCCACAGGCGGCCGGATGGGCACAGCGGCAAAGTAGAAGACGTTCGCCAGCGGCACGAGCAGCCACAGACAGGCAAGGATCGGCCAGCGCTCCACGCCGCAAAGCCGGAAAAAGAGCGTGGAGCAGAGGATCACGAACACATGCCCCCAGCAATAGAAGGAATGCAGCAGGCTCATAGCGGCTGCCTTGTTTTCCGACGGCGCGGCCTCCACGATCGGGCTGACCAGCACCTCGATCAATCCGCCGCCGACGGCATAGATCACGACCGCCGCGCACAGCCCCGCGAAGGGGTCGGGCAGCAGGCGGGGCAGCAGCGCAAGCGCGCCGAGCCCGGCCGCCGCGAACACATGGGCGGCCACGATGCAGATCCGGTAGCCGATACGGTCCGCGAAGCGCACGGCCAGCAGATCGACCAGCAGCTGCACGCCGAAATTCAGCGCGACCAGCACGGAAATGCGCGCCAGGCCGACGCCGAACTGCTCCCGGAAGGTCAGAAACAGCAGCGGCGCAAAGTTGTTGACAATCGCCTGTGTGATATAGCCGAGATAGCAGGCATAGACCGTATGCCGGTATCCGGCGCGGGTTTCAGACAGCATGGCGTCTCCTTTTTTATCAGAATCGGGGCGGCGCAGATGCGCCTTCTGTATGATTGTAGCATGCGCACGCGCAGAATGCAATCCGCGAAAAGAATAAACGGCAGCTGCCCGGACGGACGGCTGCCGCTTCTGGCGTCCTCGGCGGGATTCGAACCCACGGCCTTCCGCTTAGGAGGCGGACGCTCTATCCTGCTGAGCTACGAAGACATCGGATTGCGTTTATTTTAGCACAGACACGACCCAAAGTCAAGCGCGCCCGCCAACGAAAAGGCGGGGCTGCCGGTTGACAAGGCCGACAGCCCCTTGGTTTGATAGAAAGAAGGAGAAAGACGAAACAATCGATTTCAGTCGAAATTATCAGATTAATCGATCTCAGCCGCGTTCGCAATCGGCGAGATGACCGGCTTGCCGTCGCGATCCAGCAGGACCGTCAGTCCGCCGGCATAGCCCTCAAAGGCAAACAGATAGTTGACGCCGGTCGTTTTGTCGACCCAGATCTCGATGCCGCCGAGCTTGCCCTGCACGTAGGTCTTTTCAAAGCGTTCGCTCTTTTTCATTGCTATGTTCCTCCGTATTCGTTTTAGGGGGGTGGGGCCGCCGGCAGGTTGCAGCCGCCGGCCCCGGGTTTATAGGAGACAAACAAGTCGTTACGTTTCACGCACAAAGGTGATCACCAGATGCACCCACCAGCAGCTCCAGTAGGTGACGCTCACGACCGTCCAGCCCTGCTGCGCCATGGCGTTCATGGTTGCCTCTGCGTCCTTTTCACGCACCTTTGCCACTTTATACTCTTTCATATCGTTACTCCTGCGCGATGGCGTTGAAGTCGATGAAGGTGCCGTCGCTGCCGCTGACCTTGGGCAGTACGCCGTCCCATTTCTCGATCTTCTTGTTTTCAATGATCTGATCCGTCAGCGAATCGCTGATGAGCTTGTTGGCCGCGGCCTCCGCGTCTGCCTTGATCTTGACGGCCTCTGCGGCTGCCTGCGCATTGGTGATCGCGGTCTTCTTCTCGGTTTCGGCCTTGAGCAGCTGCTGCTGCGCAACCTGCTTTTCCTCAATGGCCGTGATGAACGCATCCGAGAAATCAAAGTCGATGATATTCACATCGGTGATATACAGGCCGATGGCGTTGAGCTTCTCATTCAGGCCGGTGACCAGACCCTCGCTGATCAGATTGCGGTTGGTGACGCTCTCCTCCGCCGTGTAGGTGGCGGTGATTGCCTTGAGCACCTCGTTGACCGCCGGGGTGACCAGCACGGATTCATAATCGGCGCCGATATTCTTATAGATGCTGTTGCTCTTCGCGGTATCGACGCGGTAGTTGATCGCCAGCACCGTGTTGACGCTCTGCAGGTCCTTGGAGAAGGCCTCCGTGTTGACCTCCAGCTTGCGGATGCGGTTGTCGATCTTCACGACCTTCTGCACGAAGGGGATCTTCAAGTGAATGCCCTCCTGCAGCACGCCCTCGCGGACCTTGCCGAGCGTGACGACCACGCCGGTGTGGCCGGCGTCGACGATGGTGAAGGCGTTCATGCCGATGAACACCAGAAGCAGCACGCCGATCAGGGCTGCCATGACACTTTTTTTCAGTTTCATTTCCATTCCTCCTCCATAGCAAGGAATCTGCGCTCCGCCTCCTGCTTGAGCTGCCCTGCGGTGTAGGCATAGACCATCACCGTGAGCGCTTCCCGCAGACGCTCCGCAGCCTCAGGCGCGGGTGCGCGATAGGTTTTTAAAACGGATTCCACCACGGCGGGAATCTCCGCGGGGGAGCGCCGGTCGTCAGCCGGGTCGCCGACGCAGGCGCAAAGATAATCGTACAATTGGTCCTCGGGCACAATGTCGTCGCTTTCATCGTCCGCGCTGCCGTTGACCATCGCCATGAGCGCGCCGATGCGGTCGATCTGCAGGCTGTCGCGCAGCGCGCAGATGAGCAGGATGCGTGCAAGCTGCCGTTCACGGTATTTTTTCTGGATCGGCCGCGCGACGAAGCCGCGCTTGACCCAGTTCTGCACGGCGGTGGGCTCCAGCCCTGTGATGGCGCAGACCTGACTGAGCGTCAGCCCGTCGGTGGCGCGGATCAGCGGACGAAACAGCGCAAACATCCCCGGCTGCCCGTCAAAGGGGAGCACGCTCCCCGGGATCCTTCCCTGCGACATCGGACTCACCTCCTCTGATGTTGTCTTGATTATATCACAAGTTCACGTGACTGTCAATAGTTTTCTTCTGACTTTTTGAAAAAATTTTTTCCGGGCGCTTCGGCGCCGCCTGCCGTCCCCTGCAAAGGAGCAGATTTATAGATGGATTCCTTTCATGTATTCTCCGATTGCACACAAAAAAACAGGCCTGCGAAGCGGCAGCCTCGCGGGCCTGCGGTTGCGTTTTGATTTCTGCGGCGACGCTTACAGCATATGCGCGCGCAGCTCTTCGGGAGAAAGCGAGGAGAGATCGGCCGGCGCGACGTCGAACACCGTTCTGCAGCCGGTCGCGCCGCGCGTTGCCATGCGGTTGATCGCGCGGGCGAAGGCCACGAGCACGCAGGCGGTGAATTCCGGGTTGGAATCCAGCGTCAGCTTGTATTCGATCGTGTGCGTATGCTGCCCGTTCAGGCCGGTTTTGCCGCTGCGGATCACCATGCCGCCGTGCGGCAGCTCCGCGTGGTCGCGCGCCATCTCCTCCGCCGTGATGAAGGTCACGGTGGTGTCGTAATCGGCGAAATAATTCGGCATGGTCTTGATCGCGGTCTCGATCGCGGCCTTGTCCGCATCCGGCGCGGCGACGACATAGCACTCGCGCAGATGCTTTTCGCGCGTGGTCAGCGCAGGCTGACTGCCGGAGCGCACCGCCTCCACGGCGGCCTCGATCGGCACCGTATACTGCCGCGCATCCAGCACGCCGGGAATGCGGCGGATCGCATCGGAATGCCCCTGGCTCACGCCGCGGCCCCAGAAGGTGTAATCCGCGCCCTGCGCAAGGATGGAGGCCGCATACAGCCGGTTCAGGGAGAACATGCCCGGATCCCAGCCGCAGGAAATCAGCGCGAGCTTGCCGCCCGCCGCCGCAGCCGCGTCCACCGCCGCAAAATGCTGCGGAATATTCGCGTGGGTGTCAAAGCTGTCAATGACGTTGAAGTCCTTCGCGAGCACCGGCGTCATTTTGGGCAGATCCGTGGCGCTGCCGCCGCAGATGATCAGCACGTCGATCTGATCCTTGTAATCCGCGATCGCCGCCGCGGGATACACCGGCACGCCGGTCAGCGTTTTGACGGTTGCGGGGTCTCTGCGCGTGAACACGCCGACCAGCTCCGCATCCGGATTCTGCCGCACCGCGCACTCCACGCCGCGCCCGAGGTTGCCGTAGCCGTAAATTCCGAGTTTCATTTTTATTCATCCTTCCGTATAGATTTAGCGCTTTATCACGCTGTAGTGTTGGTAGATTATGGATTATTATACAAAACAGCCGCAAAAATGTCAATGCCCGCACGGAATTTTCCGCGCGGGCGTCGTTTGTTTTTTGTCGCGGCAGATCCCGGTCAGAAGGTCTGCACCAGCTGCTGCAGATAGGCCTTAAAATCCGCGCCGATTTCCGGATGGCTGAGCGCGACCTCGCAGTTCGCCTGCAGGATGCCGAGCTTGTTGCCCATATCGTAGCGCCTGCCCTCGAAGTCATAGGCGATCAGCTTGTCTTCCGCACCGTAATCGGTGAAGGTGTCGGTGAGATAGAATTCCTTTTCGTCCGGGCTCGCGGCGATGCCTTTTTCGATGCGCGCAAAGGCGTCCGGCGGCAGAACAACGCGGCCGAGGATGGAATAAAGCGAGAGAATCTGATCCTCCGTCGGCTTTTCAATCACACGGCTGCAGTTCATCGCGCGGGTCTCGCCCTCGATGGGGGAAACGTCCAGCGTGCAGTAGAGATGGATGCGGTCGCGCGGCACGGCGTTGACGCCGACGATCGCCTTGCCGGTGCGGTCGTAGCAATCGATCAGCTGACCGATGGCCGGTTTTTCGTTGTTGATGATCACGTCGTCGCCGTAGAGCACGGCAAAAGGCTCGTCGCCCACAAAGGATTTGCCCGCAAGGATCGCGTGCGCAAGACCGCGTGTCTCCTTCTGCCGGATGAAATAAATATTCGCGAGATCCGCGCAGGCCTTGACGTCCTCATAGATTTTCGCCTTGGCGGCGTTGCCGCGCAGCTGCGTCTCCAGCTCGAAGGCATGGTCGAAATGATCCTCGATCGCGCCCTTGCCGCGGTTGGTGATGATCAGGATATCCTCGATCCCGGCGGCGACCGCTTCTTCCACGATGTACTGAATGGCGGGCTTGTCCACAATATTGAGCATCTCTTTGGGCACCGCTTTGGAGGCGGGCAGCACGCGCGTGCCGAGACCGGCGGCCGGGATAATCGCTTTTTTCACTTTTTTCTGCATCAGAGGAACCTCCTGTTTATTATAATCTGGATGCGATCGCATCCGCCAGAGAATACAGCATCTGGGAAACGAGCTCCATGGACAGCAGACTGAGCAGGAAGTTCAGAATCGAAACGCCGCCGCGCCGCGCAATCAGGAAGCGACCGGTCATTTCCTCCACCCCCTGCTCGCGCAGAAGCGACAGGTCGGACAGAATCTTTTTATAGTAGATCCGGTCCGCCGTCAGCGCGCCGATCAGGTGAATCACCGCATGGATGCCCAGAATGATCGACATCGGCCGGGCCGTTTTTTCGCCGATCTCGGTCAGCATGCGCATCGCTTCCTCGTCGGAAGGCTGCGTGTCGCCGTTCAGCGCCTCATAATAAGGCGTCACGGCTTCGACGATCTGCTGCTGCAGACTGACGGTCAGCAGCGGGATCACCGCAATCAGCAGCAGGAATACGATGCCGGCTTTATAGAGCTTGCGGTAAAAGAACCAGAACGGGGTAAAGAACAGCGCCGCCCCGTTGAAGGAGAGCGTCTTGCCGTCGGCAAAGCGCCGGAACTTCTGCAGATAGCGCGGGGCGGACTGCTGCACAAACGCGGCCAGCTCCGCGGCGGAATGCTCGCCGATCCTTTCATTTTCATCATACGGCATGCCACCTGCATTCGGATCGCCGCGATAAAACGGCATCCCGGCGGCGAGGGTCAGCGGCGCGCCGCAGTATTTGCAGTGCAGGGCGTCGTCGTCATTCTCCCGCCCGCAGTAAGGGCAGACGCGCGGTCCGGTTTCGCCGAACAGGGCGCCGCAGTTGCCGCAGTGCAGCGCATCCTTCGGATTCTCGCTGCCGCAATTCGGGCAGATCACGGCGTCGCCCGCCGCGTCGCGGGGATCCTGCGCGGGCTGCGCATCCGCATCCGGTCGCCAGACAAAGTCCGTGCCGTGCAGCGACGCGTTGGCGCAGCAGCCGTTCTGCATCCAGCAGGCGCGATGCTGCGGCGTTGCGCACTCCGGACAGACGACCACATCCTCCGTTTCAAGCAGCGGCTGACCGCAGACCGGGCAGCGGCTGTTCTGATAGTTCATGGAATCACTCCCTTGCTCCTCCGGCGTTCCGACCGGGCGGCAGACAGCGCGCAGCCGTTCTGCCTGTGTTCCCTATCTTACCTTATTTTTCACGGAAAAGCAATTGAAACAACAAAAATTTAAAAAATAAATAGAAAAACTTTACTTTTCCCGGAGTTTTCAGTATAATGTAGGGTGTTATACTATGTTCATGGAGCTGCGGGTATGTTTGAAACCTGCGCGCGCCATACTGAAATCACAGAATGCAGTTTTAAGGAGAACGACTATGTTGCAATATGAAGAGCTGCGGCTCTCCCTGACGGACTATGAAGAAAAGCTCGGGCAGCTGCGCGACGCGCTGGGTCTGGACGCAATGCAGACGGAGATCGCCGATCTGGAGGCGCAGACCGCCGAGGACGGCTTCTGGAACGATCTGGAGCGTTCGCAGAAGGTGCAGCAGCGCATCAGCCAGCTGAAAAACAAGGTCGGCGCCTATCAGGCGCTCAAAAACGAATACGACGACGCGCTCGTGCTCATCGAGCTGGCGGACGAGGCAGAAGATCCCGATATGTTTGAGGAATGCAAATCCAGCGTCGACGCCTTCGTGCAGAAGCTGGACGCCATGACGCTCAGCACGCTTCTCAGCGGCGAATACGACGCGAAAAACGCGCTGCTGACCTTCCACGCCGGCGCCGGCGGCACCGAAGCGCAGGACTGGACGCAGATGCTCGTGCGCATGTATCAGCGCTGGGGCGAGAAGCACGATTTCAAGGTGACGATGATCGACTTCCTCGACGGCGATGAAGCGGGCCTCAAATCCGCCGTGCTGCGCGTGGAGGGCGAAAACGCCTACGGGTATCTCAAGAGCGAGATGGGCGTGCACCGTCTGGTGCGCATTTCGCCGTTTGACGCCTCCGGCCGCCGCCACACCTCCTTCGCTTCGCTGGAGGTCATGCCCGAAATCGACGACACCGTGGAGGTCGAGATCAATCCCGACGACCTGCGCGTGGATTATTACCGCTCCAGCGGCGCGGGCGGCCAGAAGGTCAACAAGACCTCCTCCGCCGTGCGCATCACGCACATCCCGACGGGCATCGTCTGCGCCTGCCAGGTGGAGCGCAGCCAGCATCAAAACCGCGAGGTCGCCATGAAAATGCTCAAATCCAAGCTCATCGAGATCAAGGAACGCGAGCATCTGGACAAGATCGACGATATCAAGGGCGAACAGCGCGAAATCGCCTGGGGCAGCCAGATCCGCTCCTATGTGTTCATGCCCTACACGCTGGCCAAGGACCACCGCACCGGCTTTGAAAACGGCAACATCAACGCCGTCATGGACGGCGAGCTTGATGGATTCATCAACGCCTATCTCAAGATGGAATCACTCAAGAAAAACGCTGAATAATTAGGAACGATAAAAATGAACCTGATCGATATTTCCCGCGGCTTTTTTTCGACGGCGGTGTATCCGGGCGATCCCGCGCCGACGGTGACGCAGCTCGCTTCCTTTGAAAACGGCGACGGCTACAACCTCTCGGCAATTACCGCCTGCGTGCACACCGCGACCCACGCGGACGCGCCCCTGCATTTCTTTGCGGACGGCGCCGCCGTGGACGAGCTGGCCCTGCGCGCGTTCATCGGCCCCTGCCGGGTGCTCGAAGCGCCGCCGGGCGTGATCACGGGGGACGCGGTGGACCGCCGCTTTCCCTCCGACTGCAGCCGGCTGCTGATTAAAGGCGGCGGCCGGGCATTCTTCATGGATTCCGCCGCGCAGGAGCTGGCCGCCCGCGGTCTGCTGCTGATCGGCACGGATTCACTTTCCGTCGGCTGCGCCAACAATGAGGCCGCGCCGCACAAGGCGTTTCTTCAGAACGGCGTCGCCATCCTGGAAGGGCTGGACCTGACCGAGGTCGCGCCGGGCGACTATTTCCTGTTCGCCCCGCCGATCAAGCTGGAAGGGCTGGAGGGCGCGCCCGTGCGCGCCGTGCTGCTGGATGATCCGCTGCTGCATGACCGCAGTGCCCGGCGCAATAATCCTTTGAGGTGATCTTCATTTGAAACGAGCCTTTGACTTCACGGCAAGTCTGCTGCTGCTTCTGCTGCTTTCGCCGCTGCTGCTGCTGATTTCACTGATGATCCTGATCGACGACGGCATGCCGGTGATTTTCCGGCAATACCGGGTCGGCCGGGGCAACAAGCTGTTTTATATTTATAAGTTCCGCACGATGCGCAAGGATACCCGCAACGCCGCGACCGAGGAGCTGCGCGAATCGCAGTCGCAGATCACCGCAAGCGGCCGGCTGCTGCGCAAAACCAGTCTGGACGAGCTGCCGCAGCTGTGGAACATCCTGCGCGGGGATATGAGCTTCGTGGGGCCGCGGCCGCTGATTCCCGAGGAGCGGGAAATCCGTCAGCTGCGCGCCGAATACGGCGTTTACGTCGTGCGTCCCGGCATGACGGGACTCGCGCAGATCAACGGGCGCGACGCGCTCGGCGCAGAAGAAAAGGCCCGGTTCGACAAAGAGTATGTCGAAAACCGGAGCCTTCTGCTCGATCTTAAAATTTTGCTGCGCACGGTGATCGTCGTGCTGCGGCGTGAAAACATCACCGAGGGCGGCGAGCCCGAAAACTCGCACCGCGTCTGATCACGCCATGCCGAGGTATTCCTCGTAGCACAGGCCGCTGGCCTTGATCTTCTTGGCGGTCTCCACGCCGACGTAGCGGTAGTGCCACGGCTCATAGATGATCTTCGTGACGTCCTCTTTATCCTTCGGATAGCGCAGGATGAAGCCGTATTCATGCGCGTGCGCGCTCAGCCAGCGGAATTCCTTGGTGTTCTCGAAACTCTGCTCGAGGCTCAGGATGTCCACCGCAAGGCCGGCGTTGTGCTCGCTCGTGCCGGGCGGCAGGATGATGCGGGCCGCCATCTGCGTGGCCTCCACCTTACTGTAGCCTTGATCGCGGTAATACTGGATCTTGCGCTCAAAGTTGTTGCGCTGGCGCGTGACGGAGCGGTAACCGGAAATGGCGTAAAGATAGATGCCATCCTTCGCCGCCGCGTCAAACATTTCGTTATAGTGCGGCGCCGCGCGGTAATCCATCTTCTGCGGGTTGTCGTCATAGCTCTCGATCGACGCGAGCTTTACCTCAAAATCATCCGGCAGAATATAATCGCGGTTGACCAGAATCAGATTCCAGGGCACGGTCATATCGGCATAATAGGGCTGATAGCCAGCATAGGCATATTCATAGTCCAGCACCTGCTTGCCCTTGGCGCCCGCGGGCACGGCCTTCTGCGTGGTTGTCGTCGTCCCGGCCGGTTTTCCGGTGGACGGCGCAGCGGTCGTCGTCTCCTTTGCGGAAGCATCTTTGTTTGATTGGCGCGACTTTTTGGTCGTGGTTTCCGGCGCTTTCGTGGTTCCCGTCGCCTGCGTGGTCCGCGGCGGCAGCGTACCGTCCGTCATCTCCGGCGGAAGGGCGGAGGTGGAGCTCTCCTGCGCGGTTTCGCGCAGCAGCGTCGTCACCTCGCTGAACACGGTTTCCCCTGTCGGTTCTGTTTCCTGATAGCTGCGCGCGTCAGCCGTCGTGCTGATGATGTTTTCCGGCAATTTCTTCACGTGGAACCGCACAAGCAGAATGACACCGGTCACAACAATCAAAATGATTGAAATAATGAACGCCGTTACAACTGTCCATACTTTTTTCATCTGTCCGCCCCCTTTGGCCTCCCCTATTCTATACCCGTTCGGCCGAATTGTCAAACGCCGGGGGCAGTTTTTATAAAAAATTCACAATTCTTTTGAGATAGAAAAACATAAGGAAAGGACGTGTTGCTGTTTTGAAAGCAAGCGAAAGCGTAAAGAATTACCCCTCCGAGCGGCGCATGTATACCAACTATGCTGCGCGGGCCATCAAAAAAATGTGCAAGGAGGTCGGCCCCCGGCTGACCGGAACGGAAGCGGAGCTGGAAGCGCAGAACCGCATGGCGGAGGACCTGCGCGAGAGCTGCGACGAGGTCCGGATGGAGGCATTCACGCTGCATCCCCGCGCCTTCATGGGCTGGGTCCAGCTCGCTGTGGTGAGCGGCGTGCTCGGCGTGCTGCTGCTCTTCGCGGCGCATTTCCTGCCGCGCTATCTGACCGCCTATATCGACCCGAAACTGCTGACCTATATCCTGCTCGGCGTGGGCACCGGCATCATGCTGCTGTGCCTGTTCTTTGTGATCACGGAATTCCTTTTCTATAAGCAGACGCTGGATCCCTTCGCGAAAAAGGCCACCTCGCACAATGTGATCGGCGTGCGCAAGGCGGCGGGCGAAACGAAACGCCGCATCATCTTCTCCGGTCACGCGGACAGCGCCATGGAATGGCAGTTCACCTACTGGGGCGGCCCGAAGCTGCTGCTGCCCGTCATCATTTTCGGCCTGCTCGGGCTGGTGCTGACCACGGGCGTGCTGATCACCGCGCTGGCGTTTCAGATCCGCGGGATCGCGCCGGAGCAGAGCCGCGTTGTATGGATCCTTTCCATTGTCTGCGCCTGCTTCGTGCCGGTCTTCCTGCTCAACCTGCTGTTCTACAACCCGAAGCGTCCGGTCGAGGGCGCAAACGACAATCTGACCGGCTGCTACTGCTCCATGGCGGTGCCGCGCTTCCTGAACGATCACGACATCCGCTTTGAAAACACCGAGGTCTGGGTGGTCTGCACCGGCGCGGAGGAAGCCGGCCTGCGCGGCGCGAAAGCCTTCTGCAAGGCGCACGCGAAGGAAATCCTGGCCGAAAAGGACGTCGAAACCGTTTTCATCGGTCTGGACACCGTGCGCGATTTCGACTATATGGCCGTCTATCACAAGGATATGACCGGCACGGTGCGCAACGGCAAAAAAGCCTCCGCCCTGCTGGCCGAAGGCGCAAAAATCGCCGGCTACGAGCTGCCCTACAAAACCGTCAGCTTCGGCTCGAGCGACGCTGCCGCCATCACCCAGGGCGGGCTGGAAGCCACCTGCTTCGCCGCCATGGACCCCGCACCCGCGCGGTACTATCACACCCGGCTGGACACCTGGGAAAATCTCGATATGAAAACGCTGGAGGCCGGCGTGGATATCTGTCTGGAGACCCTGTTCCTGTTTGACGAAAAAGGCTTCGATTTTTAAGGAGGCAACCGGAATGAAAAAAGCGCTCTGCACCGCTCTCGCTCTCCTGCTGACCTTCGGCCTGCTGTTTGCCTTTGCCGGCTGCGGCGCGACGGAGGAGGAGGAAACGACCACCGTCTTTGTCAAGACCCCGCTGCCCACGGACGTGACGATCGGCTACGACGAGGAAAGCCACACCGTCACCGAAACGGACTACACGCCCGCACAGCTCGCGCAGAACACCGCAACGATCTTTGAATATTTCAACCTGCACATCAACGAGGTCAAGGGCGTCAAGGCCGCCGTCAACATGTCGCAGGGCAAATCGATCTCCAAGGCGGAGGACGCCGAGGGGAACAGCCTGCCCTACAGCGAAAACGCCTATGTGGCCGCCGCCGTGGAAGGGCTGAAGAACTATATGCTCGACACGCCCGGCGCGTCGCTCGACTACGGCGAGGATCTCGCGGCGTTCCTGCCCGTGAAGGGGCAGAGCTATGTCAGCGCGCTGACGCTCGACGACGTGGAGAGCGCCACGTGCAAGGATGAGGGCGAGGTGCGCACGATCACGCTCACGCTCAAAAGCCCCGCCCTGCCCGCGACACTGGAAAAGGCCTATGACATGGGCAACGTGGACGACGTCATGGCGGAATTCGCCAAAGCAAACGCGTATCTGACCGCCGAGCAGCCGACGCTGACCTACCGCGACTGCCGCATCATTCTGACCGCGGATCTGACCACGGACGAGGTCACGGCGATCGAATACGAAAAGAACATCGACGTCAAAACCACGGTCACCGGCAACGGCACGCTTGCCGATCTGGGCACAGCCGACCTGCAGTTCCGCTATCACAACACCGTGAAATACGAGCTGGACCGCACCGCGCCGGAGGCATAAATCCAAACAGAAAGAATCCGCCGGGTTCTTCCCATTTCGGAGAAGGACCCGGCGGTCTTTTTAATTCGGTTGCGCTCAGTCGAGGATCTCGCCGAGCATGCCCGGCTTCACGCCGGCGGCGTTGGATTCGTCGGTGTCGATGTGCATCGCCCAGAAATATTTCGGGCTCACGCGCACGACCACGTCGTCAAAGATCAGCTTGCGGCCGTCGGAATCGATCTTGACAGCCACGATCTGCTTATCCTTCAGACCGTATTTTTCCGCATCCTCGGGCGTGGCGTGAATATGACGCTGCGCCGCGATGACGCCGCAGTCGATCTCGATCTCGCCCTTGGGGCCGATCAGCTTGCAGGCGCCGCTGCCCGCGATATCGCCGCTTTCACGCACGGGGGCGGTCACGCCGATGCTGCGCGCATCGGTCAGCGACAGCTCGACCTGCGTCTCGGGGCGGATGGGGCCGAGGATCGACACGGCGGGGAACTGCCCCTTGCTGCCGACGACGGCCACGCGCTCCTCGCTGGCAAACTGCCCGGGCTGGGAAAGATCCTTTTTCCAGGTCAGCTCATAGCCCGCGCCGAAAAGCGTATCGAGCGCCTCACGGGAAACGTGCACGTGGCGCGCGGAGGTTTCAACGAGAATCTCTTTTTTCATAGTTGGACAAATCTCCTTTTTATATGTTTTCGGCAACGCTTTAATGCGCTGCCGGAAACAGTAGCTTCAATTACCAGTTGATCGTATAATCATTCTCCGTAGAGAACGGCAGAACAACGTCCTTGTTATTGAGAGGAATATAGAGCGTCCAAAACATCAAATAATTTGCTGTCTTAACATGGCCGGTTTTCGCGTCAACGGTGATTTTTACCGTGCTGGACGGATAAGCGCAGGAAACAGTACCAACGCTGAAAAGTGTTTTCGCAAGGCCGGGAATATAGCCGTCAATAATGCTGGGAAGCACCACATTGAACGCTTTGGGCGCATGACCCATCCCGTGCGTATAATTGCTTGCTTTCGGATCCGCAACCGTCTTGATGGTAATGGTGTAGACGCCGTTGGCCTCCGTGCAGGTTGCGCTCTGAACGTCTGCTTCCGTCAGCTTGCTGGCATAGGTTTCACCTTCGACGGGGAAGTTTGCGTTTTTATCAGCAGCAGAACTCCAGGTAACATTGGTTTTGCTGTCGTCCTCACCCATATTATCCTTGATCAGCTTCTGGCCAATGGAATCAAGCGCAGAGGGGATACCGGTGATTTCGCCGGCAACGGCGTGCTTCATATAATTGGATGTGATGCTCTTGGAATCCTTCTTGGCAGCGTTAATCGCCGTGTTGTAATACGCAACGATCTCCGCCTTGGACTGCGGGGCTTTCGCGGCAGCTTCGGTCGTTGCGGCGGCAGTCGTCGCAGCAGCGGCAGTCGTCGCAGCGGCAGCGGTGGTCTCCGCGGGTGCGGCCGTCGTTTCATCCGCGGGCGCGGCAGTGGTCTCGTCAACAACAGGGGCAGCCGTGGTCTCATCGACCGGCGCTTCCGTGGTCACATCCGCCGCTTCGGTGGCTTCCGTCGTGGTCTCCGTGCCCTTCGTGTCGCCGCAGGCGGCAAATGCAAACACCACAACGGTGAGCGCAAGCAGGATCGCAATCAGTTTTTTTTCCATGATATTTTTCCTCCTTCATTCTCGGCCGCCGTCAAACGGCCGTATACAATGACAGTATAGTATATTTTCTGCATAAATGCAAGCCCCAATTCCGCCGGGGGACTAAAATTTATATGCCGTAGTAGAACGCGTCGGGCGGCAGCGCATCCGCGCCGCGCAGGATGGTGAAGGTGGCGTCGGCGGCCGCCCGCATCTCCGCCCCGGTCAGGAAGACGATGTTCATGCGCGGCAGCGCGGCGAGCGCCGATTCCGCCGAGGAGAAATAGCCGTTGCCGGCAAACACGGCGGCGGCGGTCTGCAGATTATACTGCACGAAATTGACCGACACTTCATAGTAGGTGAGGAATTCCTCCAGCTCCGCCGGATGCGCCTGAATATAATCCTTGCGCACGGCCAGACACCCCTGTGCGGGCGTGGGCGCTTCCTCGGGCAGCACGTTCAGATCCAGCGCGATGCGCAGCGCTTCGGATTCCACGCAGGCGCGCCCGGCATACGGCTCGCTCATCAGCCAGATGCCTTCCTCGCCGCTGAGCGCCGCCTCGGTCAGCGCATCCTGCGACTCCAGATACTGAATCGTCAGGTCCTGTTCGGGATCGAGCCCCTGCATCCGCAGCAGGGCAAGCAGCATTTTGCCGTCGTCCGTCTGCTCGCCGGTCGCAACCACGGTTTTGCCCTTGAGGTCCTCGACCGCCTTCACCGTTTCGCCGTTTTCAACGACATAAAAGACGCTCTGCGTCGTGACGGCCAGCATCTGCACCGCGCCGTCCGTTTCTTCATACAGCTGCAGCGCAAGCGCCGGCGGCAGGATGGCGATCGACGCCGCGCCGCTGCGCAGCTGCTCGGCGGTCTCCTCCGCCGTGGAGCAGGTCTTCACATCGAAGGCGTAGCTGCGGTCGGTGCGCAGCTTGGCGATGCCGAGATTCAGCACCCCGTCGGGCACGGCGATCGGCGTTTTATAGGTCCGCTCGTCGCTGGTGGTCGGTTCGGTCACGTCGGGGTCCGTCGTCTTCGTGCCGCAGGCGGCGAAGGACACGAGCATCAGAACGGCCAGCAGGAGCGCCAGCGCGCGTTGCAATCGTTTCATAGAACAACCTCCGTTTCCGGGATGTAGGTAAACTTTCACAGTTCTATTATACTTTGTTTTTTTTGCTTGTCAAGACAGCCCGCGGAATTCCGGGCCTGCGGAAAACAGAAAAATCCCCGCCGATCGGCGGGGATGACTGGAGCGGATGACGAGGCTCGAACTCGCTACCTCCACCTTGGCAAGGTGGCGCTCTACCAGATGAGCTACATCCGCAACTGCGGGATGAATTATAACAAACCCCACGGCAAATGTCAAGCCCTTTTTCAAATTTCCTGAAAAATCTTCCGCGCCCCGGATCACACGGATGCGCGGTCGTTGGTCTGATCGCCGTCCCCGCTGATGGGGATCGCCTCGCCCAGATAGGTCGGCGCCGGCCGGAAGGTCGTCCACAGGATATCTTTATCCCGCGCGAGCACCTCCCGCAGATCGCGGTAGGTCTGCCCGGCATACGCGCGCAGGTCCGCCGCGACGCCGTCGGCCTCCAGCCCCAGCCGCCGCGCGTCATAGACCGCGCGGGGAAGGTGGTAGCCCTGCGTGACGATCAGCACGCGCTGCACCTGAAACACCTGCTGCGCGCGCACCATGCTTTCATAGGTGGAGAAGCCCGCGTGGTCCATGAAGACGTCGCCGCTCGGCACGCCGTGCTCGATCGCGAAATCCTTCATGACGTTGACCTCGTCATACTCCTTCTGCCCGTGGTCGCCGCTCATGAGCAGCTTGGGCGCGACCCCGGCTTCATACAGCTCGATCCCGCGCAGCAGCCGGTCGGTCAGCATCGGGCTCGCCACACCGCCGCGCGCGCCGCAGCCGAGCACGAGAATGCAGTCATACCCCGATTCAACGGCGTCGGGGTCAAGAATATAAGGGCGGGCCTTCGCCTTGACAAAGGCGCTGCCGCCCAGCAGCAGACCGCCGCAGACAGCGGCGATCAGGCACAGAATCAACAGCATTTTGAGCACCTTTTTCATGGAACCTCCGTCTGTTTTCACGCGCGTTTGTCCGCGCGGCGGCGTGCATGCAGCAGCACGGCGGCAAGCAGCAGCAGCACGGCGGGCAGCGCAAGCACCGCCAGCGCGTTTTCGGTATAATAGCAGATCACGCCCGCCAGCAGATAGCCGACCGCGCTCACGGCGGCCGCCGTCATGGCATAGGGCATCTGCGTGGAAACATGATTCAGATGGTTGCACTGCGCGCCCGCCGAGGACATGATGGTCGTGTCCGAAATCGGGGAGCAGTGATCGCCGCAGACCGCACCGGCCAGGCACGCGGCAATGGAGAGCGTAAGCATTTCCGCCTGCGCGGGAAACACGGCGCAGACGATCGGGATCAGGATCGTGAAGGTGCCCCAGCTCGTGCCGGTGGAGAACGCCAGAAACACGGAGAACAGGAACACGACGGCGGGAATCAGCATCTGCAGCGCTGCGGCCGAGGATTCCACAACCCCGTGGACGAAGTCCGCCGCGCCGAGCAGCCCGGTCATGCCGGAAAGATTCCACGAAAGGATCAGAATGATCATCGGCGCGCACATCGAGCGGAAGCCCGCCGGAAAGCTGCTCATAAAATCCTTGAAGGAGAGCACGCCCCGGCGCAGATACAGCCAGAAGGTGATCAGCACGGTCACGAGCGTGCCCATCACGAGCCCGCGCGCGGAATCCGCATCGGCAAAGGCCGCGATCAGTCCGACGCCGCGGAACCAGCCGCCGGTGTAGAGCATGCCGAGGATGCAGGTGACGATCAGCGTGACCACGGGGATCACCAGATTGGAGATCCTGCCGTTTTCGGCGGGCGTCTGCATCTGCTCCTCCGAATAGGGCGCCTCGCCGGAGGTGAACAGATCCCCCTTGGCGGCGTTCGCCTCATGCAGCTTCATCTTGCCGTAATCGAAACGCAGCACCGTCAGCAGCAGCACCATGGCAAGCGTTGCCAGCGCATAGAAATTATAAGGTATGGTGCGGATGAACATCTGAAAGCCGTTGATCTCCATCTCCTCCGGCACCGCGTAGGAAACCGCGGCCGCCCAGCAGGAGATCGGCGCGATGATGCAGATCGGCGCGGCGGTCGCGTCGATCAGATAGGCCAGCTTCGCGCGGGAAACCTTGTGGCCGTCCGTGATCGGCCGCATGACCGAGCCGACCGTCATGCAGTTGAAGCCGTCGTCCACAAAGATCAGAACGCCCATGAGCATCGTCGCCAGCTGCGCGCCGGCGCGGGTTTTGATCCGGCGGGACGCCCAGCGGCCGAAGGCGGCCGCGCCGCCGGAGCGGTTCATGAGCACCACAAGGGTGCCCAGCAGCGTCACAAAGACCAGAATTGCCGCGTGCGACGGATTCGCGATCCCCGCGATCAGACCCGCTTCTTCATGGAACAGCATGGTGTTCAGCGCCAGCTCCGCGTTGCCGCCGCTGTAAAGAAACGCGCCGACAACGATGCCCACGAACAGCGAGGCATACACTTCCTTCGTCAGAAACGCCAGCGTGATCGCCACCACGGGCGGCAGCAGCGCGCAAACGGTCGCAAACGTGCCGGGCACATAGCCCTCCGGCGCGATGCCGGGCCGCAGCACGGAAAAGACGATCATCAGCGCCAGCACCGCCAGCGCAATCAGATCGATCGACAGACGGCGTCCGCTTTGCTTTTTCGTTTTCATACTCTCTCCCCTTTTCTATGTTCGGTTAGTCCGCCGCGCACGGCGCAACCCCGACCAGCGGCAGCAAGGCCGCCGGGCTGTCAATCAGCAGCGCCGCGCCGCTGGCCAGCAGCTCTTCCGCGCCGCCGTAGCCGTAGGCCGCGCCGATCGCCGTCACGCCGGCGCGCACCGCGCCGATCATATCATAGCTCCGGTCGCCGACCATGGCCGCGCGCGCCGCTTCGACGCTGCCCTGCCGCAGGGCGCGGTTGATCAGCATTTCCTTATCTTCATGCACCCGGTCATCCCGCGGGCAGGCAAAGTCATCGATCAGCGGCGTGAGGCCGAGGTGCTCCGTGATCCGCCGGGCAAAGCGCTCCGGCTTGGAGCTGGCAATCACGACGCGCACGCCGGCGGCATGGAGCGCGGCGAGCGTCTCCCGCATGCCGGGATACAGCGTCAGGCGAAAGATCGCGTGCGCTTCATAATAACTGCGGTAGGCGGTCACGGCTTCCTGCGCCTGCGCCGGGGTCATGCCCAGCAGCGACTGAAAGGAATCCAGCAGCGGAGGGCCGACAAATTTGCGCAGCTGCGCCGCCGTCGGCGGCGGGAAGCCGAGCGTTTCGGCCGCATGGGCAGCCGAGGCAAAAATGCCCGCGCCCGTATCCGCGACTGTGCCGTCAAAATCAAACAGCACCGCGTCAAAGTTTCGCTGCATCTGCCGCCTCCTCAGCTGTTTTTCATTTCCTGCGCCAGGCGGGCGTTCACGGCGGAAACCGCCGCGTCTGCCACCCGGTCGTTGAGCTTGCCGACGTTTTCCTCTTCAAAGTCGCTTTCCGCCTGTTCCCATCCGGCGGTGACCAGCTCCGACTTTACTTCGTCGATCCAGTCGAAATCATCCGCGTTCTTTTGCACGAACATGGCGACCAGATAATAATCCTCCTGCTTGATCACGGTCATATCGCCCGGCTTGCGCGCCGGGTCAAACAGATAACCCGCCGGCCCGTATTCGGTGAAATCCAGAATGGAAACGGTGTTGCGAGCCTCGGCTTCGCCGTTTTCGAGCGCCGTCGACTCAAACGCCTCGGCGGTCCCGCCGGCGGCCGCCACCTGATCGCGGAAGGCCTCCGCCTTCTCCTGCATCTCCGCGACGGACGCTTCATTTTCTTTCATGAAATCGAAGGCCATCAGCTCCGCGTCGACGCTCGTGGAGAGATAGGGCTTGCTCAGCGGAACGGCCAGATAATGGAACAGTCCGTCGTCCAGCAGGCCGCACACGCCGATCTCGCGGCTGTCGTCAAAGAGCCAGTTCGAAACGACTTCGCCGTAGGTGTCGTCCACGATCGAATAGCGCGTGCAGTAGAAATCCGTGAACATCGTCATGTCGACGTCCTTGACCGGATGGTATTTCTGCGCGAACGCGATCAGCTCCTTCTCGTTGTGCACCTTCGCGGCTTCCCCGAGCGCATCCTGATCCTCGATCATGTAGATCCGGGCATCGATCGCCTGGTATTTGTGCGGATCCTTGTCAAAGGCGGCCTGCAGCTGCGCCTGCGTCAGACCGTCGGCATAGGTTCCCGACCACTGATCCTGAAACGCGCTGGTCATCGCGTTCATGATCAGGCGGGTGTAATAAAGCGTTGCGGTGACCTGCGTGCCGGCGTAATAATTGCGAAACAGCGTATCCTCGTCGCACTTCTCGAGCTCCGCCTGCAGACGGGAGGCGTCGATGCGCTGCTGCAGGGTGGAAACGCCGTAATCATTCATCTTCGTGCCCGCCTGCATGGCCATTTCATAGCAGCTCGCTTCATAGCGCAGCTGCTTGGCCGCCTCCTGCCGGAAATAGGTTTCCCAGGTGGTCGAGCCGGACTGATACTGATCGCCGGGCATCTTTTCCGGATCAAAGCCGCTGCGGTTCTGCCCGTAGGTGGAAAGGGTGCTCTCGGCGGTCTTTTTCGTCTTGCGGTACTGATCGTAATAATACATTTCAAATTCCGTCTGAGAGATCTCGCGCTCGCCGACCTTCATCACGACGCCCTCCTTGCAGAGCGCGGCGCGCAGGGTATCGCCCTCCTGCATCAGCGCGGCAAACACGGCCGGCATCTGCATGCCTTTATAATCGACGTAAGTGTAATCGGCGGATTCCATATCCTCCGGCAGACCGGTCGGCGTGTCGCTCGCGCGGGTCGGCTCCGTTGCCGTGCCGCCATGCCGCCGGACCAGCGCGCGGATGCCGAACGCCGCGCCGATCACCACGGCGACGGCCAGCACCGCCGCGAGGATTATCCGCAGCGTGCGCAGGCGCTTTTCCTCCGTCGCGCGTGCCGCCGCCTGCGTTTTGCGTTCGTCTTTTTTCTGTTTGCTCATGCCGTTGTCGCTCCTTCCGGGTCAATTCTGCCTGCGGACCATCTTATACTCGTCATATGCCCGGTAATACGGGCATTCCCGACCGCCGCCGGCAAGAAAGCGGTAAAGATCGTCTTCATCCTGATTGACGGTGCAGACGTTGCAGTCCTGCTCCTCGTCATAATCGAAAAACGCACAGGTGTCGCAAAGTTCCATGGTGTTCACCTCAATTGAAGATCCGTCCGCCGCACGCCGTCGGCGGCGTCCGCCGGCACTGCCGGCAGCGGAAAACCCGGGGCCGCGCCGTCGGGATAGAGCTCCCACAGCGGCACGAGCACAAATGCCCGCGCTGCCGCCCGCGGATGCGGCACGGTCAGCCACGGATCGGTCTGCGCAGCCCCTTCATACAGGATCAGATCCAGATCCAGCGTGCGCGGCGCATTGCGAAACGGACGCTGCCGCCCCTGCGACGCTTCGATGCCCAGGCAGGCCCCGAGCAGCAGCGCGGGGGGCATTGCCGTTTCCAGGCGCACCGCGGCGTTGAGATAATCGCCGTCGCCCGGCGCGCAGTCCACCGGCGCGGTTTCATAGACGCCGGAGCACTGCAGCACAGCCGTCTGCGGCAGGGCGTCCAGCGCCTGCACCGCCGCGCGCAGATTGCCCGCACGGTCCCCCAGATTGGAGCCGAGCGCGATCACAGCCTCAGCCATTGCCGGTCTCCTCCCGCGTTCTGAAAATCTCGACGCCGACCCAGTCAAAATCGGCGCGGATCGGCGCTTCGGGTTTTTTGAGCGTGATGTGCAGCGCAGTCAGCGCGTCAAAGCGGGCAAACAGCGCGTCGGCCACCCGCTGCGCCACGCGCTCGAGCAGATTATCGGACTGCACGGTCGCCGTGTGCACGGTTTCCTTGATGATCTGCGCATAGCTGACGGTATCCGACAGCAGGTCGGTCTGACCGGCGACGCGCAGATCCGCATCGGCTTCGATATCGAAAATGAACGGCTGCCCATCCTGCTTCTCCTCGGGATTGACCCCGTGATACGCAAACACGCGCAGGCCGTGAATCAGAATACGATCCTGCAAATGTCATCCCTGCCTTTTTCAAAAAAATGAGATCATTTACGCAATTCTGAACTGAATAGATGGTTTCTTCTGCAAAGGCCATCCCCTGCGTCGCCATTGGCCTGTGTTGCGGCGCGGCTCCGCCTCATCCGTCGCCTGCGGTGACAGCTTCTCCTCAAGGAGAAGCCTTCTCACGCACCGCCGGCAGCCCTCGAATCGCCTTCCCCTCGAGGGGAAGGTGGCCGAGCGTCAGCGAGGTCGGATGAGGTGATCTCTCAGATGCAGCAATATATCTTCACAAACGCCCTCAAAATTCTCGTTGACCTCGTTATTCGGATATCGCAGCACCTGCAGACCCAATTCGGAAAAATAAGCGTCTCTAACTTGATCTGCTGCCAAACCGGCGTCTTCAAAATGCTGTGTCCCGTCAACTTCGATAATCAGCTTTGCAGCTGCACAATAAAAATCTGCAATGTAACGGCCAAGCACTTTCTGTCGGTTGACCGTGACCGGCAAATCTTTCAGAAACTCATACCAAAGACGGCGTTCTTCCTTTGTCATTTCCCGCCGCAGTTTTTGCGCATAAGGCGTCAAGCGGGGATTGTTGGTTTTGTTCATGATCCCACCTCATCAGTCGCCTGCGGCGACAGCTTCTCCTCAAGGAGAAGCCTTCTCAAACGCCGCCGGCAGCCCTCGAATCGCCTTCCCCTCGAGGGGAAGGCCGTGTTGTGCGTCGCCATTGGTCTTGTTTGAGATGCTTCGCGGCGTACCGCCGCGCGGAATGCCGCGGGCAGCATTCCCTACGAGGAACAGTTCATTCCTAATTTCTAACTCCTGTAGATCGCGTCTGCCATGCGGGCGCCCTGCACGGCGGCGGCGACATTGTGCGCGCGGATGATGTCCGCGCCGCCGGCGATCGCGGCCGTATGGGCGGCGACAGTGCCGGGATCCCGCTTCTGCGGGTTTTTTTCGCCGCTGGCCGCGCCGATGAAGCGTTTGCGCGAAGCGGCCGCCACCAGCGCGACCCCGCTGAATTTCAGCCATTCCAGCTCCCGCAGGAGAGTCAGCTGATCCTCATAGCTTTTGCCGAAGCCCAGCCCGATATCCAGGCAAAGCTGCGTGCGCGGCAGCCCGCATTCCGCGGCCAGATTGAGCGCATCGAGGAAAAACTGCCGCACGGCGTTGACGACGCCGTCCGGGTAGGTCGCCTCCATCCCCGCGCCGCAGGGATTGTGCGTCACGATGTAGGCCGCGCCGTAATCCTTGGCCAGCGCCGCCATTTCTCCGTTGAATTCGCCGCTGATGTCGTTGATGATCGCGACGCCGCTTTCCAGCGCCGCTTTGGCGCAGGCGGGGTAGAAGGTATCCACCGACAGCGGGACGCTGACATTGCCGCGCAGGGCTGCCAGCGCCGGCTCCAGCCGCTCGAGCTCCTGCGTGCAGGTGAGCAGCTCGGCGTCCGGCCGCGTGGACTGCGCGCCGAGATCGATGATATCCGCGCCGGCGGCCTGCATGGCCTGCGCATAGGCCGCGGCTGCCTCCGGCGTGTTGTATAATCCGCCGTCCGAAAAGGAATCGGCCGTATAATTCAGAACACCCATCACATAGGTGCGTTTCCCGAGCGGGAAACGGAAATCACGCGCACAGAGCATCATCCGTTCCCTCCCGTCAGCAGATCCAGCGCCTCCGCGCGGGTGCGCGCGTCGCTGCGCATGGTGCCGCGCAGGGCCGAGGTGCGGGTCTGCGCGCCGGACGCCCGCGCGCCGCGCATGGTCATGCAGAGATGCTCCGCTTCCACGACCACCGCCACGCCCTGCGGCGCCAGCTGTTCATAAAGGAAATCGGCGATCTGTGCGGTCAGGCGCTCCTGCAGCTGCGGACGCTTGGCATAGCAATCCACGATCCGCGCGAGCTTGGAGAGCCCGATCACCTTGCCGTTCTGCGGGATATAGGCGATATGCGCCTTGCCCATGAACGGGATCAGATGGTGCTCGCACATCGAATACAGCGGGATATCCCGCACGACTACCATTTCCTCATTGCCCTGTTCGTCAAAAAACTTCAGATGCCGGGTCGGGTCGTCCTCCAGACCGGCAAAGATTTCCTCATACATCCGCGCCACGCGGGCCGGCGTTTCCTCCAGACCGGGACGGTCGGGGTTTTCGCCGATCGCAAGCAGGATCTCGCGCACGGCGTTTTCGATTCGGTTTCGGTCCATCCTCATTCCTCCGATCGCAGCTGGAATGTGAGCATCCGCAGCTCGTCATCTTTATAATACAGCAGGGACTTCGGGGAAAACGACTCCCCCGCCTGCTCGCACGCCGCCTCCAGCACCGCATAGATGCGCTGCTCCTTCGCAAGCTGCCTTGCGGCCGTCTGATAGGCGTTCGCGTTTGCAAACCGCAGCTGAATCCGATCCTCGCCGCGCGCGAGCACGCCGGCGATCAGCGTTGCAAGCCGCGCTTCGTCTTCCCTGCCGTAGCTTTCGAAATAGGCGCCTGTCTTGATATAATAGTTTTCCTTCATCTGCGTACAGCCGAAATCATAGGAGAATTCGCTGTGCGTCGCGCCGATGGCCTCGTCGTTCAGGTTGAAATACGCGTAGAGGCGCACCTCTTTGCCGTCCGGGCCGACGGGATCGTCCCAGGTGCAGTCCAGATGATAAAAATCGCCGTTGACGTTGACCGCGTTCCACATGTGCGCGCCGGTGCGGCCGTCGCTGTTTTTCGCCTGCCCGCTGACCAGACCGTTTTCGATCCCGGCAGCGTCCAGCAACAGCTTTGCCGCCTTGGAATAGCCCTCGCAGGCCGCGACGCCGTTGATCAGCGCGCCGTAGGCCGAGGAATAGGTCAGGTCGCCGTCCTCGATCTCATAGCTGCAGTGCCGGACCACATAATCGTGGATCTCCAGCTCCGTCTGCCACGGATCGTCCGGCGCGCTCAGCGCGGCGATCACCTTGGTTTTCACCGCGTCCAGCGCCTGCTTCTGCGCCTCGTATTCCGACGGCTCGATGATATATCTGATCGCGCAGTAGGTGCCGATCGGGCGGGAGATCAGCGTGCATTTCCGCCCGACAAAAAACAGATCGGGATTATCGTAAAGCAGCGCGGAGAAGACGTGATCGAGCTGCGTGCCGTCGATGGCGGGCACACGGATCTCCTCCGGCATGTCGTACACGTCCTTCAGGATCCGGTTGTAGACATGCTGCTCCACGGTTTCGAGCTTTCGATAATAGAATTTATAAGGGCTGCCGATGTCCGTGAGCTCCTCCGCCGGGATTTTCGAGAGCCGCGCGGGCGATTCCGTCAGGTATTCCCCCGTCAGCAGCCCCGTGACCGAGGCGGCGTAGACCGCCAGCAGGATCACCAGCAGCAGGAGAACGATCCGGCCGCGTTTTTTTCTTCTCTTCGTCATGAACGCTTCTCCTGAAACGCCTGCAGATCCGGCGCGGCCACGCGTTGCACGAAGCCCTCCTGCGTGAGCAGCACGATCGCCCGTTCATCGGAGGAATAATCGACGATGCTCAGGTCCGTCTGCAGCGTGCCCATCATTTTGGAAAAGATGCGGCTGCGCTTCTCGGTATTCTGCGCGCGGAAGACGCCTTCGCAGATATCCAGCATCGCCTGCGTCAGCTGCGCGCGCCCTTCGGCACCGTTGCGGGAAAGATACTGAAAGTATTTATAGAGCGAATCGCCCTTGAGCGTCTGCTGACCCTTGACCAGCACCAGCGTGAGCGTGTCGCTGCGGTAGTTGATCTGCGCCGGGACGTCCACGGTCAGCCCGCCCATATAATTGACCATATTGATCAGGCCGGTTTCATACGCGCCGACGTAACGGTCGATCGGCGTGCCGAGCATGGCCTGCACCGCATCCCGCAGCGCCCGGGCGCCGCCGGAAACGAAGGTATCGTCCAGCGTGCTCCCCTTGCCGCCCATGGCGACGGGCGTTTCCGGCGCGAGCGCAAGCGCGGTCAGCCGGCGGGCGGGCATTTCGCAGCGCACCAGCCAGAGCGCCTGCAGCCGGCCCGAATCCTTCTCCGCGCACCAGAGCAGGAAGGTCTTTTTGCCCGCGGGCACCGTCCCCTCCGTCACCTCTGCGGCCGTCTGCGTTTCGGTCTGTTCTTCGCCGCCGACCGCCGAACGGAAATCAAACCCGTTGCGCTGCAGGATCACAAGCACGGAGCCGACCAGCAGCAGCACGGCCGCCACGGAAAACACCAGCGCGAATTTGCGCCTTGCCGCCCGCTGCGCGCCGCGCGCGGTCTGAAATTCTCTTTTCTTTTGGGGAATCATCGCCATGATGCCGCCCTCTGCTTTTCTTAATTGTTAGTTTTGTTCCTGCGGCGCCTGAAACGCAAGCACCGCCGCGCTTTTCGCTTTCAGATAGAGCTCGCGCCCGCGCACCTCGCCGCCGAGCAGCGCGGTGTAGCCGTAATCCGGCAGCCAGTAGACGATCGCGTGCTCGTTGCGGTTGGCGACGGTCAGCAGCCGCTCGCCCCGCCCGCGGCGCTCAAAGGCAATGCAGCCCAGCGCGTCGGAAACCGGCACGTAATCGCCGTCGATATAGACCGGGTGCGCTCTGCGCAGCGCGCCGAGCGCGCGGTACCACGCCAGCAGCTCCGGATCCTCCCGCCCCCACGGATAGCAGCCGCGGTTGAAGGGATCCTCGCCGCCGTCCAGCCCGGCCTCGTCGCCGTAATAAATGCTCGGCACGCCGGGGAGCGTGAACTGCACGGCCGCCGTCATTTTCAGCAGCTGCACGCCTTCCGCGCGTTCCGCGGCGTCGAGCCCGCCGGCGTAACGGTCGCGCTCGGTGGATTCGTAACTGTCATGGGTAGCCAGCCGGTTGAGAATGCGGCAGGTGTCGTGCGTGCCGATATGATTCATCAGGCAGTCCACCGCCGGCTTCGGATAATTCTCGCAGATCTCCTGGATCGCGTCGTGAAAGCCTTCCGCAATGCCGGTGACCGCAAAGTCGATCAGCCGCGCCGCAAACGGATAATTCATCACCGTGTCGAGCTGCGCGCCGCCGAGATAGCGCCGCCGCTGCCCGTAGCTGATTTTGTTGGACGCGTCCTCCCAGACCTCGCCGATGATCAGCGCGTCCGGCTGTTCCGTCTTGACCGCCGTGCGCAGCGCGTCGAGGAAGCGATCGGGCAGCTCGTCGGCCACATCCAGCCGCCAGCCCCGCGCGCCTGCGCGCAGCCAGCGCCGCAGAATGCCGTTTTTGCCCGCCATATAGGCGATATAGTCCGCGTTTTCCTCGTCGATCTCCGGCAGGATATCCACGCCCCACCAGCAGTCGTATTCCTCGGGATAGTCGATAAACCGGTACCAGTCGAAATACGGGGAGTCCTTCCCCTGATAGGCGCCGACCGTGGAGTAGCGCCCGTCCTTGTTGAAATATTTGCTGTTCGCGCCCGTGTGGCTGAATACGCCGTCGAGCAGGATGCCGATGCCCGCTTTTTCCGCCGCCGCGCAGAGCGCCTCGAAGTCCTCTTTGTCGCCCAGCAGCGGGTCGATCTTTTCGTAATCCCCCGTATCATAGCGATGGTTGGATTCCGCTTCGAAGATCGGGTTGAGATAAATCGCCGTCACGCCCAGGGACTGCAGATAGGGCAGCTTTTCCGCAATGCCGCGCAGATCGCCGCCGAAGAAATCATAGCGGTGGATCTTTCCGTCGTCGTCCGGCTCCCAGAGCGGCTGACCGCCCCAGTCCCGGCGCAGCACGCGCCCGGCAGGCACGCCGGTTTTCGGCGCGCCGGAGGCGCAGAAGCGGTCGGGGAAAATCTGATACAGCACGCCGCCTTTGAACCAATCCGGCGTCTGAAACGCGGGATCATAGACGGTCAGCTGGAAGCTGGTGCCCGCGCCGGAGATCTCGCCGATGCCGCAGGCAAAGCGCGTGATCAGGCTGCCGCCGTCCCGCTGCGCGAGCGCGAAATGATACCAGTAAAGGCCGGGCGTGCGCGGGGTGAACTGAACGGTCCACCATTCCTCCGCCGTGCCCTCCATGCGTTCCCAGCGCATGGCCGCCATCTCAGTGTGTCCGCTTTCCGCGCTGACGATCAGGCTTGCGCCCGTGCAGCCGAAGGCGCGGGGCAGAACGATGCGAAAGGTGACCGTCTGCCCGGCCGGCACGGCGCCGAACGGGGATTTATGATACGTATACCGTGAATTGAACGGGATAAATTCCATGTTGTCAAATCCTTTGCAGGAAACTGTGAACGGGCAGCAGCAGCGCTTCCGCCTCGTCGTCGATCGGCTGCTCCGTGATGCGCAGCAGCACGTCCGTCACAAAAAAGCCGACGGCGATCAGCAGCACGACGCCTATCGCGATCAGGATCGCCGTGATCAGGCGCTTTTTGCGGGCGCGTTCCTCATATGTGGGCTCTGTGCCGAAGCGGGCGGAGAACCCTGTGATCGCCTCGCGCTGCGAGGGCTTGAGCGCCCGTTCGGGCTTGGGAGTTTTCGCCATGGCGGCCTCCTTGAGAAAGAATTATTGGAAAAGAGACGTCCCGGTAAAGCCCAGAAAGCCGAGTGAAATCAGCCCGACATACAGGAACAGCGCGGGAGAGCCCCGGAAGATCGGGGGAATATTGCTGTTGTTTGCCAGCAGCTTTGCGCCCTGCCCGATCACGGCCGCGGCAAGCACGAACGCCGCGCCGGCCGCAAGCCCGGAAAACAGGCTTTCGGCAAAGCTGTAAGCCGCGATTTCATTGAGGAACGGCACGGCATAGACCAGCGTATTCAGCGCCGCGATGCCCAGCGTGCCGCGCAGACGGCGATCCTGCGGCTTGAGCAGCGCCAGCAGCAGCGCCGCGAGCAGATAGACTGCCGCGAGCACGCCGCCGTAGACCGCCGCGCGCCCGGCGAAGGGCAGCGTCGCGATGGCGGGAATGCGGCTCAGTCCGCCGCAGATCGTGCCGGTGATGACCGAAAACGCCGTGATCATCACGGCCAGCGAGCGGAATTTTTCGGGCTTTGCCGCCAGGCGGATCGCCTCGCTCATGCCGAGGCCCGCGCTCATGACAAGATTCTGCACAAAGACCGTATACAGCACGGTGATCAGCAGCGTGGAGATCATTTTCATTGCGCATCCTCCTCTCCGCCGATCAGGCGCTCGGTGAATTCATCCAGCGCCGCGAGCCGTTCATTGCTCACCGCTTCGGCCTCCAGAATGTCGCTCCAGAGGTCATCCTGCACATCCGCCTGCGCCGGCTGCGGCTGCGCCGCGTCCGGTTCCCGCGTCTGCGCCTGACGCAGATAGGGTGAGAACGCCTGCAGCGCCGCGGCAAGGAAACCGAGCAGAATGAAGCAGCCGAACGGCAGGCTCAGCCCCTTGAGGGAGATCGGCAGATCGAGATCGATGCCGGCAAAGGCGCCGCTGCCGAGCACCTCGCGCAGCGTGCCGATGATCAGAAAGACGAGCGACGCCCCGAGACCGACGGCCGCGGCGTCCGAAAAGGCCGTGCGGACCGGGTTTTTGACCGCGACCTTTTCGCAGTGCAGCGCAGTCACGGCATTGACCGCGAGCAGCGGGAGATAGACTTTTGTGCTCAGGCCAAGGTTCATCAGCGTATAGGTTTCAATAAAATAAAGCAGGGGGCAGATCAGCGCAAGGCCGATGCCCAGATACAGCGCCACGCGCACCGCGCGGGGAATCCGCTTCATCAGCGCGCTGGCCAGCACGCAGGTCACGATCAGATCCAGGCAGAGCGCCGCCGAAATCAGCACGGCGCTGCGCACATTGGTCGTGGCCGCCACCGCCGGGCACAGCCCGACCATCTGCACGAGCACGGGATTGGAGAGCACCGCGCTTTTCAGAAATGAAACGCGGAAGCCCGGTGTTTGCTCTTTCATGCGCGCGCCTCCTTTCTCTGCGTCCGCTCGCCGCCGGGCAGGATCGATTCCAGCACGGGGCGCAGGGCGTTGCCGAGCACGATCGCAAAGCAGACCGGCTCCTCAAACACGCCGCTGCGGCGCATCGCCATGCAGAGCACGCCGCAGAGCACGCCGTAAATCACGCGATGCACCCGCGCGGCGGGCAGCGTGGCGTGATCCGTCACAAGGAAAATGGACGCGAACAGCAGCGAACCGGAGCAAAGCTCGAGCACGATATTGGTCAGCACGCCGCCGTTGCTGCGCGGCAGGATCGCCGCCCAGAGCATGCAGGCGCCGAGGAAGCCCGCCGTTGCCAGCAGCGCACGCGGGCGCCGCATCAGCAGATAGACGCCGCAGGCAAGCATCAGCAGACCGCAGCCGGTCCCCATCGGGCCGGCGACGTTGCCGCCGAGCACATCCAGCAGATTCGCCGCGTTCAGCCGCATGGCGTTGCCGCCGCCCAGCAGCGCGCCGAGCGACTGCGCGCCGAGCAGCTTCTGCTCCGCCCGCAGCGCATAGGTGAAGACCTCCGTGCGGAAGCAGACTGCAACGAAGGCAAAGCCGGCCGCCGCAGGCATGATCGGCGCGCCGCTGCCGCCGAGCGGCATCTTCACCGCCGCGACGGCAAACGCCGCCGCCAGCGCGGGCACATAAAACGGCACGCCCGCCGGCAGCATCAAAGCGATGCACAGGCCGGTGTAAATGCTTGTCAGGTCGCGCAGATAGTAAGAGCGGCCCAGCACGGCGCTGCAGATCGCTTCTGTCAGCACCGCGACGCCGACGCTCACGCCGGCGACCGCCAGCACGCGCGTGCCGTAATAATAGACGGCCAGCGCTGTGGGCACAAGCAGCATCAGCAGATAATCGCCGAACAGCTGCAGCGCCGTGACATACGGCTTCTGCGCGCCTTCGGTTCGTTTGGTTGCAGAGTCAGGCAAAGGATCACCTTCCAATAATTTTGCATTGCATCCCGCAGCCGTTCCGTCATAAAATGAAGTATCGGAAACTTTTTCAGAATCGCCGGGGGTGTCAGCCATGTTGATCCGATCCGCCGCAGAAACGCGGCTTCTGGTGGAATTGTCCGCGCAGGATCTGCGCGAGCTGGATATTACTTATGAAGCGCTGGATTACGCCACCATCGAGACCCGCCGCGTCATCTGGACGGTGCTCGACCGGGCGGGCAAGCAGCTGGACCGCACGCTGGATCCCTCGCGCCGGATGCTCATCGAGGCCGCGCCCGTGCCCGCGGGGGGCTGCACGCTGACCTTCACCTTCCTGACCGGACGCTTCGGCGCCGGACGGCAGACCCAGCTGCACAAACAGAGCCGGGATGTGCTTTGCGAATTCGGCACGGCCGAGGCGCTGCTCGGCGCGCTCGCCCAGCTCGCGGCGCAGGAGGAAATGCCGGAAAGCAGTCTGTATACGCAGGGCGGCCGCTACCGGCTGCTGCTCTCCGCCCCGGCCGGGGTGGGCAGCATCTGCCGGCGTCTGCGGGAATTCTGCTGCGCGGAAAGCACGGAGCCGCTGCTGCGCGCCTATACCAAAGAGCACTGGCAGCTGCTCGCATGCGGGAAAGATCTGTTTAAATGAGCGTCGCCGCAACCGCGCGCGGCATGTCAGGTTCTTATGCCGGATACGCGGCGGTCGCTTTTGCGCGCAGCTCGGCAATGACGGCCGCGGGGTCCGCCGCGCCGAAGACGGCGCTGCCGGCCACAAACACATTCGCGCCGGCGGCGGCCGCGGTTTCCACGGTCTTCGCGCCGATGCCGCCGTCCACCTGCAGATCGACGGCAAGCCCTCTGCGGCTGCACTCCGCGCGCAGCGCACGCAGCTTCCCCATCATATCCGGCATGAAGGACTGCCCGCCGAAGCCGGGCTCCACGGTCATGACCAGCACCATATCCAGCGTATCCAGATAGGAAAACACCGCTTCCGCCGGCGTGCCGGGCTTTACGCTCAGGCCAACCTCACAGCCGCAGGCGCGGATCTTTTCGATCGTTTCCGCCGCGGGTGAATCGCTTTCAATGTGAAAGGTGATCCGGTCGGCGCCGGCTTTCACGAAATCCTCAATATAACGCAGCGGCTCGCTGATCATCAGATGCACGTCGAATTTCAGACCGGCGCAGGGGCGGATGGCGCGGATCACCGGCGCGCCGAAGCTGATATTCGGCACAAAATGACCGTCCATCACGTCCAGATGCAGCCAGTCCGCGCCGCAGGCTTCCATGCGCGCGGCTTCCTGCCCGAGCGCGGAAAAATCGCTCGCAAGGACCGAGGGGGAAATCAGGATCATATCCAGCATCCTTTCTGTTTTTCGAATAGTTCGTATAGATAGTTTATTATACCAGTTTTCTGCCGTGCGGTCAAGCACAGAGCGAAAATTCACCGCCGCAGCCATATTTTTTTAAAATATTTTAAAAAATCTTCGGAAAGATGGAAAATTTCTCTTTATTATTTCGGAAATTTGTGGTATAGTGATGTATAAATCTGATTTTGATGCGCCCTCGCTGAAAACAGAAAGGGGTTTTGAAAATGAAGGTCGCAATCATGGGCTATGGCGTCGTCGGCTCCGGCGTCGCGAGCCTGCTCAAAAAAAACTATGATCAAATCGTGAAAAAAAGCATGCAGACCGAGATGGAGCTGGCGTATATTCTGGATCGCCGCACCTTCCCCGGCGACCCCAACGAGCATCTGGTCATGTCCGATTACACCAGAATCGTGTCGGATCCCGATGTGCGCATCGTGGTGGAAACCATGGGCGGTCTGCACCCGGCATTTGAATACGTCAGCGCCTGTCTGGAAGCGGGCAAGAGCGTCGTCACCTCCAACAAGGAGCTCGTGGCGGCCAAGGGCTATGAGCTGCTGAAGATCGCCGAGCGTAAAAACGTCAACTTCCTCTTTGAGGCCAGCGTCGGCGGCGGCATCCCGATCATCCGCCCGATCACGCAGTGCCTGGCGGCCAACGACATCGACGAGATCGCCGGCATTCTCAACGGCACGACCAACTTCATCCTGACCATGATGATCGAAAAGGGCATGACCTTTGACGAGGCCCTGCTGCTCGCGCAGCGCAACGGCTATGCCGAGCGCGATCCGTCCGCAGACGTGGACGGCTTTGACGCCTGCCGTAAGATCTGCATCCTGGCTGCGCTCTGCTTCGGCAAGCATGTGTATCCCGACGAGGTGCACACCGAAGGCATCCGCGGCATTCAGCTCGCGGACGTGGACTATGCCCGCGCGTGGGGCGGCGTGATCAAGCTGATCGCCCGCGCCAAGCGGCTTGCACCCGACAAGATCGCGGCGCTGGTTTCGCCTGCCTTTGTGCAGGGGCACAGTCAGCTTGCCACGGTGGACGACGTCTTCAACGCCATCCTCGTGCGCGGCGACGCGATCGGCGACGTCGTCTTCTACGGCAAGGGCGCCGGCGCGATGCCCACCGCCTCCGCTGTGGTTGCGGACGTGATCGACTGCGCCAAGCATCTGGAGCGCCGCAAATTCTTCGGCTGGCAGGACAGCGAGCCGGATTACATTGCGGATTATCTCGATCTCGAGAACGCGATCTATCTGCGCATGACCGCCGAGGACCCCGCGGCCGCGCTGGCCGCGATCGGCAGCGCACTGGGCGAGGTGCAGATGCTCAAGCGCGAAAACGCGCCCGACGGCGAGCTGGCCTTCATTACCGAGCCGATCACCGAGCGCAAGCTGCGGGCCGCACTTGCCGGGATCCCCGCCGCGGTGCAATCCATGATCCGCGTCACGGATTATTGACGGGAGGAACATCCTTATGGCATTGATCGTTCAGAAATTCGGCGGCAGCTCCGTTGCGGACGCCGCACGCGTGATGAATGTTGCTAACATCGTCACGGACACTTATAAAGCCGGCAATGATGTGGTGGTCGTGGTTTCCGCGCAGGGCGACACGACCGACGACCTGATTGCCAAGGCGGCCGAAATCAATCCGAAGGCCTCCAAGCGTGAAATGGATATGCTGCTGGCCTCGGGCGAGCAGATCTCCATCGCGCTGCTGGCCATGGCGATCGAAAAGCTCGGCTGCCCCGTCTGCTCCCTGCTGGGCTGGCAGGCCGGCTTCTCCACCAACTCCACCTACGGCAGCGCGCGCATTAAAAAGGTCAGCGCCGACCGCATCAAGATGGAGATCGCGAAAAAGAACATCGTCGTGGTCGCGGGCTTCCAGGGTCTGAACAAATATGACGACATCACCACCCTCGGGCGCGGCGGGTCGGATACCAGCGCCGTGGCAATTGCCGCCGCCATGCAGGCGGACCGCTGCCAGATCTTCACCGACGTGGAGGGCGTTTACACCGCCGATCCCCGCAAGGTGCCGAACGCGATCAAGCTCGACGACATTTCCTATGACGAAATGCTGGAGCTTGCAACGCTCGGCGCGCAGGTGCTCAACAACCGCTCCGTGGAAATGGCAAAAAAATACAACGTGCAGCTTGAAGTGCTTTCCAGCCTTGTGCGCAAGCCCGGCACGATTGTCAAGGAGGTTTCATCGATGGAAAAAATGCTGGTCAGAGGCGTAACGAAGGATACGGACGTGGCGCGCATCACGATTATCGGCGTGCCGAACGATCCCGGCATCGCCTATAAGATTTTCGGCAGACTCGCCGCAAAGAATATCAACGTGGACATCATCCTGCAGTCCGTCGGCAGAAACAATACGAAAGACATCGTTTTCACCACCACCAAGGCGCACGCCGAGGAGTGCGTGGAGGTGCTGCAGGGGCTCGACTTGCTGTCCGGCCTGCAGATCATCGCCGAAACCGACGTGGCGAAGGTTTCCGCCGTCGGCGCCGGCATGGAATCCCACCCCGGCATCGCGGCAAAAATGTTTGAAGCGCTGTTTGAGGCGGATATCAACATTCAGATGATCGCCACGAGCGAGATCAAGATTTCCGTGCTCATTGACGCGAAGGACGCCGACAAGGCGGTCGCCGCGATCCACAACGCCTTCATCCCCGTGCTGAACTGACGCACGACGACGAAAGGAGAACCAGCAATGGGATTTTTAAAGAACGCCATCTCCGGCGGCATCAGCAAGGGCCTGAGCGACGGCATCGGCAAGGGGCTGCGCGACGCGGTCGGCAAAGCGGTCGAAAAGGCCGTGACCCCCGCGGCTGAGAACTGGGCAAACCAGACGGCGAATTCCCTCAATCAGGCGGCCGACGCCACGGCGCAGGCAACCAACGCGACCGCGGCTGCGCAGCAGAACGCTGCCGCCGCCGGGATGAACGGCGCCTTTGCCAATCTGCAGAGCGCGGCGGAGAATTACGCCACCGCGGTGTCGATGAATCTCAAGCAGTGTCCGGCCTGCGGCGAGAGCTGCACGGCGGACCGGCAGTTCTGCCCCGCCTGCGGCGCGAAGCTGCCCGAAACCACCGTGGCGGCGGCATTCGTCTGCCCGAGCTGCGGCAAACAGAACACCGTCGGCACCGGCTTTTGCGCCGCCTGCGGCACAAAGCTGCCCGGCGCGGAAGACTGATTCTTTCCTAAACATAATTGCCGCCGGAGGCTGCTGGCCTCCGGCGGCTTCTTTATGCTTTATTCCGTTGTATCCGGCGGGGCGACGGCCTTCGCGGCCTTCTTCGCCTTTCTCTTTTTGCGCACCTTCACCAGCACGACGATCACAACGGCGATGACCGCTGCCAGCGGCAGCAGGACCGGCAGACCGCCGATCAGGGAAACCGCCAGATCCTTCAGACCCTCCACCAGCGCGTCCCAGTTCTCCAGGAAGCGATTCTTGATGCGGGTGCCCAGACCGTCCTCCTCCACGAGCGCGCGGTTGACCTCCCGCACCTCCAGCGTCACGGTGCTGTAGCTCACGCGGTTTTCCAGCACGCGCAGCTGCGCGGCATAGTTTTCCAGCTGATAGTTGACCTCGTTCAGACGCTCGTGAATCTTCAGCGTATTCTCGAGGGAATCCGATTTCTTCAGCAGCTCCATGAGCGTGGTCTGCTCGGTTTTGTAGGCGCTGATGCGGCTTTCCAGGTCGACATACTGCAGCGTCACGTTCGTGGCGTTCTCCGTGCTGCTGGTGATCACGCCGTTCTCCCCTGCCGCGGCGAGGAACGCCTCGGCCTTTTCAGCGGGAATGCGCGCGATCACCGAGGCCCAGCGGTCGCTTCGGGTGCTGTAGCCGCCGTTCTCCACGGAGAATTCCTCCAGATAGCCGCCGTTCGCCGCTACCGCCTGCTTGAGCGCGGCAATGTAAGTATCGAAGGCCTCCGTGCGCACATCCAGATTGAAGGTGCGCACGATCTTTTCCTGCGACTGCGCCGGCGCCGGCGTTTCCGCGTCCGCCTGCGCGGCGCTTTCATTCGTCGTGAAGGACGCTTTGTAGTCGCCGTCAAATGACACATCCCCGGCGGCCGGATCAAGGTCCTTGTAGCTCTGCGTTTCGATCTCGTCATACGTTGCGTAATTTGCGCTTTCTTTCGATGCGCCGCAGGCGGCGAAGCCCAGCAGCGCGGTCAGCACCAGCACCGCCGCACAGAGCGCGGCGATGAGCGTTTTTCCCTTGTGTTTCATACAAAATAACCTCCTTTTTATTGGATCGGGTTTCTCAATCCAGAGAACCGTATTTTGCAAGAATCTCCGCTTCCATTTCGTCCACGTCGACCCAGACCTCCGTCTGTGAGGTGTACGTTCCGGCGGCAACGGCTTCGTCGAATTCAAAATCAAAGAGATACGGATAGTCCGGCCCTAAATAATAGGCGTTGATGATGTCTTCGTCAAACGTATAAATGATATCCGCGTTGTAGATTTCGTCGGTTTCCTGGTTTGCATAATCCATCGGGCGCATGCAGGGGCGGCCATCCAGTTTGTCTCGAATGATTCTGGCTGTCTCCAGATTGGCCTTGTCAAACTGCTCTCTGGTAATGTTAAAATGGCGAACAAATTGCAGCATGACCATGGAAGTTGCACTGGACGAAGAATCAATCGTCTCCCACCACTCACGGCAGGCCTCTCGGCCAACCAGCTGAACGAACGGCGCATAAAGCGTATAATATCTCGCCCTGTATTTCTGCGGACGAATCACGCCACCGCCGTTTCCATCCGTCATCTTCGTTGCTTCCGCCGGCGAGGCTGCCGACGCGGCGCTTTGCGCCGCATCCTCCCGCACGGCGCCGTTTGCGTTTTCGGCCTTCACTTCTTCGTCCGACAGCGCGTATTCCGCTTCCATCGTATCTGCGGCCTTTTTTGCGCTTCCCGCGCGGAAGAAGATCCCCGGCGCCGCGGCCAGCGCGGTCACCAGCAGCAGCGCGGCGGCAATCGCGGCGATCGTCCGATACGGCGGTTTTCGTTTCCTGCCCGCGCAGGCGTCGATCATTGCCTGCTTTTCTTCGTCGGTCAGCGACAGCTGCTCTGCCGCCGTCTTTAATTCCCTCGGATCCATCTGATCCCCCCTTTTACTCTGCCAGATAGGCCTGCCGCAGCAGCTCCCGGCCGCGCTGCAGGCGCTTTTTGACCGCGGCCTGCGTCAGCTTGAGCATCGACGCGATCTCCGCGACGCTGTAGCCCTCCACATAATGCAGATGCAGCACGGAGCGGTAGGGCAGCTCCAGCGATGCGAGCGCGCCGAGGATTTGCGCATGATCCTCGGAAACGCCGCGATCCCGGATCTCCTCGAGCGAAAGGAAGCTCTGCCGCTTGCGGGCGCGCAGCTGATCGTTGCAGATGTTGGCGGTCACACGGATCAGCCAGGCCTTTTCATGCTCGCCGTCCCGAAACGACGGCGCTTTGCGGATGTAGCGCAGGAAACAGTCCTGCACGGCGTCCTTCGCCTGCTCCGGATCCCGCAGCAGAACGGTTGCCAGCCGATACAGGCTGTCGCCGTAGAGCGTCACCGCCCGCTCGGCGTCCGGCTGCAGGATGCCCGTTACCTCCCCATGGAATCACCGCCCTTTCTACTCCATACACGTTTTCGCACCGCAAAAGGTGACACGGATTTCAAAATTTTTTTCAGAAAGGCCGGACGGCGCACTGCCATCCGGCCTTTTTTTGATTACTGTTCTTTTTTCTTTTTGAATTTCGGCACAAGGACGCAGACGGCAAGCAGCACCGCCGCCGCAACGGCCAGAATGATCGGCTCCTTCATATCCCGGCTGCCCGTCACCGGCGCAGGGCCGGCCGCAAACGCGCTCAGCGCAGCCGTGACGACGCCGAGCACCAGCAGCGCGCAAAGCACGATTGCCACAATGCGAATAATCAGCGCTCGTTTATTGTTCATCCGTCGTTCCCCCTGTTCATTCCACGCCCAGCGATTTGCGCAGATCCGCGCCGATCGCCTCGGCCGCTGCCGCCGCCGCCGCGCGGTCCGCGCCGATGCCGGTGACATAGAACTTGATCTTCGGCTCCGTGCCGGAGGGGCGCACGATGGCGAAGTTGCCGTCCGCCATGGCGAATTTCAGCACGTTGGTTTTGATCATGCCGGTCGGGCGCGTGGCGCCGGTCGCCGTGTCGGTCACGATCTCATTCGCGTAGTCATACACTTCCGCCACCGGGCTGCCGGCCACGGTCTGCGGCGGATTCGCGCGGGTGGTATTCATGATGTCCGCCATCTTCGCCATGCCGCTTGCGCCGGCGAAGGTGAAGTTGTAGAGCTTGTTGCTGTAGGCGCCGAATTCGGCATAGAGCGCATCGAGCACCTGCGCGAGGGTCTGCCCCTGCGCTTTATAGTAAGCGGCCATCTCGCAGATCATCAGGGAGGCGGCGACGGCGTCCTTATCCCGCGCGTGGTCGCCGATCAGATAGCCGTAGCTCTCCTCAAAGCCGAGAATAAAGCGGTCCTTTTCGCCCTGCTTTTCCAGATTTGTAATGATTTCGCCGATGTATTTGAAGCCGGTGGGCACCTCGATCATTTCGCAGCCGTATTTGGCGCAGACCTTGTTGGCCAGCGGCGTGGAAACGAAGGATTTGACGATGATCGGTTTTTCGGGCAGCGTGCCCAGCGCCTGCCGCTGCGACAGAATATAGCTGCAAAGCAGCACGCCGACGTCGTTGCCGGAGAGCAGCTCATAACCCGCATCCGTGCGCACGGCGATGCCGACGCGGTCGCAGTCGGGGTCGGTCGCGAGCAGCAGATCCGCCGGCGCCTTCTCCGCCATGGCAAGGCCGCATTCAAACACCTGCCGGATCTCGGGATTCGGATAGGGGCAGGTCGGGAAGTTCCCGTCCGGCTTTTCCTGCTCCGGCACGACCCGGACCTGCTTGAAGCCCGCGCGGTCGAGCACTGTGCGCACGGGCACGTTGCCGGTGCCGTTGAGCGGGGTGTAGATGATCCGCAGATCGCTCGCGGCGACCACTTCGGGATGGATCGGGCGCGTGAGCACTTCCGCATAGAAGGCCTCGATCAGCTCGTCGCTGATGTATGCGATCCGCCCGTCCGCCAGCGCCTCGTCAAAGGGCACGCGCTTCACGCCGCCGAACATCTCCACCTTCGCGATGCAGGCATAGGTCGCAGCCGCAGCCTCCTCGGTCATCTGATAGCCGGCGGGGTCATAGCATTTATAGCCGTTATACTGCGAGGGATTGTGGCTCGCGGTGATCACGATGCCGCTGCTGCAGCCGAGCCGCATCACGGCAAAGGAAACAAAGGGCGTGGGCATCAGCGCGCGGTAAAGATACACTTTGATGCCGTTGGCCGCGAGGATCTCCGCGCTCAGGCGGGCGAACTCCTCCGAACCGATGCGGGAATCATAGCCGATCGCCACGCTTCCGCCGGGCTGCTGCCCGTTGAGATAATCCGCCAGGCCCTGCGTCGCCTGCCCGACGGTGTAGAGATTCATGCGGTTCGTGCCCGCGCCGAGCACGCCGCGCAGGCCGGCCGTGCCGAATTCCAGATTCTGATAAAAACGGTCGAGGATCTCCTCCTCATTGTCCGCGATCGCGGTCAGCTCCGCATGGAGCGCCGGATCCGACGCGGTGCCTTCCAGCCATTGCGCATAGAGCGCCTGAACGTCATTCATGCCGATACCTCCGTGTTATTGATTCGATCCGTTCGGATCGTTGTTTGCGTTATTCTGCGTTTCGCCGTTGGAATACGGCGGCCTTCCGTAGGGGTTGGGCTGCTGGGGATAAGGATGATACTGCGGATAACCCTGCCGCGGGTAATACTGCTGCCCGTAGGGCTCCCGCTGCTGCGGATAAGGATAAGATCGCGGATCGCCCTGCTGCGGATACCCGTTGTAATACGGCTGCTGACTGTAGGGGTTGACCTGCCGCTGATCCTGCGGCGCGCCGTTATAATATGGCGGCTGGCCGTAAAACGGATCGGCGAGCCCGCTGTGATCCCGGCCGTCGATGAACGTATCTGCCGCGGACAGACGCCGGACCAGCAGGAGCGCGACGATGAACATCACGATGATGAACGCGATAAAGATCAGCGAAAAGATCGGCGCCTCCAGCGTGGTGATGAAGTCATAGGTGCCGTGGATCAGCGCGGGGATCACCAGCGCCAGCCTGCGGCAGCGTTTGGAATTCGCCGCGTCGCCCGCGAAGGCGTAACGCCGCGCCAGGCCGTACCAGGCGCCCATAAAAACGCCGAAGCAGGCGTGACCGGGCACCGCCGTCACGGCGCGCACGACTGCGGTGGAAAAGCCGAACTGCATCACGTAGCCGATATTCTCCCAGAGCGCAAAGCCGAGGGAAACGAACACGGCGTAGATCAGGCCGTCGAACTGGCAGGTGAAATAGGGCGTGTTCCAGGTGCGCCGCTTGAGCAGCACGTATTTCGCGCCCTCCTCCGCAAAGCCGACGATGCCGTAAAACAGCACGGCGTTATAGAGAACCGAATCCTCCGGCAGAAACAGGCCGAGCACCAGCGAGCCGATCGTTTCCAGGAAGCTCGCGATGGCCGTGGAGATGATGCCGAGCACCACCAGCGAAATCAGCAGCCCGGGCGGCTCCGGTTCCAGTTTGTCCTTTTTGTAGGTATAGATCAGCAGCACCACAGCGGGGATCACTGCGGCGGGGATCAGGATCGAATTCATTGACGTCAGTAGTTGCATTGGCGCCTCCTTATTCTATAGCTCCGTCACGTCCAGCATGCGCGCGTGAAGATACGCGGCGAGCGCCTGCGGGTCCACCCCGAGCATGGCGCCGCGCACTCCGGCGCTGACAAAGATCCGTTCACAGAGCAGGGCCGTCTCGTCGATCACGGTCGGAAACGGTTTCTTCATGCCGACCGGCGAACAGCCGCCGCGCACGTAACCGGTCACCCGCAGCAGCTCCTTCACGGGGAGCAGCTCGACCTTCTTTTCGCCGAAGGCTTTTGCCGCCTTCTTCAGATCGAGCGCCTCGCGGGCGGGGATGCAGCAGACGGCGTAGCCGTTTTTCTCACCGTGCATCACGAGCGTTTTAAAGACCTCCGCCGGATCCCTGCCGGTGACCGCGATCACATGATCGCCCGACAGATCCTCGGGATCCACCGGGTATTCCAGCAGCGAATAGGAAATCCCGGCCGTCTCCAGCAGACGCATCACGTTCGTCTTGTTCATTTTTGCAGCTTCGAAATACGGAAGGTGAACATGTAGTCCCTGCCGTTTTTAAGCTTATACGGCGCGTGCAGATACGCAGCGCCCGGCATATCGCCGCCCACGCCGCGCTCCGCCGCGTCCAGGCAGAGCGTCAGATACGCATCCTTCTTCAGCGCGAAGAGATGCTTCGCCGCGTCCAGCGCTTCGGGGCTGTAGGGCGCGAGATTGAAGCCGAAGGGATGATCCATCGCGTCGATCGTCACGCCGAAGCCGTCCTCCGCGCGCAGAGTCAGCGTGCGCACGTCGGTGCGGTGCCCGTTTTCCTGCGGCCGCATATAGCGATGCTCCAGCTCCGCCACGGGCAGGCTGTGGCGGGCGATCCGCGCGCCGGTCTTGCGGTCGCAGTAAGTTTCCTGCGGGCCGCGGCCGTACCAGTCGGCGGTCACGAAGCCGGCGTCCACGCCCACGCGCAGGCCGACCTTGAGCATCGGCAGCGCAAGGCAGCGCGCGTTGTGGCGCACCGTCACTTCCCCGGCCGGGGAGAAGAGATAGACCGTCGTCACGTCGGCGGCGAAGGGCACGCTCCAGCGCACGGAAACCTCGACGCCTGCGGCGGTTCCCATGGCATAAACGCGCTTCGCGCGCGCCATCGCGGTGCTGCGCCGCCACTGATAGAGCGGATGCAGCTGCGCGAACCAGGGCACGAAATTCAGATAGCCGCGATCGTTGTCGGTCAGGGCCCGGAAGAAATCGGGCTTCATCGGCTGCGCGGCGTTGAGCACCTCGCGGCCGTCATATTGCAGGGAAACCAGCGCGCCTTCTTTGATCTCGGCCGTGAAGCCGTCGCCGCGCACGGAAACGTCCGCGCCGCGGTGCCGGAACTGCAGCTCGCCCACCGCGGGGCGGCGGGCGGCCGTCGGCGCTTCCCGCAGGAGGATCTGGCAGAAATTCTGCTCAAACCCGGCGCGCGCCCAGGGTTTATCGTTGACAAGCACGAACGACACGGTGAGGATCACCTCGCCGGCGGGATACGCGGCCAGCGAAATCGGGAGCGTGATCGTTTCGGCGCTCTCGGGCGCGAGCACCAGCCCTTCGCAGACGCCGGACTGCACTTCTTCGCCGTTGACGGTCAGGCTCCAGCGGATCTCGTGATCCGCCGAGGAAATAAAGCGATGCTTGTTGCGCACGGTGATCCGGCCGTTCGCCGCGTCCGCATCCACCGCGTCAAGATCCGCATAGCATTTTTTGACTTCATAATAAGAGGGCTGGGGCTTCCGATCGGCGGAAATGATGCCGTTCGCGCAGAAATAATAGCTCGAGCTGCCCTCGTCGAAGTCGCCGCCGTAGAGCCATTTTTCCTGCCCGTTCTCGACCCTGCGGATCGCCTGATCCACATAGTCCCAGATGAAGCCGCCGGCCATGTGCGGCCAGGTCTCGAAATCCTCCACGTATTCGCGGAAATTGCCCAGGCTGTTTTCCATCGCGTGGGCGTATTCGCAATAGATCACCGGGTGATCCGCATACACCCGCGCGGGCACGGGCTTGTTGTCCGCCGCAAGGGCGTTCGCGACGTTGTCATACAGCGACGTCGTCACCGGCTCCTGCAGGCGCAGCTTCTCCACCACCGGCTCGGTCGGATACATCCGGCTGATGAAATCGCTCTTGGTAAAGTCGAAATCGCCCTCGTAATGGATCGGGCGGGAAGCGTCCAGCGCAAGGATCGCCTTGCGTTCATGCATGAAATTCTCGCCGTCGCCGGCTTCGTTGCCCAGTGACCAGAAGCAGACGCAGGCGTGGCTGCGGTCGCGCAGCACCATGCGGCGGGCGCGGTCCTCCACCGCGGCGCGGAACTTCGGATTGTCGCCCGGGCAGTTTTTGCGGCGCACGCCGTGGCTTTCGATATCCGCCTCGTCCATCACATAGAAGCCCAGCTCGTCGCACAGTTCATAGAGCAGCTCCGCATCCGGATAATGGCTCGTGCGGATCGCGTTGATATTCGCGCGTTTCATCAAATATAAATCTTCATAATAACGCTCGCGCGGCACGGCCCAGCCGTGATCGGGATCGAAATCATGGCGGTTGACGCCCTTGATGATCACGCGCTTGCCGTTAATGAGCAGGCGGTTGCCCCGGATCTCCACGCGCCGGAAGCCGCAGCGGATCGTTTTCGCGCTCAGCAGCTTGCCGCCCGCGCGCAGGCAGACGACCAGGCGATAGAGATGCGGCGCTTCCGCGGACCACTGCAGGGCGGCTTCTTCGGTATGCCTGAAATGCAGAACGGTCTCTCCTTCGCCGGCGGTCAGCTTCTCCGCGCCGATCTTTTCGCTGCTGCCGTCCGGGCGCACGAGCGTCACATCCACGCTGCAGTCGGTTGTTTCACCGTAGTTGCGCAGCGTCACAGCAAGATCGAGCAGACCGTTTGCATACGCGTCGTCGAGCGTGGCATCGGCAAAGAGGTCGCGCATGCACAGCGGCTCTTCGGCATAAAGATAGACCTCGCGGTAGATGCCGGAGAGGAACCACATATCCTGGTCCTCCAGATAAGTGCCGTCCGTATAGCGGAACACCTCGACGACAACGGTGTTTTCGCCGATGCGGACAAAATCCGTCACGTCGAATTCCGCCGGCGTCATCGAGCCCTGGGAATAGCCGACTCTGCGGCCGTTAATATAGAGGAAGAAGCCGGCTTTCACCGCGCCGAACTGCAGAAAGATCCGCTTGCCCGCGAAGGTCTCGGGCAGGGTGAATTTGCGGCGATAGACGCCGAGCTCGTTGCGGGCGTGGTCGATCTTCGGAATCTCGCTTTTCACGGTGGAGAGCGCCTTGGGGAAGAACGCGCAGAGATAGATCGGCTTGCCGTAGCCGTGCAGCTGCCAGACCGAGGGCACGGGCATGGGCGCCCACGCGCTGTCGTCATAGTCCTCTGCCAGCCAGTCGGTCGGCGTCGCCTCCACGCCCATCTGCCAGAAGAAGCGCCACATGCCGTTGAGCGACAGCTTCGTCGGCGCGCTCTCGCCGGCCAGCGCGCTTTTTTTGCTCTTGTAAGGCAGGGCGTTGTTGTGCCCTTCCTCCTTGTTTTCCTGAATGATATCGGGATTTTCCCAGTAAAAAATCTCGCTCATCGGGGCTCCTTCCGCGGCGCCGCGGCAGATGCCTGCGCCAAATCATATTTATACATTTTATATCATACCATAAAATGTGAGACTTGTCTACTTGTTTTTTCGGTCGAAACGGCATGAAAAAGCAGGGCGCCCGCCGGAAGCGGACGCCCTGCAGCTGTTGATTCAGGCTTTGATCGCTTTGCGATACTCCCGCAGCAGACGCGCGGGGTCCTTGGCTTTTTCCACGGTCAGCTCCGCGAGGAAGGCGTCCATCGCCTGCGCGGCCTGCGGGGCATAGAGCTCGGAAACGCAGGCGCTGCGATAGCTCGCGTAGACGCTTTCATCCTTGCTCTCCAGATCCTCCTTCAGCACGGCGAACACACAGTCCTCATAATCCAGCACGCGGACCGTGCCGTTTGCCTGCGCGGCGACCGCGGCATAGAAGCCGTCGGGATAGCCGTCGGCGCCCTGCTTGAGCAGAATGGTTTCGGACAGGCCGTAGCCCGCTTCGGCGGCCGCTTCTCGGAAGCTGTCCACACTCTCGCCGGCATTCGCCGCCATCGCGTCAAACGCGGCCTTGATCGTGTTTTTCTGCAGCTGCGTGAGCGGACTGCCGTCCGCGGTGGTGTAATAAGCCACCACCGTGCGGAAGCTGATATAATTGGCGTAAAAATACTTGAGCAGCTCGGCCTCGCCGGCCTGATCCGTCACGCCCTTGTCATAGGTCGCGGTGAAGAGCGCGTCGGCATTGCTTTCCGCCGTGATCGCCTTGGTCAGCGTCTGCTTGGAAACGCCGATGGCCCGGTAATGCCGTTCCGCGCGCAGCCAGAGGTTGTTGACCTGCTGCGCGATCTCCGCCTTTTCGGAGGCGGACAGCGTCAGCCCGGCGTCGCGGAAGCGCGTGTTGTTGGCCACATAGCGCTTGCACTCAAACGTCACCGCGTCCAGCAGCGCTTCATCCGACGGTTTTTCCTCCAGACCGTAGTCTGTGGGGCGCGCCGAAACACGGTCGAGGAAATAGGTATAGATTTCCCGATCCAGCTCCGCGCCGGAAATGACGAGCACGATTGATTTTTCAGCGCCGCAGGCGCAAAGCGTCAGCAGCAGACCCAGCGCCGCAAGCGCGGCGGGGATTCGTTTGATCCATTGTTTCATATCAGTCGATTGTATCCGTGTCCAGCTCCGCCTGCACTTCCTTAAGCAGCGCGTTGATCGCCTGCTGCTTCGTGCCGTGAAGCGTGCATCCGGCCGCGCCCGCATGGCCGCCGCCGCCCAGCCGTTTGCAGATGGCCGATGCGTTGATGTCGCCGTGGGTGCGCACGGATGCCTTGAAATCGCCGTTGGGCAATTCCCGCATGGTCAGCCCCACGCGCACGCCCTCGATCTGCCGGGGCAGATTCGTCAGGCGGTCCGTTTCGCTCTCATCCGAGCCGCTGAGCCGATACATCTCCTGCGTGATGCACATCAGCGCGCAGCGGTCGTGGAAATACAGGCGCATGCCGTCCAGCGCCAGGCGCTCGAGCGCCGCAAACGTCTTGGTTTTCGTCTCAAAAAAGGTCTGGATGATGTGATATGTATCCGCCCCGGCCGCCGCCAGCTCCGCCGCGATGCGGAAGGTACGCACGGTCGTGTTGGAAAAACGCAGGCAGCCCGTATCGGTCGTCACGCCCACGAACAGGCGCGAGGCCTGCTGCGGCGTGATCGTCTGCCCCATGCCCTGCAGCAGCAGATAGATCATCTCCGCTGCGGAGGCGGAATCGCTCTCGATCCAGGTTTCTTTTGCAAAAAGCGTATTGGAGGCGTGGTGGTCGATGCACAGATCGACCCGCGCGCCGTAGGCGGCGTTGAACGCCTTGCCCAGCAGCTTGGGATCCGCCACGTCCACGGCCACGACCGTTTCCGGCGAAAATTCCGGCTGCGCGAGCCCGTCAAACAGAAATCCGTACTGCTGCGGGATCGGATCGCCGCAGCGCACGGCGACGGTTTTGCCCATGGCCTGCAGCGCCCCGGCCAGCGCGGTTGCGCTGCCGAGCGTGTCGCCGTCGGGATGATCGTGGCAGAGGATCAGGATGCGGTCGGCGCGCTGCAGCAGCGCGGCAGCCGCCTGCATATCAATCCGCATCGGGCTCCGCTCCTTCCTGCGCGGGAAGCAGATCGTTCATCATCCGGGTGATCTGCATCCCCTTTTCAATGGAATCGTCCGCAATGAACTTCAGCTCCGGCGTTTTGCGCAGATGCAGCGCCTGCCCCAGCGCCCGCCGGAGATAGCCGGTGGCCGCGGTCAGCCCCTTGACGGCGGTCTTCGCCGTGTCGAGCCCTTCCATGGCGCTCACATACACCTTGGCAAAGGAGAGATCGCTGCTGACCTCCACATTGACCACGGTGAGCATTTTGCCCTGCACGCGCGGATCCTTCAGCTCGCGCAGCAGCACGGCCAGCTCTCTGCGGATATCCTCGGCCGTTCTGTCGATTTTATAACCTGCCATTTGCTGCTCCTTTCCGAAAGAAGCGTCCTTGTCATTAATCGCGGTATTCCTCGGTCACATAGGCCTCGAAAATATCGCCTTCCTTGATGTCGTTGAATTTTGCCAGGCCGATGCCGCAGTCGAAGCCGCTGGCCACTTCCTTGACGTCGTCCTTGAAGCGCTTGAGCGAGGCCATTTCGTCCTCGGTGATCACGATGCCGTCGCGCACGACGCGGATCTTCGCGCCGCGGGTGATCTTGCCGCTGAGCACATGGCAGCCCGCCACGTTGCCGATGGAGGAGATGCGCACAACCTGGCGCACCTCGGCCTTGCCGATATCCACGTCGCGGAATTTCGGCGCAAGCATGCCCTTGATGGCCGCCTGGATTTCCTCGATGCAGTCATAAATGACGCGGTAGGTGCGGATCTGCACGCCGTCGCGCTCCGCATTGTCCGCCGCCACGGCGTCCGGACGCACGTTGAAGCCGACGATGATCGCGCCGGAAGCGGAGGCGAGCATGACGTCGCTCTCGCTGATGGCGCCCACGCCGCTGTGAATGACCTTCACGCGCACTTCGTCGTTGCTGAGCTTGACGAGGCTCTGCTTGACCGCCTCCGCCGAACCCTGCACGTCCGCCTTGATGATGATATTCAGATCCTTCAGCTCGCCGTCCTTGATGGAATCGAACAGGTTTTCGAGCGTGACCTTCTGCACTTCCTTGAACTGCGCTTCCTTGGCCTTGGCCTTGCGCTGCTCGACCAGCTCGCGGGCCAGACGCTCATCCTTGACCGCGTCGAAGCCGTCGCCGGCCTGCGGCACTTCGGCCAGACCCATGATCTCGACGGGCACGGAGGGACCGGCCTTGTTGACCTTGCGGCCCTTGTCGTCCGTCATCACGCGCACACGGCCGACCGCCGTGCCGGCCACGATGATGTCGCCGGATTTCAGCGTGCCGTTCTGCACCAGGAGCGTGGAGATCGGGCCGCGGCCCTTATCCAGCCGGGCTTCGATCACGACGCCGCGCGCGGAGCGGTTGGGATTCGCCCGCAGCTCCTGCATCTCAGCCACCAGCAGGATGGATTCCAGCAGGGAGTCGATGCCCTGCTTGGTCACGGCGGAAACCGGCACGCAGATCGTGTCGCCGCCCCAGTCCTCGGGCACGAGCTCATATTCCGTCAGCTGCTGCAGCACCCGGTCGGGGTTCGCAGCGGGTTTATCGATCTTGTTGATGGCGACGATGATCTGCACGCCCGCCGCCTTGGCGTGGTTGATGGCCTCGATCGTCTGCGGCATGATGCCGTCGTCCGCGGCGACCACAAGGATGGCGATATCCGTCGCCATCGCGCCGCGCAGACGCATGGAGGTGAAGGCCGCGTGACCCGGCGTATCGAGGAAGGTGATCTTCGAGCCGTTGATTTCCACGCGGTAGGCGCCGATGTGCTGGGTGATGCCGCCCGCCTCGGTCGAGGTGACGGAGGTGTTGCGGATGGCGTCGAGCAGGGAGGTCTTGCCGTGGTCGACGTGACCCATGACCACCACGACGGGATCGCGGGGCACGAGATCCTTCTCTTCGTCCTCGCTGTCGTCGATGATCATATCCTCGATCGTCACAACGACCTGCTTCTCCACCTTCGCGCCCAGCTCCTCGGCGACGATCGCCGCGGTGTCATAATCGAGCGTATCGTTGATGGTCGCCATCTGACCGAGCATGAAGAGCTTCTTGATGACCTCGGCCGCCGTCATTTTCAGCATGGAGGCCAGCTCGCCGACCGTGATCTCCTCGGGGATCTTCAGCTGCAGCTGCGGCTTCTTGGCGCGCTCGGCGGCGATGCGCTTGAGGCGCTCGGCCTCGGTCTCGCGCTTGCCGGATCGGTTGCCTCCCTTGCGGTACTGCTTGCTCTTCTGGTTGATCTTCTGCTTGTGCATGACGTTCTCATGCGGCTTGGAGACGTTGGTCGATGCAATATTCTCGTATTTTTCGTTGTATTTTTCCAGGTCCACATTCCCGGCACGGGTGTCGATGGTGCGCATCTCGCCCTTGGTGCGGGACTGGAGCGGCTTGTCGGCATTTTTCTTTTTCTGCTCCGGCTGCTTGCGCGGCGCGGTGGGCATGAGCGGAAGCTTGCCGGCCTGGGTGCGGCGCGCCGGCGGCTCGGGCTTCTTCTGCTCGGGCTTTCTGGGCGCTTCCGGCTTCTTCTCCGGCGCCGGCTTTTTCTCCGGTTCCGATTTCTTTTCCGGCTCCGGCTTCTTTTCGGGCTCCGGCTGCTTCTCCGGCTCCGGTTTTTTCTCCGGCTCCGCCGCTTTTTCCGGCTCCGCGGCCTTTGCGGGCTCCGCAGGCGTTTCCGCCGGCTCTGCCGGGGCGGCAGCCGGACGCTCGAGCGCAAAATACGGCTCCAGATCTTCCACATCGAAGCGGCGCGTATAGGTTTCGAAGATGAAATCCAGCTCCGCTTCCTCGAGCGCTGTCATGCTCTTTTTCTTTTCCCCGAACTGCTCCTGCAGCAGGTTGATGATTTCGTTGCTCTTCACACCGAAGTCTTTGGCAACTTCATTCACTCTGTATTTTTGAATCATAGGTGAACCTCCCCTGATGTATGCTCGGATAAATATGCGTTCATGGCTTTGGCAAAGCCCTCGTCGTTGACCGTGACCACCGCGGACCGCAAGCCGGTCGCGTGCCCGATCTCCGCCATGCCGGCGTGCAGCGTGAAAACGGGAATTTCCCGTCCGCCGAAGGCCGCTTCTCTTTTGATTTCGGCCTGCAGTCTTGCGGCGGCGTCGCTGCTGAGCAGGCAGAGCCTTGCGCGGCGGGCCCGGATCGCGTCGATCGCGCCGTCATGCCCGCAGCTGAGTCTGCCCGCGCGGCGGGCGATGCCCAGCAACGCCAGAAGCTTCGGGTCATCCGTCATTTGCCAGCGCCTCCTCCATGGTATCATAGACCGCATCCGGGATCGCGCATTCGAAGGCGCGCTCAAAGCGTTTGGCTTTTCTCGCTTTGGCCAGGCACGCTGCATCGCGGCACACATAAGCGCCGCGGCCGGGCTTTTTGCCCGTCAGATCCAGCGAAACCTCGCCCTCCGGGCTGCGCACGACCCGGACCAGCTCTTTTTTCGGCTTCATTTCATTGCAGCCGGTGCATTTGCGCATGGGGATACGGCGGGTAGGCATGGGTTTGGCTCCTTTTTAACTGATGATTGGCTTCTCTTTCAATTACTCTTCGTCAAAATTGATGACGGGCTCCTCCGTCTCGGGCTTGATATCGATCTTCCAGCCCGTGAGCCGCGCGGCCAGACGTGCGTTCTGACCCTTGTTGCCGATGGCCAGCGAAAGCTGATTGTTCGGCACGACGGCGCTGCAGCTGTGCTCCTCCTCGCTGAGGATGGTGACCGAAATCACATCCGCGGGCGCGAGCGCCGCGGCGATGAACTGCGCGGGATCCTCGCTGTAGCGGATGATATCGAGCTTCTCGCCGCTGAGCTGCTCCACGATCTTGTTGACGCGGGCGCCGCGCTGGCCGATGCAGGCGCCGACGGGGTCGACGTTTTCATCCGCGCTGTAAACGGCGATCTTGCTTCTGCTGCCCGCTTCGCGGGAAACGGATTTGATCTCGACCGTGCCGTCAAAGATTTCGGGCACTTCGCTCTCGAGCAGGCGGCGCACAAAGCCCGGATGCGTGCGGGAAATGCTCGCGCGCGGGCCCTTGGCCGCGTCCTTGACGTCGGCGATATAGACCTTGATCAGATCGCCCTCGGTCAGGTTGTCGGTGGGGAGCTGCTCGGCGCGCAGGAGCTTCCCGCTGACCTTGCCGAACTCCACGATCGCGTCGAGCGTGACCGGGTCCACCTTGACCACCTTGACGGTGACGATTTCCTGATTCTTGCTCTGGAAGATCTCCTTCATCTGGCCGTTCTCCGCCTCGCGGATGGCCTGGCGCAGGATGTGCTTGCCCTTCTCGGCGGCGATGCGGCTGACCTCCTTGGTCTGCAGCTCGATCTCGATAATGTCGCCCGGCACGGCGGTCGGCTTGTAGCGCTGCGCCTGCTCGGGCAGCAGATCCTCATCGGGATCCACGATCTCGCTGACCACATTCTTGCGCACGAAGACGCGGATCTTCTGGCTTTCCTTGTCAATATCGCAATAGACGATGTCCTTATTGTTGAAATCACGCTTGACGGCCGTCACGATCGCGCGCTGAATCCCTTCGAGCAGCGCATCCGCCGGCACGCCCTTTTCCTTGCTGAGCATCTGCACCGCGGCAAAAAACTCCGTGCTGAAATCCGGCTCTGCCGCTTTTTTCGTCTTTTTCATTTTTCCAATCGATCCTTTCTGATTAAATATCAAAATCGTCTGCTTTGACGAAGCTGGTTTCTTTCAGATCAAGCAGCAGCGCGCCGCCCTCCGGCAGACGCAGGGTGAACTGCTTGCCCTCGGCCTGCTCGAGCACGCCGGCAAATTCCCGCTGCCCCTCGCGCGGACGGATCAGGCGCACCTTGATCTTCTGCCCGCAATACTGCTGCAGATGCGCTTCCCGCGTCAGCTCGCGCTCGAGCCCGGGGGAGCTGACCTCCAGGCAGTAGCTCTGCTCGATGGGATCGGCGTCGTCCAGCGGCTGATCGATCGCGCGGCTCATGGCCTCGCAGTCCTCGATGGAAACGCCGCCTTCCTTATCAATAAATATGCGCAGGAACCAGTCCGCGCCCTCCTTGACGAAGCGAATATCCCAGAGCTGCAGTCCGAGCTGCTCCGCGATCGGCGCGGCGATTTCCCACACGGCGGCCACGGTATTGCCGCCCTTGCCCTTTGCCATATCGGACTCTCCTTTTTCCGTTGGTTTCGCAGGGGGCCGAACGGCCGATCACATAAAGAAAAGAGCGGGTTCAGACCCACTCTTCACCTTAACCTGCATGCTTACTTTGGCTATTTTAGCACACAGTTTTAAAAATATCAAGTATTTTTTCAAAGAAATAAAATTTTTTTAAAAAATATTTCCGAAAAATTCACACCTTTTCGCTTGCACCCGCCATCTTTTTATTATAAAATGGAGAAAACACGCTGACGGTCAGCCCCGCAATTCGTCGAGCGTCAGCTCATACGCGGGCAGGAATTCCTCCAGAAACACCTGCGCCTCCGGCACGTCCATGCGCTCGATGATCGCGCGCACACCCTGCGCGGCCATGACGAATTCGCCGTTGCCGGCCTTGCGCTCCTCGAGGCATTTGATCAGCGCGCTGATCTTGTCCGCCGCCTTCACCAGCGTCCAGAGCTCCGCATCCGCCGGCTGCGGCAGCAGCAGCGGACGGTAGGCCGTCTGCAGCGCGGCAGGCAGCATCTCCAGCAGGCTCTCGCAAGCCTGCGCTTCCATGGTTTTATAAGCGTCGCGCACGGCGTCGCTGTAATATTTGACGGGCGTGGGCAGGTCACCGGTCAGCGTTTCCGGCGCATCGTGAAACAGACCGAGCAGCGCCGCGCGTTCCCCGTTGACGTGCCCGCCGAAGCGCTCGTTGCGCAGGGTTGCCAGCGCGTGGGCGATCACCGCCACGTCGAAGCTGTGTTCACAGAGATTCTCGCTGTGCTCGTTGCGCATCAGCGCCCAGCGGTCGATATACCGCATGCGCGAAATCATTGCAAAAAAGCTGTTTTCCATAGAAACTCCCTCCGTTTCGGGTGTTTTATCAGTATAGCACAGTTTTTTTCGGTTTGCAACCGGAGGATTGCCCGATGGAAAAGATTTCCGTTCCCGCTTTCATTCAGGAGCTTGACGCCTGCTTTGCCCGCGAGGATCTCGCGGCGGCGGGCCGCTGCCTGCTGGACTGGCAGGCGCGGGCGGCTGCGCTGGGCGATCGGGCCGGCGAGCTGAGCGTGTGCAATGAAGCGGTCGGCTATTACCGCCAGACCGGCGACGCGAACGCCGCGGCCGCTGCCGTCGACCGCGCGCGGATGCTGGTGCGGGAAACCGGCTGCGGCGAAAGCGTTTCCGGCGGCACGATCCTGCTCAACTGCGCCACGACGATGAAGGCCTTCGGCCGCGCGCAGGAAGCGCTGCCGCTGTATGCGCAGGCGCAGCGTATTTTTGCCGCGCAGCTGCCCGCAAACGATCCGCTGCAGGCCGGCCTTTACAACAATCTGGCGCTCGCGCTGCAGGACGCCGGGGAGCCCGCGCAGGCGGAAGCCGCGTTTCTGCGGGCGATTTCCATTACGGAGCGCTGTCCGCGGTGCGAGCTGGAAACCGCCGTTTCCTGCGTCAATCTCGCGCAGCTGTGGTTTGCGCGCGATCCGCTGGATGAACGCGTGCTGCCGCTGATGCAGCGCGCTTACAAAATTCTGAAAAACCCGGCGGTGGAAGGGTATGAAAAATACGCGTTCACCTGCCGCAAATGCGCCCCGGCCTTCGGGCAGTGCGGGCTGTTCGCGGCCGAACTCGATCTGAACAGAAAGGCGGATGCAGGCTATGCAAGGGCTGGCGCTGAGCAGAGCATATTATGAACAACACGGCCGGCCGATGCTGGAAGCGCAGTTCGGCGACGTGCTGGACCGCATCGCCGCCGGCTTTGCCGGCCCGGGCTCGGACCGCTTCGGCTTCGACGACGACGTTTCCCGCGATCACGAATGCGGCGCGGGCTTCTGCCTGTGGCTGACCGATGCGGACTATGCGGACTTCGGCTTTCGCCTCACGCGCGCTTACGCCCGTCTGCCGCTGATCTTTGAGGGCGTGGAAAAAGCGCCGGTCAGTCCCAGATGCGCCGCGCGCTGCGGGGTGATGACGATCGGCGACTTCTACCGCCCCCTGACCGGGACGGACGGCGCGCCTCAGACAAACGAGCAATGGCTCGCCGCGCCGGACGCCGCGCTCGCCGCCGCCGTCAACGGCTACGTCTTTGACGATCCGCTCGGCGCCTTCACCGCCGTGCGTGAAACCATCCGGACCGGCATGCCGGAGGACGTGCGGCTGAAAAAGCTCGCCGCGCAGACCGTCCTGGCCGCCCAGAGCGGGCAATACAATTACGCGCGCTGCATCGCCCACGGCGAACCCGCCGCCGCCATGCTGGCGCTTGCGGAATTCGTGCGGCACGCCGGCACGCTGATCTATCTGCTCAACCGCCGCTTTGCGCCGTTTTATAAATGGCTGCTGCGCGGCATGGGGACGCTGCCCGTGCTCGGCGACCTGCGCGCGCCGCTCTCCGCGCTGCTGACCGACCCGCTGCCCCCGGCGGAGAAGGAAGCGCTGATCGAGCAGATCTGCGGCGCGATCGCCGCGCAGCTGCGTACCGACGGCCTTTCGCGCAGCCCCTCGAATTTTCTGGAGCCGCACGCTTACGAGATCCGGCAGCTGATCCGGGATCCCGCGCTGCGGCAGCTTCACATCATGGAAGGATAAACTATGCAGGAATCTTTTGAACAATCGACCGCGCTGCAGACGCTGGCCTATGCGCCCGGCGCCGTGCTGCATGCGCGTTACCGCATCGTGCGGGCGCTGCGCCTGTGCGGCGACGATCTGCATTATGCCGCGGAGGATCAGCAGACCGGCACGCAGGTGCTGCTGACGGAATATGTGCCGCAGGCGCTGATCTTCCGCCGGGAGGGCACGCTGTTCTGCCGCTCCGAGGAAGCGAAAACCACGCTGCGGCAGGAGGTCGGCCGCCGGCTGACCTTTTATCGCAAGCTGCTGCCGATCGCGCAGACGACCGTGCTGGATCTTTCGGACGTCTTTGTGGAGGGCGGCACCTGCTGCACCGTTTCGCAGACGAACGGCACGCCGCTCTCCGCGATGATCGAAAGCGGCAAGCGTCTGCCCGCCGCGCGCGCGCTCGCGCTCCTCTCGCCCGTGACGGACTGCCTGCGCGCCATCCACGCGGCAGGTCTCTTCCACGGCGCGGTGGATCCGTATCACATCCTCACCGACGGCACGCAGGTCACGGCCCTCACGGGGCTGGCCTATCCGCCCGTCCCGGCAGCGACGCCCTTTGACGCGCCGGAAAAGAACGCCGGGCTGTATGAATGCAGCGCAGCAACGGACGTCTATGCCGTGGGCGCTTTGCTCTGTCAGCTGCTCACGGGCTTCCCGCCGGAAAGCGCCGCGCAGCGGCAAAGCGGCCGCGCGCTGACGCTGCCCGACGATCTGCCGCCGCAGATGCGCGCGGTGCTGACCAAGGCGCTCGCGCAGGATCCGCACGACCGCTTCTCCGATGTGGATCAGATGCTCGGCGCGCTGGAGGCGCCGCCCGCCGCCGCGCCGCAAAAGAAAAAGCGCGACGGGCGGGAGCTGCTGCGCCGCGTGGTGATGCTCGCCGCGATCCTGACGCTGCTGATCAGTCTGGGCGTGCTGATCAATTATTATATCCTCGCGCCGAACCGCGCCATCCGGCAGGCCAAGGCGCTGGCCGATCTGCTGGTCACGCAGGCGACGCAGACCGAGGACCCCTGGCCGGCCATTCGCGCGAAATACCCGGACGTCGCGTTTCCGGAAGGGATGAATCCGTCCTTTGCCGATCTTTACGCGCGCAATCAGGACCTGGCCGGCTGGATTTCGATCCCGGCGCTGGACATCAACTTCCCCGTGCTGCAGACGGACGACAACGACTATTATCTGCGGCGGGATTTCTACGGCAAAAGCACCGCCTACGGCAATCCCTTCTTTGATTTCCGCAATCATCTGGATACGCTCGACCGCAACACCGTGCTTTACGGCCACAACATGCGCCATGACGACAAGCTCTTCGGCACACTGGAGCGTCTGCGCGACCCGGCGACCTTCCTCGAAACACCGCTGATCGGCCTGAGCACGCTCTACGGGGACTATACTTTCAAGATCTGCGCCGTGTTTGTGACCAACAGCGTGGAGGCCGACGACAACGGCGACATCTTCAACTACATTTTCACGGAAACGAACGCCGACGGCTTCCGGCGCTATCTGACCGAGCTGAACAAGCGCAAGCTCTATGACACCGGGGTCGGCATCGAGCTGAACGACCGGCTGCTGACGCTTTCCACCTGCTGCTACGATTTCAGCAACGCGCGCCTGGTCATCGTGGCGCGGCTGCTGCGCACGGGCGAAAGCACGGCCGTGGATCCCGCCAAGGTGCAGGTCAATGAGAATCCGAAATTCCCGCAGGCCTATTACAACGCCAAGCGCATGGACAATCCCTACCTCGGCGACACCGATCTGTTCCCCATGGAGTAAACCGGATCGGTTCCGTTCTGCGCAAAGGAGGTCTTTCTATGGCGGAAACCCCGGCGCGGCGGCAGCCGCGCTTTCAGCAGATCACCGTGATGCTGCTCATGACGGCGTTTCAGCTCGTCTGCGCCGCCTGCGTGCTCTGCAGGCAGGAAACGCTGCAGCTGTCCATGGTCTATCTGCTGGTTGGTTATATCGCGGCGGAATGGATCTATCTCCTGATCGGCAACCTCGTCACCGGCAACGATTATTTCGAGCTGGAGGCCATCGCCTTTTTCCTTTCCGGTCTCGGACTGACGCTCTGCGCGAGCTTCAGTGAGGCCTTCGCCTTCAAGCAGCTCGTTGCCATCGGTCTGGGACTCGCCGTCTATCTGCTCATTCTGCTGCTGATCAAAAATATGTATGTCGTCCGTTGGCTGCGCTATCCCGCGGCCATCGGTTCCATCGGCGTGCTCGCGCTGAATCTCCTGCTCGCGCAGGTGCACAACGGCGCGCTGAACTGGATCGATCTCGGCCCGGTTTCCATCCAGCCTTCGGAGCTGGTCAAGGTCGTGTTCATCTTTGTCGGCGCGGTCACGCTTGAAAAGCTGCTCTCCACCAAGGCGCTCTGGCTCTATATCGGCTATGCGCTCGTCTGCGTGAGCTGCCTGTTTCTCATGCGCGATTTCGGCACGGCGCTGATTTTCTTCTTCACCTTCATCCTGATCGCTTTCATGCGCTCGGGCAATGTGCGCACGCTGTTTCTCATCTGCGCGGTCGCGCTCATGGGCGCGATGCTGGTCATCTATTTCAAGCCCTATGTCGCCAACCGCTTCGCCGCCTTCCGCCACGTCTGGGAGTATGCCGACACGCTCGGCTATCAGCAGACGCGCGTGCTGACGTATTCCGCGAGCGGCGGCCTGTGCGGCCTGGGGCTGGGCGAGGGCTATCTGCGGGACGTCTATGCCGTCACCACGGACCTGATTTTCGGCCTGATCAATGAGGAGCTGGGCATCTTCATGGGCGTCGCGGTGGTGCTCTCCTTCGTGGGCATCGCGTTTTTCGCGGTCAAGACCGCCAAAAGCGCCGGCTCAACCTTCTATGCGATCGCGGCTGTCGCCGCCGCCGGCATGCTGCTCTTCCAGATGTCGCTGAACGTCTTCGGCGTCACGGATCTGCTGCCGCTGACCGGCGTGACGCTGCCGTTTGTCAGCCGCGGCGGCTCGAGCATGATCTGCTCGTGGGGCCTGCTGGCCTATATCCGCGCGGCCGGCGCGCCGTTTGTGCCGCCGCGCCCGGACATCGCGGTGAACAAGCGTCTGCGCCGCCCGGCGAAAGGAGGCGGGGCCACGTGAAAATCACCGCCAAACGCGCCGCCGTCATCTACGGCCTGATCGCGCTCGTGCTGGCCGGGCTGACCGTGTTTCTCGTCAGCCTTGTGCGCCACGGCGACAGCTGGGCGGGCAGCCGGTTCAACCGCCACATCTACAGCGGAGGCGCCATCGTCAACGCCGGCACGATCCGCGACGTCAACGCCGTGATCCTTGCCGAAACCAAAAACGGCAAGCGCGTGTTTGCCGACGGGGCGAACACCCGCCGCGCGACCCTGCACGTCGTGGGCGACACCGCGGGCTATATTTCCACCGGCACGCATTATCTCTATCGCGACGCGCTCTCCGGCTACAGCATCGCCGGCGGCGTCTATAAGCTCAAGCGCAGCGGCACGGGCACGGACATCACGCTGAATATCGACAGCGCGGCCTGCCGCGTGGCCTATGAGGCGCTGGGCGACTACAACGGCGCGGTCGCCGTCTACAATTATAAAACCGGACAGCTGCTCTGCAGCGTTTCCAAGCCGACCTTTGACCCGCAGAACCGCCCGAAGGATCTGCTGACCAATGAGAAATACGAGGGCGTGTTTCTCGACAAGGTGCTCTCCGGCATCTACACGCCCGGCTCGCTGATGAAAATCGTCACGGCCGCCTGCGCGATCGAAAATATGCCCGACATTTATTCCCGCACCTTTGAATGCGACGGCGAATATGAAACCGGCGACGGCACCGTCATCTGCAACGGCGTGCACGGCAAGGTCAGCTTTCAGGAAGCGATGAACGAAAGCTGCAACTGCGCGTTTGCGCAGATTTCGATTGAGCTCGGCGCGTCGAAGCTGCTGGCGACCGCCGAAAGCCTCGGCTTCAACAAGCAGCTCACCGCCAAGGAGATCCGGCTGGCCAAAAGCCGCTTCTCCCCTTCCAAAACAAGCAAATCCGAGCTCGGCTGGGCAGGCATCGGCCAGTCGACCACCTATCTGAATCCCGCGCACATGCTCGCCATCATCGGGGCCGTTGCCAACGGCGGGGTCGGCTATGCGCCGGACCGGATCCGCGCTGCCGGCGCGATCTCGGAGATGGTCGGCCGCGTGCCGGAGCCCCTGGTCAAAATGAATCCCTCCACCGCCGCGCAGCTGCAGAAGCTGCTGCGCTCGAATGTAGCGGATCAATACGGCGAGAGCAAATTCCCCGGGCTGGAAATGTGCGGCAAAACCGGCACCGCGCAGATCGACGGCGAAACGAGCCACTCCTGGTTCGCGGGCTATTCGCAGCGCGACGATCTGCCGCTGGCCGTGGTGGTGATCGCCGAGCATGCCGGCTCCGGCATGCGCACCGCCTCCGCCGTGGCGAACACGGTGATGCAGTATTTTGCAGGAAACTGAGGACTTTTTATGCGACGCTATCCGACCGAATCGATCATCAACTGCCGCGATCTCGGCGGCTGGCCCTGCCCCGGCGGCGAGACCGCGTATCTGCGCGCCATCCGCTGCGGCATCCCGCTGCCCCCGACTGCAAACGATTACGCGCTGCTGCGCCGGCTCGGCGTGCGCGCCGTTGTGGACCTGCGCGGCAGGGGCGAAGCAGCGCAATACCCCTCCCCCTTCGCGGACGATCCCGCTTTTGCGTATTATCATATCCCGCTGTATGAGGCGAATCCGGCCTGCGCTGAGGACGACCTGCCGCTGACCGCGCTCTACCGCGAAATCCTCACGGCGTTCGGCGACGGCTTTGCCGCCGTGCTCCGCCTGCTGCCGACGCTGCCGCAGCCCTTCCTCTTCCACTGCTTTTGCGGCAAGGACCGCACGGGGCTGCTTTCGGCGCTGCTGCTGGCGGCCGCCGGCGTGGACGCGACGGATATCCTTGCGGATTACGAGGTCTCCTTCACCTACATCAAGCCCTTTTTTGAGCGGGAGATCGCGGCCGGCTCGCCGCTGATCTGGCAGACGGATCTTTCCAAGCTGCGCACGGACGCGGCCGTGATGGAGGAAACGCTCGCCTTCCTGCAAAGCGAATACGGCGGGGCGCGCGGGTTTTTCTCCGCCGTCGGCCTGACCGCAGCGGAGATCGCCGCCGTGGAACAGCTCCTGCGCTGAAAAGCACACCTGATTTAGATAGAAGAAAAGACGGGGCAACCACCCCGTCTTCTTTCATATTCGCATGGATTATTCTTTTGCGTCCTCCGCCGCGCGCCGGATCTCAAACAGCGCGCAATCCTCTGCGGCGGCGGCGCGGGCAACATCCTCATACTCCAGCTTGCTGCGCGTGACGCCGAAACCTTCGGCGACCTTGCGCCGCATCGGGCCGAACGGCGTTTCCGCGGTTTCCTCCCGCCGCACGAGCGTATACCGCCGCTGCGTCTGCACCCGCACGCCGAGCGTCGTCGTATAGCGGAAAAACTGCGCCGCAAAGCGCGCTGCCTCCTCCGGCCGGCAGAGCAGACAAAGCTGCGTGCCCGGGCGGGATTTTTTCATGCCGATCGGCACGGTCCAGACGTCCAGGGCGCCGGCGTCGAGCAGGCGCTGCGCCGCATACGCGATCGCTTCGGGCGTCATATCATCCAGATTGCAGGCCAGCGTCGTCACGTCCTCGGCGGGCGTTTCCGCCGTCTCGCCCAGCCAGGCGCGCACGCAGTTCGGCGCGGAGAATTCCTTTTTCCCCATGCCGTAGCCGACGGCCGACGGCGTCATCTCCGGCTGCCGCTCGAATCGCGTCACAAACTGCTGCAGCAGCGCCGCGCCGGTCGGGGTGCACAGCTCGCCCTCGATGTCGCCGGCATAGACCGGGATCCCCTGCAGCAGCGCCGCCGTGGCCGGAGCGGGCACAGGCAGCGTCCCGTGGGCGCAACGCACCGTGCCGAAGCCCACGCGCACCGGCGAAGCAACGACCGCGTCCGGGGCAAGCTCGTGCAGCAGAAGGCACACCGCGGCGATATCCGCCACGGCGTCGAGCGTGCCGACCTCGTGGAAGTGGATCTCCGTGACCGGAACGCCGTGGACCGCGCTCTCCGCCTGCGCCAGACGGGCATACACCTGCCGCACCTGCGCGCGGACCTCCGGCGGCAAAGCCAGCCCGTCGATCAGCGCGTCGATCTGCGCCGGCGTGCGGTGATGATGGTCGTGATGCGTGTGATGCGCGTGCACATGCGCTTCCTCTTCTCCGTTCACTTCAACGATGCACCGCCGTCCGGCAATGCCGTGCTGGACGGCGCGTTCCGTGCGGAAGCGCACGCCGGGCACGCCGATCGCGTTCAGCCGGCCGACCGCTTCTTCCGGGTCGGGCAGCAGATCCAGCAGCGCCGCGGTGAGCATATCGCCCGCCGCGCCCATGCCGCAGTCAAAATACAGAAGTTTCATTTTTCCTCTTTCCGAAAAAACGCGACCCTGCGAAAACTACAGGATCGCGCCTTTTTCATTTCGATTTTTTAAAAACTGCCGCGTGCACCTTGCCCTGCGGGTCCTTGACCAGCAGCACAATCACCCAGATGATCAGCCCGAGCGCCACCACGGAAAGCCCGAGGAAGGCGTCGTTGAGCATATCGCGTACGCCCGGGGTGAAGTAATCCGCTTTCAGCTCGGCAAATTCAAAGATCGCATCCACCAGCCACATCAGCGAAGCGCCCCAGAACATCCAGCAAAGCACGCCGATTTTCATATCGGCCGCTTTATCGGACTGATACCAGAGACCGGTGCAGATCGCCGCGGCGAAGACGGTAATCAATAAGGTCATCGCACGGCCTCCTTATTTCTGCGGGGCCTTGACGTCCTGCCCGGCGGCGCGCTTCTCCCACGCGGACACCACAGCGACGATCACGCCCCAGACCGCCGTGACAAGCAGCGCCATGGTCACGCCGACGGTCAGCATTTCATGCAGCATCTCCGAAACCGCCTCGGCGCCCTCTGACGCGGCCGTCAGGAACGGGAACCAGGGCACGATCTCGCCGTGCCACAGATGCTCGAAGGCCAGCAGAATCACGCCGCCCCACAGCATAGCGTTGAGCCATTTCAGCTTGCGGGAAAACGGAATCTTCTCCTGCGTTTCCAGATGCGCGCCCTGCGGCTTTGCAGCGACGGCGTCTTTTTCTTTTGCTTCCAGAATTTTGGAAGCGACGGTGGTGACGACCGCTTCAGCGGCCGGAACAAGGAAACATGCCATAATACAATCCCTCCGTGTGATTCTGCGGCAAAAAACAAAAGCAGAAAGACGCACCCCCTGCTGGGAGCCCAATGCCTTCCTGCACATCGTCTGCCGTTATTCAGATCTGTTTTTGCGGGCGCTTCGGCGCCCCTGCATCGGCTTCCTGCCGAAGGCTTGTCTGCATTATAGCATATTTCCCCCGACGTGTCAAGCGGCGCGCCGGATCGTTTCGCGCCGGCCGTTGCAATTCTCCGCCGGCTGTGGTATAATGACAGAAGTGCAAACCAATCAAAGGAGGCGGCGCAGGGATGAAACGATGGATCGCAGGGTGGCTGGCGGCAATGCTGCTGTTCGGTCTTTCCGCCTGCAGCATGAAAATCAACACGCAGGAGCCCTCGACCGAGCCGTCCACGGCGGATCCGGACGCCTATCCGCGCGTGACGGTGACGGCGTCGGAGGCGCGGGAATCGCTCACGGACGACGAGGGCAAGACCGTCATCACCGTGGAAAGCCGCATTCCGAAGCTGACAAGCGGCCTGGAAGAAGGCAAGCTGAACATGTTCAACTACCAGTTTGAATCCATGCTTGCGGAAATGCGCGACCGCGCCGTGCAGAACACGGCGAACGCCGCCGCCGATCTGAAGCGCTCCGGCAGCGATACGCCCTGGCTCTATAAGATGGATTATACCGTGACCTACGCGGACGCCGGCTTCCTCGGCATCCTGCTGATCGAGCAGTTTTCCACCCTGGGCAATCCCGAGGCGGATCCGGTCTACCACACGAAAATGCTGGACCTGCTCACCGGCAGCGTCTGCCCGATCGGCTTCTTTGCCTATGACAACGCGGACGCCGCCCTCACGCGCGCAAACATTGAAGCGATGATCGCCGACGAGCTGCGCAGAAGCTTCCGTGTGAACGGCGCGAAGGTGCGGGAGGAAGAGATCCTCTCGATCGCCGCCGGCTACGACGAATACACCTACTGGTTCATGCCGGACGGCACCATCGTCTTCCCGCTGGACTGCAGCCTCGTGGGCGAAACGACCGCCTATCTCTGCCGCATCTCCCCCATCACCGCGGAAGAACTCTTTGATACGCCGCTCTCCTGCCGCGAAGCGCAGGCAGACCGGGAATAGCCGACAGATAAGAAACAACAGGGTGCAGGTTTTTGAAAACCTGCACCCTGTTTCTTTTTGCCGTTTGGCCGGCCTGCGTCGAATTATTTCTCTTCGCAGGGCAGATGCCAGCCGTGATGATCGGTGTGCAGCAGGTCGTGCGCCTTATGGCTCATCGGCTTGCCGAGATACTCTTCATAAAGCGTGATCACCGTCGGATTCTCATGGGAGAAGCGCAGCGGATTCTCACGGTCGAGGGCATAGAGCTTCTCGTCGCGCTCCTGCGCGAGCTCAAAGCCGTCGCAGATCGGCTGTCCGCCGCCGCCGCCGCAGCCGCCGGGGCAGGCCATGATCTCAACGAAATCATACTTGACCTTGCCCGCGCGGATCGCTTCGATCAGCCGGCGGGTGTTCGCAAGGCCGCTGGCCACCGCCACGCGGAGCTTCGCACCCGCGAGCTCGAATTCCGCCTCGCGCCACGCGCCGTCATAGCCGCGCACGGCCTTGAAATGGTCGGGGTCGGGGTTGCTGCCGGTCACAAGATAATAGGCCGAGCGCAGCGCCGCCTCCATCACGCCGCCGGTCGCGCCGAAAATCACGGCCGCGCCGGTGCCCGCGCCCAGCGGGGAGTCAAACGGCTCCTCCGGGAGCGCCGCGGCGTTGATATGCTCCGCGCGCAGGATGCGGTCCACCTCGCGCGTGGTCAGCACCACGTCGACGTCCCTGTAGCCGGAATCATTGAGATTCGGAATATCACACTCGTGCTTTTTGGAAACACAGGGCATGATCGAGATCGAGAAAATCTTCGCCGGGTCGATGCCGCTGCGTTCGGCAAACCAGGTCTTGGTCACCGCGCCGAACATCGCCTGCGGGGATTTGGCGGAGCTGAGCTGATCGACCATGTCGGGATACTGCGATTTCATGAACCGCACCCAGCCCGGGCAGCAGGAGGTGAACATCGGCCACTTCTGCAGCTCGCCCGCCTGCAGGCGCGCAAGGAACTCCGAGCCCTCCTCCATGATCGTCAGGTCGGCGGAGAAGTTGGTATCAAAGATGTAATCGAAGCCGACGCGGCGCAGCGCCGCCACCAGACGGTTGACGCTCGCGCGGTCGCGGTCCAGGCCGAGGCCCTCGCCCCATGCCGCGCGCACGGCGGGCGCGATCTGCACCACGGTGACCGTTTCGGGATCGGCCAGCGCCGCAAACACGCGGTCGGTGTCGTCCCGCTCGCGCAGCGCGCCGACCGGGCAATGCGTAATGCACTGTCCGCAGAGCACGCAGGCGGTGTTTTCGATCTTTTCGCCGCCGGCAACACCCACATTCGTGCGCGTGCCCGTGCCGTTGAGATCCCAGATGCCCAGGCCCTGGATCTTGTCGCAGACCTGGATGCAGCGCATGCAGCGGATGCATTTCTGCGCGTCGCGGATCAGCGGGAAGTCGGGATTCCAGTCGTTTTTGGGCAGCGCGACTTCATATGGATTGGCGGTCAGGCCGAAATCGGCGGCCAGATCCTGCAGCGTGCAGTTGCCGCTGCGCACGCAGGTCGTGCAGCTGCTGTTGTGCTGCGAGAGGATCAGCTCCAGATTCGTGCGGCGCGCCGCGCGGACCTTCGGGCTGTTGGTGAGGATCTCCATCCCGTCTTCCACGGCGTTGTCACAGGCGGCGATCAGGCGGCTCTCGCCGACCTTTTCCACCACGCAGATGCGGCACGCGCCGATCTCGTTGAGGTCCTTATAGAAGCAGAGCGTGGGAAGGGCGATCCCTGCCCGCCAGGCCGCCTCCAGAATGGTCGTGCCCTCCGGCACGGTGACGGAAATGTTGTCGATTTTCAGCGTTACCATCTGTCACACCTGCCTCCCCTGAAGATGCCGTAGCCGAAGTGATCGCAGCGCAGGCAGCGCGCGGATTCCTGCGCGGCCTCCTGCTCGCTCATGCAATGCTCCATCAGCATAAAGTCATATTTGCGCTCGCCCGCTTCGCGCTCCTTGAGCATCACGCGGCCGCAGGGCGGACGGTCAAACAGCTTCGGCTGCGGAATGTCGATCTCCGCGCCGATCGTGTGGTCAAAGCCGAGATAGCGGTCGATGTTGTGCGCCGCAACCTTGGCAGCGGCGATCGCCTTGATCACGGTCGCCGGTCCGGTCGCGCAGTCGCCGCCGGCAAAGATGCCGTCTTTTTCCGCAAAATCGCAGGTCTCCGCCGCCGCGATGGTATCCCATTTCAGCGGCAGACCGAATGCGCCGAACGGCTGCGATTCGATCGCCTGACCGATCGCCACGACCACGATATCCACCTCCAGCGGCACCTCGGGGGCATCCGCGTCGGAAACCGTGGGCCGGCCGTCCTTGCCGATTGCGCCGATCAGCTGCGGACGCATCACAAGGGTCGTCGCTTCGTCGTCGGCGTTGCCCTCGATGCGGGCGGGCGCCATCATGGTCAGCAGCTCGCAGCCCTCGGCAATCGCGCCTTCGATCTCCTCCGGCAGGGCGGTCATATCCGCCTGCCTGCGGCGATAGACGATGCTCACGCGCTCCGCGCCCAGACGGATGCTCGAGCGTGCGGCGTCCATGGCGACGTTGCCGCCGCCGACAATGGCGACCTTCTTGCCCGTGAAATCGGGATGCTCGCCGTCGCCGATGCCGCGCAGCAGCTGCACGGCGGAAACCACGCCGCCCAGCTCCTCGCCGGGAATGCGCAGCTTCTTGTCTGTGTGCGCGCCGATGGCAATGTAGGTCGCGTCAAAGTCCTCGGCCAGCCTGCGGATCTCCGCCTCGCTGCCGATATCGGAATTCAGATGCAGCTTCACGCCGGTTTCGAGGATCACGTCGATCTCCGCCTGCAGACGCTCGCGCGGCAGACGGTAGCTCGGAATGCCGTAGCGCAGCATGCCGCCCGCGAATCTGCGGCGTTCAAACACCTCGACCTCGTGGCCCATCAGCGCAAGGAAGTAGGCCGCGGACAGGCCGCTCGGACCGCCGCCGATCACGGCGACGCGCTTGCCCGTGGGCGCTGCGGTCACTTTTTCGGCGGGCACATAACCGGCCTTTTCGACCGCAAAGCGCTTGAGCCCGCGGATATTGACCGCGTCGTCGATCATGGTCCTGCGGCAGCCCGCTTCACACGGATGCTCGCAGATCAGGCCGCAGACGGAGGGGAAGGGATTGTCCTTCCGGATCAGCCGCACGGCGTCGGCATAGCGGCCGGCGTTGACCAGCGCGATATAGCCGGGAATATCGACCTGCGCAGGGCAAAGGGCGACGCAGGGCACGGCGTGCTCCTTGCGGGCGGCGCAGCTCCCGCTGCGCACATGGCTCTCGAAATCATCGCGGAACGCCCGCACGCATTCATAGACCAGGCGGCCGGCGTCGTAGCCGATGGCGCAGTCCGCCGCGTCCATGGCGGCTTTTGCGGTTTTTTCAATCAGCGCGATGTCCTGCATCGTGCCTTCCCCGTCAAGGATCTTGTCCAGCAGATCGCCGACGGCGGACAGACCGATGCGGCAGGGCACGCATTTGCCGCAGCTCTGGGCCGCGCACACGTGCACAAGCGCGGCGGCCATATCCACGGGGCAGATGCCCTGCTGGGAAGCGAGCAGCCGGCGGGAAACCTCGCCCTGCAGGCCTTCCAGCGCGCGCTGATCCCGCGTTTTGGTGATCAGACTCAGTTTGTTCATCAAAACTTCCTTTCTATATGGATTTTATTATTTATTTCTCTGCCCTGCGCGGCGCGATGCAAAAAACCGCTGAATTTCCTCTTGCATTGCGCGCGGCAAGGTGGTATACTTTTTTTCATAGTTTACGTTAAAGGAGCGTGATCCCATGTATCAGCTGACCATCCCCGAAGGCTATCAGTCCTTGCTCAACCTGCGCCAGACGCAGCACGCGATCAAAAAAGTGAAGGATTTCTTTGAGCGGGACCTGGCCATTCAGCTCAATCTGACCCGTGTTTCCGCACCGCTGTTTGTGGCGGCGGATTCCGGCCTGAACGACACGCTCAACGGCGTGGAGCGCCCGGTCAGCTTCGACATCAAGGGCATCGCGGACAGCGAGGTTGAAATCGTGCAGTCCCTGGCCAAATGGAAACGCATGGCCCTGCGGCAATACGGCTTTGAAGAGGGCGAGGGGCTTTACACCGATATGAGCGCGATCCGCCGCGACGAGGTGACGGACAATCTCCATTCCGTCTTTGTGGATCAGTGGGACTGGGAGATGCACATTGCCAAAGAAGACCGCACGGAAGAAACGCTGCGCGACACCGTCAGAGCCATCTACCGCGCGCTCAAGCATACCGAGCGCTACATTGCGGACGACTATGCCTTTGTCGAGCGCCATTTCCTGCCGGATAAGATTTTCTTCGTCACCACGCAGGAGCTGGAGGACCGCTGGCCGGAGCTTTCGCCCAAAGAGCGTGAGAACCGCATCGCCCGCGAAAAGAAGGCGGTCTTCATCGAGAAGATCGGCGGCGCGCTCAGAAGCGGCGAGATCCACGACGGCCGCGCCCCGGATTATGACGACTGGGAGCTCAACGGCGACATCGTGGTCTATTACCCCGTGCTCGACCGGGCGTTTGAGCTCTCCTCCATGGGCATTCGCGTGGACGAAGCCGCCCTGCTGCGGCAGCTGGAAATCCGCGGCTGCCCGGAGCGCAAAGAGCTCCCCTTCCACAAGGCGCTGCTCAACGGCGAGCTGCCCTATTCCATCGGCGGCGGCATCGGTCAGTCCCGCATCTGCATGTTCTTCCTGCGCAAGGCGCATGTCGGCGAGGTGCAGGCCTCCGTCTGGCCCGAGGAAATGCGCGCGGAATGCGCGGCCAAGGGCGTGCAGCTGCTGTAAGCGCCGCTTCTCAAATCAAATACGTTCATACAGAATCACCCGCGGAGACAGATCGGTCGCCGCGGGTGACTTGTTTGTGTTTCTGGATCTGCGTCAGCGACCGGGGTTACGCCTGTGCGGGCGCCTCCACGGGGCAGGCATCAGCGCAAGCGCCGCATTCGATGCAGGTATCTGCGTCGATGACATACTTGCCGTCGCCTTCAGAGATCGCTTCCACCGGGCATTCCGCCGCGCAAGCGCCGCAGGAAATGCAGTTATCGTTGATCTGATATGCCATTCTAACAGCCTCCTTTTTTGTTGATTGCAAACTCATTGTAGCATAGAATCTGAAAAATGCAAGGGATTTTTATAAAGTTAGCATAGGGTAACTCAAGTTTTTTCGCTTTCGGGACGCTCCGGTTCTCAATCCTGCAGCTCTTTGAGCGCTTCCTCCGCGGCATCCGGTTCTTCAACGCCCGGATCCTGCGCCTGCGGGGGCCGGACGCCCTTGCCGCGTGCTTCGCAGGAGAATTTCACGTCTTTATAATGGAAAACCACGGGCAGACCGTCCGGATTCTTCGCCAGCTGCACCTTCAGCCGCCCCGTCAGCAGCGAAACCTCGACCACCTTGCCGGGGCCCTCCGGCGTTTCCACCTGCGCGCCGGTACGCGGCATGCGGCGGATCAGGTCGTCATAGGCGTTCTGCTCGTATTTCAGGCAGCACATCAGGCGGCCGCAGGCGCCGCTGATCTTGGTCGGATTGAGCGAGAGGCCCTGCTCCTTTGCCATTTTGATGGACACCGGCTGGAATTCGCCCAGGAAGCTGTTGCAGCAGAACGGACGCCCGCACATGCCAAGACCGCCGAGCATCTTCGCCTCGTCCCGCACGCCGATCTGACGCAGCTCGATGCGGGTCTTGAAGACGCTTGCCAGATCCTTGACCAACTCGCGGAAATCCACGCGGCCGTCCGCCGTGAAATAAAAGAGGATCTTCGCGCCGTCAAAGGTGTATTCCACGCGCACCAGCTTCATCTCCAGCCCGTGCGCGGCAATCTTGCGCCGGCAGATTTCAAACGCGCTCTGCTCTTTTTCGCGGTTGCGCGCCATCTGGTCCAGATCCGCCTGCGTCGCCGTGCGCAGCATCTTTTTCAGCGGCTGCACCACCGTCTGATCCTCGACCTCACGGTTGGCAATGGCCACCTCGCCGCATTCCACGCCGCGCGCGGTCTCAACGATGACGCGGTCGCCTTTTTTGAGCTTGATTCCGTCCGGATCAAAGGAATAGATCTTGCCGACCTCTTGGAAACGGACGCCGATGATTTCAGTCATGATTACCTCCGGTAATTAGGTGTTAGGTATTAGGGGTTAGGTGTTAGGATTGTTTTAGGGAAACAGGGATTTGGGATTCAGGCGTTGACGGCGCTGCGCAGGAGCGTGCAAAGACGCGTGAGCGTCAGCGTCTGGTTGGCGTTGGACGCCTGCGCCTCGGCAAGCTGCTGCACCCGGTCGGTCAGCAGCAGCAGCACGCGCCGGCTGAGTCTGGACGCCAGCTGCGCCGGGAGCTCCCCGAAGTCCGGCTCCGGCGGCGCGGCATGGTATTTTTCACGCAGGGCGGCGCCGAACACCGCCTGCAGCAGCGGCAGCGCGGCCCGCAGCAGCTTCGCGTCTTTTTCAAACGCCGCAGCCGCTTTCACGATCTCAAATTCGCCGGGCGCGGCGACAGCGGCGGCCACGGCCAGCGCGGCCTCCAATGCAGCCGCCTGCAGCGCGGGATCCGTCTCCGGCGACTCCGCGCCGAGCGTATAGGTCGTCGCCCGGGAGCGCACGGTTTCCAGCAGCGCCGCGGCGGACGGACAGAGCAGAATAAAATTGACAAAGGCAGGCGGCTCCTCGAGCACTTTCAGCAGGGCGTTCTGCCCCGAAAGACCCATCGCCTGCGCGTTTTCAAGCAAAAACACCTTGCGATCCGCCTCGTTGGGCAGCACATAGGCCTGCGCCCGCAGCGCCCGGACGGTATCGACTTTGAACGCGCCGACCCGATCCTCCGCCGTATACGTCAGCAGGTCCGGGTGCGAGAGCGCCGCGGATTTGCGGCAGTGCCGGCAGCGCCCGCAGGGGGCGTGCGCCGGATCCTCGCAGAGCAGCGCGGCGGCCAGCGTTTCCGCCAGCGCGCGGCGCGCCTGCGCCGTGCCGCCCTCCAGAATCACCGCATGCGGCATCCGCCCGGCCGCCAGCGCGGCGGCAAGACTCTGCTGCACGGGTTCGCTTGTATCAAACGGTTGCAGTTCCATCTTCTTGTTCGGTTCCTTCCGTTTTGTCTGCCGGTTCCCGCAGGATCGCCAGGTTGCGCTCGATCACGGCGCGTCCGCGCCACGCAAACGCGCGGCCGGTCAGGTCGCAGCCCGGCGCGGCGGCCGCACACGGCGCTTCCAGAAACTCCGGCAGCGGCGCAACGGCGGCGTCCCGGTTCAGCGGGCAGACCTCCTGACAGATATCGCAGCCCCAGGCACAGCCGCAGGCCCGCAGCAGCGCCGCCTCCTCCGGGGTGAGCGCGCCCTTGCGCTGCGTCACCGCCGAAAGACAGCGCGCGCGGTCAACGCCCTGCGGCGAAATGCTCTGCGCCGGGCAGGCCGCGGCACAGCGGCCGCAATGCAGACAGCCGCGCACCGGCTGCGCTTCCCCGGGCAGGGGCAGATCCGTGACGATCTCGCCCAGGAATACATAAGAGCCGTAGGCTTCGGTAATCAGCAAACCATTGTCGCCCCGCCGGCCGAGCCCGGCCGCACAAGCCGCGCCGACCTCGGGGATCGGTGAATTATCCGCAAACGCGGCAAACGACGCGCCGGGATACAGCGCGCGCAGGTTTACGCAGGCCGTCTCCAGCCGCGCGAGCGCCACGGCATGGTAATCCGTCACCGCCGCATAGCGCGAAAGATTGCGTCCTTCATACAGCGCGGGCGGCAGCAGATACGGAAACGCGGCGATCAGCACGGTCTGCGCGCCCGCCGGCAGCCGCTGCTTCGCGCGGCAGTCAATCAGCCGCTCCGACACCGCATCAAACGGGCAGACGCCCCAGAGCGGCGCGGCGGCGTCCATCACTTCCCGCAGCGTCATATCAGCCCACGCTCTGCGCCGCTGCGATCATCAGCGGCATGGTCAGGATGGACAGAATCGAAACGATCGCCACCACCTGCGAGGCCAGCCCCGCATCGCGGTCGAATTTTGCGGCGAACATCACGGTGTTGTTCGCCGACGGCGCGCTTGCGGTGACGATGATCGCCGTGAGGAGCGTGCCGGTCAGGCCGCACAGCCGCATGCCCGCCAGCATGATCGCGGGCAGCAGGAAGAGCTTGATCAGCCCCACCTCGAGCATCCGCGGCTCCCGGAAAATCGATTTGAAATCCGTGTTGGCGATAAAGGTGCCGAAAATCAGCATCGCCAGCGGCGTATTCAGCGCCGCAATATAGCTCACGGGCGCGGTCACGACCTGCGGCAGCGCCGGTGAAAGCAGATAGATCGGCAGGCCCACCGCAACGGCGAGCACGCCGGGATTGAGCACGAGCTTTTTCGGGTCGAATTTCGCGGCCTCCGGTTTGCCCATATTCATCAGATAAACGCCGTGGGTAAACGTGAACACCTGAAAGGTGATGATCACGGCCGAGCAGTAAATCACGCCCTCCTCGCCCGCGACGGCCTCGGTCAGCGGCAGACCCATATAGCCGCAGTTGCCGTAGGTGCTGGCATATTTGAAAATGCAGGCGCGCTCCGCCGGACATTTATAGCGAAAAGCGACGGCGGAAATCAGCGCGGCAACGGCATGCAGCACAAACCCGCAGCCCAGCGCGATAAACAGCCGTTTCGCCGTTTCGGGCGAATAGGCCAGATTGAAAAAGCTCTCCAGAATCTTTGCCGGCGTCACGATATAGAACACCAGGTCGGTGCAGCGGCGGGCCGTCGGCTCGGTAAAGACCTTGCATTTATCCGCAAGGAAGCCGACTGCCACGATCAGATATAGGATCAGCACCTGCCGCGCCGCGATCCCGACATTTTGCAGAAACATGGAAAATCAGTCCTTTGCGGCTTCTTCGGTCTCCGGCACGACGGGGATAACGGTCGGCTTATCCTGCGCCTCGGGGATCAGCCGGGAGCCGGCGATCGCCAAAGCAAAGAGCGCAAGCGCCAGATCGCAGTATTCCAGCGTCGAATAGGCATAGATCACGTCCGCGCGGCCGATGGCGATCATCAGCGCCCGCGGCAGGAAGCAGAGCAGCCCGAACAGCGCGGCAGGCAGGCCGTAGCCCGCGAGCTTCCACGGGATCTTTTTGTCGCCGACCTGCGCCTCGCACTGCGCAAGCGCCATGAAGAACAGGATCAGGAAAATGAGCATCAGCATTTCCAGCAGCAGATCGGACACGCGGATATAGCTGATCGTGCGCGTGAAGCGGAAGATCATGCGGAAGATCGACCAGAGCACCGGCGCGAGCGTCAGCAGGCGATAGAAGGTGCCGCCCAGGCTGCGCCCGCTGAGCATCGAAATGCCGTACAGCAGCAGAAACAGGCCCGCAAGCAGGCCGAACACGCCTTCAAGCAGGATCACTCTGGTTTCCGCCGCAGCCAGTTCCGTCTGGCCGGGCAGGGAAATCGGCAGGCCCAGGCCGAAATCGGCGTTCAGGCAAAGCAGCGCGTCATAGAATGCAGACGCCGCGGCAAGCAGCGCGAGCAGACCCGCCGCGACATGGCGGCTGCCGTCCCGCAGATAGCCGACGCGGTTGCGGCGCGCAAGGCCGAGAATCACGCAGAGCAGCATGGCCGCAGCCAGCACGCCGAACAGCGCGAAAATGCTCCAGTGCAGTCCCGTATAAAAGCCCGTGCCCACCTCGATGACGCGCAGATACTGCAGCACCCGCAGCGGCAGCGCGGCGATCACGGCAATGATAAAGACGATCCAAAGACCGCCGAGTCCGGTTTTTTCGGTCGCAGTTTTCATAATTCCAAACCTCTTTTATCTGTCTTGAATGGGGGTATATGCCTGATGCCCGTTGACGCTTTTGTAAGCGGGGCGAATGATCTTGTTGCAGGTGAGCAGCTCCTCGATCCGGTGCGCCGACCAGCCCGCCACGCGCGCGGCGGTGAAAATCGGGGTGAACAGATCGTTGGGGATCCGCAGCATCTTGTAAATCAGGCCGGAATAGAGATCCACGTTCGCGCAGATTGGCTTTGTGATCCCCTTCTCGGCGGCGAAGACCTCCGGCGTCATCTGCTCGATATTGCGCAGCAGGCGGTATTCCTCTTCGAATTCCGTGCCGGCGGAGAATTCCTCCGCTTTCGCGCGCAGGATGGTCGCCCGCGGGTCGGAGAGCGTATAGACCGCGTGGCCCATGCCGTAAATCAGGCCGGAGCCGTCGCCGATTTCGCGGCGCATGACCCGGACCAGCGCGTCCGCGACCTGCCCGGCGTCCGTCATATCCCGCACGTCGGCCTTGATGCTCTCCACCATGTCGCAGACCTTTTTATTCGCGCCGCCGTGCCGCGGGCCCTTGAGCGCGCCGATGCCCGCCGTGATCGCGGAATACGTGTCCGTGCCGCTCGAGCTGAGCACGCGGGTGGCGAAGGTGGAGTTGTTGCCGCCGCCGTGCTCCGCCTGAATCATCAGGCAGGTGTCGAGCAGCTTCGCTTCCCGGTCGGTAAAGCTCTTGTCTGCCCGGATGGAGCGCAGGATGGTTTCCGCCGTGTGGAATTCCGGCTTGATCTGGTGGATATACATGCTCTTGTGATAATAGTGGCGGCGCTTGACCTGATAGGCATAGGCCATGATCACCGGCATTTTCGCCATCAGGCTGATGCTCTGGCGCAGCACGTTTTCCAGCGAGATATCGTCCGGATTCGGATCGTACGAATACAGCGAAAGGATGGAGCGCGAGAGCTTGTTCATCACGTCCGGCGAGGGCGCTTTCATGATCATGTCCTCGATGAAATCCTCCGGCAGCTCCCGGTTGCGGCCGAGCAGCCCGCAGAAGAAATCCAGCTGCTCCTGCGTGGGCAGCGCGCCGAACAGCAGCAGCCACGCGACCTCCTCGAAGCCGAAGCGGTCCTCCGCGTTGCAGCCGGCGACGATGTCCGACAGGCTGATGCCGCGGTAATACAGCTTGCCCTCGCGGGGGATCAGTTCGCCGTCCTCAATATAATAACCGTCCACGGAGCACACGCGGGTCACGCCCGCCATCACGCCCGTGCCGTCGGCATTGCGCAGACCGCGCTTGACATTGAAGCGATCATAGTTTCCCGGCTCGATATGGTTATATTTCCGGATCGTATCGCATAAGGTTTGAATATCATTTTGAGAAATGTTTGCCCGGATTTCCGACATTTCAGCCATTTCAGCGCCTCGCTTTCCCGCGCCTGTGCGCGTGTGGATACATCCGCCGCTTTTCCGGTCTGAGCGGCATTCCGTTCCCGTATAGATAAAATATTATACAACAAAATAATTATGTTCGTCAAGTGGAATTTATGATTTTCGGAAAGGACGTGCCGCCTGTGCGTATGCGCCTGCTCTTTTGCCTGCTGCTCCTGCTCGGGCTGCTGCTCTGTCCGCTGGCCGCACTGCGCGCCGCGCCCGCAGACGACGCTGCGGACACCCTGCAGACCGGCGACGCGCAGGACCGGCGGGAATGGCTGATCGGCACAGTCGCGGCCGCCATGGCGGCGACCTGCCACCCGGAGGCGCTGAAGGCGCAGGCCGTTGCCGCGGCGAGCCTTGCGGATGCGAAGCCGGAGACGGCTGCGTCGATCGCGTATTGGGACCGCGCCGCGCGCATGGCCGCCTGGGGCGATCAGTTTGCCGCCCGGGAGGCCAAGCTTTCGGCCGCGGTTGACGCGGTGGCGGACCTCCGGCTGACCTATGACGGCAAGCCGGCCGCCGCGGTCTGGCACAGTCTGAGCGCCGGCAGCACCCGCAGCGCGGCGGATGCGTGGGGCACGGCCTGCCCCTATCTGATCAGCGTCCCGAGTCCGGGCGACCGGCTTTCCCCCGCGTTCACGCAGGAGATCACCGTCACCGCCGAGGCGTTCGCCGAAACGCTCCGGCCGCTGGGCGTCGTCTGCGACGGCGCGGCGGCGGACTGGGTCACGGCGGTCCGCGAGGGGGCGGACGGCTATACGGAAAGCGTCACCGTCTGCGGCAAAACGCTTGACGGCAATCGGCTGTGCGACGCTTTTGATCTGCCCGCGGCCGCCTTTGCGCTCGCGTGCGGGGCGGAGGGCTTCACGTTCACCGTGCACGGCAGCGGCCACGGCGTCGGCATGAGTCAATACGGCGCGGATTATCTCGCGCGGCAGGGCAGCGATTTCCGTGCCATCCTTTCTCATTATTATCCCGGGACCCGGCTGGAATCTGTCGGCTGACCGCCGCTTTTTTCCTTGTCCGAATCATAAAAATCTCTGCGCCGGAATTGCAAAAAAAACTTGCAAAACCATAGATTTTACTGTATAATTACAGTATATTGGATAAATGTGGTTATTTTTTGCTGTTTTCGAAAGAGGTATCTGTTATGCCGATCGATTTACACTGTCACACCAAACTCTCCGACAGCTCCATGGGCATCGATGATCTGATCGTGCTTGCCCAGAAGCGGGGTGTGACGACGCTGGCAATCACCGACCGCGATTGTCAGGCCGGCACGGTGCGCGCCAAGATCATCGGTGAGCGGTACGGCGTGACCGTCATCCCGGGCGTGGAGATCTCCGCCTATGACGCCAAACGCGACCGCTGCGCCGACATCCTCTGCTATCTGAGCGACAGCCCCGACCGGCTGGAAGGGCTCTGCCGCCGCAACGTGCTCGCGCGCAAACGCGCCAGCCAGATGATGACCATCAAGGTCGCGCGCAAATATCCGATCTCGCCCGAGCTGGTCATCAAATGCGCCACGGGCTCCACGGCGGTCTTTATTCAGCATATCATGCACGCGCTGCTGGAATGCGGCCTGACCGACCGCATCTACGGCGAGCTCTATGACACCCTGTTCTCCCCCGAGAGCAAGGAAAACGTCCTTGTGCACGCGGACTATGCCGCGCCGGAGGAGGTCGTCACCGCGATCCATGAGGCGGGCGGCATCGCCGTGCTGGCGCATCCGGCCACCCGCGACAGCTTCGAGCTGCTCGAGGAGCTCGTGCCCTGCGGCCTGGACGGCGTGGAGGTCTGGCATCCGGACGCCACGGAAGAACAGCAGGATTCCCTGCTTTCCTTTGCCCGCGCCAACGGCCTGCTCACCGTCGGCGGCACGGAATTCAAGGGCATGTATTCCCGTCAGCCGCTTTCGCTCGGCGCCTGCGCAACGCCGGACGCCGCGTTTAAAGCGCTGCTTTCCTACAAATCGAAAATGAAAAAACGCGCCGCCGCAGAGTAACGGGCGGCACCCGCACAGGAGGCGATCCCATGCCCCGCAATGACGACGATATCAAAATCTTTCACCCGAAAAAGAAAGAAACCGCAAGCGCCGATCTGGCCGCGCTGGCCGCGACGATGGATCAGCAGCGCACGAACGGCAACACGCAGAAGGCCGAGGAGCTCGGCGCCGCGCTGGCCGCGCTTTCGCCCGAAACGCTGCTGCCCGACACCGCCAAGACCCTGGCCAACAACGAGCTGCTGCAGCTGCGGGCGCTGATCGTGTTTGCCGCGCAGCTGGCGCTGCATAAATATCTGCCGCATCCGATGCTGGCCACGCAGGCGATCAACGCCATGCACGCCCGGCTGGAGGAGACCTCGCCGGGGCTCGCCGCCAACATCGCGGACGGTTCGTCGTTTTCGTTCTATTACCTGTGCGTGCGCACCAAAGCGGATGAAACGCGGGATATCGGCGAGAATTTCGCCATGCTCTGCGAGCGCGACAACGACGAGCGCTTCATCGCGCTGGGCAGCCGCGCCTATCTGCTGACCGACGCCGCCGTCTGGGCGCAGGTGGACGCCCGCGCCTTTGAGGCATGACCCGCACTGTTTTCAATTGATCCGAACGCCTGCAGCCCCGTCGAGCCGCAGGCGTTTTTCTGCGCTTCACAATTGCGTTCCCGGCTTGCATTTTTGCCGGAGATGGGCTATACTGATAACCGTCTGGAGGGAAGCTTATGCGAAAACTTCGATGGGCGGCGATCTTTTGCGCCGCGCTTTTGCTGCTCGGCGTGCTCGCCGGTCTGATCTATGTGCGGGACGCCTATCCCGCGCAGGACGCGGCGATCGCGGCCATGGCCGGCAGCGCGCAGGTCACCGTGACGCAGGCCGGGACGCTGACGGTTTTTTCCCCGCCGCAGCCGACCGCCGGCCTGATCTTCTATCCCGGCGGCAAGGTCGAGCCGGAGGCCTATGCCCCGCTCCTTTCCGCCTGCGCGCAGCGCGGACTGCTCTGCGTGCTCGTGTCGATGCCCGGCAACCTCGCCGTGCTGCACAGCAACGCTGCCGACGGCATTCAGGCGCGGTTTCCGGAGCTTAGTCGCTGGTATCTCTGCGGGCATTCGCTCGGCGGCGCGATGGCCGCAAGCTACATCGCAAAGCATCCGGCGGAGTATGACGGTCTGATTCTGCTCGCCGCCTATTCCGCGGCGGACCTGCGGGAGACCGGGCTGCGCGTGCTTTCCGTGTGTGGCTCGGAGGACGGCGTGCTCGACCGTGATAAATACGCCGCCGCAGCGGACCATCTGCCGCCCGGCGCGGAAGAATTCATTATCGAAGGCGGCTGCCACGCCTATTTCGGCGATTACGGCCCGCAGGCCGGCGACGGCACGCCCGCAATCTCGTGCGAAACACAGATCCGGCAAACGGCCGACCGGATCGCCGCTTTCATTGAAGAATAATTAACGGAGGCTGCCATGGGAATTTATCTGCGATTGCTCGCGTTTTTTATGCTGCTGCTCCTGCCGCTGCTGCGTCTGACGGACCGTCTGACCGCTGCGGACCCGGGCTTTACCTATGCGGATCCCGCGCCGCAGATCAAACCCGCACGGGAGACGCTGCCTTACGCATTCGGCCCGAACGACATTGCCGCCGCCCCGGACGGGGATCCGTCCGCCGACGGCGCGGAAGCTGCGCCGGTCACCCTCGCGCGGGCGAAAACGCTGGCGGCGGAGAAGCGGGCGTCCGGCGTCACCGGACCGATCACGGTCTGGCTGCGCGGCGGCGACTATCTGCTGACCGCGCCCCTGACCTTTGACGCGCAGGATGCGACGGACGTGACCTATGCGGCCGTCCCCGGCGAAACGGTGCGTCTGAGCGGCGCGCAGACCGTCACGGGCTGGGAAGCGGATACCGTCAACGGGCACGCCTGCCTGAGCGCGCCCGTACCGCAGGCGACGGCCTTCACCACCGTGCTGCGCGGCGACACGCAGCTGCCCTGCACGCGCTACCCGGAACGCGGCTTTTTCTATGTGAAAACGACCGACCACAGCGACGGCATGTTCACCGACGATACCTCGCCCTGGAAAAACTGGTCCTACGGCGACCTTGCCATCACGCCCGACAAGGCGCAGACCGTGCGCGAATTCTATGCGCCGCACGGCGTGACGCTGCGCCTGCTGCACTACTGGTGCGACGAGCTCTCCTATGTGGATACCTACGACGCGGCGGCCGACCGCCTGCGTCTGACCGTTCCGCTCTCCATGCGCGCGGAGGCGGGGCAGAAATACTATTTTGAAAATGTGCGCGAGGCCTTCGACACGCCCGGCGAATGGTATTATGACAGCCTGCGCGGGCGGCTCTGCTATCTGCCGCTGCCCGGCGAAACGGCGGACACGCTTGCGCTGCGTCTGGCCGTGACCGACCGGCTGCTGACCGCGGAAAACTGCCGCGGCCTGACCTTCGACGGCCTGACCTTCTGCGACACCTGCAGCCCCTTCCCCGACCTGAGCGGTCAGGAGCACTGGCTGGCGGCCTACGGCATGCGGCACCCGCAGGCAGAGTTTGACTGCGGCGGCGCGGCGGAGCTTTCGCATGCGTCCGACATCACGTTCCGCAACTGTGCTTTCCGCAATCTCGGCACCTGCGCGATCAAATTTAAGCGGGCGGTCAAGGACGCCGCCGTCCTCGGCTGCGACCTGACGCAGATCGGCGCGTGCGGCATTTTCATCGACGGCGCAAGCAGCGGCGACGACGCGGCGCTGACGGAGCGCATCACTGTGCGGGATACCGTCATCCGCAGCTACGGCCGGTATTTCTCCGCCGGCTGCGGCATCCTGCTCACGCACGCGCGGGACTGCGACCTCGACCACAACGACATCTCCGACGGCTACTACACCGCCGTCTCCGTCGGCTGGATGTGGGGCTATGCGCCGAGCGTGACGCGGGACATCCGTGTCACCAACAACCGCATCCGGCAGATCGGGCAAGGCTGGCTGTCGGATATGGGCGGCGTCTATACGCTCGGCCGGCAGCCCGGCACCGTGATTGCCGGCAACGTCATCAGCGAGGTCGCCGCCGACCCCGACGAGGGCGGCTACGGCGGCTGGGGCGTTTATCTGGACGAGGGCTCCTCCGAAATAGAAGTGAGAAACAATCTGGTCTATGCCTGCGGCTCGCAGACCTTCCATCAGCATTACGGTGAGGGCAACCGCATCTGCAACAATATTTTCGCCCTCGGCGGCGAAGGTGCGCTGCGCTCGAGCTTCACGGGCGCCGAGCACCAGAGCGGCTTCGACGATCCGGACAGCCATGTGGAATTCTCCCTGACGGGCAACATTTTCCTGACCGACAATATGCCGATGTTTGCCGAGCTGCGCAACGGCTGCTTCGCCGACAGCGGCAACCTCTTCTGGGATCTGCGGAATCATGCGCATATCTTCTGCAACTGGCAGAGCGATCCGAACCCGCTGACCCGCCTGTATACCCGCGCGGTGCAGCGCATGGGGCATTTTCAGGACGCGACGATCGCCGATCCGGGCTTCCGCGACCCGGCCGCCGGGGATTTCACCCTGCCGGAAAACAATCCGGCGCTGGCAGCCGTCGGCTTCGAGCCCTGGGACACCGCCGACGCGGGCACGCTGACCGCGCACTGACCGCGCAAAATCGGTTACAAAATTCCTACAATATCCGATTTTCCTTGACACGCCGCAAAAAGTTTGCTATAGTGATACCGCATTCGCACCACAGAATAAAAAAGAACCAGAAAAAGAATCCGGAGGAATAAAATGAGTTCATATTGGAACCGTCTCAAGGAAGGCTGCCCCACCTATCGCTTTGTGATCTGGTGGATCTTCCGCGCGCTGATGCTCTTCGCGTTTTTCGTCGGCCTGATCGGCGCGATCCGCGGCACGGGCGCGGACACCATCCCCGAAGGCACCGGCATGATCAAACAGATTTTTATGCGCAAGTATGATATCACCGATCCGCTGCAGGTCGGCGCGAACCTGATCGGCATGTTCGTGTGGGAGATCTTCCAGCTCTTCCCCAAAAAGAATATGCTGCGCCATGTGCCGTCCGTCGTGCAGACGTTCCTGATCATCGGCATCTTCTGCGCCTCGTTCGGCGGCAAATTCCTCAATCTCTACTACAGCTTCCGCTGGTGGGACGTTGTGCTGCACCTGATCGGCGGCGGCGCCTGCGTCTTCTTCGGCTATGAGCTGGCCTGCGCGATCCAGAAGCGCGACCGGGTCACGGCGCCGGTCTCCATGGTGCTCATGGCGGCCGTCGGCTTCTCCTTCCTTGCCTCCACGGGCTGGGAGCTGTTTGAATTCACCTTCGACCAGATCGCGACCAAATCCGCGGCGGCGGCGGGCGACATCATGAAATCCGGCGACGCGCAGCACTGGTGCCTCGCGCTCGCGGAGGGCACGCCCAAGGCGCTCACGCTCTTTGACCCCTGCTTCCCGGAGCGCTGGCCGCTGATGGATACCATGGCCGACACGGTGCTCAACACCGTCGGCGCGGTGATTTCCTTCATTTTCCTGAAGATCTTCCCCTACCGCCACCGCGGCAAGAACGATCTGAACAAGGAATTTGAAGGCAGCGCCTCCGCACCCGGCACCAAATAATCCCACCGGCCCTCTGCAAGCAGCGCAGAGGGCCGGTTCCTGTTTCGCTTTAATATTTCACCTGCCCGGCTTTTTGAATGACATATTCACCGATCTCAGTTTCGTGATCCTCACCGTAAACGGGGATCACATATGTGCTGCCGTTGCCATACACACGGCGCTCCCAGTCCGTATCGTCCGGCGAGGTCGGGCCGCAGGCAATGAGATCTGTCTCTCTGACATAGCCGTATTTTCCATTGGTTGCCAGCGCTTTTGTCCAAACGGCCGCCAGCTGCATTTCGTCCATTTGCGTGATACCCGGTGTCATCGTAACCGGTGCCGGTGTCGCAGACACCTGCTCTGCCTTTTCTGCGAATGCCGCTGCTGACAAGCCGCTTGTCATTAAAAGGATTCCCCCGATCAAAGCGATCATTCTTTGCTTCATTTTGAAACCTCCTTTTTTAATCGCTCATAAAGATAGAGCGGCCTTTCGGCAGAAATATTACAAAAAGCGATTTCAGCTGTAATATTTTCAAGCGATTTGAGCTCTTTTCTATTGTGTCGGCTTATGCTACAATGAAAACAGCGGGGGTGATTTTTTGCTGGATGCTTTACTGCTGACGCTCCAAACAGAAGAAGACCGTACATATTTCAAAGCGCTGTATTATGAATATCTCCAAACGGTCATCAAGGTCGCGCGAGATCATCTTTTTTATCCTTCCGATCTTGAGGATTGTGTGCAAGGCACATTTTTAGACTTGATTCGATATGCGGAGCGTTTTCGAGCGGTTCCGAAAGAAAAGCAGCGCGCCTATATCGCAAAAACCTGCAAGCGCGTCGCCTATCGCCTCAATCAACGGCATTCAAATACAGTTTTTGTTGAGGATCTGACCGAAAAAGAGCGGCTGCTGTGTGACGATTCCGACCTGTCCGTATACGATCAACTGGAGCTGGCGGAAGCCATTAACAAGTTGGATGATAAATATAGAGAACCGTTGATTATGAAATACGCGGATGGCTTTTCAGTTGCGGAAATTGCTGAAATAATGGGGATTTCGCAGAATCTTGTATTACAAAGACTTTTCAGAGGAAGAAAGCAGCTTCACACAATGTTGACGGAGGAGACAGAATGAGAGAAGAAGGTATTCTGCGTGCCGCGTGCAGAACGGCAGAGGAGGAGTACTGGCAGGTCTACTTTGCCGGAATTGACGCTGAACCGGAAACGACGCTGCCAAAAAAAACGGAAACGCGACTATTGACTGCGTGCGGGTTTTTATATTCGGGAAATGGCTGCACCAATGCAGAAACAACGGAGTTGAAAACTTGCCATCCGGGGAAAATGTTGAAAGCCATGTTGATCGTTGCGCTTCTCGCTTTGTTTGCCTGTGCTGTTTCCGCTTCCGAAGCGGCGCCAACGGTTGCCCCTTGTGATTTTTCAATGCCGGCGACAAACGAAATCATCGGGATTTCGCCCTCCGATCTGTCATCATCATGGACAAAAGCACGAGCTACAAACGGAGCCTGTGGGTATGTGCGGGAAGCAGAGCTGGCGGCATTCTCTCCGTCCTCTCCGGAAGATGCCGGCTGGCAGCGACGAATGCGAAACAAACACAAAATCAATGTTTATGCCGAAGACGGAATGACGATCCTCGGGCAATACATCGTCAGCGCACAGTAAAAGGGACGCGCTGCAGCTGATCGTCTGCGGCGCGCCCCTTTTCTTCTTCGGTTTTAATAGTTCTCCGCGTTGACCTCGAAATAGGCCTGCGGATGCGCGCAGACGGGGCAGATCTCCGGCGCCTGCGTGCCGATGACGATGTGGCCGCAGTTGCGGCACTCCCAGATCTTGACCTCGCTCTTTGCGAACACCTGCTGCGTTTCCACATTCTTCAGCAGCGCGCGGTAGCGCTCCTCATGGTGCTTTTCGATCGCCGCGACGCCGCGGAACTTCGCCGCCAGCTCCGGGAACCCCTCGGCTTCTGCCGTCCTGGCAAAGCCCTCGTACATGTCGGTCCATTCGTAGTTTTCGCCGTCCGCCGCAGCGCCGAGATTCTCCGCCGTGGAGCCGATGCCCTCGAGCTCCTTGAACCAGAGCTTCGCGTGCTCTTTCTCGTTGTCCGCCGTTTTCAGAAACAGCGCCGCGATCTGCTCAAAGCCGTCTTTTTTTGCCTTGGATGCAAAATAGGTGTATTTGTTGCGCGCCTGGGATTCGCCTGCGAATGCCGCCATCAGGTTTTTCTCGGTCTGCGTTCCTGCGTATTTGTTTGCCATGCGTCTGCACTCCTTTTTCATTTTTCTTTAGTATACCATATTTTTTCTCGATTACAAGCGGTTTCCGCCGTTTGCGCCGGTTTTTTTGTGAAAATCCGCGCAAAAAATGAACATAAAATTTTTGGTGAATTCGATAATCCAATTTGTATTATTTTTTTGAAAACCCCCTTGACAGCCGAAAAACCGGCTCCGTTTTTTCAACATTTTACAACCGAACGTATAGCCCACAATCTGGGAATCGCGAGTTTTCCACGCGAGAATCGGCGCGATTTCAACGGTTTTGCAGGAAGTTATCCACCTTTTCCACATAGTTTTCCACGCGACCGCGCGGAAAAGCAGATTATACTGAGCGTAGAATATCCTTTCGTCTTTTTGACGAATCCGCCGCAGGACAGGCGCAGGCTTTTGCATAATCGCCGCCGCGCGGGGTATACTTCCCTTGATTTTGCTGCGGCTGCAGCTGCGTTCTGAAAGGAGAGATCGGATTGATCAAAGGCGTCAACCGGCAGGTTGTGGAGGTCACGGAAACCGGCTGCGATTATTTTGAGCGCGTTCTGTTTTTCATCAAGCCGGAGTTTTCGGCGGTCAGCGAAGGGGATCTGCGGGCGCGGGCCACGGCGATCGCGCAAAGCGTCGGCCTGCCGCCGGCCGCGCGGCTCAAGCGCAGCCGCCTGCGCACGGCGCTGCGGCTCGGCGCGGCCGCTTTCTGCGGGGCGGCAATCTGCGGCACGATTCTCACGCTGATTCTGCGGTTCTAGCCCGGCGGCGGCGCGCACCGGCAACGTCCCTCGGCCTGTGGCGCAGCGCCCTCCCCCGCGCTCTTCCCCACGGCGCGGCCTTTGCGTTTTTTCCGCCGAAACGCCCCCGAAAAGCCGCGCGCGCCGGCGAAAAACCGGTTTGAAAAATCCGCAAAAAAATCCGAAAAGCATCTTGACAACCGGCACAAAACAGGCTATAATGCTATTTGCATTAGGGCCTGTAGCTCAGTTGGGAGAGCGTTCGGTTCGCATCCGAGAGGTCGTGGGTTCGAATCCCTTCAGGTCCACCAAATCAAGTCAATCTCGAACCGTTTGGAGAAACGCGGAGGGCAATGGTTCCTCTGCCACATATTCATCGTCCGATTTTGACAGCAGGCAGGCAGTTCATCGAGCTGCCTGCTTTTTCTTTTTGCGGGGCGAATCCCATATTGCAAATGGAATTATCATACAAAATTCGCCGCAGGCAGATGATCTCAAAAATCATCCGTCTGCGGCTTTGCTATTCAGTTTTTATTCTTTTGTGGTTGTGTGATTGATTTGCGCTTGTTTTCGTTCCTCTGCTCGCTTCGCTTCTTCGGCGTAATCCTGCGCTCCGGAGATCGTCTTTACAGACAAGATCTTATAATTTACGTGCGGCAGCGGATGCTTCTCACAATGCGCATACTTCGGATAGTATTCACGCACAAACTCCGGGGCATTCAATTCGATTCTTTGCTGAATGCCTCATTTTAACCGCTTCCGATGTGACTATGAGTATCTTCCCCCTTTCCGGCGTTATCGTTTTTGCACATCCTGTCACTCTTGCATTCAAGGCAATCGTGATTGCCTATATCACACGTCCTGCTTTCGCCGTTTCCTGCCAGTACCGTGTGAGAATGTCCGGCGGAATCTCAGCGACGGCTGCTTTCAGCGCTTCGTATTCCTGCTGCTGCTTTGCCATCGCCAGCCGATCCGCTGTGCTGATTCTGCGTTCCTTTTCCAGCCGCGCGATCTCTTCCCGCTGCTGCCGCATTGTTTCATCGTAAACGGCGAGCTTCGTCAGCAGATCCGCGCGGTCGGTCATGTAGCGCGCAATCAGTTTTTCAGCCTCGGCTTTGCTTTGCTTCGCGTTCAGAACGCCGATCTCCTGAATCGCGGCAATGATTTTCTTTTCCTGCTTGTGGAGACTTTTCGCGCATTTGAACAGCTGCGGCGGCACATAGGTCCGGCCGGTGATCTGACTGCTCTCCCCGCGTACCAGATCGGGATATTGCCGCACCATCCACGAATGGAAGGCGTCCTGCCAGAACGTCAGCTTCTGTTTGTTGCCGACGATCTCCTTGGCGCTCAGTCGCCCGTCTTTGGTGATCGGCACAAAGCACAAATGCATGTGCGGGGTCGTTTCGTCCATGTGGACGACGGCGGAAATGATCGTGCCGTCCGTCAGATTCTTTCGGAAGAACGCCAATGCTGTTTCAAAAAACGCCCGTGTTTCCTTTTTGCTTTTCTTCCTGAAGAATTCCGGGCTGGCGGTCACGAGGGTCTCGACCATCGTCACGCTGTCCTTGCGGGTCCGGCAGTTGTATTTTTCGATCTGTCGACGGATCGCCTCAGCATATTTCAAATGCGGCTGCACAAGATGATAATTCTCCCTGCTGCGGGTCTTGTCAATGTCCGGGTTGCTCTTGTATTCGTTTTTGGTTCGTTCGTTGTGCGCCTCCATGCCGCCGACCGCGGCGCCCTTGTGTTTCTGAAAGCGCAGGATCGCATAATTGGCTGCCACCACTCCTTTCGATTTGAGATTTGAAAAACGAGCCTGCTACGTCATACGCATCACCTCCGCTTGAAAGATTGAAAAACACTGCGCGATGGGGCAAATATCCGAACGATCTTTCCCCACGACGCAGCGTTGTTTCCGTGCTTTTCGGTTGTCAAGATACGGTTCGTAAGGGCAATTTGTTATTTCTCCCTCTACTTTCTATTATAGAACAAATGTTCGTTAATGTCAATAGGTTTTGAGAAATAAAGGCGGTTTTGATTTGTTTTCTAGTAAAAAAACGCAAAGAATCGCTGCGGGACGGATGGTAAAAAAATCATGGAAATGTTTGCACTATCCAATGCGTTGTATCAAGACCAACAGATAGATATTCACTAATACGACAGGCGGCGGGGAGTAATCCGCGCCGCGGAAACGTCCCTCGCAAACAGTCTGCAATAAGAGCATAAAAAGCGAAGCACGTTGCCGGAAAAG
>JAFRQQ010000003.1 GCA_017428525.1 Clostridia bacterium | reverse complement strand
CATGCCGTGTTCGTTTCGCCGGAGGCCGTCACCCACTGGACGTCCGCCCAGACCGTGCGGCTCTGCGGCGGCACGGTGAAGACCGCGCCGCCCGACCCCCGCACGGCGGTGCCGAGGACCGGGGCCCCGCCCTCCGCCGCGAAGGCGATCCCGGAAACGGCCAGCAACGTTGCACAGAGAATGGCTTTCATGGGGAGAAAGGATACCACAACGACCTCCCGCAAGCGACCTCGACGGTTTCATCCGCTCACAAACCGGCCTAGTCCGGTTTGCCGTGGGAAGGCTGCCGCGCGACGAAGCCGTTGTCGGAGGCGTCGCGGACGCGGGCGCCAAGGTCGCGGAAGAGGCGGACCAGGTCACGCAGGCCGCCCCAGACGAACCAGACCGTGCAGACCATCCCCAGGACCATCGGGATGCAGAGCGTCATCACGTAGTGAGGCTCTTGCAAAACCCCCGGGACGGGGGTGCGCGTGATGGGTTGGGATTGAGGATTGCGTTGCGGCGGCACTCGCCGCCGCAACGGCGCATACTCTACCATAACGGAGCCGAGAAATCTACCCCCCCCCCCCGACAATATTTTACTAGTATTTGATTTTTCAATATTTTATAATTTACGGAATGAGTGACAAAACCCATTCCCAGTCCCTCCTTCCGACCTCGCTTCGCGATGCATACGTCCATCTCCAGATGCGGCTTTTCCCGATCCTGGAAGACGAGTTCGGGGAAATGGACGACGACCATCGGCAGTTTGTCGCGCTGTGCCAGCAGGTCGAGCCGCTCTTCCCGCACGGGTTCTTCGCATGGGGCGGAAACGGACGCCCGTCCGTGCCGCGGCTCTGGATCTTCCGCGCGTTCCTGGCCAAGGCGCTCTGGAACTTCCCGACGACGCGCGCGCTGATTGCGGAGCTCGGCGCCCGTCCGACGCTGCGCCGGCTGTGCGGCTTCGACATGCCCGGCGACGTGCCCGACGAGTCGACCTTCTCGCGCGCCTACCGGGACTTCGCAAGGAACGAGACGGCGCAGAGGATTTTCGAGCGCTTCACGGGCCGGGCGTTCGCGGGCGTGCCCGTCCACCACGAGAGCATCGACTCGACCGCCATCCACTCGTGGGAGAAGGCGGCTGCGGAGAAGCCGGCCAAGCCCGAGGGGCCGCGGCTTGAGACGCAGCCGGGGCGCGCTGCGCAAGACAACGAGGCGGAACTTCCGACGCAATGCGACTGGGGCGTCAAGCGCAACAGCAAGGGCGTGCGCGAGACGTGGCGCGGCTACAAGCTGCACGTGGCCGTCGCGGACGGCGACGTGCCGACGGCGATGATCGTCACCAGCGCCAGCGTCCACGACAGCCAGGTCGCGATTCCCCTGATGCAGCGCACGCGCGAGCGTTGCACCGTGCTCTACGATTTGCTCGACGCGGGCTACGACGCCGAACCGATCCGGGAGTTCTCGCGGTCGCTCGGATCCGTGCCGATCATCCCGGTCAACCCGCGCAGGCTCGGCGCGGGCAACGGGCCGGAGATGGTGCCGGACCGGGCCGAGCGCTTCCGCAGGCGCTCCGGCGTGGAGCGCTTCAACTCGCACCTCAACGACGAGCATGGCGGCCGCACCGTCCGGGTGCGGGGACACGCGAAGGTGGCGCTGCACCTGGCCTTCGGCGTGCTCGTCATCGCCGTCGAGCAGGTCTTCCGGCTGCTGGAATAGCGCAAGAGAGCCACGTCAACCGAAACGAAGCCGCATCCGACCGCATTGCGAACGCGATGCGGGGGCCGCGGCATGGCCGGAGCGCATCCGAAAGCGCCCGCAAACGCCCGCTGCGGCCCCTTTCGCACGTCGCAAGACCACGCGGGCGGGGCGAAGCGGCGCGGACGCGCCGCAGGAGGCGGCAGCGCCGCCTCCGGTTCACCCCGCCCGCGAAGGTTTTGCAAGAGCCTCATCTGGACAGACTCCTCGCCCGCAGGGGCGATGGGTTTGTGAAGATCGTCACCGGCATCCGCCGGTGCGGCAAATCGTTCCTTCTCTTCAACCTGTTCAAGCGGCGTTTGCTCGACGAGGGCGTCCCTTCCGGCAACATCGTCGAGATCGCGCTTGACGAAGAGCGCTTCGAGCCTCTCCGCAATCCCATCCGGCTCGCGGAGCACATACGGGCGCGCCTTCGCGGGAAGAAGGGGCCGCGTTTCGTCCTGATCGACGAAATCCAGCTCGCCTATCCGGTGCTTCCGCCCGGCGTCGACCCCGCGCGCGTCGCGCCCGAGGCGCGGAAGCGGCTCTACACGACCTTCTACGACGTCCTGAACGAGCTGCGCGCGCTGCCGGACACGGACGTCTACGTGACCGGATCGAACTCCGAGACGCTGTCCAGCGACGTCGCGACGAACTTCCGCGACCGCGGCTTCGAAATCCGGCTG
>JAFRQQ010000029.1 GCA_017428525.1 Clostridia bacterium | reverse complement strand
GTTTTTTCGCGAGACAAGGAGGGCGGCGCAGGATGAACCTTTTCGGTTATCCGCGCCGCCCGACGCAGTATCACGTTTATTATCAGAATAGTTTTTTGAGCTGTTTTTTCGCGAGACAAGGAGGGCGGCGCAGGATGAACCTTTTCGGTTATCCGCGCCGCCCGACGCAGAATCATAACATGTAAAATCGGTTTTTTTGATCGAAATTTGTGTCAGGCAAGGAAAGCGGCGCAGGGCTAGCCTATCCGGCTGCCGGCGCCGTTTGACGCAGCATGGCGCAAATTTCGACAAAAAAACAGCCACCCTATTGGGTGACTGCTTTTAAAAGAAAATGTCGGCGTCGACCTATCTTCCCGGGCCGCTTCCAGCCAAGTATTTTCGGCACTGTTGAGCTTAACTACCGTGTTCGGGATGGGAACGGGTGGACCCTCAACGTCATCAACACCGACTAAAAACGCAACGGCGTTTTTTGAATGCGCATTTATTATAGCACGAATCGCTTGTTTGTCAAGGGGTTTTTATAAAATTTCTTCATTATTTGTCGGATTTTTGCCCTGCCCCGCCCGCCGGCGCAAAAAAGGAAATCCGGCGTGCAGAATCCGCTTGCGTGCACGCCGGATGCTTTCTGTTTTACTGCGCGCGGTAGGCCGCGAGCATGCGGGTGAAATTGTCGGCGATCGCCTGCTGGGCGCCGATGCCCAGGGAATTCGTTTCGTGATAATGATTCAGGCCGTTGCGGTCCTTCACGCCGTTGAGATAGGGTTGCGTCGGGTTGAGCAGGAAGTCGTTCGGCGGCACCACATAGCCGGTCATATCGTTCGTCACGCCCACCGCGATCATCTCCGGATCGCCCGCAATCTCCGCGAGCGGCGCGGGATTGATCTCCGGCCCCTTGCCGGTGGTGGCGCGCGCCTGATCGACGTAGCTGCCGTAAACGGTATTCACGAAATTCTCGCCCGGCAGCAGCAGGAACGCCTGATCGCCGAGGGTGAAATAGGTCATTTCGCTCTTGAGCGCCACGCCGATGTCCGTTTTGTCGGTCGGATAGGGATCGATGCTCATCACGTTGCGCATGGCCAGGAAGGTGAGCACATAATTGCCGACCGGCAGATAGAAGGGCTGCTGCACGAGCCGGATCTGCGGCGCGAGCAGGCGGTCGTTGTCGATGCGCAGCGCGGCGTCGGCAACCATCTCGCCCTGGAGCTTGATGTTGTTGACCTTGTCGTCGGGATCCAGCTCCGCGGCGTCCATCGCGCCGATCGCGCCGATCGTGAAGAGCACGTTGACGTCCGCCAGCTTCTCGCGCAGGAAATAGGGATATTCCCCGCTGAGCATGCGGTTGTCGCCGCCGAGGGAATTCGGATGCGCGCCGAAATTGAGGATCCACGTTTCCCTGCCGCCGTCCTCCGGCACAAAGCGCACGCGCGTGAGGATCTCGTGCTTGTCGGGGAAATCGCGTTTGGTGAACAGGCCGCCGGGGATGGCAATGCGCCCGCTGTAGAGCTTGCCGGGCCGGCGCGCGGCATAGGCCGCCTCCGCGACCTGCACGGCCGTGGAGAAGATCAGCGCCATGTAATCGGCGTCCTTGCCGTCGGAGGGGATGCCTACCGCGTTGGGCTTGCCCCAGTAGCCGACCGTGTCGATGCCGGAATGGCTGTGGGTGCAGCTGAAATTGATGCAGCGGCAGCCCTTGATCTTGTCGGAGGCGAGGATCTTTTTGCGGATGGTGTTGACCTCCACGCGCGTGAGACCGATGATGTCGGCGCTGAGCCAGAGGATCCCCTCGTCGCCGCCGCAGTCGATCCAGGCCGCGAACATGGAGACCGGCGTGAGCACGCCCTCCATCACATGGCCGGAGCCGTGGCCGGCGATATAGTAGGTCTTGCCCGCGTTGAGGTCGGGCATGATTTCCGCGCCCGCGAAGCCGAGCCGCCAGGTCTCGCCCGCAAGGTCGATCGGCGCCGCCTGCGGGATCTCCGCCGCGCGCACGGTGCGCTGAATCTTTCGGCCGAAGCCTTTGGTGAATGTCACAATGCCTTTGGAAGCAAGATCCAGGATTTCCATAGTGTTCCCTCTCTCCCTTATTCTTCTGTTTCCATTATAATTATACCCTGTTTTTCGCAGGATGCAAGCATGAATTTGCAAATCATCCGGATCGGAACGAAAAAAGCGGGAATCCGTTTTGCCGGATCCCCGCTGACTGGTCGGTGATTATTCTTCCTCGGCGGCCTTGGCCTCAGCGATCACCTTCTGCGCGACGTTTTCGGGCGCAGTCTCATAGTGATCGAACTCGAAGGAGAAATAGCCTCTGCCGATGGTGACGGAACGCAGCACGGTCGGGAAATCGCCCATTTCCGCCATCGGGACCTCGGCGACCAGCTCCTGCATCTTGGGATCATCCTCGCAGGGGCCCATGCCGAGCACGCGGCCGCGGCGCTTGGTGATATCGCCCATGATATCGCCGAGATTGTCGCCGGGCATGTAGGCCTTCAGCGTGCCGTAAGGCTCAAGGAGCTTGGGCTTCGCATTCTGCATCGCCTCTTTGAAGGCCAGCTTCGCAGCCGTCTGGAACGCCATATCGTTGGAGTCCACGGGGTGGGACTGACCGTCGTGCAGCGCGGCACGGATGCCGACCACCTTGCTGCCGGAAAGGGGACCCTTTTCGATGGCCTGACGCAGGCCCTTTTCGACGGAGGGAATGAAGTTTCTGGGCACGGCGCCGCCGACAACCTCATCCAGGAATTCAAAGCCGTCGCCCTCCATGGGCTCAAAGCGGACCCAGACGTCGCCGAACTGGCCGCTACCGCCGGACTGCTTCTTGTGGCGGCCGTGCGCGTCATAGACGGCGCTGATGGTCTCTCTGTAAGCAACCTTCGGGACGTTGAGCTCGACCTCAACGTTGAATTTATTCTTCAGCTTGGTCACGATCGCATCCATGTGCTGCTCGCCCAGACCGGAAACGATCTGCTCGTGCGTTTCGGCATTGGTCGTGAAGGCAACGGTCGGATCCTCGCCGACGATGCGGTTCAGGCCGGTCGCGACTTTATCTTCCTCGCCCTTCTTCTTGGCGCGGATAGACATGGACAGGCAGGGCGCGGGATAATCCGCGGGCGCAAGATGCACATTCGCCTTCGGCGCGCAGAGTGTGTCGCCGGTCTTGAAGCCGTCCAGCTTGGTCACAACGCCGATATCGCCGGCGGGAATGACGGCGGTGTCTTCCTGCTTCTCGCCCTTGAGATAGAGCATCTTGCCGATGCGCTCCTGGCTCTCGGTGCGGCTGTTATAGGCCGGAATATCGCCGGAGAGCTTGCCGGAGATGACCTTGAAGAAGGACATCTTGCCGAAGCGGTCGTCCACGGTCTTGAAGCAGATCGCAGCCACGGGCGCGTTCTCATCGACCTTGCAGTCGCCCTCGGCGGCGTGGGTCGCGTCCGGCGCGGAGCCGACGATGCCGTTGAGCAGCAGGTCCACGGCGTCGGTGTTGTAGCCGGAGCAGGCGTAGACGGGATAAATGTCCCCGGCCACGATGCCGGCCTTCAGGCCCTTGGAGATCTCCGCAGCAGTGAGCTCCTCGCCCTCAAAGAATTTTTCCATCAGCTCTTCATCCGCGGAGGCCACGGCCTCGATGAAGGCTTCCTTCATTTCCTCAATGGTCGCGTCGTCGGGCATTGCGATCTCGCTCGCCTTGCCGTTATTGTACTGATAGGCCTTGCCGGTGGTGAAATCCACATAGCCGACCACCTTTTCGCCCTGGGTGACGGGCACCACAACGGGGCAGATCGGCGCGCCGTATTCTTCCTTGAGCGCATCCAGAGTCGCGTGGAAGTTCGTATTCTCCGCGTCGCAGCGGGTCACGGCAAAGATCTTGGCAATGCCGCGGTCGGAGGCCGCCTTGAACGCCTTTTCCGCGCCGACGTCGATGCCGGAGCCGGAGGCCAACACGATCAGCACGCTCTCGGCTGCGCGCACGCCCTCGCTCACGCCGCCCGCGAAGTCAAACAGACCCGGGGTGTCCAGCAGGTTGACCTTCGCGCCGTTCCATTCCAGCGGCGCCACCGCGGTGGCGATCGTCGCCTTGCGGCGCTTCTCTTCGGGATCAAAGTCCATCACGGTGTTGCCGTCCGCGACTCTGCCCAGACGCTCGGTCGCCTTTGCAAGATAGAGCATGGCTTCCGCAAGCGTGGTTTTGCCCCTGCCGCTGTGACCGGCAATGGCGACGTTTCTGATGTCTTTGGCATTGTAGGCTTTCAAAAAACTTCCTCCTTGTATGGTCGCCGGCGCTTGCGCGCCCGGACCGGATAAATATTACATGATGCAAAGCACATTACTTATGAGTATATCATAAATAAAAATTCATTTCAATCATTTTTTTCGGTTTTTTCTGTTTTTTCCCCGGCGATTTCCGGATTTTCCGGCGGGGGCGGCGCTTCCTCCGCCGCGTCGGACGGCGCGGGCGCGGTCTGCGGGCCGGCCCAGAGATAGATCAGCCCCTCCTGATGCAGCGCGGAAATGAGCACGAAGGTGATCGGCACGATGAAAAGCCCGATCACGCCGAAGATATTCAGACCGAGATACATCCCCGCGAGCGTGAGCACGGGATGCAGGCCGACGTTCATGGCCACAAGCCGCGGCTCGAGCACCTGCCGGATCACCGTGATCAGCGCATAGATCACCGCCAGCCCGATGCCCAGGCCGACCTTGCCGGTCAGGAAGCTGACGATCGCCCAGGGCACGAGCACCGTGCCGGTGCCGAAGACCGGCAGGATATCCAGCATCGCGGTGCAGATGGCGATCACCATGATATAGCCGCCTTCATACACGCCGATCAGCTTGAGGATATTCAGCCCGATCGACAGCTCGCAGAAGGTGATGAAGATGATCGTGACGTAGGATTTGACCAGCTTGCCCAGCACGTCGCCGAGGATGTGCTTTGCGCGCACGGCGAATTGCTCATGCTCCGCGGAGAGCGTGCGCTTGATCAGGCCGACGAAGCCGTCGTAATCGCAGGTGACAAAAAAGCAGGCGATGATGCTCACGAGCACGGCCGTGAAGATCGCCGGAATGCGTTTTGCCGTGGAGAGCAGCCCGCCGAGCGAGGAGGAGATCGTACCGATATCCAGCCCGCCGAAGGAGAAGGCCTGGCCGGACTCCAGCACTGCTTCCTCTTCGCTGCCGACCATCAGCAGCTTGCCGGTGAAATCCGTCACCGCGTCGCGCACCGACAGCTCGATGGAATCCGGCAGGATCCGGATTTTTTCGAGCAGCCATGCCTGCCCCTGCTCCACCAGATTGGGCAGATCGTTGATCTTGCCCATGACGAAATTCCAGAAGCCCTTGAATTCCACGCCGATCCGGTAGCCGACCAGCACAACGATTGTGAGCACCAGCGCGAGGATCAGAAACACCAGCACCCCGCCGACCAGATTCTTTTTCAGCTTCGTTTTTCCTGTGATCGCGCGGATCGGCCGCTGCAGCGCCATAGCAAGCAGAAACGCAAAAATAAACGGCGCGACCACCCAGAACGCATACTTCAGAAACAGATAGTAAACGACGATCAGAAAGGCAAAATACGCCAGATTGATCAGGGTTGCTCTTCGTTTTTCAATGATATTCATATCGTTCCCCCGCAGCCCCGGCAAACGCCTGCGCTGCTTTTTAAAAAACTTTTCTTTTAGTTTACACCATCCCTGCAAAAAACACAATCGGACGGATATGAAAGATTTGTAAATTTTATGCCTGTCCGGTGACAGGAATTACCGGAAGCGCTCGATCTCCACGATCACGCGCCCCTTTTTTGAGCGTCCGCCGCAGGCCGTGATGCGGATGCGCCCGCGGTGGCGGAAAGTGATCTTGTCCCCTGCCCCGACGCGGCGGTCGGCCTTGAGGCATTCCAGATCGTTGACGAAGACCAGCCCCTGCGTGATCGCCGCGCAGGCGGCGGGGCGCGACACGCCGAAGCCGTTTTTGACCAGGCTGTCCAGCCGCAGGGAGGAAACCGTAAAGCTGTCCGGCACGCCGGCGGCAGTCAGCCCGGCGCGCGATGCGCCCGGCGGCTCGATTGTCACGGTCAGCGTCGCCCGGCCGGCCGCGGTCAGGTTTTCCGTCAGAAAGTCCGCCATCGACGCGAGCACCGCGATGCGGCAGCCGGCTGCGTCCACGAGAATATCGCCGGTCATTTCGCGGCGGATGCCAAGCGCCATGAGCGCGCCGAGATAATCCCGATGGGTCAGCGCGGGCGAAAAGCGGTCCTTCTCCACGCGCAGGATGCGCACCGGGTCCTCCTGCGGCACAGCGTCAAAATACGCAGCGAGCGCAGCCGGGTCCGGCGCGTCGATGTAGTCCGGCGCAAAGACCGCGACCGTGCGCTCCGCCTCGGCAAAGCCGCCGTAAAACAGCGGCCGGACCGGCAGCGGCAGCCCCGCCGCCACCGAACGCTGATGCAGGTCCAGAAACGCGGTGTGCGTGAGCATCCCGCGGTCGGCGCACTGCCGCGCCTTATCTTCGATTTTTGCGGCCAGCAGCCGGTCCTCCTCACGCATCATGATCGCCTCCGTCTTGTCGTTGTTCCATCTTTGATTCTATCACGCTTTTCTCCGCATTGCAAGCGCAAACGGCGCCGGGAATCCCGGCGCCGTCTGCGATAGAAGGATGTATGGTGCGGCGGAAAGGGCATCTTCCGCCGCAGAATCAGGTTCGGGGTTTAATCGGCGTTGTCCACCGCTTCCTTCAGCCATTCCTCATCGTCCTTGGAGGTTTCGCCGTGGCGGACCTGCGAGATGACCGCAAGGCCGATGGCAAACATGACCGCGCAGAAGAGGAACATGTAGTTGTAATCCTCCTTGAACAGGCCGATCACAAGGCCGCAGAGGATGGGGCCGGTCACGGAAGCGGACATCGTCGCCGTGTAGTAATAGCCGGTGAAGGTGCCCACATACTCGCGGCCGCCGATGGCGAGCACGAGCGGCAGGGTGTTGATGTTGATGCAGCCGACCGCCGCGCCGCCGACCACCAGCGCGATCCAGAGGATCACCCAGGTGAAGGTGTTCACGGAGCCGTCGTTCTTGCTGGGCAGGATCTGCGACACGGTCAGATACACCGCAAACATCGCAACGATGCCGGCCAGACCGATCATGATCGTCTTCTTTCTGCCGAGCTTTCTGCCCATGACGCCGGCCGGGATGCCGAACGCCGCGAGCGACACGGCAAAGACCGCCATCATCAGCGTGGAATAAATCGCGGGCACGTGGAGCGTATCATCCGCGAAGTTGGTGAAGTTCGACACGATCGCCTCGGTCGCGTTGTTGATCAGGAAGAGGGCGGCGAGCATGATCAGCAGGCTGCGCTTTTCTTCCTTGGTGATCGGCAGATTCTTGATCTTGATCTTATTCTTTTTCTTGTTTTCCGTCGTGTCCGTTTCCTGGAAGCCGACCTGCGCGGACAGATCGTACTTTCTGTTTCTGACGTAGAAAATCGTGAGCACGACCAGGCACAGCACGGAGATCGTCGCCGTGACGACGAAGACGGGCGTATAGTTGATATACTGCGGCTCGCCGGCGGCGTTGAGCACCAGATTGCCCGCGTCGTCCACGATCTGCCCCAGCTCGTTTTTGCTCGCCTTGAGCGCTTCGCTCATCTGCGTAAAGCCCAGCAGACCGATCACCGTGGAGGCGATGATGCCGACCACGAAGCCGACCATCTGACCGACGCCGCCCATGATGTTGATCACGGCGTTGGCGTCGCTCTGCAGGTGCGAGGGCGTGAAGTCCGGCATGAGCGAAACGACGGGCGAACGCCAGATGGACATCATGAAGTTGAAGCAGATGATGACCGACATCATCAGCAGGATGCTCAGGCCGACCGCCTTGACGGTCGCGGCCACGGGAATGAAGCAGAACGCGAGCGCGCACAGCGGCAGGAACACGAGGATATACGGCATGCGCTTGCCCATTTTGGTGTGGGTATGGTCGCTCTTCTTGCCGAAATACGGCTGGAAGATCACGCCGAACACATTGTCGATCGTCATGATCGCGTTCACGATCAGCGGCACGGTCAGCCAGGCGAGCCAGCTGTGGCCGTGCAGGTAGGTGGCGAATGCGCCGTCGCCCGCAAACACCTCGGACAGCTTGCCGCGCAGGATCACGGGGACGTAAGAGTTATAAACCGACCAGAGCGCCATGCAGCCCATGAAGCCGAAGCCGATCAGAAATGTTCGTGGATAATTCAGTTTTTCCGCCGGTTTTGCGGCGGCGTCTTGATTCTTCATGATCCGTCTCCTTCACAATATGGTTGTGTCTATTATACCATTTCTTCACACAATTTTATAGATTACAAAACCGCCTAAAAACGGACCCCGTTTTTGGCTAAAATGACGAATTCAGCGGCGCGGTCTGCCGGGCGGACGCGGTTCCCTGCGCGCATGGCTGACCAGGATCGTATCCGGGCCGATCACGTCGATCTCCTCCCAGTAGATGCGGATGCGCTCGCGCGGGCCGAAGCAGCCGAAATATTTCGGCGGACCGAAAATCAGGATCGCCGCCACCCGGCCGGTGCAGGTGTCCACCTCCACCTCGCCCACGAAGCCGAGCCGTTCGCCGTCCGATTGGCAGATCACTTCCTTGCAGCGCAGATCCGTCACGCAGCAGTTCATGGCATCATCTCCTCTCCCCCATTCTATGCGGCGGCGTGGCGGGATTTGACAAAAACGCTGGCGGACGGAGGCGTGCAGGACGGAACGGGAGGCGCGCAGGCCGGTGCGGGAGGGGGCGTGAAGAATGACACGGGAGACGACGCGGGAGGCGGCGGGAGGGCGCGCGCAGTCCCGAAAATGCGACAAAAAAACCGCGCCCGGGCGCGGTGAGAGACGGTTCGGTTGACGGGGGCAGACGGGCGGCGGATGCGGATGCAGCCAGACGGATTCGGAACAATCTACCGGCGGCAGGAAGGGGCGGGTGTGGGCGCAGCCCACCCTTCATTCCTCCTTCCTCATTCCTGATTCCTCATTTTCCGATATTTCTCCTTCCTCATTCCTTCTTCATAATATTAATAGTTATTAATCATAAAACATAATGATAAATGACCCCGAACTGCACGAGGCTGCCTGCGAGGACCAGCACATGAAACGCCGTGTGGAACCACGGGCGGCGCATGCCGATGCGGCAGAAGACCGCGCCGGCGGCATAGAGCAGGCAGCCGGCCGCCAGCAGCAGAAAGGCCGTACGGTCGATCTGCCCGAGCAGCGGCACCGCGAGCAGCATCATCACCGCCCCGCCCGTGAAATACACGACCATGCACAGCGTCTTGAACAGTTTGCTTTCAAACAGAAACAGCTTGGAGCCGACGCCGAACGCCGCGCAGACCCAGGCGATGACAAAGACCGCCGTCCCGGTCGCCGGCGATACGCGGTGGAGCGAAATCATCGCGCAGGGCGTCGCCGTGCCGGCCAGCAGCAGCGGGATCGCCATGTGATCGAGCCGCCGCGCCGTGCGTTTGGCGTCGCCGGGCGGCAGACCGTGATAGACGGCCGAGATCGTGTAAACGGCAAGAAACGCCGCGCAGTAAACCGCTGCCGCGTCGATCCTGCGGGCGCTGCCCGTCGGCACGGTTTTTATCAGCGCCGCCGCAAAGCAGACGGCCGCGCACACCGCGCCGACCGCATGGGTCAGGCAGTTTGCGCGCTCCTGCGACGCGGAATATTCCACCAGCGTCACCGCCGCCGGTCGCTGCATGCCGTTCACCGTCCCGTCCGAAGAAGAATCAAGAATGCTATTATCCTAGCACAGTCCGGCCGAAAATGCAAGCGCGGGGCACGCGCGGATCACAATTCCTCCACCTGCGCGACGATCACGGTCATATCGTCCGCGTCGCCGCCGCACGCCGCCTGCGCCTGCGCAAGCAGCAGATTCGCCAGATCCTCCGGCACGGGCGCGTGACGGTGCGCGCGCAGACAGCTGCAGAAAGCGTCGCTGCCGCAGGCGACCGTCCCGTCGCTGACCATCGCGAGCACATCCCCGCCGCGCAGCTGCAGCGCGGTGCGGGCAAAGGTCGCGCTGCTGAGGATGCCCAGCGGCGTGGAGGGCTGCTCCACGCGCCGCACGCTGCTGCCCACGGAATAAAAGGACTCCGCGGCGCCGGCCTTGAGCAGCGTCACCTGCCCGGTCAGCAGGTCGAAGGCCGCAACATCCAGCGTGGCAAGCGCCTCCTCCTGCGCGCGCACGGTCAGCGCGGCGTTGACGATCGCCAGCGCGCTGTCCGGACTGATGCCGCCGCGCAGCATCCGGGCAAACAGCTCCACGGTCATCGCGGCGTCCACCGCCGCCCGGCCGCCGGTCCCCATGCCGTCGCTGAGCAGAAGATACAGCGTTTCGCCGCATTGCAGCTGCGCCGCATAGTCGCCGCTGACCGGCCGTCCCCCGCAGCCCGCGCCGGCTGTCGCCGTGCGCACGCGAAACTGCGCCTGCTGCCGAAACGTCAGGCGCTGCCCGTCCGCCGTCTGCCGGATCTGCGGCGGGGCCAGGCGCACCTCCAGCGCGCTCGAGAGCGCCGCCGTCAGCCGGGTCAGACTGACCCCGGCGGGGATGCGCGCCGTGCAGCAGGTGAGCGTCAGCGCGCCAGAGGCCGCACGCACGCAGCGCACGGACGGCGCGGAGAATTCCCAGGCGTCGAATACACGCGATGCGGCGCGTTCCTTTGCGCAGAGCACGTTTGCGTTCGCCTCCAGCTCCGCCGAAAGCTCCCGCAACAGGGCGGCGGCCCAGTCAAACTGTCCGCAGACGATCTCGCGGCAGCGGGCGGCGCTGAGCTGCTGCGCCTGCAGCGCCTGCTGCCCGGCATAGATGCGATCCAGCTGCCGCAGCAGCTGCGGCACGTTGGGGCAGGCGGCCAGAAATTCCGCCGGCAGCTCCGCCGGGTCCGGGCGCGCGCCGTGCGACCGCTTTTCCGTCATCGCTTCCAGCGCCCCGTTTTCCGGGCACTGCGCACCGTCCAGCGGGCACCCGCTGCAGACCCGTTCCCGCAGACGCATGCGGATCAGCATGTCCCGCGAGGGCGCAAGGGCCTCCACGCCGGCGGCCACGGACTGCACGCAGCCGGTCACGCTGCCGACGGCCTCCGCTGCCAGCGCCATACGCGCGCCGGCCGCTTCGAATTCGCCCTCTAAATGCGTTGCCCGCGGGCGGTCCAGCCGCTGTTTCAGCCGCCGCAGACGACGGGCGGGGATCAGCGCGAACGCCAGTCCGGCAACCGCCGTTTCGGCAAAGACCGCCGCGCCGTCCGCCGTGCCGTCCAGCAGCGCCGCCGCTGCCGCGGTGAGCAGGAAGGCCAGCAGGCAGGGCAGCCGTCCCCACCGCGCAAACAGGCCCGCGGTCAGCCCGCAGAGCCCGCAATTGAGCGCCGGGGCGACGCCGGCGCCGGAAACCGCCACGCTCGCGCCGAATGCGATGCCCGCGATGCTGCCGCCCTCGGCCGCAAACAGATCCGCCGCGCCGAGCACCAGAAACGCGCCGAAGCACCGCGCCGGACGAAAGCCGTGCACCGACACCTCCAGAAAGCCGAGCAGAAGCGTGCACAGGCTCAGCACGATGCAGGCCAGACTGTAGGCGTCCAGCGTTTCCGGGGCGCGCCCGTGCCGCAGCGCCGCAAGCGCATCCGTATAGAACAGCGCGGACAGGCCGACGATGCCGGATGCAAAGACCGTGCGCAGCAGGCCGCTGAGCGTGGCCCCCGTGCCGAACAGCACCGCCACGCCGCAGCCGAGGCTGAGCAGGGCGGCCGCCGCCGCGCAGGCCCGCCGCTGCGCCCGCAGAAGACCCGTGCGCTGCAGGATCGCTTTCACGATGCAGACGCCGCACAGCGGGGCGAGCAGATTCAGCAGCGCCGCGCCCGAGAGCCGGAACCAGCCGCCGATCGCCGCGCCGCAGAGCGCGGCAGCCATCTGCCAGCCGCTGCAGGCGGCGGCAAAACCGACTGCCAGCGGCACCGGACTGCCGAACAGCGCCGCCCCGGACAGCACGAAGCCGCACAGGAAATCCAGCGTATAGCGCACCGCCGCCGCGCCGCCCTCCACCACTTTTTCCGCGCTGCCGCGCCGCAGCGCCGCTGTCTGATCCGTCATGGCCGTACCTCCGTTTGTATTTCTCCTTCATCATAGCCTGTCCGCGCGGCGGAAGGCGTCGCATTTTGCCGCGGGAAAAATTTTTGTAAAAATGTGATTTCCCTCTGTTCTTTTCCCTCTTTCTATGCTATACTATATTAAATATATGCTTCTTGCGCGTGCGGAGGTGTCGCTTTGACTGATACAAACGAATCCCGACAGGAGCTGATCATCGGCCGGAATGCCGTGGCGGAGGCGCTGCGCAGCGGCCGCGCGATCGATACGCTGCTCGTTGCCAAGGGCGAACGCAGCGGCTCCATCGGCAAGCTGATCGCCCAGGCGCGCGAGAAGGAGATCGTCATCAAGGAGATCGACCGGCGCAAGCTCGACCTGACCTGCGGCGGCGAAAACCATCAGGGCATTGCCGCGCGTGCGGCCGCGCACACCTACGCGGAGATCCCGGAGATGCTCGCGGCGGCGGAAGAACGCGGCGAGACGCCCTTCCTCGTGCTCTGCGACGAGCTGGAGGATCCGCACAATCTCGGCGCAATCCTGCGCACGGCGGATGCCTGCGGCGTGCACGGCGTCATCATCCCGAAGCGGCGCGGCGTTTCGCTGACCTACGCGGTCGGCAAGGTGTCGGCCGGGGCGATCGAATATGTGCCCGTCGCGCGCGTTTCGAATCTGGCGCAGACGATCGACGCGCTGAAGGCCGACGGCTTCTGGATCTACGGCGCGGATATGAACGGCACGCGCTGGGATCAGCAGGATTACGGCGGCAAGGTCGCGCTGGTGATCGGCGCGGAGGGCAGGGGCCTGAGCCGTCTGGTGCGCGAAAAATGCGATTTTATCGTTTCCCTGCCCATGAAAGGCAAGATCAATTCCCTCAACGCCTCCGTGGCGGCGGGGATCCTTATGTATGAAATAGCGAAAAACAGGTAGGTGACTTGAGTTGAATGAGAAACACGAGGCCGGCGATCTGAACGCGATCGACGCCATCCTCGAGGAGGTGCGCCGCGCCCGGGAAACCGGGGAGCTCACGCCGCAGGAGACCCCTGCCGCCGAAGAAACGCCCGCCCGCGACTGGTCGATGGACGAGATCGACCGCCTGATCGCGCAGACCGTCGGCGAGGATTATGAGCCCTCGGTCGCGGCGGAGCCGTGGATTCCGGATGAACCGGCGGCGCAGCCCGAGCTGCTGCCCGGCGTGTTTTCCGTCCTCCCGACGTCCGCGCCGGAAGAAGCGCCCGTCATCGAAGACGCGGCGGAGACCGCCGACGAGGACGCGCCGGACGACGCGCTCTTCACGGTCGCGCCGATCCTTCCGAGCCCGGAAATGCAGGATATTTCCTCCGATTCCGGCGAGCATGAGATGGACGGGCAGGAGGTCTTTGAACAGTTTGACGAGGACGCCTTTGCGGATTTTGAAATCGATACAATCCTGATGCCGGAGGATATTCCGGCGCCCGCCGAGCTGCGCTACGGCGTGCCCGTGCGTCCCGCGCCCGAAGCGCCCGCACCCGCAGCCGAACCCGCGCCGCAGCCTGCGGCAGAAGCGAAGGAGCCCGCGCCCGCGCGGCCCCTGCCGCCCACGGAGCTGCCCACCGCGGAGGAGCTGTTCCGCCGCAGCAAGACGCAGGTCGTCACGCTTGACAGCAACGGCCATGTGGACGTTGCGGACTATAAAACGCGGTTCTTCTCCAAGCTTCAGGTCGAGGACCCGGAGGAGCTGGAGGTCGCGCCCGAGGGGCCGGTCGACAAATCCGGCATCGTCGTTTCCATGCCGGAGCAGGCCGACGCCGGCGAGCAGGGCCTTGAGCCGCTGCCGCAGGTGCTCGCCGCCGAGGAAGCGAAGGAGCGCGAGGACCAGCGCACCCGCCGGCTGCAGATCGTGCCGCCCGTCGTCAAAAAGAAGGAAGCCCGCCGGGGCGACAACGTGGACGGTCAGATCGTGCTGACCGGCTTCGACACGCCGGATCAGGAAACCCTGCCGGAGGTCGACGACGAGACCGACGTGGAGGATCTGCTGCAGGAGCGGCGCAAGGAGAAGGCCAAAAACTTCCATCTGACCGAGGAGATCTCCTTTGACGGCGTCGATCCGGACTTCACCCCGACGCCGGAGGAGCGCGCAAAGGAAGCCAAGGCGGAGAAAAAGCGCAGCTGGCGCGAACGCCTGACGCAGGAGCCGCAGCCCCGTGCGGTCAAGCGGGAATACAATGCGCCGTCCGAGCGCACCGCGATCCACCGGATGCTCACCGCGCGCAACAACCGGGCATCCATCAGCGCGGCCATCGTCGGCGGCATTCAGCTGCTGATGCTGATGTTCAATCTGATCCCCGTGCTCTCGCAGGCCACAAGCGGCCCCTTCGCGCAGAATTCCGTGCTGCTGTGCGTCATCAACGCGCTGCTGCTCATCGGCGCCGCCGCCGCGGACAGCAACCGCTTCCTGGACGGTCTTTCCGCGCTGCTGCGTCTGCGGCCGACCACCGACAGCGCCGTCAGCCTCGCAATCGTGATCGCGCTGCTGCAGAATACATTCGCCGCCATGGCCAGCGGCACCACGGCGGAGGCCACGGTCTTCTCGGTTGCGGCCGTGTTCGGCGTCGTGATCCAGAAGCTGACCGAAAAGCTCGACGCCATGCGGATCCTCGGCAATTTCGAGGTCTGCTCCTACAAATACGAGCATAATATGTATGCGGTGCATCCGCTGGAAAACGAATCCGAAATCTTTGAGCTCGGGCGCGGCCTGATGATGGGCAATCCCGAACTGCTCTATTCCTCCAAAGTTTCCTTCCCGACCGATTTCATGCGCAATTCCGAGGAAACGCCCGATGAGGACCGTCTGGCCCGCCTGCTTGTGCCGATCGTGCTCGGCGTTTCCATCGTTGTGGGCATCATTTCCGCCATTCTCAACGGCAAGATCATGATCGGTCTGTCCGCCATCGCGGGCACCTTCTGCCTGGGTACGCCGATCTTCATCGGCTTCATCCCCGCCTTCATTTCCCGCATCCACAACCGCACGCTCAACAGCGAGGGCACCATGATCGTCAACGTGCCCGTCGCTGAAGACGTGGCCGGCGCGAACGCCGTGGTGCTGGACGCTGCCGACATCTTCGACCACAGCCGCTGCACCATGCACGGCATGAAATCCTTCAACGCCATGCGCATGGACAGCGTGCTGCTCTACGCCGCGGCGCTGGTCATCAAATCCGGCGGGCCGCTGCGCGACTGCTTCGAGCATGTGATCGACGGGCGGCAGGATCTGCTCCCGCAGGTCAAGGAGCTCACCTATGAGGATAAGCTCGGCATCTCCGCGCGCATCAGCGAGCAGAAGGTGCTCATGGGCAACCGCAACCTGATGGTGCACCACAACGTGCGCGTGCCGGACAAAACCGTGGAAGAGAAATACGCCCACAGCGGGCGCAAGATCATTTATCTGGCCGTGGAGGAATCGTGCGTGGCGATGTTCGTGGTCAGCTACGCCGTGGACGCCGCGCTCGCGCCGTATTTTGAAACGCTGGAGGACAACGGCATGCAGGTGCTCGTGCGCAGCAACGACGTCAACGTGACCGAGGAGCTGATCGCCCGCAGCTTCGACCTGCCCGCCGAGACCTTCAAGGTGCTCTCCGCCGTGAGCGGCAAGCTCTTCAAGCGCCGCCGCGACGCGGTGTGCGACAAGCTCCCCGCCGGCATCGTACACGACGGGCGCACGGCCTCCATGCTGCGCGCCGTGGCCGCCGCCTGCTCGATCAGCGCGCAGTCCCGCACGGGCCGCGTGCTGCAGATCCTGCTCAGCGCGCTGGGCTGCATCATCAGCGCCGCGCTGTTCTGCACCGACATCGGTTTCAGCGGCGTGACCGCGTTCCTGATTCTGCTCGCGTTTTTCGCCGCGGTTTCCGCCATTCTCTTCCTCGGCAGAAGCAAATAACCGCAAAAAACGAAAAAAACACAAAAAACACTTGACAAACGCGAGGGAATGTTCTACAATAGCTTTCACAACAAAGCAGAGCAGGTTGGCTCTCACCTTCCGGGGCAGTCCCGCGTCGGTCAATAGCTTTCAAAGCGGCAGTGCGTCACTGCGGCTTTCAGCGTTGATGTTATGCGAGGCAGGGGACCCCTGCCTCGCTTTTATCGATTCTAGGAGGTGCTTTCACATCAGCACGAAAGAACAGCAAATCAATGAGGAGATCCGGGACCGTGAGGTCCGCCTGATTTCGGAGACCGGTGAGCAGCTCGGCATCATGTCCGCCGAGGAAGCGCTCAGCATCGCCGAAGGAAAAAATCTGGATCTTGTAAAGATCGCGCCGGCCGCCAAGCCGCCCGTGTGCAAGATCATGGATTACGGAAAATACCGATTTGAAAAGGCCAAAAAAGAGAAGGAAGCCCGCAAGAACCAGAAGATCGTTGAGATCAAGGAGATCCGGCTTTCCCTCAACATCGACACGCACGATTTCGACACCAAGGTCGGTCATGCGCGCAAATTCCTGGCCGCCGGCAACAAAGTGAAGGTTTCGATCCGCTTCCGCGGGCGCGAGATGGCGCACCCCGATCTGGGGCACGGCATCATGAACCGCTGCGCCGAGGCATTGGCCGACTGCGCCAATGTGGAGAAGCCTGCCAAGCTCGAAGGCCGGCAGATGCTGATGTTCCTGGCACCCAAGAGCACAAAGTAAAAAAAGAACGAAGGAGGATTTTCATTATGCCGAAAATCAAGACGCACAGCGGCGCGAAGAAGCGCTTCAAGATCTCCAAGGGCGGCAAGCCGATGCGTGCCCATGCCTACAAATCCCACATCCTCAATAAGAAGAGCACCAAGCGCAAGAGAAATCTGCGCAAGGTCAGTGTGGCCGACGAAACCAACGTCAGACAGATCAAACGTCTTGTTCCTTATAAATAATCGACAAGGCACACCGAATTTTTATTGAACGGAGGATAATCAAACATGGCTCGTATTAAAGGCGCAACGATGACGCGCAAAAGAAGAAATAAAGTGCTCAAGCTCGCGAAGGGCTACTACGGCTCCAAGAGCAAGCTGTTCAAGACCGCGAAGCAGGCGGTCATGAAGAGCGGCAATTATGCCTATATCGGCAGAAAGCAGAAGAAACGCGATTTCCGCCGCCTGTGGATCACCCGCATTTCCGCTGCCTGCAAGCTCAACGGCATGAATTATTCCACCTTCATGAACGGTCTGAAGAAGGCGGACATCTCGCTCAACCGCAAGATGCTCTCCGAGATCGCGATCGCCGATCCCGCCGCCTTCACCGCCTTGACCGAGAAGGCCAAGGCCGCGTTGAAATAAGCGAAACGCCACTTATATCAGAGATGTTGACTTCCTGTCACATCTCTGATTATTTGTTATTATTTCCGCTGCGCGCAAAGGGATCTTCCGGCGCGGAACAGCAGAGTATTAAGGTATCAAATCATGAATTCGGAGCACCCTATGGAACGGATCACCGCACCCGCGAACGACAAAATCAAATATGCCGTTCGGCTCGCGGCGCAGCCGGCTTTCCGCCGGGCGCAGCGCGCGTTCTTCCTCGAAGGCGCGCGTCTGTGCGCGGACGCCGCAGCCTCCGGGCTGCCGCTGCTGCAGGTCTTTCTGACCGCCGCTGCAGCGGAGAAATACGCCGCCTATCTCGCGCCCGTGCTGGCCGAGGCCGCGCAGGTGTATGAAATCGGCGACGCGCCGGCACGCAAGCTCTCCGACACGGAGCATCCGCAGGGCGTGTTCTGCATCTGCGGCTTTCCGGAGGACGACGCCGCCGTGCCCGCCCCTCAGGGGCGCTATCTGGCGCTCGAGCAGGTGCAGGATCCCGCGAACCTCGGCGCGATCAGCCGCAGCGCGGAGGCGCTCGGTCTGGACGGGCTGATCGTCAGCGGCGGCTGTGACCGCTGGAATCCCAAGGCGCTGCGCGCCTCCATGGGGGCGCTGCTGCGTCTGCCGATCCTCGAAACGGACGACCTGCCCGCGCTGCTGCGCAAGGCAGCGGCCGACGGCATGCAGACGCTCGCCGCCGTGCCCGACCCCGCGGCCGCGGACATCCGCACCGTCCCCCACCCCGGCGGCGTGATCTGCTGCATCGGGAATGAGGGCGGCGGACTGACCGACGCCGTGCAGGCCGCCTGCGCCGTGCGCGCCGTGATCCCCATGCGGGGCCGCGCGGAATCCTTCAACGCCGCGGCGGCAGCGGCAATTCTTGCCTGGGAGCTGCAACGATGAACGATCAACTGTATTGGATCTGGTTATCCAAAGCGCTGGGCGCCGGTGCGCGCACGGATGAGATTCTCTCCGCCTTCCCGCATCCGCGCAAGCTGTATGAAGCGAATCTGACCGACCGGATGCTCGCGGGCGTTTTCACCAAGGTCCAGATGGAGCGGCTGCAATCCACGCCGCTCGAAGCGGCCGTGCAGATCGCGGAGCTTTGCGCGCGCAACGGCTGGCAGATTTATACGCCGCAGGACGCGGGCTACCCCGCGCAGCTGCAGTCGCTGGTCGATCAGCCGCTCACGCTGTACAGCGACGGCGCGCTGGAGATGCTCGAGCGCCGCGTCGCCATCGGCGTGGTCGGCACGCGCAAGCCGACCGTCGACAGCATGAACATCGCCCGCCGGATCTGCGCCGACATGGCCGCGGCAGGCGCGGTGATTGTCAGCGGCGGCGCGCTGGGCATTGACAGCGCTGCGCATGAGGGCGCGCTGCTTGCCGGCGGCCCGACCGTCTGCGTCATGGGCTGTGGCCTGGGCACGGACTACCTGCGGGACAACGAAGCGCTGCGGCGCGAAATCCGCGCAAACGGCGCGCTGGTCACGGAATATCCGCCCTTCACCCCGGCCTCCCGCTACACCTTCCCCACCCGCAACCGCCTGATCTCCGGCATGAGCCTGGGCGTGCTGGTCGTGGAAGCCGGCGAAAAGAGCGGCTCGCTGATCACGGCCCGCCGCGCGAACGAGCAGGGCCGCGAGGTCTTCGCCATTCCCGGGAGCGTGCTGACCACCGCATATAAAGGCGTCAACAGCCTGATCCGCGACGGCGCAAAGGCCGTCACCTGTGCGCAGGACGTGCTCGCCGCGTTCGCCATGATGTATCCCGACCGGCTGGATCTGACCAGAACCGGTCCGCTCGCGACGGAGCCGCCCGCCGCCCCGCAGACGCCGACGGCGGCAAAGACGACGGCGCAAACGGCGGTTGCCGAAGCGCCCGCGGCGGAAAAAACCAAAAAAGTTCCCGCCGCCCCTCTTGACCCGGACGCCGCCCGCGTTTATAATCTTTTTGGCGGCACGCCGCTGCACCCCGATGAAATCGCCGCCGCAGCCGGCCTGACGCCGGCGCAGCTGATCCCCGTGCTCATGCAGCTCACGCTCGCCGATCTGATCGCCCCGACCGACGGCGGGTGCTATATCTTAACATAACAGAAAGACCGCCCGGTCGGCCGCTGCTGCATGTCTGCCGCAATCCTCACCGGCTGGCATTCAGAAACGGCCGCGACCGCATCAATTCACAACAGCAGGAGAAGAATATGTCTAAACTCATCATTGTGGAGTCGCCCGCGAAGGCGAACACCATCAAGAAATATCTCGGCAAGGACTATGACGTCGTCGCCTCCAAGGGCCACATCCGGGATCTGCCCGCGGCCAAGCTGAGCGTGGACGTCAACAACAACTTCGCGCCGAAATACGCCCTGATCAAGGGCAAGGAACGGCTCGTCAAGGAGCTCGAGGAGAAGGTGCGCAAGAGCGACGCGGTTTATCTCGCCGCCGACCCGGACCGCGAAGGCGAGGCCATTTCCTGGCATCTGGCCACGGTGCTCGGGCTCGACCTGAACCAGAAAAACCGCGTGACCTTCAATGAGATCACACGCACGGGCGTGGCCAACGGCATGGCGCATCCGACGAAGGTCAATCTGGATCTGGTCAACGCGCAGCAGGCGCGGCGCATCCTCGACCGTCTGGTCGGCTACCGCCTGAGCCCGTTTGTTTCCCAGAAGATCCGCCGCGGTCTGTCCGCCGGGCGCGTGCAGAGCGTCGCCGTGCGTCTGATCGTGGACCGCGAGGAGGAGATCAACGCCTTCGTGCCGGAGGAATACTGGGTCATCGAGGCCAAGCTCGCCACCGCGCAGCGCCGCACCTTCACCGCAGCGCTCCACGCGGACGAGAAGGGCAAGGTCAAGATCACCGACGAAGCGACGGCCAAGGCCTACACGGACCGGCTCGACGCCGCGGTCTACACCGTCAAATCCGTCAAGAAAGGCACGCGCAAGAAGAATCCGGCGCCGCCCTTCATCACCTCCACGCTGCAGCAGGAGGCCTCGCGCAAGCTCGGCTTCCCGGCGGAGCGCACCATGCGCATCGCGCAGGAGCTGTATGAAGGCGTCACCGTCGCCGGCCACGGCACCATGGGTCTGATCACCTACATGAGAACGGACTCCCTGCGCATCTCCGAGGAGGCGCGCACGGCCGCCGCCGGCTATATCGCCAAGGCCTACGGCAAGGATTATCTGCCGGAGAAGCCGGTCTACTATAAATCCCGCTCCAACGCGCAGGACGGCCACGAGGCGATCCGCCCGACGGATCCCACCCTCGCGCCGGACGCGGTCAAAGGCGGTTTGTCCTCTGACCAGTTCAAGCTCTATCAGCTGATCTGGATGCGCTTCATGGCCAGCCAGATGGCCAGCTGCGTGCAGAATACGGTCAAAACCGAAATCATCGCCGCGAAGCCGGAAACGCCGCAGCAATACTGCGTTTTCACCGCCGCGGGCTATTCCGTGCGCTTCGACGGCTTCACCAAGCTCTATGACCTGAGCGACGACGAGCAGGAAAAGGGTCTGCTGCCGGAATTCAAGGCCGGCGACGTGCTGCGTCTGCGCGAGCTGAAGGCCGACCAGCACTTCACGCAGCCGCCCCCGCGCTTCACGGAAGCGGCGCTGATCAAGGAGCTCGAGGAGAACGGCGTGGGCCGTCCGAGCACCTACGCGACGATCCTCTCCACGATCATCAAGCGCGGCTATGTGGTGCGCAAGCCCAAGACCAAGCAGCTCGCGCCCACGGAGCTGGGCATGGCGATCACCGGCCTGCTCAAGGAGAAATTCCCCAAGATCGTCAATACGAAATTCACCGCGCAGATGGAGTCGAATCTCGACGCTGTCGGCGGCGGCGAAATGGACTATATCAAGATGCTGGACGATTTCTACACGGATTTCGAAAAGACGTTGGATAAGGCCAAGGCCGAGATGAAAAACGTCAAGATCCAGCTCGAGGAGGATACCACCGACATCCCCTGCGACAAGTGCGGGCGGATGATGGTGATCAAAACCGGGCGCTACGGCCGCTTCCTGGCCTGCCCGGGCTATCCCGAATGCAAAAACGCCAAGCCCCTTGTGCTGCAGACCGGCGCGCAGTGCCCGAGCTGCGGCGGCACGATCATCGAGCGCCGCTCCAAGAAGGGCCACACCTTCTACGGCTGCGGCAACTGGCCCAAGTGCAGCTTCATGAGCTGGGATCCGCCTGCCGGCGAAGCCTGCCCGCAGTGCGGCAAGGCGCTCTTCCGCAAAAAGACCGGCAAGCTGGTCTGCATGAATCCGGACTGCAGCTACGAGAAATCCGCCGGCAAGGGCAAAAAGAATGCATAACGTCACCGTGATCGGCGGCGGCTTCGCGGGCGTTGAGGCCGCCTGGCAGCTGGCCAACCGGGGCGTTGCCGTCACGCTTTACGAAATGAAGCCCGCGCGCTTCTCCCCCGCCCACAGCAGCGGCGACCTCGCGGAGCTGGTCTGTTCGAATTCCTTCAAGGCCCTGCGGCTCGGCTGCGCGGCCGGTCTGCTCAAGGCGGAGATGGAGGCGCTCGGCTCGCTGTGCGTAGCCTGCGCAAAGGAAACGGCCGTGCCCGCCGGCGGCGCTCTGGCTGTGGATCGCGCGCGCTTTTCCGCGCTGGTCACCGCCCGCATCGAAGCGCGCCCGGAGATCACGCTCGTGCGCGAAGAGGTCACGTCACTGCCCGCAGACGGCACGGTCATCGTCGCCGCCGGGCCGCTGGCCTCCCCCGCCATTTCCGACGCGATCGCCGCACTCTGCGGCGGCAGTCTGAGCTTTTACGACGCGGCCGCGCCGATCGTTTCCGCGGAGAGCGTGGATATGGACTATGCCTTCACGCAGTCGCGCTATGACCGCGGCGACCCGGAGGATTATATCAACTGCCCGATGAACAAGGCGGAATACGAGGCGTTCTATGACGCGCTGGTCACCGCCGAATCCGCGCCGCTGCACGCGTTTGACAAGCGCAAGGGCGTCTACGAGGGCTGCATGCCGATCGAGGTCATGGCGTCGCGCGGGCACGATACGATCCGCTTCGGGCCGATGAAGCCCGCCGGGCTGCGGGATCCGCGCACCGGGCACCGCCCCTGGGCGAATCTGCAGCTGCGCAAGGAAAACGCGGCCGGCACGATGTATAATCTGGTCGGCTTCCAGACCAATCTGAAATTCCCGGAGCAGCAGCGGGTCTTCTCCATGATCCCGGCGCTGCACCGTGCGGAGTTCCTGCGTTTCGGCGTGATGCACCGCAACACGTTTCTCGACGCGCCGCGCGTGCTCGGCAGCGATTTCGGCTGCCGTCTGCGGCCGGGGCTCTATTTTGCCGGGCAGATCACCGGCGTGGAGGGCTATATGGAGTCCGCCGCCTCCGGTCTGCTTGCCGGCGTCAATGCCGCGCGCAGTCTGCAGGGCAGGCCGCCGTTTCTGCCGGCGGCCGAAACCATGCTCGGCGCGCTCGTGCGCTACGTGAGCGACGGCTCGATCCGGGAGTATCAGCCGATGGGCGCCTCCTTCGGTCTGCTGCCGCCGCTCGAAACAAAAATCCGCGATAAAAAGCTGCGCTGCGAGGCGCTTTCCGCCCGCGCGCTGCAGCATCTGCAGGAAGATATTCACCATCAAGGGTTCAACGAAGAAAAAAGAAACGAGGTGTTTTTGTGATCCTTGAGAAATTGCTCGCGCTGCTGAGCGAAGCCTACGGCTATGAAGAGGTCGAACTGGAAGAATCCACGGTGCTCGGGGAGCTGGCCGGCGACACCATGGAGCTGGAGGACCTGATCCTTGCCATCGAAAGCGAGTTTGAGGTCGATCTCAGCGATGAGGACTGCGGCGCGCTGACCGTCGCAGAGTTGGCTGACTGCATTGAGGATGCGCTCAGCGAGGACTGAGGAGAGACAAATGGACGACGCACTGGAAGCCCTGCAGGCCAAGCTGGGCTATCATTTTCATGATCTTTCGCTGCTGCGCACGGCGCTCACGCATTCCTCCTACGCCAATGAGCACGGCGGCGGCGCTGTCTGCAACGAACGGCTGGAATTCCTCGGGGATGCCGTGCTGGGCTTTGTGACGGCGCGTTACCTTTACGATAAATACAATCTGCCCGAGGGCGAGCTGACGAAGCACCGCGCCGCGAAGGTCTGCGAGCACGCGCTGTATGTGTTTGCGCAGGAGCTTTCGCTCGGCGACGCGCTGCGTCTGGGCAAGGGCGAAAAGCGCACCGGCGGCGACCGGCGCCCCTCCATCCTTGCGGACGCCTTCGAAGCCGTGCTCGCGGCCGTCTATCTTGACGGCGGGCTGGAGCCGGCCAGGGAGATCGTGCTGCGCTTCGTTTCCGGCCACGACGAGCTGGAAAAGGCGCGGGATTACAAAACGATCCTGCAGGAAGTCGTGCAGCGCAATCCCGAGGAGCATGTGGAATATGTGCTCACCGGCGAAACCGGGCCGGACCACGCCAAGGAATTCACCGTCGAGGTGCATCTGAACAGCAACGTGATCGGCAGCGGCACCGGCAAGAGCAAAAAGCTCGCCGAGCAGCAGGCCGCGAAGGAAGCGCTCGCGCTCATGGGCATTCAATGAAGCATATCAACGTCGCGCTGTTCGCCCCGCACGCGGGCTGCCCGCATCAGTGCAGCTTCTGCGACCAGCGCACCATCTCCGGTCAGGTCACGCCGCTCACGCCTGCGGCGGTGCATGCCGCTGCGCGCAAGGCGCTGGCAACCCTGCCCGCGGAGACCGCGGCCGCCGGGGAACTGGCCTTTTTCGGCGGCAGCTTCACGCTGCTTCCGCAGGCGGAACAGATCGCCCTGCTGGAAGCGGCGCATTCCTATATCAAAGAAGGCTGCTTTCGCGGCATCCGCATATCCACGCGGCCGGACGGGATCGATCCGGCTGTCTGTGCGCTGCTGCAGCGCTGCGGCGTCACCGCCGTGGAGCTCGGCGCGCAGAGCATGGACGACCGCGTGCTGGCACTCAACCGGCGCGGCCATACGGCGGCGCAGACCGTGCAGGCGCACGCGCTGCTGCGTCAATGCGGCTTTGAAACCGGGCTGCAGATGATGACCGGACTTTACGGCTCGACGGACGCAGACAGCCGCGCCACCGCGCAGGCGATCTGCGCGCTGCAGCCGGACACCGTGCGCATCTATCCGACGGTCGTGCTCGCGGGCACGCCGCTGGCGGCGCTGATGCAGGCGGGGCAGTTTCAGCCGCAAGGGCTCGCAGACGCTGTGGCGCTGTGCGCAGAGCTGCTGCAGCTGTTTGACGCGGCGGGCATTCGCGTGATCCGCGTCGGGTTGCACGCGAGCCGCGACGTGGAGACAAGGATGCGCGGCGGCGCCTATCATCCGGCGCTGCGGGAGCTGGCGGAAAGCCGCATCCTGCTCGATCGCGCGCGGGAACAGCTGGCCGGTCTGCCGGCCGGGCGCTATACGCTGACCGTCGCGCCGGGGTCCCGCTCGAAAATGACCGGGCAGCGGCGCTGCAATCTGCAGACGCTCGCGGCAGAGGGTTGGCATTGCGCTGTACAGACGCGGGACGGGCTCGGATCCTACGACGTTTTGCTGACGCAAAACGAGATTTCAGATATTAGATGTTAGATGTCAGAAAAGGGCGGGACAGGCCCCGCGCCCCATTTTAATTCGGAAACAATACGCATTCATACGCATTCAAATAAACCTTCTTCCCTGAAGACAAAGATTGAGGAACCAGGCTATGATTTTAAAAGCACTTGAAATGCAGGGCTTCAAATCCTTCCCGGACAAAACCGTGCTCTCCTTCGGCAAGGGCATCACCGCCGTCGTCGGGCCGAACGGCTCCGGAAAAAGCAATATCTCCGACGCGGTGCGCTGGGTGCTGGGCGAGCAGTCGACCAAGAGCCTGCGCGGCTCCCGCATGGAGGACGTCATCTTCGGCGGCACGAGTCTGCGCAAGGCGCTCGGCTACGTCGAGGTGACCCTGCGGCTGGACAACGCCGACCGCAGCCTCAACTGCGACCGCGACGAGGTGGCGGTGACCCGCCGCTTCTACCGCTCGGGGGAAAGCGAATACCGCATCAACGGCGAGGAATGCCGTCTGCGCGACATCCATGAGCTGTTCATGGACACCGGCCTCGGGCGCGACGGCTACTCCATGGTCAGCCAGGGCCGCATTGCCGACCTGGTCTCCGCCCGCTCCACGCAGCGGCGCGACATGCTCGAGGAGGCCGCGGGCATCTCCCATCTGCGCTATCGCCGCACCGACGCGAACCGCCGTCTGGCGCTCGCGGAGGAGAATCTCGTGCGCCTGCGGGATATCCTCGCGGAGCTGGAGGGGCGCATCGGCCCGCTGAAAACGCAGAGCGAAAAAGCGCAGAAATTCCTGACCCTGGCCGCCGAGAAAAAGACGCTCGAGATCGGCCTGTGGCTGCATACGATCGAGAAATCCAAGGCCGGCCTGCGCGAGCAGGAGCGCAAGCTCTCCATCGCCGCCGCGCAGTATGCGCAGTCGGAATCCCGCATGACCGCGCTCAATGAGGAAATCGAAGACGCCATCGAGCAGGCGCACGCGCTGACCGCCGAGGCGGAGCAGCTGCGGCAGACCATCGCCGCCTGCGAAGAGGAGGCCGCCGTCCTTGACGGACGCATCGCCGTGGAGCAGAACTCCATCACCCACAATAACGCCACGATCGAACGCATCAGCGGCGATATGGGCGACGGCAGCCGTTCCGTGCAAGCGCTCGAGGAGGAGATCCGCGCCGCGCAGGCAGAAAACGCCGGCAAGGAAGCGACCATCGCCGCCAAAACCGCCGAAGCGCAGGAAGCGCTTGAACAGCTCAACGCCCTGCTCGGCCAGAGCAGCGCGGGCGGCGAAAAGCTGCGACAGGCAAACGAAACGCTGACCGCGCTGGCCCTCAAGCTCGCGGATGAACGCGTGCGCGCCTCCACGGCCGCCTCCACGAGCGAGGCGCTCGCCGCGCGCGTGGCGGAGATCGACGCGGGCGCCGGGCAGCGGCAGACCGCGCTGGACGCCATCGAACGCGAGCACGCCGACGCAAACGCGGCCCTGCGCGCGCTGCGCGAGACCGCCGACGGGCATGAGAATTCCATGGAGGGCTACCGCATGCTCCTGGAATCCCGCAGCGGCAAGGCCGAAACGCTTTATAAAGAAATCGAATCGATCAATCTCGATATTTATCAGAAAAACGCCCGCATCAAGATGCTGGACGATCTGGAAAAGAACCTCGACGGTTACGCCGGCAGCGTGCAGAAGGTCATGCGCGAGGCCAAGCGCGGCACCCTGCGCGGCATCCGCGGCACCGTGTCGCAGCTGATTTCCGTGCCGTCCGATTACGCGGTCGCCATCGAAACGGCGCTCGGCGGGGCGCTGCAGAACGTCGTGACCGAGGATGAAAACGCCGCCAAGCGCGCGATCCTTTTTCTGAAGGACCAGCGGGCCGGGCGTGCGACCTTCCTGCCCCTGACCTCTGTGACGACGCGGCCATTTACCGAAAAGGGGCTGGACGACTGCGCGGGCTACATCGACATGGCAGACCGGCTGGTCACCTGCGAGCCCGCCTATGACACGATCATCGCCTCCCTGCTCGGGCGCACCGCCGTGGCGGAAACGATCGACGACGCGATCGCGATCGCGAAGAAATACGGCTACCGCTTCCGCATCGTCACGCTGGACGGGCAGCTGGTCAACGCCGGCGGCTCCATGACCGGCGGCTCCCGCGGCGCGGGGGTCGGCTTCCTGAGCCGCATTTCGGAGATCGAAGCGCTCAAGACCGCCGTGTCCGCGCTCGAGAAGAAGCTCGCGCAGAAGCAGACGCAGCACAAGAGCATCGCCGAGGAGCTCGCGCAGGTGCAGGCCACGCTCGACGCCGCCAACGCGGAGCTGCTCAAAACGCAGGAGGAAATCATCCGCGCCGAGGCCGAGGCCGGCCGCATTCACGACCGGCGCGACGCCGTGCACGCGCAGCTGGAGGAATTCGCCGACGAGAAACGCCGTGCGCAGGAAAAAATCGAGCTCATGACGCTGGTCGGCCGCGAGGCGGATGCGCGCATCGAGGCCATCCGCGCCGAGCAGACCGCGACCGAGGAAACGCTGGCCGCGCTGAATGACGAGCTCGCGTCCGTTGCGAAGCTGACCGAGCGCTCCAACGAAATCCATACCGCGCTGAATCTGGAAATCGTCGCGCTGAAAAAAGAAATCGAAGCGAACAACGAATTCATTGAAACGAACCGCCGCCTGAGCGAGAGCTACACCGAGCGGGCGGACCGCATGGAGGCGGAAATCGCCGACCTGCGCAAGAAGAATGAGGACCTGGCCGCGCTGATTGCGTCGCTGACCGCCGAGGCCGCCGGCAAACGCGCCGAGGCGCAGACACTGCGCGGCAGGATCACGGAGCTGACCGGCGCACGCGAGCAGCGGGAGGCACAGAGCACCGCGCTGCGCGGCGAGGAACGCGGCGTTTCGGCCGAGAAAGAGCGTCTGAGCGGGGAGCTGGCCCGTCTGGAGGAGCGGCGCGACGCGATGCAGCGCGAGCTGGAAACCGCGCAGAACAAGCTCTACGATGAATATCAGCTCACCCTGCGCGAGGCGATCGCGCTGAATATCACGCTGGAGGATATCCCGAAATCCCAGCGCACGCTGCAGGAGATCCGCGGCAAGATCCGCGCGCTCGGCGCAGTCAACGTCGGCGCAGTGGAGGAATACAAGGAGGTCTCCGCGCGCTACGAATACATGAACGGGCAGATCACGGACGTGGAGAAATCCAAGACCGAGCTCGAAAAGCTGATCGCCGAGCTGACCGGCAAGATGGCCGAGCGCTTCCGCGAGCAGTTCCGCCGCATCAACAACAGCTTCGGCGAAACCTTCCGCGCGCTGTTTGACGGCGGCCGCGCCGAGCTGGTGCTCGAGGACCCGCAGGATGTGCTCGAATGCAACATCAACATCCGCGTGCAGCCGCCGGGCAAGAACGTGCAGAATATCGACCTGCTCTCCGGCGGTGAGAAGGGCCTGTCCGCCATCGCGCTGCTGTTCGCGATCCTGAAGGTCACGCCCGCGCCGTTCTGCATCTTTGACGAGGTGGAGGCCGCGCTCGACGATATCAACGTCAACCGCTACGCGCAGTATGTCCGCAGCATGACGGACCGCACGCAGTTCATCCTCATCACCCACCGCCGCGGCACCATGGAGGAGGCGGATTCCCTCTACGGCGTCACGATGCAGGAGGAAGGCGTTTCCAAGCTGCTGGAGCTCAAAACTGCGGAAATGGCAAAAAAACTCGGGCTTGAATAATTGCAAGGGATATGCTATACTGATAATAGTTATACGCCGATTTCGACCATAAAATGAAAAAACAGGAGGAACTCCACCATGGCAAACCACGGCATTATCAATTACCCCGATGCGGCGACCGTCCAGAAACAACTGGATGCGCTGATCAAGAAGCCCGTCTATTCGATCAAGCCGGATGCGCTCAAAGCGTATGAGGAGAATTATTTCGACGCGAAGTGCGCCACCTCCAAAAAGATGATCGAAGAGGCGAAGACCGTCATTCCCGGCGGCGTGCAGCACAATCTTGCGTTCAACTATCCCTTCCCGCTGGTATTCACGAAGGCGGACGGCTGCTTCCTCTATGATATCGACGGCAACCGTTATTTCGACTTCCTGCAGGCAGGCGGCCCGACCGTGCTGGGCAGCAACCCGCCCGCCGTGCGCGAAGCGGTCATCAACCTGCTCAATGAATGCGGCCCCTCCACCGGCCTGTTCCATGAGTATGAGTACAAGCTCGGCAAGAAGGTTTCCGAGCTGATCCCGAACGTCGACATGTTCCGCATGCTCGGCTCGGGCACCGAGGCCTGCATGTGCGCCATCCGCGTGGCGCGTCTGGCCACCGGCAAAAAGAAGGTCCTCAAGATGGGCGGCGCCTATCACGGCTGGAGCGATCAGCTCGGCTACGGCATCCGCATCCCCGGCACGAAGTTCACCCAGGCGCACGGCGTGCCGCGCTACATCTTCCGCGACACCGAGGAGTTCTTCCCCGGCGATCTGAACGATCTGGAAAAGAAGCTGCGCGCGAATAAATTCAAGGGCGGCACCGCGGCGGTCATGCTTGAGCCCATCGGCCCCGAGAGCGGCTCGAGACCGGTCGACAAGAACTTCTGCAAGGGCGTGGAGCAGCTTTGCCGCAAATACGGCGCGCTGCTGATCTTCGACGAGGTCGTTACCGCCTTCCGCGTGAGCATGAACGGCGCGCAGGGCTATTTCGGCGTTTCCCCCGACCTGACCGTCTTCGGCAAGGTCATCGCCGGCGGCTACCCCGGTGCGGGCGGCCTGGGCGGCAAAAAAGAATATATGAAGTATCTGGGCGCCGGTCTGGACGGCAGCCAGAAGATCCACAAGGCCTTCTGCGGCGGCACGATGAGCGCGAACCCGCTCTCCTGCGTCGCGGGCTACACGATGCTTGAGGAAATGGAAAAGGCAGACGCCTGCTACAAGGCGGCGCAGATGGGCGATCGGCTCACCGCGGGTCTGCAGGAAATCATCAAGAAGCGCGATCTGCCGTTCGTGGCCTTCAACCAGGGCTCCATCTGCCATCTGGAAACCGTGGGCACGCTGAACTTCTCCATCAACTGGAAGAAGCTGTGGACCGTGCCGAAGGTGCTCGACGAGACGAACATCCGCAAGCAGGAAATGACCCACATGGGCGCCGCTTACATGGCGGAAGGTCTGGTCACCCTCGCGGGCAGCCGTCTTTACACGAGCGCGGCGTATACGCCCGAGCTGATCGACGAAGCGCTGGCCGCATTCGACCGCGTGTTTGCGCAGATCGGCGTGATCGACACCTCCAAGAAAAAGTAATTCGTTCCATCGAAAGGACGGTTCCTTATGGATGTTTTAACAGCGAAGCAGCTCGTCATCGAAGCGGGCGAAAAGCTGGTTGCCACCGGCCTGATTGCCAGAACCTGGGGCAACGTCAGCTGCCGCGTGGATGACAAAACCTTCGTCATCACGCCCAGCGGCAAGCCTTACATCGGCCTGACCCCGGCGGATATCGTCACGGTCGGCATCGAGGATCTTGCCTGGAGCGGCGACGTGAAGCCCTCCTCCGAGAAGGGCATCCACGCCGAGGTTTACAAGGCCTATCCGGACGCGAATTTCGTGATCCATACCCATCAGAAGGTCGCCTCCGCCATCAGCGTGCTCAAGCAGGGCATCGAAACGCTCACGGGCGAAGCGGCGCAGCTGATCGGCAGCAACATCCTGCTCGGCGGCTACGGCCTGCCCGGCACGAAGAAGCTGCGCAAGGGCGTCACCGCGGCGCTGAAGGCCAGCCCCTCCAAGGCGGTCGTCATGGCGCACCACGGCGCGCTGTGCTTCGGCAAGGATCTTGATGAAGCGTTTGCGGTGGCTGAAATGCTCGAAACCGTCAGCGCGGACTATCTGCTGACCGCCGCGAAGGAAAAGCTCGGCATAAAAGCGGATAATCTGAATGATTTTTGTATAAAAATTGCGGAATCGCTCACAAAATCGAAAAAAACACTTCCAATTGACCCGACAATGCTGTATAATAGCACTGTTGACCGCGCCACCGGCAAGATCACCTTTACGAACGAAGCTGACGGCAGCCGCTCGGTCATGGACCTCGCCACCGGACTGGCGGACGCCTCTCTGGGCGAGGGTGCGCGGATGCACCGCGATATTTATCTGATGAATCCCGCGCTGAACGATATCATTCACAATACGGAGGATGAAACGGTCGCCGTTTCCCGCCTCCATAAGACCATGAAGCCGCTGCTGGACGATTTCTCCCAGATCTGCGGCACCAAGGTCAAATGCGCGAAGCCCGCGAAGGTCGGCAAGGCCATCAAGGGCAAGAACGCTGTGCTCGTGCGCGATCAGGGCGCTCTGTGCTGCGGCAAGAATGCCGGCGACGCCGAGGCCGTCGATATGATCATGAGCAAGAGCTGTCTGGCGCTGCTCGCCACGAAGGTCGCCGCGCCGGCGAAACCCATCAACCCTGTGGAAGCGCTTCTGATGCGCGTTGTGTATCTCAAGAAGTATTCCAAACAGGCTGAATAAGACCACTTCCATCTTTTGTCCCCCCGTTTTATACGAGAAAAAGCCGAGGCTCTCCCGCCTCGGCTTTTTCTTTTCGACGTAGTTGAATCTGCGTTTGAGAATCAGCGGCGATTCTCGCCCATGTAGATATCCCAGGTGGCGTCCGCCAGCCCGAACCAGCTCATGATGGTGCCCCAGATCTTATCAAAGAAGCCCGTCTTGACGTGCAGGTTGCACTGGATAACAATCTCATCGGGGGAGAACAGAGCGGGGAGAATGCCGTCAAACTTCACGTAAAGAATATGGTCCTTTGTCGCGTCCTTGATCGTATATTGCACCGCGCGGTAATCGCCGATGGCAACGAGCTGACTGCCGTCATAGATCGTAAACATCAGGAATCCTTTATATTCGGAAAAATAGTCGCCGAAATCCACACGCAGCGTCACATCGGCGCGGTAATCCACCGTTTGATCGAAGATTTTGCCGACGTAAAGGCCATCCTCTGACGGGACGGTGATCGTCTGCGAACAGAGCGGCGTGCGCACGGAGCTGCGCAGCTCCGGCAGCGCATTGGCCGACGCTGCGCCGGCGCCGCAGACCGAGCAGAGCAGCAGCACGAGGCTGAGCAGCAGGGCAAGCGAGGTCTTCATGGTTCGTTTCATGGTTGAGACTTCCTTTCTTTTTTGATACGCCGCCGCGCAGGTTGCCCGCCGGGTGCGTTCGCTAATAAGATGCAGCAAAAGACAAAAAGGTTGAAAAAAATACAAAAAAAGCAAGATTTTTTCCATCCGCAGTTCGGCGGCCATGCATCAGGCTTGCATGTATGAACGCGCTGCGAAACGCCGGAACGGTGCGGGTACGCAGCGGCTTCCCTGTGCAAGGGGAGCTGTCGAGCGCCAGCGAGACTGAGGAGTTATTCAAACGGAATCGATGGTTGGGTTACAATCCCTCCGTCACGCTTCGCGTGTCCACCGCCCTTTACACAAGGGAAGCCATCCGGTGCGTCGCCGTTTTTATGTGCGGGATCCGGCGGACGATCGATGATCGTCCCTACGGTGCGTTGCCGTGGGTTTTGTGCGGGCCAAAATCCACCTTTCATTCCTCCTTCCTCATTCCTCATTGAAGAAGGATCGTCCCTGCGGTGCGTCGCTGTTTCGCTTTTCGATTACGGGCCGATTTCCACATGCCCGAGCCGACCGAACAGCCCTTTGAAAAAGGCGATCAGACGCTGGAAGAAGCCGTTTCTGACCGTGACCGTCACGGTTTTTTCCAGCGGAGCTTCCGCCGCGTCGATGCAGACATTGCCGTGCGCATCGAGGATTTTTACTGAATAGACCTGATCCGCCGTCAGCGCGCCAACCTCGCAGCTGACGGTTTCGCTGTTTCCGCGGGCCAGCTCCCGGCCGTCGGCGGCATTCAAAACAAGGAAGCACCCGTCCGGCACGCCCTGCGCGCGGGCCGTGAGCGTCACACTTGTGCGGTAATCCACGGTCGCCTCCGGCTGCACAAGGAGCACCGCCTGCGCCGTGGGATTCGTATAAACCGGGTGAATATCGATCACCGCGCCGGTGATCGTCACCGCCCATGCGCCGACGTAGCCGGGGCGCGCGGGCACGGGCGGCAGCGCGGACGCGACGGTATCATTATAGTAATAGGTGACCGGGCCGAGGTTTTCGCCGTTCACGATCAGATCGACCGTATAAATCAGGGAATCGCCGCAAAGATCGCAGACATGATCGTGATCCACGTCCGCATGATTGCCCTGATCATCCGAGCAGACCGCAAAATCGCTGAAGGAGGCGACCTCAAACACAAAGCAGTCGTTCTCCACGCGCAGCGCGCCGGTGCTGTATTTGATGCGCTCGGTCGTGCCGTCCTGCCTGCGGTGATGAATGAACATCGCGCCGTAGCTCTCCGGCTCGATCACAAAGGGCAGCGGGATCCACACGGTGACAAGCTTGCCGTCCTGCGGCTGGTAGGAATTGCCGGCGTCATCCTCCATGTGGATCTCATATAGCGCATGCTGCGCGCCGTCCACATTCACCTTGTAGGCGCTGAAGCGTGCATCGCCCTGCGCAACAGTTTCGACCCGCAGATGCAGCGTGCTGTCATTCGGCGTGCCGAAGGTGCCGTATTCAAACGCCAGCGCCACACCGGAGGCCGCATCCGACTTTTCGCAGGTGCCGCCGATATAGTGGAGCACGGCGTCGTTGAATTCCGTATCCTGCTGCGCGATCTGCACGCGCATCCAGTCCTCGGGCGTGCCCTTGTAATAGATATCCGTCATCAGGGTGCAGCCGTCGTTGAACAGCCTGCCGATCGACCGGACGCTGCGCGGGATGGTCACGCGCAGCAGCCGCGGGCAGAGATACAGCAGGTATTCGCTGATTTCCGTCAGGCTCTCCGGCAGCTCCAGCGACGTCAGCCGGTCGCAGTTGCAGAAGGCATAGGCGCCGATCTGCTCCACGCTGCCCGGCAGATCGAGGCTGCGCAGCTGCGCGCAGTTATAGAATGCGTACTGCCCGATCTGCTTCAGACCGTCCGGCAGCCGCAGCGCCGTAATCGCGTCACAGCCGGCAAAGGCATAGTCGCCCAGCGTTTCGACGCCGGCCGGGACCGTCACGTTCGTCAGCTCGCGGCAGTATTCAAACGCGCTCTCGGCAATGGCCGTGATGCTGCCGTCCTGCGGGATCTCGCTGTAGCCGCAGCCGGCGAGCAAGGTCCCGCCTGCGCGCTCGATGATGCAGTTGCCGGCGCTGTAAAAGACCGGATTCTCCGGATCGACGGTCACGGACTTCAGCGAGGTGCATTCGGAGAAGGGGCAAAAGCCGATGCGCTCCACGCGCGCGGGAAAATGGATGCTCTGCAGCGCGACGCAGTCATGGAACGCCGCCGTGCCGAGGCTGATCAGGCCTTCCGGCAGGGTAACGCGCAGCAGAGCGAAGCAGAAATCAAAGCAGCGATCTCCGATAAACAGCAGCGTTTCCGGTAAAATCACTTCCTTGACCTCTGAGCAGGCGCGAAAGGCCTCGTCCGCGAGCGCCGTCACCGGCGCGCCGCCGAGCTCCGCCGGCACTTCCACCGTGCCGGTCGCGTTATAGACGCACTTCGTCACGGTCGCACTGCCGTTTCTGACCACATAGGTCAGCGGGCCGTCCGTCGCAGCCTGCGGCTTCTGCCCGCCGATCAGGGACACGGCGCAAACCGCCAGCAAGCACGCCAGTGTGATGGAAATGCTCTTTCTTGCCGCTTTCATCCCGAAATCCTCCTGCATGTTGGTTTTCATTCTACGTCGATGGTAATGCTGTAAGACCGGCCGCCCTCGGCCGTGATCGGCAACGAACCGCCGGAATACTCCGCGTAGGTCGTGTCATAGCCTTGCGCGGCAACGGCGGACTTGGCGTCGCTGAAGGTGAAGGTGTCGCCGTCATCCAGCGTCACCGTTGTCGTATCCGCATAGCTGCCGCTCTGCGTGATGGTGATGGTCACCGTCGCGGTCTGCTTTTCGGTGGTCGTCGGCTTCGTCGTAGTGGGCTTCGTCGTCGTCGGCTTCGTCGTGGTGGGCTTCGTCGTCGTGGTCGTCGCCGCCTTCGTCGTGGTCGCCCTGGTCGTGTCCGCTTTCGTCGTTGCCGGCTCCGGCGCGGCCGTCGTGACAGGCGCCGCTGTGGTTGTCGCCTTCTTCGTCGTTGTCGCCCGGGCGGACGTTGTCGCTCTCCCCGTGGTCGTTCCGGCCGCTGCCGCGGTTGATCCGGTCTGCGTTGCCGCCGCGGAAGCCGCTGCAGTCGAAGCAGCAGCGCGCACGCCCGTGCGGGTCGTCTGCGGCGCCGTTGTCACCGGCTCCGTTGTCTGCGGCACCGCATCGTCGCTGCGCAGGGTCAGCGCCGCGAGCGCGCGTTCGGACGGCAGCGTCCCTGTTTCGTCTGCGCGCAATGCCGCCTGCACGGCGACGGTCGTTTCCGCCGGCGGCTGCGATCGGAGCTTCTGCGCAGCCTGGTTGACGCCGGCGGCGCCGCCGCCGATCACAGCGGCCACGACCGTGCCTGCGATCACCTTTTGCGCCACGGTCATGCCGATGATTTTTGCCGCTGCGCTGCCGCCTGCCGCTGCTGCGCTGCCGGCGGCCGTTGCCGCGCCGCCGGTAACTGCTGCAGCGCTGCCTGTGGCAGCTGTGCTTCCCGTGGCTGCCGCACCGCCTGCGGCTGCCGCCGCACCGGTTTCCGCCGCCGACGCACCCGCCGTGACAGCGGAAAATGCGGATGCCGCTGCGCCGCTTTTGATAAATGCCGCCGAGGTTGCAGCGCTTGCATCCCGCAGCGCGAGAAGCAGAAGTGCCGCCGGCGCGATCGCCCGCAGACGCCCGTGCTTCTTTTCGTACTCCTTCACGCCCTCGGCAAGCTCCTTTTTGGCATAATGCAGCCGGCTCTTGACCGTGTTTTCGTTGACGTCGAGCGATTCCGCGATCTGGCGGATCGTCAGCTCACTGTAATAATACAGCAGGATCACCGTGCGCTTTTCGTCGCTCAGTGCGTCAACGAGCGTCATCATCTGTTTTTTCAGCTCCGCCTGCTCCACACCTGCGGCAGGCAAATACGCCGTTGACGGATCCTCCAGCGAATCAAAGAAAGCGTCCGCGCCGCCCTGCGCCGTTTCATCGGAATCGGCAAACAGATATTTGTTGTTTTTTCGCAGGAGCTCCTTGGCCTTGTTGGCGACGATCATATGGAACCAGCTCCTGAACGCGGCCGGGTTCTCCAGATCGTTGATCTTATCCAGGACCACCATATAGCTTTCCTGCAGCACGTCCTGCGCGTCATCCTCATTTTTGACGATTTTGAGCGCAGTGAAATAAGCCGACTGGCTGGTCATCTGATACAGACGTTCAAACGCCTGTCCGTCCCCGGCCTGCAGCTTCCGGATCTCACTGATGAGTTGTTCCTTATCTGCTTCCATAAACACTCCGGATCATGATCCGTCTCTTTCTTCAGTTATACCATATTATTGCTGCGTTTTCAATTCCCTATTTCTCTATCTGGCCAGCCGGCTTTTCAGATAGATCGTCAGAATCCTCAAAAGCAGCGCTGTTTTTTGCTCATTGCTCAGCAAGGTATGTGCCGCCCCCTCCGCAAGCGATAAACGAATCAGCTCTTCAACCGCCGACATTTTTACCGCCTCCGTTATTCTTTTGATTTCGGATCAATACCCGTTCGCGTCCAGCCAATCGTTGACCGCGCCCTGGAACTCATCCAGACTCAGACTGCCGTCGTTGTTGTAATCGTTCGCGCGATAATAGGGATCGTCCTGCTTGTAGGTCGCCTTCTCCGTGGTTTTGCCGCTGTTGTAGCTGCCGTAGGATTTTTTTGTGGTCGAATTGTAGCTGTCGTGATCGTCCATCCAGTCGTTGACCGCGCCCTGGAATTCGTCGAGGCTCAGGCTGCCGTCGTTGTCATAATCATTTGCGCGGTAATAGGGATCATCCTGCTTGTAGGTCGCCTTCTCCGTGGTTTTGCTGCCGCTGTTGTAGCTGCCACCGTAACTGCCGTAGCTGCCGCTGTTGTAGCTGCTTTTGGTTGTCGCCTGCGTGGTGGTCGGCGCTTCATACGTCGTTGTCGAGCAGGCAGTGAGCGCTCCCGTCAGGCCGCCGAGGAGCAGCACGGATGCGCCGAGCGCTGCGATGGTTTTCTTTTTCATAATGAGAACCTCCAATTTGTTTTTTCTTATTTCCAGGGTGTCCATTCCACGGAATGGTTGTCCCGGTTGTAATACGAATGGTCGCCCCAATCATAGCCGGCCATCACGTCGTCATAGCTGTCGGAGTCGTCGTCGTAAACACAGGAAACGATCCCGCCGATCAGCACCAGAATCAAAACTGCAATGAGCCAGATTTTCTTCATTTGTCTTCCTCCTTTTCGATAACAGGTCAGTTCCCGCACTCGCCAAGCGCGGCGATGAGCAGGATCAGCCCGATCACCGTCAGCACGCCGAGGAGCTTGCTGCCGCTTGCATCCTCGACCTTATGCTTCGCGCCCACAACCAGCAGATAAATGACAAAATAAATGCCGAACACAATCAGCATTGGTGTTTTCACCTCCCTTCCCCTGTCAATTGCCGATGAAAGAACGGACGCCCTCCGCTTTTGTCACTTCGTAATAAACATCTCCTCCTTATATTTCCAATGATTCAGAAATTTAGAGTCATCGTAAAAAACGGTGACCTTTTTGCTTTCCCCGGATCGGATTGTGACGTTGATATCCGCAATGTCCAGTCCTTTTGCGCAATTGATCGTTGCCGTGTGATCCTTGCCGTCCGCCGGAACGTCAAAATCGTCATAGTAGCCGTTTTTAATGGTTCTGGTCTGGCCGCAGAAGCGCACCGTGATCCTGCAGCTGCCGAAGAAGCCGAAAAACCGGCACTCCACTCTTAACACGCCGCCGTGCAGCGCGCCGATCGGGCAGCCGCACTCGGGGCAGGCCGCCGCTCTGTCTGAAACCGTTTTTCCGCAATCGGGGCATGTTATCAATGCCATAAAATGTCTCTCCTTTTTGCTTGTTTTATAGGAAGCGTGCGCGGTTATTTTGCAGGCAGAATATCCGCCACACGATCCTTGTCCAGGATAATCAAATAACTCGCCTTCTCCGAATCAAACAAATACCAGTGCAAGTCGTCTTCTCCGCTTGTGCTGTAATGATACTGCGTTTTTGAAACGAGCTTTCCTTTGTAAAACAAAGAATACTCCGTGTGATCTATCACGTAGTAGCTCCCGTCATGCCATGTGCCGCCCTGATTGGGGTCATCCAGAACGATGCCGCTTTTCGTCTTTTGCTTTTCATAATAGCCTTTGGTTCTTCCGGTCGAATCGACCACCGTCTCCGCTTCGACCGCCCAATCTCCATAATATGTTTTGCCGCTGTCCTCCGCCTGTGTTCCGCCGTAATACCCTTCACTGTTTGCAAGGGCCTGAAAATCGCTGATCGGAACAAGGCCGGTCGCTAGCATGTTCGCGCAGATTCTGCCGATCGTATCCCCGCTGATTCGATCCGGATCTCCGCTCAGGGCATAGGAATAATCGGTGTCTTTTCCCCAATCATCATAGTAATCATAGTAAGTTGCGGTCAGCTTATAAAGCGATTCGATCAGCGCCTCCGCCGAGTACAGTTTGATATATTTTTTTATGACATTCGGGGACAGGCGCATCTCATAATAATCGCTCCAAAGCAATCCCAATCGCAAAAACCGCTTATAATTCTCTTCAAAGACCGGATAGAAAACCGTCCCGTCCTCCGTGGTTCGCTGTTCAAGGGTTGCGAACGCGGCATGATACTGTTTGGCGATCCGGGTTGGACTGTTGTAAATGCATAGAATCACGATTGTAAGGCTCAGACCCGCGATCAGCGTTCCGAGCAAAATGGTTTTCAGCTTCTGTTTGTTTTTCTGGATTCTGTTGAGTTCTTCAAGGGTTGCCATTGGAAAACCTCCTTCTTTGATCGGTCTGTTTCCGTCTGAAAACTGAATCACCGCGCGCGCTGCTTTCCGAACAGGTTTGCGGGGGCTTCCATTTTCGGACTTCGGAAACGACCATCTTCACCTATTAGATGCAGCAAGCGTGAAAAAGGTTGAAAAAATCAGCAAAAGAATTTATTTTCCGCGTTTTGGCGAAAAATAGTATTTTCATGCTACGAAATCCCGCTGTTTTCGCTATGGTTGAGAGCGGCCCGCAGAGAACCGACCCTGCGCGCTCGGAAAGGATGATTGCATGCAACCGCAGCTGACCGAAAAAGAGACCCTGTTCTGCGCCTACTACGCGCAGAGCGGCGACGCCCGTGCCGCGGCGGCCGCCGCAGGCTACCGCAATCCGCGCCGCAGCGGGGCGAAGCTGCTGCGCCGTCCGGACATCGGCGCCGCGCTGGCAGCCCCTGCCGCCGAGGCGCTGCCGGCAGCGATCGAACGCGGTCTGCGCGCGCTGGCCTTCGGCTCCGCCGCCGACGCGGTCCGGCTTCTGCTGCGCGGGGAGGAGCTGACCGCGGACGAGGTGGAGAAACTGGATCTTTTCCTTGTTTCTGACATTAAGCGACCGAAGGGCGGCGGCATGGAGATCAAATTCTTTGACCGGCTCAAGGCGCTGGAAGCGCTCAGCCGCTGCGCGGGCGCGCAGGCGCAGGAGGGCGGAAGCTTTCTGCAGGCGCTCTCCGCCGGCGCAAGGCTGCTCTCAGAAGAAGAGGAGGAGGACGTGTGACGCCCCAGACGAAAAAGCCCGCTTTCGTCCCCTTCTCCGCAAAGCAGATGCAGGTACTCTGCTGGTGGCTGCCCGAAAGCCCGTTTCACACGCGGGACGCCGTCATCTGCGACGGCGCCGTGCGCTCTGGCAAGACGCTGTGCATGTCCGTTTCCTTTGTCGCCTGGGCCTTTTCCCGCTTCGACGGGTGCGCCTTCGCGCTGTGCGGCAAGACCATCGCCTCCCTGCGCCGCAACCTGGTCATGCCGCTGCTGCCGCTGCTGCGGGAGCTGGGCTTCGCCTGTGAGGAGAAGGTGTCCAGAAACCTGCTGGATATCTCCTTCGGCGGGCGCAGCAACCGCTTTTATTTTTTCGGCGGCAAGGATGAAGGCTCCGCCGCGCTGATTCAGGGCATGACCCTGGCCGGCGTGCTGCTCGACGAGGTGACGCTCATGCCGCGCTCCTTTGTGGAGCAGGCGCTCGCCCGCTGCTCCGTGGAGGGCTCGAAGCTCTGGTTCAACTGCAATCCGGAGCATCCGATGCACTGGTTTCACGAGGAGTGGATCAAGCAGCACGAAAGCAAAAACTGCCTGTATCTGCATTTCACCATGCGGGACAATCCCTCGCTGACCCCCGCCATCCTTCGCCGCTATGAGAAGCTGTATTCCGGCGCGTTCTATGAGCGTTTTGTGCTGGGCAGATGGGTGGCGGCGCAGGGCAGCGTCTATCCGATGTTTTCGGCCGCGGTGCATGTCGCCGACCCGCCTGCGCGCATGGAGCGCTACTATCTCTCCTGCGACTACGGTACGGTCAACCCCTGCTCCTGCGGGCTCTGGGGGGAAAGCGGCGGCAAATGGTACCGCATCCGGGAATATTACTATGATTCCCGCAAAACCGGGGAGCAGCGCACAGACAGCGAGCATTACGCCGCGCTGTGCGCGCTTGCGGGCGATCTGCCGATCGAGGCCGTGGTGGTCGATCCCTCCGCCGCCAGCTTCATCGAATGCATCCGCCGGGCCGGCCGCTTCCGCGTGCTGCCCGCGCGCAACGATGTGAGCGACGGCATCCGCCAGGTCTCCGACCGGCTCAAGGCGGGCACCCTCCTCTTCTCGCCCGCCTGCAGGGATACGATCCGGGAATTCGGACTGTATCGCTGGGAGGAAAACGCGGCCAGGGACGCCGTGCGCAAGGAAAACGATCACGCGATGGATGACATCCGCTATTTCGTTGCCACCGTGCTCGCGCAGGAAGCGCAGGACAGCTTCTTCGCCCTCGCCGCAGAAAGGAGAGGTTCATGGGAATCTTCAAAAACCGAACCGCATCTCGCATCTCCGCACCCGTGACCCGGCCGACCGCGGGGCATCCCTTCGGCATGCTGGACGGCTACGTTCCCCTCGGTGCGCCGCAGCTGCGGCTCTATTACGCGCTGCGTGAGGCCGTGCCCGTGATCGACGCCGCGATCTTCAAGCTCGTGCGTCTGACCGGCGGCTTCACCGTGGACTGCGCAGACCCGGCGGCGGCAAACGCGCTGCGCACGTTTCTCGCGCAGGTGCCGGTCGGCGGCAACCGGCAGGGCGTTTCCGCCTTCCTGGCCACCTATTTCGAGCAGCTGCTCACCTGCGGCACGGCGCTGGGCGAAATCGTGACCGACACGGCCGGCGCGCTCCGCGCGCTCTTCAACGCGCCGCTGCAGAATATCGAGCTGCGCCGCGCGGCCAACGGCTTTGACGTTGACCTGTTCGTGCGGCGGTCGGACGGGCTGCGCCGCGTCCCGCGGCAGGATCTCTGCCTGCTGAGCGTGCTTGATCCCGACCCCGGCGCGCTGACCGGCAATTCGATGCTCAAGGGGCTGCCCTTTGTCAGCGGCATCCTGCTGAAAATCTTCGAGAGCATCGGCGCAAACTGGGAGCGCGTGGGCAATCTGCGCTTCGCCGTCACCTACAACCCGCGCAACGACGCGATCGACCGGGCCTATGCCAAAGACCGCGCCCTGCAGGTGGCGAAGGAATGGGGCGAAGCCATGCAGAGCGGCGGCGCCGTCAAGGACTTCGTGGCCGTGGGCGACGTGCAGATCAAGGTCATCGGCGCGGACAATCAGATCCTGGACAGCGAAGTGCCCGTGCGGCAGATGCTCGAGCAGATCGTGGCCAAAACCGGTCTGCCGCCCTTCATGCTCGGACTTTCCTGGTCCAGCACGGAGCGTATGAGCGCCCAGCAGGCGGATGCGCTGACCAGCGAGCTGGAGGCCTACCGCCGCATTCTCACGCCGGTGATCGACCGCATCTGCCGCGTGTATCTGCAGCATCTGGGCTGCACCTGCGCGCCGGAAATTATCTGGGACGACATCACCCTGCAGGACGAGGTGGAGCAGAGCCGGGCGCAGCTCTACCGCGCGCAGGCCGCCGCCATGACGAAAGGAGACGATTGATACGCAAGCCAACACCCCGACCCTGCCTGCCGACGAGCTGGAACGCATCGCGCAGTTCACGCGCAAGCCGCTCGATCCGCAGGCGCTGTACACCTTTTCACTGATCCTGTGCGACAATGAGATCGACCGCGACTGCGAACGCTTCACGGTGGAGGCGCTGCAGAAGCTGGCCGAGCTGTTCATCGGCAAGACCGGCATTTTCGACCACAGCGCCAGCGGCAAGGATCAGACCGCCCGCATCTATGAAACGGCGGTCGTGACCGAGCCCGGCCGCACGACGGCGGACGGCGAGCCTTACACCTGCCTGCGCGCGAAGGCCTATATGGTGCGCACGGAGAAAAATAAGGATCTGATCGCCGAAATCGAAGCCGGCATCAAGAAGGAGACCAGCGTGGGCTGCTGCGTGCAGAGCATCCGCTGCTCCGTGTGCGGCAAGGATATCAAAGCCGAGGGCTGCGAGCATCAGAAGGGCCGCGTCTACGGCGGCAAGCGCTGCCACTATCTGCTCGACCAGCCGACCGACGCCTATGAATGGTCCTTTGTCGCCGTGCCCGCGCAGCGCAACGCCGGCGTGATCAAATCTTTCACCCCCGGCACGGCCATGCCCGCCGACCCGGAAACGCAGGCGCTCGCCGCGGCCTACCGCGCGGAGCTGCTCGGCGACGTGCTGCAGCATGCCGCCCGCTGCGTGCCGACGCTGGAGGGCAAGGTGCTGCGCAGTCTTTGCGCCGACGCGCCGGCCGATGTGCTCAAGGCGCTGCGGGACGCCTTCCGCGCGCAGGCAGACAGGGCGCTGCCGCTGCTGCGTCAGCTGCAGGTCGATCCCGCCGCAGACGAAAACGAAAACAACGTCTATCTGATTTAACAAGGAGGATTTCTTATGTCCGTTGCATTTCAGGGCTTTCAGGAAAACGCCGTCACCTTCAAGGTCAGCGGCGAGGTCACGGCGGGCAAGCCGGTCAAGCTGGCAAGCGCCGCCACCGTCACCCCCTGCAGCGCCGGGGACGTCTTCATCGGCTTCGCGCTCGAAAGCGACAGCGCCTATGCTGCCGTGCGTCTGCGTGGCGCGGTCACGGCCAAGTATTCCGGCACGGCACCGACCGTCGGCTACACCAAGCTCGTGGCCGATACCAACGGCGTCAAAACCGGCTCGGCCGGGCGCGAATACCTCGTGCTCGACGTGAACACCACCGCCGCGACCGTCACATTTTTGATGTAACAGAAAGGAGACTGCACATGGCTGATTTTGACAATCTCAAGCTGGAAAAAGGCATGTATGCCGGCGGCAGCTTCACCGGCGCGCTCGAGCGTCTGGACCCGAGCGAAAATTATAAGGGCACCGCGCTCGAGGGGCTCGACGCCTATCAGCGCCAGCTCAAGCGCTTCGGCATCCGCGTGAGCGGACCGGGCAGCGATATCGTCGACAAGTTCTTCTCCACCTCCGACAGCGCCGTGCTCTTTCCCGAATACGTCTCGCGCGCGGTGCGTCAGGGATTCGAGCAGGCGGACCTGCTGCCCAGGATCGTCGCGTGCGTAACAAACATCGACGGCATGGATTACCGCTCCGTCGCCTCGATCCCTTCCGAGGATGAGAAGGAGCTCAAGGTCGTCGGCGAGGGCGCGTTCATTCCCGAGACCAACGTGCGCACGAAGGAGAATCTGGTGCGTCTGCGCAAGCGCGGGCGCACGCTGGTGGCTTCCTACGAAGCGATCAAATACCAGCGTCTGGATCTCTTCACGGTCACGCTGCGCCAGATCGGCGCTTACATCGCGCGCACCCAGCTCAAGGACGCGGTCGACGTGCTCATCAACGGCGACGGCAACAACAACGCCGCGCCGACGGCCAGCTGCGGCGCGCCGGGCATGCTGACGTATGAGGATCTGATCGACCTGTGGAACAGCTTCGATCCCTATGAGATGAACACCCTCCTTTGCGGAGCGAGCGTGATGAGCAGCCTGCTGTGCATGGATGAATTCCGCGACGGCACGGCCGGTCTGACCTTCCACGGCACGGGCAAGGCGATCACGCCCCTGGGCGCTTCGCTGTTCAAATGCGGCGCCGTGACCGACGGCGATCTGCTCGCGCTCGACCACACCGCCGCGCTCGAAATGGTCAGGGCCGGCGACGTGGCCACGGAATACGACAAGCTGATCGACCGCCAGCTCGAACGCGCGGTCATCAGCTGCACGGCCGGCTTCTCCAAGCTCTTTGACGGCGCGGCGAAGGTGCTGACGGTCTGAGAGGAGGGATCGGAATGATCGATCCCTGGAGCGTGCTTTCTTTTCTGCGCACCTGCCATGTGCGGGAGGAGAGCGATGAGGCGCTGCTGCCGCTTTGCGCGGCGGCAGCCGCCGAGCTGGACGCCCTGCTGCGTGCGGATGCGGACGCGGGCGATATCCGTCTGCTGGACGCCGCGGCAGCCGCGGTCTATCACCGCCTGTGTCTGCGCGCGCTGGAAAGCGGGCAGGGCGTGAGCGTCTTCAAGGCCGGCGACGTCACGGTCAATCTGCGCACGCAGGACGTGCTCGACGCCGCCGCGCGGGAGCTTGAACGCGCAAGAGCGCAGGCGACGCCGCTGCTGCGGGACGACGCGTTCTATTTCGGGCAGGTGACGGTATGAATCTGACTGCGCTTTTTGCCTCTTACGGCCGGCCGGCAGCGCTCTGCGCCGCCGACGGCACGGTGCGCACGGAAACGTCGGCCATCATTTCGCCTCTGCGCTACAAGAACAAGATGTATCTTGACGGCGTGAATACGGAGATCGGCTTCAATTCGCAGGGCCATTATCTCTATCTCGGCCCGCCGCTGCCCGATCTGACCGCGGCGCAGGACGGCGACTATCTGACTGCCGGCGCGGAGAAATACCGCATCGACCGCGCGGAACGGGTCTATCACGGCAGCGAGGTCTTTTATATCTGGGCGATCATCCGCGTGATCGTGGAAACGGAGGATGCCGAATGAGTGAAATCAGCGCATTGCCCGCAAACCTGGTGGACTGGCTTTCCGAACGCGAGGAACTGACGGGCATCCGCTTCCTGACGGAATACCCGGCAATCAAAAAAGCCATCCCGCTGCGGCACACCACGGTGGCTGTGGGCATCGGGAGCATGGAGATCACGGACTCCTTCACAGAAGACGAGAACGGCGTGCTCGAGGAAAACGAATACTGCCGGCAGGTGCTCATCCGGATCAAGCTCTCGATCCACGCGCCGTTTGACGCGGGCGGCTCCGCCTGCCACGACGCCTTCACGGATATCATCGACTGCCTGAGCTTTGACTCCGATCTGGAGATCGTCGAATCCGGCTGCAACGGCATCACCGCCGACCGCGACACGGACGCCTTTGTGCTCGACGCCTTCCTGCTTGTCAAGGCCTCGCTCTGCCCGGCGGAGAGCTCCTCGCTGGTGCTGCCCTCCTTTTTCAGCAAGACGCTGCTGTGCGCTTCGCACATCTGCGACGAAAGTATCCATCTGACCGGCGCGCAGCAGACCTATCTCTCGCAGCCGTTTCAGACCGGCAGCTACTTCGGCACGGGCGAGCGCAGCCGCAGCTTCTCCCTCGGCTATGCGCCGAAAGCGGTCCTTGTCTTCGCCGCGGGCCTGCCGCTTTTTGAGGACACGGATACCGCCGCGACCGGCGTCGGCCTTGCGAGCGGGTGCAGTCTGGGCATCACGCTGACCGCCGCGGGCTTTCGCGTTGCGCAGGTCGATCAGGCGCAGCCGGGCGACGTCGCGCCGCAGTTCAACCGTCTGGGCGTGACCTATTGCTATATTGCCTTCCGCTGATCCCGGCCGCGCAGGGACCCGCCGTTTGAACGGCGGGTCCTTTTTCTGTTTGCCGCAGCGGATTTTTCGGGAATATGCCTTGCATTTCCCGCATAAATCCTGTAAAATGAAAGCAGAAAGAAGAAGGAGGAAAACCGCTCGTGAAAACCGGATTCAAAGACGTCCTGCGCACGCTGCGCCCGCTGAATTTCCTGATGCTCACGCTGGCGGGCATCGTCTACGCCGTGGGCGTGACGGTCTTTATCGCGCCGGTGGATCTTTACGACAGCGGCATCTCCGGCACGTCGATGCTGCTCGGGCAGATCACGCCGTCCTTCCTGCATCTTTCGTTTTTCCTGATTGTTCTGAACGTGCCGCTGTTCCTCTACGGTCTGAAAAAGCAGGGGCCGGCCTCGACGATCTATTCGATCTACACCGTCGGCGTCTACGCGCTGTTTGCCTGGCTGATCACGGACGTGCTGCCGATCGACGTGAGCATCGCCTCCCCGCTCGCGGGGAAGGATCTGCTGCTGTGCGCGATCTTCGGCGGCGTGATTTCCGGCGCGGGCAGCGGTCTTGCCATCCGGTACGGCGGCGCGGTGGACGGCATCGAGATCATCGCCGTCATTTTCGCAAAGCGCCTGGGCCTGACCGTCGGCAGCTTCATGATGATTTACAACGTGCTCCTGTATATCGTGTGCGGCACGGTGATCCGCAGCTGGATCCTGCCGCTGTATTCGATCGTGACCTGCGTCGCGGCACTCAAGACCGTGGACGCGATCGTGGAGGGCTTCGACCGCGCGAAATGCGCCATGATCGTCACGACCAAGGCCGAGGAAATCGCGCTCGAGCTCAGCTACGCCTTTGAAAGCGGCGTCACGCAGGTGGAGGCGCGCGGCGGCTACTCCCAACAGCCGAAAACCATCATTTATTTCGTCGTCAACCGTTTTCAGGTGACGCGGATGAAAAGCATCGTGCACAGCATCGACCCCAAGGCCTATATCTCCATCAGCGAAGTCGCGGACGTTTTCAAAGCGGATCCCGACACATGAGGAAAAGGAGGGGCTTCCATGGAAAACAGACAGAATCATCTGCCCGTGTGGACAAACCGCTGCTACGCCTACGCTAGTCAGCAGGAGGTGCTGCGCATGGCGGCGGAGCCGGGCTTTTATTCCCTGCTGCCGGTCAAATTCCGCGACTTCGGCCTGCGAACCGGCGGCGCGCTGACCGCTGAACGCACCGAGCCCGCGCCCGCGCGCGGGCAGCAAGAGCTCCGGCACACCACACTGCGCCTCGAGCCGCTGCTCTGGCGCTACGCCAAAAAGCTCTATGACACCGCGGCCGGCCGGCTGCTGCTGCGTTATCCCGCGCTCGAGGCCGTCAGCATCGGCCCGCAGCGTCAGACCGGCGCCTACGAGCTGCTCTGGCGCTATCCCGTCGCGGAGATCGAAGCGGCGCAATGGGCGCTGATGGAGGAGATCCTCGCCGAGGGCTTCACGCTGGAGGAGGAGCTGGCGCTCTCCTGCACCAAACGCGGGGGCGAACGCTTCCTGAGCGTCAACGGCGCGCTGAAGCTGCAGCCGAAAAGTCTGCGCGCGCTCATGCGGCGCCCGCCCGAGGAGCTGCTGCAGCGGCCGCTCAAGCAGGCTGTCGCCTTCTCCCGCGCGGACTGCGAACAGTATTATCAGGCCTTCCCGGAGGACCGGCTGGAGCTGGGCAACCAGTTCCGCGCCTACGCCGTCACGGAGCCGCGCAACGCCGACGCGATTGCCGCCGCGCGCAGCGGGGATTTCGAGCTGCTGTGCAAGCTGGCGAAAAACGGCTACGATCTGAACGCGATCGGCCGCGACGGCGCGAGCGTCTTCGGCCTGTTTGCCTGCGGGCTGCTGCAGCAATACCGGGGCGGCAGACTGCCGCGCTTTGCGCTGCAGAAGCTGGACGAGCTGATCTTTCTCGGCGCGAATCCCGCGCTTTACGGCGTCGCGCGCCGCGTGATCGCGCCGCTGGCCTGCGCCGCGGACTGCGACCTGCCGGACGCCGTGGACTACTTCCTGCAAAAGGGCGTCAGCCCGGAGATTTATCCGACCATTCAGCCGAGCGGCGGCGGGGACTCCCTGCGCGACCTGATCCGCGCCCGCAGCGGCGATCCCGCCTATCCCAACGCGGACACGATCGTCCGGCTGCTGGAAGCGGCGGAATAAACCAGCGACATAAAAAACACGCTCTCTGTCATTCGGCAGCCTTTCATAATCCAGTATTGGTTTTGCGGGGCATAAATCGCCCATAAATGCGTCAAAGCCGCACTGACATACATCAAGTATGCCATGTGCGGCTTTTCCTTTTTCTGAACAATTTCTGCTCCCGCAAAACTG
>JAFRQQ010000028.1 GCA_017428525.1 Clostridia bacterium | reverse complement strand
GCTCCCGAGACCGGAAGTGCCGCTAATGATACCAATCATGTTGATACAAGTCAACAGACAAACAAAACGGCACGTATTCTATTGTTACGCTGGTACTGTGTCATTTTGTCCGCCTCGCTTTCTATAATATGGGAATAGTCTACCATAGATTTCGGAATAAATCAATACAAAGATTTCACTTTATTCGATAAAACCATCACGCTTTTGCGTCGTGATTATAAATGCTGAAAACGCCTATATATCAACATCTTTTTCCGTTATAATCGCATTGGTAATGATAATATACTACCGTCCACATTTTGACAATAAAAACCTGCGTAAAACAAGGGATTTCAAGCTCCAAAAGCGTGACAAAAATGCCGACTCAGATAACATTAAGAAAAGAAGCTAAAAATAATCCAGGAATAAACACTAAAAATAGTTGCATAATTATTTGACATGTGATATACTATTATCAGAACGGAGGTGCAGCGAGTGGGACAGAAGGAAAAACTGATCGAACATCTGAAATCCAAACCGAAAGATTTCACATTCAATGACGCGGAAACGCTTTTGAGGTACTTTGATTATAAGCGTTCCAACAAGGGAAAAACCAGCGGCTCGCGTGTAATGTTTGTTTCCGATAACCACCCGCCGATCATGCTGCACAAGCCGCACCCGCGAAAAGAACTGCTCTCTTATCAGATCAAGCAGTTGATCGACATTCTGGAACAGGAGGGATTACTTTGAATAATACAATGGAATATAAAGGCTACGTCGGCAGCGTGGAGTTTTCGGAGGATGATTCGCTGTTTTTCGGCAAAGTTTTGGGCATCCGTGCGCTCGTTTCCTATGAAGGCGAAAACGCACATGATCTTGTAGAAGATTTCCACGGCGCGGTCGATGATTATCTTGCCTTGTGCGAAGCGCAGGGAACCGAGCCGGAAAAAGCGTATAAGGGCAGCTTTAACGTGCGTATATCTCCCGAACTGCACAAGGCCGCAGTGATCGCCGCCCTGCGCGACCAGACCTCGCTGAACAGCTTCGTTGAAAACGCCATCGCAAACGCCGTTGACGCGGCAGGATAATTATATCCAATTAATATCATCAGTATCTCACAATTTAAGCTTTCTCAATACGCTGGATGAGTTCTGTTTCCGTTTCGAGTTGATCCATAGGAAACAAATCATAAAGGACGGGGGGTAAATACATTAGTGGATAAGAAGTATACAGATTTTATGGATGAAATATCCTCCGATGAGCTCTATGAAGGTCTTCTCGCATATGGCTTCTTTGCAGAAAAGCTTCCACCTGTATTTACCGCTGTTCCCTTCTTTGATTATTGCAAAACCATATCTGATCCGTTTGAATCGGGATGGCATGAATACATATCCTTTAGGGCAATGCGCAATATTAGTATACCACGGTTTATGGGTATACCGAATCCTTTTAAATACCAAAGATTATGCTCCGAGCTTAGGGACAACTGGGATAAAATATGCGACCACTTCCATACGCAGACAGATGGACATGGTTATCGTGTCAGTAGAATTCATATTCGCAAAGAGTACGGCGAAAAGCGTATCTTTGAGATGAATTATAAAAACTGGCGAGTAGACGGTAATCCAGAGTCAGATCTATTAATACACGACAAAGGAACAAGCCGATTCCTTGTTAAGGCTGATGTCTCCACATGCTTCCCCAGTATTTACACGCACTCAATTCCTTGGGCCTTGGTTGGGAAGGAAAAAGCAAAGCAGACAGTTCACGATGAAACTTGGTATAATAGAATTGATCATGCATGCTCAGATATGCGCAATGGAGAAACACATGGGCTTCTTATCGGGCCGCATTCTTCAAACCTACTTTCTGAACTTATACTTACTGTGGTAGACAAAAAACTCTATGATATGGGATATAGGTATGCAAGAAGCATAGATGACTACGATTGCTATGTTTCCAGTCATGATGAGGCTCAGCGTTTTCTGCGAGATCTTGAAGAAGCTCTTCGTGAATTTGATCTTCCTCTGAATCACAAGAAGACAAAAGTGATTGAGCTCCCTATTGGTATGGAGAAGAACTGGAAACATCGGCTGAGTGATTTGCCCAAAATTGGTAAATCCGGAATGGTTGAATACCCGCAAGTAAACACATTTATTGATACGGCTTTAATGTTAGCAACAGAAACGGGAGATTTCGCGATTATCAATTATGCTATAAAAAAACTAAAAGGATTAAATCTCTCTGACAATGGAAAGAAGCTGGCAGCAAAGCGATTCATGCACATGGCAGTGCTATATCCTTATCTTCTGCATTTGATGGAAGAGTATGTGTTCAATCCTTATGGAGTTACTACAAGCGACATAAAAGCACTCTCAGATACAATATATCGAAACGCACTCGGTTTAAATGATTGTGAAAGTCTATGTTATTCGATTTATTTTGCAATTAGATATAACTTTGTGCTCGATGAATTTGAAAATGATTATGTTACGGCACAGGACTATGTAATCAAAAGCAAAGATTGCATTCTCCTCATTATGACATGGATTTACTTCATGAAACAGAATCATTGGAAAAGAGACGCAACACAGGTAAAACCGCTTAATAAAGTTGCCATGGAATTGAAAACCACCGATATGGATCGCTACTGGTTGTTCTGTTATGAAGCATTAAAATGGGGGAGCTTATCGGGGCAATGGAGATCAATGAAGCAAGCAGGTATAAGCTTTATTAAAGAAGAAATAGTCGATTCTGCCGAGGCTAAAACTGAATCAAAATGAACAAATAACCTAGATATTATTGTTTTGGTACATAAAAATATGGATATTGAACTTTTAGATACTCTTAAGCTAATAATAAGTCGATATGATAATAGGACACAGGGTAGTGTCTTTATTTCCATGAGTGATTTTTCCTGGTATAACCAGAGAAATGGACAACTTTCTTCATTATATCATCAGGGGTATATTTCAAAACCAAGGTTTTATGATAATGGTGTTGAGATTTCATTAACTCAAACTGGAAGACAGTTTTTTGAAATTGATAAGGGAGGTCCTTCTTTGACTAAAGATAAAATATACGAAATTCTTTCTAAGTTAAATAACAAAATGGAAATACCCGAAGATTGTTTTGGCTATGAAAAAAGAGAAGCTAATGGAATAATAAAACAATTACAAAATGAAGGCCTTATTGCAGGAGCTGCTTTTGCAGAAGGGGGAAGCAGAAAACCTCCACTTATCGTATGGCTTGATCATGCATACGTAACAATGCAAGGATTGGATTTTTTAGAAAACTACAAAAATGAGATACCATCCAAAATAGATATCCCCTATGAGTTCATTTCGGCCTGTGCAAAGATTGCGGATAATCCAGCATCCTATGCTTCCTTTGATGAGGATGGTTTGAATAGAGAAATAAGGAATTTTATGGACTCAGCAATTACACGTTTTGGGTATTCTATTTCTGATCAGTCACAACAAGGACTGGGACAGACAGGAAAAAAAGCTGGTGAACTTGATATAAGGATATGCAAAAATGGCATTCCTATTGCAATTTACGAAGGGTTAATTCATTCCTCAAAACAAGCTCTTACAGAACATATAGATAAATCTATCAAAAAATACAATCAATCAGGGTGTCGATCAGTATATGTAGTTGAGTTTTCAAGGAATAAAAGATTCGGTGGTTTCTGGGATGATGCAATGGAATGCGTTTCAAATCATCCTAAGATAACGAATCTTGAAGAAGTCAATACGCAACTTCTTGGAGTAAAGATGTTAAAAGGCTTGTTTTCTTGGCATGATCAACAAGGAGACTTCTACTATATTGGTGTAAACTGTTCCACATAATAGTCTTTTTAAGCACCTGAAAATAAGATGTATCCATCAATGAGAATGACAATAAAACATAATTGAATTGCGGCATAATGACCTTGTGTTTTTCATAGCTGACTGAGCTACTGTTATCAATGCTGATAACAATATGATAACAAAAGCACAGACAGGCTGGATAATACAGATGATAGGAATAATCAAAAGACTCCATCCCATACAGAACAGATTTTATAAACAAAATTGTTTAATAGCTGTGGAGTGGGAATAAGATCAGCATTCCCGCATCCGGCTTCATTCCTGCTTTTCATAAGAATCAATCCCCGATCATTTGACGAATCAGATGATTGGGGATCTTTGTTTTATGGGATCATTTCGTTTTATGGGATCATTTCGTTTTTTGGAATCATTGATTGGTTCATTTCATGATATCAATGATCTCCTGAAACTCCGGCTTTGCTTTGAACTCCTCCGACAGCGGATAATTCTCCAGCATATGATGCGTCATCTGCCTGCATAAGCTGGTATCCAGATAGACCGCGACGTCCTCCTGCTTATTCAGCGTGGCGCCCCTGAACAGCAGCGCGGTCCGTTCGGTGAGATTCGGCATGGTATCAAACTGCTTTGCGAGCGCGGCGCACTTTTTCAGATGCTCAAGCGCTTTTTCGTCATTGCCGAGTCGGTGATAATACTGCCCGAGATACCCGTAATTGTAGATTGCCACGCGCCAGCACACACCATAGTTTCCGTCTGTATATACAAGGTCAAATATGTTTACTATCAGTTCCAACGCCGCAACGGCTTTTTGCATCTGCTCTTCGGTGGGTTCCATGCCCGTCAACATATAGCTGCGCGAAAAATGCGAAACGGCGTTGTCAAAGTAATACATCAGCATGTCAAACAAGTGTTGGCAACCCTTTTCAACTTTTTCATGATCCGACGGCATATAGCTCATCAGATATTCTCTTGAATCGGGAATTGCGGGCATTTCCTCAATCAGGTTAAACATATCCTGCTCTGTCACGCCGCTGTTTTCCACCCGTATGAGCGGTTTAAAGTAATGAATCATCAGATTTTTGGCATACATTCTTATTGCGTCATTGGTGCAGTAATTCTGTATGCGGTCATAAATCGCAAAGATTTCCTTTTTGTTTTTCAGGTAATCGCCGGCATCGGCCTGATCGTTTATGAGCGAATGCATATAGCGAACAAGTATGCGGAAATCGGAAGGATATTTATGATAAGCATCTACCATAAAAGACAGCGAGCCATCGCTCCCTTTATACTTGCCGTTATCAAACTTATCAATGACCGCAAGGATTTCCTCTTCATTTTTTGCCTTGTCAACGCCGAGCAGGTCGTCGGTGGACACGGAAAAGAAATCGGCGATGACCGGCAGCAGCTCGATATCGGGATAGCTTTCGCCGCGCTCCCATTTGCTGACCGCCTGAAAAGAAACGCCGAGAAACCCTGCAAGCGCTTCCTGTGTCAGATCGCGCTCCTTGCGCAGACGCCGGATGTTTTCGCTGAAGTAATGATGCATGAAATCACCTCATTCATTTTTTGGCGGTACCGTCTGCCCTTATCATACTGCAAACGCAAGACAGAAACAATAACCGGGTTCTTGAAAATGATTCAACTGATGGTTGAGAAATTCGGTCAATGCCCGCCGCGCTTCTTCTCTGATGCGCAAAATTATCGGTGCGCTGTGCTTGACTTTTGCGAAAATCTGTGTTACAATTAACCGAACGGTTAAATGAAAGGCGGTGATGCTGTGGGGATTCAGGATACAATGAAGGCAATCGCGGATCCGACCCGCCGGACCATCTTAAACCTGCTGAAAAAGCATCGGCTGTCCGCCGGAGAGATCGCGGCGCATTTTGACATGAGTCTGCCCGCCGTTTCCAAGCATCTGGCCGTTTTGAAAGAGGCGGATCTGATCCGGGATCAGCGGGAAGGCAAATACATTTTTTATGAGCTCAACGCTTCCGTTCTGGATGAAGCGCTGCTCTGGCTGAAAGAATTGCGAGGTGAATCGTCATGAAAAAACTGCAGACCGCTCAATGGATCGTGCTGCTGATCTGCGTTGTCGGATCGATCGTTTTTCTGATTCTGTCGCCCGACCGTCTGCCGGTGCATTTTGATTTTTCCGGCAAGGCGGACCGGATCGGCAGCAAATACGAGCTTCTGATCCTGCCGCTGATTTCGATCGGCCTGGGCGTCTTTTTCAGCGTGACTGCGCAGCAGGCGCAAAAGAAAGACGACCGGAACAACGAGAAAATGCTGCGGATCACGGGGCTCGCGACGCTGATTTTTATGACTGTGATCAGCTTTTATCTCATGTCCAAGGCGATGCGCTATGATCCCTCCGCCGCATCGAAGGTCGACTATGACAATGTCAACAAATTCGTGAGCATCGCGACCGGCGCGCTGTTCGTCGTGCTCGGGAATTTCATGCCGAAGGCCCGCAGAAACGCCGCGTTCGGTCTGCGGACCAAATGGAGCATGGCCAACGACGCCGTGTGGCAGAAAAGCCAGCGCTTCGGCGGCATCACGCTGGTAACCGGCGGCTTCGTTATGATCGTGCTGTCCCTGTTCATCCCCGGCGCCTGGAACATCCTCATGATGACGGCGGTGATCGCCGTTGTGCTGATTCTTTCGCTCGTCGCCTCCTATCGCTATTACCGCGCGGATCAGGAGGATGGAAACAAGGAATAAGCGCGCAAAGCAGACCGGCCTTGCAAAGCAAAAAAGACTGTCAGATTCCGATCGGAACCCAGCAGTCTTTTTGATTTTGTTTCAGATTCTCACGGCAGCTGCAGGATTTTGACGTAATCCACGGTAAAGACCGCGCGGGTGTCGCGGCTGATCGTCCATTCCTGCGGGGTGCAAAGCGACACGCAGACGTATTCCTCCACCTGCGAAACGCCGTTGCCGAAGGAGGTGCGCGTGGATTCCACGCCGTCGATATAGAAGATGTATTCCGTTTCCGTCCACTGCAGCGCATAGGTGTGATATTCGCCGTAGGGATCGTCTACCTTGAATTTGCCGAGGATGCGCGAATCGATGTGTTCTTCATCGTCGTCCCAGCCGTTGCAGTGCACGGTCTGCACAACGGCGTTGCGCCGCAGCGCGCTCGACTCCGAGGAGAACATCGACTCGAAAATATCCAGCTCGCAGCCGCCCACGCCGCCGGCGGAGAGCGCGTGATCATAGGGATGATCCGCCTGAATCCAGAAGGCGCTCCAGAAATCCGCCGTGTCGCTGCACTTGCAGCGGATCTCAAAATAGCCGCGCAGATATTTCTGCCGCAGCTGCAGATCGCAGCTGTACCACCCGGGGCCGTTTTCTCCGTCCTCCAGATAGGCGCCGGTCAGGAGCAGATTGCCGTTTTCCACCGTCGCCTGCCGGTAGGAATTCGTGCCGGGATGCCGCAGCTGCCAGACCGACTGATCCAGCGCGTCGCCGTTGAAATCATCAAAAAAGACCTGCTCGTAGCCGTCCAGCACCGGGCCCTCGCCCACCGGCGTGACCGGATAATCGCTGATGACGCACCCGAACATTTCAACAAAGGCGATCGCCGCCGCGAGCAGCTTCTTGAGCGAAAAGCCGCCCGTGGTCAGAATCCGGCCGACGCGGGCGATCGCATCCTGCTGCCGGAAAGCAAAATGCAGCGTCTGCGCAAGACGTTCCAGCATAGTTTTCCCCTCCATTTTTTTCATTTTATCATCAGACGCCCGGCCGGGCTGCAGGATGCATTCGGCCGGGCGTTCGATCACATCAAATTACCTGAACAGCTCCACGAAGTAGTTCTTGAGATCGTTGAACCAGTTGGAGATCCGGATAAAGAGCGCGCGGATGCCGGTTGCGCCCTCCACCTGAACCTTCGCCGTCAGGGGTGCAGACTGTTTGCCGTAGGCATTCTCCGCCACCACGGAAACGGTGTATTCGCCGGCGGGCAGCCCATCCAGCGTTTCGGACACGGTTTCCTGCGGGATGGCGCGATAGTAACCGGGCAGAATCCATTTCTTCGTGACCGTCAGACCCAGGCCGTCCTTGGCCGTTAAGCGGTACAGCACGACCGGCATGCCGTCGGCAGACTGCGCCGCGGGCACGGTGACCGCGCAGGCGCCGTCACCCGGCGTGAGCGTAAGCGCCGCATCGTCGGCAAAGACCGGCGGCGCGGAAGCGGCCTCGCGCTTGGCGGGCGTGTAGTCTCTGTTGGCAGGATTCGCGGGATTCTTCAGCACTTCCTCGCAGAGCAGCACGCCTTCATTCACATCGTAGCCGCGCAGACGCAGGTTGTGCGCTGCGTCCAGCTCCACGATCCAGCAGTTTGCCGTCGCGCGGGAATCCGCGGGATGATAGGCGCGATAGAGATCGATCGTGAATTCCGAATAGGTGATCGCGCCGGTGCCGATCGCCGTGAAGTTGCCCTGCCAGATCGAGCGCGGATCATTCACCGGGTAATGGGAATGCCCCGAGAAATCCACGACCTGCGGATACTGATTCAGAATCGAGGTGAATTTCGTGATTCCCCAGCCGTCATATTGCGAGCTGCCGTAGACGGTGCCGCGCACATGCTCGTGATGCATAAAGAAGACGGGCTTCTGCGGGTCCTCCGCGGTCGCGGCGTCCAGCTGCTCCCGCAGCCAGCTCAGCTGCCCGGCGTCATAATGCGCCGCATCGTTTTCGGAAGCGGACAGGCCGATGAAGTGATAGCCGTTGATCACCACATGGAAATCCGCGTCGTTGCCCGTGAGGTTTTCATAATAGGCGCGCATTTCGGCGCGTTTCATTTCGTAGCCGTCGTGGTTTTTCGCCACCACGCCGAGGAAGCGCGTCCCCTCCTGCAGCGAGCCGCTCACGGCGCGCCAGAAGCGGTCGAATTCCGTCTTCGTGCCGTCGTTGGTCAGATCGCCCGCGATCAGCAGCGCGTCCAGCGCGGAATAGGCGGGATCCTGCGCCGCGACGTCATAGGCGAGCGTCATCATGCGGCCGATGCGGTCCATATTGATCTCGTCGCTGTCGGTCACATGCGTGTCGCTGCACGCGACGAAGCGCAGCACCGGAACAAACGACGCTTCCTCGGACGCGGCGAAGGCCGGGAGCGCGCAGCCGAAGAGCAGCACGCAGCAAAGCAGGCAGCAAAGCAGTTTTTTCATTTCAGATCGATCCTTTCGTTTCTATGATTTGCAGCGCGTCGATCGCACAGTCGGCGTCCGCCGGGGCCTGCGCGATCCGCAGCGTCAGCGGCCACACGCCGCCGACGGCTGAAAAAGAGACAGATTCTTCACTCCATGCCGGTTGCGGGGGCAGCGCGCACACTGCGGCAACCCGCGCGCCCAGCAGCACCTCCAGGCACACCGCGCGCTTTGCGCGGTAGGTGACGGTCAGCCGGCAGCCGCCGTCCCGGAAGCAAATCGGGCTGAAGGTGAAGCCGGCGCCGGGGCCGAGCGCCGTGCAGGGAAACCGCCCCTCCGGCGTTTCCGTCAGGTAAGCGCCGCCGAACAGCCGGCAGGCATGCACGGGCGACACGATGTGCGCCGGCAGCAGCGTCTTCACGAAGCCGTTGGTGGACGGCACAGCCTGCCGGATCACACCGGCCGCCGGGTCCACGGTCAGACGCTCCGCGCGCGCCCGGCGGGAAAAGGCCGTGTTGTTGCTGGACGCATGGTAAAACACGAACCAGTCGCCGCCCGCGCAAAGGACGGAGCCGTGATTATTCCACGACGCGGGGTCGCAGCCCGTGTTGTCGATCACGGTGCCGCGGCGCGTATACGGGCCGTAGGGCGAAGCGCTGACTGCGTAATCCAGCTTCGTCGGCCGGCCGCCGCTGTTCGGCGCCGCGTCGGTATATTCGGAGGCATAAATCAGGCAGTAGTGCGCGCCGAGCTTTCGCAGGGACGAGCCCTCGTGGAAGCCCTCGCGCCCCGGGGCGTTGGAGAGCACGTCCGTGCGCACAGTTTCCGGGCGGAGCGTGCACAGATCGTCATTCAGCTCGCCCATTTGCAGATGAAACTGCCCCCAGGTGTAGTAAATCTTGCCGTCGTCCTCCAGCACGGAGGGGTCGATGCCCTCGATCGGAACGCCGTTGAGCGTGATCTGCCGCGCATTTACAAACGGGCCTGCCGGTCCGTCGCTTTCGGCCACGCCCTCCGTGCCGTCCGAAAGGCAGAAGAATAAATAGTATTTTCCGTTGTGATACAGCGCATCCGGCGCATAGAGCAGGGCGTCCGACCACGGCACCGCGTCGGTCGAGAAACTCACGCCGTGATCCTCCCAGGCCGCCAAATCTGTCAGCGGCGCGGAGAACACATGGTAGTCCCTGCTGCAGTAGCCCTCGCCGAACCGGTCATAGGAGCCGTAAAGATACAGCCGATCGCCGAAGACCTTCGGCTCCCCGTCCGGCACATAGACGGAAAAGGGTAAAAACGGATTAAGTCCCGGCGTCTGTTTCATGACACAGTCACCGGATGCTTAAGCGGATAGACGACCTCGCACATCGTTTCATCCGCCGTGTCGTATTTCCATTCGCCGCGGTAGAAATCGCGGGCGCGCAGCACAACCTCGTTTTCGTACACCTCAACCACAAGCCCGACGCCCGTATCCTTGCCGGGCTCATCGTCATCTCCGTAGAGCTCCGTGAGGCGGGGCAGATAGGTCTCCGGGAAGCCGTCGTAGGTATGGAACGACCAGAAAAGATACATCGGCATGTGCGTGTGGCCGACAAAGCAGAACAGATCGTGCGTTTCGTTGTAGGCCGCGAGCATCTTTGTCAGCCGGTCGGTCGGGTTCCCGTTTTCATCCACGGCGTCATCCGTCGGATAATGAGAAAACACAAAGGCCGGGCGGCCGCTGTCGGCGGCTACCTTCAGCACTTCCTCCAGCCAGGCAAACTGCGCCTCGGTCATCCGCATTTCATAGACCTCCTGTGCCTCCATGCCGAGCACGATGAAACAGCAGCCGTCGATGACGTCGTAATAATAGGGCTGCGTCAGCTTGCGGCTGAAGAACGCTTCGGTGAAAGCATACCAGCGATTCTGCAGGGTCTGATAGTCGCCCTGACCGTTGCCGATATCGTGATTGCCCACCACAGGCAGCACATTGTCATTCTTCAAGTATCTCCGGGCCGTGCCGTGAAACAGCAGGTTTTCGAACACCTGGCCGTTCATCGTGCTGTCGCCGAGAAACACGACCGCGGCGTTGCCGCTCTGATTCCTTTTCACATCCTGCATCGCGCGGGCAAAGACCTGATAGCGCGGGAAATTGTTGCCCTCGATATGCGCGTCCGAAAGCACGGTGAAGTTCATAAAGCACGCTTCGGGATCCTTCACATCGTAGGGCTCTCCGGGCGTCGTGCCCACGAACAGCAGCAGCACGCCGACAAGCAGCGCGGCAACCGTGCGCAAAAAGACAGATCTGATCATGCGGTTTCCTCCTCTGCCGGAGCGGACTGCGGCAGAAACACCTCCCGCACGGCCTCCAGATAGCCGTAGCCGTAAACGTCGTCCGGCTCAAGATAGCTCATTTCCGTCCATTCGTTCCAGGAATTGATCGTGATCAGCGGCACGTCGTTGCAGCGGTCGGCATACTCCTTCGCCATAACGAGGCATCGCTTGAAGTTTTCCGGCGTGTTGTTTTTCATGATCGGCAGCGTCAGGAAGTGATGCCGCGGATTATTGTCCCAGCCGACGGTGGCGTGCGGATAATACGGCACGTCATAGTCCGCGCGGATGCGCTCCCATTCCTTCTGCACATCCGGCAGGATCTCAAGATAATCCCGGTTGCAGTCGACAAAGTGACAAAACTGATAATGCGTCACGGAATCGAAACCGAGCAGGCGCACGAGATCCTTTGTGGAACCCTCCCGCGCGGCATCCACGCCGCTGACGTTGACCGCGCCTTCGCTGTAAATCGTCGCCTGCAGATGCAGGCCGGGAAAGCCCGCTTCTTTGGTCAGCTGACGAAAATGATCGAGCGCTTCCCGCGCGGCGTCCACGCTGCCCAGCCCGCGCACAAAATTGCTCATCTCATAGATCATGAAAACCGGGCAGCCGTTGATTTTATAATAATTCGGGCGCTTGAAATACAGATCGATCACGCGCCGGCAGATGCGGTCGAACTCCGAGCGCGGCTGCGCGCCGAGCCAGATGATCTCATCCAGCGCGGACTGCCGCTTATCCCAGGTGTAGCCCGCGTCGTGATTGGCCCACATGAGATAAAACCGCATGTCCTCATTGTTCGCAGCGCCGAGGAAGCCCTCGTCCAGACACTGCTCCAGAAACGGACGGCGGTCATACCAGTACCAGTCATAGATAAAGACGTTCACGCCGTGGCGCAGCGCCTCTTTGATCTGGAATTCCATGACCTTCGGGTCGGCCTCGTCGACCGTGCCCCAAAGGGGTTTGCGCGGCAGGATCTGCTCCGGCGTGCGCTTTTCCGCGCTCAGAACAGACTGCCACTCGCCGATGCCCTGCTCCCAGAACTGCCGGGCACGCAGTTCTTTCCCCGTGTAAGACGGCCAGATATAGGCTGCGATATCATACGTTTTCATCGTAATTCCATTCCGGCGCCGGCGCCGCAAAGGGCGCGGGCTGCGCGGCAGCGTCCGCCGCTGCGATAGACCAGTAGAAATGCGCTTTTGTCGCTTCCAGATAGGGATGCACCCAGAGCACACCCACGCCCAGGCACAGCGCGCCGACGAAGTACCAGCCAATGAAGCTCAGATACAGCACAAACAGCTCGCCCTTGTGGCCGCGCATGAGGCGCTGGCTTTCGTTGATGCAGGTTTTCCATTCGTATTCGGGATGATCCGCTTTCAGATATAAGCTCAGGGAGTAGCCCAGCCCCTTGACGATGCCGGGCACGATGAACAGCAGCGCCCACAGGAAGGTGAAGATCGAGGTCATCAGACCGATCAGCACGTTGGTGCCGAGATCCTCCGTGAAGCCCTTGAACAGATCCGTGAACACCATCGGCTGCCCGTCGCGCGCCTGCTTGAGGAACATTTTATTCATCCCGTAGCCGATCGGGCCGCTCAGAAGAACCGCTGCGATCGAGCCGAGGCCGGTGGAGAAGGAAAAACGGAACGAAGCCGGCGCTGCTTCGGCGCCGTTGATGGCCGACTGCATGCTGTCGATTGAGCTCGACATGCTGGAAATCATCCCCGGGACCGAGGCGACCGAGAGAATCAGGTCCGCAACAAAGCAGACGAACAGGGCGGTGATCCACGAGGAGGTGAAAATGCCGCCGCCGAGCTGCGCGCGCGCGTTTTGTTTGAGCTGCTGACGAGTTACCATAAGAATCCCCTTTCTTTATTTGGAAGAATTTAAGCCGTAAACGTCAATTCGAGCGTTTCGGAATATTTATGATAGGCGCTTTCCGCGCGCACAGAGAGCGTGTAGGTCTTGCCTGCCTCGAGGGTATCCGCATCCAGGCGGATATGCGCGCACGGATCGCCGTCGATCACATAATAATCATTGATCACGCTGTCGGAAAACACCTTTTTGCCGCTTTCATCCTTGATTTTGATCTTGTAGTCATGCACGACGAAGCCCTGCGCCGCCTGCGCGTCGGTGAAGGTCAGCACCCATGCGCCGTCCTCGCCCTGTTCCGCGCTCGCCTGCGCCTCGGCCGGGAAGACCGGCGCGGCGTCCTGCGCTTTCATGTTTCTGTAAGTATAGGCATAGGTGCCGGCGTCGTTGACGTCGTCGATATACCAGTCGCAGAAATAGGTGTCGGACAGCAGGTCGTAGCCGCGGATGCGAACGCTGCCGTCGTCATCCGCCTCGATGATGCACATCTCCGCCGCCGGGTCATAGCCGGCCGGATGCTGCCCGGGAATGCCGTGATCCTCAAGCTCAAAGGTCGCCATCGCGCCGCAGCCGACCGCCGTATAGCTCCCCTGCCAGATGCTGCGCGGATCATTCATCGGGAAATGAGAATGGCCCGAGAAATCCACGATGCCGGGATGGCGGTTGAACACGGGATTGAGCTGCGGGTCGCACCAGACGGAGCTGCCGTAGACCGTGCCGAAGGGGTGCGGATGCTGAAAGACGAAGATCGCCTTGCCGTCGGCTTTCTTTTCCGCCGCGGAGATGGCGTTGTCCAGCCAGTTCAGGCTGCCTGCGGTGTATGTCCACTCGGTCGCGCCGCGCTCGCCGGAGAAGGCGATGCAGGAGAAACCGTTGATCTCCGTCACGGTATCCGGGTCATGGCCGAAGTGCCGGATGAAGTATTCGCGGTAATTGTCATTTTTGAATTCATGGTTGCCGTGGATATTGATCAGCACGGTTTCCTCCCGCACATGCGCGTGCAGGGTTTCGGCATAGCGCTGATAATCGCCCTCGCCGCCGACGCTGGAAAAATCGCCCAGGCCGAAAAACGCGTCCACGCCCGCATAGGGTTCAGCGTCGTCAAAGAGGGCATACGCCGCATCGATCGCGTCCGCCACATGATCGTTTTGATTGTGCGAATCCGTGAAGGCCACCAGGCGCACGGTCGGCACGAAGGTCTCCGGAGTCTGCGGCAGGGCGCCGATCGTGCCGCGCAGCAGCTGCAGCCCCTGCCCGGGCAGCACGACAAACAGCACGGAAAACACGCCGAACACGATGCCGATCGCCCAGTTTTTGATTTCAATCATCAATCCTCTGTCCATGTTTTACCTCCTCAGACGGAATTGCCGCCGCTGCGGCTTCCATGCGCCCCCATCGGGAGCGGCGCACAGGTTCCGATTGAATTATACCATAGATTACGCAAGATACAATCATTTAAAAGAAAAAAATAAAGAAAGCAGGCCGCTCCGTTTCCCATTTTTCGGAAATCGGGATTGACAGCGCGGCGGCGCGGGATATATAATAGAAGCAGAAAACTGCCGCAAGGAGTGTGTGCCATGTTGAAAAAAAGCATTGCGATCCTGCTCGCGCTGTGCGCGCTGGGCTGCTGCCTGCTGCCCGCCGCCGCGCAGCGGCCGACCGGAACGATCCGCGTGCATCTGCGCAGCGACGTTGCCGGGCTGAACGAAGACGACACGGACATGCTCTTCACGCTGTCCACCGACACGGTCTATTGCAGCTCCGTGCTGATCGCGGACTACGCCGGCACGCAGGAATCCGGCGCGCTCGTTGCCGGGCGGACCTACACCGCCTATTATTCCTTCAAAGCGGCGGACGGCTATGCGCTGCCGGAGGCGCTGACGGAGGGTGACGTGGAGATCACCTGCGACAAGGGCGTCACCGTGTACGCCGTTCAGCGCACGATCAGCGCGGTCCGGGATGAAACCGGCGAACTGCAGGACGACCCCTCCGTGCGCATTTTTGCTCAGATCGTCGTGGACGGCAATCCCGTGCAGCGGATCTTCGGCTGGATCTATGATCAGATTCTGAAGATCAAAGCCTGGTCGCTTTATTAAAGACAGAATCCCCTGTGCCGGCTGCCCTGCCCCGGGCGGCCGGTCTTTTTTTGCCGCGGTTCAGGCGGGATCGTCCGATTCGCCCTGCGGCGGGAGGACGGAGAGGATGTAATCCGCGATTTTTCTGCTGCGCATGATATAGCCGGTGTGGCCGGTATGCGGAAAAATCTTCAGCTGCGCGCCGGGGATCGTTTCCGCGATGTGGCGCGTGTGCGCCTCCTTGATCACGTCCCGCTCGCCCGCCGTGACAAAGGTCGGCACGCGGATACTGCGCAGCATCTCATCCGTAATATCCGGCTCGCGCAGCATGATGCGCATTTTGTCGCTGCGGTCCACATGGCTCCATAGCTTAAAAAAGCGCAGCGGGAGGTCCTTCGTGCTGTCCGGACGCAGGCTTGCGCCGCTGACGATCAGCGCGGAGAGCAGGTCCGGCCGGCGGGCGGCAAGCAGCAGACCGATGATGCCGCCGTCGGAAAAGCCGTAATACGCCGGACGCTCCAGACCGAGCGTAGTGATAAAGGCGTACAGATCCTCCGCCATGTCTTCATAATGCAGCGTTTTGACCTTTTCGCTTTTGCCGTGATCGCGGGAATCCGGGCAATACACCGTGAAGCGCTGCGCGAGCACGCGGACGGCGGTGCGAAAGATCCGGTGATCCATGCTGTTGCAATGCACCATCACAAGCGGCGGGCCGTCCCCTGTTTTCTCATAATACAGCCGGATGCCGTTGATGCGGATTTTCATCCTTTCCTCTCCCCTTTTTTTCTCTTTCTCTATGATTGTATCATATCCGCCGGTGCAGTTCAACTGCATTTTTCGCGCCGGCCGGCGTTTGCGGAAAAAAAGCGCAGAAAAAATCCGCGCGCCGCGTCGAATCCACTGGACATTTGAGAAAGATTGTGGGATAATAAAGAAAATCAAAAATGACGCGGAGGCTTTTATGAATAATATCGTTGTATTCTGTCTTTATTTTCTGGCCGCGCAGGCCGTTCTGACCGCGGTGCAGCTGCCGCTTCGCAAGAAGGAGCTCCGGCCACGCGCGCGCGTGTGCCTGATCGTCGGCAAGGCGCTGCTGGCCGTTGTCTTTGCCTTCCTTCCGCTGGCGGGGCCGGTGCAGCTGCGGTTCGCTCAGCCGATGATGATGGCGCTCTACGTCGCGCTGCTGGCGGACGCCGCCGCGGACGCGGTCTGCTCCATTTGCTTCGCCCTGCGAAAAAAAGAGCGCCGCTTCGGCGCGGTCAAGGCAGTCAGCCTGGCGTTCGGCATTCTCTTCTTTGTTTTCGGCGTGGTCAATATGCAGACCGTGACGCCGAAGACGCATACTTATACTTCCGAAAAGCTCACTGCCGAACACACGGTGGTCTTCCTTGCCGACCTGCATGTCGGCAGCGCGCAGCCCTTCAGCGTCACGGAAAAGACGATCGCGCAAATCAAGGCGCTGCGCCCGGAGGCGACGATCCTCGGCGGCGACATCGTGGATGATTACACTACTAAAGAAGAAATGGAGGCGACCTGCCGTCTCTTTGCCGATTTCGACACGCCGGTCTATTTCGTTTACGGCAACCATGACCGGCAGGGTCACGCGGACTACGCGGGCGGCCGGAAATTCACGCAGGCGGAGCTGGAAGCCGCCCTGCAGGCCAACGGCGTGATCCTCCTGCGGGACGCCTATGCCGAACTCGCGCCGGATCTGGTGCTGCTCGGCCGGGAGGATCTCTCCGAGGGCGCGGGCCGCGCTGACATCGCGGCGCTTGTCAATCCGCATCCGGACGCCTATCTGATCGTTGCGGATCACCAGCCGTCCGAGTTCCGGGCGCAGGCCGCAGCCGGCGCGGATCTGCAGCTTTCCGGCCACACCCACGCGGGGCAGCTCTTCCCGCTGGGCGTATTCTACCCGCTGATCGGCTATTGCTACGGCGATTATACCGAGGGCGACGCCGTGATGAACGTCAGCGCCGGCGCCTGCGGCTGGCGGATGCCCCTGCGCACGCAGGCAGGCTGCCATTATGAAGTCATTCATCTGACCCCCGCAGACTGAACGCAAAAAAGCGCATGTATCATCCGGCCGCGCGCCGAAAAAGAAAGAGGGAGAACCATGTTTCCTGCTGTCAGCAATCTCAGCGACCCCTTTGCCGCATATCTCCGCTTCATCACCGACCGGCAGCTGCTCGACCGGGCGCTGTGGCAAAACTGCATCGGCGTCTTTTCCTCCGGGATCGACGACGCGGACCGCGGCTGGCGCGGCGAATACTGGGGCAAGATGATGCGCGGCGCCTGTCTGGTCTATGCCGTCACGAAATCGCCGGCGCTGTATGCCGTGCTGACCGAAGCGACGGAAGGCCTGCTTGTCCGGCAGGAGCCGAGCGGCAGGATCAGCGCCTACAGCGCGGAAAACGAATTCTACGGCTGGGATCTCTGGGCGCGCAAATATGTGATGACCGGGCTGCAGCATTATTCCGATATCTGCACGGATCCCGCGCTGCGGGGCCGGATCCTCGAAGCGCTCAAGGCCCATGCCGACTATATTGTTGAACGTATCGGCAAAGGAAAAATCGATCTGCTGTCCACCGGGCTCTGGTGGGGCAGCGTCAACTCCGCGAGCATCCTCGAGCCGTTTGTGCGCCTGTATCGCGACACGCGGGAGCAGCGCTATCTCGACTTTGCGGACTACATCATCGCAACCGGCGGCTGCAGCCTGGGCAGCCTGATCGACTGCGTGCGGGCGGGCATGGCGCCGTTTGAATTCCCGGAGCAGAAGGCCTACGAAACCATGAGCTTTTTCGAGGGGCTGCTCGCCTACTATGAGGTGACGGGGAAACAGGAGAACCTCGACCTCGTCGTCCGCTTTGCGGACCGCCTGCTGGAGACCGATTTCACCGCGATCGGCTCGTGCGGGTGCACGCATGAATTATTCGATCACTCGACGCTGCGTCAGACCGAATCGCGCAACGAGATCATGCAGGAAACCTGCGTCACGGTCACGCTCATGCGTCTGCTCTCGCGCCTGTTTCTTGCCACGGATGAGAAAAAATACTTCACCGCCGTGCGAAAAAGCGCGCTCAACGCGCTGGCCGGCGCGCTCAACCGCAACGGCTACGAACAGTTCAGCAACGAAAAAAAGGCCTGGCTGCCCGGCATGACGTTTGACAGCTATTCGCCTCTTTGCGACGGCACGCGCGGGCGCGGGATCGGCGGCTTCAAGCAGTTTGCCGACGGCACGCATTTCGGCTGCTGCGCCTGCATCGCTTCGGCGGGCTTCGGCCTGTATCCGCTCATGTGCGTCACGCAGCGAAACGGCGTGATCAGCGTCAACGACCCGGTCTGCGGCGACTATGCTTTCTGCATCGGCGGCGCCGACGTGCGCCTTGCGATCACCGCGGACCGCATCCGGCTTTCCGCGCCGGCGGGCTTACGCATCCCGCTGCGCGTGACGACGGGCGACGATTCCACGCGCGTTACCGCATGCCGCCCGGGCGAAGCGCCGGCGGCCGAAACGGACGGCTATCTGCTCTTTGACGCTGCCGACGGCGACGAGCTGCTGCTCCGCACGCAGCAGCGGCTGACCGAAACGCGCATCTGCGGCAAAAGCGCCTTTGCGCTCGGCGGCTATACCCTCGCGGCGGACACGGCGATCAGCGGCGTCTATACGCCCGGCAAGCCTCTCCGGTTTTTGCGGGACGCGGACGGCAGCATCCGGTTTCGCACCCTTGCGCCGCAGCCGGGCGAGCAGGTGCGCGTCTGCGCGGACACCGCGGACGGCGCGCTGATCCTCACCGATTACGCCGCGGCCGGGCAGGACGGCAAAAGCTTTGTGACAGTCTGGTTCTGAGCCGGGAGGAATGCAAATGATCAACGACAATGTGACGCTTCTGAGCGATCTCGCCTACGGCCCGCACGAAAGAAACCGGCTGGATCTTTATCTGCCCGCGGCGCCGAAAAGCCGGGACGGTCTGCTTCTGATCATCCACGGCGGCGGCTGGACGGCCGGCGACCGGTCGATCCACATCCCCGACGCGGAAGACTGGAGCGCGCGCGGTTACATCTGCGCGATCATGAATTACCGCTATGTATCCGACGAATTTACTGTGCGCGACGAGCTGGACGACATCACGGCCGCGCTGCGCACCGTCAAAACGACTTGCGCTGCCGCCGGCTATGACCTGACGCGAATGCTCCTTTCGGGCGGCTCCGCCGGCGCGCATCTCGCCCTGCTTTATGCCTACACAAGCGCTGCGGAATCTCCGCTCCGGCCCGCGGCGGTATTCTGCGACTGCCCGCCCGTGGACTGCACGCCGCCGGACTTCCTGATCGGTCTCAGCGGAGAATTCGAGGGCTGGAAATATGAAGTGCTCTCCGCCTGCTGCGGCACGGCCGTCACCAAAGAAACGCTGCTGAGCGCGCCGGTGCAGGCGGCGCTCCGGGCGATCTCGCCGCTGACCTATATCGCAAACGCCGTGCCCACGGCGATCTGCCACGGCGTCAAAGATGAACTGATCCCCTACGCCCATGTGCTGCGCTTCCTCGACGCGCTGCGGGCACAGGATGTGCAGTGCGAGCTGGTCACCTATCCGCAGTCCGGGCACGCGCTGGATCGTGACCCGGACGCGAAAGCAGACGCCAAAGCGCGCATGGCGCAATGGCTGGCAGACTATCTCGTATCCGACTGAACCGCCCGACTTTCAAATACCTGATGATTGGAGAGAATCGCATGTTCCACGGAAAAATGAAGGCCGTCACCTTCAGCTATGACGACGGCGTGACGCAGGATCAGCGCCTGATCGCGATCCTGAATAAATACGGCCTGAAAGCCACGTTCAATCTCAATTCCGGCCTGCTCGGGACCGCGAACGCGCTCGTGCGTGACGGCGTAACGGTCGCGCACTGCAAGCCGCAACCGGGCGAGATCCGCAGGATTTATGAAGGGCATGAAATCGCCTCTCACACGCTCACGCATCCGATGCTGCCGGAGCTGGATGAGCGCGAAATCATCCGGCAGGTGGAGGAGGACCGGTTGCGTCTTTCGAAGCTTGCGGGCTATGAGGTCGTCGGATTCGCCTATCCGGGCGGCGGCGTGAATTACGACCGTCGCGTTGCCGACGTCATCCGGCGCGGCACGGGCATCCGCTACTGCAGAACGACGGTCAGCAGCCATGACTTTGCGCCGCAGGCGGATCTGTATGAATTCCGGCCCACCGTCTATCATCTGATGGAAGGCGACCGGATGCGCGCGCTCGGCGAACGCTTTGTCGCGCTGAAAACCGACACGCCCGCGCTTTTCTACATCTGGGGGCATGCCTATGAATTCGACATCGGCGACCGCTGGCAGGAGTTCGAGGACTTCTGCAGCTTCATCAGCGGCCGGGAGGATATCTTCTACGGCACAAATAAGGAAGTGCTGCTCGGGCTGTGATCCGGGCAGTCGCAAACGGCGCGCTGCAGGCTGTCTGCAGCGCGCCGTTTGATTATTTGCAGTTCTGTAGCACAGCCGTCCGGCTCTGCTTTTTATTGCGCGGCGTTATACTGATACGCCCGCACGTAGTCGATCACGAAATCCGTCGGCGCGTCGTCCTGTGCGAGCGCCTTGCCCGCCCAGCTGTCGCCCGGCACGGCGTTTTCGCCGCCCACCTCGACGGAGAGGATCAGGTATTCCGGCACCTTCGCCGTACCGCCGAAGGAGGAGCGGCCCATCTCGACCCCGTTCACATAGAAAATGTATTCCGTTTCGTTCCATTCCAGCCCGTAGGTGTTGAAATTCTCATAGGGATCGTTCAGCAGCAGATAGGATTCGCACACGTGGCTGCTTTTGAGGTCCGCGCCGTAGCCGTCGATGTGAATGTTGCTGGAAACGCGGCGGCTGAAGCGTTCGCCGTAAAAAGGCGATTCAAAAATATCGATCTCCGCGCCGTCCTCGCCGCCGTTGCCCACCTGGCCCATGGTGTTTGAGAGCATCCAGAAGGCGCTCCACATGCCGCAGCCCTTGGGCAGGATGCAGCGCACCTCGAAGTAGCCGAAGGTCTGCTCGTACAGCCCGTTGGTATCGATCCCGCAGGTGTACCAGCCGGGCTTGCCGTTGCCGTTCAGACCCTCCGGCAGATACTGCGTCTGAATATGCAGCATGCCGTCCTTGACCGCAGCCATTTCCGTGCTCCAGTAGCTGCCGCGGCGGACGGTCGCCTCTGCGGCGGTGTAATGTCCCCGCCATTTGGCCGTATCCAGGCAGTCGCCGTCAAATTCATCGCTCCACACGAGCGTCAGTTCCTTCTCATGGGGAACGCGCGGAAAGCTGCCGGCGGGCAGCATCAGAACCAGACTGAGCAGCAGCGCCCAGAGGCCTTTCATCAGCGGTGCGAATTTCATTTTGCATTCCTCCGTTCGGATCGTTGTGTTCTCGCGGCGCGGCAAACGGCCGGCCGCCGCCTTCATTGTAGCACACCCGGCATCAAATGAAAAGCAGTTTTTTGATCTTTTCACCCGTCGCGGCGCATCCGGCGGAAAAATGCGGTTGAATCGCAAACCAAACAATGGTATAATGACCTTGATCAACGGATGCTTGCGCGAAGGGGGACCTCCGCTGCGTGCGGGCATTCTATGCGAAAAGGAGCGTCGTTATGGTGCAGTTCCTGACCTATATCTGGCTGGTATTTGTCCTGATTTTCCGCAGCATTTTCCCCGTTTACGGGCCGGTGCAGCGAACGACCGTGCCCGAAAACGGCTCGATGACCGCAACGGACGCGCTCGGCCGGCAGGCGGTTTCCGCCGGGGAAAGCAAAAAGAAGGTGGGCGTCTTCTATTTTCTGTGGAACGGCGAGCATTCGCAGAGCGGCCCCTACGACGTGACGAAGATCATGCAGAACGATCCGCTTGCCTACACCTCGGTCGAGCGCTGGGAAGCGGCAGGCGGCGGGGGCTATGCCGTCTGGCATCATTGGGGCGAGCCGCTGTTCGGCTATTATTTTCAATCGGACCGCTGGGTCGTGAGCCGGCACTGCCAGATGCTCACGGACGCCGGCGTGGATTTCATTGTGTTTGACACGACCAACGCCGTGCCGTATCTTGAGCGCGCGAGGGAGCTGATCGACGTGTGGTACGGCTACTATCTGCAGGGAAAACACGTGCCGAAGCTCGCCTTCTACACGAATTCGGATTCCGGCCGGATACTCAATCTTCTCTATGACTCGTTTTACTGCAACGACGATCTGAAGGCCAGATATCCGGACGTCGACGACCTGTGGTTCCGGATGAACGGCAAACCGATGGTCGTGGGCAACGCGGACGACGCCAACCTGCGCCCCGAGGTGAAGGAGTACTTCCGGATCAAGGCCGTGCAGTGGCCGACCGATTCCAAGCACAGCGACGGCTTCCCCTGGATGGAATTCGGCACCACGCTGCACACGGTCGGCGGCTACTATAAAAACTCCCTGCAGGATGAAAGCATCATGAACGTCTCCGTGGCGCAGCATTGCGATTCCTGCCGGTTCAGCGCCTCCGCGTGGTACGGGCGGAAGGATCACGGGCGCAGCTGGCACAACGGCAAGAAGGACCCGGCGCAGGACGCCGCGCTGTGGGGCTACAACTTTGCCGAGCAATGGGACTACGCGATCAAGCTCGATCCGGATATCGTCTTTGTGACGGGCTTCAACGAATGGACGGCGATGCGCCTGAACGAGCCCGGCGAGCCGATCGCCTTCATTGACAACTGTGACGAGGAATATTCGCGCGACGTGGAGCCCGCGGCGGGCCGTCTGGGCGATAATTACTACATGCAGCTCGTCAGCTACATCGGCAAATTCAAGCGGTCCGTCAGTGCGGTGTTCACCGGCAATCCAGTCACGATCGACGTGAACGGCGCGTTTGACCAGTGGGATGACAGCCGCATCACCGCCGTTTACAAGGACTACGAAAACGACACGTTTGACCGGGATTCCCGCGGCTTCGGCGATACATATTATACGGACGCCTCCGGCAGAAACGACATTGTCAACGCCAAGGTCGCCGAGGATGCGCAGAACCTGTATTTCTATGTGGACACGGCCGCCCCGCTCTCCCCCGCGACGGACAGCGCCTGGATGACGCTGTTTCTCAACACGAGCGGCAAAACGGGCTATGATTTCGTCATCAACCGCACCGCCCCCGCCGGCGGCAAAACCGCGGTGGAGGCCATCGACGGAGACCGCCGGCAGACCGTCGGCACAGCGGAGATCCGCTTCGAGGGCAACCGGCTGATGCTCAGCGTTTCCAAGAGCCTGCTCGGGCTCGGCAAGAACGCCGCCTTCAGCTTCAAATGGGCGGATAACTACATCGACGGCGATCTCATGTCGTTCTACACAAAGGGCGACAGCGCCCCTTACGGCAGACTGAACTGGATGTACGGGAGCGGGAAATAAAAGAATAAAACCACCCGTCAATGGGTGGTTTACTCCGGGGCCGAGGGCCCCTGCTGCTCGCCCGCGTCTTGCGACGCGGGCGGGTGCTTTGTTCATGCCTGTTTGTATTTGCCCTGAAAAGGGCTGTCCGGCAGGCGTCTGTTTTTACTCATCGTTTTAGTTCAGCGGGTCTTCGACCGAAAGCACCGTGCGCAGGACTGCTTCATCGGAGAAACGAAGGATGCCGCTGTCGCCGACGACGATCTTCGTGCCGCCGTTGAGCAGCGGGGAGAAGCCGGAGGCAATCCCGATCTTCATCATATAGGTCAGGCGAACGCCGTCATAGAGGAACGAAAAGTTATTCAGATGCTCATGGCCGCAGAAGACATACTTGCCGCCCGCGTTTTTGATCGCGCCGAACAGGCCGTTGTCCACCGGATTGCCGTCCGCGTCCCGCGCGCAGCAGATCTTTTCACCGTAGGTGCCGACCGCGCCGCTGTCCGGTTTCCACGTGTTCTTTTCGCTGTCCCATTTTTCATCACAGCCGAACTGATACTGCGCAAGCGGAATGTGCAGCATCGTCGTGATCTCGGCGTTGCCGCCGCTGAGCCTGTTGACGCCATCCGCCGCCCAGGCAAACCACGCGACCTGCTCCTCGTTGCAGGCGGCGTGATGCGAATCCATCATCACGAGCGCTTCCACGATGCGTTCTCCGCCGCTGCCGTCTTCTTCGGTGACGCCGACAACGTAGTTGCCCACGCCCATGGACGCGGGCCCCTTCCGGAGGAGACAGTGGGGACTTTTCAGCATGATGTCCGCCAGATAATTCAGGTCGCAGTTGCCTTCGTCATCGTGATTGCCGAAGACGGGCGCCCACGGCACACCGAAGCTCTCCATCAGGTCCGTGAAGCGTTTCACGGAGTAAACCGTCGAATCCGTGCACACGATATCGCCCGAAACGGTGATGAGATCGGGCTGAATTTTGCGCACGAGCTGCTTTGCCGTCAGGATCACGCCCAATGCGGTAAAGCGTCTGTAGTCATAATCACCGAAATGCAGGTCGGTGAGATTCAGAATGACGAAGTCCTTGCCCTGCTCCTTTTTGACCGTTACCATGTCGTCATACGTGAATTCTCCGCCCCAGACTTCATCGGACACTTCGCCCACATAGCTCGATGCAAGCTCGCTGCTGCGGTCGAGCCACGACCGGATCGCTTCCGCGAAGCCGGTCATTTTCACATATCCGTTTGCGGTGGCGGCCATGCTCAGCGCCGCAACCGCCGCGATGATTCTTTTCATCCTGCGCGCTCCTTTGAGAATCAATTTTATTTGAAATCAGCGTATCACATTTTTCCCTTATTTTCAAGAGCTTTCTGCTTGTTCCGGTTGCTTCCCAAGGCGTCAGAATCAATGAAATCGCGCTTTTGGCGCGAGTGAGGTTGTTCGCGCTGCTCACAGTGATGTATTGCGGCTTTGCCGCAAAATGATGCACGAACGAATTGGCAACTGAAAGAAATGATTATGCACCAGCACAAGCAGCTTTGAGACGCTCTTTTGTGAAACATGCGCCTTGCGGCACATGTGAAGCGGTTCGCTTCGCTCACCGTGAAGTTTTGCGGCGAAGCCGCAAAGTGAAGTGAAGTGTACCACCCACGCCCGCAGGCACTTCACTGACCGCAGGTCAACTTCACGCGCGCAGCGTACTTCTCGAGCCGAATGGCACACTTCACTGAAAAAACCCGTTGCTGATGCAACGGGTTTTTTCATGGCGGAGGGTTAGGGATTTTTATCGCCTCGCTTCGCTCGTTGCGACTCGGCAAACGCTCCCCCAGAGCGTTTGGCCTGCGGCTCCCCTCGCTGTTCGAATCCCTTTTCATAAAAAATCAGCGCGCCCGAATGGACACGCTGATTTTTGGCGGAGGGTTAGGGATTCGAACCCTAGGTTCCTTGTGGGAACACAGCATTTCGAGTGCTGCACCTTCGACCTCTCGGACAACCCTCCGTATATGGACCTGCGCCGCGATGCGCGCCGCCGGCTACAAGAACATATTTTAACAGATTCTTTGCGGTTTGTCAAATGCTTTTTCTGCTGCGTTCTTCCTTGCGCGGCGGATGGCAGGGTGCCCGCTTGACACACCGGAGCGGATATGCTATAATTCCCTTCACGCGGAACATCGTGTCCGCACGGGCGGGGAGCCCGGAAGTATTCTGTTCGGAGCGTGCAAGCATGGATCTCCTGTTTCTGTTTCAAAGCGCGGCGTTCGGCGTCGGCCTTGCCATGGATGCGTTTTCCGTTTCGCTGGCCGACGGGCTCAACGAGCCGGAAATGAAACGGCGGCGCATGTGCCTGATTGCCGGCACCTATGCCGGATTTCAGACCGCGATGCCGCTGATCGGCTATTTCCTTGTGCGTGGCATGGCGAGCGCCTTCGCGGCGTTCCGACCGTGGATTCCCTGGATCGCCCTCGCGCTGCTGCTCTATCTCGGCGGCAGCATGCTGTTCGAAGGGCTGCGCAAGCCCAAGCCCGATGAAGATCCGCCCGCGCCCCGTCGGCTGCACGGCGCGGCGCTGCTGCTGCAGGGCGTTGCCACCTCGATCGACGCGCTCTCCGTCGGCTTCACGACGGCGGAACTGCCGTGGATGCACGCGGCAACGCAGGCGGTCATGATCGGCGCAATCACCTTTGTGATCTGCATCGGCGGTCTGCTGCTCGGCCGCGCGGTCGGCATGAAGCTCGCCCGCAAAGCCTCCGTTCTCGGCGGCGTGATCCTCATCGCCATCGGCATCGAAATCTTCGTGACGGGGATCCTGAAATAGTATATGTGTAAAGGTGTTCGGCTTTACATGATAGCAAAAAATCAGGCGCTTGCAGTTCGCAGGCGCCTGGTTGGTTTTTATGGGGTTATCTGCCGAGCGGGAGCAGCGGCTTGCGGAAGACGCGGGCGGGGACGGCGAAATCGTAATCCTGCACGGTGACGACCAGACCCGACGTCGGGCAGGTTTCATCGCCGATCAGGATCAGCCGCAGCTTGCCGTCCCGGAAGGCAAACGAGGTCGTGATGCCGTGCGCGCCGAAGGTTTCGAGCGTATAGTCGATCCCGTCGCGCGTGTAAGTGTCGGTCTGCATCGGGCGGCCGTCCACGGCGGCGTGCAGCTCCGCGGGAATCTGCGTGCGCCGCACGGCAGACGACGGATCCGCCGGCAGGTAAAAGAGCGGCAGCGCGGGGAGAAACAGATAGCCCTTTTCGTCAATATACAGCGAGCGCACGGTCAGCGGAAACTTCGCCGAACGGTAATCCGAGGCACAGGCGTCGCCTTGATAATACAGCGTCTGCACCGCGTCGTCATCCGCGCTGAGCACAACGGAGATGCGGAAGGCGTAGGCCGTTTCGATCTGCTCGAGCAGCGAAAGGGTCAGGGAATCCGCCGCGGCGGGCGGCTCCTGCGCGCCGGCGGGCGCCGCCGTCAGCCCCAGCAGGCAGATCGTGAGCAGGAGAGCAAAGAGTCGTTTCATAGCGGTCGGTCTTTCCTTCCTTTACGCGGTCAGCAGCTCGCTCAGGCCGGCGGAAAACAGACCGGAAAGCAGCACGGAAAGATCAAAACCGGTCGGCACGGCAAAGGCACTGTCCGGCGCGCTCAGGCTGATGCTTTCGAAATTCGTCACCTGTGTGGAGCCGTTGGAAGAATCGTGGACCACGAGCTTTTTCAGCGTGTCGCCGACATAATAGAAGCGGCTGGTCACCGTGGCGCGATCGTTGAATTCCTCCACCGTATAGGTCACGCCGTCCTCGGTGACCGTTTCGGTCTTGACATAGTTGAGCACGGCGGTCGTGATGCCGGTGGCCAGCTTGATCAGCTGCCAGAGATCCACATTTGCAAGACCGGCATTGTCGATCTTGATGTAGAAGAACGGCAGCAGCGGAAGATAGCCGTAGGCCACGTTGTCGACCACAACAATGCGGGCGGTCAGGAAGCCCAGCTGATAATCATAGGCCAGCTTGTTGCCCTTGATATAGACCGTGTCCGTGCCGCCGTTGCCGGCCTGCAGAACCACGGTGACTTCCTTTTTGCTGTTGATCTGATCGAGCAGCGTTTCGGTTTTTGTGCCGGCCGCGCACACAGGCAGGGCCATCGCCAGCAGCATCACGGCTGCGAGCAGCAGGGAAAGCGCTTTTTTCATAAGAATCCACCTTTCATTTTTTACGTTTTATGCTTGCGCGACTGTCTGAAGCAGCGCGCCGATGATCTGATTGGAAAGCAGGCAGCCGGTCGGTGTGAGCGCCGCGCAGCCGTCTGCGACGGTCATCAGCCCCTGCCGGGCGAAGCGTGCGGCTGTTTCCCAAAACGCGTCGGGCAGCCCTGCGCCGAAGCGCGCGGCAAAGGCGGCGTCGGTCACACCCTCCATGAGCCGCAGCCGGAGCATCAGCCATTCCTCCGGGTCGCCGCCCGGGCCGTCCGGAATCGGGGGGGTGCCGTCCAGAAAGGCCTGCAGATCGCGGGGATAATAAAACCGTTTCCCGTCAAGGAAAGAATGCGCGGCCGGGCCGAGGCCGAGGTAGGCTTCGCAGCGCCAGTATTTCAGGTTGTGGCGGCTTTCGCAGCCGGGACGGGCGAAATTGGAGATTTCATACTGCCGCAGTCCCGCCGCGGCGAGCGCATCGACGGTCTGCAGATAAAAATCGCAGACCGCATCCTCCTGCGGCAGCGCGAGCTGCTCCTGCATGGCGGCAAACGGCGTGCCGTCCTCCACCTTGAGCAGATAGGCGCTCACGTGCGGCACGTCGAGGGCCAGGCAGAAATCAATCGAGCGCGCCAGACTCTCCGCCGTCTGCCCGGGAATGCCGAGCATCAGATCGAGCGAAAGATTCGCAATGCCGGCCGTTTGCACCTGTTCCACCGCGCGGCGCACGGTTGCGGCGTCACTGCGGCGGCCGAGAGCGCGGCGCTCCGCATCGTCGGCGCTCTGCAGCCCCATGGAGATCCGGTTGACGCCCGCAGCGGCCAGCGCACGGAAATCGAGGGCGGCCGCGTCGCCGGGATTGCATTCCACGGTGACCTCGCAATCCGCCGTGCGGCGAATATGCGCAAGGATCGCCGTCAGCCGCACCGTGCCGAGCTGCGAGGGCGTGCCCCCGCCGAAATAGACGGTATCGCACAGCGGATCGGCCGCGTCGATCGCCCGGCAGAGCGCCCGCGCATAGGCGTCCTTCGTTTCCTCGCCGGCGGGCATGGAATAGAAGTCACAGTAAAGGCATTTTACTTTACAGAAGGGCACATGCAGATACAACCCGATCGGGCGCGGCTCAGCCGTTGTCATCGAGCTTGAGCACGGCCATGAACGCCTCCTGCGGCACCTCGACGGTGCCGAACTGACGCATGCGCTTTTTGCCCTCCTTCTGCTTTTCAAGCAGCTTCTTCTTGCGGG
>JAFRQQ010000027.1 GCA_017428525.1 Clostridia bacterium | reverse complement strand
GCCGTCGCTTTACAGCGGCCATCTGACAGACTCGGACCTGCTCCGCGCATTTTACGGCGCAATGCACGGCGAGGATATCCTGCTCAAATACGGCAATGACCCCGCAAAATGGGTGCCCGAGTTTATGAGAGCGTTTTGCACGCTGCAGCTCCCGTATTTTTACCTCAACCGATATGACAGATTAAGATATGAGGAAAACGGCGGCAATTACAGGGTTTATTTCTCCGGCAATCTTGTCAGTGACGGCGAAACCGAAAGCATATTCAAAGACGGCGTCGCCTTAAAACAGGGCGGCGATGTGCTGCTGCCGCTCGACAAGAAGTGCGAAACCTTGTTCGCCCGACATGATTTAAGATGTTATCCAGAAATTGAATCAAAATGACTTCCTCCATTCGATTGTTTTTCGGCTTTTGTGTGTTGATCCCCACGGGCTCGACAGCAGTTGGAATCGAAGAATGCTTGGACCCTTTTGGGAGCGTGATTCGTAATGTCAAAAATTGAGCATTTCATCGGCTTTTACAGCGAGCAAGATCCGGAGACCGGGTACCTGAGCAACTGGTATCCGTGCCGGTTCACCGTGGACGGGATGGCGTTTTCCTCCGCCGAGCAGTACATGATGTTCAGAAAAGCCGTCGCCTTTCATGATGAGGTGCAGAAAGCGGCGATTCTGGCAACGGACGATCCGGGCAAGATCAAGGCCTGCGGCAGGAAGGTGCAGCACTTTGATCCCGCGGTGTGGAACGGGATCCGGCAGTTCGTGATGCTGGATGCGCTGATGGCGAAATTCGGGCAGAATGAAGACCTGAAGCGGCGTCTGCTTGCGACCGGCGATGCGCTGCTCGCGGAGTGCGCGCCGAAGGATCCGGTCTGGGGCATCGGCCTGCACGCGCAGGATCCGCGCTGCCCGGACACAAAAGAATGGCAAGGGCAGAATCTGCTCGGCTTTACGCTGATGACAGTGAGAGAAAAACTGAAATGACGTAAGCAGCGATGCCCCCGGGCGTCATCCGCTCCGGGCCGATCCTGCGCCGCTGAGCCGCAAGTCCGCCTTGACGGCGCGGGGAAGAGCGTGCACAGAATTCACGCGCGGGCAATCGTTGCCATTGCGTCCCGGAGGTGAGAAGATGGGAAGCAGAGGGCGCAGCGTACCGGACCTGCTGTCCGGCGGCTACACGCACTATGACGAAAACGGCAAAAAGATCGGCCGCAGCGAACCGAATCTGTTCGGCGGTTTTACCGAATACGACGCGAACGGCAAAAAGATCGGGAGATCCGATCCGAACTTCTTCGGCGGCTTCAACCATTATGACGAATATGGGCACAAAACCGGCTCCAGCGATCCCGGCCTGTTCGGCATCGTCCATTATGACGCCGACGGGCGCAGAATCGGCAGCAGCGGCGAAACGCTGCTGGGCGATTACGTCCATCTCGGCAGCGAAAGCGGGCTGCGCACGACCGTGGATCCGCTGGAAGATGCGTTCGCACCCGAAAAAAGCGAACCGGCATCGATCTTCCATCGGTGCCGGTTTTGCTTTGATCAGCTGCAGCCCCGGCATGCCGGGGGGGAGGTTGCAACTTAAAGCTTTTCACCCTGCGGTGCGGCTCCTGTGACATCTGGCCGCTTGACCTTTGCGCTTTTTTGCGTTATGATATTATCAATGATTATAATATCAGCGATTATCATCTCGGCACGATCTGTCAGGACGTTATGACGCGAGGATGAGGGAAGGGATCATGGGGTATCAGACCAGGCCGCGTGTTTCAATAACGAAACAGCGGAAAGCGTATGCAAGAACAAAGGGCGTTTGCGTGATCTGCGGGAAGCCGCTGCCGGAAAATGAGCGTCAATGGTCCGTGGATCATTTTATCCCCAGGGCTGTCTATAAATGGGTGAGAGACAGTCAGACAAAGGCGCTCATTGAAAGCGGGGAGAATATCTTTATCGTGCATGCGCATTGCAATTTCGACAAAGACTCCGCGCTTCCGACGAACCGGGCGATCAAAGACATGCATGCGGACCGGGAAGTGAAGGACGACATGCGGAAACTCTATAAGGCGGCTGAGGGCAGCATCGCAAGCTATCGCGCAATGAAGCAAAGCACGCTGGATGCGCAGGGCAAGAAGTGCGCAGCCTGCGGGAAGCGGCTCTCGTTCAACGATGCGACGATGCGCCGTATCAACGACAGAAAGGGTCGCAGCAGAGACAATGCGATGTGCCTTTGCGAGCGGTGCAATGTGCGGGCCTGTTCCGCGGCGGCGAAGAAACAGATGGTTCAGGCGTATGCCGCCGGATCCGGCGGGCCACGGCCGGCGCATGGTGCAAAAAAGAAGACGCAAAGGAACGGCAGGGGCGCATGACCCGGCGATGCCGAAAAGAATGTCTGCCGCGCGCTGAAAAAACGCTTGCGTTTTTATATTTCATTCTGTATAATAAAAATATCTCAAGAAAAGGAGAGAGATCATGAAACTGTTCCGAAAGAGTCTTGCCTGCATGCTCAGCCTGCTGCTGGCGGTCCTCGCTTTGAGTCCCGCCCTTGCGGCCGTCGACACGGTCGACGTTTCCCGCCCCGCAAACGCGCATCTTTCCTTCAATGCCGACGGCAAGCTGAAGATCCTCCAGGTCGCCGACCTGCAGGATGACGCGCGGCTGGATTCGCTTGCGAGAAAATCGCTGGTCCGCGCGATCGAAGAGACCCGCCCGGATCTGATCATGCTCACCGGCGACAACATTGCGGGCTATTCCTGCAGTACGGTCATCGCCGCGAGCAACGCGATCAACAACTACATGTCCCTGTTTGAAGAATACGGCATTCCCGTGGCCATGGTCTTCGGCAACCATGACGACGACGAAACGCCCTATACCAAGCTCGAGCAGATCGAGCAGTATGAATCCTACAACTGCTTCATCGGCTGCGCGGGCGTCGTGGCGGAAAAGACCGTCGGCGAGAATTCCACGATCAACGCCGGCACCTACAATATCCCCGTGTATGAGTCTGCAGACAGCGATCGGGTGCTTTTCAACATCTGGTGCTTCGACTCCGGCAACTACAATCCGGATGAGGAATACGGCGGCTACGGTTACGTGCTGCCCGAGCAGGTGGAATGGTACAAGGCAAAGTCCGACGAGCTGAAGGCCGCCAACGGCGGCGTGCCCGTGCCGTCCATCGCGTTCCAGCACATCGTGCCCCCGCAGATCACGAGCGTGCTCAAGGAAGTGCCCGCCGGCACGGACGGCGCCCTTGAAATGAAGAGCACGGGCAAGTATTACACGCTGCCCGACGACGTTGATCCGACCGCCAACTGGATGAAGGAAATCCCGTCCCCGCCCAACGTCAATTTTGAGCCCGGCTATGCCGAGGTGGATGCGATGCTTGAAAAGGGCGACGTGAAGGCGATCTTCTTCGGCCACGATCACATCAATTCCTATATTCTGAATTATCTGGGCATCGATCTGGTGAATTCGCCCGGCTGCTGCTTCGCTTCCTACAACGACAATCACAGAGGCTACCGCGTGATCACCATCGACAAAAACAATCCGGACGTCTATGAAACCTACCTGGTCACCACGGAATACCTGCTGCGGGACAATCCCGCGGATTCGAGTGAGCTGAAGGTGCGCAGCTTCCTGGACGTCATCGCGAATATGCTCAAAGAGCTGTTTGCGCGGCTGCTGGCTGCTTTCAGCCGGTAACGGCACTGCGGCTTTCCGGGCGCGGATGCCCGAGCTCAACCGCGTAAAAAGAATAGAAAAAGCGGGCGGCGAATAACTCGCCGCCCTGTTTTTATGCAGTTTTTTCAGACAGCCGTCAGGCTGCCCGGATTAGATCCGGAAACCGGGGGACGATCAAAGGAACATAGCGGCTGCGGCAACGTAGTAGAGATAGAGCGCCTTGCACACGTTGCAGAGAGCCACCATATCGCTGTGCTCATTGAGGACGTTATAGACGTACGTCAGCGGGCTGACGTAGATTTCGTGGCCGTCGAAGCTGAGCGTGTGGGTCAGGCCGAGATACGGCGCTTTGATATCCGGGATCGTCACGTAATAATAATAATTGGCTCCGGCATCGACAGGCGTAAGTGGGTTCGCGGTGTCGCCGTCCAGGATCACCGTGGGGATCGACATGCCGTCGGTCACGCGGAAGTAGATGCGCAGTGAGGTCGTATCCTTGAGCAGCAGAGACATTTTGACGTCCCGATCAAACGTCGCGGAAGGCGCTGCGGCGCCGCCGAATTCGAGCGTATACGCCTCCACATCGTTGGCGGTGACGCTTTCGAGCAGGGCGGGATCCGGCGTCATGGTGAGCTCATGGTTAAACTGGATCTGCGCATAGGCGCCGTAGTTATTCAGCGAAGCGGCAAGCTCGCGCAGATGCTGGTTGGAATGCGTGGTCGCTGCCTGCAGATAGGCGTCGACCGAGGTGTCGTAATTATAAGAGGTGTAGTAGCTGTCCGTGCCGGGGATATAGAGCGGATAGATCTGCATTCTGAAGTCAAAGACGCGCACGGTGATCGTTTCCGTCATCTGCGGGGAATAAACGGGCACGGAAATCTTGTAGCCGTTGTCATTGTGGCGCAGATCGCTGACTTTGATGATCTCGTTGTAATTATTCGGGCCCTGGACCAGCACATAACCGGATTCGATCACGTCGTCGCTGGGCTCGATATAGATATTCACGGTCAGATCGCCGTTCAGCGAGAGGGAGGTGCCGACGATATAGTTCTTGTTCGCGTCGATGAGCACTTCCGGCAATTCGGGCATCGTCATATACAGCGCGGGCACGACGCCGACCGAAGTGCAGTTGGCCGCGTTGACCGTGGTGTTGCTGCTGTTGTACATATTGGCCATTTCGACCGGCAGGAACGTACTGCCTGTGCTCGCCGTGCGGAGCCACCAGAAGAACATGTCGCCGCTCTTGTAGAGGCCCTGGCAGAGCGCGTAATCGCTGCTGGTGACCGACGCGTTGGATGCGCGCATCAGATCATTCGGATCGTAGGTCCGACCCGTATCGCCTAGCCCGTTATACGGATCCGCGATATCGGCGACCGAAAGCAGGAAGACCGCGTCCGTCGTATCCGCGTAGCTGGCGGGATCGCCGGTCGTGCCGGTGAGCATATCCCGGTTGGAAGCGTTGCTGATCTGGTGCGGCTGGATCTTTGCCTTTTCCGCGGCGGTGAAGGCGGTGTTGTAGAAATCGTTGTTCAGCCATGCGCGGATGCTGCTGTTCACATAGCTGTTGGCGGCAGTCGTGCAGCCCGCGTCGCCGTAGACCGTGTCGCCGCTGCGCAGCATGAAGTTCTGATACGGCTGGCTGTCGATCGCCGTGGTGCACATCATATAGCCGGTGTTCGGATCCAGCAGGCGCCAGGTCAGCGGCTCAAACTTGAACCAGAAGATTTCAGACGTTCCGTACGAGTAGTAGCCGTTGCCGTTCTGCTGACTGGAAACGCCGATCCGGTTGCCGGTATATTCCGGACGGAGATAATAGATCCTCACGCCGCGGTATTTTGCGCCGCTCGTACTGTCGACCACGTCGGTATACTCCATGATCTTTGTGTTTGTGTTCATGGCGCCGTTGAACTCATTATTCTGAGACGTGCCGGAATAGTATTGATAGTTCGTCCAGGTCGCGTTGTTCGCGGCGCCGTTGAGGCGGCTCTTGATCATGGAATTGGTGACCTTGGTCTGCGGATAAGAGCCGAATTCAAACAGATCGCCCGGCGCATACACGACCACCAGACGCTGCTCCAGATACGGCCGGGTGAGGACGGTATCCATGCTGATCTCGTCCCATTCCGTCTTGGAGCCGAGGTAGTCCACTTTGATCGAGGCCGGGATGGAGCCGCTGTACCACAGGCCGATAGACTCGATCGATGCGGGGATCGTCAGCTGTGTGAGCATGGTATAATTCCCGAAGGCGCCCGGCTCGATCCTTGTGACGGGGAGCCCTTCATATTCGGAGGGGATCCGGATCTCGTTGGCCGACACGTTGTTGGCGATCTTCTGGACAGAGAGATAGCTGTTGTTGTTGTTTTTATAAACCAGAATGCCGTCCGTGTAAGTATCCGGCGCGGTGAACGTAATATTCTGCGACAGATAGCTTCTGGTATTGGCCGACATGGTGCAGCCGCTCCAGGCCGAAGGCGTGTTGTCGTAAACGATCGCAATGGATGCGGGCTGAGGATTGCTGTACTCTGTTTCAATCATCCATTCGTCGATGGATAAGACGGAGCCGGGGATCATCAGGCTCGTCAGGCTGATTGTTTGGCTAAAAGCGAGATAGTCAATATAGTACAGCGTATTGGGCAGCGTGACGTCGGAAAGACCGGTGCACCCCAAAAACGCGCCGGAGGCGATCCTGTTGACGCCCGCGGGAACGACGATCTCCGTCAGACCGGAGCAAGTCACAAATGCTTGCTGGCCGATCTCTCTGATGTTGAAATCCGCGGGGATCACGGAATTCTTGCAGCCGGCGACCAGAACCTTGCTGGAGGGATACGTCTTGTCGATCACGCAGTTGTTGACGCCGCAATAGGTTGTGTTGTTCGCGTCAACGGTGATCGTTTCGATGTTGGAGCACAACAAAAAGACACCGGGTTCGATTTTGGTGATGCTCGCGGGGATGGTAACGCCGGTAACTGCGCCGGGATTCTCTGCAAAAATGGAGGATTCCAGCTTGGTCACGGGGATGCCGTTGAGCTCGGCGGGCAGCACGACGCTGCCGGTCACGGTGTCGTCACAGCTGACGATCGAATACTCATCGCCCGTGACGTCGCTGCGCAGCACCACTCTGTATTGGCCGATCGTGACCGAGGGATCCACGGTCAGATCCTGCTCCAGATAGTCGCGCGTTGTCTGACTCATCTGAATATCCGCCCACTGCGCCGCGCTGCCGGTAAAGTTCACATGGATCGAGGCGGGCGCAGTGTTGCCTTCATACCATTCGCCGATGGTGTTCACGGTTGCGGGGATCGAGACAGCGGTCACACCGGTGCAGTTGCTGAAAGCGCCTGCTTCAATGCCGATGATGGGCACACCGAGATCCTCCGCGGAGGGAATGACGACCTCGCCCTGATAGGTCGGGTCGCAGCCGACGACATAGAGACCGACCATCTCGTTGCCGCTGAGGACCAGCGGATCATAGACGTAGTTTTCAATATACTCGTTGACGACTTCCTCAAGCTTGATCACCGGGCGAATGCCGGTGCAGGCCGAGGTGACGGTGAGATAAATATCGGCTTGGCCGTTGAAATCCACCCAGGAGGCGTCCTGACCGTCATTGATGCCGGGCGTGCGCAGCCACCAGTAAGCGCCGTTGCCGTTTTCATTATAATACAGACCCTGCGCGACGGCATAGTCCGTACCCTGCGCAACCGCGCCGCCGCCGGCGAGATAGCTGTTGGCGCCGTCGTCTACCGTCTTGAAGTCAAGCAGGAATACCTGATCGTTCGTCTCGGGCAAATCGAAGTCGTGGAAGTTATCGCTGCCGGAGAGGGTCATGCTGCATTCGTTGTTCAGCGTTGCAGCCAGCATGTTCGACTGCTCCGCGGCATTGAACGCGGTGTTGTAGAAATCATCGTTCAGCCACGCGCGGATCGAGCTCTCGATATAGTTGCTTGCCAGATAGGTCTTGGCGGCGTCGCCGTAATACCAATAGCGATCCAGCGTCAGATAGTCATTGTAGGCGCGGGCGTCGATGATGCTCTCGCAGATCACCAGCCCCTCGTCGGGATCTAGCACGCGCCAGCGCAGCGGCTCATATTTGAACCAGTAAACGGTGTTGAGCGTCGGCACAAAGGGAACAGTGAAGTTGTCGCCTGAATCCTCCCAGGTGTTGGAAGCCTTGTAGTCGTTAAAAATCACGCCGCGATACATTTCGCCGTGATAGTTCACGTCCGTGTAGCGAATGGCGTCCGTGGGCGTCATCCCGCCGTGAATACCGGCGGCGTAGTAGCCCAGGCTGTCCCAATTGACGTCGTAGGGATCGATCTCGTTGAGCGCATAGATCAGATCCGTATCCGTAACCATGGATTGCGGATAGCGGCCGTATTCGATCACGTCGCCGACGTCAAAGCCGAAGAAGGTGATATTCTGTTCCAGATAATTGCGGGTCGCCTGGCTCATCTGAATATTTGCCCACTGCGCCCTGCCGCCGAAATAGGTCACGTGAACCGACGCGGGCGAGGGGTTCGAGTAACTCAGCATTAATTCGCCGATGGATTTCAAAGGCACGTCGAGATAAAGCTCGGTCAATGTCGGTGTGTTCATAAGCACGAAGTCTCTGATCGCCGTGACGGGCAGGCCGTCGATCTCATCCGGCACAAATTCAGACTCGGCATTTTCAGCAAAGCCGACGATCGTGATTTCGCCATTGATACCGACATCATAGTAAAGGTCGCCCCAGGTGTAGGTATCCGAAACCGCCGTGGTCAGATTCTGATTCAGATAGGCGCGGGTCTCGGCGGGCATATCAATCATCGCCCAGTCGCGCGGCGTGCCGGCATAATTGACGGCGATCGCCGCCGGCGGGTTCGACGCGTCGGAATACCACGCGCCGATGGAGGTCACGGAGGTCGGAATGGTCAGCGTGCCCGTCAGCGTGGAGCCATCAAACGCATAGTCGCCGATGGAAGTCAGCGAGGAGGGCAGGCCGTCCAGCGAGATCGGCTTGGGGAAATCCGCAAACGCATAATCGCCGATGTGGGTGACGGTGCTCTGCCGGCTCAGCGAAACCAGGATGCGCGAGCTGTTGATCGCGTCGTTCAGATACGCCGCATAGGGCGTGTCGGCCGCCGAGGCGTAATCCGCCATCGCGCCGCTGCCGCTGAAGCCGAGGGTCGGACCACGGCCGCTGACCATTACCCACTGCCAGGTCAGTTCGCCGCTTGTGCCGCTTTCGCCGTAAGCCGCCGCTTTCGTTTCAAACAGCGACGCAAGGCCCGGCAGCTCCAGGCCGACCAGACCCGCCAGCGGCGCCGCGCCGAAGACAAGCGCCAGGCAAAGCAGGAGCGACAGGGCTTTTCGCATTCGTTTCATACAATTCCCTCCAAAATATCATATTATAAATATAATATCATTAATTTTTCTGTTTTGCAATATCCGAAAGGATGATTTTTTGAAATCGCAGGGCCGGCGCGGCGCATTTTCTTCGCGCGCCGTGCGCAAATCATATTGAAAAACCCCGCTCGATATGGTAAGATGAAGGACGAAAAAGAAAGGAGTCTGCGCCATGTTTTATTTCCTGTTTCAAACCTTCATGACCTACAACCTGATCCTGATCGCCGCCGCGGTCATCCCCGCCGTCTTTCTGATGGTGCGGGTCTGGCGGGCGGACCGACTGGAGAAGGAAAGCCCGCAGCTGATGTGGCTGCTTGTGAAGGGCGGCATTTTTTCCGCGCTGCTTGCGCTGGTGGAAGAACGCATCGGCAGCTGGATTCTGGACGCCGCCGTCGCGAAGGAGACCGTGCTTTATAACGTGCTTCTGTATTTCGTGGTGGTCGCCGTGGCAGAGGAAAGCTCCAAGTATATCTTCCTCAAGCGCAATTCATGGAACTCGCCGGAATTCACCAGCCAGTATGACGGCGTGATCTATGCGGTCTTCACCTCGCTCGGCTTCGCGCTTTGGGAGAATATCAGCTATGTGATGCATTTCGGCTTCACCACGGCCCTTGTGCGCGCCGTGACGGCGATTCCCGGGCACGCCTGCTTCGGCGTGTTCATGGGCGTATTCTACGGCTTCGCGAGAAAGTATGAGAATTACGGGAAGCCGGCGGCGTCCCGCGCCTGCAGATTCCTCAGTCTGCTCATCCCCATGCTGCTGCACGGCACCTATGACTATATCGCGACGACGCAGCAGACCTCCGGCGGCTGGTATTTCCTGGCCTTCGTCGCCGTGCTGTTCATCGTCTCCTATATCCTGGTCGGCAAGGTGTCCAGGCAGGATAAGCACATCGTCTGACCGGATCAGACGGACCAAACAGATATTGAATTATTAATTCATACCACGGCACAGGCAAGGAGATTTCGCAATGCAGGCAGTGCTCTATATCCACGGCAAGGGCGGCAGCGCTTCGGAAAGCGCGCATTATCAGCGCTTCTTCCCGGGGCAGACGGTGGTCGGCCTGGCATATCAGGCCGAAACGCCCCGGGAAGCCGGGCAGGAGATTTGCGCGGCGGCAGCTGCGCTGAAAAAGGACCATGAGTCCGTCACGCTGATCGCAAACAGCATCGGCGCGTATTTCAGCATGTTCGGCGGCGCCGACGCATGGATTGACCGGGCGTTTTTCATCTCTCCGATCGTTGATATGGAGCAGCTGATCTGCGGCCTGATGGCTGCGGAACACGTAACGGAGGAGGCTTTGCAGGCCCGCGGCGTTGTGCCGACGGCCTTCGGCGAGCCGCTGAGCTGGGAGTATCTCTGCCGGGTGCGCGCGCATCCGATCTGCTGGAACGCGCCCACCGCGATTCTTTACGGCGGGCGGGACACACTGACCGATTATGAAACGGTCGCATCCTTTGCCGAGAAGCACGGCGCGGCGCTCACGGTGATGGAGGAGGGCGAGCACTGGTTCCACACGCCGGCGCAGATGCGCTTTCTGGACCGCTGGCTGCGGGACTGCCTTTTTGCGGTGCGCCCGCTGGAAGCGGCGGAAACCGACGCGGCGCTCGCGCTGGCCTGGCGCGTGTTTACCGAATTCGAGTCCCCGGATTATGCCCCGGAGGGCACCGAGGAATTCCGCAAAGCCCTGCACGACGCAGGATATCTCTCCGGGCTCCGGTTTTTCGGCGCGTTCGACGACGACCGGCTGATCGGCGAAATCGGCGTGCGGCCGGATCGGATGCACATCTGCTTTTTCTTCGTGGACGGGCAGTATCACCGTCTCGGCGTCGGGACAAAACTGTTCCGGTATTTGCTGCAAACCTATCCCGGCAAAACGATCACGCTCAATTCCTCGCCCTACGGCCTGCCGTTTTATAAAGCGCTCGGCTTTGCGGCGACTGACAGCGAGCAGACGGTCAACGGCATCCGCTTCACGCCGATGGCCTATGCCCCCGACGCCTGAAAGCGGCGGGCAAGGCAATCTTCTCAACCGAAAGCAGGATTCAGAACATGGCGAATCTCATCACAAGCCTGCGGATTGTTTTCAGCATCGCGCTGCTTGCCTTTCCGGCCTTTTCGCCGGCCTTTTACGTGTGCTATCTTGCCGCCGGGCTGACCGATGTGCTCGACGGCGCGGTGGCCAGAAAAATGAAGACCGCAAGCGCGTTCGGCGCAAAGCTGGATACCGTCGCGGATGTTGTGTTCGTTGCCGCTTGCATGATCCGGCTGCTCCCGGCCGCGGACGTTCCCGTCTGGCTGGGCGTCTGGATTGCCGTGATTGCGCTGATCAAGCTCGTCAACGTCATTTCCGGCTTCGTCTGCCAAAAGCAGTTCGTCGCAGTGCATTCCGTCGCAAACAAGGCGACGGGGATTCTGCTGTTTGCCCTGCCGCTGACGATGCCGTTTGCTGCGCTGCGGTACACGGCGCCGGCGGTCTGCGCGCTTGCGACGTTCGCCGCCGTGCAGGAGGGGCACCGGATCCGGAAAAACACAGCGCGGACCGATCCCGTCACATAAACGTCATCAGATCAAAGGAGAAACTACATGGCAACCATCCTGCACAACCGGATTCAATGCCGCAGATGCGGGAAAATCATTGAAAGCCTGCACCGGCACGATTTCCGGCGATGCGCCTGCGGGGCCTGCGCCGTTGACGGGGGGCATGATTACCTGCGCCGCTGCGGCAACCGCGACGACTGGGCGGAAATGAGCGAAGTGGAACCGGAGGATCCGGACGCTCGGGCGGCGGAATAAAACAAAAACCGGCGCGCTGCAAGCTTGCTTGCAGCGCGCCGTTGCATCAGTTTCAGTTATTGCGCACGCTCGGCGCCGTAGTCGACGTCGATCGTCTTTTTGAATAAGCGGTAGTCATAGCTCGGCAGCCAGTGATCGCCGGCGTCGACCGACGCCTTGAACTGCGCTTCCTCGGCCGCCACATGCATCACGGCAACGCCCTTGACCTCGCCGTCCTCCTTGAAGCAGGTGTCCCAGAAGGCGTGGTGCCCGATGGATTTCACGCTCGCGGGGATATACATATAGTCCAGCGCCTGATCGTAGCTGAACGCATCGGAGCCGATGGTTTCCAGCCCGTCCGGCAGGGAACGGATGACGCCGCCTGCGCCTTCGGTATAGATCGTTTTCAGGTTCGTCGATTTGAAGAAGGCCAGGGTTTCGATCGTTTTCAGCCCGGCGGGCAGATAGACGGTCGTCAGGTTCGCGTAGTTGAAGGCCAGCGCGCCGACGGTTTCCACCGTTGCGGGCAGGTGATAGGTCTGCACCGCCGTGGCATAGGCGTCGTCATAGCCCTCGCTGTCCGGCCAGAGCTCCTCTTTGTAGCCGGCCTTCTCGCGCAGATAGGCGTCGTGATCGATCGGATAGCAGATCACGCGGGTGAGCGCCTTGTCGTAAAGCACGCCGTCCACGTCGCAGAACCATGCGTTTTCCGGATCCACAAAGATCGTCTGCAGATTCCAGACGCTGTAGAAGGACTTGCTGTCGATCTCCCGCACGTCTTTGCCCACGGTGATGCTCGTGAGCTTGTCGTCGCAGTTGAAGGCGTATTCGCGGATGGAGGTCAGCGGCTTTGCGCTGTCATTTTCCGCGCAATCCAGCGTGAGCTGCGTGATGTCGCCGGGATTGCTGAATTTCGTCAGCTCCCAGCCGATCTCCGTTTGCGTGTAGTTGTAGGTCTCACTGTGGACCGCGCGCACGGAGAAGAAGATGGACAGGCCGATCGCGACGATCAGCACCGCGATCACGACGGCCTTTTTGACGCCGGCGTTCTCCACGGGCTTGCCGATGATCGGCGCCTTCATGCCCTCGATCTGATAGGTCCAGGCCTCGCTTTCGGGGATTTCCGGCAGCGTTTCCGGCGTGACGGGCGCGTCGGAGTTCTTCTGCTTGCGGCTCATGAAACCACCTCGCTTTCTGCCGGCTCCGCCGGCGCTTCGGTGCCGTCCAGGCTGCCGTGGGTCGCTCGTTCACGCGCCTTGAGCACCTCCATGACCATATTCTGCTTCCGGTCGTCATAATCCCAGGAGAGATACGGAATGGTCATGAGCACATAGCCGACGATATCGATGATGATCGGAATGACGATAATTTTGAAGCGGGAGGCGTCGACAAAGAGCACGTCCCAGTTGCTGTTGAAGCCGTAGCGCAGCAGCATCAGCGGGATGATCAGGCCGACGAACGAGGTGATCGGGCCGGTGAACCAGCCGAACACGCCGGAGAAATTCTCCAGCCGCTCGCCCGAGAGATACATCTGATAGTCGTTGATGCGGATATCCATATCGTGGCCGGCCGTGGTGGGGATCGTCTTGGTCATCTCCATGAAGATCAGCACGAGCACGCACACGGTGCCGCACAGATTGACCCGGTCGCCCAGGAAGAGCAGGGAGAGCACGATCGCCGCGTTGCCCAGCGCCCGCGAGAGCTGATAGAAAATCATGATCTGCTTGTAGGAGAACCGCTTGAGGAAGTAAGGGGAGAAGAAATCCGGCGGCGTGCCCGCGAAGGAGACAAGCGCCACGAGCAGGCTGTAGATCAGGCCGCTCAGACGGAAGGTGTAAAGATAGAGAATGGTGGCGAACGGCAGCATGCCGTTGCCCAGGGAATCCAGCAGGCCGACAATGGTGTTGACCCATTTGTATTTGTTGCGCATCACGCCGAACATGCCGTCCCAGAAGCTGATGGTGACCTTGCGCTCAATGGGCGGCTGCGGGATGCGCTCCTTGATGCGCCCGGCGAAGATCATCGTCACCGCCACGCAGAAGGTGAAGAAGCCCGGGATGATGTATTTGAACAGATTGATGTCCGCCCATTCATAGCGCAGCATGCCGATGAATACGGGCATCAGGATCGAAATGATCGAGTTGAGGAAATGCGAGAGCTTGATCGGAATCGTGCGCACCCAGATGCGTTCGCGCACATTCGGGCTGATATTCTGCGCGCACATTTCCAGGGAATTGTCAAACGGGAACAGGCTGTAGATCGCAAACATCAGGTTGGCGACCCAGACGCGGGTGACGACGTCGGGGATATTGTAAAACGGCAGCCAGCCGATCAGGATCACCGTGATGCACTTCGGGATTGCGTTGCAGTAGAGTGAATACTTGTAGCGTCCGTATTTCGGGATCAGCTTCTTGCGCCAGAAGATATTGCGCGCGCCGGACCAGCCGTTCCAGAGCAGGTGCGTGCCGAGGATCTTGAACGCCGAGGAGCAGCTGATGCCCTCGAGGCTGTTCATATAGGTCACGAACCGGCCGCTCTGATTGAAAAGCTGCGAGGGGTCAAACACGATCAGCGCAATGCCCACCACGGTCAGCAGCATATAAACGCCGTAGAATTTGCGCTCGTTCTTCTTCGGCATGAAGCCGAGATTGTCCGCAATATACCACGTCATCATCGTCCAGATGTAGTTGAGCGGCATATTGATGATGTTGATCACGGAGAAGGTCAGATAGGGCAGCTTGTAGTGATACATCATCAGGTAGCAGGACGCCCAGAAGCCGAGGTATTCCAGCGTCTTGTTGCCGGAATAGTTGCAGCCGACCGCAAGGAAGATATCCTTGTATTCCCGGTAGGGCACATATTTTCCCTCTGCCGGCTCCTTCCAGTGGTCGCGGACCTCGTGATAAAACGTGCCGATCTTTTCCTTGATGTTTGCCATAACCAGCCTCCCTCTTTAATGCGAAATGCGGAATGCGAAAAGCAGAATGCGATTCGCCTTTCTCGTGCAGGGGGTTTATTTCCTGTTCTTGCGCTCCTCTAAACGTCGCTCCTTGTCGCGGCGGCGCTCCTCCGCCTCCTGCGCGGCGAGCGCTTTGGCGGCGGCTTCCGCCTCGGCTTCCCGCGCGACGGCGGCGTCATAGCGCGCCTCGATTTCACCGAAGCGGGCGAAGTTTTCTTTCTGCGCGATCAGCTTCTGCGCGTCGGCATACGGACGAATGGCGCGGGCGTAGCGGCTGCTCTCGCGCGTGGCCTCCTTGATGGCGCCCTTGATGCGGTAGGCGTCGTCCTTCAGCGCCTTGAGCTCCGTCTTGATCTCGGCGATCTCCGCCTTGTTTTTGGCGGCTTTTGCGGCGTCCAGCCTGCGGTAGGCCTCGGTCTTGGCGTTGTCGTTTTCCGTTTCTTCCGCAAAGAGCGTTTCAAAGACCCGGTCGTCGAATTCCGGCATCTGCCCGTTGTAATGCCGCTCGACGGCCTTTTTGCTGCCGAGCAGCTGCCGGGCCTGCGTCACCGCGAATTTGCGGATCGCCTTTGCGCTTTCCGTGTCGTCGGGCAGGGCTTTCGCGTCGGCGACGGCCTGCCGGTCGGCGGAGAGAATGCGCGTCAGGCCGCCCTGCAGGAGCTCCACGGCGTTCGCATAGCGGTAGCGGTATTCCTCCGTATCGAATTTACGGTATTCCGCGGCGATCATCTTGTGCACGCGCAGGTCGGAATTCGCCGTTTCGATCCGGCGGCGCTCCTTGCGGGGCAGGCCGGGCGTGACGGGCGTCTGCTCGATCGCCTCCGCTTCCAGCGCGTCACGCAGCAGATCCGTGCCGTCGATCAGGTCGCGGTCCGTCAGCGCGTCGTTGCCGAAATCCTCAAACATCGCGCGGATTTTGAGAATGCCGATCATGCCGCGTTGCTTTTCTTCCGAAAGGTCATAGAAGAAGTATGGGATGACGTTGAAGGCCGCGCCGATCACCGAAAGCAGAATCAGCAGGTTGATCAGCGCATACAGCGTCGCCGGCTCCCGGCCGAGGATGTCGAAGGCGTTTTCGTAGCCGTTGTGTTCGTTGATGCCGTAGCGGTCGAAAATCAGCGGGATCACGGAGTTCGTCGCCATGGTGATGAAGCTCGTGATCAGGCCGACCGCCGCAAACATGCCGTCGATCCGCTCGCCGGTGATGTAGTGCTGATAGTCGCGGATATCGGCCTGCACCGCCGGATTCAGGATCACGGCGAAGGAATTCATCAGCGCGTTGAGCCAGAGGAAGACCAGCACGATCCAGATGCAAAGATCCGGGAAATTCACGTGCAGGCTGACGGCGGGATACAGGCACGCAATGAACAGAATGTTGAACAGATTCGTGACGATCATCGTGCGCTTTTTGCCCCAGCGCTTGATGCAGAAGGGCGCGGCGATCATGCCCCAGAGCGAGGCGTTGCCGTAGATCAGCGTGATGAAGGCATACTGCCCGTCCGTGCAGAGCTTGCCGTAATTATAGAGCCAGGCGAGGATGTAGCCCATGGCGCCCTCGAGGAAGCCGATCCAGGTCGCAAGCGAAATGATCCAGAAATACTTGTTTTTCGCAACGGCCTTGATCGCGTCGAAAAAGCCGATCTGCACCACGTGCGTCTTTGCCTGCACGAGCTTTTCGTTCGTGTTGGCAAACACGAGGATGCTCATGGCCACGCCGATCACGGAGATGATCGGGAAGAGCACCTGATAGATCCGGATGTCATACATGTCGTTCGCGTGCATGAGCTTGACCATCAGGGGGATCAGCGGCATATAGATCGTGGGCGCCAGGGAATAGGTGATGGATTTGATCGCGGAAACGTCCGCGCGCTCCTGCGTGTTCGGAGAAAGCAGGAAGATCAGGTTTTCATACGCTTCCTCAAAGAACCAGTAGGTGAAGTTCAGCGCGACGCTGTAGAGGATCGTCAGAATATAGACCCAGGCCGTCGACATCTGCTTGTAGGGCGTGAACACCACGAGCAGGCAGAGCGCGACGGTCGGAATGCCCATGCCGAGGATCCAGGGCTTGTATTTGCCGGATTTGAGCCGCATGCCGTCGATCATATGCGCCTTGACGGCCGTGAGCGGAATCCCTGTGATCGTGATCAGATACTGGATCAGCAGCAGGTGGCGCGGCGGGATGCCCGTCACGTTGGAAAGCACGACGTTGGTTGCGCTGATGATGATCGTGGTGGCGATCATCTTGATGAAATAAACGCCGATGCCGCCCACGGAATAGGCGGCGATTTCCTTGAAGGGCATATAGCGCCCTTTCAGCGGCTTGTTCCAGTAGACGCGAACGTCGGAAAGCTTGTCTTTCAGTTCGGCAGCGGATACCATGCGGCAGCCTCCTTCAGCAGATTGATCGGATGGGGAGCGGTGCGCGGCGGGGGCGGTTTAGAATTCCGCCGAGCCGGTCGTGCGCGGGAAGGGAAGCACGTCGCGGATGTTGGCGATGCCGGTCAGATACATGACCAGCCGCTCGAAGCCCAGGCCGAAGCCGCTGTGCTTGACGCCGCCGTAGCGCCGCAGGTCAAGATACCAGTCGTAATCCCTGGGGTCGAGGCCGAGCTCGTTGATGCGCGCCTCGAGCAGCTCCAGCCGTTCCTCGCGCTGGCTGCCGCCGATGATCTCGCCGATGCCCATGACCAGGCAGTCGCAGGCCGCGACGGTTTTGCCGTCGTCGTTCAGGCGCATATAGAAGGCTTTGATTTCTTTGGGATAATCCGTCACGAAGACGGGCTTTTTGAAAATGACCTCGGTCAGATAGCGCTCGTGCTCGGTCTGCAGATCCGTGCCCCAGCTGACCTTGTATTCAAACTGATCGTTGTGCTGCTCGAGCAGCGCCACCGCGTCGGTGTAGCTCACGCGGCCGAAGTCGGCGTTTGCCACGGCGGTCAGACGCTCGATCAGCCCTTTGTCCACGAATTTATTCAGGAATTCCAGCTCCTGCGGGCAGTGCTCGAGCACATAGCGGATCACATATTTGATCATCGCTTCCGCCACGTCCATATCGTCGCTCAGCTCCGCAAAGGCCATCTCCGGCTCGATCATCCAGAATTCCGCCGCGTGGCGCTGGGTATAGGATTTCTCCGCGCGGAAGGTGGGGCCGAAGGTGTAGACCTTGCCGAAGGCCAGCGCCATGGTCTCCGCCTGCAGCTGACCGGAAACCGTCAGATAGGCGGGCTTGGTGAAGAAGTCCTCTTTGTAATCCACGTTGCCGTCTTCGTCTTTCGGCACGTTTTCCAGATCCAGCGTGGTCACGCGGAACATTTCGCCCGCGCCCTCGCAGTCGCTGCAGGAAATCAGGGGCGTATGCGCGTAGACAAAGCCCTGGTCGATGAAGAATTTATGGATCGCGTAGGCCGCCTCCGAGCGGATGCGGAATACGGCGCTGAAGGTATTCGTGCGCGGGCGCAGATGCGCGATCGTGCGCAGATATTCCAGCGAATGCCGCTTTTTCTGCAGCGGATAGTCCGGCGAGGAGACCGCGAGGATCTCAATGGCGTCCGCGTTGATTTCAAACGGCTGGCCGGCCTGCGGAGTCAGCAGCAGCGTGCCGGTGACCTGCACGGCGGCGCCGACATTCAGCTTCGTGACGTCCTTGAAGTTTGCGACTTTCGCTTCCTCAAAGACGATCTGCACGCTCTTGAAGCAGCTGCCGTCGTTGAGCTCGATGAAGCCGATGACCTTGGAATCGCGCAGCGTGCGGATCCAGCCGGCCACGGTGACGGTCTGATCGGCATAATCCGCCGCGGCCGCGTAGAATTGTTTGATTTCCGTTCGTTTCATATTGTTTACCTCCGCTTGGGAAAATGAATGTTGATTTTATGAGAGCGTCAGAAGCTCCCGGTTGCTTTCGACGATGGACGCGCTGATGCCGCTGATGAGCGTCAGTTCGTCCAGACTGCGGAACCGCCCGTTTTTTGCGCGGTAATCGAGAATGGCCTGCGCCTTTTTCTCACCGATGCCCTTCAGCTGCTGCAGCTGCGAAAGATCGGCCGTGTTGATGTCGATCCGCGCCTCCGGCAGGAAGCGCTCCTGCGCGGTCGTGATCATCTGCACGGACGGGGACAGCGTTGCGTCAACGTCCCGGTATTTCGGCGCGTCGAAGGCCAGCAGCAGAAACAGCAGGGCAAGGACCGCCGCTGCCGCCGCCGGCAGCAGAAACTGCCGCTTGGTTTCAGCGGGCACCGCCTCAGAAGTTGCTGCCGTTCCAGCCCCAGTGGTCATACGGCAGGTAGGTGATGTAGATGTTGGCCGGATCGATGGACAGCGTTTCATTCACGATCTCCGTGATCGCGACGGTCAGCCGGTCATAGGCGGCGTCCGAGGTGTCGCCGAACAGCGCGACCTGCACGAAGGCGTAATCCGCGTCGTTTTCGCCGCGGAAATACATGCGGGCGTTGTCCTCAAACGAGAGCATCAGCCAGGCCTCGGTCTTGCCGGGGATCAGGGCGATCGCCTGCCCGAGCTTGGCTTTGAGCGCCTCCTGCGCGGCGGGAGAAATCTCTTTGCTGACGGTGGCTTTGATGTAAGGCATGGAACGGTCTCCTTTCAATGGACGCGCAGGAAGTTTCTCGCTTCCACAACGACGCCCAGCGTTTCATAGTCGCTGTCGGTATAGTTGACATAGATCATGGCGCCCGTGTCGTATTCCGTGCAGTAGACGCCGTCGGCCACGGCATAATGGTCGGTCATGCGCGCGTCGCGCAGATCATTGAGCGCGTTGTTGGAGCGCGCGTAGAAGTCCGCCGCCGTGTTGATCGTATTGTCATAATAATACGGGTCGTCCTGCGTGTTGTTGACCAGCGGCTCATAGTTCCACTGGAAATGCGGGCAGGCGCCGTATTCGATATATTTGAGCAGGGTTTCCTCCAGATTGGTGCTGGTGTTGATCGCGTCGCCCGCGTAGTCCACGATGCCGTGCAGCACCAGCGGCACAAAGGGTACGGACACATACGCGCCGCTCTGCGCGGCCGTGGCCTTCATCGGCAGATCGACGATCGTGTCGATATTTTTCAGCATATAGAAGTTGCCGCCGACCGCCATGGTGGAGCGTCCGGTCGAAAGCGGGGGAATGGCGGAGCGGATGCGCTCCGCGGCGGCGTCCCGCAGCAGGCCGTTCGCGGAGAAATCGGAATACAGGAGCGTGCCGACGTCGTTGAGGCAGAAGCCGGTGAACTCCAGATAACGCGTATCGGAAAGCACGGAAACGATCAGCTTGGAGAACTGGTCGAAGGCGCGCAGACGGCGCTGCGTCTGCGGCTCGCCGAGATAATCCGCCAGCGTGTTGTCTGGCGTGTAGGCCGCCGGATTCCGGTAAAGATCTTCGGCGCCGCTGCCGGAGAAGCCCTTGGCGGAGGAGAGCAGATCCACGTCGAGATACAGCGACATTTTCTGGTTTGCGATATAATCGTTGAGCGCTTCCAGACCGCTGCTGCCGCCCAGCCGCGTGAGCAGGCGCGCGTTGGCAATGTCCGCCTGCTCCGTGCCGCCGGTGAAGGCGCCCGTATAGCGCAGGTTGATGTTGTTGATGCCTTTGTTCTTCATGCGCACGAGCATGTCGTTCGCCTGCTCGAAGGTCGTGAGCGCGGTGGTGTATTCCAGCGGGCCGAAGTGCTTGCGCACCGCGCCGGTCAGCGTCAGGCAGAAGGGCAGATAATCGCCGACCGTGACCGTTTTGGTCGACAGGACGCCGTTGCGGATCAGCTGCTCGCGGCAGGCGGAGGCCAGCCCCGCGTAGGTTGCGTTTTTGCCCGAGAGGAAGCGGTAGCACAGCCCGATCTCGCTTGCCATCTCCTGGTTGGAAACGGAGAGCGTGCTGCCGTCATAGGCGGTCGGCGTCACGGTAAAATCGGAGAATACACGGTTGTAATCGCCGGTGGTTTGTGCCTTGACCGCGTGGATGGCGGCGGCGGAATCCCCCTGCGTGATCAGGGAAACGATGGCGCTGTTGCCGTGCTTCATGCCGAAAGCGGGGATCAGCGCCGCGGCGGCGGAATCCCCGTTCATTGCGGGATCACTGCCGTAAACGTCAAAGGTCAGCGCCTCAAAGGATTCGTCAAAGTGCGCGGTTTTGATGATGGCGCCGCTGCCGTCGGGCACGAGCAGATAATCCGATTCGCTGCGGTCGTTGTATGCGCCGAAATAATTGAGCAGGGTAATGGATTCGATCCGCGCATTCGGATTGCCCGTCAGATTTTCGTGCGTGCACTGCACGAGCATGCTGCCGTCCTGCAGCGTGACGGTCACCTGCAGCCGGAAGCCGATGTCCGTGCTGCTCAGCTGCTCCTTGGCGGCTGTTTTTTCATCCGGAAAGATTTCATAGGTGAAGACGGCGCCGTTCTCCTGCGGCGCATAGCCGGCCCGGCCGAAGGCGACGGCGTGATCCTGCGTGTTGAGAATATAAAGATCCGTGCCGCCGCTCACGCGCAGCGTGGCTACGGCCGCGTCCGGGCAGTGCGGCGTGCGTGCGTCGGTCGCCGTCGGCAGCGCGCTCCAGACCGCTTTCTGCGTGGTTTCCAGCACGGAGAAGCTGTTGGTCGTCTTGTCGGCGTACAGCTCGATCAGGCCGGAGGCAGCAAGCTTTTCGCCGAGGACCTTCGACGCGGAAGTATAATGCAGCGCCGCCTGCGTTGTTTCGCCCGTGATGGTGTTCCGGCTCGCGACGGAGCGGGTCGTGCGTACGCCGGACTCCTCCGCCTTGCGCCCGCAGGCGCAGCAGAGCAGGAGCAGCGAAACGCACAGCAGCAGCGCTGCGGCACGCCGGATGCGGTCAGTGATCGGATGATTCTTCATAGTACCCAGGTCCTTTTGCAACATGGAAATAGAATTCAACGCCGTCGGCGACGTTGTTGACGCCGAACGCGCAGTGATGGTTGTTCATAATGCTTTTGACAATGGAAAGCCCCAGCCCGAAGCGGTTTTCGCTGCGCCCGTGCGCCTTGTCGGCGCGGTAGAAGCTGTCCCAGATCTCCGGCAGATCCTCGGCGGCGATCTGCGCGCCGGTGTTGAAGACGGTGATCTTCCAGGTGTCGCCGCAGTCTTCGCAGTGCAGCACGATGCGCTTCTCGCCCGCGCAGTGGGCGGCCGCGTTGGTCAGATAGTTGCGCAGCACGATCTCGATCTTATCCTCCTGCGCGTAGCAGGGGAGGGCGACGGGCACTTCGTTGACCGCGCGGATCGCCTGCTGCTCGAATTGCAGCGCCAGATGCGCAAACATCGCCTGCGCCTTTGCGCCGAGATCGAAGGGGGCCGGCGTAAACGGCTGCACGCCGCTTTCCAGCTTCGAGAGCTCCAGCAGCTCCACGACCAGCGCGTTCATCTTGACGCTTTCGTCATGGATGATCTGGCAGTATTCCCGGATGACCTCCGGGTCGTCGCTGATGCCCTCGCACACGCCTTCCGCGTAGCCGGAAATGATGGCGATCGGCGTTTTCAGCTCGTGGGAAACATTGCTGATGAAGGCTTTGCGCGCGTTATCCAGCTGATGCCGGTGCTCGATATCCAGCTCGAGCTGCCGGTTCTTATCCTTCAGGTCCAGAAGCGTGGCGTCCAGCGTTGTGGAGAGCGTGTTGATGCTCTGGCCCAGCTCCCCGATTTCATCCTCGCCGTAATCGCCGCATTTGCGTTCGAAATTCAGCGCCGCCATGTCGCGCGTGATGTCGTTCATCTCCATGAGCGGGCGGGTGAATCTGGAAACCAGCAGGTAGAATACGACGGAAATGGCGACGATCAGCGTGATGCTGATGGCCGAGAACACGCGCCCCGCCACGTTGACCACCGATTCCACGTCCGCCACGGTGGCGTAGAGATAGATCGTTTCGCCCAGATCGGTCTCGCGCGTATAGACGAAATATTCCGCGTTGGTCGCGATGCGCTTGCGGATCTCAAAATTGCTGTAGTGCAGCGCCGTGCGGTAGCTGTTGGAAGGGACGGTTTCATTGTGCATCGGATGAGAATTCGACGAGGGGAAATGCTCGTCGCTCATCGCGGAGCCGCCGTTTTCGGTCGTGTAGCCGATCGTGCCGTCGGGCGTGATGATTTCAAAGGTGATGTTGTTGTTGAGCGCAACGGCGTAAATATCGAAATAATAGGTGACGGAGGAGGGGGAATAGAATTCAATGCGGTCCGCCGCCGCCGTCAGCGTGCGGTAGGTGTTGTAGGCGAAAACGCGAAACAGGATCGGCTGGCTGAACAGGTTGATCAGCGTCAGCAGCAGCACGAGCACGGCCAGAATCGCAGCAAACAGCTTCGCGCGGAGCCGGTTGAGATGGAGCCGTTCGATCAGCCGCTTCACCGCGCTTCCACCTCGATCTTATAGCCGACGCCGTAGACGGTCTTCAGATGCGCGTCGCCCCAGGCGCCGAGCTTTGTGCGCAGGCGCGCCACATGGGAATCCACCGTGCGCGCGTCGCCCGTGAAATCCATGCCCCAGATATCATCGAGCAGCTGGTCGCGCGTGAAAATGCGGTCAGGGCTGGCGATGAGCTTGGCGAGGATGCTGTGCTCCTTGTTGGTCAGCTCCACAAGCGCGCCCTGCAGCGTGACGGTGTGGGCGGGCAGATCGACCGTCAGCCCGTCGAGCGAGATGACCTCGCCCTCATTGCGCAGCCCGGTGGTTTCCGCGCGCTTGAGCAGCGCCTGCACCCGCTTGACCAGCACGGTGGGGCTGAAGGGCTTGGTGACAAAATCGTCCGCGCCCGATTCAAAGGACATCAGCTCGTCGAATTCCTGCGAGCGGGCCGTGAGCATCAGAAAGGGGACGCGGCTGCGCTCACGGATGCGGCGGCAGACCTCCCAGCCGTCCGCTTCCGGCATCATGATATCACAGATCACCAGGTCGATCGCGCCGTCGGCAAAAAACTTCTCGATGGCTTCTCTGCCGTCCACGGCTTCCACGGTTTCAAACCCGGCATTTTTCAGGAAATCGCTCACAAGGCGCCGGATGCGCGCTTCGTCATCCGCAATCAGGATCCGTTTCACGCAGCAATCACCTCCAGGATCGGAATTTATAGATAAATAATTCTATCATATTTTATATAAGAATACAAGCCTTTCTTTTCGATTTTGCAGCGAATACGCGCCGCGGCTTGATCGTTTTTCATAAAATCGCCGCACATCTAGGCGGCATCTGCCGTCAAATCCGAAAAAAAGCGAAAAATCAGAAAAAACTATTGTGTTCTTTGCACAGATTGAGTATAATAAATTTTGTATAGTCTCGACGCAGCTGGCTGCAGCGCCCTGCGCGCGTGCGGATCCGATCACACGCATCCCTTTCGCCCGTTTTTTCGATCCCGCCGCATGATCCCGGCCTACATACCGTGTTTCTTCTTTTGCGGGATCGGTGCGGAACCGCATGCCGCTCTGTCCTTGCCGACTTGATTCGGACGGAATCCGGATCCTTCGCTGCAGCGCCGGAGGTCTTTCCTCCGCTTCACCCATGCGCTTTGCGCATTTCGGGCTGCGCCGTCCGAAAGGTGTGATTCTCTTGCTTGGCAACTATGTCCGCGTGCGGGTCACCAATCCGATCCGCTCCGTCAACCGGGAATTCGGCTATGTGTATTCGCTGAATTACGGCAGCATCGAAGGCAAAAAGCGCTTCGACCACGCATCCCCCGCAGCCTACATCATGGGCATTTCGCATCCGGTGCGCACCTTCAACGGCCGCGTGATCGCCGTGATTCGCCGCGGCGACGGCCGCCCGCCCGTCTATGTGGTCGCGCCCAAAAGCATGCGCTTCATTTCATATCAGATCGAGGATGCGATCGCCTTTGCGGAGGGCAACCGGCCGCATAAGCTCGAATGCCTGTATGAACGCTCCTGCGGGGCGGTGGTGTTTCGCAACATCAACGGCGAGATCCGCTATCTGCTGATCAAAAACCGCCGCAGCACGCACTGGGGCTTCCCGAAGGGGCACGTCGAAAAGGGCGAGACCTTTGAGCAGACCGCCGCGCGCGAGGTGCTCGAGGAAACCGGCATCCACATTCAGATCCTGCCGCAGTTCGCCTCCAAATCGGAATATACGATCCAGGGGAAGGTGGAAAAATCCGTCACGATCTTCCTGGCCAAGACCGCGGATACGCAGACGACGATCCAGCGCGAGGAGATCGAGGATTATATCTGGCTCAATTTTGACCGCGCCATGGATACCCTGCGCTTTATCAACGACCGCAACATTCTGCGCAGCGCGCACGATTATCTCGTTGAGCAAAAAATCATTTGAAAGGAGCCGCTTGCATGACGGAATCCATCACAAATGCGCTTGTGCAGTGGTTCGGGACAGGGGTGCCCAAGGAGCTGATCGTGTTTCTGATTTCGCTCCTGCCGGTGCTCGAGCTGCGCGGCGGCATGATCGCCGCAAAGCTGCTGGGTGTGCCGCTGCTCAGAGCGTTTGTACTTTGCTTCATCGGCAACATGCTGCCCATTCCTTTCATTCTGCTGTTCATCCGCAGGATCTTCGCGTTTCTCAAGCGTTTTGACCACACCCGCCCGCTTGTGGAGCGGCTCGAGGCGCATTCCCGCCGCAAGAGCGAAAAGGTGCAGCGCCTGCGCAACTGGGGGCTGCTGCTGCTTGTGGCGATCCCGCTGCCCGGGACCGGCGGCTGGACCGGCGCGCTGGTGGCGGCGCTGCTGGATATCCGCATGCGCACCTCGCTGCCGATCATCGCGGCCGGTGTGCTGATTGCCGGTCTGATCATGACCGCCTTTTCCTACGGCCTGCTCGGCCTGTTCACCTGAATACATAAAAAAGCCCATCGGTCTGCGCCGGAACGCGTTGCCGATGGGCTTTGCATCTTAATTGTAGTATTGCTTGATCAGCCGGATGAAGCTGCCGAGGATGTTGCCGATCTCCTCCGGCGTGCCCTGCAGGTCCTGATTGAGCCAGCCGAGCAAAACGCTGCGCACGCCGCTGGTCAGATAGAGCAGATAGATATTCGCTTCGTTTGCATCCTTGCATTTTTCCTGCTCCAGAAGATCCGTCAGCAGGGGTTCGTAATAGATGGAAAACAGCCGCTTGATGAAATCATCCAGAATGTTGGTGTGCACGAGAAATTTATAGTATTCCCGGTCCTTCTCCAGATAGGCGCAGACCTGCGCGATGAATTTCTCTGGCTGCGTTTCCGCAAACTCCATGCCGACCTCGTCCACAAAGGCGACCAGACTCTGCAGCTCTTCCTCCACGATCTGCGCCACAACGCCGTAGACGTCGGGATAATGCGCGTAGAAGGTGCCGCGGCTGATGTCGGCCTCCCGGATGATATCCGAAACCGTGATTTTGGAAAGATCTTTCTGCTGAAGGAGGTGCGCAACCGCTTTTTTGATCAGCGTTTTGGACCGGATCGCGCTTCTGTATTCCGCTTTTGCCATGTCGGCGCCCTTCTTTCTTCTCACCGCGCTGCCTGCGAAGCCCGGGCGGTGTTGATCTGCATGATCAGTGCATAGAAAATGAATATTGTAGATAATATTATATTTTTGCGCCTGAAAAAAGTCAACCTTTCCGGCAACATTTTTTTGCGAAATGTTGCAAAAACAGCCGATTTGTTTTATAATGATTTCTATGAAAGAACGCAACCGAAGGGGAGGAAGATACGCATGAAACTGATCAATCAGACCGATGTGCTGTCCACGCGGTTCGGGGATGCCGACGCCGTGCGGATCCTTTGCAACTGCGGCTTTGACGGCGTGGATTATTCCATGTTTTCCATGTCGGACGACGACGGCCTGCTCAACACGCTCGCCTATAAAAAGCATGTGCGCATGCTGCGCGCGATCGCGGAAAGCTACGGCAAATCCTTCGCGCAGGCGCACGCGCCGTTTCCGCCCGCAAGGGACGGCGACGACGACTACAACGAGAAGATGTTTCCCCGCATCGTGCGCGCGCTGGAAATCACCGGCATGCTCGACGCGAAGATCTGCGTGGTGCATCCCGTGCAGTACAAAAAATACCAGATGGAGCGCAATCTGGAGTTTTACGGCATGCTGGAGCCGTATGCGAAAAAGTTCGGCGTGAAGATCGCCGTGGAAAATATGTGGGGCCGCAGGGAAACGCCCGCCGGCTGGCGCATCGTGCCGAATGTCTGCAGCGACGCGCGGGACTTCAACGCCTATATCGACGCGCTGGATCCGAAGTATTTCACGGCCTGCCTGGATCTCGGCCACTGCGGTCTGGTCGGCGAGGACGCGGCGGATATGATCCGCGCCATGGGCAGGGACCGCATCGGCTGCCTGCATGTGCACGACAACGACTTCCTGCATGACAGCCACACGATCCCGTTCACGATGAATATGGAATGGGACAAGATCCTCCGCGCGCTGGGCGAAATCGATTATCAGGGGCAGTTCACCTTTGAGGCCGACAATTTCCTGCGCGGCTTCCCGAACGATCTGATCCCCGCCTGCGAGGTCTTTATGGAACGGATCGGCCGCGCGATGATCAAGCGGATCGAGCGCTGCCGCAAGCCGGTATGACGGGCTTTCGCTGCCCGGTCTGCCGTGCGCCGCTGACCGCGGAGCCGAAGCGGCTGGTCTGCCCGGCCGGCCACAGCTATGACCGCGCAAAATCCGGCTATGTCAACCTTTTGCAGTCCCAGCGCTCCGGCGACAAACGGCACGGGGACGACGCGCTGATGGTGCGCGCCCGCCGGGCGTTTCTCAACGGCGGCGGCTACGGCTTTTTGTGCGACGAAATCTGTGCGCGTCTGGTGCAGTCCGCGCCGGAAAACGCCGTGCTGCTGGACGTCGGTTGCGGCGAGGGCTATTACACCGCTGCCGCCGCGAAGGCGCTCGCGGATGCCGGAAAACCCGCCTGCGTGCTGGGCGTGGATATTTCAAAAGACGCCCTGCGCTTTGCCGCAAGCCGTCTGTCGGGCGCGCAGCTGGCCGTGGCCAGCGCGTTTGCGCTGCCGCTGGCGGACGCGTCCTGCGACGTGATCCTGCAGGTGTTCGCCCCGGCCGCACCCGCGGAATTCCTGCGCGTGCTCCGGCCCGGCGGTCTGCTGTTGCGGGTGATCCCGCTCGAGGAGCATCTGCTTTCGCTCAAGGCCGCGATTTATGAGCATCCCTATGCCAACACCGTGCCGCCGGCGGCGCTGCCGGGCTTTCGCACGGCGGAGGAAACGGCGCTGCGCCGCACGCTGCGGCTGGAGGATCCCGCGCAGATCCGCGCGCTGTTTCAGATGACGCCTTATTATTATAAAACAAGCCGGACGGATCAGGCAAAGCTCGACGCGCTCACCGCGTTTGAAACGGAAGCGGCGTTCGGGCTGCGGATCTACCGGAAGGAGGAATAACATGCACAGACAGTTTGCCCCGACCCCGCCGATGGGCTGGAACAGCTGGGATTGCTACGGCGATTCCGTCACCGAGGAGATCCTGCTTGCCAACGCCGCCTATATGGCGGAGCATCTGAAGGCCTACGGCTGGGAATACGTGGTCTGCGATATCCAGTGGTCGGAGCCGACGGCGGACGGCTATGCCTATCACAACTTCGCGCCGCTGTGCATGGATGATTATTCCCGCCTGCTGCCCGCGCCGGAGCGTTTTCCCTCGGCGGCCGGCGGCAGGGGCTTCGGCCCGATTGCGGAGAAGATCCACGCCATGGGGCTGAAATTCGGCATCCACATCATGCGCGGTATCCCGCGGCAGGCCGTGCACCGGAATACGCCGATCCTCTGCGACGGCGTCACGGCGCGGCAGATCGCGGCGCAGTATTCGATCTGCCCATGGAATACCGATATGTACGGCGTGGATCCCGACGCGCCCGGCGCGCAGGCCTATTATGACTCCCTGTTCGCCCTTTATGCGGCGTGGGGCGTGGATTACGTCAAATGCGACGATATCGCCAACACCGAATTTCTGAAGGATCAGCCCTATTCCGCGCGGCGCGAGATCGAGATGATCCGCAAGGCGATCGACCGCTGCGGCCGGCCGATCGTCCTGAGCCTGTCGCCGGGACCGGCGCCGATCGCGGAGCACGCGCATCTGGCGGCCAACGCGAATCTCTGGCGCATGACCGGCGATTTCTGGGATGCCTGGGACCGCCTGCATGAGATGTTTGATTATTGCAGCCGCTGGCAGCCCTATGTGCAGCCCGGCGCGTGGCCGGATTGCGATATGCTGCCCATCGGCCGCCTGCAGATGTGCGACCGGTTCGACGGTGTGCCCGGCCGCCCGACGCGGTTCACGCACGCGGAGCAGATCACGATGCTCACGCTCTGGTGCATCTTCCGCTCGCCCCTGATGATCGGCGCGGAACTGCGCGAAAACGACGCCTTTACGCTGTCGCTTTTGCAGAATGCGGCGCTGATCGAGATGCTCAAAACCTCGTCCCGCGCGCGGCAGCACCGCCGCTGCGAGCTGGACGGCAGGGGAGAGATCGTCTGGGTCGCGGACGGCCCGGACTGCAAATATGTCGCGCTGTTCAATACGGACGACGCGGCGCGGGAGATCGCGTTCGACGTGACGGAAATCGCGGTCGGCGGCGTCGAGTACGCCGTGGACGACCTGTGGCAGCACAGCCGCCACTGCGTCACGCGCGGGGCACTGACAGCGCAGGTGCCCGCCCACGGGGCGGCGCTGCTGCGCGTCACGCTTGCGGAATAACCCGCAAAAAACGGAAAGAGAAAGAGGGATTTCTATGGAACGGCAGCCGAATTACCGCTTCGCAACAGAACGGCCGGATCACATCATGCTCAGCATCTCCGGCGATCCGGAAACGACGATGACCGTCACCTGGCGCGCGAGTGCGGCGGTGGAGGACGGCTTTGTCACCTTTCACGCCGCCGACGGCGCGGTGCAGACCGTCCCGGCGGAGAGGACGGTGTTTCAGAGCGACGTGAGCGTTTCGCATTATTTCTCCGCGCAGCTGACCGGCCTTATGCCGGATACGGCCTATTGGTATACCTGCGGCTCCGCGGCGCACCGCAGCGCGGAATACCGCTTCACGACCGCCCCGCGCGACCTGACAAAGTTCAAGTTCATCGCCATTTCCGACCATCAGAAGGATGACGACCACTACAATCCGGATTATTCACAGCTCAACGCCTTTCTCAAGGATGTGCTGCGGCAGCATCCGGACGTGCGCTTCATCCTGACTGCGGGCGACAACACCAACAACGGGCAGCATGAAATCCAGTGGAACGCCATGTTTGAAGGCATGGAGGGGATCGTCGAATCCCTGCCTTATATGATGTGCTGCGGCAATCACGACAACCGCGGCTTCGAGATCTATTTCCCGGAGGAGAGGAACCGTTACTACGCGGAGCCGGCGGCGTTTTTCAACACGATCCTCGGCCGCGCCTATCCGCTGAACGGTCCGGAAGGCTGGCGGCCGGAGAATTATGCGTTTGATTACGGTAACTGCCATTTCATCGTTTTCGGCGTCAACGAGCCGGATCTGGTCAACGACTGGGCGATGCGCGATCTTGACGCCTGTGACAAGACGTGGAAATTCGGCGCCTACCATTTCCCGATGTATTACGCCGGGCCGAATCTCTCCAATGACGACGGCTTCCCGATGATGCGCCCGTGCATGGAGCGCCTCGACGTGCTGTTTTCCGGCCATGAGCACAATTTCTCGCGCACTTATCCGATCCGCAACGAGCAGCTGTTTGACCGCCCCTCCGAGGGCACGGTGCACTATCAGCTCGGCAACGGCAACTTCAACCCGCCCGGCACCAAGACCTGCGACAAGATCTGGCACTGCGCGTTTTATCCGCAGGAGGAGAAGGTCGCGGCGTACGCCCTCGTCGAGGTGGACGGGCCGAAGCTGACGATCACCTCCCGCCTCAATGACGGGCGGATCGTGGACGAATGCGTCATCGATAAAGAGAAGGATGAAATTCTGCCGCGCCGGATCGCGCCGGTCTTCGGCCCGGGCCGCACGCGGATGTTCTATAAAGGCGTCGATCCCGGGCTGTGCATGTCCGAAATTCTGCCCGAGGAGATCGACGGGATCTGGCGCGTGCCCTTCGCCACGCTCGTGGCCTTCATCGGCGGCGACGTGCTGCGCGAGGCGGGCAAGGTGACCCTTGCCGTCTACGGCAAACGCGCGGTCTTCACCGAGGGGAGCGCCGTTGCCGAAACGGATCAGGGCCCGGTGCAGCTCTCGGCGCCGGTCTATCGCGGGAAGCAGCGGCAGCTCTTTATGCCCCTGCCGGACTGCTGCCGGATCTTCGGCATGAAATGGGCCTATGCCGCGCGCAATAACTATCTGACGATCGAAACGGCAAACGAAGGGCATCCCGTGCCCACGCAGCCGTAAGGGAAGGGGCGGCCATGGCAAAGATCGAAGGCTCCTGGAGCGGCATGCGCAGGTATCTGGAGCAGGAGATGCTCGCGGAATCCCTGCGCGGGCGCGTGCGCTGGCAATGCGTCTCTTTTCCGGATATGGATGAGCTTTGCATGTTTTCGCTGCTCATAGACGGCGCAACTGTGAAACGGTTCTCATGGGAAACCGTCAATTCATATTTTATCGCGCAGGGGATGAAATCAGAGGAAGCTGCGCATCCGCGCGGCATGCGTGAATACTGGAAGGAATTCTGGAATCTGCTGACGCAGACACCGATGCAGGAACGCACGGAATATACCGATGAGGAATTCTGCGAAGCGCTCGCCGCTTATCGCAATCAGCCGATCGGCGAAAGCCTGCAGTCCGAAAACCCGCTGGAGCGGATGTTCGCATTGCTCGATCGCCGGGTCGGCAAACGCCGCCTGGCCGCGCTGGAAGCGCAGAGCGCGGCTTGGCCCGCCTGGCTGCAGAGCCTGTATCACCTGCGCCGCGCCGCGGAAGGCATGGATGTCGCCGGCGACGCACGGTAGGGCACGCATAGATGCGTGCCGCCGCATCCGGCATAATCCGACGGCGGGCGTTCCCTACGATTTTCTGCGCCGCGCTTTGAAAATGCATGAAAAATCTGCTTGCGATTTTGCGGCTGATCATTTATAATTCCAATTGAAATAACCGCTCGGGCGGTGAACGGAGGGTGCATGAAAATGAAAACGAAACTGCGGCAGGCCTTGACGCTGCTTTTGTGCGCGGCGGTGATTTGCGGTCCGGCTGCGCCGGGGCTGACCGCCCGCGCGGCGACCTATAAAACCGGCGATATCATCGAATTCGGCAGCTACCCGCAGACCGACGTGACTGCCTCCATGGGGGCTGCATTGAACGCGCAGGGCGGTACATGGAGAAGCTACGGTTATTACAGCGGGACGGGTGATAGGGAAGACGGTTTGATGACGGCGTCTGATTATATGCGCTACAAGGACGTAAGCTTTAACGGCGGCAAATACAGGGGCGTGACGTTCTCCCAATATCGTCCTTTTTGGACAGGAGGCAGATTGAGTGCGTCAAGCTCATTTCAGGACGAGAATGGATATTCCGTCGATACAGTTTACTGGTTCAAATATGAGCCGCTGAGATGGCGCGTGCTTGACGCTTCCACCAGCTTTGTGATGTGTGAAACGATCATTGACAGCCAGCCGTATTCCAACTATATAAAGTATAACAGCAGTGATAGCGAGCGTTATAACGATAAAGGGGCGTACACTTCCGATTGGGAAACGTCCTCGCTGAGAACGTGGCTGAACAATGATTTTTACGCAATGGCATTTACGGAGAGCCAACAAAACAAAATTGAGTCGGCATCGCATACCAACAAAGGGTGTAATACATTAAACGGAGCAACAGGATTCGAAAAGTACGACAGTAAAAATACAAACGAAAAAGTCTTTCTGCTCTCCTATGATGAGGTCCTGAACAGCAGTTACGGATTCAGCACATCCTATTCAACCTATGATTCTGCCCGTCAGGCAAAAGGCAGTGACTATGCAAAGTGTCAGGGCCTGTTTGTGTGTCATAAAAGTGGCAGCAGTTACGACGGATACTCCTTTTGGCGGTTGCGCTCGCCCGGCTACGACTCTGACATTACGTGCAGTGTCTACTACGAAGGCAACGTCAACTACTCCTGTTGTTCTTATGACACCAATGTCGGCGTACGTCCCGCTTTAGAACTGAATCTGTCCTCTCTCGGCGCGGAGCCGGCGACGACCGCACAATCCGCCACCACGAATCCCGCCGCAACGACCAAGTCTGCCACCACCAAACCCGCCGCTACCACCAAGCCCGCCGCGACCACCACGCCCGCCGCAACGACGAAGACCCCCGCAACCACCCTCACGCAGGCAACGCTGCCGGCGATCGTGACCTCGCCGACCTCCCCGGACGGCAGCGGCACGGTGCAGCTCGACGGGCAGGATTATGTGCTGCTGCGCTTTGAGGATTTCAGCTACATCCTGCAGCAGCTCGAGGCGCTGATCGTGCAGTATTGCGGCACGGCGCAGCGCGTGGAGATTCCGGCGAAGATCGACGGCCATCCCGTGATCGGCGTGGCCGACAACGCCTTCGCGCAGTCGCAGGCGACCGAGGTCGTTGTGCCCGCGAGCGTTTACCGCTTCGGCGACCATGCGTTTGAAAGTCAGCAGGGCAAGATGACCGTCATCTGCGAGGAGGGCAGCCCTGCCGCGGCCTATGCGGAGAAGAACGGCTGTCAGGTTCAATTCCAGCAGACCCTCGACAAAATAGAGGAAGCCGCGCCGACGTATACGCGCCGCACGCTCATCCTCACCGCAGCTGCCGCAGTTGCCGCCGTCGCCCTGATCGCCGTGCTGATTATTATGCTGATCCTGCGGAAAAAGAAAGTGCAGTAAAGCGCGTTTGAAAATGTCATAACAGCAGCGCCCCGGAGCGGCCGTTCAGGCTGCCTCCGGGGCGCGTTTTTTCTTATTTGTCAGTTCGGCGTATCCGTCATGGTGAAGGTCAGCGTGCCGCCCTCGAGCAGCTGCGCGTGGGTCAGGAAGGGTTCGGTCAGCGCCGTGCCGTTGAGCGTGACGGCAGCAACATAGACATTGCGTTCGCTTTGATTTTTCGCCTCGATGCGCAGCGTGCTGCCGTTCGGCAGCGTCAGCGCCGCGCTGTCAACGCAGGGCGAGCCGAGCCAGTAGCGGTCCGTGCCCGCGATCGGATAAAACCCGAGCGCCGAGAAGACATACCAGCTGCTCAGCGTGCCGCCGTCGTCGTTGCCGTCGAGCCCCTCCGGCGCGGTGCTGAAGCGGTTTTTCAGCGTCCAGCGCACCCATTTCTGCGTCAGGTCGGGGCGGTCGGCATGATTGAAAAGGTAGGCCGTGTGCAGGTCGTGCTGATTGCCGATCCAGTAGCCTGCGCCGGGGTCGATAAAGCCGAGCGTCGGCGCGGCGTCCTCCATGAAGGCGTTCAGCTCCCGCGCAAAGGCCTCCTTCGAGCCGAACAGGGCGACCATGCCGTCCGGATCGTGAAGCGCGCTCCAGCGCCACTGCCGGGCGCTGCCCTCGCAGTAGGCTTTGAAGATGTCCGTGCCGAAAATATCGTCAAAAAACGAGGTCATGCCCGTGATCATCCGGCCCCAGCTCCCGTCGCTGTTGCGCGGGCGGAAATACTGCGTATCCGCATCCCAGAGGTTGCGGTAATTCTGCGCGCGCGTGCGCAGCGCGTCGGCGGCGTCCTGCTCGCCCGTCGCTTCGGCCAGCACGGCGGCAGCGGCGTCCTCCCAGGCGTATTCCAGCGTTTTGGAGACGGAATAGCGCGCGGTCAGATCGTCCGGCAGATAGCCGTATTCTTTATATAATTCAATGCCCTCGCGGCCTTGTTCGGTTTCCGACGCCGTCGTCACGGCGGCATAGGCCGCCTCGAGGTCGAACGGCACGCCCTTCAGATAGCTTTCGGCAAAGAGAATGTTGGCGGGATTGCCGAACATCGAGCCGGATTCGCCGCCGCCCTGCGGCCAGCGGGGCAGCAGACCGCCCTGCGACGCCATGCAGAGCAGACTTTGCAGGCAATCCTGCTGGATCTCCGGCGCGATCAGCGTATAAAGCGCGTGGACGTTGCGCACGGTATCCCAGAGCGAGAGGTCGGTGCGGTAGGTGAAGTCCGCCGCCGTGTGCGTTGCGCCGTCGAAGCCGCGGTAATCGCCGTTGACGTCGGTGAAATCGGTCGGCATGAGCATCGCGTGGTACAGCGCGGTATAGAATACGGTTTTTGTTTCGTCGTCCGCGTCGATGGCAATCGCGCCCAGCTGCGCGTCCCACTGCGCCTGCGTTGACCGCAGCACCTCGTCAAAGGACTGATCGCCGACCTCCGCAAGCAGATTCTCCTTCGCGTTTTCCGCGCTGACAAAGCTCAGCCCCATGCGCAGGGTGATCGGCTTGCCTTTGCAGCCGTCGAACTGCAGCAGCAGACCTGCATCCTCGCCCACGGCCGATGCAGCCCCCGGTAGATCGCCGGCGGCGGTGTGCGCGGTCACGGCGGCAGGCGCATCCCATTCCGCATAGAGATAGGCCGGCAGCCCGCCGTAACGGCCGGAGAATACGCCGAAGAGCGTCACCTGCGCGGTCAGGCTTCGCGCGGCGGGATCTGCGGTGATCTCTGCGTTTTCCGTGCGTCCGCCGCTCAGGCACGCGGCCGCGTCCAGATAAAGGCCGGCGGCTTTTTCCGTGCGGAAGGTGCAGCGCAGCAGCCCGGCGTGGGCGGTGGCCGTCATCTCGCACTGCACGGCCGCCCCGGGCAGATCGACCGCATAATAGCCGGGGGTCGCGGCTTCATTTTGATGGGAAAAGGCGAGCGCGGCCGGCTGCGGTTTGCAGCCGCTCCCCGCGGCGGGCGTGACGCGAAACATGCCGTAATCCCGCGCGCCGGTGCCGGACAGCCGGCTCAGGCTGAAGCCGAGCAGGTGCCGGTGCTCATAGTAATAGCCGGAGGTGTTCGTCTTGATTTTTGCAAGGCCGCCGACGGCACAGGTGTCCGGCCCGAGCCGCACGCAGCCGAAGGGTGCGGCAGCCGCCGGGCTGAGCATTCCGCACATCCAGGGAATGCCGCCGGTGCCGATGAAGGGATCCGCAAATTGCGAAACGCCGTCCGATACCGGCTTTGTGACCTCGCCGCCGCCTGCGCCGCCGTTCAGCAGCGCGCCGAACAGCAGCTGGGCGGCGACAACCAGCGCAACGACCGCGCGAAGGATTCGCAGCATACGCAAGACCTCCTGTCTGCTTGATAGCTTCAGTCTAGCATAATTGTGCGGAAGATGCAACAAAAACCGCGGGACGGATTGTATCTTTTTCGCATCTGTGGTATAATAGTATCCGCAAAACGCCGGCGGGCTGCCGGTACGGGAGAAGGGAAGCAAATGGAAACCAACCGTCGATGGATCACGCGGAATCAGACGTTTTACCGCACGCTCGCGGCGCTGGCCGTGCCGGTCGCGCTGCAGAATCTGATCACCTTTGCGGTCAATTTCGCCGACAACCTGATGGTCGGCGCGCTGGGGGACGCCGCGATCTCCGGCGTCTATCTCGGCAACCAGATCCAGACCCTGCTGCAGCTGTTTTCCGGCGGCGTGGAGGGCGCGATCCTGATCCTTGCCGCGCAGTATTGGGGGAAACAGGACGTGCGCAGCATCAAGCGCATCATCGCCATCGGCGTGCATTTTTCCCTTGCCTTCGGGCTGCTGCTTTCCCTGATCTGTCTGCTGTTCCCGACGCGGGTCCTCCGTTTATTCACGCAGGATCCCGCCGTGATCGCCGAGGGCGCGCAGTATCTGCGGATCGTCTGCCTGTCCTATGCCTTCTTCTGCGTCACGCAGGCGCTGATCGCCGCCATGCGCAGCGTCGAGGTGGCGCGCATCGGCATGGCGGTTTCCGCGATTTCACTGGTTTTCAATATCAGTCTGAATTATATTCTGATTTTCGGCAAGCTCGGCCTGCCCGCACTCGGCGTGCGCGGCGCGGCGGCGGCAACGCTGATTGCCCGCGTGATCGAAACGGCCATCATGCTCTTTTATGTGCTGCGCATGGATCAGCGGCTGCGGCTGCGTGTGCGGGACCTGCTGCAGACCGATCCTCTCCTGCGCCGCGATTTCATCCGTTACGGGCTGCCGATCGTCGGCGGGCAGATCATCTGGGGCGTCAATATGATGGGCAACTCCATGATCCTCGGGCGCTTCGGCGCAGCGGTGACGGCGGCGGCGAGCATCGCAAATTCCATGAATACGCTCGCCTATGTGGCGATGAACGGCATGGCCTCCGCCGTGGGGGTGATCACAGGCAAGGCCGTCGGCGCGGGGCGCACGGAGCAGGTGAAGGAATACGCGCGCACAACGCAGCTGCTCTTCCTCTGCCTCGGCTTGCTGACCGGCGGCATGATCGCGCTGCTGAAGGGGCCCTTCATCCGGCTCTACGGCGGCGTGACGCCGGAGGCGGCCGGCTTCGCCCGGCAGTTCTGCACGGTGCTCTCCGTGACGATGATCGGCACCTGCTATCAGGCCGCCTGCCTGTTCGGTCTGGTGAAATCCGGCGGCGATATCGGCTTTGTCTTCAAGAATGACGCGATTTTCGTGCTGCTGATCGTGCTGCCCTCGGCGCTGCTCGCCGCGCATTTCGGCGCGCCGCCCTGGGTGGTGTTCGCCTGCCTGAAATGCGACCAGATCCTCAAATGCTTCGTGGCGGCGGTGAAGATCAACCGCTTCAACTGGATGAAAAACCTGACCCGCACCGCACAGGAATAATACGCGGAAGGGAAAAACCGACAGTTCCTGCATTTTGTCTGTTTTCAAAAAACCAAACTATGGTATAATTAGATTCAGACAAGAATGTCAAAATTTAGACAAATTGAGGAACTGTTATGCAGGATAAGATTTCCGTTGTGACCGGCGCGCGCGGCTATGTCGGCTATGCGCTGGTCAGCGAGCTTGCCGCCCGCGGCGAAAAAATCCGCCTGTTTCTGCGCCATGATTCCCATGAGCTGGATCATTTCGGCTGCGAAAAGGTCTTCGGCGACATCAATGAGCCGGAGAAGCTGCGCGCCGCGTTTGCCGGCGCGGAGACGGTTTATCATGTGGCGGGGCTGATCGACATCACCGGCACCAAGGACGATCTGGTCTGGAAGGTGAATTTTGAAGGCACAAAGCAGGTGACGGACGCCTGCAAGGCCTGCGGGGTGAAGAATCTCGTGTTCGTGTCCTCCGTGGACGCGGTGCCTGCCGCGCCCGGCCACGCGCTGATGACGGAGCCGGAGCGGTTCGACCCCGACGCCGTGCCGGACGCCTACGCCAAATCCAAGGCGGCGGCCAGCCAGTATGTGCTCGACGCCTCCGACGACACGCTGAAAACCTGCGTCGTGATGCCCTCCTGCTGCATCGGGCCGGATGATATTTACGGCAAAAACAGCGTCTGCACGATGATCCGGCTGTATGACCGCGGCCTGTTTCCCTGTTCCCTGGGCTTCGGCGCCTATAACTTCATTGATGTGCGGGACGTGGCCAAGGGCATGATCGCGGCAGCGGAGCGCGGCAAGGGCGGCGAGAGCTATTTCCTGAGCGGAGAGCGCATGACGATCGACCGCTTCATTTCGACGCTCGCCAAAATCAACGGCAAGCGCGCGCCGCGCATCCGGCTGAGCAAGCGCTTCCTGCTGACGATGCTGCCGGTGATCCGGCTGCTGTTCAGGCTGCTGAAGATCCCGCCGATCCTGACCGTGTTTTCGATTGAAAAGATCTGCGAGAACTGCCATTTCAGCAACGAGAAGGCCAGAAAGGAGCTGGGCTTCGCGCCCCTGACCGCAACCGAGTCGCTCACAGACACCGTCGCCTGGCTGAAGGCCAATCCGGTCGATAAGGATAAAGAATCGAAAAAGAAAAAATAAAGAATGATAATCGAAAATGAGGCCCGCGCTGCTGCGCGGGCCTCGCTTTTTTCTGCGATTCAGATCGTGCCGGTAACGGCCAGCGTCGCAAGGCCGGGCGTGATGCTCCACGCGCCGGTTTCCGGATCCTGCGCATAGGCGGCGGCAGGGACGGTGAGCACGCCGGCAACGGTCTCAAACAGACCGCTGTCTTCGTCATAGGTGTAATCGGTTGTTGCGGTCAGCGCCGTGCCGTTGAGTGTGGCGGTGAGTGCGGAGAGCACGGGATCAAACTGATCCGTGAGCACGGCGTTGTCCGCGGCCGTGGCGGGCTGACTGCCGTAGTTGCAGATCTCAAAGGTGTAGGTGACCTGCCCGCGCTCGGTGACGGGATTCGGATCGATCGATTTGGTGATCGCGAGGGTCACGTCGTCTGCGGCGGTGATCTCCGCCGTCGCGGTCATCGGCGCGGTCATCCCGTCCCCGTCCACGGTGACGGTGTTGGTCACGGCGGCCTGCGCGCCGAGCGGCGCATAGCTGTTGACGGTCACGGCATAGGCGATCACAACGCTGCCGCCGGCCGGCACATTGACGCCGGTCACCGTCAGCGGATCCGTTTCCTGCACGACGGGACCGGTGGCCGGCACGCCGTCGGCGAGCACGGTCAGCGTGCCGTCGACGTAGGTCAGGGGTACGACCGTGCCCGTGCCGAAGGTATAAGCGCCGAGATTGTCGGTGACGGTCAGCCCCGTGAACGCCGTGTCGCCGGTATTCTGAATGCTGATCAGATAGGTGAGTTCCTCGCCGTGGACGTAGGTGTCCTTGACCGGCGTTTTCGTCACCTGCAGCGCCGTGCGCAGCGTGCCGCGCACAAGGTTGGACGCGGTGACGATATTATTATAGGAAAGCATTGCCTGATTATAGAAGGGTTGCAAGCGTCTGGTTCCTCCTTTCCGGGAGCATGCGGAGGGCGCCTGCGGGCCGGAGCGGCGGCGGGGAATGCGCGCCCTCCAGTGTCAGTGTATGCGGACAACGCCGGGATGTGTCTGCGGCAGAGAAAAACACAGCGCCCGTCGGTGAACGGACGCTGTGTGAATCTTATTTCCGATATTGTTCATCGAGCCAGCGCAGATAGGCGTCCGGCCAGCCGTCGGCCAGCGGTTCATCCTGCGCAAGGCCCAGACCGTGGCGGCCTTCGGGATAGATCAGCAGCTCGCAGGAAAGCCTGCGCCGGATCAGCGCATCGGCCAGCCGCAGCGCGCAGGCGACCGGAACGGCGTCGTCGGTTGCGGTGTGCCAGATGAAGAAGGCGGGTGCGTCGTCGCGCAGCATGTTTTCTGCGGAAAAAGCTGCGGCGCGCGCATCGGTATTCTCCGCGCCCAGGAAATTCTCGCGCGTGCCCATGTGCGTGATGGCGCTGTCCAGGCTGGAAACGGCGTAGCAGGGGGCGGCGGTGCTGATGCGGCAGGAGGTGCGGTCGATCGCGTCGCCGGCAGGCAGACCGTCGTCAAACAGCAGCGCGGACATGCAGCAGAGATGGCCGCCGGCGGAAAAGCCGATCGTGCCGATCCGGTCGGGATCAATGCCCCATTCCTTCGCATGATACCGCACGGCGCGCACGGCGCGCTGCGCATCGAGCACCGGCGTCGGATAGGCGTAGGGCGCGACGCGGTAATGCACGACCGCCGCGGCATAGCCGTGTCCGTTGACAAGCTCCGCGATCGGATAGCCTTCGTTTTCCAGGCTGACAAAGGCATAGGCGCCGCCCGGGAAAATCACGATGCAGGGCGCGGGTTCGTTGCCCGGCGCGGGAAAAATCTCCATGAACGGCTGAAAATCGCCGCAGGCCGGATCAAAGCCCGGCGCGTTGCCTTCCCAAAGCTGATATTTTATCATCATTCTGCCCTCATTTCGTTTTGACTGCATTTTCGCGTTTCATCGTCAGCGAAATGCGTTTTTTCACCGGATCGACCTGCAGCACCCGGACCGTAATCACGTCGCCGACGCTGAGAATTTCGGAGGGATGCTTGATATAGCGGTCCGTGATCTGCGAAATATGCACCAGACCGTCCTGATGTACGCCGATATCCACAAACGCGCCGAAATCGATCACGTTGCGCACCGTGCCCTGCAGTTCCATGCCGGGCTTGAGATCCTTGAGATCCATCACGTCCGTGCGCAGCAGCGGGGGCGGCAGGGATTCGCGCGGGTCGCGGCCGGGGCGGATCAGCTCCTTGACGATGTCCTGCAGCGTCGGTTCGCCGATGCCGAGCTGCTCCGCGAGCGCCGGCGCGCCGGCGGCCTGCACGCGTGCGGAGATCTCCGCGATCGCGGGCGTGCCGATCTGCTGCGGCGTGAAGTGCAGCATCTGCAGCAGCGCTTTTGTGGCGGCGTAGCTCTCCGGATGCACGCCGGTATTATCCAGCGGTTCCTTGCTCTCCGCCACGCGCAGGAAGCCTGCGCATTGCTCAAAGGCTTTCGCGCCGAGCTTGGGCACCTTTTTCAGCGCGGCGCGGCTGAGGTATTCGCCGTTTTCCTCCCGGTAGGTCACGATGTTTCTGGCCACGGCGGCGTTGATGCCGGCCACGCGGGAGAGCAGCGGGACGGAGGCGGTGTTCAGATCGACGCCGACCGCGTTGACCGCATCCTCCACCACGCCGTCCAGCGCGGCAAGCAGCGCTTTTTGCGGCATATCGTGCTGATACTGCCCCACGCCGATGGAGCGCGGGTCGATCTTGACCAGCTCCGCCAGCGGGTCCTGCAGGCGGCGCGCGATCGAAACCGCGCTGCGCAGGGAAACGTCATACTGCGGGAATTCCTCGGCGGCCAGCTTCGAGGCGGAATAGACGGACGCGCCGGCCTCGCTGACGACCATATAGGTCACGCCGCAGTCCAGCTCCCGAAGCACCTCGGCGGCAAACTGCTCGGTTTCCTTCGTCGCCGTGCCGTTGCCGATGGAGAGGCAGTCCGCGTGATGCACGCGGATCATACGCTTGAGCGTGTCCTTTGCCTGCGCGCGCTGCGCGGCGGAATGCGTGAGATAGAGCACGCCTGTATCCAGCACCTTGCCCGTGCGGTCCACCACGGCCATCTTGCAGCCGGTGCGGTAGCCGGGATCCAGACCGATTACGGTCTTGCCCTTCAGCGGCGGCTGCATGAGCAGCTGCTTCGTATTCTGCGCAAAGACCCTGATCGCGCCCTCGCAGGCCGTTTCGGTCAGCTGATTGCGGATTTCACGCTCCACGGAGGGCTTGATCAGCCGGTCATAGGCGTCCGCGCCCGCCGTGCGCACGGCTTCGGTGCAGGGCGCTTCCCGCGGCGAGAGCGTGGCGCGCGTGATTACATTGGCCGCCTTTACCGGGTCGAGCGTGACCGAGACCTTGAGGAAACTTTCGCGCTCTCCGCGGTCGATGGCCAGCACCCGGTGCCCGGCCATGCGGCTGACGGGCTCCTGATAATCATAATATAATGTATAGACGCTTTCCGCCTCCGGGTCGGCCGCTTTGACTGTCACGATCCCGGAAACGGTGAACAGATTGCGCAGACGCTTGCGGATGTCCGCGTTGTCCGCGATGGACTCCGCGATGATATCCAGCGCGCCCTGCAGCGCCTCTTCCGCTGTGGCAACGCCCTTTTCTTCATTGACAAAAGCGGCGGCGAGCACGAGCGGCGGATCGCTGTCCGGCGTCTGCGCATAGATCACGTCCGCCAGCGGCTCCAGCCCTTTCTCTTTTGCGACCGAGGCGCGCGTTTTGCGCTTCGGGCGGAAGGGACGGTAAAGATCTTCGATCTCCGCGAGCGTCGCCGCGTGATCCAGCGCTGCGGAGAGGTCGTCGGTCAGCTTGTCCTGCCCCGCGATCAGGCCGCGCACTTCTTCGCGCCGCTTCTCGAGATTGCGCAGGTAGTCGAGCCGGTCGGCCAGCGCGCGCAGCGTCTGATCATCCAGCGTGCCGTGCGCCTCCTTGCGGTAGCGCGCAATGAACGGGATCGTGTTGCCGTCGTCGATCAGAGCGACGGTGTTTTTGACCTGCCAGAGCTGCAGGTGATATTCAGTTGCGAGTGCTTGAATAATATCCATACTGCCTCATGCTTCGTTGTATTTTTTGATCTGCCGGATATCCTTGCCCAGGAACAGCAGAGAAACATAGCTGCCGATGATGCGGGAGGTGATGCGCTGGGAGTATTTCGCCTCGAGCTCCGTTTCGGTCAGATTGGTGCTGATGATGACCGGCTTTTGCCGGTTGATGCGCGTATTGATGAGATTGTAGACCGCCGCCACCGTGAAGGAGGTGGAAAACTCCGAGCCGAGATCGTCGATGATCAGCAGGTCGCAGTCCAGCAGCTCCTGCGCGCGCTCGCCAGTGCCGCCGCCGAATTTTTCCCGCTCCAGCGCGGCCAGCAGGTTCTGCGCGGAATCGTAAATGACGGAATAGCCCTGCGCCGTGACGGTGTTCGCGATCGCGAGGGAAAGATGTGTCTTGCCCAGCCCCGTCGCGCCGTGCATATAGAGGCTTTCGGAGTCCGGACCGAAGTCCTCCGCGTAGGAGCGGCAGTAGTCGAGGATTTCCGCCATCCGCTTGCGCGGGGAAACGCCGAGCTGCGCATCCACGGGCAGGGGATAGTAGTCAAGGCTGAAGGTGTCGAAGGTGCATTGCGCGCTGGGCGCGACCGATTCGAGCGCCTGTCTGGAAAGCTCGGCCAGCAGTGTTTTGCGGCACTCGCAGGCGTAGCCGCCCACAAAGCCCGTATCCTCGCACTGCTTGCAGGTGTAGGGCGTTTCCAGATAATCCGCCGGGAAGCCGCCCTGCACGAGCAACGCGCGGATGCAGCTCTGCACGGTCTGATTCATCTGGGAGAGCTGCGCAATGTAGCTCTCGCCGTCCTTGCCCATGGAGAGCGCCTTGACCACCGCCAGCCCCGTTTCGGCCAGCTGCGCTTCATACGCCGCGATCTCCGGGAGCTTTTCCGTTGCAGTCAGGTGATGCGCCTGCTGCAGCCGCTGCGCCTTCCGGCGGCGCTCCGCGAGGATCTGCGTTGCTTTTGAACGTGTGGAATTGCTGTAGCTCATGCGTCCGTCTTCCTTTTCTTTTTATATTGCAGGCTGCCGTGCAGGGATTGATCCCGGAATGCGTCGATGTCGTAGGAGGCGGTCTGCGCCGCGTTCTGCCCGGCCGTCTGCTGCGCGGCGTGCCGCGCCTGCGCCGCGGCTTTCACCGCCGCGGGGGTCGAAAGGCCCTCATTGTGCCAGCGCTGCAGGACCTTGTCCATATAAGTGAAGCTGAGCTTGCCGGTGTGCTCCGCCATCTCTTCGTAAGCGAGCAGGATCATCGCCTCGTCAAAGCCCCATTCCGACTGCCAGCGGTGCAGGAAATCTGCCTGCTTGGGCGTCGGCCGCGGATTTTTCAGCCCGGCTGCGCGCGCAATGCCGCTCCACAGGCTGTTCGCACTGCGCAGCGCTTCGATCTGCTCCGCCGCGCGCTCGAGCGTATCGATCTCCCGCGCGCCCCAGTCGGCGCCGACGGCAGCGAGATAGGAGTAGTTCGTTTTGCCCACGGAAACGCAGTATTCGATCAGCATGAACAGCACCTCGGTCGGCAGACCGTAGTGGTCATGCAGCTCGAGCAGGGTGCAAAGGCCGTTGTAGCCGATCGTTTTGCCGAGCATGCGCTGCGCTTCGCGCACGAGCTCCGCAAGCTCCGGCGCTTCCTCGAGCCGCGCGGCGATCTCCGCACTTGTCGGTTTCTCCGGCTTCGGCGGCGCGTGCGGCTGCGGGGCGGGCGTCGGCGTTGTCGCAGCGGGGGCAGGGGCCTGCATCGGCGTGGGCGCGGCGCCGTCGGTGAGCAGCACGCCGGTCAGCACCCAGTATTGCAGATAGTCGTCGGCGTCTGCCGGGTCGATCTTCAGCGCCTGACACATGGCGGCGATATCCGGCTGCACCGGATCGTTGCGCAGAATCCAGAGCAGCACCTTCAGCTGATGCTCATTTGCCAGGCGGATATGCTGATCCACCAGCGCCGCAGGCACGGCAAAGGTGGATTTGAAGCAGTTGGGGTTGATGGAATAACGCATGGTGTTCGCCGTCTTTCATAGAATAGATAGATAATTATTATACTATATTTTCATCAAAAATGGAACTGATTTTTCCCTTTGCGGCGGATTTCGGCAAACTGCGCAGACGGCGGCCGCCGCCGCACAACGGATTGTGGCCGGTCGGGCGGCGGGACACAAGTCATTCGTCAAGATTGCCAAACGGCCGCGGCGCAGACAGAAAAAGAGACCGCGCGCAGCGGTCTCTTGATCATGCATCAATTGCAATCAGACGGCTCTGGTAACCTTGCCGGAACGAAGGCAGCGGGTGCAAGCATAAACGCGCTTGGGGGAACCGTTGACGATCGCTTTCACTCTTTTCACATTGGGTTTCCAGGTTCTGTTGGAACGTCTGTGAGAATGGGAAACCTTGATGCCGAATGCAACATCTTTGCCGCAGTAATCACACTTTGCCATATGTCGCACCTCCTTCTTTAGTCATTAACAGAAGACATTTTAGCAGGTTTCCGCCGAAAATGCAAGCATTTTTTTATTTTTTTCAAAACTTTCGAAAAAAATTGAAAAAAACGGGATTATTTTTGAAAAAGCTCTTGATTTTTTCGGCGATTTCGTATAGAATAGCGATAGAACATTTGTTTGATACCAATTTGAAGGAGTCAGAACCATGGATGATAAGAAAAAAGCGTTGGAAACGGCGATCGCCAAGATCGAAAAGCAGTACGGCAAAGGCACCATCATGCGCCTGGGCGAGAATTCCGCGATGAATGTGGAAGCGATTTCCACCGGCTCGGTTTCGCTCGACGCTGCCTCCGGCATCGGCGGTCTGCCGCGCGGACGCATTATTGAGATCTACGGCCCCGAGTCCTCCGGCAAGACCACGCTCGCGCTCACCGTGATTGCGCAGGCGCAGATGAACGGCGGCGAGGCGGCCTTCATCGACGCCGAGCACGCGCTCGATCCCAGCTACGCGGCCAACCTCGGCGTGGATGTGGACGCGCTGCTGGTTTCCCAGCCGGACAACGGCGAGCAGGCGCTGGAAATCGCGGAATCCCTGGTGCGCTCCGGCGCGCTGGACGTGGTGGTCATCGACTCCGTGGCCGCGCTGGTGCCCCGCTCCGAGATCGAGGGCGAAATGGGCGATTCCCATGTCGGCGCGCATGCCAGACTGATGTCGCAGGCGCTGCGCAAGATCGCCGGCGCCGTGGCGAAATCCAACACGATCATCATCTTCATCAATCAGCTGCGCGAAAAGGTCGGCGTGGTCTACGGCAACCCCGAGGTGACCACCGGCGGGCGCGCGCTGAAGTTCTTTGCCTCCATGCGCATTGAGGTGCGCCGGATCGAAGCGCTCAAGGGTCCCGGCAACGAGCTGATCGGCAACCGCACGCGCGCAAAGATTGTTAAGAATAAGGTTGCGCCCCCGTTCAAGGAGGCAGAGTTCGATATTCTTTACGGCCGCGGCATTTCCAAGGACGGCGAGGTGATCGATCTCGGCGTCAAATTCGGCATCCTTCAGAAGAGCGGCGCCTGGTTCTATTACGGCGATATGCGTCTGGGGCAGGGCCGCGAAAACGCGAAGGAAGCGCTGCTGAACGATCCGGAGATCTATGCCGAGATCGAGCAGAAGGTGACCGCCGCGCTGAAAGAAGCGACGGAGAAATCCAAGGTCCGCCGCCAGCCCGCGCGTCCGGAGCCGGCCGCGCCTGCCGCGCCCGCCGTGCCCACGACGAAGGCCGGCGCGCGCGCAAAGCTGGATATCGTTGTGGATGACGACGAGGCATGAGGATCGAAGCGGAGCGCGGCAGACAGAATAAAATCCATCTGCACTGTGACGGTGCGTATCTTTGCACCGTCGACGCCGAATACTGGTTCGGCAGCCCCTATGCGGGCGTGAACGAAATCGAGGATCTGCAGGCGCAGGCTGCCTTTCTGGAGGCGGTCCGCGCCCGCAGCGCTTATCTGGGCGGTCTTCGACTGCTTGCCGTGCGCGATTATGCGGCAAAAGAGCTGGTGCAGAAGCTGGTGACGAAGGGCCACACGCGCGACGCGGCGCTGGCGGCGTGCGAAACGCTGCAGGACTACGGTTATCTGAACGACCGCCGGTACGCGGAGCATCTGGCCGCAACGCTCATCCGCAGCAAGGGCATGAGCCTGCGCAGCGCGGAATATGAACTGCAGCGGCGCGGCGTGGACAGGGAAATTGTGCAGGAAATCGCGCAGGGGCTTGACTTTGACCCCGTTTTGCGTATCATAGAATTATTGGAAACCCGATTCAGCCGCAGTCTGGAGGATGAAAAAGGGCTGCGCAGGACCGTTGCCGCCCTGCAGCGGCTCGGCTACGGCTGGTCGGACATTCAGACCGCCCTGCGGCGGGTGAAATCGGAGGCGGATTTTGATGAAACGTAGAATCGGCATGATCTCTCTCGGCTGTCCCAAAAATCAGGTGGACGCCGAGCGGATCCTTGCGCAGCTGGACGCGAACGGCTTTGAGATCGCGGATTGCTATGACGGCGTGGATGCCGTGATCGTCAACACCTGCGGCTTCATCGACGAAGCGAAGCAGGAGGCGATCGAGAACATTCTGGACATGGCGGAGCTGAAAAAAGAGGGGACGGTCGGCAAAATCATCGTCACCGGCTGTCTGGTCGAGCGCTACGCGGAGGAAATCCGGCAGGAGATGCCGGAAGTGGACGCTGTGATCGGCATCGGCGCAAACGGCGAGATCGCCGCACTCGTGGACCGTGTGATCGCGGGCGAGCCGCTCTTCCTGCTGCCGGAGAATACCGGTCTGCCGCTGACCGGCGAGCGTCTGCTGACAACGCCCGAATACTGGGCCTATCTGAAGATCGCGGACGGCTGCTCGAACCGCTGCACCTATTGCGCGATTCCCGGCATCCGCGGCGATTACCGCAGCGTGCCGATGGAAACGCTGATCGAGGAGGCGCGCGCGCTCGCGGACGCGGGCACGAAGGAGCTGATCCTCATCGCGCAGGATACGACCAATTACGGCATGGATCTCTACGGCGAGCTGCGCCTGCCCGCGCTGCTGGATGCGCTGTGCGAAATCGACGGGCTCCACTGGATCCGGATGCTGTATTTCTATCCCGATAAGATCACGGATGAGCTGCTGGCAACCATGGCGCGCCAGCCGAAGATCCTGCCCTATATCGATCTGCCGCTGCAGCACGCGGATGACGGCATTCTGAAGCGGATGAACCGCCGCGGCGACGGTGCGTTCCTGCGCGAAGTGATCGCAAAGATCCGCGCGGCGCTGCCGGAGGTTGTGATCCGCACGACCTTCATCATCGGCTTCCCCGGCGAGGGCGAGGAGGAATTCGAGGCGCTGGCCGAATTCGTCAACGAGATCGAATTCGACCGGCTCGGCTGCTTCGCGTTTTCCCCGCAGGAGGGGACGCCTGCCTATGACATGCCGGATCAGGTGGAGGAAGACGTCAAGGTGCGGCGCGGCGAGATCATCATGCAGGATCAGCTCGAGATCGTCACGGAGAAAAACGACGCGCGCGTGGGCAAAGTCTACGAGGTGCTCGTGGAGGATTACGATCCCTATACGGACAGCTATTCCGGGCGCACCTATATGGATGCGCCGGAGATCGACGGCAAGATGATCTTCACCTCCGAGCGCAGCTATCAGCCCGGCGCCTTTGTGCGCGCGGAGGTCATCGGCGTCAATGACTATGATCTGCTCGGCCGCGATGTGGCCGGCTGAGCGGGCGGCGTCGTATAGAATCCACAAAATATCGCCTTCCCCGCAGGCGCTTTTGTCTGCTTTTTGCATTGACTTTTTTCAGAAAAACGCATATAATGCAACTGAAGTTGATTACAATGGATGCGATCACTGCGAAGAGTAACCGGCATCCGGCGCAGCAAGAGAGCGGATCGGCAGCTGAAAAGATCCGTCTGCGCCCGGCGGCGAAGTGCGCGCAGCGGCACACGGGGGGAACGGAGTATCCCCGTGCGTTTCGGCCGCGTTAAGGCTATGTTGAGAGAAAAACCGGAGTGGAACCGCGCTTTCTGCGCCTCCGTGGCCCATCGGGCCACGGAGGCTTTTTTGTTTTCAGGGAGGGACTGCATGTTTCGGACCATCAAAGAGGATATCAACTGCTTCCTCGCGCGTGACCCCGCCGCGCGGTCGGCGCTGGAGATCCTGTTTTTGTACCCCGGCTTCAAGGCGATCTGTATGTACCGCATTGCGCACCGGCTCTACCGGCACCATCTGCTGTTTCTGGCGCGCTGGGTCTCGCAGCGCTGCTCCAAGAAGACCGGCATCGAGATTCATCCCGCCGCAAGGATCGGCCGCCGCCTGTTCATTGACCACGGCACCGGCGTTGTGATCGGCGAAACGACGGAGATCGGCGACGACGTCACGATCTATCAGGGCGCAACGCTCGGCGGCACGGGCAAGGACGTGGGCAAACGCCATCCGACGCTGGGCAACGGCGTCATGGTCGGCGCGGGCGCCAAGGTGCTCGGCCCGCTGCAGATCGGCGACTACGCGAAAATCGCCGCCGGCGCGGTGGTGCTCACGGACATTCCGCCCAACAGCACGGCAGTCGGTGTGCCGGCGCGGGTCGTGCGGCTGGACGGCGTGCGCGTGGATTCCTTTGACCAGATCCATGTGCCCGACCCGGTCGCGCAGGAGATCGCGCGGCTGGAAGCGGAAATCAATCTGTTGAAACAATCCCGGGAGGAGAATTCAAATGAAAATCTATAATACGCTGACCAGAAATAAAGAGGACTTTGTGCCCATCACGCCGGGCGAAGTAAAGATTTACGCCTGCGGCCCGACGGTCTACAACTTCATTCATATCGGCAACGCGCGGCCGATCTGCGTGTTTGACGTGCTGCGCCGCTATCTGGAATTCCGCGGCTACAAGGTGACGTTCGTGCAGAATTTCACCGACATCGACGACAAGATCATCAAGCGCGCCAACGAAGAGGGCGCGACCTACGATCAGATTGCCGAAAAGTACATTGAGGAATTCTGGACGGATGCGAAGGGCCTGAATTTCCGCCCGGCGGATATTCATCCCAAGGCGACGGAAAACATCGATCAGATCATCGCCATCGTCAGCGGCCTGATCGAAAACGGACATGCCTATGAAGCGGACGGCGACGTGTATTTCAGCCCCAGAACCTTTGCGGAGTACGGCAAGCTCTCGCATCAGCCGCTCGAGGAGCTCGAGGCCGGCGCGCGCATCATGGTCGGCGAAATCAAGCGCGACCCGATGGATTTCGCGCTCTGGAAGGCCGCGAAGCCCGGCGAGCCCGCCTGGGATTCTCCGTGGGGCAAGGGCCGTCCCGGCTGGCACATCGAATGCTCCGCCATGGTCGGCCGCTATCTCGGCGAAAGCATCGATATCCACTGCGGCGGGCAGGATCTGATCTTCCCGCATCATGAGAATGAGATCGCGCAGAGCGAATGCTTCACCGGCAAGCCCTTCGCGCATTACTGGATGCACAACGGCTACATCAACGTCGACAACGTGAAGATGTCCAAATCTCTGGGCAATTTCAAAACCGTGCGCGACGTGGCGGCGGTCTACGGCTATGAGCCGATCCGCTATCTGATGATCTCCTCCTCCTACCGCAGCCCGATCAACTACAGCATCGAGATCATCGAGCAGTGCAAGGCGTCGCTGACCCGGCTTTACACCTGCCGCGACAGCCTGGATTTCGAGCTGCAGACCGCGCCGGAGGGCGCGTGCAGCGATGCGGTCAAGGCGTTTGCGGATGCGCGCACGGCGCAGTTCATCGAGGCGATGGATGACGACCTGAATACCGCCGACGGCCTCTCCGCCGTGTTCGAGCTTGTGCGCGACATCAACGGCAGCCTCCTGGGCAAGGGCGCTTCCAAGGGCGACCTGACCTATGCGGCCGAGGTGTTCGACAAGCTGACCGGCGTGCTGGGTCTGGTCTACAACCGCAAGACCGAAACGCTCGACGCCGAGATCGATGCGATGATCGAAGCACGCACGCAGGCGCGTAAGGAGCGCAACTGGGCGGAGGCGGACCGCATCCGCGACGCGCTCAAGGAGATGGGCATCGTGCTCGAGGATACCGCGCAGGGCGTCAAATGGCATCGCGCGTAAGCATAAAAATCTTTTCAATTACTTAAAATAATGCTTGCAATTCAGGGGAACCTGTGCTATAATATCACGGCAAATCACACGCGGCGCTATTCTTACCGAGTGTGCGCCGGGCAACCGGCGTGTCGGCAATCAGGCGCTGCGGCGGTTCGTATCTGACATTAGATACAAATAACAAAAGGAGGAAAAACAATGTCAGTCGTATCCATGAAGCAATTACTCGAAGCAGGCGTCCATTTCGGACACCAGACCAGAAGATGGAACCCCAAGATGGCGCCCTACATCTTCACCGAGCGCAACGGCATCTACATCATTGACCTGCAGAAGACGGTCAAGAAGCTCGAAGAAGCTTATCTCTTCGTGCGCGAGGTCGCTGCGGACGGCGGCGAGATCCTGTTCGTCGGCACCAAGAAGCAGGCGCAGGAATCCATCAAGGATGAGGCCACCCGCTGCGGCATGCCCTATGTCAACGCCCGTTGGCTCGGCGGCATGCTCACCAACTTCAACACCATTCAGAAGCGCATCAGACGTCTTGCGCAGCTCAAGACCATGGAGTCCGACGGCACCTTCGATCTGCTCCCGAAGAAGGAGAGCGCCAAGCTCGCGCTTGAGATCGAAAAGCTCGAAAAATTCATGGGCGGCATCACCGGCATGAAGAAGCAGCCCGCTGCGATGTTCATCGTCGACCCCCGCAAGGAGCGCATCGCCGTTCTCGAGGCGAAGAAGCTCGGCATCCCCATCGTGGCGATTGTTGATACCAACTGCGATCCCGATGAGATCGATTATGTGATCCCCGGCAATGACGACGCGATCCGCGCTGTCCGCCTGATTGCGGGCGCGATGGCCGACGCTGTCATCGAGGGCAAGCAGGGCGAGCAGAATGCGCCCGTCGCAGAAGCCGAGGCAGAGGCAGAGGAGGAATAATCATGGCAGCATTTACAGCGAAAGACGTTCAGGCACTCAGAGAGAAGACCAATGTCGGCATGATGGACTGCAAGAAGGCGCTCGTCGAGGCTGACGGCGATATGGATAAGGCCGTTGAGATCCTGCGCGAGAAGGGCCTTGCCACTGCTGCGAAGAAGGCCGGCCGCGTTGCCGCGGAAGGCGTGATCGGCGTTTACAGTGATGCGAATGCATCCGCGCTCGTGGAGCTCAACTGCGAGACCGACTTCGTGGGCAAGAACCCCGAGTTCGTCGCGCTGGCCAATCAGATCGCAAAGACGGTCGTGGCGGTCAAGCCCGCCGATGTGGACGCGCTGTCTGCCGCAACGATCGCGGACGGTTCCGTTTCCGTGGCCGATGCGATCCAGGAGCTGTTCCTGAAGATCCGTGAAAACATGAAGCTGCGCCGCTTTGCTCTTATGGAGGGCACGGTCGCTTCCTATATCCATGCCGGCGGTTCCGTGGGCGTGCTCGTTTCCTTTGAGACCGACGCCGACGTGAATTCCGACGAATTCCAGGCCATGGGCAAGAACATTGCCATGCAGGTCGCCGCGATGAATCCCGAGTATCTCAGCGAGGCGGACATCTCTGCCGACGAGCTGGCCAAGATGAGAAACATCACCATCGAGAGCGCGCTGAACAAGCCCGACACGCTGCCCAAGCCCGTGCTGCTCAAGGCCATTGAGCAGACCCTGAGCGACAAGCTCTGGAGCGATGCGGACGTCGCCGCTTATGAGGAGCAGAAGAACAACAAGTTCCTCTTCAACTTCCTCTCCAAGGAAGCGGTTGCCGCGCTTGCGCAGGTCGCAGTGGCCGGCAAAGAGGCGTTTGCCGCGAACCCGATCTTCGGCAAGGCGATCGACGGCCGTGTGAACAAGCAGATCAAGGAAATCTGCCTGCTGAATCAGGCGTTTGTCCGCTCCGACCTGTTTGAGGGCAATGTCGCCGGTTATGTGGCGGACGTGGCCAAGAAGCTCGGCGCGAGCATCAAGGTGACCGGCTTCACCCGTTTCGCCAAGGGCGAAGGCATCGAGAAGAAGGCCGACGATTTCGCTTCCGAAGTCGCCAGCATGATCAAATAAGAATACTGTGATTCCGGCTCCCGTGCAGAAATGTGCGGGAGCTTTTTTATGCAGAAAAACGCGCCTGTCCCGTATCGGGGCAGGCGCGGTTGAAATAATTCGATTGTGCTCAGCGGTCCTCGCGGAAATAGGAGAGACCGAGGCTCTGCGGGGGCTGATGCTCCTTTTTCTTCTTTGCGCTGATGAAGACCAGCACCAGAATCGTCACAACGTAGGGGAGCATTTTGATCAGCTCTTTCGAGCTCGAGGAGAGGCCCGGGATATACACGCAGATGATATACAGACCGCCGAAGATGAAGGAGCTCCAGATCGCGGATTTCGGCTTCCACAGCGCGAAAATCACGATGGCGATGGCCAGCCAGCCGCGGTCGCCGAAGCCGTTGTTCGTCCACGCGCCGGCGGTGTAATCCATCACGAAGTAGAGGCCGCCGAGACCCGCGATCATGCCGCCGATGATCGTCGCGAGGTATTTGTAGCGGTTGACGTTGATGCCGGCCGCATCTGCAGTCGCGGGATTTTCGCCGATCGCGCGCAGGTTCAGGCCGGTGCGCGTGCGGTTGAGCACATAGGAGGAAACGAGTGCGATCAGGACCGCCGTATAGGCCAGGAAGCCGAAGGAGAGGAAGGTCCTGCCGAACAGGCCGAGCTTGTCCGCGAAGGGCAGGCTCGTTTTGTAAGCCAGACCGGTGCTGATCAGGGAGATGGAGCCGCTCTCGTTGAAGAGCTTGAGGAGCGATCCGCCGAAGAAGTTGCCGATGCCCACGCCGAAGGTGGTCAGCGCAAGGCCGGTCACGTTCTGATTCGCCTTGAGCGTCTGCGTCAGGAACGCGTAGATGAAGGAAAGCAGCGCCGAGCCGAAGAGGGAGGCGGCGAGCGTGATCAGGATGCAGAGCAGCGGCACGGGCGTTTCAGTCGAATGCTCATAGAGATAGCCTGCGATGATGCCGGAGATGCCGCCGACATACATGATGCCGGGAATGCCGAGGTTCAGGTTGCCGGTCTTTTCGGTGATGATTTCACCGGTGGCGCCGAAGAGCAGGGGAATGCCCTGAATGATCGCGGCGTTGATGAAGGAAGCAATGGTTGAAATCATTTATTTGCCCTCCTTCCCGGATTTGGTGGATTTGATCTGATAGTTGATGAAGAATTCGCAGCCGATGATGAAGAAGATGATGATGCCGGTCAGGATATCCGCGATGCTGGTGTTCAGGTTGAAATTCGTTGCGATTTCACCGGCGCCGCGCTGCAGGAAGACGATCAGGAACGAGGTGATGACCATCAGCAGGGGATTGAATTTCGCCAGCCACGAGACCATGATGGCCGTGAAGCCGTTGCCGCCCGCGAGGTCCTTGGAAATCGTGTGGTTCGTGCCGGAGACGAGCAGGAAGCCCGCCAGGCCGCAGACCGCGCCGGAGAGGATCATGGTGCGGATGATGACCTTTTTGACGTTGATGCCGATGTAGCGCGCCGTGTTTTCGCTTTCGCCCACCACGGCGAGCTCATAGCCGTGCTTGCTGAAGCGCAGATAGACGAACATCACGACGGTCAGGATCGCGACGATCAGAATATTGATCAGATACTTCTTGCCGAACAGGTCCGGCAGCCAGCCGGCCTTGGTGGAGGCGTTGACCACGCCCATGACGCTCGAGCCGCTGGGCACCCAGACCATGATGGCGAAGGAGACCAGCTGGATGGCAACGTAGTTCATCATCAGCGTGAACAGGCTTTCGTTGGTGTTCCATTTCGCCTTGAATACCGCCGGGATCAGCGCCCAGAGGACGCCGCCGAGGATGGATGCGATCAGCATCGCGAGGATCAGCACGGCGTTCGGGAGCCGGTCGCCGATCTCAAACATCAGCACCATGCTGCACAGGCCGCCGAACAGCACCTGCCCTTCTGCGCCGAGATTCCAGAATTTCATTTTGAAGGCCGGGGTCACGGCCAAGGAGATGCACAGCAGCATGGCCAGATTCTGCAGCAGCGCCCAGAATTTGCGCTGCGAGCCGAAGCTGCCCTTGATCATGGCGCCGTAGACCTCGAGCGGGTTCTGCTTGGTCAGCAGCACGATGATCAGCGCGCAGACGATCAGGGAGGCGATGATGGCCACGCCGCGGATGATCCAGGCCTTCCACCAGGCGATGCCGTTGCGTTTCGCAATGTGGAACAGCGGCTCTCTTGCGGCCTTTTCGGGTTTGTTCATTCTGCAGCGCCTCCTTCCGCTTTGGTCATCAGCAGACCGATTTCATTTTTATCGGCGGTGCGTCCGTCCACGATGCCGGTCACGCACCCGGAGCTGAGCACGAGGATCCGGTCGCAAAGCTCGATGAGCACGTCGAGGTCCTCGCCGACAAAGATGACGGCCGCGCCGTTCTCCTTCTGCTCGTTGAGCAGATTGTAAATCAAATAAGAGGAATTGATGTCCAGGCCGCGCACGGGATAGGCCGCCATGAGCACGGTCGGGGAGGAGGAAATCTCACGGCCGACGAGCACCTTCTGCACGTTGCCGCCCGAGAGCCTGCGCACGGGCGTTGTGGCGCCGGGCGTGACGACCTCCAGATCCTTGATGATCTTTTCCGCGAGCGTCCGGGGCTTTTTGCGCTCGAGAAACATGGTCTTGCCCTTGCGGTAGCTGCGCAGCATCATGTTGTCGATGATGTCCATGTTGCCGACCAGGCCCATGCCCAGGCGGTCCTCCGGCACAAAGGAGAGCCGCACGCCGAGCTCGCGGATCTGCGTCGGCGTTTTGTCGCGGAGATTTTCCTGCGCGCCGGTTTTGGGGTTGTGATAAATGATGCTGCCGCTGTGCAGCTTCTGCAGGCCGGCGATGGATTCGAGCAGCTCGCGCTGACCGCTGCCGGCAATGCCGGCGATGCCGAGAATCTCTCCGGCGCGGGCGGTGAAGGAGATATCCTTCAGAATGCGCACGCCGTCGCGGCTTACGCAGTCGATATGCTCCACGCACAGGCGGTCCACCGCGTCCTTCGGCTCGGAGCGCTCGATATTCAGGCTGATCTTCTTGCCGACCATCATTTCCGTCAGGATCGATTCGGTCGCGTCCTTGGTTTCCACGGTGCCGATGTATTCGCCCTTGCGCAGCACGGCCACTTTATCGGAAACGGCAAGCACCTCGTGGAGCTTATGGGTGATGATGATGATTGCCTTGCCGTCCTCGCGCATGTTGCGGATCACGGCGAAGAGCTTCTCCGTCTCCTGCGGGGTGAGCACGGCGGTCGGCTCGTCGAGGATCAGAATGTTCGCGCCGCGATACAGCACCTTGATGATTTCCACGGTCTGCTTTTCGGAAACGGACATTTCATAGATTTTCTTGGAAGGATCGATCTCAAAGCCGTAGCGGGCGCTGATCTCCGCGACCTTCTTTTCGACGTCCTTGATATTGAATTTCCCTTTTTCTTTCAGACCCAGCACGATATTTTCGGCCGCGGTGAAGCGGTCGACGAGCTTGAAATGCTGGTGGATCATGCCGATCTTGTGGTCGAAGGCGTCCTTCGGGGAGCGGATGACGACCTCCTGCCCGTCGATGAAGATCTGGCCGGCGTCCGGGAAGTAGATGCCGGAGATCATATTCATCAGCGTGGTCTTGCCGCTGCCGTTTTCGCCCAGCAGCGAAAGGATTTCCCCTTTATAAACGGTAAGGCTGACGTCTTTGTTTGCAACGATGCTGCCGAAGACTTTGGTGATGTTTCTCAGTTCAATGGCGGGGTTTGCCATACGCTTCCTCCCTTTCGGCGGCATCGCGCAGCAGCGGTGCGCGCCTGATTTGTGTGGGGCTGCCTTATTTCTGAAAACAGCACAGCGCCGCGGCGCTGCATTCTTTTCGGAAATAAAAGAAGTTTGGGCGAAGCGAAGTGCTTCGCCCAAAACCTGTTGCAATTGCTTAGCCGAGGATCGTGATGCCGTCGATATCGATATCGAAATACGGCGCGGAACGGAACTCGCTCTCATGGAAGTAGCCGTCGGCAACCGCTTCGGTCTCGCCCGTGAAGGTGCCGTCGTCGTCCACGTCCGCAAGGTAGGTGGTCAGGGTTTCGCCCTTGACGGTGAAGGTGGCGGTGTCAAACACATGCAGATCGCCGGTTTCAAAGCGATTCATGATTTCGTCCAGCTTCGCCTGCGTGCCTTCGGCAGCGACGGTCTCGTTGAGCTTGAGCAGCTCGACGGAGCCGGTCGCGATGGTGCCGGTCCAGTCGGCGGGGATCGCTTCGCCCTTCACAACCGCGTCAATGGCGAGCTTGTAGTAGGGCGCCCAGTTGATGCGGGAGGAGATCAGCGCGGTGTTCGGCGCGATGGAAGCGGTGTCGATGTTGTAGGAAACATCGGGCACGCCCTTCTCTTCGCAGGCCTTGGGAGCGCCTTCGGAGTCCGCATGCTGGCTGATGAGCACACAGCCGTCGTTGATGAGCTTGAGGGCGGCTTCTCTCTCAAGCGCGATGTCGAACCAGGAGTTCGTGAAGGTGACTTCCATCGTTGCGCTCGGGCAGATATAGCGGGCGCCGAGGAAGAAGGAGGTGTAACCGGACTTCACTTCGGCATAGGGGAACGCGCCGACATAGCCGATCTTCGCCTGCTCGGCGGTGATGTCGCCCTTGTCGATCATCTCATTGAGCTTCATGCCCGCGGCAACGCCGGCAAGGAAGCGGCCTTCATAGATGGAAGCGAAGGCATTGTGGAAGTTGGGCACGTTTTCGGTGTGCGCATGGGTGCCGGTCGCGTGGCAGAACTGTACGTCGGTGAATTCCTTCGCGGCCTGCAGGATATAGGTCTCATGGCCGAAGGAATCGGCAAAGATGATGTTGCAGCCTTCTTCCGCAAGCTCTGCAGCCGCGGTGTAGCAGGCGTCGTCTTCCGCAATGTTGGTCTTGATCATGACCTGGCTGTCGGCAAGACCGAGCTCAGCCTGAACCTCTTTGAACGCCTTGATGAAGTTGTTGTCATAGGTGGAGTTTTCGTCGTGCAGGCAGATCAGGCCGATCTTGATGTTGGCATAAGCTGCGTTGGCGTCGGCTGCGGTGGTTTCGTCCGCAGGCGCTGCGGTGGGCGTATCCGTGGGTTCACCCTTGCCGCCGCATGCCGCAAAGCCGAGCACGAGCGCAAGGGCCAGGAAAATTGCGAGGATCTTCGAGAACTTCTTCATGATGTTTGCCTCCATATAAATATTATTATTTACCCAAAGAGAATGTTGCCGTTCTCAATGGATTGAATAACCGCAAGGGATTCCACATGATAGCCGCGCGCGCGCAGGGCCTGCCCGCCGAGCTGGAAGCCTTTTTCGATCACGATGCCGATGCCCGCCACCTCCGCGCCGGCCTGGCGCTCGATGATGTCGATCAGGCCGTTGCAGGCCTCGCCGTTGGCAAGGAAATCATCGATGATCAGCACCCGGTCGTCGGCGTGCAGATACTTCTTGGAAATGCCGATGACCGTGTCGGTGCCCTTGGTGAAGGAATGGACGTTGGCCGTGTAAACGTCGCTGCCGACGTTTTTGTTTTGCCCCTTTTTAGCAAAAACAACAGGCACGGAAAAATATTGCGCGGCAATGCACGCAATTCCGATGCCTGATGCTTCGATCGTCACGATTTTATTGATGGATGCAGCCGCAAAAAGCCGATGGAATTCCTTGCCGATTTCGCAGAGCAATTCCACGTCGATCTGATGATTCAGAAACATATCAACCTTCACAATGTCCGAACCGATTCCTTCGCCCTGCTCCAGAATCCGCTGCTTGAGAAGCTCCAAGCTGATCATCCTCCGATTTGCGACAAAATGGATGGTTTTCTATGCCCTTATTATAATTCACAGTTTGTTAAAAATCAAGCGGAAAATCACATTTTGTAGAATTTCTGCGTTTTATATAAACATCTTGTGGTTTGCCGCCGCATTTTTGGCAGGACAACAACGGCGCGCGCGCCGGACTCAGCCGTGACGGCGGATGAATTCGATCAGACGCTGCCAGTCCCGGCGGCTGAAATAATGCAGCCCGGGGCGGCGGTGATAGCCGATGCGCCCCTCGAGGAAGGCGTCGTCGTCGCCGGGCAGACGATCCGGGCAGGGGAAGCCGCCGGGGAAGGCGGGCGCCGCGGCGCAGCAGCAGAGGAATTCCGAAACCGGGTCCGCCCAGTCGTCCGCGGCGGCGCTGCCGACCAGCGCGCAGCGCGGCGCGATTGCGGCGAGCAGGAAATGCTGGTCAAAGGGCATGGCCGCTTCATTGTCAACATACTGCTTGTAGTTTTCGCAGAACCAGAAGGGGAAGCGCTCGCAGATGTCGCGGATGGATTCGCCCGTTTTTCCCCGCGCGAGCGCGGCGCCGCTGCAGCCGGAATCATTGGAATAGGCAAAGGCAAAGCGCTCATCCATCGCGCCGGCAAACAGGGCGGTTTTGGCCAGCCGCGAATGCCCGCACACGGCTGCGCGGGTGCAGTCGAGCCGGTCTGCCAGGGTCTCTGCGTAATCCATGACCCGCTGCGCGCCCCAGGCCCAGAGGGCGATTTTGCCCGGATCCTCAGGCCCGCGCGCGCCGTTTTCAAACAGCACGCCCGCCAGCCTGTCGGTGAAATCACCGTTGTCCGCGGTGACATCGTTGTAGCAGAAGGAGAGCACGGCAAAGCCCGCGTCGATCAGCTCCTCGGTCGGCATATATCGGTCGGGATTGTCCGGCCGGAAATTGATGTGGATAAAGAACGGGTGCGGTCCCGGTGCGGTCGGGATCGTCGCAAGGAAGGGGAATGCAAAGGGCTTTCCGTTGACGACCGTGCGGGCGGTCACGCGGTCGCACACCGCCTTGCCTGCGCAGAACCGCCAGATGACGGCAGGCTCGACGGTGAATTCCTCGGCTTCCGGCGCGGCGGGCAGCCGGCCGTAGATCTCGGTTTGCAAGAGCTCCAGCGTCTCCGCACGCGGGCGCAGGGGCGGCAGGTTTCGTTCTTTAAGCAGGGCAGACAGCATGGCAAACGCTCCTTTACACTTTAGTTCTCTCCTATTTTATCATAAAAATCGCCGCCGGGAAAGACGGAGAAAAAATATTTTTAAACTTTTTTCAAAACTACTTTCTTATTTCTCCGAAAAATGGTATAATCCGAATGAAAAGCGCGGCCTGCCGCGCCGATCCCGTCCGACCGTTCCGGAACGAACGGAATACGATCCTATTAATAACGGAGGTTGCTATGAAAAAAACTGGTTTGATCGCAATCATTCTGATCGCGGTGATCGCGCTGGCGGTATTCTGGGGCGTCGGCACCTACAACAGGCTTGTGACCGCGCAGACCACGGTGGAGCAGAAGGCGGCGGATATCGACGCGCAGCTGCAGCGCCGCGCGGATCTGATCCCCAACCTGGTCGCCACGGTCAAGGGCTACGCCGCCCATGAGGAGGCCGTGTTCACCGCTGTGACGCAGGCGCGCGAGCAGCTGATGAGCGCCGATTCGATGGCGGAAAAATCTGCAGCGAACAATACCCTCACCACCGCGCTCGGCCGGCTGCTGGCCGTGGCGGAGGCCTATCCGGAGCTGAAAGCGGATAAGGTTTTCACCGGCCTGATGGACGAGCTTTCCGGCACGGAAAACCGCATTTCCGTCGCGCGCGGGAACTATAACGAAGCGGTCACGTCGTTCAACACGATGATCCGGCGGTTCCCGGCGTCGATCCTGGCGAATCTGTTCGGCTTCAAGGCAGCGGAATTCTTTGCTGCGGACAGCAACGCGACGGCGGTTCCGACCGTGAGCTTTGAGGGATGAGCGCAAGCAGAAAAAAACAATCAGAAAAAGGCTTCGGTCTCAAGGTGCTGATCGCGTTCATCGTAACGAGCGTGGTCGGCACGGGCTTCGTATTCTCCACAAACCGCGAGCAGGCGATCACGCAGTATCCGGCGCATTCCGAGCTGTTTTATGTCGAGGATTACAGCGGCGTTTTCACGCAGGAAACGGAGCAGTTTATCCTTGACCGCGCGGTGGAGCTGGAGGCGGCGACGAAAGCGCAGGTCGTGGTGGTGTCCGTCCCGAATACGCAGGAGGATTCGCTCGAGCATTACAGCGTGCAGCTTGCAAACGAATGGGGCATCGGCGACGCGGAGCTCGACAACGGCGTGCTCCTGCTCTTCACGACCGAGGAGCCGCACGTGCGCCTCGAGGTCGGCCGGGGGCTGGAAGGCTGCCTGCCGGACGCCAGAGCAGGGCGGATCCTGGACGATTATGCCGTGGACGCCAAGAACGACGGGCGCTGGAACGAGGCGGCGCTGCGCACCTTTTCGGCCGTTTTGCAGGTGATTTACGAAGAATACGCCCTCACGCCCGTGCAGCCGATCGATTACGAGGGGGAGATCTCCGAGACCGTCGGCGAAAAATCGATGGCGGATCAGACGTTCCCCCCGGTCGCAACGCAGGAAAACCCGGATCCGCTCTGGGAGCAGCTGCTTGTGGCGTTTCTCGCGTTCTGGTTCATCGCGTTTGTGCCGTTCCTGGTCGCGGTGCTGTTCTTCTCTCCTTATAAAAGCACAGGCTCCTACGGCGGCGGCTACAGCTCCGGCGGGTATTCCGGCGGCTTCAGCTCCGGCGGCGGATTCAGCAGCGGCGGCGGCTTCCACGGCGGGGGCGGCAGTTTCGGCGGCGGCGGCGCGAGCCGCTGACCGGCGCGCCGATTATTTTTCAAAAACCCCTTGCAAATCTGCGTTTTATCCTGTATAATATGTCCATTATTGTTTTGGAGGTTTCAGCATGTCATTATATTCGATTCTTACGCTGTTTGCCGGTCTGCAGTCCGGCGGCCAGTCCGGCGGCACCACGACCCAGCAGTCCGGCGGTCTGCCCATGATCCTGATGCTTGTCGCGATGTTTGCGGTGATGTATTTCGTCATGATCCGTCCGCAGAAGAAAAAGCAGAAGGAAGAGCAGTCCATGCGCGATAACGTGCAGGTCGGCGATGAAATCACGACCATCGGCGGCATTGTCGGCCGCGTTGTGACGGTCAAGGAGGATTCCCTGATCATCGAAACCGGTGCGGATCGCAACAAGATGAAGATCATGCGCTGGGCGGTTTCCACCAACAACACCGCGAATGAGAAGCTCGAGGAGGAGCGCAAGGCTGCGAAGGAGGCTGCAGAGGCCGAAAAGCAGAAGAAGATCGAAGAATCCGCTGCCGCGGGCAAGGAGAAGCGCAAGAAGTCCAGAAAAAAGGATCCCGATTTTGACGAATAAGCCGGGTATCCCGTCATAAAAAACCAGCTCCCTTCATAAGATGGATCAGCATCAGATGAAGGGAGTTTTTTTATGCCTGCCGGTGGAAAAAGCGCGAAGCAGCGCCGACCGCGTCCGCTCATTCCGCGCGCCGCGCTTGCGGGCGGCCTGTGCGCCGTCTGCTATTTCGGCCTGCTTGCGCTGTACGCGTTTTTCTCCGACCGACTGGAGCTCTCGCCCGCGCTCGATCTGCCGGTCGGACTGGGGCTGGCGGCGGTCTGCGCCTGCGCGGCCGGCTTCCTTTGCGCCGCGCGGGGAAAGGAGCGGTTTCTGATCAGCGGGGCCGTCTGCGGCACAGCGTCGCTGCTGCCGGTCTGCCTTGTGCTCGCCCTGCTCGGCGGCGCGGGCATCGGCCTGCCGCTGCTCGCCGGCATCCTGCTCGTTTCCGCCTCGGCCGGCGGCCTTGCGGCCTCGCACGGCGGGCGGCGGGTGAAGCTGTGAAACGCCTGCTGCCGTGCCTTGCCGCGCTCTGCCTGCTTCTGAGCGGCTGCAGCGTGCAGGAGCGGGTCAACGCCGATGTGTTTGTGCTGCGTCTGACCGCGGAAAAGGAGATCGCGGCGGAGCCGCTTTATTATGAGGACGGTTCCTGCTTCTGCTTTGTGACGTTTGCCGGATTGCGCGCGGCGCTGCGGCTTTGGGAAACGCAGGACGGCGCGCTGGCAAAAATCGCCGTTTCCGCGCCGGGCGACAGCGACGAAGCGGCCTTCGCCGCCCTGTGCGCGCGGGTGCTGCGGGTGTATGCGCCGAACGAGCCGACGCAGACGCTCACGGAGCTGCTCAATTCGCAGACAAGCGTCTTTCGTTACGCGCAGGGGCGCACGCACCGCCTGTGCGCCGCCGCGGACGCCGCCGGCCGGTTTTTCAGCGTTGCCGACGACCTGCTCGCGCCGACGGAAGCGCCGTCGCTGACCCTGCGGCAGGAGACGCTGCCCGCAACCGAATAGAAAAGCGCCGGAGACTGTTTCAGCCTCCGGCGTTGTTGTAGATTCAATTAGATGCTGCCGGCTGCAGCGGCACGGTGATCCGATAATCCTCCAAAACGGAGCCGGCCGCGAAATTGCGGAAGGACAGCTCCAGACTCCCGTCATACAGCTCGAGCAGCAGGCCGATCCCGTAGGCGGCGCAGTCCTCCGCGGCGTCATAGTTCCCGTGGTTGCCGGCCGAGGGCAGATTGATGTAAGTCACCCTGCCCGCGCGGCTCCACGAGCCGCTGCTCACGCCGAAATGCGAATGCCCGCAGACATAGAGCACGTCGGCGCCGCAGTTGATCAGCGCGTTGTCCAGACGGTCGTTGTTGTCGGTCAGATTGAAGGAGAAATAGGATTGCCGCCCCGTGCGTCCGCGGATCAGATTGTGATTGACCACAACCGCCGGAATACCGCGCGCGGCGCAGTCCGAAAGCTCCGCCTCCAGCCAGTCGATCTGCCCGTCGGAGAGGACCTGCAGCGTGTTTGCCGCGTTGTTTTCGGAGCCGAGGATGAGAAACTTCACGCAGCCGTAATCCGCGGCATAATAGACGGATTTGATCTGCTTGCGGCAGTAATAATTATAGCTCGCGATCGCCCACGCGGACAGGCGCGCGTAAACCTCCGGGTCGTCGCAGTTGCCGAAATCATGGTTGCCCATAGCGACCAGCACGTCGCTGCCCCGGTTGAAGCGGCCGAGCAGGCCGTAGAAATCGAACCATTCCGACGCGTTGCCGTTCATGGTGTTGTCGCCCGCGAAGGCCAGCACGTCCGGCTTGTTTCCGCCGGTGAAAACGCCCGCAAACGTCTCGCCGATCATCTGAAACCGCGCGGCGCTGTTGGCCTCCGTATGCATGTCGGAGAGGAGGACCGCGCTGAATTGCAGCGCAGATGCGTCCCGCACCTCATACGGCGCGATGGCCGACGAACGGAAAAAGAGAAAGAACGAGATCAGAACGGCAAAAAACCGGACCATGGCTTACGCGAAGAGAATGCCCAGCGCGATGAGCGTCTGCGCGGGGAAGTAAGTGTAGAGCACCCAGGCCTCCGGATGCTTCGAATGGCTCTTGCCGTAAAGCTGCGCGGCAAGGAAGGTATCCGACACCAGGAACAGGATCGCGCCGATCGCCGTCAGCAGGCCGCGCAGGCGGTGCGCATCCGCCGCGTAATCGGCGTAGCAGCGCCAGATGGCGACCGTGACCATCACGAGCAGCACGGCGGCGTAGGCCATCATCACATTCTGGAAGCCCTTGAATTTGATTTTCTCCAGCTGCATGCTCACGATGTTCAGCACCAGCAGGATCGCAAAGGTGATCAGCAGGAAGCGCAGCGTCAGCTTCGACTTCACATCGGCGGTCAGGAAATTGTAAATGTAGAATCCGTGACCGATCGCGAAGCAGACCACGCCGGCGTAGAAATACTTCGCCTGCTTCCATTCCAGGAAGAAATCGCCCCAGAGACCGCAGAACAGCGCGGCCAGGATCAGCAGGCCGTAGCGCGTAAAGCCCGTGGCGGCCGCGGCAAACAGACCCGTGAGCAGGAAGCCGCACGAGCAGACCATCTTGATCGGCAGATAGTTGCGTCTGCACTGCGGGGAGATCCAGGAGATGTGCGTGGCAACCATGGCGGCCGCCGCAACAACAAAACTCAAGACGAAAAACACCGTTTTCATTCAACCCAACCCTTTCTTGCGTGATTATCAAAACTCCGCGTCTGCGCGGAGATCAGCGCCGTAGATGGCCGCCTGCGCGGTCGCAAGCGCGTCGCAGCGTTCGTTTTCCGGGTGCCCGGCGTGCCCCTTGACCCAGACGAAAGTATAATCGTGATCGCGGAGCAGGGCGAGCAGCTCCTGCCAGAGCTCCGGATTGAGCACGGGCTTTTTGTCGGCTTTCACCCAGCCTTTCCTGACCCAGTTCCAGATCCAGCCCTGCAGGAAGGCGTCCGCAACATACCTGGAATCGGTGTAGATCGTGATGCGGCAGGGATATTTCAGCTTTTTCAGCGCCTCGATCACGGCGGTCAGCTCCATGCGGTTGTTGGTCGTTTCCGCCGCGCCGCCGCTGAGCTCCATCTCATGCGCGCCGTAACGCAGGATCGCGCCCCAGCCGCCCGGACCGGGGTTGCCCGCGCAGGCGCCGTCGGTGAAAATATCGACTTGTTTTTTTTCTTCTTCCATCCGATGCTCCCGTTGCTGTTTTTCTTTTTTTATTATAGCACGGATAAAAACAGGAAACAAGGGATAATCGCAGAAATATTGTTTAATATCACCGTTTTCGCCCATACTATTTTTCGCATAAACCGATGAAAGGACGGATGAAATGAAGGCAATCGTTATGGCCGGCGGCGAGGGGAGCCGCCTGCGTCCGCTGACCTGCACGGTCCCCAAGCCGATGGTGCGCGTGCTGGGCAAGCCGATCCTCGCTTATATCTTTGATTTGCTGCTGCGCCACGGCGTTGAGGAGGCGGCGGTGACGCTCGGCTATCTGCCGGAGATCATTCCCGCCGCGTTTCCGTCGGGCTATCACGGCCTGCCGCTGCGCTTTGTGCGCGAGGAGCAGCCGCTGGGCACGGCCGGCAGCGTCAAGCATGCCGCCGGCGTGCAGGAAGCGCCGTTTCTGGTCATCAGCGGCGACGCGATGTGCAATTTCGATCTGACGAAGATCCTGGCCTATCACAACGCGGTCGGCGCGAAGATCACGATCGTCGCCGTGGATGCGGCGGACCCGCGGGAATACGGTCTGCTGCGCACGGATGCGGAAAACCGCGTGACCGGCTTTCTGGAAAAACCCGCCTGGTCGCAGGCGGTCAGCCGCAAGGCGAATACCGGCGTGTATATCGTCAATCCGGAATGTCTGGATCTGATTCCGCGCGGGCGTTATTATGATTTTGCCGGTGACCTGTTTCCGCTCATGCTCGAGCGCGAGATGCCGATCTACTGTTATCACGCGGACGCTTACTGGTGCGACGTGGGCAACATCGACGCCTATCTGCGCTGCCAGCAGGAGGTGATGCAGGGAGCGATGCCCGCGCCCTGCAGGCAGCCCGCGCCCGGCATTTTTGCGCAAGCGGCGCTGCCGCCGGGGGAATATACGCTGCATCCGCCGGTGTATATCGGCGCCGACGTGCGCATCGGCGCGCGCGCGGAGATCGGGCCGTTTGCCGTGCTGGATCAGGGCGCGTCGCTCGGCGCGCAGAGCAAGGTCTGCTACGGCGCGGTGCTGGAAAACGCCGTTGTGGAGCAGGGCGCGCATGTGACCGGCGCGCTGGTCTGCGCGGACGCGGTTGTGCAGGCCGGGGCGGCGCTGTATGAAAACAGCGTGGTCGGCGCGGGGAGCGTCATCGGCGCGCAGGCGGAGATCCGGCCGCAGGTGCTGATCTGGCCGGGCAAAAAAGTCGAGCGCGGGGCGCAGGTGGACGCAAACGTCAAATACGGCAGCGTGCGCACGCGCTATCTCGGCGCGGACGGCGTGGATGAAAGCGGCGGCGGGCGGCTGAACGCCGCGACCTGCGTGCGGCTCGGCGCGGCTGTGGCCACGGCGATGCAGGGCGGCCCGGTCGGTCTGGCACACGATGGCTCGGCGCGCGGCGCGGCGATGGTGCGGGCGCTGGGCTGCGGGCTGACGGATATCGGCAGCCCCGTGCTGGACTTCGGCGACTGCTTCGAGGCGCAGTTTCGCTATCTCGTGCAGCACTGCGGTCTGGGTGCCGGTGTGTTTGCCGTGGGCGGCGCGCAGCGGGCGCTGCATTTCTGCGGCGAACACGGGCTGCCCGTCACGCGCGCCTTTGAGCGGAGCGTGGAAAGCGGGATGCTCCACGCGGATTTTCATGAAGCGCCGGATGACGGACTGCGCGAGGTGCAGCAAGCCGGCGCGGCAAAGCAGCTGTATAAATACGCCATGCTTCGCCTCGCGCCGCTCGGTTTGCACGGCACGGCGGCGTCGGTGCGCAGCGAAAACGGCGGCGTCGCCGCGATCCTCTCCTCCGCGCTGCGGATGATGGGCTGCGCGCAGAGCGACCGGCTGCAGCTGGTGATTGCCCCGGACGGCTTAAGCGCGACGGCGGTGCTCGACGGCGCGGAGATTTCGCACGACCGGCTGCTGACGGTGTGCTGTTATCACGCGCTGCGCAGCGGACGGGATGTGGCGGTGCCTTATGACGCGCCGATGCTGCTCGACGATCTGGCCGCGGAGTGCGGCCGCCGGATTCTGCGCTATCTGCGCACGCCGGCCGACGACGCGGACGCTGCGGCCCGCCGTCTGGCGGCGGAGCAGGGCTTTGTGCGCGACGGCTCCTTCCTTGCCGTGCAGCTGCTTTCCGTGATGCGCGTGCGCGGCTGCACGCTGGACGTGCTGCTTTCGGAGCTGCCCGCGCGGTTTGTGGCCGCGCGCACGGTACCGCTCGGCTTCGCGCCCTCCGCGCTGGCCGAAACGGTGGGCGGCACGCCCGAGGGCTCCAACTATTTTGAAGGCGTGCGGCTGACCAAGCGGGAGGGCAAGCTGCTGTTTGTGCCCGAGTGCGCCGGCGACCGCGTGCGGATTCTGGCCGAGGCCGATTCCATGGAGGCCGCGCAGGCGCTCTGCATGGACGCCGCGGCGCTGTGCAAACGCCCCGCAAAGGCCGGAGAAGCGGAATTGTTTTCAAATAATTCATAGCTTTTCCTTGACATTGACAAATGAAATAGTTATTATATATTATGTGTTTCTATATATTCAGGCCATATAAAGACACAACTGATCCGCATTCCGCGGCTGCGCGCTCCGGAATGCACTACATAGAACGCCGGCGCCCTTGAAGCGGACCGGCAAAACAATTACTTTAGTTAGGAGACTCTATGCCAAAGAAAAAAACCGAACAGGGAACTGTTCAGCAATCGCAGAAAACGCAGCAGCGCGCTGCGAAAAAATCCAAAAAGGCGCCGGCTGATCCGATCAAGCAGCAGGCCAAGCAGTCCAGACAGACCAAGCAGGCTGCGCAGCAGACGCCGAAACAGCAAAAGCAGGTCAGACCGCCCAAGACAGAAAAAACGACCGGGACCCGCCGCGGCGGCGCATCCCGCTCCCGCAACGGCTCCGCCAAGAAATACCGCAACGGCGATGCCCGCACGGAAACCCCGCTGCGCATCGCGTTCCTCGGCGGTCTGAACGAAGTCGGCAAAAACATGACGCTCTATGAGTATGACGGGGATATGATGCTGGTCGACTGCGGCCTGTCCTTCCCCGATCCCGAAATGCCGGGCGTCGATCTGGTGATTCCGGATTTCACTTATGTGGAGCAAAATAAGGACAAAATCAAGGGCATCGTGATCACGCACGGCCACGAGGACCATATCGGCGGCCTTGCTTATCTGCTCAAAACCGTCAACATTCCCGTCTACGGCACGCGGCTGACCGTCGGCCTGATTCAGGGCAAGCTGCGCGAGCACGGGCTGCTCGGCGGCGCGAAGCTCCACGAGGTCGCCCCGGGGGATGTGGTCACGCTCGGCAAATTCACCGTGGAAATGATTCACGTCAATCACTCCATCCCCGATGCGATCGCGCTTGCGATCAAAACCCCCGGCGGCACGATCGTGCAGACCGGCGACTTCAAGATCGACAGCACGCCCATCGACGGCGGCATGATCGATCTTGCGCGCTTTGCCGCGCTCGGCAGCGAGGGCGTGCTTTGCCTGCTGTCCGATTCCACAAACGCCGAACGGCCGGGCTACACCGAAAGCGAGCGCAAGGTCGGCGAATCGTTTGAGGTCCTGTTCCGCAAGGCGGGCAGAAACCGCATCATCGTGGCCACCTTCGCCTCGAATATCCACCGCGTGCAGCAGATCATCAACGTGGCCCACAGCCTCGGGCGCAAGGTCGCCATCATCGGCCGCAGTCTGGAAAACGTGGTGAATATCAGCGCTCAGCTCGGCTATCTGAATATCCCCGATCAGGTGCTGATCAACGCGGACCTGATCAATAAATACCCCTCGGACCGGCTTGTGATCATCACCACGGGCAGCCAGGGCGAGCCGATGAGCGCGCTCACGCGCATGGCTTTTTCCGACCACCGGAAGGTTGAGATCCGTCCGAACGATTATGTCATCATCTCCGCGACGCCGATCCCCGGCAACGAGAAGACGGTCGGCAACGTCGTCAACGAGCTGCTCAAGCTCGGCGCGCAGGTCATTTATGAAAAGATGTATGACGTCCATGTGTCCGGCCACGCCTGCCAGGAGGAGCTGAAAATGATCCTCGGGCTGGTCAAACCGCAGTTCTTTATCCCCGTGCACGGCGAGCAGAAGCATCTGTGCAAGCATGCGGGGCTCGCGGAGAGCATGGGCATCCCGAAGGAAAACATCCTCATAGCCGACAACGGCGTGCTCGTTGAGCTCACGCCCGCCGGCATCCGCCGCGGCGCGTCCGTGCCCGCGGGCAAGGTCTTTGTGGACGGCTACGGCGTGGGCGACGTCGGCAGCGCGGTGCTGCGGGACCGCAAGCATCTCGGGCAGGACGGCATCATCATCGTCACCGCCTCCCTCGATTACGAAACCGGCCAGCTGATTGCCGGGCCGGAGGTCGTCTCGCGCGGCTTTGTCTACGTCAAGGAGGCGGAGGAGCTGATCGCGCAGGCGCGGAAAGTGGCGGAAAAGACGCTCGAAAACTGTTATTACGGCAATATTACGGATATGAACGCGATCAAAGGGAAGGTGCGCGACGCGATTTCCCGCTTTGTCTATGAGCAGACCAAGCGCAGCCCGATGATCCTCCCGATTATCATGGAGGTTTGATCCCGGATGAAGGTGAAGGGGTTCTGGCACGATCTGGTGCTTATCGCCGTCACGGCGGCGGTGGCTCTGGCGTTTACGGCTATGACGGCGCCGAAACAGCCGAGACTCGCGCTCGCGGAGGGCTTTGCCTTCGCCGCGGTTCTGCTGTTTGCCTTTTTGCGCGCGCTGACCGCCCGCAAACGCTATCGCAGGTTCCTGCAGCGCATGACGGAGCAGATGGATTTCACCGATCAGAAGGTGCTCAGCGCCTATCCGTTCCCGGTCGCCGTCTGCGACGCGGAGGGCACGGTGGACTGGTGCAGCGAGCGGTTTCTGACCGAGATCGCCGGCGGGCGGATCACCTCCGCCGCGCGGATCGAGGAATTCAGCAACGGCGTGCCGCTGCAGACGCTCATCGGTGAGGACGAAACGGCCGTGCAGGTCGGCGACCGGTATTATTCCGTTTATACCGTGCCGTATCAGGAGGAGGACGAGGAGCGCTGTATCCTGATCTTCCTTGAAAACACCCGTTTGCGGCAGACGGAGCTGGCCTACGTCAGCAGCCGCCCGTATTGCGTGATCGTGGAGCTGGACAATCTCGACGACGTCCGCGGCAATTACCGCGACAGCGAGCGCGCGGAGATCCGCAGCCGCATCGAGGCGGCGCTGGACGCGTGGGCGGAGGGCTTTGACAGCTTTACCAAGCGCGTGACGGACGACCGCTACATGATTCTCACAGAGCAGAGCAATTTCCAGCGGATGGTCGAGAAACGCTTCTCGATCCTCGAAACCGTGCGGAATTTTGAGTATAAAGGCAAACGCGTCGGCGTGACGCTGTCCATCGGCGCGGCGGGCGGCGAAACCATCCGCCTGAGCGAGCGCACCGCGCGCAAGGCGCTGGAAATGGCGCTGGGCCGCGGCGGCGATCAGGTGGCCATCCGCACAAAGAACGGATATGATTTCATCGGCGGCATCTCCGGCGGCGCCGAAAAGATCAACACCGTCAAGAGCCGCGTCATGGCGGCCGCGCTCGCGGAGCTGATGAAGGCGAGCAGCGGCGTGTTCCTGATGGGGCATACATACACCGATCTGGACGCCATCGGCGCGTCGGTCGGTCTGGCCGCCGCGGCGGAGAGCTTCGGCGTGCCGGCGTATCTTGTGGCTGATCCGGCCAAATCCCTGGCCGGCGCGCTGCTGGACCGCGTGGCAGCGGAAGCGCCGTCGCTGAAGATCGTGCAGCAGGCGCAGGCGCTGGAGCTGATGAACCGGCGTTCGCTGCTGATTGTTTCCGATACGCATGTGGCGTCCTTCATGGAATTCCCGGAGGTATTTGAAGCGGCGGAAACGCGGGTGATCGTCGATCATCACCGCCTGGCCGCCGAGCCCGAGCAGGAGGTCGTGCTGTTTCACCACGATCCCGGCGCTTCGTCGGCGAGCGAGATGGTCGCGGAGCTGCTGCAGTATATCAATCCCGACCTGGTCCTCTCCAAACTGGCGGCGGAGGCGCTGCTGGCAGGCATGATGCTGGATACCAAGGGCTTTGTCGTGCGCGTGGGCGTGCGCACCTTTGAGGCGGCGGCGTTCCTGCGGGAGAGGGGCGCGGATACCGTCAGCGTCAAGCGGCTGTTTTCCAATTCGATGGAGGTCAACCGCAACCGCAACCGGGTCATCGCGGCGGCGGAATGCTACCGCGGCTGTGTGATTTCCGCCGTGGAGGGTGAGGTCGAGGACGCGCGCATCGTTGCAGCGCAGGCGGCGGATGAGCTGCTGAACGTCAACGAATCCAAAGCGGCCTTTGTGCTTTATCAGAGCGGCAGCGCGATCAATATTTCCGCGCGCAGCTACGGCGAGATCAACGTGCAGCTGATCATGGAAGCGCTCAGCGGCGGCGGTCACCGCACGATGGCGGCCTGCCGTCTGCCGGAAACCTCGATCGAGGAGGCCATGACGGACCTGAAAGCGGAGATCGACCGTTATTATGAAGAAAATTCCTGAAAAGGGGTGTGCACAGTGAAAGTGATTTTAATGCAGGATGTCAAGGGGCTGGGCAAGCGCGGCGAGCTGGTCAATGTGTCCGACGGCTATGCCCGGAATTTCCTGTTTCCGCGCAAGCTCGCGGGGGAAGCGAATTCGCAGGCGATGAGCGAGCTGAAAAACCGCGAGGCGGCCGAAAAGCATCGCATTGAAACCGAAATCGCCGCGGCGCAGGCGGCAAAGGAGCAGCTCGAGGGCAAGACCGTGCGCATGACGGCCCGCGCCGGCGCGAACGGCAAGCTCTTCGGCTCCGTGACGGCCAAGGATGTGGCAAGCGCGCTTTCCGATCATTTCGGCATGCAGATCGACAAGCGCAAGGTCAGCGTGGAGGATATCAAATCCTTCGGTACCTATCCGGTGGAGGTCAAATTATACAACGGGATCACCGCTGCGCTGTATGTGATGGTCGGCGAATGATCCGGACGGAGAAAGCAAGATGGCGGAACATAGTGTGATTCAACTTGATCAGCTGCAGATGCCCTTCAGCCTTGAGGCGGAGCAGGCGGTGCTCGGCAGCATTCTGGTCGATCCGGCCTGTCTGCCGCAGGCGGCGGTCTATATCACGCCCGAGGCGTTCTATCTGCCGCAGCACAGCGCGATTTTCAGCGCGATGCTGACGGTCGACAGCACCGGCGGCAAGATCGACCCGCTGGTCGTGCTCGATCTGCTCGTGCAGCAGGGCGTCTATGACAACGTCGCCGGGCGGACGTATCTGTTTGAACTCGCGCAGATGGTGCCCTCCACCTCCAATGTGGAGATGTATGCCAAGATCGTGCGCGAAAAATACTATATGCGCACGCTCATCAACGTTTCCAGCGAAACGATCGACGACGCCGTTGCGCAGGAGGAAACCGCGGATACGCTCCTGGACCGTGCGGAGCAGAATATCTATAACATCCGGCGCGGCAAGGCGACGAATGCGCCCTCCAAGCTCAAGGACATCATCGTCAACAATGTTTACGACACCCTGAAAAAGATCACCGGCGAGGACAAGGAGCTTTATAAAGGCTATACTACCGGCTTTTCGGATCTGGATAAGATCCTGACCGGCCTGAACCGCTCGGATCTTGTGCTCATCGGCGCGCGGCCGGCCATGGGCAAAACCAGTTTTGCGCTCAATCTCGCGCGCAATGTGGCCGTCAAGGGCAAACGCAAGGTGCTGTTTTTCTCGCTGGAAATGACGAAGGAGCAGCTGGCCATGCGCGTGCTCGGCACGGAGGCGCGCGTTTCCAGCCATAAAATGCGCAGCGGCCTGATCACCAACGACGAATGGATCCGTCTGGGCAAGGCGACCATGGCGCTCAACGACTGCGAGCTGTATTTTGACGATTCCTCCGGCATCACCGTGCCGGAAATGAAAGCCAAGACCCGGCGGCTCGGCGGCGTGGACTGCGTGGTGATCGACTATCTCGGCCTGATCGCCAGCACCTCGCGCAAGGAGAACCGTGTGCAGGAGGTCAGCGAGATCACTCGCAACCTCAAGATGATGGCGAAGGATCTCAACATCCCCGTCGTCTGCTGCGCGCAGCTTTCCCGTGCCTCCGAAGGGCGCGGCAAATCCCACCGGCCGCAGCTGGCCGATCTGCGTGAATCCGGCTCCATTGAGCAGGACGCCGATATCGTGCTCATGCTGTACCGCCCCGATTACTACAAGGGCGAGCAGGAGGACGGCGATGTGCAGGACGCGGCGGACGTCAACAAAGTGGAAGTGATCGTGGCCAAGAACCGCCACGGCGAGGTCGGCACGGTCGAATTCGCCTGGGATGGGGAGCATACCCTGTTTATTCCGATGGAGGCCGAGCGCGATGCTTGACCGGGTGCGCCGCACGGCGGCGCGCTATGAGATGCTGCCGCCCGGCTGCACGGTGATCGCCGCTGTTTCCGGCGGAAGCGATTCCATGGCGATGCTCGACCTGCTTTGCCGTCTGCAGCCGGAGCTCGGGTTTGCCCTGCGCGCGGCGCATGTGAATCACGGCCTGCGCGGCGAAGCGGCGGACGCGGATGAAGCGTTTGTCGCCGCGGAATGCGAAAAGCGCGGCGTGCCGCTGGAGATCCTGCATGCGGACGTTGCCGCAGAAGCGCGGCGGCGCGGGCTCGGGATCGAGGCCTGCGGCCGGCAGGTGCGGTATGCATTCTTCGAATCGCTGGACGCAAACGCGCGGATCGCCACAGCGCATCATCTGGAGGATCGCGCGGAAACCTTCCTGCTGAATTTTGCGCGCGGCGCGTCCTTGCGCGGGCTCGGTTCGATCCCGCCCGTGCGCGGCAGGATCATCCGGCCGTTATTTGACGTGACGAAGGATGAAATCCTTGCCTATTGCCGCGAACGGGGCATCCCGTTTGTGACCGACGAAACCAACGCGGATGTGCAGTATGCCCGCAACCGTCTGCGCGCGCAGGTCCTGCCGGCGCTGCAGCAGACGAACGAAGCGTTCTTTGCCCACGCAGGCGCTTGTATGGAGGAATTGCGTGCGGATGAGGCCTATCTGCAGGCGCAAACGGAAGCGCTGCTGCGGGCCGCCGCTTCGGCAGACGGCTGGGACGCCCGGCAGCTGGCCGCGGCCCCCGATCCGCTGCTGCGGCGGGCGCTCGTGCGCATGGCCGAAGTGCAGGGGCTGCCCGCGCCGGATCGCGCGGCCATCGCCCGCATGACGGCGCTGCTGATCGCAGGCGGCGCAACGCAGCTGCCCGGCGGCGCAGTCTTCCGCGTGCGGCACGGTCTGGCGGAATTTCCGTCGCAGATGGTGCAGGCGCTCCTGCCGCAGCCGCTGGCGCAAACGCAGACCGTCGGCGCGTGGCGCATTGTGTCGCGCTGCGTTCATAAAAACGATAAAAATAATTTACAGCGAATTTCAAATCAAGTCTTGGAATATCGGCTCGATTATGATAAAATAAACGGCAAAGCCATCTGGCGCAGCCGCTGCCCCGGCGACCGGCTCCGGCTCCCCGGGCGCGGCGAAAAGACGCTGAAAAAGCTGTTCAACGAGCTGGCGATCGCGCCGGAGGCGCGTGCGGGGATCCCGCTGCTGACCGACGATTGCGGCGTGCTGCTCGTGCTCGGCGTCGGGTGCGACGCGCGCGCGGGTGCGACGGCGGAAACCGAACGGCTGCTGATCATTGAAGCAATACGAGAAGGGGTGGATGCAGATGCTGGATCGAATTGAAAAGATTTTTTACACTGCGGAGGATCTGGACGCGGCCGTCAAACGCCTGGGTGCGCAGATCAGCAAAGATTACGAAGGCAAAAACCTGATGCTCGTCAGCGTGCTGAAGGGCTCGATCGTCTTTATGGCGGATCTGATGCGGGCGATCACCGTGCCCTGCAAGATTGATTTCATGAGCGTTTCCAGCTATAAAAGCGAAACCTCGACCGGCGTTGTGCGCATCCTCAAGGATCTGGATGAATCCATTGCGGGCTGCGACGTGCTGATCGTGGAGGATATTCTCGACACGGGCCGCACGCTTTCCTATCTGAAGAAGCTGCTGCTCAACCGCAACCCGGCGTCGTTCCGCATCTGCACGCTGATCGACAAGCCGGAGGCGCGCATCGCCGACGACGTGACCGCCGATTACGTCGGTCTCAACGTGCCGAATGAATTCATCGTCGGCTACGGTCTGGACTGCGACCAGCTCTACCGCAACCTGCCGTTCATCGGCGTGCTCAAGCAGGAATACCGTCCGGGCTGAATGCGCGGCGCATGGATCCGCGCAGCAGGGGAAAGACAGAAACAGGAGGAACCGATCAGTGAGTAATCCCAATAAGAATCAGCCGCAGAAGTGGCGCAGGCTGCTCACGCTGATCCCGTATATTCTGATCCCGCTCATCATCATCAGCGGCATTAGTCTGTATGCGGGGACGCAGAAGCAGGAAAAACTTGAATATTATCAGCTTGTTTCGCTGTTCGATCAGGGCAAGGTCACGGAGTATAAGCTCAATCTCAGCAGCGGCGCGCTGGTTTATAAGCTCAAGGATGAAAAGGAAGTCAAGAGCTTCAGCGTGCCGAGCGTGGAACTCTTCCTGATGGATATTCACGACGGCGTGATTGAATACAACCGCGCGCATCCGGATACCCCGATCAAGGCGGCCTATGTCACCGGCTCCACGGGGCAGTGGCTCTATAACATCGGGCCGACGCTGCTGCTGCTTGCGGCCATGGTCGGTATCACGTTCTTTATGTTCCGGCGCATGAATCAGACCATGACCAGCGAAAACAACCGCACCCTCAGCTTCGGCAAGGCGCGGATCAAGCAGGCCAAGGACGAAAAGCGCAAGACCACCTTTGAAGACGTGGCCGGCGCGGACGAGGAGAAGGAGGAGCTCGCGGAGATCGTGGAATTCCTCAAGGATCCCGCCAAGTTCGACATGCTCGGCGCCCGCATTCCCAAGGGCGTGCTGCTTGTGGGCCCTCCGGGCACCGGCAAAACGCTGCTCGCCCGCGCGGTCGCAGGCGAGGCGAACGTGCCGTTCTTCTCCATTTCCGGTTCGGATTTCGTGGAGATGTATGTCGGCGTGGGCGCGTCCCGCGTGCGCGATCTGTTTGATCAGGCCAAGAAGAATTCCCCGAGCATCATTTTCATCGATGAGATCGACGCGGTCGGCCGCCACAGAGGCGCCGGCATGGGCGGCGGCCACGATGAGCGCGAGCAGACGCTCAACCAGCTGCTCGTGGATATGGACGGCTTCGGCGCGAACGAAGGCGTGATTGTCATCGCCGCCACCAACCGCCCGGATATCCTCGACCCGGCG
>JAFRQQ010000026.1 GCA_017428525.1 Clostridia bacterium | reverse complement strand
ACGTGCTTGCCCGTGACCGCCGCGGGCGCAGTGTAGCCGGACGCCACGGTGCCTGCATAAACATAGGTGATCGTGTAGTCAACCATCGACCAAGTCGCGGTTGCAGTCACGTTGGATGCCGGCATCTTGCCGTTTGTGATCGCGGGAGAATACGTCCAGCCCGTGATCGTATAGCCGGGCACGCTCGGCAGCGTGGGATCGGCCGGCATATTGTCGCCGACGTGCTTGCCCGTGACCGCCGCAGGCGCGGTGTAGCCGGACGCCACGGTGCCTGCATAAACATAGGTGATCGTGTAGTCAACCATCGACCAAGTCGCGGTTGCAGTCACGTTGGATGCCGGCATTTTGCCGTTCGTGATCGCGGGGGAATACGTCCAGCCCGTAATCGTATAACCGGGCACACTCGGCAGCGTGGGATCGGCCGGCATATTGTCGCCGACGTGCTTGCCCGTGACCGCCGCGGGCGCGGTGTAGCCGGACGCCACGGTGCCTTCATAAACATAGGTGATCGTGTAGTCGATCGGCGTCCACTTCGCGTAGAGCGTGGTATTTGCCGTCGGCGTGTAGCTGTCGCCCGCCGCGCCGACCAGTGTGGTGCAGTTTTCATCCGAATACCAGCCGCCGAAGGTGTAGCCGGTATAGCTCGGCGTCGGCAGCGTAACACTGCCGGGCGTCCACTGCGCGCGCATCTGATAAATCGCGCCGGAGGTGGTGCAAAGATTGTTGACGCTCTGTTCATCAGAATAGCTGACCGACCCGGTTTCTTTCCAGAATTCGATGTTTTTGACTGTGGCACTGTTGCCGCCGAACACGCGGAAGAGCACATATTTCTCCACATTCGCGCTGCCGCTGGACTTCAGCGTCCAGGTTACGGAATAATGCTGATAGCTGCTCGTGAGCGCATGCCTGACATTGCCGTCGGAGCCGGTAAATGTCTGACCCGCGTTATTGACGCCAGAGGCAATCTGCCAGTAGTTGCTTGCACCGTAAAAATAATTGGTCAGTTGACCGGAGCCCTTGGCGTCGAATTCCAGATGGAACACCTCGTTCGCAGCGAAGGGCGGTGCGATCGTATACTGCTTGATCTCCTGATAAGTCGAGCTCGAACCTGAGGTGTAATCCTTGGAATACTCGTTGCCGAAATCGCTGATCAGGCGCACGGAGCCTTTCCATCCGGCGAAGGCATAGGTTGCCGTATCGCTTCCGTCTGCTGTTCCGTTGTTGTTTTTGTATGTCACGGTATAGCTGCGGGTGTAGGTGTTGGGCTTCAGATCCTGCGCCGTTCCGTAGACAAAGCTCTGATTCGTCATCTCCGTGCCGCCGGTATTTCCGTTGCCGTCAAAAGCAACCTGATAGTGCGGCAGCCAGACAGCATAGAGAGTATTATTATAGCCGACGGTAATGTTGCTGCCGGGCATCACGCCGCCACTGAGCGCAGCGGAATCCGTGCTCCAGCCACCGAAAGTGTATCCGCTGCGAGTGGCGGTGTAGCCGGACGGGATCGTATGGCTGACGCTCTGGTTCGTGCCGATCTCAACATACACAGGCGTTGTGCTTGAAAATGTCCCGCCGTTGGCGTCGAAGGACACCTTTGTACACAGGGCGTCGAGTGCATTCGTCAGATTCGTTGCGAGCGTATCCGGATTAGACGTGCTGTTCAATTTCGTAAGACCGATGACCGCCGCTTTGTATGCAGACTGGAACGCTGTCCATTTGTAATTGGTATCGGCGTCAAAATAGCAGGAGGTTGGCATGGCGGCTGCGGATTTTCCGGTAATGCCGAGCTTGGCCATCGCCTTCGTGGCGTTCATCACAGCAGAGCGAAGGGTTGCCTTGTTATAATATGTTGCCTGAAGTTTGCACACTTCATAGTTTTGAGGGTTTGCATCCTGTTTCGTTGCATATGTGCCTTTGATCATATACATTTTAGTGGCACCCTGTGTTCCTGTATTGCCTAAAAAAGTTCTCGGCCAAGCGCCGCAGTATCTAACACCTTCTGACTCATAGAATCCAGTGCTGTTATAATTCGTTCCTTGTGAAGCGATTTTATAATTAAAAGTCCCATAATAGCCGGTTCCATTCGTATGCCACGTGTCATACCCATCCAATGACAAATCTGTGTAGTCTGCGACATACCAGTTGGCTGAATTGCTGGAAGTATTTTGATCATTAAACACTTCCATTCCGACTGCAAGATTGGGAATCTGATTCAAATTACTGTATCTGCTTGTATCGATCGTTATTTTGCCGTATGTGTCATTATAAAGATTGCCTGAAACTTTAGCTTCACCGGTTTTGTAATAGTAGCCGGTATTCAGGTTTTTGACTTGAGATGTATAAGTACCTTTTGACCCGGTACCCCAACTATCATGAGCTGCGTTGCTGGGAGATGTGTTCAGTTTATAACTGCCGCCATCTGAAAAAACAACATAGCCAAGGGACCCGCCGGTGGATGAGGGTGAAACAGTAAATCCAGACGTAATATATGCCTGACTGCCTGTTACTTCACTTCCACCCACATAACCCTTGCTTCCCTGACTGATAAATGCCGAAAAGTTGGAGAAATTAGAATACTGGAAAGCGTGATTATCCCAGTCGCCGCGATCAACACTTGATCCCTCCTGCAGGTCTTCAAAGCCGGAAATCCACGTAATACTGCCTGCATATCTGAAAGAGTGTGTCCAGGAATCAGAACAACCTATAACCATCGCGGTTGCAACAGGAACAGTATAAGGCTTATAAACATAAGTATAAGCGTAAGCTTTCTTTGCAGTATTATCGGCACTGTCAGTAAAACTGAGCGTCCACTCTATATAACAACCGTTAACATCTTTTGCAAGCGAAGGAGACTGACCGCCGGTAATGCTGACACTGCTGCCGCTTGTAATTGTCGAGCTTGAAAGATTTGCCGTTCCTGAGAGCGTGGACGATAACGCCTCATTATAAAACTGATAGGTAATTGTTGCTGTCGACGCACCGGAAAAAGAATAATAAATGTAACCTGTTGTTTCAGTCGTCGTCGTGCCGGCCTTTACGGATCCGTCACTGTTATTATTGACATAGAACTGAAACGGCGTGGATGTTGCCTGCGCAGATGACAATGCGTCCGGATAAAGATAGATCACCTCCGGCACAACGAAGGTCAGATCGCCGCACGTAATATCCGCCGCCTTGACGCTGGCAGCCGCCGCGCGCAGAACAAAGCCGGGCAATGCCGCCGCACAGGTGCCGAATACGATCGCCGCCGCCAGCACCAGCGCAAGCAGATGTCTGCAGATCGATGCCGTTTTTCTCATTCTCAATTCCTCCTGTATAAAAATCTCTCAACAAATAAGAAATATTTAAATCTTCATTTTCTATTATACTATTATATTCCGGATTTTTCAATATGCAATCCGAATAATTTTTGTTCAAAAACACTTCGCGGACGGCGGCGCTCTGAATGATCATGAAAAAAAACTGACCACGTCGTACCGCGGTGTCGGAGCGCCGGGACGTCGCTCCCTGCATTTCCACGGCGTACCGCTGTGCGGAGCGCCGGGGGCAGCGCCCCCTGCAGAAAAAACAACCCGGTAATTATTGCAGGGAATGCCATTCAAAAAAGCGCGCTGCAATCCCCGGATCACAGCGCGCCTTTGCGTTTTTTCTGCCTGTTATTCTGTGAAATTCTTCCGCATCGTCAGGATGTTTTTGCCGTTGACATACTTGTAATGCAGCTCATCCATCACCTTTTTGACGATGAAGATGCCGTAACCGCCGATGCCCCGTTCCTCTGCGGAAAGGGTGATGTCGGGGTCCTCTTTTTTCAGCGGATCATAGGGGATGCCGCTGTCCGTCACGGTGAGCGTGATGCCTTTCTCGTCGCTTTCGACCCGCACCGTCGCCTTGCCTTTCCTGTCGCCGTAGGCGTAATGCACGATGTTGCTCATGATCTCGTCAATGGCGACCTCGATCTGGTTCTGCACTTTCATCGGGAAGGGCAGCTTCTCCACCAGCGCGGCTACATAATCGATCACCTTCGAAATCTCGCCCACTTCGTTGTCAATGGTGATTTCATTCTTCTCTTCCTGCGCATCTTCCTCCGGCTGCTTCCCGATATACTCAATGCAGAGCATCGTCAGGTCGTCAAACTGCGGGGCGTTGCCCACGAAGCTGTCCACGGCCTCTTTCGTCTTATGCAGGATGACATCCGGCGCGCAGTCCTTGACGCTGTTGAGCGCGGCCAGGGTCCTGTCCGTGCCGAAGAGCTCGTCGCTTTCGCTGGTCGCCTCCGGCACGCCGTCCGTGTAGGCAAAGAGCTTCGCGCCCGGCTCAAGCTGGATCTGATACTCCTTGTATTTCACGCCCTCCATGCCGCCGATGACGAAGCCGTGGCGGTCTTTATACATCTCAAATTCGCCGCCGGGCATGAGGAGCATCGGCTTTTCGTGGCCGGCGTTTGACGCGGTCAGCAGGCCGGTTTCCAGATCGAGCACGCCGAGCCAGACCGTGATGAACATCTCCTCGCGGTTGTTGGAGCAGATCTGATTGTTGACCGCCTCGAGCGCCTCGGCCGGGGACTTGCCGCTCATGACCTGATTCTGGATCAGGATCTTACACATCATCATAAACAGCGCGGCGGGAACGCCCTTGCCCGAAACGTCAGCCACCACCATCGCAAGACGGGTGTCGTCGACAAGGAAGAAGTCGTAGAAGTCGCCGCCGACTTCCTTGGCGGGCGTCATCGAAGCGTAAATGTCGAAATCATCGCGCTCCGGGAAGGCCGGGAAGATATTCGGCAGCATATCCGCCTGAATGCGCGTGGCAAGCTCGAGCTCGGCGCCGATGCGCTCTTTCTCGGCGGTGATGGCCGCATTCTGGCTGATATAATCGCGGAGCTTGCCGGTCATATCCACAAAGGATTCCGCAAGCAGCTCGATTTCATCGTTCGTGTGGATATCGATCGTCGGCGATTTCTCGCTTTCCAGATTCTCAACGATCTCCTCGGTCGCCCGCTGGAGCTTGACGATCGGCTGGATGATCCCCTTCTTCGTGACATAGTAATACAGCACCATGGTCAGCAGCATGATGCCGGCCACGGGAATCAGAATACCGATCAGGATGGTGCCCAGCGCGCTGTTGATGCCGCGCACGGAAAGATCCGCGGCGATGATGGCCACCACGTTGTCCGCGCTGTCAAGCAGCGGCACGGAAACCGTCAGCGTGGGCGTGCCGTTCTCCGCGTCGACATAATACTGCGCGTCCTCCTTGATCTCCTTGTTGAAGATCTTCTCCGCCTGCTCCTTTGCGCCTTCGCTGTAGGGATAGGTTTCAAGCAGATCCATCGGCTCCTCATCCGGTTCGGCATCCCAGATATAGATGAATTCCTCCTCCCCCGGGATGAGGATATAGAAATACTCGATGTTTGCATCGTCCGCGCTGGAATCGGCGGTGGCATTCAGGTATTTGTCGATCTCCTCATAGTAGGCGTCCTTCTGACCGGTGGCAACATAGTGTTCAATCGTGTCGCCGTCAATGAACTCCGCCGCCGCTTTCACATAGGTCAGAGCGAACGCGGAATACTTCTCGATCAGGACGTTGCGCAGCTGAAAGCCCGTGGAAACGCTGATCGACACGATCAGGATCACAACGGTGAAAAACACGGAGATCAGGGTGCGCCTGGTGATATTACCCCTCTTTTTCATAGTCTATTTTCCTTTTATGATTCATTTTTATCTTTCCCCAGACCTCGGCGAGTAGCATGGCAATCACACTGAGCGCAAGGCCGAGCAGATAGGCGGGCACGGGTTCGAGATAGGTGTCGCCCTTGAGGCAGAAGATGAGCAGATCCACAACCCAGAAAACGAGCACCCAGTGGATGCAGTAAATTGTGTTGACGTTCCGGCTCACGCGCTCAATGGGCGCTTTCCATTTCTCCGGTATGATCTTCGACACATAATAGAACGGCATCATCGTGCCGACGGTGGCAAGAATGCAGATGAACGCCTCGACGGTGTGCATATGATAAAACACATTCGCGCCCTCGCCCATCATCATGCCGAAGCCGCCGACAATTTCCCAGATGCAGAACACAGCCGAAATCAGCAGGCAGATCGGGGAAACAGTCAGATAGAATTTATCCTTATCCTTCAGCCGCTGGTAATAGTAGCCGAAAAGATAACCGAAGGCATAGAAGATGAACCAGATCAGCAGCGGAAAATCGGAATAAATATAGGGATCGCCCGAAACCGTTTCGACGCCGATGAAATGCCCGAGCACCACGTTCAGCACGTTGTTGTGCGTATCCACACTGCGCAAGAGCGTGCCGATCACGCTCATGACGAGCGAAACCGCAAGGATCTTGGGCGGATTCAGCTTAAGACGCAGCAGCAGCGCCATCACCATCATCGCAAGGGCGGCGAACTGCAGGATATCGTTGCCGAAGAAAAGATAGGGCAGCTCCGAAAGGAAATGCTCCGCGTTGCCGGTGATCCCGTAGCCGAGCAGGGAGGGGATCAGATAGCGGAAAATATTCAGAACGAAGCCCACGATCCAGATCCGGACGCCGCGCTGAAAGAGCTCCTTCGGCGAGGCATGGCGCGAGTAGGCCAGACCGATGCCCATGTAAATCATGAACCGGTTGGGCCCGATCACGCCGCCGACAACGGAATCGAAATAGTAAGGAATGCCCAGCACATCCAGGTTCGCCGGCGGCGTCGCGTCCACGAAAACGTGCACGATCGCAAACCGGTATATCAGAATAAACCGGAACCAGTCCAGCTCAAACTGACGGCCTGTGTTGCAGGGCTCCTTTGAGAAATACTTGCTCAGCATTCGGTCATTCGATGTTGAGAATCTCGGCAAAGCCGGTGAAATCCAGAATCTCCATGTTGGTCTCGTTGACGTTACGGATCACGAAACCGTCCTTCTTCATCATCTTCTTGTGCAGCGAGAGCAGCAGACGCAGACCGGCGGAGGAGATGTATTTCAGATCCTTCATGTCGAAAATGACCTGATCCGCCTGTTCGGTGTCCGCCTCGATCGCAGCGGCCAGCTCCGGCGTCGTGCCGGTGTCCAGTTTGCCGTCAAGGAGCACGGTGAGCACGGAACCATCGATTTTTTTCTCAAAATTCAGCATGATAAATGACCTCCGAATAAAAATGATTAATTGATTCGAAAACACTGTTTCAAGATATTATAACATAATGCCGCGTGAAATTGCAACAAAAAAATCATCCCTGTGACAATTCTTTCGAAAAACAGTCCCGCAATCGGGTCGGCGGCGTCATTTTGCGCCGTGCTGGCGGCGCAGGATATAGGCGACCGCCCGCGTGCCGCGCACGAGGTATCGGCCCAGGTTGCCCCGGATGCCGGTCAGCAGCGGCGATCGGATCCGGGCGTTTTCGAGCGGCTGCTCGACGCGGTGCACAGTGACGTTTTCGCCCGCAAACGGCGCAAGCGGACCGTCGCGCCCGGTGACGAACGCGCCGTCGGCAAAGGCCAGAAGGTCGCGCATCGCCTCCGGCGCCGGCCGGCTGCCTTCAAACGGAAGCAGGCAGAGCACCGCGCGCTCGGCGCTGCCGTTATAGGACGGCGCAAGGCTCTTGCCCTGCGGCGCGATCAGCGTGTAGGTCAGCGGAATCCGGTCGCCTGAGCGATTCCGGTGGCGCCGCTGCCTGCCGGAAAAGGTGCCGAAGGGATTCATCGTCACCCGCCCGTCCGCATGCAGACGCATCGGGCAGTACGCCATCGAGGAGAGGACATTGCGCGCGTTGCCCAGCAGCAGACCGTGCGCGCTGTCCGTCAGACCGACGCAGCCCGCCGTGAGCTGATTGTTGAAGGAATCGAGCGACGCATTGCGCGGATTCGCTTCGGCATAGGACGCCGTGCGGAAGGCGGAAACGTCGCCCTCGAAATTCCGCTTGATGACCGAGACCGGACCGCCGTTGCGGAAGGTCAGCGCAAAGGGCGCCGCCTCCTGCCACTGCATATCGGTATAGCGGCCGAGCGTGGAATTCTCCGTCGAGATCGCGTCGCGCTCCGCCGTGTAGGGATAGCGCACGTCCATGACAACGAAGATGCCCTGCGCGGCATCAGATGTGAAGAACCGGTAGCAGAAGCTGCCCTGTTCGAGGGCGCCGGGCAGGCAGATCCGGCCGTGCAGCGCAAGGCAGTCGCCGCCGAGTATTTTTCCGCCGGTCAGCCCTTCGGTGATGAAATCACAGCGTTTGCCACCATAGGTCAGATACGATTGCAAAAACTCCGCGCCGCCGATCAGATGGCCGTTGCAGACCAGCTGCGCAACGCGGTTTGCGCCCGAGAAAACGAGCGAGGTGCCGCCGCTTTGCAGCACGCCGCGCGCCTGCGTCTGCATCCACTGTGCAGGCGTCGCTGTAATTTCGTAGGTCTCCCGCACGTCGCGAAAACGCAGCAAAGCAAAGACGCTTTCGTCGTCCATCGGGATCACCGTGGCGGCTTCCAGCCCCTCCCCCGCGAGCGTGACGGCCGCGCCGCCGCTGCAGGCGAGCTGCACGCATTGCAGCCGCGTGCCCGCAGTGTTGTGCACGGTCAGACGGCTGTCCGGGCAGACGGACGACGCCGTCAGCGCGCCGGCGAGCGCATTTGCCGCCGTTTCGCGCTGCAGATTCAGCACGGGCGTGGCCAGACCGAAATGTGTGGTGGAAAGCAGGCGGACGCGATCCAGAAACGCGACCGGGTCTTCCCGCGCCTTTCCGGCGGTGCGGCTGCGCTCGATTGCGGTCCAGATCCTGCGGTTATACGGCTTTTCCGCCCAGGAGGCATAGCCGGTGAAATTGCCGTCGGCCGTATCCTGCGCGAAGGTGATTTTTCCGACGGGCCCGTGCGTTCGGAGATAGCCGCCCGGCGTATCGAATACGACATAATCCAGGTCGGCGACTTCCGTCACGAGGCCGTGCAGACCGTCCGTATTCGCAATGCGGTTGCCGACAAGCGGAAGCTGCAGCGGCTCCCAGAAAACGGCGTCCGCATCCATATTGATGAATAAAAATAAATCCTGATTGATCTCGCCGCGCGCCTGCTTTTCGTGCAGCTCCCGCACCCAGGCGCGCAGGCAGCCCGCGTCGCACACGTCGGCGTTGGAATAGGTCGGGATCACGGTCAGCCCTTCGCCGCCGTATTCAAAGGTCAGCGGATTGAAGGCCTGCGTGTCATCCAGCGGCGGAATCAGCGTCTGAAAGGCGTCGAACGGCACGCAGGAATAATAGAGGCAGAGCGCCTCGACGCCGAGCGCTTTGTAGGTATGCACCTGCGAGGGCGAAAACATGACCTCCTGCGGGCGGACGATCCGCGCGCAGCGTCCGAACAGATCCCGAAGCCCCGAGCCCTGCGGATTGGAAACGGCAAGGTTGACGGACGCCGCCAGCTCCGCCGGCTCCATCGCGCCGAGCGCGCCGTTGGAATAGCCCATGATGATCTGCTCGTCGCCACAGTCCTCCGTGCGGCGCTGCAGCCCTTCGAGGATATCCGGCGCATGGGCGGGCAGGATCTGCTCGAGCGAAAAGAAGTTTTCGCAGTCCCACGTACCCTTGACGGGAATGCCCGCCGCGTTCAGCGCATCCAGCGTTGCGAGAATGCCGCGGATGATGCGCAGATCCGAGCCGAAGCCCTGCGCGTCCGGCGTATCGCCGCGATAGGAATGATAGCAGTTGACATGGAACCCGTAGGCAATATGAATCTTATGCTGCATCTGCGCCGCTCCTTCCCCGTTTGCGTGTTCGCCGCTGCACCGGCGCAGACTCAAAGACGGGGCTTGCCCGCCAGAAAGCGCGTGAGCTTGTTCTTTTCTAGCTTCACATAAACGGCTTTCACCGGCGGCAGAACCGCGAACAGCACGCCCGAAAGCGTAAACAGGCCGCTGGGATTGACGAATTTCGCGCCCTTTTCCAGCCCGTCGACCATCTTGCGCGCCACCAGCTCCGGCTGCTGCACCGGGAAGGGCTTCTCAAAGGGCTTCGGATTCGCCGCCTTGAAAAAGCCGGTGTTCGTCGCGATCGGATACAGGCAGGTCAGTTTGATATTTTTCGGCAGCTCGTAGCGGATGCCCTCCTGAAAGCCGTGCATGGCGAATTTGGAGGCGGAATAGATCGTGTAGCCCGGGATCGCCATCTTGCCGATTGCCGACACCGTGATGGCAAAGTGCCCGTCGCGCCCGTGGAGGTAGTCGCGGTATTTCTCATAGGAATAGATCGGCGAAAAGACGTTGGTTTCAAACAGCCGCGCCGTGCGGTCCCAGTCCACATAGTCCACCGCTTCATAATACGGATAACCCGCGTTCGCGTAGAAAATGTCGATGAAAGGCAGCGCCTCCACGGCATAATCAAACACCGCGTCGACCGCTTCCTTTGAGGAAATGTCGATCTCCATCGGGATCACGTTGTCGCCGAAGCCGGTGATGCGGGCGGTATCCTTATCCACGGCGAGGATTTTGTTCGTCGGCTCGGCGGCAAGGAGTTTGAGCACCTCCAGACCGATCCCGCTGCCGGCGCCTGTGAGCACTACATTTCTGTTTTTCAGCATCATTGATTCCTCCTGTATTGCATTCTGACAGTATTTTACCATAATCGGGCGCAACTGTAAATATGCAATTGCAATCCGGCGCGGAATCATGTATAATAGGGACATAACAAAAACTGGAGGGCTGATTATGGCTTACGAAACGCTGTTTTCCCCGATCCGCATCGGCACCTGCGAGCTGAAAAACCGCATTGTCATGGCGCCCATGCTCATGGGCATGGGGCAGTTTGACGGCACGCCGACGCAGAAGCTCATGGATTATTACGAAGAACGCGCCAAGGGCGGCGCGGGGCTGATCATCACCGAGATCACGCGCGTCAACGACGTGACCGGCGCTTCGGCCTTCGGCCAGCTTTCCATGAGTCAGGATGAAAATATCTATTCCTTCCGCCCCTTTGCCGCGCGCATCCACAAGCACGGCGCGAAGCTCTTTGTGCAGCTGCATCATCCCGGCCGGCAGAATCTCGGCCTGCTGATCGGCACAGTGCCCATGAGCATTGCGCTCGACCGCCGCACGCCGAAATACGCGGAGCTGCTGTATAAAATCGTGCCCGCGGGCAAGGTGCTCATGCAGCACCATCTGGTGCCGCCGGTCGTGGCGCCCTCCAAATGCGAACGCAGCTATTTCGCGGATTCCGTGATGCTGCCGCTGACCAACCGCGGCGTCAAGAAGCTGCGCGATCAGTTCATCGCGGCGGCGGCGCGCGTGCAGGCGGCCGGCGCGGACGGCGTGGAGCTGCACGCCTCCCACGGCTATCTGATTCAGCAGTTCCTCTCCCCCAACACCAACCACCGCACCGATGAATACGGCGGCTCGCTCGAGAACCGCATGCGCTTCCTGATCGAGATCCTGCAGGGCATCAAGGACCGCTGCGGCAAAGACTTCCCGGTGATCGTGCGGCTGACGGTGGATGAATGCTACGCGATGATCGGTCAGCCCGGCAAGGGCTACGCGCTCGACGAGGGCGTGGAGATGGCCCGGCGGCTGGAGCAGGCCGGCGCGGACGCGATCGACGTATCCTCCGCCGCCTATGACACTTTCAATTACTGGCTCGAACCGATGTCCTTTGCCTGCGGCTGGCGCGCCTACATGGCTAAGGCCGTCAAGGAAGCCGTCAGCATCCCCGTGCTGGCCGCGAACCTGATCCGCAGCCCGGAGCAGGCGGAGACGCAGCTGCAGAACGGCACGCAGGATCTCGTTTCCCTCGGCCGCCCGCACATCGCCGACCCCCACTGGGCGGAAAAGGCGGAGAGCGGTCATCCGGAGGATATTTCGCGCTGCATCTGCTGCCTGTACTGCATCCAGAGCATGCAGGAGAACGCCTATATCGGCGGCAACGGCGGCTGCTCGGTCAACCCCTTTGTCGGCCGGGAAGCGACGACGCTCAAGCAAAACGGCGACGGGCGCACGGCCGTGGTGGTCGGCGCAGGTCCCGGCGGTCTGATGGCGGCCCGCCTGCTCGCGCAGCGCGGCTTTGCCGTGACTGTATTTGAAAAAGAAACCGCGCCCGGCGGTCAGCTCCGCCTGGCGGCGGCCGCGCCCGGCAAGGAGAAAATGCAGTGGTGCATCGACGATCTCGTGCATCAGGCGGTCAAGGCCGGCGCGCAGCTGCGTCTGGGCGAAGAAGCTACGGCGGAAACGATCGCCGCGCTGAAACCTGCCGCGCTGATTATCGCCACCGGCGGCGTCGCGCTGCGCCCGCGGTCGATCCCCGGCGTCGATCTGCCCCATGTGTATACCTCAACCGACATTCTGGACGGCAGCGTTCAGCTCAAGGACAAAACCGTCGCCGTCATCGGTTCCGGCATGACCGGGCTGGAAACGGCGGAATTCCTCTGCGGCGCGAACCGCGTGACCGTGGTCGAAATGGCCGATACGGTCGCGCCCGGCACCTGGATGCAGCATGTAAACGATCTGATGCCCAAGCTGGAAAAAGTCGGCACGCAGATCCTGACCGGCAAAAAGCTCGTGGAAATCAAGGCGCAGTTCGCCGTGCTGGAGGACTGCAAGACGAAAAAGACCGATGAGATCGCCGCCGACGCCGTGGTGCTCGCCATGGGCGTGCGGCCGGAGCATGCGCTCTATGACGCCTGCCGCGCCGTCTGCCCGCAGGCCCGCCTGATCGGCGACGCGGAGCACAGCGGCCGGATTGCCGATGCCACGCGCGCCGCGCTCGACGCCGTGCTGGCCATTGACTGAGGAGGCAGACAATGAAATCCTTCACAACGATCCTGCTCAGCCTTGCGCTCTCCTTCGGCGGCCTTTACAGTCAGCTCGACGCCGTGCTGCACCCGCAGGACTACCATATGATCGATCTCCCGCGCACGGAAGTGCCCGCGCCGCTGGACGCCCCCGCGGAGGATACGTTTATCCAGCTGCCGCAGGTGCGCATGCACTATCAGATTTGGGGCGACGGAGAAAAGCCGCCGCTGATCCTCGTGCACGGCAACGGCGGGAGCGTGCGCTCGCTGGATGAGGCCGCTTCCTATTTTGCCAACGATTACACCGTCTATCTGCCGGAAAGCCGCTGCCACGGGCAAAGCAGCGATCCGGGCGAGATTTCCTATGAAGCCATGGCACAGGATCTTTGCGATTTCATCGCCGCGCTCGGGCTCGAAAAACCGGTCCTGATCGGCCACAGCGACGGCGCGATCGACGTGATCGCACTGGCCGCGATGGCCCCGGAGGTGCCCGGCGCGGTCATCGCCTGCGGCGCGAATTCCAGACCGGAGACCTTCAAGCCCTATTTCCCGATCGGCGTGGCGCTGCGCAATCTTTTCAAGCACGACAAGCTGAATGACCTGATGCTCGAGGAGCCGGACTTCACGCCTGAGCTGCTCTCGAAGATCACCTGCCCGACCTACGTGGTCAGCGGACAGTACGATATCATGTGGGTTTCGGATACCCGCTACCTCGGCGAGCAGATTCCCGGCAGCGACTGGGTGATCCTGCGCGGCGAGCAGCACAGCACCTACATGTCGCAGAACGGCGCAAAAACCTATGCGCTCGCCCGCCCGTGGCTGACGGAAAAGGGTCTGTAATTCGGATCTGAAACGGAAGGAGAACCCGTATGCTTTATAAGAAAAACACCGCGCCCGTCCTGTCGGACGACCTGTTTCGCAACCCGACCGCCGAATACCGCGGCACGCCCTTCTGGGCATGGAACAGCACGCTCAAGGAAGCGGAGCTGCTGCGTCAGATCGAGGTCTTCAAGCAGATGGGACTGGGCGGCTTCCATATGCATGTGCGCACCGGCATGGCGACGCCCTACCTGAGCGACGAATTCATGGCGCTGGTCAAGGCCTGCGTCAAAAAGGCCGAGGCCGAGCAGATGCTCGCCTGGCTCTATGACGAGGACCGCTGGCCCTCCGGCGCGGCGGGCGGCCTTGTGACGAAGGATCCGCAGTACCGCGCGCGCTGCCTGCTGATGACAACGACGCCCTGCGAGGAAAACGACGACGCGCTGGCCGCCTCCGTCGATTCCTGCGCCGAGGGCGGGCGCGAAGGCGCCGGGCATCTGCTCGCCTGCTATGACGTGCAGCTCGACGCCGACGGCTGCCTGCAGAGTTATCGCCGCATCGAGCCGGACGCGGCGGCAGCCGGCACAAAATGGTTTGCCTATCTCAAGATTCACGCGCCCTCCGCGTGGTACAACAATCAGACCTATCTCAACACGCTCGATCCCGCGGCTGTCGCCCGGTTCGTAGCGGTCACGCACGACCGCTATGCGGAAACCGTCGGCGATGCCTTCGACGGCGCCGTGCCCGCGATCTTCACCGACGAGCCGCAGTTCACGCGCAAAAAACTGCTCAACAACGCGGCCGATACCGACGATATCCTGATGCCGTGGACGGACGATCTGCCCGCGACCTACGCCGCGCAGTATGACGGCGCGGATGTGATGGCGACGCTGCCCGAGCTCTTCTGGGAGCTGCCGGCGGGGCAGGTTTCGCAGGCGCGCTATCGCTATCACGATCACATTGCCGAGCGCTTCGCGGCCGCCTTCGCCGACACCTGCGGCGGCTGGTGCCGCAAGCACGGCATCGCCCTGACCGGCCACCTGATGGAGGAGCCGACCCTGCGCAGCCAGACCGCCGCGCTGGGTGAAACGATGCGCTCCTACCGCGGCTTCGACCTGCCCGGCATCGATATGCTCTGCGCCAGCTTTGAATTCACGACCGCGAAGCAGGCGCAGTCCGCCGTTCATCAGTTCGGGCGCGAGGGCATGCTCTCCGAGCTCTACGGCGTGACCGGCTGGGACTATGACTTCCGCGGCTACAAGCTGCACGGCGACTGGCAGGCCTGCCTGGGCGTGACGGTCCGCGTGCCGCATCTTTCGTGGTATGCCATGGGCGGCGAGGCCAAGCGCGATTATCCGGCCTCCATCCATTATCAGTCCCCGTGGTACGGCGAATTCGCCTGCCTGGAGGATCATTTCGCCCGTGTGAACACCGCCATGACCCGCGGCAAGCCCGTGGTGCGCGTGGGCGTGATTCATCCGGTGGAAAGCTACTGGCTGCACTGGGGCCCGAACGATCAGACCGCACTGCGGCGCGAGAGCATGGATCGGGATTTCCTCGACCTTGCCGCGATGCTCCTGAAAGGCAGCGTCGATTTCAACTATATCAGCGAGAGCCTGCTGCCCACGCTCTGCCCGCAGGGCGGCGCGCCGCTGCAGGTGGGCGAAATGGCCTACGACGTCATTCTGGTTTCCGGCTGCGAAACGCTGCGTTCTTCCACGCTCGAGCGGCTCGAGGCCTTCCGCGCCGCCGGCGGCACCCTGCTGTTCATCGGCAGCGCGCCGACGCTCGAAAACGCCCTGCCCTCCGACCGCGGGGCGAAGCTCTGCGCCGACGCCGCGCTGATCCCGTTTGAGCGCAGCCGCATTCTGGAAGCGCTCGCGCCCTTCCGCACCGTGACTCTGCGCCGCGCGGACGGCCGGCTGAGCGAGGATCTGATCTATCAGCTCCGGCGCGACGGCGACGGCCGCTGGCTTTTCGTCAGCCACTGCTGCGAGCCCTACAATAAAGATATCCCGCGCAGCGAAAACCTGCGCATCCGCGTGCAGGGCGTCTGCACGCCGAAGCTCTATGACACGCTGACGGGCGAAATCCGTCCCCTGCCCTGCAGCTATGTGCAGGGCGATACGGTCATCCCGTGGACCTTCTTTGATTATGACAGCCTGCTGCTCCGGCTGGAGGACGGGCAGGCCGCGCAGCCCGGGGAAGCGCCGGATGCGCCGGCATTCACGCAATGCGAACTGCCCGACGCCGTGCCGTATACCTTGAGCGAGCCGAATGTGCTCGTGCTCGATCAGGCGGAATTCGCGCTGGACGACGCGCCCTGGCAGCCGCGTGAGGAGATCCTGCGGCTGGACAACCTCTGCCGCGCGGCGATGGGCTGGCCGGAACGCGGCGGCCATGTGCCGCAGCCGTGGGTGCTGGAAAAAGAAACCGTGACCCACCGCATCCGCCTGCGCTTCACGATCGAAAGCACGGTCGCCGTCGATGCGCCGCAGCTCGCGCTCGAGGATGCGGAAAAAGCGCAGCTCCTGCTGGACGGCGCGCCTGTCGCGAACGCCGTGACCGGCTGGTATGTCGATAAGGACATCAAAACCGTCGCGCTGCCCGCGCTCACGCCCGGCGTCCATCAGCTGGAGATCGTCCTCCCCTTCGGCAAAACGACCCACACGGAATGGTGCTATCTGCTCGGCGATTTCGGCGTTGCCTGTGCCGGCGCCTGCTGCAAGCTGATCCCGCTGCCGGAGAAGCTGGCCTTCGGCGACCTGTGCGGACAGGGTCTGCCCTTCTACGGCGGCAACGTGGTCTATCACCTGCCCGTCGAAACCGGCAGCCATCTGCGTCTGACCGCCTCGCGCTACCGCGGCGCGCTGCTGGGCGTCGCCGTGGACGGTGCACCCTGCGGCCGGATCATCTATCCGCCCTACACGCTGACAGCGGCGGTGACGCCGGGCAGCCACACGGTGGATCTGACCTTCTTCGGCAACCGCTACAACGCCTTCGGGCCGCTGCATCTGACCGATACCCGCGCCTCCTGGCACGGCCCCTACGCCTGGCGCAGCGACGGCTGCGGCTGGAGTAATGAATACGTCCTGCGCCCGCTCGGCCTGCTCGCAGCGCCGGTGCCGGAGACCGACAAATAAGAACCTGACGCATTGATAAGAAACACAGCCCCCGCTTCCCGGATGCAACGCCGGAAAGCGGGGGCTGTTTGTTTCATTGAATATGGAAAAAGCTATTACGCGCGGGCGTTATTCCGGCCGGAAGAGCTTCTGCTCCAGACGGCGCTTGACGATCACCCAGTACAGCAGGCTGCCGAGGGTCAGCATCACGCCCAGCTCGCCCAGAGCGACCAGACCGCCCTGCGTGAGGAAGCCGACGCCGGTGAACGGGCCGTCGATGAAGAACTGCTCGATCTCCCAGCCGATGATCACGCCGTTCCACACGGCGGGCATCAGCATCGCGAACAGCGGATAGCCCTTGATCTTCACCTTGCGCAGCAGCCACATGCAGGCCGTCGCGCCGAGGGTCGCGAGCGAACCGAAAATCAGGTCCAGCGGCAGGCCCTGGCCGATGCTGGCGACATTTGCAATCACACAGCCGATCGTCAGCCCGGGGATCGCCGCGGGGGTGAACAGCGCGAGCACATTCAGCGCCTCAGCCGCGCGGAACTGCACCGCCATGGTGGCAGTGCCGGGCAGCAGCAGATTCTGCGCGTAAAACAGTGCGGCATACAGCGCGGCAATCAGCGCGCCGATGACAAGATAACGGATGTTTTTATTCATTTTTCATGCTCCTTTTGCTGCCGAGCAGCGCCTGTAGTTTTGTTCGGCGCCGAGCAGGCGCCCGTCGGGAAGGTTTCGAACCGACGTTTGCAGCAATTGCTGCGAAAAATCAAAGGTAGGTCGCCAGGGCTTTCAGATCCGCGACCGCAACGCTCGCCTTGATCGGCGAGGTGGCGTACATATCCGGCGTGGTCACGCCGCTGTAAACCAGCGCGCAGGGCAGGCCGTGATCCGCGCCGATCTTGATATCCGTTGCAAGCCGGTCGCCCACGAAGGCCAGCTCCTCGCGTTCACAGCCCAGCAGCTCCGTGATGTAATCCACGGTCGCGGTCATGGGCTTGCCGAGCACGAGCGGCCGCCGGCCCGTGGAGGCGGCGAACATCTCGATCATCGCGCCGGTATCCGGTTTGAAGCCGTCGGCGGTCGGGCAGTTGACGTCGGGGTGGGTGGCGAGATACACCGCGCCCGCGGCCAGATACCGCGTGGCGTCCCAGATTTTCTGGTAGGTCAGCGTCGTATCAAAGCCGAGCATCACGATCTCCGGATCCTGCGTCACGAGCGGGATCCCCGCCGCTTCAAAATCCGCGGTCAGCCGTTCATTGCCCAGCAGAAACACCGTTTTCCCGGGGTAGCGGCGCTTGAGATAGGCCGCCGCCACATGCGAGGAAATGATCACGCGGTCCTCCTCCACGGGGAAGCCCATGTTGGCGAGCTTCTCGCGGCAGACGGCCACATTGTTGGAGGAATTGTTGGTGAAAAAGTAGAAATCCCTGCCCGTTTCATGCAGCCGGTCGATGAAATCCAGCGCGCCGGGGATGATGTTGCCGTCGAGATAGAACGTGCCGTCCATATCGATGATGAAATATTTCGTTTTTGCGAAAATCTCCCGCGCCATAAGCCGTTCTCCTTTGCTGCGGGCATATCGCCCGCCGAGGGTTTATTTTATCATAAACCGCAACGGAACGCAACGAGAAAAATGACCGAAGATTGCCGCGTTTTTTGCTGAGAATGCGGCAATAATCACTGAAGATTTTTGCAGTCGTCCCGATAATAGCCTGCCAGTTCGATCAGACCGGCAATCCCCTCGAGCGGGCCGCCGAGGATCGCCGCGCCCGGCAGGATCGTCAGCGGAAACAGGATGAACAGCAGGCCGACCGGCAGCAGCGGCAGCGACTCCGTGAGCATCGAAAGATAGGTGCGCCGGCATTCGTCGCGCGCGCCCTTGAGCGTATAGACGGTCAGACAGGTTTCCGCCACGCGTCCGTCGCCGTACTTGCAGCAGATCGTCTGTCTGCCGCTGCCCGTGAGCCGCACGTCATAGCTTTCGACGCCCTGTGCAACCAGTGGCGGATCGTTCAGATCGCCGTAATAGACGTCGCCCGGCATGCCCGCCGGGAAGGTGCAGCGATAGACCTCGCCCTCCACGCCGTCACGCCACTCGTCGAGCACATAGGTCTCCTCGACCATTCGCGACGCTTTGATCTTTTCGATCCTGCAGGTCGTGACCGGCTGCTCAATATCTTTGAGCGCGCAGGGGTAGCGGATCTCGTCGTTTTCGCTGCCGTCCGCCCGCACCAGACCGCCGGGATGAATGATCAGCTCCTCCGCGTTGCCGGGCAGATCGTAGATATACATCACAATGCACGCGCCAGCATCCGGCACGTCCTCCTCGGTCAGCGTGTACCAGTTCTGCCGGATGTAGCTGTTCCCCGCATAGGGGAAGAACCACGCTTTTTTCACCGTGACGTAGCACGGTGCAAAGACCACGCGGTAGCAGGTCTTGCCGTCGGCGTCCTGCCCGAAGGAAAAATCGATGATGTCCTGCGTTTCTTCCGCCGGCGCGGCAGGTTCCTCCGCCCGCGCAAACACGGCGCAGCCCGCGAGCATGGCGCAGGTCAGCAGGAGCGCAAGCAATCGTTTGAGTGTTTTCATAAAAATACCGTCCTCCCGTTTTATCGTTCTCTCTATTTTACAGCTGTCCGCATTAAGAAACAACTGCACGGGAGATTAAGATTTGCGGAAGAACGGATTAAGATTTGATTAAGACGCTCCGTCCCAGAGGCAGGCGGCAAGATCGACCGTGCCGTCCGCGCGGAACACAACGCCCTCCTGCGTGAGCAGCAGACGCTGCATATCCTCGCCGCCGAACGCAAAGGCCTTCGCCGTGCGCCCGTCGCGGTTCACCACGCGGTGGCAGGGGATCTCTCCCGGCGCGGGGTTGACATGCAGGGCATAGCCGACCACGCGCGCCCAGCGGGGGTTGCCCGCAAGCAGCGCGACCTGCCCGTAGGTGGCAACTTTCCCGCGCGGGATCCGCCGCACCACGGCATAGATTTTATCAAAAACTGTCATTTCTTCACACCCCGGAAACGCTGTATTCACGCTCTGTTAATATCTTATCACACTGCCGCGAAAACGGCAATCGGATTTGTAAACTTTTTATGATATTTCCGCCGTTTCTATTGTTTTCCGCGTGAAAATATGGCATACTGAAAACGATTTCAGCGGCACTTTGCCGCACACTGTTACGGAGGTATCAGGTATGAAAAAATACGTTCTTCCCATCGTCGCCGTCCTGCTTGCGCTCGTCATCGGTCTGGGCTGCGGCTATTATTTCTTCGCCTATCGTCCCGAAAAGAATCGGGTGGACATCACCGTTTCCAAAGCCATGTTCGATCCGGATACCGTGCGCATCCCCGGCTATGTCAAGGATGAAGAAGCCGGCCGCCGCTCGCTGGAAACCATCTACGGCTTCACGGCTGAGGAAATCGACGCGTTCTATGAAAATGCGCCGGAATGGCTGGCCTATCTGCTGACCGTGGAAATCAAGAACGACAGCGAGGAGTCGATCACCGTTCTGGGCTTCCAGAGCAAGGACAACGGCAAGGACGGCGTATATTTCGCCAAGGACTTCGGCGGGGATCTTTCGATTTCCGCCGGCGGCAAGGGCGAAGCGATCATCCCCGTGCTCTGCAGCAACGGCGAGCTGGCTGACGACGCAGTCAAGGCGCTCGTGGACGGCATGGAGCTGAACGTGCTCTACAGCAAGACGCCGACGGAAAACGACGACGGCACGCAGAGCGCGGAGGAAACCAAGACCGTCGCCGTGGATACCACGCTTGCAGGGTATTGATCCTCTCACACGGTTTATGTTGTTTTTCTCAAGAAACCAGAAGCCGGCCGGCCCGCCGGAATTCCTGATCGTCGGGCTGGGCAATCCCGGCAAAAAATATGCGCTCACGCGCCACAACGCGGGCTTCCTCTTTGCGGAGCTGCTTGCGGACCGCGAAAATGTCAAAATCAATAAGATCCGGTTCAAATCCGTCACGGCAAACGTGACCCTGAACGGGCACAACTGCCTGCTCATGCAGCCGCAGACCTTCATGAACAACAGCGGTGAAGCCGTGCGGGAGGCGGCGAAGTTCTATAAGATCCCGCCGGAACGGATCCTCGTGGTGTTTGACGACATCTCCCTGCCCTGCGGGAAGCTGCGCATCCGCCGCAAGGGCAGCGACGGCGGCCACAACGGCATCAAGAGCATCATCTATCAGCTCAATTCCGATCAGTTCCCGCGCATCAAGCTCGGCATCGGCGACAAGCCGCATCCGGATTACGCGCTGATGGACTGGGTGCTTTCCACCTTCAAAAAGGAAGAGCTGCCCCTGCTGAAGGAGGCAGCCGAGAAGGCCTGCGATGCCGCCGCGCTGATTGTCGGCGGCGACATCGACGAAGCCATGAACAGATTCAACAGCTGACGTTATTTCGTGAGGGACGCGATGCCGTCCATTACACCGTCCAGCGTTTTCATCAGCTTGGCTGCGTTCTTCTTCGCCGCCTTGCGCCCGCTGCCGGACATCATGCTCATGCCTGCCACGGCAGCCGCGCCGACCGCCATGCCGATGCCCATACCCGCGAGCATCGTCGGCGCTTTCGATTGCATCATTGCTCTCTCCCCTTCCGTTTCGGATTGTACTGTTATTGTTGCCGCTTTTGCGCAAACTAAACGCGGCGCGCCGCGCGAAAAGCAAAGGAAGTTCTTGCCATGCCATCGCTGAATATCGTGCTCGTGGAGCCGCAGATCCCGCAGAACACCGGCAACATCGCCCGCACCTGCGCCGCCACCGGCGCACGGCTGCATCTGGTGGAGCCGATGGGTTTTCGCGTGGATGACGCGAAGCTCAAACGGGCCGGCCTGGATTACTGGCATCTGCTCGACATCACCTATTATGCGGATCTGGATGACTTTTTCCGGCGCAATCCGGACGGAACATTTTATTACTTTTCCACCAAAGCAGAGCGGGTTTACTCCGAAATCGCGTATGCCGATCCCTGCTATCTGGTCTTCGGCAAAGAGACCGCCGGCCTGCCGGAAACGCTGCTCTTTGCCAATCACGACCGCTGCGTGCGCCTGCCGATGATCGACAACAGCGCCGCGCGCAGCCTGAATCTTTCCAATACCGTTGCCGTCGGCGTTTACGAGGTGCTCCGGCAATGGCGGTATCCCGCGCTGCGCACGCAGGGCGCGCTCACAAAATTCGACTGGGCGGCCCGCGAATCCGGCGACGGGTGTTGAAATCGTCAGAAAAATATGGTACAATATCCTCGGAACAACGAACGAAAGGAAGAATGCCCTATGAAAACCAAAGCCATCGTCGGCGTGACGCTCTCCGCCGCAGCCCTGATCGGCTGCCTGGCCGGCTGCTCCAACGTGCCCAAGACGCCTGCGACCACCAGCGTCGCGCAGTATTCCTATGTCAATGAGCAGGGCATGACGCTGCCCACCCCGGTCAACGCCGATCCGAACGCGAAAACCACTGTCGGCTACAAATCCACGGTCGACACCATCGACTACGAGCTCAGCAGCTACTACGTCTATAACAACTCTGTCGTTGAGATCACCGATATCGAAATGGAAGATGAATACACCCGCAATATCGGCGGTTACGCGACCGTAAAAATCAACGCCCTTGGCCACAGCCGCAAGGACGGCGTGCGCGTCGCTTACAAGGCCTATGACGCCGACGGCAAGCTCGTGCGCGATTCCTTCATTCTGATCCCGCTCAAGGACGTCAAATTCAGCAAGGACGAAACCAGAGACGCGAAGGTCGGCGACGTGATTACGGATCGCCGCTTCGATTTCCCGCGCGAGACGGTCAAGATCGTGTTTGAGAATTATCAGGCAGATTAACAACCGGCCGACCGCCGCGGGCCGCACGACCCTCGGCGGTTTTTTTCACCCTGTGTCCGGCCGGCATTTCCGGTCCGGACCCGACGCTCATCCCGAAAGGAAGGTGAACCCTGATGGAGAAGAAGAAAAATAAGATCCTGCTGATCGTCAACCCCTGCGCAGGCAAAAACAAATCCCGCGCAAGCATCGTGGATATCGTTGAACGTTTTTCTTCCGAAAACTATGAGTTCACGGTCAAAACCACGGCCGGGCGCGGCGACGCGACCGAACTTGTCAAAAACTGCATTGCCGACAACGATATGGTCGTTTGCTGCGGCGGCGACGGCACGCTGAATGAAACCATCAACGGCATCATGCAGCTCTCCCGCCGTGTGCCCATCGGCTATATCCCGACCGGCTCCACCAACGATCTGGCCAACACCATCGGCATTCCGACCGAGGTCAAGGCGGCTGTCGATCTGATCCTCAACGGCCACACCAACACCTATGATATCGGCCTGTTCAACAACCGCTTTTTCTCATACGTCGCTTCCTTCGGCCCGGCAACCAAGATGTCCTACACCACGCCGCAGAAGCTGAAGAATCTGCTCGGCCACGGCGCCTACATGGTGAATACCTTCGTGTTCCACCTGATCTCCACGCTCAAGGAGGTCAAGCCGGTGCACATCCGCTTTGAATATGACGGCGGCGTGATCGACGATATTTTCTATTTTGCCGCCATTTCCAACTCCACCTCGGTCGCCGGCGTCTTTAAATACGACGCAAACGACATCAAGCTCAACGACGGCCTGTTTGAAGTGATCCTTGTGCGCAATGTGCGCAGCGTTGCCGACACCTTCCATATGTTCGGCAAGATCCTGCGCCGCGCGTATGACGGCGAATCCCTGCTGTATTTCAAGACCTCCTCGGTCAGAATGACCTTTGACGAGCCGCAGGACTGGACGCTCGACGGCGAATACGGCGGCGCGCACAAAGAGGTGCGCCTGCAGGTGCTGCCGCGGGCGCTCGATATCTGCTCGCCCGACGATCACCCGATGTTCCTCAAGGAGGAGCTGCCGCTTGTGATGTCCCGCCCCGCGCCGGACTCGGAGAAGCATCGTCTGCGCAAACGCAAGGACAAAAAAGAGGAGCCCGACGCGCAGGCGGATTTCGACGCCGAAACAGAACCCGCCGACGAGACGGAGCCGCTCATCCAGAAGCTGCGCAAGCGCAGGGAGAAGAAGGAAGAAACCGATGCGCCGGAGACGGCGGCGGAGCTGCCGGTCGAAGCGGACCCCGCGCCGGAATCCGACGAACCCCCGCATCTGGAAGTCATTTAAGTCAAACACACAAACGGACCCGCAGGGCAGTGCATGCCGTGCAGGCCCGTTTTCTTTTGCGCATTTTTCCGGATTCAACGCGAAGCGCGCGGTTTTTGCCGCCGATTTCTTCTCGCACACAACAAGAAACGGGAAACCTCTTGACACCCGCCGCATAAAATTATAGAATAAAACCAAGAAAAACGCAGGAGGAGGATGAAAATGGCAAACTGTCCGAACTGCGGCAGGGCCCTGCATTTCACGGACTGGAAGCAGGACTGTCCGGGCTGCGGCGTCAATCTCATCTATTTCGGCTCCAACGAGCGGCTGTTGGAGGAAAGCGAACAAGCGGAAATCGAGCACGCGAAGCACCAGCCCGCCATTGACCGGGCGAAGGCGGCGTTTTTCGGCTCCTGGCCCGCGATCATCCGCCTGATCCTGCATGTGCTGCCCATCGGCGCGCTGTTTCTGCCTCTGCTGAGCAAAAACCTCCCGGAAGGCAGACAGACGATGAACGTGATCGATCTTTACAAGAATCTGCCCGACGGCGGCTTCGGCGGGCTCGTCGGCGGCGCGCTGCATGGCGACCCCGCGCTGCTTGGGGTGCTGCTGCTGTTTTTCTCGGCGGCGATGATCCTCGTTTGTCTGGTCTGCCTCGTGATGTCCCTGGGCAAGCACGACAAGCAGCGCAACCTGATCCTCAATCTCATCCTGCTCGGCGCGGCCGGCGCAGGCATCCTGCTCTGGGTCATCGGCGGCGGCACGCCGGCATTCGGCGCCTGGATCTATCTGCTTTTGCTGGCGGTGATTCTGGTTTACAACCTGTATCTGGCCAAAAAAGGGCTGAAGATCAAGCACACCGTCTGCTATATCGGCGGCCTGCCGAGCGAGGAATACTTCGGCTATATCGAGCAGGGCATGAGCGATCTGGAGATCCGCAAAAAGATGGTCGAGGCGCTCACGGCCATGCAGGAGGAAGTCCGGGAAAAAGAGCGGCTTGCGGCAATCGAGGAAGAAGAACGCCGCAAGGCCATGAAGTGAGGGGGTGTGCGAAATGTCGGAGGAGATCAGAAACAAAGATCCAGAGCTTGAGCAGGTCAACGCGAAGCTCCGGCAGCTGGTCGACGTGGACCGCCGCGTCATCAACCGCCGTCAGACCATCGGCTATATGCTCTTTGACGGCAGCCGCGATTTCAACATTGACGGGCACAAAGAGCTGTTTGTGGACAGCATCCTCAAAATCAGCCTGCCCCTGCAGTCGAAATACAACATCATCGCCGGCGTCTGGGACGTGATCGACGACCTGCTGGTCGGCGGCATCATCGAAAAAACGCGCACCCGCTGGGGCAAATTCGTGCCCTATATTTTCATCGGCGGCATCCCGCTGGCCATCATATCCACAATCTACTGGCTGCTCCCGATCCTGTTTTCGCCCGAGCACGTCAACAACTTTGAATACCTGCCGAAATTCGTCGCCTACGCGCTGCTCGACATGACCTTCGAGCTGTTTTCCAATTTCAAGAACGTGGCGATCGGCGGCTACATCTCGACCATCACGCCCTACCCTTCGGACCGGCGGCGGCTGCTCGCGATTTCCAGCTATTTCAGCATCATCTATTCCAGAATACCGGATCTGATCATCGAATTCCTGCTCGACTTCATCAAGAACGGCATCGTGAAATCGACCACGCGCACGAGCGCCGACATGATCAAGGCGTCCATGCTCTTTGTGGGGCCGTTTACGGCGATCGTTTCGGGCATCATCATTTCCTGGTACTGCCGCATGGCGAAGGAGCGCGTGCATCAGAAGATCGAAACGGCCAAGATCCTGCAAAGCCTGAAGATCGTGTTCACGAACCGGCCGATCCTGATGTATATGCTCAGCAACGCGCTCGGCTCCTTCGGAACCGGCCTGACGACGAACGATTATTACCGCCAGGTGCTCAATATGACGACCTTCGAGACGATCGCGGGCATTCCGTCAGTCTTCTTCCAGCCCATCGGCTTCTCGAAGTATAACTACCTGACCACGAAATTCTCCACGCGCACCCTTTACATGGTTTCGCATGTGTTTGCCAAGACCTTCTATATCCCGATCTTCTTCTACGGCATGTTTATCAAGGATAAATCCGGCGCGCGCTTCTTCACAAAGCGCATCCCGATGCTGCCTGTCACGGCGATCTGGGAAATCATTTACGCCACCTTCTGGGGCGTGCGCAGCCTGTCGGAGAAGGAAATCAGCAACGAATGCAACGACTTCATCGAATGGAAATACGGCATGCGCAACGAGGCGACGCTCTCGGTCGCAAGCACCTTCATCTGCAAGATCCCCGCGCGCGTCAACGGCGTGCTGCAGCCGAAGTATAAGGAATGGATCCACTACGACCAGACCGCCTACACCGAAGGCCGGCAGCAGCCCGAGAACGCGCAGAAATGGATCTTCGCCATGGCGACGATCATCCCCGCGATCCTGGTCCTGTCGAGCATGATCCCGATGTTCTGGTACAACATCAACAAGGAAAAGCGCGACAAGATGTATCGCGAGCTCAATGAACGCCGCGTCCGGATGGCGGAAATCCTCACCCAGACCGGCGGACGGGACGCTGACGCCGCAGAGATCGCGGAAGCGGCGAACTGAGCGCAGTACACAAACCATCATTACAAATAACACCGCAAAAACGCGCGCCGCAGATGCAAAATCTGCGGCGCGCGGTCTTTTTTGGTTTAAATCAATACCTTGGAAAGGAAATCCTGCAGGCGCGGATCCTTCGGCTGACTGAAGAATTCCTGCGGCGGGGCCTCCTCCTTGATCACGCCCTCATCGATGAATACGACGCGGGTGCCGACCTCCTTGGCAAAGCCCATTTCGTGGGTGACGACCACCATCGTCATGCCGGAGGCCGCCAGCTCCTTCATCACGTCCAGCACCTCGCCGACCATTTCCGGGTCGAGCGCCGAGGTCGGCTCGTCAAAGAGCATCACGTCGGGATCCATTGCCAGCGCGCGCACGATCGCCACGCGCTGCGTCTGCCCGCCGGAGAGCTGCTGCGGATAGGCGTCCGCCTTGTCGGCCAGACCGATGCGTTCGAGCAGCGCCATGGCCTTCTGCTCCGCCGCGGCCTTGTCCATTTTCAGCAGCTTGATCGGCGCAAGGGTGATGTTGTCGAGAATCTTCAGGTTGGCGAACAGATTGAACTGCTGAAACACCATGCCGATCTTCTGCCGCGCCAGATTGATGTTGATATAGTTTTCCGCATAAATCTGCTTCATGCGGCCCTTATAGGCCTTGCCCTCGTGCTTCTCATGCAGCAGATCCTCCGCGCGGATCTTTTCGATCAGCGCTTCCCTGCTCATCTCCGGATTCTCTGCCGCGAGCTTCTGATAGGTCTTCGACAGCTCGATGACGTCGGGATGCAGGTAGGGATCGACCGGCGTGACCAGCTTATTCTCCAGCCAGACCTCGCCGTAGGTCGGCTCCTCGAGCAGGTTCAGGCAGCGCAGGAAGGTGCTCTTGCCCGAGCCGGAGGGACCGATGACCACAACGACCTCGCCTTTGTCGATCTCCGTGCTGATGCCGCGCAGCACGCGGTTCTCGCCGAAATATTTATACAGACCCTCGACCCGGACCAGGGCGTTTCTGTCAGTGGTCACTGTTGCGCAGCCTCCTTTCGAGCCGTCTGACCAGCTTGGTGAAGACGATCACAACGACCAGATAAATCAGCGCCACCGCAATCAGCGGCATGAACGCCGAAAACGTGCGCCCGCGGATCAGGTCGCCCGCTTTCGTCAGATCGCGGATGCCGACGTAACCGGAGATCGAGGTCTCCTTGAGCAGCACGATGAATTCATTGCACAGCGTCGGCAGCACGATTTTGAACATCTGCGGGATCACGATATAGATCATCGTCTGGATGTAGTTGAAGCCGAGGCTTCTGCCGGCCTCAAACTGCCCCTTGTCCACGCTCATGATGCCGCCGCGGAAGATCTCCGCCACATAGGCGCCGGAATTGATGCCGAAGGACATGATCGCCACCATGGTGCTGTTGGTGGAGGAAGCAAAAATGATAAAATACATGATCAGCAGCTGCACCACCACGGGCGTGCCGCGGATGACGGTCAGATACAGACCGCAGATGCTGTTCAGAATCGAAAGCAGCCGGTAGCCGATGCCGCCTTTTTTCTGCATGGATTCCTTGTTTTTATCGTAGCTGGACCGCACGGTCGCGATCACAACGCCGATGGCGATGCCGATCAGCGTTGCAAAGAACGTGATGATCAGCGTCATCTTGAAGCCTTCGAGCAGCCAGGTCCAGCGGTCGCCGGTGATGAAATTCAGCCGGAACTGATCCGCCAGCCTCGCAAACCATTCATTCATAAACAAGCACTCCTATAAAAACAACGATGCGGATGACGGATCCGTCATCCGCACCGATATCTCAGCTCTTTGCTTACTTTGCGATGTATTTGCCGATGATCTCGTCGACCTTGCCCTCTGCGGTCAGCTCCGCAAGCGCGGCATTGATCGCATCCAGCAGCGCGGTGTTGTTCTTCGCCACGCAGATCGCATAATCCTCATTGGCATAAGCCGTTTCCAGAATCTTCAGGCCTTCGTTGACCGAAACATAGGATTTCGCGGGCTCGTTATCGATGATGACCGCATCCACCTTGCCGGAAACCAGCGCCTGCACGGCGTCGTTGCCGGTCTTATACTGGGTGACGTGATCCCCGCCGACGCCGCCGTTCTCCACGGTATCGGAAACATAGATGTCGCCCGTGGTATCCTGCTGCACGCCGATCATGATGTCCTTCACGGAGCCGTCCTCTTTGAAGAAATCGTCAAAGCTGTTGAATTCGCTGTCTTCCTTCACGATGATGGACTGCACGCCGGTCGCATAGGTCGTGGAGAAGTTGACGCTCTGCAGGCGCTCTTCATTCACGGTCATGCCGGCCATGCCCATATCGAACTTGCCGCTCTGCACGCCGCCGATGATGGAGCCGAACTCCACATCCTGGATCTCCAGCTGCAGGCCGAGCTTCTCGGCGATCAGTCCGGCGATCTCAACGTCGATACCCGCAAACGCGCCGTCGTCACCGACGAACTCATAGGGCGGGAAGGACGCGTTGGTTGCCATCACAAGCACGCCGTCGGTCGCGGTCAGCTTCGCCGCAGGGGCTTCGGTCTCGCCGTTCGCCGCGGTGGTCGTCTCATCCGTCGTGGCGGGCTTCTCGCCGCAGCCGGCAAACAGCGTCAGCGCCATGGCTGCAACCATCACGAGTGCAAGAATTTTCATCAGTTTTTTCATAATCGAACCTCCATATTATTATAGGTCACTTGATATTATACCATCGAAACCGGAAAAGTCAAGCAGATTTGTATATTTATGCACCGGTGCGCAGGCATTCGAGCAGTTTTCGGAAGTCCTCCGGCAGCGGCGCGGAGAATTCCATCTGCTCCCCCGTCACCGGATGCGCAAACCGGCAGGCAGCGCAATGCAGCATCTGATGGCCGATCTCCGGCAGAAAATCGCCGTACAGCGTGTCCCCTGCCAGCGGGTGGCCGAGATGCGCCATATGCACGCGGATCTGATGCGTGCGGCCCGTTTCCAGCCGCAGACGCACCAGCGACGCGTCGGGAAAGGTTTCCTCGACCGTCCAGTGCGTCACGGCCGGCTCCACGCCCAGCGTATCGGAGCAGGCGCGCAGCGTTTTCATCGGGTCGGGGCGGTAGATCGGCGTCGTCACCGTCCCCTGCGGCGCGGGGTGCCCCTGCACGAGCGCCAGGTATTCCTTCCGCACCCTGCCGGCCAGCTTGCTCGCCGCAAACGGATGCAGCGCGCAGACCACCGCGCCGGAGGTGCCCTTGTCCAGCCGCCCGACCGCGCGGAACACCGCCTGCTTCCCCTGCTGCGCCAGATATGCCGCCATTGCGTTGGCCAGCGTGTCGCCCTGATGATTGTGCGTCGGATGCATCGCCATAAACGGCGATTTATTCACCACGATCACATCGTCATCCTCATAGAGAATGTCCAGCGGCGCCGCCAGAGGTTCGACGGTCGCTTCATCGCCGGGGATCGTGATGCGCACCGTATCGCCTGCATGCAGCAGATCGATCGTGCGCGCGTCGGCGCCGTTGACCTGCAGGGTGTGCGGCGTATGCCGGAGCATGCGCACCAGCCGCACGGACGCGCCGCAGCCGCCGCGCAGGAAATGAAAAACTTTCCGCCCGTCATATGCCGCCGGCACGGTATATTCGATCACGCGCATTTCGCCGCCTCCCTTCCGGATTCTTTCTTATGATTGTAGCAGAAAAACAGAAAAAGTACAAGCGCCGGTTGCAAATCCGGCAAAAATATGGTATGTTAGAAGCAGAAACGGAGGGACGCCCATGAAAAAGCTGACCGCGCTGCTCCTCGCCTGCTGCCTGCTGCTGCTCTGCGCCTGCGGCGGCAAGGAGAACCCCGCCGAGGGCAAAACAACGACCGCCGCGGAAACGTCCGCCGGTGAAACCACGACCGCCGCGCCGGATCCGACCATGCCCAGCGGCAAAGCCGCCAATCTTGCGCTGCTGCCGGAGGAATTTCCGACGCTGCCGAAGGGCATCGTCAATCTTTCCGTCAGCCATCTTTCCGGCACGGGGCAGCTCACCGGCTATGCCATCGACCGCACGCGCGTTTCCTTTGACTGCTATGAGCCGGTGTTTTATCAATTCACCAATTCCCTGATCGCCGCCGGCTACACCGGCAGCTGCAGAAACATCCAGACCAATGATCTTTACAGCCTCGGCTTTGCCGGCAGCTGGCAGGACGGCAAGCACATCATCGTCATCGACAAAAGCGAAAAGAAGGACGGCAATCTCCTGCGCTTCACGCTGGATTTCGCGGATTACACCGACTGCTTCCCCCATGTGCTCGGCAACATCTTCCCGTCCTTCAAGGCGGCTTCCCGCAGCAAGGGGGGCTACTACGGCTACGACTACGCCACCGGCGAGCAGACCGAAACCTTCCGCAGCCTGAACGCCGACGCCAAGTGGCAGTGGTCCTTCCGCTTTGACGACGCCTTTATCGGCCTGACGGAGCAGGATTTCCGCGATTATATGGATAAACTCGAGGAAAACGGCTTCAGCGGCAACGTGCAGCAGAATGTCCGCGACGGCTGTCAGGTCTATGAGGCGGATATCGTGCGGTCCTCCGAGGAGGGCGATTACGGCCTGTTCCTGATGTACAACACCTCGCTGCTGACCCTCGACGCCGTTTTCACCAACGATCCCGCCTACTTCCTCGGTGAAAACTGGAAAAACGAATTCTGAACCGCAATGCAACCCGCAAGCCGCTTCGGACGCCGTCCGGGGCGGTTTTTTGCATCAAAAAACCCGCAGGGGTCCGAAAACCTCTGCGGGCGTTGGATCTTTAGATCGTCAGCAGGCCGAAGCCCTGCAGGATACCGGTCACAAGGATGGCGAAAATGAAGAGCGGCGCGATCCATTTGACCATGGCAATATAGAAATTCTTCATCTTGAACGGGCCGTTCAGCTCCACCTCGCAGATGATCAAGTCCGGCTTGATCACAAAGCCGACCAGGATGCAGGTGAACATGCCGACCAACGGCAGCAGCACGTTGTTGGAAATGAAATCCAGGAAATCCAGAATCCCGAAGCCGAGGATCGTGAAATCGCTCCAGACGCCGAAGCCGAGCGAGCAGACAATGCCCACCGCCGCGCCGTAAACGGCAACGATCGCCGTCGCAGCGCCGCGGCTGCAGCGGAATGCATCGAGAATGCCGGAAACGATTGCCTCCATGATGGAAACGGAGCTGGTGATCGCCGCAAAGAAGACCAGGATAAAGAACAGCGCGCCGATCAGACCGCCCATGGGCATTTCATTGAAGACCTTCGGCAGCGTGACAAACATCAGCGACGGGCCGCTGCTCAGCGCCGCCTGATCGCCGCCGGAATAGCTGAACACGGCGGGAATGATCATCAGACCGGCCAGCAGCGCGATCGCCGTATCAAAGATCTCGATCTGCCGCGCCGCCTTCTCGATCTTTTCTTCCTTGGAGAAATAAGAGCCGTAAGTGATCATGATGCCCATGGCCAGCGACATGGAATAGAACAGCTGACCGAGCGCCGCAAGGAATGTTTTGGCGTTGAGGGCCCTGAAATTCGGCAGCAGATAGTATTTCACGCCCGCAAGCGAACCGGGACGCGTCACAACATAGACCGAAAGGCCGAGCGTGAGCACCAGCAGCGCAGGCATCAGAATCCGGCTGAGCTTTTCAATGCCCTTGTTGACGCCGAATATGATCACGAGCATGGTCGCGACCAGGAAGATCAGGAACCAGAGCAGCGGCTCGCCCGTCGCGGAAATATAGGCGCCGAAAAAGGCGTCCTCTGCCGCGTCTGCAACGTGATTGCTCACCATTGTCGCCGCGTATTTCGTCACCCAGCCGCCGATCAGGCAGTAATAAGGGAAGATCAACGCGGGCACAATCGTTGCCAGCACGCCGAGCCATTTCCATTTTTTGCTCAAGGCGCCGAACGCCTTCAGGGGACTGAGCTGCGTGCGTCGGCCGATCGCGATTTCCGTCACCATCAGCACAAAGCCGAAGGTGATGGCAAGCAGAAGATAAACGAGCAGGAAAATACCGCCGCCGTATTTGGCCGCCAGATACGGAAAACGCCAGAGATTGCCCAGGCCGATCGCCGAGCTGGCTGCCGCCAGCACGAAACCGATCTTGCCGGAAAACATGCTTCTTTGCTCCATTCTGATCACCTGATAAAAGATTATTTGCAGGGAAAAGAAAAAGCCGCCTCTGCTGAAGCGACTTTTAAATTGCATTTTTTTCGTACCCTGAAAACTGAACAAAGGGGAGATAAGGAATGGTGGTGGAAATGGGAGTGAGGATGAAGATTCGATATGGACAAGCCCTCGACCTATTAGTATTGCCAAGCTGAACGTATCACTACGCTTACACATGCAACCTATCAACCTCATAGTCCTTGAGGGGTCTTACTGGCTTACGCCATGGGATATCTTATCTTGGAGGCGGCTTCACGCTTAGATGCTTTCAGCGTTTATCCGTTCCGCACTTAGCTGCCCGGCTGTGCCACTGGCGTGACAACCGGTGCACCAGCGGTGCGT
>JAFRQQ010000025.1 GCA_017428525.1 Clostridia bacterium | reverse complement strand
CGATGGCTACACTGCCCCCGCAGCGGCTGCAGACCTGAACGTCGGCGACGCCGTTCCGGCCGATCCCGCACTGCCCGAGGTGGCTGGCTACACGATCACCGGCTGGACCTATGATCCCGCCATCGTGGACGGCAAGATGCCTGCCGCGAACGTGACCGCGACCGCGACCTGGACGAAGAACCCCTATCACCTGACTTATTCGATCTCCGGCGTTGCACCCGCAAGCTTCGTTGCGCCGACGGATAACACGGACTATTACATCGGCGACACCGCGACCCTTGCGACCGTGGCTCCCGTGGAAGGCTACACCTTCAGCGGCTGGAAGCTGAACGGCACCGCTGTTTCGGATGTGACCTTCGAGGATGCGGATATCGAAGTGACCGGCGTGTGGACGATCAATTCCTGGACGGCTGACTTCCTGGATACTGACGGCACCCGTCTTGCGACGGATACCTTCAACTATGGTGCGACGATCACCAACAAGCCGGCCGATCCCGATACCTTCGGTTATGAGTTCGGCGGCTGGGTGGATACGACCACCTATGGCACGCCCACGACCTTCACCGCCGGTATGACCATGCCGGACCACGATGTGGCCTTCCAGCTGGTGATGACGCCGATCGACTATCTCGTCACCTTCGTCAAGGACGGCGAGACCGTCTACAGCGAGGAGCTGCCGTATGACAGCGAGATCCCCGAGCCCAACGTTGATACCGAAAAGACCGGCTATGACTTCATCGGCTGGTTCGATGCGGATGACAACGAGTACCTGCCTGGCACCACCGTTCCCGGTGAGGTGACCTACACGGCTGTTTATGAGGGCCTGCCCGTCAACTACAGCATTGTGAAGAACTTCCAGGATGCGGATTGGGATACCCCGGCCGGCAGCGACTATGTTGCCGCTCCGGCAACCACCGCGACTGCGACTGCCGGCAGCACCGTGAATGTTGACTTCGACGCCTATGATGTTGAGGACGGCTTCACGCTTGACAGAGCCGCCAGCGACGCGACCGCTGAGATCGCGGGCGACGGCACCACTGTCGTGAACCTCTACTACACCAGAAACACTGTCACCGGTACGATCGACGGTGCGGAGGATGAATACTATTTCGGTCAGACCATCGCCAGCGCGGAAGTCCAGAACCCGGATCCGGGTCTGAACTACACCGGCTGGGTGGATGCTGATACCGAGCAGGCCGTGTCCTTCCCGTACACCGTTCCCAACCGTGACTTCGTGCTGGATCCCGTCAGCGAGCCCAATGTCTTCACCCTGACCTTCGTCGATGAAGACGGCGAGACCGCGATCGGCGAGCCGCAGCAGGTCGCCTATGGCGCGCAGCTTGCGGAATACACGCCCGCGAATCCCGAGAAGGACGGCTACGAGTTCTCCGGCTGGAGCGATGTGGACACCGGTGAGCAGCTTCCCGAAACGATGCCCGCAAAGAACGCCACCTATAAGGCGGTTTATCGTGCGGACTCCAACATGAACTACGCGATCAAGATCTATGTGATGAATGTTTCCGGCACCTACACCTCGACCGAGACTGTTGCCTACGGCATGACCGGTTCTCCGGTTACGATTCAGCCCGGCCAGATGGAAGGCTATGCAGTCAACTATGATCTTTCGCACCTGAGCGACTTCATCGCCGGCGACGGCTCCACCGTGCTGGAGATCTACTATGATCGCGCAGGCTACGAAGTGACCTTCTATGATACGGACGGCGAGAGCGTCTTCGACGGCCCGACCGAGATCTTCTTCGGCGCGACGATTCCGACGCCCGAAACGAATCCCGTGAAGGAAGGCTACAACTTCGTCAAGTGGGTCGACGCGGAAGAAAATGACATGCCCACGTCCATGCCCGCTGAAGATATGGACTTCTATCCTGTCTTCGAAAAGGCTGAGTACACCATCACCTTCATCGTGAACGGCGCGCAGACCATCGTGACCTATGAGTTCGATGATGAGGTCGCCGTGCCCGAAAATCCGGTGATCGACGGCATGACCTTCCAGGGTTGGACGCCGGAGATCCCGGAGAGAATGCCCGCAGAGAACCTGATCATTGTTGCCGAATTCGACAAGGCGGCCTACACCGTGAACTTCGTCGATTATGACGGCACTCCGATCCTGACCTCCCTTGTTGACGTCGGCACGCCGATCGGTACGCCTTCCACGAACCCGACCAGAGAGTATTACAACTTCACGGGTTGGGATGGCTACACCGCAGGTATGACGATGCCCGCGCAGGATGTCACCTTTACCGCGACTTATGAACGCGTGCCTGTCAAGCTGATCCCGGCCGAAGGCTCCACCACCGTGATTGAGCGTCTTGTGGACGGCGAAGTTGTCACCGAGAGCTACAACGACAACAGCGTCACCACCGACGGCTACGCGGCAGCGGACTTCACCGGCTGGTATGTCTACGGTCTGGATGAAATGATCAACGAGCAGGATCTGCTCAACGATTATCTCGCAGTCCAGGGCGACGGCTCCATCTCGATCGAGCCCTTCGAAGGCAGACGCGGGTTCTACGGCACCGGCGCAACTGTGACCGTCACGGATAACGTCACCAATGAAGTGGTCGAAACCTTCACGATCATCGTCTTCGGCGATCTGAACGGCGACGCCTACATCACCAGCGACGATAGCATGATGATGCGCAGTGAGCTGTCGGGCGACACATTCTGGTCCGATGATCTCGATGAAGAGTACAATGCAGCGCGCACCAGAGCGGCGGATCTGAACGGCGACGGTTTCGTTGCAACCAACGACAGAGCCATCCTCTACAACGCAACGCTCGGTACGATCCTTCTCGATCAGACCACCGGCCTTGTCGCGGCCGATTAACCTCCTAATTGCAAAAAGCCGGGGGAGGGCGCTCCCTTCCCCCGGCAGACAATAAAAGAGCAATTACCGCCGAAAGGCGAGACTAATTAAGGAGGCAAACGAAGCAATGACAACAGTCAAAAAACTGACCGCGATTGTATTGGCGTTTCTGATGCTGATCGGCACGGTCACGGTAATGGCTTCCGCTTGGGACGTCAATACCAGCGACGGATCGACAGTTGCGATCACAACGAAAATCGTCCGTCAAGTCAATGGCAAGTGGGTTGAAACCCGCAAGGTCAAAGAGGGTGAAGATGTCAAAGCCCTGATCTTGCTGGACTCTGATTTCTATCAGGGCGGCGGTCAGATCGCATTCTTCTACACCAAAGATTTCTTCAGCACTCCGTATACCGAGGAAGTGGATATCGAACCCGGTGAGTATTATGCCGATCTGATTGATTATGCGTCAATCAAACCGCTTTCGGACTCCGCAAAGAACGCCATGATCAACAGAGGCATGGTTGATGCGGATTTCTTCAGCACCAATGACGCACTGTTTATTCAGTGGGAAAACGGTGCAGCAGGCAACTACATGCTGCAGGATTCGAAGACCAACGGCGATGATATCGTGGCCTTCGAGGTTGACCTGACTGTGAAGACGGGCCTGAATGCCGATGCGCGCGGCGATTTCTTCACCACGACCGGCATCGTCCGTTCCTCCAGCAACACCAGAGGCTATACCGACATTACCAAGGGCCAGCAGGGCGCGCCCTCGATCTCTGCGGACAGCATGGTTGCTTATGATGCAACCGTGGTTCCCTCCAGCCAGGATGTCGGCCTCTTCACCAATCCTGTCACCGCGACCTTCATGACCAACGGCGGTATCTTCGCTGACGAAGAGACGACCAAGGTGTTTGAAGGCGACGTCGGCGAAGCGCTCACCGTCGAAGAGCCCACCCGTGAAGGCTACACCTTCCGCGGCTGGATCGCGCAGGGTGAGAGCGAAGCTTCTGCCGTGACGGCTTATCCCTCTGTGAACACGGTTTACACTGCGGATTGGAGCAACAACGCAGAGAACACGGAAGGCACGCTGACCTTCCACACGGAGTTTGTCCGTCTGGATCCTGACTCCGGCGAATGGATCGAAACCGAGCGCGTGGCGCCCGGCGAGGATGTCAAGGTGCGTCTGTATATTGATACCGACTACACCACCAGCAGCGGCCAGGTTCTGCTCTTTGCCGAGAACAGCTTCTTCGAGGATAACTTCGTCTTCAACAGAAAGACGGATGTGACCGCCAATTCCGCTGCAGTGGCAGCTAACGCGAACCCGACTGCGGCTGTGACCAAGGTCGATCCCTCCGGCAGCAACACCGTTATCAGAAGAATCAAGCAGTACGGCACGATTACGGATGAGACCCTTGCTGCGAACAACATCTATCTTGTGACCTTCGAGTTTGCCAAGAGCGTGGTCAGCGAGATCGACGGCGATGAGTGGTTCATCGAGTTCCCGCTGAAGGTCCGTGACGATGCTCCGACGGCGGATACCGACAAGATCGGTGTTTCCTATGTCGATCTGGAAGGCGTGTTCACGCCCGACAATCCCAGAGGCGCCTACACGAACATCGCAATTGCCGAGCAGGACGGCGAACTTGTAAGCACCACCGGTCTGTGGCTGGTTTACATGGATCTGGATTCCGACAACACGCCTGTCAGCCTTGAGAGCACCATCACCTTCGACGCCAATGAGGGCACCTTCCCCGGCGACGAGACGACGGTCTCCTCCACCGGCATCATCGGCACGGCTGTGAATCCTTCCATTGAGCCTGAGCCGACCAGAGACGGTTTCACCTTCAAGGGCTGGATGGACGGCGACGGCAACGCTGTGGAATTCCCCGATGACGTGAGCGTCTATCCGTATGATGACATCACCCTCTATGCTGTCTGGATCAGCGAGGTCGAGCTGACCTTCGTTTACGACAACGGCATGGAGAATGAGGTCAAGACGGTGACCTACGGCGATCCGTTTGAGAATCCCACCGAGCCGAACCCGACCAAGGACGGCTATATCTTCTACGGCTGGACCACGGATGAAACCCTCGGCGACATCACCGGTCTGCCCGAGACGAACCCCGGCGTCAGCACCACCTACTATGCTGTGTATGAGCCGGCGACCTATGTGGCGAGCTACTATGTCCTGAATCCCGACACGCTGACCTTCGAGCGGATCCACACCGCCAGAGTTCCCTATGGCGATCCCATTCCGACCGAAGTGCCCGCGAGCGTGATTCCGGAAGGCCACTCCCTGTCTGACGCTTATAAAGAGTATACCTTCACGACGCTTTATACGGATGCGGATACGATGCCCGCATCGGATATCAGCCTGTTCTATCGTATCAGCGCGAACACCTACAATGCGATCTTTGACGCAGCGGGCGGTCAGTTCAGCGATGAGACGACAGAAAAGACCGTTCCCACCGTGTTCGGCGAAGCGATTGAGAAGCCCGAAGATCCGACCAGAGAAGGCTATGTCTTCACCGGTTGGGATCCCGAGCCCGACATCATGGACGAAGCGGCGGATACCTACTTCGTTGCAACATGGGAAGGCAATCATCACACGCTGACCTACCTCAACGAGGATGATTCCGATTACGAAATCTTCGAAGTTGCCAACGGCGACCCGAAGGATGTTCCTGCCGATCCTTACAAGGAAGGCTATGCGTTCCTCGGCTGGGTGCCGTCCACCGCTGAATACGATGCGGCGAACGCCATCGATCCCGATGCGCTGGCAGCCGAAACCATGCCGGACGAAGATCTGATTTACAAAGCGATCTTCGAGGTCGAGCAGTACAACGCCTCCTTCTATATGGAAGGCGAAATCGATGATACGACCGATCCCGTCACCTACACGGTGGATGACGCTGACCTGATCCTGACCGAGCAGGTCAACTTCGGCGATGCGATTCCCGAGCCCGCGGAAACGCCGGTCAAGGAAGGCTACACCTTCATGGGCTGGCAGCCTGAAGTTCCCGAATCCATGCCCGCAGAGGATCAGATCTTCATCGCGCAGTGGGAAATCAACACCCACAAGGTGACGTACATTGCGGACGACGTGGTCGTTCTCGAGGAAAATGTCACTTACATGGATCCCGTTCCCGTGGCCGATGTCCCCGAGAAGGAAGGCTATTCCTTCAACCCGGATTGGGGCTGGTCGCCTGAAAAGGTTGACTACATGCCCGACGAAGACCTCGTCTTCTATGCGGTTTACACCGTCAATTCCTACGACCTGACCTGGGATGCCAACACCGGCGCATGGGCGGATGACTCCACCGTCATCGGTCCGACCGAGACGGATTACGGCACGGTTCTTGACATTCCCGCGAATCCGGAGAAGGAAGGCTATGTCTTCGAAGGCTGGGCAGAGACGCCCGACGCTGAGCCAGCAGACGTGATCACGCCGACCACGATGCCCGCAGGGGATACCACCTATTATGCGGTCTGGACGCCGGGTGAAGTCGCCTACACCGTTGAGTATTATCTCATGGACGTGAATGGCAACTATCCCGATCCGACCCCGTATACCTACGATAAGACCGGTGTGACCGGCGAAACCGCGACTGCGGATATCGCGACACCCGAAGGCTATGAGCTGGATACCGCGAATGTGGATTATCTGGCTGAAGACGTGATCGCAGCGGACGGCAGCACCGTGCTGAAGGTGTTCTACAAGAGAATTGAGTACACCGTGACCTTCGACGCCAACGGCGGCGAACTGGCGCTTCCCGAAGATGCGAGCGCGACCTATCTCTATGGCCAGACACTGCTTGAGCCCGAAGATCCGACCAGAGAAGGCTACACCTTCGCCGGTTGGGATCCCGACCTCGTCCGCGTTGTGACGGCTGACGCCGACTACACCGCGCAGTGGACGGTCAACCAGTATGATATCATCTACATCAGCGAAGGCGAAGAGATCGACAGAGACAGCTTCGATTATCAGGCTGTCCCGACCGATTACGACGGCGAGACCCCGACCAAGGAAGGCTACTCCTTCACCGGCTGGGATACCGAACTGCCCGAGACGATGCCCGCTGAGAACGTGACCCGTACCGCACTGTTTGAGATCAATGATTACGACGTGATCTTTGACGCCAACGGCGGTAAGTATTTGGACGACAGCACGCAGAAGATCGTGCCCATGACCTACGACGATGAGATCACCGCGCCCGATGAAGATCCGACCATGGAAGGCTATGCGTTCATCGGCTGGGCGGAGACGGAAGACGCCGAGGAACCGCTTGTGACTCTCGGCTATGTGCCGGAAGGCGGCATCACCTTCTACGCAGTCTATGAGCCCGACTATGTGGACTACACGGTTGAGTATTACTATGAGGATCTTGATGGCAACTACGTGCTGAATCCCGATCCCGCCCAGGTCATCTCCAATGTGAAGAAGACCGGCGAGACCGCGGAAGTGCTTCCCGCCGAAGTGGAAGGCTATCAGCTGAATGAAGGGGAATCCGTCCTCTCCGCTGAAGTGCTTGCCGACGGCAGCACCATTCTGGTTGTCAAGTATGACCTGATCACCTACAACCTGACTGTGGATCTTGACAACGGCACCGAGCCGACCGTGACCCCGTATCGCTTCGGCGAAACGATCACACAGCCCGCAGAGCCCACCGAGGCCGACAAGCCCGGTTATGCGTTCGACGGGTGGATGGTCGTCGGCGGCGAGTTCGATGATGAGATTCCCGAAAACATGCCCGCGAATGACGTTGGCGTGACAGCCAAATGGGTGAAGCAGTGGTATTCGCTGACCTTCCTTGTGGATGGCGAGCCGTATGCCAACACCCCGAAGGATGTCGAGTTTGAGGATGTTATCGTTGTCCCGACGGATCCCACCAAGCAGGGCTATGATTTCCAGGGCTGGGCGCTTCAGGAAGCTCCCGATACCATTGTTGATATCGAGGAGACCATGCCCAACCATGACCTGACCTATGTGGCTGTGTTCGAGCCTGCAGAGCAGGATTACATCCTTTCCATCTATGTGATGAATACGGATGGCACTTATCCGGCTGACGCCACGGAAATCAAGGATTACACCGGTCACACCATGGATGACGTGGATGTGACGGCGGATGCGCAGGCGGCCATTGAGGAAGGCTTCCATGAGGATACCGACCAGACCAATGTGACCACCGCGACGCTGCTGCCCAACGGTCTGAGCAATCCGCTGGTGTTCTACATCGCAAGAGATGAGCACACCCTGACCGTGAAGAACGAGGATGGCACGGAGACCGTCAGCGAGACGCCGTATCTCTATGGCGCTGACGTGACAGAGCCCACTGCGCCCGAGAAGGAAGGCTATTCCTTCGCCGGCTGGGTGGACGAGGACGACAACCCGGTTGACATTCCCGAGACCATGGGTCTTGAGGACATCACCGTGAAGCCGACCTACGCTGCCAATCCTTACAACGCAGTCTTTGACGCCAACGGCGGCAAGTTCTATGACAACTCCACGCAGCAGGTCATCAGCGTTGATTATGACGCAGCGATCACTGCTCCGGCTGTGGATCCGACCTGGACCGGCTATGACTTCCAGGGCTGGGCCGCAACGGATGACGCGGATGAGCCGCTTGCCGATCTCGGCACGATGGACAGCACCGACGGCAAGATCTTCTATGCCGTGTGGACGCCCGCGGAATACACTGTGACCTACTATGTGAAGAACCCGACGACCGGTGACTTCGAGCAGCAGGATCAGCAGACCGTCGCCTTCGGCGATGAGATCCCCGCAATCGATTACACCGCTCCGGAAGGCTATTCGCTGAGCGATCCTTATAAGAACGTGACCATGACGTCGCCGCTGACCGCGGACGACACCATGCCCGCTTCTGACCTGGATCTCTTCTACAAGCTGATCCCGAACGAGTACACTGCCACCTTCTATCAGGAAGACGGTACGACCGTGATCGGCGAGCCTGCAACGGTTGCTTACGGCGACGCGATCCCGACGCCCGCAGCCCCCGCTGTGGAAGGCAAGACCTTCGCCGGCTGGAATCCGGAAGTTCCGGCAACCATGCCCGCTGAGAATCAGTCCTTCGTTGCAACCTACACGCAGAATGATTACACTGTGACCTACCTTGTGGACGGCGTCACTCAGGAGACCCAGACCTATCACTTCAATGATACGATCACTCCGGCAACCGCGCCCACCAAGGAAGGCTACACCTTCGACGGCTGGTATGACGGCTCCAATACCGCGCTGCCCGCAACCATGCCTTCGCACGACCTGACCGTGACTGCGAAGTACACGATCAACACCCATGCGCTGAAGTTCATCGTTGACGACGTTGCTGTTGTGGACGAAGCCGCTGTTGCCTACGGCACCGCGCTCTCCACCTACAAGCCCGCCGACCCGACCAAGGAAGGCTACACCTTCACCGGCTGGGATCCGACAGTTCCGGCAACGATGCCTGATGCGGATCAGACCTTCACCGCGCAGTGGCAGAAGAATTCCTACACCGTGACCTACCTTGCTGACGACGATACTGTCAGAGTGGATACGGTTGAATTCGAGGCTGAGCTGCCCGATGAGCCGGATGCTCCCGATAAGGAAGGCTACACCTTCATCGGCTGGGCGCCGGATGTACCTGAGACCATGCCCGCAGAGGATCTGGTCTTCGTTGCCGTGTATACGGAGAACGAATACGACCTGACCTTCGTTCACAATAATGACGACGGTTCGGTCACGCAGTTTGACGTCTACTTCAATGATCCGATTGAGGTGCCGTCTGAGGGCACGAAGGAAGGCTACATCTTCTCCGGCTGGGCGCTTGAGAATGATCCGGACACGGTCGTTCCCGTTGCGTCCACCATGCCCGCGACCGACCTGACTTATGTTGGTGTCTGGGAGCCCGGCACCGTGGCTTACACCATTGAGTCCTATCTGATGGATCTCGAAGGCAATTATCCGGCGGATCCGTTCCAGACGATCGAGCAGACCGGCACGACCGGCGAGCCTGCGGATGCAACCGCGACCGCAGCCACGATCACCGGCTTCCATCTGGATGATGCGCACGCAGCAGAAGCTGCTGTTGACGCGATCGCGGCAGACGGCAGCACCGTGCTCAAGCTCTACTATGCGCGCGATGAGATCGAAGTGACCTTCAACGGCAACGGCGGTCTGATCATCGGCACCGGCACGACCAAGACCGAGACTTACCTCTACGGCCAGACCGTGACCCCGCCCGCAGACGCTGATCTGTATCGTGAAGGCTACGACTTCACCGGCTGGGATCCGGCAGTTGTGCTGATCGCAGTCGAAGATGCGACCTATGACGCGCAGTGGGAGATCCAGCATCGTTCCGTGACCTTCATCGTTGACGGCGATGTGTTCGACATCGAAGAAGGCGACTACGGCTTCGAGCTGACCGTTCCCGAAGCGCCGGCGAAGGATGGCTATGAGTTTGACGATTGGTACAAGGACGGCGTCCAGTGGATTCCGCCGACCAACGTGATCGAGAACGAGACCGTTGAGGCGCATTACAACCCGATCCCGTACAACGCGACCTTCTATCTTGAGACCGATGCTGATCCCGAGGATTACTTCGATCAGTACGAAGTGCCGTTCGGCGAAGCGATTCCCGCTCCCGCCGGCACGCCCGTCAAGACGGGTTACGAGCTGGCTGGCTGGTCCACCGACGGCCTGACGCCGCTGGCTGACCTGGGCACGATGGACAGCACCGCAGGCAAGGTCTTCTACGCAGTCTGGTCGCCCATCGATGTGAACTACACGGTTGAGCATTACTATCAGCTGGCGGACGGCTCTTATCCGACCACCGCTGAGCCGGTCGAAACGCTTCAGGCACCGAGCGACAGCGAAGTGACTGCAACGCCGATCGACAGAGATTACTTCACCGTCAATGAGGATCATCCCGACGCGAACATGACCGACACCGTGGATCCGAACGGCACCACCGTGCTGAAGGTCTTCTATGCCCGCGTTGCGACGACCGTGACGGTTGACAAGAACGACGGCTCCGAGCCTGTTGTGATCGAAGGCCTCTATGAAGCCCCGATCGATCCCGCGATCGAGCAGCCCACCAGAGACGGTTATGAATTCACCGGCTGGGTGGATGGCGAAGGCAATCCTGTCGAAACCGTCCCGACCGCGATGCCCGGCGAAGATCTGACCCTGATCGCGCAGTGGGATGCACTGCCCTTCGAACTCAAGTACGTCAACGAGGATGATGTGGTTGTCGATGAAACGATCGATTGCGGCGAAGCGATCCTGAGCTATACGCCTGCAAATCCGATCAGAGACGGCTACAGCTTCGTCGGCTGGTTCACCGAAGAGGATGAGCAGCCCGCCGATTACCCGAACATGCCCGCGAAGGATCTGACCTTCACCGCGCGTTGGGCGGCGACCGCGAACAGACTCTATGTCCTTGAAGTGTACGAGATGGATATCGAGGGCAACTATCCCGACGATCCCACCAGCACTTACACCTTCAATAACGGCGTTGTCGGCCAGACCGTCTCCCCGTCGATCGAAGTGCCGACCGGCTTCACGCTTGACACCTCGAACCCGAACAGCGTGCTGAGCGGCGAGATCCCCGCTTCCGAGGATGAGACCCTTGTCCTGAAGGCGTACCTGTCCCGCAACCAGTACACGCTGACGACCGTTGTGGAAGACGATACGACGGAGACGCCGTACTACTACAACGCGCCGATCGATCTGGATGATCCCGAAGTGACTGGCAAGGAATTCCTTGGCTGGTTCGACGGCCCGGGCGATGACGCGAACCCGGTTGATATTCCCGCGAACATGCCCGCAGAGGCCATCACGGTGTATGCACACTTCGATGACATTGTCTACACCGCCACCTTCGATGCCGGTGAAGGCAAGTTCGAAGACACCAACGAGGCGATCTACGAACATGATTACAACTACAGCGAGACGATCGAGAAGCCCGCGGATCCCAAGCGCGAAGGCTACAGATTCGACGGTTGGGAAGGTTACACTGACGGCATGACCATGCCGGCGGAGGATATCACCTTCACCGCGATCTGGACCAAGACCGAATCCACCGCCAAGTTCTACAGCTACGTTGATTCCGAGCACGGCCCGGCTCTGACCGGCGATCTCTATGAGGTCGGCTCCGACACGAAGCTGTTCGGTGAGCTCATCACCTTCCCGGAGGGCGATCCTTCTGACGGCATGGCCTGGCAGGAGAACTACTACTTCATGGGCTGGTCCACCGAGGAGAACGGCGAGATCGTCGATATCAACAACCAGGAGATGCCCGCTGACGACATTGCTTACTATGCAGTGTTCGAGCGCGTCAAGGTTATGCTGATCCCGAAGACCGAGGAAGCAACCACCGTGATCGACAGAAACGGCCTGACCGTTGATGATTATGATCCGGCGACCTGCTACTGGTATGTCTACGGTCTGGAAGAGATGATCGATGAGGATCTCCTGCGCGAGCAGTACTGTGATGTGTCCGGCGACGGCTACTTCACCGTGACCCGCGTGAACAACAGGTATGCACCGTGGACCGGCACCGGTACCGTCATTGACGTGTACGATGCTGTGACCGGTGAGCTTGTGGAATCCTTCTGGATCATCATCTACGGCGATCTGGACGGCAACGCCTACATCGACACCGATGACTCCCTGATGCTCAGAAACGAGATGTCCGGTGAGACCTTCTGGTTCTATGATGATGAGGAAGAGTATTGCCACTACAGAGCGAAGGCCGCCGATATCAACATGGACGGCGCTCTCTCTGCAAACGACGCGAATGCGATCCGCAACAACTACACCTACACCTCCATCAACCAGGTGGATCCGAGACTCAGCTGACCGCAGCGAGTAAACGTGTAACCCTTTCGCAAAACTGAATATCGCCCCCTGCTCCGGCGGGGGGCGATCACCCGGTTTTCAATCAAACAAATCAAAGAATCCGGCGTGGCTTCGGCTGCGCCGGGTTTTTGCATCCGAAAGGCGGCCATCCCGCAAGCATTTTTCAGAGCGGGGAGGCCGCTTATCGCGTCGGGCGGCAAAAACGCAGAAACAGCTTGATTTTTAACGGCCGCTTTGTTACAATAAACAGGAATGAAGCGCGGGGAAGCAACGGCGTTTGCCGCCGGTGGTTTGCGCCGCGCAAAGGAGGAATCGCGCATGGATCGATCGGCTGCTTCGTCTGCGCGCATTTTTAAATACGATCATCTGCGCGCCGTGCTGATGCTGCTTGTGGTTGCCGGCCACCTGATCGATTGCGTGCCGAACGCCGGGCAGTATCCGATGCTCTGCAGGGTCTCTCTCTGGATTTACGGTTTTCATATGCCGGCGTTCATCTTCCTTTCCGGCCTGTTCTATAAGGACGGCCGCGCGCGGGAACGGGCCGTGCAGTTTTTCGCGATCGGTCTGCTCATGCGCACGGTGATGTTTCTGGTGCGCATGCTGCTGTTCGGCGATACCGGCGTCGATGTGCTGCACGAATCCGGCGCGCCGTGGTATATGTATGTGATGGGATGCTATCAGCTCGTGATGGCGCTGCTGCGCGGCATGAACCGCAAAGCGCTGCTGCCGCTGGCCGTGCTGGCTTCGCTGATGATCGGCTATACTGCGGCCCTCGGCGATTTTCTGGCGCTGACGCGGGCCATCGCCTTTTTCCCGCTGTTTTTGCTCGGCGCGATGATCGACCGGGAGAAGCTCTGCGCAGCGACGTCGCATGCGTGGCTCAAGCTGCCGGCCGCCGCGCTGCTGATCGGCTGGGGCGTGCTGGCAGCGCTCGGATACGATACCGTCAACAAAGTGCGGACCCTGTTTTCCGGGCGCAACACCTATGCGCTCCTGCGGCCGGAGCTGCAGCCCTTCGGTCCGCTGCTGCGCCTGCTTTGCATGGCCGGCGCGCTGCTGATGACCCTTGCGCTGCTTTGCCTGATGCCGGGCCGGAAGCTGCCGGTGCTCACCGCCTGCGGCGCGCGCACCTTCGGCGTCTATTTCTGGCATATGCCGGTGCTCTATGTGCTGCAGGCCTGCGGCGTGGGCGCCCTGCTTGCGGAAACGGTCGCCGGCCGCTGGGCGTTCCTGGCGCTGGCCATCCCGATTCTCCTTCTTCTGAGCCTGCCGCCCTTTGATTTCCCGACCGGGACGATCCGGCGGCATCTGTGGGTGCAGCCGGCAGGCGGGGGCAATTCCGAATAAAACAAACGGGGGATTCCAATGAAACCTTATTCTTATGTCGCCGTCATCGGAATCGACGGCATGGGCAATTTCAACCGGCAGGCGGAAACGCCGCAGCTGGACCGCATTTTCAAAAACGGCGCGGTCACCTATCATGCCCTGAGCATGGATCCGACCATCAGCGCGGAAAACTGGGGCGGCATGCTGCTGGGAACGGACCCGGCCGTGCACAATCTGACCAACGGCTCGATTTCCTGCAATCCCTATCGGAACGACGCGCTGCCCACCCTGTTTCGCCGCATCCGCGCGGCGATGCCGGCGGCGTATCTGGCGTCGGCCGTCAACTGGACGCCGATCAACATCGGCATCGTCGAGGACGGGATCGGCGTGGATAAGCGCACGGCGGAGAACGATACGCTTGTCACGGCGGAAATCCTGGATTGCGTTTCGAAAAAGCCGACCTTCCTCTTCGTTCAGCTCGATGAGGTGGACGGGGCCGGCCATCACTTCGGATACGGCACGCCCGGCCATCTGGCAAAGATCCGGGAGATCGACGCGCTGGTCGGCCGGATTTATGACGCCTATGTGCAGCAGGGGATCGCGGAGGATACGCTCTTTCTGTGCCTTGCGGATCACGGCGGCGTGAACCACGGTCACGGCGGCTGGGCGGAAACCGAAAAATACATTTTCTTCGGCGCGGCGGGCAGGGACGTCTGCCCGGGCGAGATTTCCTTTGCGGTGACGAAGGATATCTCCGCAACCGTGCTCTACGCGCTCGGCCTGCCTGTGCCGGCATATACGCCCGGCGGCTACACCTCGCAGGTGCCGCTCGGCATTTTTCCGGATCCTGCGCTGACCTATCGGCAGAGCGCACCGATGAAGCATCCGGCGCAGAAGCCGTCGGTTGCCTATGATGCGCCGGAGGGGCTAGGCCCCCTGTTCGGCGCGCGCGTGCAGCTTTGTCTGCAATGCGACGACACGCTCACGGATGCGGCGGGACGCTGCAGCCTGCAGGAGCACGGCGCGGTCAAGTTCTATTCCAACGGCGTGCGCGGCGCAACGGCGGAATTCGGCGCGACCGGTGCGCTGACGGTCGAAGGTCTGCGGCTGCAGCCCGGGTTTTCGATTCTGTTCTGGGTGCTGGCGGATGCGAATCTGCCGGAGCAGATCTGCGTGCTCGGCAATAAAAGCCCGGAACGCGGGCTGCATCAGGCGCGGGGCTTCAACGTGCTGCTGCGCAATCACTCGATCATGGTGCAGTACGGCTGCGGCGACGACGATACGGATACCGTGACGGCCTTCGGTGCGGATCGCTACAGCGGCTGGATCCATGTGGCGCTCTCGTTTGATACGCAGAGCGGCGAGACCGTCTGTTATCTGAATTTTCAGCGGGCGCATACCGACCGGATCGCCGCGCCCTTTGCGGAAAGCCTGCCGCAGGGCGGCGCATTCGTGATCGGTGACGACGCGCGCATGACCTATAACCGTTCGCGCGGACTGATTTTCCGCATGGACGATCTTCTGATTCTGGACGGCACTTTGACCGACGCCGACGTTGCGGCGCTGGGCAAGCTGTATGAATGAACAACGGGGGCGATCAAATGAAGCTGCATCTGACAGCGGACAGTCTGACGCTGACGCTCGGCGGCGCGCCGCTGCTGCACTTTGATGCGAAAACGCCGGGGGTGTTTCTCGGCCGCGGCGAGGAAACCGTGGAGATGTACCGCGGCAACTATCAGATCGAGGATTATGTCACGGCGCGCATCCCGCTGCATATGACGGCGGCCGCCCCGACCGATGACGGCTGCACGGTGCAGTTCGGTGCGGCGCTGCGCATGGAGCTGCGGTTGCAGGGGGACTGCTGCACACTGCGCTTTGCCGCGGCGGATGCGAATGTCAACCGGTTCTGGCTGCGCGTTTGCGCTGATCCTGCGGAGCATTGCTACGGCTGCGGCGAGCAGATGTCCTATTTTGACCTGCGCGGCCGGCATTTCCCGCTCTGGACCTCGGAGCCCGGCGTCGGGCGCGATAAAACGACCTATGTGACCTGGCGGTCCGATGTGGAGAACAAGGCCGGCGGAGATTACTACAACACCAACTATCCGCAGCCGACCTTTGTGTCGAGCCGGCGGTATTATCTGCATGCCGATACCGCGGCCTATGCCGATTTCGATTTCCGGCATCCGGCGTTTCATGAGCTGCAGTTCTGGGAGATCCCGCGGGAAATCCGCATCGAAGCGGCGGAGAGCTTCCCGGCGCTGCTCGAGAAGGAAACCGCTGTTCTCGGCCGTCAGCCCGTGCTGCCCGACTGGGTGGGCAACGGTCTGATCCTCGGCCTGCAGGGCGGCAGGGAACGCACGTCGGCGCTGCTCGAGCGCACGCTGGCGCACGGCATTCCCGTGGCCGCGGTCTGGTGCCAGGATTGGTGCGGCAAGCGCGTGACCTCCTTCGGCAAACGCCTGCAGTGGGACTGGCAGTATCAGCCGGAGATGTATCCGGATCTGCCGGCGTTCATCGCGCAGCTGCATGCGCGCGGCATCCGGTTCATGGGGTATCTGAATCCGTATCTGGTCAGGGACGGCGCGCTGTTTCGTGAAGGACTGGCGCAGGATGTCTTTGCCAAAAAGCAGGACGGCAGCGTCTATCTGGTGGATTTCGGCGAATTTGACTGTGGCGTGGTCGATCTGACGAAGCCGGCGGCCTTTGAATGGTTCAAGAATGCGGTGATCAAGGCGCACAGCCTTGCGATCGGCATCGACGGCTGGATGGCGGATTTCGGCGAATATCTGCCGACAGACGATCTGGTGCTCGACAACGGCATATCGCCGATGCTCGAGCATAACCGCTGGCCGGTGCGCTGGGCCAGATGCAATTATGAAGCGCTTGCGGAAAGCGGCAGGCTGGGGGATTGCTTCTATTTCATGCGCGCGGGCGGCACGGGCAGCCAGCGCTGGTGCACGATGCTCTGGGCAGGCGATCAGTCGGTGGATTTCTCCAGGCATGACGGTCTGGGCACCACGATCTGCGCGGCGCTGAGCGCGGGCATGAGCGGCTGCGGCCTGAGCCACAGCGATATCGGCGGCTACACCTCCCTGTTCGGCAATGTGCGCACCAAGGAGCTGTTTCTGCGCTGGGCGGAGATGGCGGCGTTCACGCCGATGATGCGCACGCATGAAGGCAACCGCCCGGAGGAAAACTTCCAGTATTATGACGATGACGACTGCATGACGCAGCTCGCGCGGCTGGTGGATGTGTTCACCATGCTCGCGCCCTATACCCGCGCGGCCGTGCGGGAAAACGCGGCGCACGGTCTGCCGGTGCAGCGGCCGATGTTCTTCTGCGACGAAACGGACGACCGGCTTTACACGCTGCAGGATCAGTATCTGCTCGGCGGCGATCTGATCGTCGCGCCGGTGGTGCGGGAGGCGCAGACACAGCGCAGCGTAACGCTGCCGCGGGGCGCATGGATTCATCTGTGGACCGGCCGCAGCTATGAGAATGGGGCGGCGGAGGTCGCCTGCCCGCTCGGGCAGCCGCCGGTCTTCTTCCGCGCCGATTCTTCCTGGCGCGCGCTGTTTGAGCAGATCGGGAAAAAGCATGGCACGCCATGCATGAAATAAACGGACCAGAAAGAGAAAGGAGCATCTGTATGAATCGGATTTTTCAGGCGGAATGGATCAAGGCAAAGCGCAAAAACGGCGTATGCGCAACGGAATTCAGCAAGGTTTTTCGGGTGAAAAAGGCGGTCGCCCGTGCGGAGATCTCTCTGACGGCGCACGGCGTCTTCGTCGCGCAGCTCAACGGCGAGCGGATCGGCGCGGATGTGCTGGCGCCCGGCTGGACCGTCTATGACAAGCGCCTGCAATTTCGCACCTATGACGTGACCGATCTGCTGAAGAAGGGCGAGAACTGCCTGTCGGTCGGCGTGGGCCGCGGCTGGCTGTTCCACAAGGTCAAATACTGGGGCGGCGACGGCCTGGGTCCGGACGAAGCGGCGCTGCTCTGCGCGCTGACCGTGACCTACGAGGACGGCAGCGAGGTGTGCATCTGCTCGGGCAGCGACTGGCAGACCCGGAAAACGCAGATCACCTATAACGATATCTATAACGGCGAAACGCTCGATCTCACGCGCGGCCCCGGCGATTTCACCGCTGCAGTGACGGTGCCGTATCAGAAAAACCAGCTGATCCCCTCGGAGGGCGAGCCGATTCTGGAGCAGGAGCGTTTCCCGGGGCAGACGCTGATCGTGACGCCCAAGGGCGAGACCGTGATCGATTTCGGGCAGGAAATCACCGGTTATGTGGAGCTGACGGTCGACGCGCCCAAGGGCACAAAGATCCGTCTGCAGCATTTCGAGGTGCTCGATCGGGACGGCAATGTTTACACGGAGAATCTGCGCAGTGCGAAGGCGATTTACACGGTGATTGCCGGCGGGCAGCGCGTGACGGTCAAGCCGCAGTATACCTTCTACGGCTTCCGTTATATCCAGGTGATCGGCCTGGAGCAGCCGGATCCCGCGGATTTCACCGCGATTGCCGTCTATTCCGGCATGAAGCGCACCGGGCAGTTTGAATGCGCGCATCCGCTGCTGAATCAATTCTATAACAATGTGGTCTGGGGCCAGAAGGGCAACTTCCTCGATGTGCCGACGGATTGCCCGCAGCGCGACGAGCGGCTGGGCTGGACCGGCGACGCTGAGGTCTTCTGCCGCACGGCCGCGATCAACTTCGACGTGCGCGCCTTCTTTGACAAATGGATGAATGACATCGCGGCGGATCAGAGTCCGGCCGGCGACGTGCCGCACGTCTGCCCGCTGATCTGGAAGCGCGAAAAGAGCACCTATGCCTCCCCCGCCTGGGCGGATGTGGCGGTCATCGTTCCCTGGGAGCTGTATTGCGCCTACGGCGACCGCGACCGGCTGGCGCGGCAGCTGCCGACGATGAAGCGCTGGGTCGATTATATGCTTGCGCAGTGTCGCGAGAAGGCAAAGGGCACCGGCGCGCAGCTGGCGCATCCGTGGACGGACGGCGGCTTCGGCGACTGGCTGAGCCAGGATAAGGAGGATACGCAGGACGCTATGGGCAGAACCGATCGCGGCCTGATCGCCACGGCCTATCTGGCCTATGATCTTTCGATCCTGATCAAGGCCTGCCGGATCTTCGGGCTGGAAACCGCCTACTATGAATATGCCTATGCGCATACGGTTGCATTCTTCCGCGCGGAATACATGAAAAACGGCCGCATGAAGCAGGATACGCAGACCGCCGCCGTGCTCGCGCTGGTCTTCGGCCTGACCGATGATCCCGCGGCGACCGGGCAGCAGCTGATTGAGGACGTCAAACGCCACGGGCGGCTGACCACGGGCTTTATCGGCTCCACCTATCTGCTGGATGCGCTGACGATGGCCGGTGCGGATACGCTTGCCGTGGACCTCCTGCTGCGCACGGAATGCCCCTCCTGGCTCTATCCAGTGACCATGGGCGCAACCACGATCTGGGAACGCTGGGACGGCATGTTCCCCGACGGCACATTCTCAACGCCCGGCATGAATTCCTTCAACCATTACGCCTACGGCAGCGTTTATTCTTGGATGTTCCGCCGGCTGGTGGGCATCTGCCCGGTTGCGCCGGGTTATCGGAAGATCCGCTTTGCGCCCGCGCCGGATGCCCGCATTCCCTGGGCGAACGCCTCGATCGAAACCGATTTCGGCGTTGTGGCGGCCGCTTATAAAAAGACGCCGAAGGGCTGGCGGTTCACCTTCACCGTGCCTGCGGGCTGTGAGGCGGAAGCCGTGGTCGGCGGGAAAACCCACACGCTCCAGGCGGGCGAGAATACGTTTGTGACGCGGGACTGATCCTGCCGCACAGGAAGAACGGCTGACAAAGCAAATAAAAAAAGAAACGCCCCGGAGCGTCGAAGCAATCGACGTTCCGGGGTTTCGTTTGAATACAGGCAATGGTACGGTCGGGCGGCTTTGGTTTATCAATACGGGGAAATGAACCGGATTCTGCCGAAGGCTTCTTTTACGGCAAAATACGACGGCTTTTCTTTCCCGTTGACGTCAACAAGGCCCCATCGGGTTTCTGTCGGGCAATCGGGCTGACCGCACATATAGCACCGGTCGCTGTCGGAGTAGCAATAAACGATCACGCCGCCTACAAACGGGAGCGCATACAGCCGGGGGATCAGGTCGCGGAAGAACCGGCCCTGCCCCGCGGGCGTGTGGGGATAGCCCGGAATCAGCGTGGTTCTGGGCAGCTCCTTGAAGAGGTGATTGACATAATCGCTCTTGAAGAGGAAGTCCCCCTGATGGGAAACGTCCGGCGACACATGGCGAATATGCTCTTTCATCCGGTCGTTGAGATTGTCGACAAACAGTTCAATCTTGTCATAGGCTTCCCTGACGCTCTCAACGCCGTAGCTGCGCAGGATTTCACGTTTTTCCGCCTTGGTTTTCGGCTTGCCGCCGCTGATATATCCGAATTCCTGAATTACGACGGGCTTGCCTGTGAGATTCCAGAGATAGCGCACAAGCGCCTCGAAGAAATACAGGAATCCGCCCACATTTGCAAAGCAGCCGATGTAGATATCGATGCCGACATAATCGCAGTATTTGTGATACGGCTTCATCATGAGGTGCAGGTCGACCTGCGGCCCGGCGCTGTTATAGCCGACAAGGATGTCCTGCTTGACGTCGTTCATCGCCTCGGCATTGATGCCGATGAAGCGCGCGGCCTCCTCCTCTGTCAGCGGCAGCGTGAAGTGAGGGATGCCCATTTCGTTCGTGATCTGCACCGCGTCAATATAAGCGCGAAGATCGTTGATCAGAAACACGGCGATTTCCCGGACGCTCTGCTCGTCCTCCCGCGGGTCCATCCCGGCGGCGATGTAGTCGCCCGGATAAGGCGTCACGGCCATCACCTTGATGCCTCTGTCTTTATATCCCTTGCAGCGCGCCTTGAAATCCTCGTAGCTCTTTCTGATCGTGCCGTCCTTTTCATACGGGAAGGGGATATCGATGCGGATCCATCCGATATTGGCCTGTCTGATCTGGTCGTAATTCTCATTGGGATGGCAGACGCCGCAGATGAAGCCGCCCGCTTTTCTCCGGAATGCTTCCGTTTCGGCGCTTTTCAAGGGCTTGAAATAGGAGCCGACAAGGCATTTCGGCAGATATTTCACGCCGTATCTGATCTGATCCAGAACAAAGTTCTCCAAGCAGGTTCCCTGCCTTTCCGATTGATTGAGTCGCTTTCAGCTTCAGGCGGGACGCCGAAGCTGTTACTGCGCGGCGTCGGCCGTCTGCTCCTCGCCGAGCATTTCCGCAAGATCCTTGATCTCCTCGTCAAGCTCGTTTTCTTTCGTCTTCGCAATCAGCGCGCGGCGCTCGTTGAGCGCGATATACATCTTTTCGCGTTTCTCGCCGGTGAGGTCATAGAAGAAATACGGAATTGCCTTGATGACGCTCGGCAGCAGCGAAATGCCGGCAAAGAGGAAGAAGACCTTCTGATAAACGAGCTTGTTGCCCTGCGACCAGAAGACGCTCGTGATATTCGGGTCGTAGCCCGACCAGTTAAAGACCTTGATTGTCAGATACGCGTTGAGCGGCGCGGTGACTTTTGTGATCAGGCCGGTCAGAATGCCGAACGTGCCGTCCGGCCGCTCGCCCGTCATGTATTCCGTATAGTCGTTGATCTCTCTTTCCAGCTCGCCTTCAAAGACGTTCGCGGGTCCGTTGTTGACGCCGTCCAGCGCGTGGAAGAGTGCGTAAATGCCGATGATGACCCATTTCTTATCAACAAACATCACGCCGAAGATGGACATCAGCAGGGCGGAAACCAGGTCCCAGGCGCGCAGCCAGAGCACCGCTTTCTTATTGTTGTATTTAAACAGCTTCTGGAATTTCGGGATGAAGGATACGCTCAGTACATCCAGGATGTTGAACGGCGTATAGGCGATCAGCGAAGGGATCGAGCCGCCGAAGATTTCCTGCTGCGTGACGAAATCCCATCTGTAGCCGCCGTCGCTCCACCAGCTCACGGCGAAGTTGGCAAGGAAGTTTCTTCTCGCGTATTTGTTTTTCAGCACGTAGAACATGGTTTTCGTGATGGGCGCGGGCTTCGGCTGCAGCATGATGCGTTCCTTGCAGCCGATGGCCATGGCAATGTTGCCCACCGTGCCGAGCACGGCCGTGAAGGCCGCCAGGATCGAAAACACGGTTGCCAGATCGATCGAAATGTAGCCCTTGTTGGAAAGCTCAAAGACGGGCGGGAAGATGGCGAAGATGATCTGCGCGCCGATATTGCCCAGATAAGATCTCAGCAGGCCGACCGTGATTCTGTCCTTCGGATTCGGCGACATCAGCGTCACCATATTGTCGCGCGGGATGGAATAAATGGTTGAAAACGTCTCCTGTATAAACAGCATGACAAAGAGGAAGATGATCTTCTTCGGACTGTCGCCGGGCGTCTTCCCGAGGAAGATCGCGCCGCTGTACAGAATGAAGGTGCTCAGGAAGAACGGCAGGGGCGAGAGCAGAATATACGGCCGCGCCTTGCCCCAGCGGGAACGGGTTTTGTCGTATGCCATGCCCATGAGCGGGTTATTCAACACGTCATAGATACCGATGAGCATCAGGATAAAGGTGACGTATTTCATATCCAGGCGCAGGACCGTCACATAGTAGACAGTCTTATACGTCTCAAGACCCACCAGAAACTTTCCCGCAAGCTCGCCGATCGCGGGAAGGAGCATCTCGCTCGTCTTAAGCACCTTGGTATGGAACATTCTGATGGCAATATCGCTGTATTTGCCTAAGCTTTTTTCATCGATCGACGCAGCGGAATTCGCTTCCGCGCCGAATACTTTTTGTGACAGCGATTTGTTCTGATTATTCTCACTCATTGCTCCACCACCTCAACATGACACGTCGCTTTGTAATATCCGTCGTCCGCAACCGCGTAAATATCGACCGCGCCGCCGCGCTTTGCCGTGATCGTTCCGTCCGGAGCGACAACGGCAATCTCTTCGTTGTCCGAATACCATGTAACGGTCTTGATCGTTGCTTTTTTCGGCTCCACCTTTGCCTTGAGCGTGTAGGTGTCGCCGACCGAAAGCTTCAGTTTCCTTTGCGAGATCGAGATCTCCTCGGCCGGCACCTTGACGTGAACCAGACAGGTTGCCGTGTAAATCTTTCCCATGAAGGTGTATTCGACGCTCACGGTGCAATCGCCTGTCTTGTGCTTCGCCGTGACGTAGCCCTCATGGTTGACGGTTGCGATCGACTCGTCGGAGCTCTTCCACGTCAGCTCCTCCTCCTTGAGCTTGCCGCAGGTGGATTCCGCCCGCAGCACATCCGTCTGCCCGGGCTCGAGCACAAGCTCCTCTTCGGTCGTGATGCCCGGCCATGTGAAGTCAAACTTTGCTTTTTCGTTGAGGGTAAAGCCGACGGCCTGCGTCCCGAGCGCGGCGTATTTCCCGACGAAGGAGGCGTCCGTTGAGAAATCACAATCCTCGGAATAGGTGAGAGAAACGATCTGATCGGTCAGCCGGTTGACGACGGCGCAGATCTCAAGATTCCGGTAGGTGATCGCAAAGCCGTTGCCGCATTCAAACCAGCCGCTCGCATTGTCCCGGATGAGCTGATTGATCTCTGCCTCCGAAAGGGGATGGAAGCTCCGGGCGAAGAACGACGCGGGCGCCGCCGGAGAAACCGCATCCGCTGCGTGCAGCGTGATGGTGTAGTTGTCTTTGTGTTTGAGAAGGAAGCCCGCTTTCGTTCCGCAGTCCTCGCAGACCTCGGGCAGTTCGTCCGTATCTTTTCCGCAGGCGGGGCATTTCCAGTAATCGTAGTTCAGCTCGGCAGATGTGATATCGTCGGGCGTGATCTCAGGCGCCCAGAGCCTGCCGGAAAAATCCTCGCCGAATTCGGTGGAAAAATCGTCCCGGACTTCGCCGAGCTTGTCGTCGATGCCGGCGCGTATGTATGCCGCCGTGCCCTGCACGTCGCCCGCCTGCATCGTTTCGTCGTCAATCCGGAATTCATCCGAAAATGACAGCGCGGGTTTTTCCGCCTGTGCCTTTTCAACTGCCGCCAGAATGTAGCTGATCATCGCTTCCTTTGTTTCGGGCACCGGAGAAAGGGAGGCCTTGGAAATATTCGGTTCCATGGTGCCTTCCAGCTCAAGCACGCTGCGCAGTCCCCACACCAATCCGACGACGAAGAAAAGAATGAGGATCGCAATGACGATTTTCGGAAGCTGTTTTTTATAATCTATCTTTTTCACGTTGTCTGATTCCTTCCGTTGCATTTTTGCCAATCAGTTCGTCTGCGCTTCGGTGTCGGCATCCTCGTTGCTGTCGGCCATGTTTTCGAGCTTTTCATGCTGCTTTCTGATCTCTTCCTCGATCGCCCTGGTCTCGGAGGTTTCGACGATCGGCTGCGGCAGGTCTTCGAGCTTCAGCTCCCCGTTTTTGATCTTTCTCGCGATTTCGGCCCGTTCGAGATCTCCCTCGCCGTATTCAATTTCAACGCCTTTGACGGCGATCAGAAGATTCAGGACAAAAACAACGGCAAACATCAGGAACGTGACGACCGCCCCGACGGACATCGAGCCGGTCAGAACCGGTTCCGATACTCCGGCGGCGGAGGCGCAGAACTTAAGCGCCGTGATCAGAATCGCCACGGCATCCGCCATGCCGAGCGCGCTGACGGCGCACAGGACCACAGACATCTTTTTGATGCTGATGAAGCACAGCAGCGTCAGCAGGAAAACGAGCAGGCCGAGCACGGCGGCGCCGACCTCGGCAAAGAGCACCAGCCGCAGCGCGCTGAACGCCGCGCCGTTGAAGGGGTCGTTCACCATGGAAAGAATGTAAGAAAGCGTCTGATCCGAGAACATCTGATACAGGCCGAGGCCGCTCAAGGCATAGGTTTTTTCCGTGAACGGCAGGCGCAGGCTGAAATGCAGCACGGGAATGAGCACGGACAGAAGCGGCAGAAGCAAAACAGAGAGCCGCGCGATCGGCAGCGCGCCGCCGATGAAAGCGGCCTTCAGGCGCTTGATCTTGATGCTGACCTTTGCCGCGGAAAGCTCAGCCACCTTCGCCTCCCGGTAAAAGTTTTCCTCGAAATTATAGAATCGCATATTGACGCCGCAATGCGGACAATTCTGCCCCCAGTCGAACAGACCCAGCTTCTGTTTGCATTTCGGACAGACCGCCATAATAGAAACACCTCACTCCGTACAAACTACCTATCTTTTTTATTTTACACAATTTATCTTTACTTTACAAGTGTTTTTTCAGGATTCTCCACAAGGAATTCCGAAAAAAGCGTGCGTCCCCGTCCGGCGGCCGCAGCTCAGAAGGCGATACGGTATGCGTAGCCGTCCAGGGGCTCGTTTGTCAGCAGATTCATGCCCGTGAGCGTCAGTTCATTCGCCCGGATTTCCGCGATGAATCCCAGGCCGCCGTCCTCGGTATACTGCACGGACGGCAGATTCAGATATATCAGGTTGTCGCAGGGGCTTGCGTAGGTGTTTTTGCCGATTTCATGGCAGTGGCCGCTGATATAGACGATCGGCGCTTTTGCGCTTGCGGCGGCGGCAGTCAGCATCTGTTCCATCCGCGCGGCGGCGTCGCCGAGATCTTCGATCGGCTTGTGGCACACGACAAAGACGGGCTGCGCTTTGCCGACGGCTTGCGTCAGCTCGTTTTCGAGCCAGTCCAGCTGCGCGGCCGAGTGATAGGGATTCTTGAAATCACAGTCCTCCACGCCGGTCACGAGAAACGAAAACCCGTTCACCTGCTTCGCGTAATAAACTTGATCGGCCTTTATGCCGTTCCAAAGGCAGAAGGCCTTGAAATACTTTTCCGCCGTTGCAAAATCCGGATCGTCGCTGTGGTGCCAGCTGTCATGGTTGCCGAGCTCCGGCACGCGGTCGCCGATATGGCTGTACAGATTCAGAAAGGTGTTCAGATTCAGATACTCCCTGAGATCGCCCGAGTTTGTCAGATCGCCCGACATCACAAGCGTGTCGGCGTCATTCTGATTTTTGCCGATGGCCAGCAGAATCTGCCGCAGATTGTTGCTCCGGTCGCGGGTGGGATCCGCGTCCGCGTGAATGTCGGAGATCAGCACGGCCTTGAGCTGAATGTCGTCCGCCTTTTTCAGCGGCACGACGGCGATGGTCTGAAACAGCAGGGAAAATACCAGAACGGCTGTGGTCAACAGTCTTGCAAACATCACTGCATCCCTCTTTCTTTCAGATTATTGCATCCCGGCGTTTTATATGAGCGGGAACGAAAAATCATAGGTCGGCAGCCAGACTCTGCGAACGAAATTCCGTGCCCGCAGCAGCACCCGGTCGTCGTAAACCTCCATCACATAGCCGTAGCCGCAGGAGGGCAGACCGTCGTGATTCCAGAACATGTAGCACGGCAGGTTGATCGAATAGAACGAATCGACCTTTTCAAAGGTGGAATGCTTCTTGAGCCTGCCGCTCAGGCCCATGTGGGAATGCCCGCTGATCAGCAGCACATTTTTATACTTGCCCAGGACGGCCCGGACCTCATCGTTGCCCTCGCGAATGCCGCCTTCTTCGGGCGGGAAATTTTGGTTCTTATCTCTGCTGGAGGTGTAGGGAAGCCCATGGGTCTGCTGCAGCGCCTGATGGTTGATGACGAACACGGGCTTGCCGGGCTCGGCCGCCTTTTTCAGCGCTTCGTCAAGCCACGCGATCTGCGCTGCGCCGATGGCGCCGTCGCAGCTGTCGTTTTCGCTGCCCATGCAGATAAAAGAGTAGCCGTTGACAACGCGCGTGAACCAGATGCGCTCCTCCGGCACGCCCGTCAGCTTCCCGGTGAAATGCAGAAACAGCTCGACGGCATAGTCGTAATTGTCGTCGCCGTCCAGCGTGGTCGTCCAGGTGTCGTGATTGCCCAGCGCGAGAACGAGCTCCTTCGCCGGCTTGCGGCCCTTTGTCTTTTTGACGATGGTTGCCCACTCCGACAATTCGCCGTGGTCGGTCAGATCGCCCGCAGACGCGAGCACATCGATCGGATACGCCGCGTTTTCAAGGTCGTAAAGGCCGTCGAACAATCTGCGGTTTCTGTAGGGCTCATCGCGCATGTGCACGTCCGCGACAAGCACGCCGAACAGGCGGACCGCAGCCGGATCCTTCGGCCGGATGGCGCTGTCAAAGCCTTTGAGGACGGGATAGGTCAGAATCGAAGCAGCCTTTGCAAAGGGCTCCGCCTTTTTTCGGAATTCAAAATACGGATTGTCCATGGTCACGCCTCCGCAAGATAGTCACAGAATGCGTCAAACAGGCGCGTCGTGCGGTGGCCGCCGTCCTCCGGCGAGCAGCCGTGCCACGCGAATGCGGCGTTGTCTTTGAAAATCACGCCCTGCCCCATCGCGCCGGTTTTATAGTAAGAGCCGGTGTCCCGGTGCTCGTCGAGCGCATACTGATTCTCAATGGCGAGGCGCGTCCAGCGCTCCGAAAGGATGCGCTTTCCGTCATAGACGCCGCCGTTTGCGTAAACGTAGGGCAGCTTTGCCATATCGTCGGCTCGCGTGAAGAAGCCGCCGCCGCCGATCATGTGGCCTTGGGGGCAGACCGCGGTCGCCCACTGCCTGAAATCAAGCGGCTGCAGCAGGTTTTTAAACATGAAGTCCTGGCAGGGTTCGCCCGCCACGCTTGCGATGATCCGCGACAGAAGATAATACGCCGCGTCGGAATAGCGGTAATATTCATCGGGCGGATACGGCAGGTCCAGAGAAAACACATAGCCCAGAAAATCCCTGCCGATTTTTTCGATATCGTCGTCCTCGTCAACGCCGTAGGGCACAACGTCGATGCCCATGCGGTGACGCATCGCGTCGTGGACGGTCACCTTGTTCCACTTCGGGTCGATCGCCGCGGGCAGCTCGCCCTTTGTGAAAAACGACGTCACGGGCGCCTTGACGTCGAGCAGCCCCCGGTCGGAAAGAATGCCGACGCAGCTGTCGATAAAGAGCTTCGTCGTGGAATGCCCGTTGTTTGCGTTGTTGCAGTTTTTGTAATGCCAGAAGTAGATCGTGTCGTCTTTGATCAGCGCCGCGTCATACATCGGGTCGATCTCACACTCGCGCATCACCGCGTCATAAAGAAACGGGATCTCGCGAAGACTTTTGTTTGCCAGCATGTATTTCACCTCTCACATTTTTTCGCCGGGGTAATCCGCAACGTAATCGGACGCGCGCACCATATAGGTTTTCACGTGCCACGGGTCGCTCTCGTCGATCTCGACCACGCGGCCGCCGCGCAGGTCGTCGTCGCAGTAGTTGTCGTAGCTCAGTCCCGCGTCATAGGCCAGCGTCACGCCGAGATATTCGGCCTGCCAGTCGTTGATGTGGTCGTGACCGCTGATCACCGTTTTCACGTCTCCGCGCTCGACGACGGCGCCGAAGAGGCCGGAATTGTAATTGCCTGTGCCGACGGATTCGCGCATATTCCCGCGATAGTTTGTCTGCGCGGGATTCTTATAAGGAATCGTATATTCCGGCATGGGCTGGTGCATGACCATCAGCCCCGGCACCTTCGCACCCTGCCTGCGCTCCAGTGCGATCGATTGATTCCAGTACCAGAGCACCTGGCTGAAATGCGGCATATCGTAGCCGGGCGCATGCACGCCGCCCGAGAGCGGCTCCGGAAAGCTGTAAAACCACGGGTCTTCCTTCAGTCCGTGCTTTTTCACAAAGTCCATGAAGCCGCTGTGGCTGTCCAGCGCCCAGACGGCATACACGATTTTTTCGCCCGCGCCGTCATAGACGGGCAGCATGTAATTCCCCGTGCCGTCAACCTCGTCCGGACCGGCTTCGGAAAGGCAGTGCGGGAATTCCTCATAGACCGCCTCCTGATCTTCGTTCCGGAATCCTTTTTCACGGTCATGATTGCCGAACACATGCGCCCACGGGATGCCGCGCGCTTCCACGGGATCTGTCTGCATGCGGAGCGCCGCCCGCAGGGTGTCGGCATTTTCCGCCGCGCTTTTCCACACCTGATCGCCGAGATACAGCACCAGATCGGGCTTGATCGCTTCGACGATCGCGTCGATATCGCGCGTGAGTCGCCGGTCGCCGTTTGCGATCACATGGGTATCGGACAGCGTCAGGATTCTGAATTTGCCGTTTTTGAATTGCAGCTTGATTTCTTTCTTCATCTGCGTCACCTCAGATCAGAATCAGTCTCTCCAAAGCGTCTCGTCATAGAAATACAGCGGCTTCCAGTCGCGGCAGGGATCCATGCCGACGAATTTGTAACCGAACGCCGCGTCGCAGTTGCCCAAAAGGCGCAGCTCGTCGAGCTCGGCGTTTCCCGCGGCTGTTTCCGCGCTTTCGATGCCGACGTGATAATTCGCGTCCTTCGGGACCGTAAAGCTGAGCGCGAGTTTTTTCCATTCTGTGTTATCAAAATCAAGCGAAGCCGTCAGCGCGCCGCTGTCGAGCTCCCGCACAAAGAGGCGGCACCGCACGCCGCTCGTGCGCACCCTTGCCCAGAGCGCGCAGGGTTCGCCGGCGCGGATATAGACGCCCTGATACAGCGCGGCGTCGCCCTCGTCCAGATGCGCGAGATAACCGCAGACGCCGTTTTCCGTGTCGCTCTCCCGGTCGATGCCGACGGAATCATCGTTCCGATTGCGGCGGAAGACCCAGAAGACCCTGCCGTCGCCGAAATCCCCGTTGTGGAGTTCGCGGCTCGAATGGAAATAGTTCATGTCGCTGATCTGCGTTTCAAAGAAATTCGGCTCGATGGCGTCGATCCGGTTGTTTTCAAACCGGACGTGCGTGACGGGCGGGCAGCCCGCTTTTGTCGTATAGGGGTTATAAAGCCAATTGCCCATCGTCTGGAAATGGTTGTCGTGCACATAGACGTTCCGGACCTCGACCTTTTCAAGATCCGGGCAGTCGATCCCCCAGAGGATCATGCCGAAGGCCTTGCAGTGGTCCGATTTGAGGTCGTTATGATCGATTTCGATGTTTTCCGAGGCCTGCGGTTCGTCGGAGCTCCACCAGCCGCCGCCGCGCGGATCGCGGTAGGAGGAAAAGATATAAACCGAATCGTCTCCCGTAAACATGCGGCAGCCGTGCACGCGCATGTTGCGGCAGTTCATCATGCACACGCCGTCGCCGTTGCCGTGACTCCAGTTGTGGATGACGACGTCTCTGATCAGCCCGTTTTCGCAGGTGAAGGGCATCATGGCGTAGGAGTGGTAATCGGTGATTTCAATGCCGGAAACTTCAAAATTGCGCACGCGGTAAAACCCGATCGGGCAGATTTTCAGAATCTTTTCCGGCTCGTCATCCGCCATCATGCGAATCGTTCCGCGGCCCGTGATCCGCACGTCGTGCACGCCTTCTCCCGCAAACAGCAGGGGATAATTATAATACCAGAGGTGGCTCCATTTGATGTCGGGATATTTGTTGTGGCCGTAGCCGGGGCGGTAGGGGACCAGCCGGTCGCCCTCGGGGCGGACGTAGCCGTCGGGATCGGGATTCTGCTTTAGCTGCGCGCCGTCGCCGAAGTGCAGCGTCACGCCGCTGCGCAGAAACAGGCCACCGGAAAGGAAGGTCTTTCCCGCCGGCAGCTCGACAATGCCGCCGCCCGCCGCCGCGATCTTGTCGATCGCGCGCTGAATGGCCGCCCGGTCGTCGGTTTTGCCGTCGCCGGCGGCGCCCTCGTCGGTCACGACCGCTTTTCGCTGCTTATGAAGCGTTTGCATCCGCGTGCCGTCGTCGTTCAGAAGCTGCAGGCTGTCAAGGCCGAGCGCGTCCGCAACGGCCTGCCAGCGATCCACCATATCAAAGCGGTTCTCGTCGATATAGTTGACCGGCAGAAACCCCGCCTTGAGATAGGTGGCCAGCGCGGGAAGCCGCGCGTCGCCCGTCAGAAGGAAGAGTTTCTCCTTCCCCATCTCGATGAGCTTCTGCAGGCAGTAGTCTGCGATGAAGCGCCCGAAGCCGCGCCCGCGGTATTCATGCCGGACCGCGACCATGTGGATATATCCCATGCCGGTCGACCACATATCCGGCACGATCGTAAAGGTCGCCATCTTCTTTCCGTCGGCGTCGTCGACGATGAAATACGTATCCCTGTAGGGATCGGGGCCGTCGAGCTCGACAAGCTCACAGCGGAATTTTTCGGCGCCGCAGTCCGGCGAGATCAGACCGTCGCGGCAGATATACAGCCAGTCCTCGATCTCCGATTCCTCTTTGAACCGAACGATCGAAAAGCCGTCCGGGACGGCAAGGCCGCGCGCCTGCGGGGCGAAGTTATACATTTTCAGACTGCTCATACTTCAGCTTCTTTCTTTCGTCAGCGTTGACTGTCAATACAGCTATGATTTTAGCATATTTCCGGCGCAATTTCAATCGCTGTCAACATATTTCAATCGGGATATTGATATCATCGGGATAGTATGGTATCATAACAGCGGAGCCCGAACAAGCGAAAGAACGTAAGGAGATGTGCGTATGGCATATTTGAGAGACAGAAGCGAGGAGCTGACCAGCTTTCAGCAGTCGGCGTTCTGGTCCGGAAAAGACAATATCAACACCGACGTCGTTATGGTTTACGGCATCAACGATTCGACCTGCGAACGGATTGCCGAGTATAAAAAACACGGCTATGTGATTCATGTCATGGTTGGCATCGCGTGGGGCGGCTATGTGGATTATCTCTACGGCAAGTGGGACGGAAAAGACCACTGGGATGAGGCGCAAGTGGACCGCTTCGGCACGAAAATCCTCCACGGCACGGATACGCCGTACATGGTGCCGACGATTTCCTTCGCCGATTATATCACCGAGCGGCTGAAGGCGGCCGTCGACTTCGGCGCCGAAGCCATCCACGTCGAGGAGCCGGAATTCTGGGACAGAGGCGGCTATTCCGAGGCGTTCAAGCGAGAATACAAGCTTTATTACAGAGAGGACTGGCGTCCGCCCCATGAAAGCGAGGACGCGCGCTACCGCGCGGCGAAGCTCAAATCCTACCTCTACCGCAGGACGATCGACAGAGTCAGCTCCGCGCTGAAAGAATATGCCCTGACAAAATACGGCCGCGCCCTGCGGTTTTACGTGCCGACCCACAGCCTCCTGAACTACACACAGTGGAAAATCGTCAGTCCGGAGGGCATGCTGTCGGATTGCCCGGCCGTCGACGGCTATATCGCGCAGATCTGGACGGGCACCTCCCGCGAGCCGACCCCGCTGGACGGCGTGATCAAGGAGCGTACATTTGAAACGGCGTATCTGGAATACGGCATCATGCAGGAGCTGATCAAGGGCACCGGCAGACGGATGTGGTTCCTGCACGACCCGATCGAGGACAACGAAATCTTCACCTGGGAGAATTATCAATACAACTACCTGAAGACCGTCGTGGCCTCGCTCCTGCATCCGAAGGTCAACACCTACGAGGTCTGCCCCTGGCCCAACCGCGTCTTCTATAAGAAATACCCCTCGAATTCGCCCGACGCGAAGACGATCCCCGCGGATTACGCGACGCTGATCTGCTCCGTGTTCCAGACCCTCGGCGATATTCCGCTTTCGGAAGCGGACAGCGATATCAGAACGGGCGTGCTGCTGAGCGATACCGCGCTGTTCCAGAGAGATTACTCCGACAGCGTCATTGAGCCCCCCGCGGCTCCCTCGGCGGACGCGACGGTGATTTCCGATTCGGAGAAGCTCAAGACCGCCTTTAAAGAGCAGCTCTTCAAGGGCGCGGGCGACGAGCGGCTGATGCGGGAATATATCCGCAGCAGCACCTTCCCGTCATTCTACGGCCTGTGCCTGCCCCTGCTGAAATACGGCATGCCGGTCCGGCCCGTTTCCCTTGACAATATCCGGCGCTACAACGGCTATCTCGACGACTATGACGTCCTGCTTCTGAGCTATGAATTCATGAAGCCGGATTATCCCGATATCAACAACGCGCTCGCCTCCTGGGTGAAGGGCGGCGGGAAGCTGATTTATGTCGGCGACGGCAGCGATCCTTATCATCGGATCAGAAGCTGGTGGAATTCCTCAAAGGTGAAGTATCCCTCGGCGGCGGAGCATCTGTTTGAGATGCTCGGCATCGACGCGCCGAAGGACAGAGAGGTCTACAGCGTCGGGAACGGCTTCGCGGCGGTGTGGTTTGTCAATCCGGCCGAGATCACGTTCTCAAAGGAAAACGCCGACGCGCTGCGCGACCTGTTTGCGTGTGTGATCGGAAAGGACGGCGGGGCGTGGCAGTATCAGAACGCGATTTCCGTCCGGCGCGGCCCGTATCTTCCGGCCGCGGTGCTGGATGAAAGCGTTTGTGACGCGCCGCTGAAGCTTTCCGGCCTGTTCGCCGATATGTTTGACATCAAATACAAAATATGCACCGAAAAAACGATCGCGCCCGATGAAAACGCGCTGCTCTTTGATTTCGCGGCCATCGAACAGGAAGACCTGCGCGTGATCGGCACCTCGGCGCGCGTGCTGTCGCTCGACGCGGCGGAGGGAAGCGTTTCCCTGACCGTGAAAGGCACCGAGGACGTGAACACCTACACCCGCCTGCGCGTGCCCTTTGCGGTCAAAGCGGCCGAAGGAAAGCTGAAAAGCGGAACGGCCGTTGCCGTCGGCGCCGAATACGACCCGCTCAGCCGCACCGTGCTGCTCTCCTATGCCGGCACGCCGGAAGAGCTTACGATCACATTGAAATAAGCTTCGCTCCGCCGCTGCGGGGGAAATGACTGTTGCAAGGCAAAAAAACCGGCCCGTCGAAAAACGGGTCGGTTTTTGTCTGTGCAATAGTAAAAATTGACCGTCGATTATTTATGGATTTTCATGTTATGATTCTTAACTGCCGGGCGCTTGAATGCTGTCAGGCCACACGGATCAGCGTGGGATTGCCCGTCATCCGTTTGCGCGTTGGGTGCGGATCTCGCCGTCCGCCACGGCGGCAAGCATTGCGTCCTGCCGCAGGTTGACGAACCGGATCCCCCGGGCAGGGTGGAAGAGAAAGACCGAACAGGTCGGGGTTTCGGCGTCGGACAGCACGCTGTAGCGGCCGCCATCATAGACCAGCGCTGCGCCGTTTTCGATGCAGACGGAGGGATAATCGGCGTCCTGCGCTTCATAGGTGTAAGCCCGCCAGTTGATGCTGTCATAGTGCGGCGTGAGACAGAACGGCAGCAGGCCGGCGCAGTCGTAGTACGCAAAGCCCGGGCCCATCCCCACGAAGGGGCTGTGGTGAATGATGCGGAAGGTGTCCGCTTCGGTGTCATCCCAGCCCTTGTCCGCCCAGCACATGGCGCCGGAGCTGGAGCCCATGAGGACCGCACCGCGTTTGAGCGCCGCGTCCGCCGCCTCGAAAACGCCCTTTTCAGACCAGTTTTCGGTCAGAAATTTCAGGCTCCCGCCGGTGGCATAAACGATATCCGCCCGGGCGAACTTTTCCGCAGCCGCCTGCGCGGTCTCCTTGCTGACCAGCAGCACTTCGGTGGTGCAGCCGGCAGAGGCGAACCGGGTAAGGATGGCGTCGTTTTCCGCGTATTCGTCATGGCTTGCCGTGGGGACGAACAGCATATGCGGATGCTCCTTGTGCACGTGGGCAAGGCTGCGCTCCAGAATGGGGCGGAACGTGTCTTCCGAATCGAACCCCCCGCCGATCGCGATGATCATACCCGCGGGATACGCGGCTTCGCTCACGGCAGTGAACTGTTCGATCTCTTCCTCCGAATAATACCGATCGGCCCTGTGGGGGATCAGACCGCCGAAGAAGCCGCTGATGATGCTCAGCAGCAGCACGACCGCTTTGGCAAACAGCTGTATTTTTTCCATACGTCATTCCTCCCGGACCGGCGGCTGAACCGCCGGCGTTGGCACAATGAAATGATAATCGTCCTTCATCCCGCGAAGCGGGATTTTATCCGCCGCTGACGGATTTCGTTGAAAAAAGCACTGTAACCGCAGTGCTTTTTCCTGGCTGGGGAATAAGGACCTGAACGCGTTGCGTTCAGAACCTTGTTACTCGCTTCGCTCGTAATATGGGGTTTTGCCGCTGCGCAGCGAAGCCCCGATTCAAGATCATCCAAAAGAAACACCCGTCGCAAGGACGGGTGTTTCTTTTGGCTGGGGAATAGGGATTTGAACCCCAACAAACAGAGTCAGAGTCTGTCGTGCTACCGTTACACTATTCCCCAATATGACCGCCCTTGCGGGCTACGAATACATATTATACACGAATTGCGGGAAATGTCAAGCGTTTTTTTGAAAAAAAGAGGGGGTTCTGCGGCGCGGTGCGCGCGGGGTTTTCCGGAAAATCGCGGCGGATCAGGCCTCCTGCCCGCGGAATTGCAGTTCATAGAGTTCTTTATAAAGCCCGTCCTGCGCTATCAGCTGCGCGTGCGTGCCGCGCTCGGTGATGCGCCCGCCGGTCACAACGGCGATTTCATCCGCGTTGCGCACGGTGGAAAGCCGGTGCGCGACCACCAGCGTCGTGCGGCCCTTGCAAAGCGCGTCCAGCGCCTGCTGGATCTGAAGCTCCGTGCTGTTGTCCAGCGCGCTGGTCGCTTCATCCAGAATCAGAATGGCCGGGTCCTTCAGGAAGACGCGCGCAATGGAAATGCGCTGCTTCTGCCCGCCGGAGAGGCGTACGCCGCGCTCGCCGATCTCCGTGTCGTAGCCGTGGGGGAGGGTCAGCACATAGTCGTGAATGTTCGCGCGTTTCGCCGCTTCGATCACCTGTTCTTCCGTCGCGTCCGGGCAGCCGTAGCGGATGTTGTCGCGAATGCTGCCGCCGAAGAGGAACACATCCTGCTGCACGATGCCGATATTGCGCCGCACGGAGTCCATGGTCAGCGTGCGAATGTCGCGCCCGTCGATCAGGATGCTGCCGTTACCCTCCTCGAGTTTGTAGAAATTGGGAATCAGATGGCAGATCGTGGTTTTGCCGCCGCCCGAGGGGCCGACCAGCGCCACGGTTTTGCCCTTGTCGATTTTCAGCGACACATGATCCAGCACGCCCTGCGTTTCCGCTTCCGTATAGGAAAAGCACACGTCCTGCAGCTCGATCTCGCCCTGCGCCGTGCCGAGATCCTCCGCGCCGGGGGCGTCGACCTCCGGCGGCACGTCCATGATTTCCAGAAAGCGCCGGAAGCCGGTCGCGCCGTTCTGCCACTGCTCCATGAAGCCGATCAGCGTCTGCACGGGCGAAATGAACAGGTTGACCGACACGATGAAGGTGGAGTATTCGCCGAAGTTGATTTTGCCGCTGTAGAGAAACAGGCCGCCGGCGATCAGGATAAAGACGTTGAAAACATCCGTCACAAAGGAGGTCGAGGAGTGGAATTTGCCCATCGCCGAATAGGAATGCGCCGAGGCCTCCACGAACTGCTGATTGCCGACCTCGAATTTCTCCTCCTCGCGCGCGGCGTTGGTGTAGGCCTTGGTCACGCGCACGCCCGTGATGGAGCTCTCGAGCGCGGCGTTGATCACGGCGTTGCTTTTGCGGCGGTCTTCAAAGGCCTTGCGCATCCGGCGGCGGTAGCGCACGGAAACGACGATCAGAATCGGCACGCAGGTGAAAATGATCAGCGTGAGCCAGACGTTGATCGTGCAAAGATAGGTGAAGCTGAGCACGATCATGATCGAGCAGGTCAGCAGATTCTCCGGCCCGTGGTGCGCAAGCTCCACCACTTCAAACAGATCGTTTGTCATGCGGGTCATGATGGCGCCGGTCTCGTGGTTGTCATAGAAGGAAAACGGCAGCTTTTCCAGGTGGGCAAACAGCTCGCGGCGCATCTGCGCCTGGATGAGCGTGCCGACCATGTGGCCCTGATACTGCACGAAATAGCGCAGCAGCATGCGCAGAAAATACAGCGCGAGCACGCAGGCCCCCGCAAGGATGATCGAGCGGTAGGCGCGGTTGGGGATGAAATCATTCAGCATGCGGTTGGTCATGATCGGGTAGACCATGCCGATGACCGAAATGGCGACGGAGGCCAGCATATCCAGCGAAAACATCAGCCAATGCGGCCGGTAGTAAGGGAGAAAGCGTCTGAGCATGCGATCACCTGCTTTTCAATTCCGCGGCAAACGCCGCAGGTTCAATTTCCTCAAACAACAGTATAGCATAAAACCGGCGGCTTTTCAATGCGAATCGAAGAAAGGCCGCTGCAGACCGATGATTTCAGAAAACGCGAAAAAAATCAAAAAAATGTTGTTTTTTTCAAATTGTCCGTCATGATTTACGCATTTTTTCGCATTATTTATTATAGAAAGCGCAAAAGCAGGGCATGAACCCTTTTTTTCTGTTCCGTTTTGTGTTATTATAGAATAACCGCAGCGAATGCAAAACGGTCAGAGGAGGTGCGCATGTTGCTGATATTGTTTCTTGAGCAGTTTGATTCGGCGGAAGAGCAACTGCAATTTACGCAAATCTATCTGAAATACAAGCAGTTGCTCCTTCACACAGCCAACGATTATCTCGAGCGCCCGGCGGATATGACCGATTGCGTGCAGGAGACCTTTCTGGAGCTGATCAAGCGCTTTGAGCTGTTTGTTACACTCTCAGAGCCGGAGCAGCGGAAGTATCTCGTCACGATTTGCAAGCGCTGTGCGTTTCGGATAAATGAAAAGCGTGATCCCCTGCTTGTGTCCGGACCGGAAAACGGACAGCAGCCGGATGCGCAGGCGGATCCGCTGCTGGATATCGTCTGCAGCCGTGTGGATCTTGCGGATGCGCTGCGTCTGCTGGATGAACAGACGCTGCAGCTGCTGGTGATGCGCTATGTCGAAGGTTATACCGCACAGGAGCTGGCGGCGTTTTGCGGCATATCTGCAGACGCTGTTCGCCAGCGGCTGCATCGGGCGCGAAAGAAACTTGCGCGCATGATGACGGAGCGGAAGGAGGAAACCGTATGATTCCCGATCAGATGCTGGCAGAGGCGCTTGCGGCTGAGAATGAAAGACGGCTGAACGCTTATTTGACGGAGCTGCAGGAGAGACCGGCGTTTCCGCTTTCCGGGCGTGCGGAAAAACGGCTGCTGCGGGTTTTGAGCGATCTGCAGCGTTCGGCTGCGGGCGGACGGATCCGCAGACCGGAAGGGAAAAAGCTTGTAAGGGCGCTGCTGATTGCAGCGCTGCTGATTGCTTTGCTGTTAGCTGCAATTTTTGTATCGGCCATGTCTCAAAGGCAAATGCAGGTTGACGGTGGATTTGTTGAAATTGTTTTTCCTAAAGCTGCAGGACGCCATAAAATGGATGCTTCCTTCAGTGAGATTCCGGATGGATTTGTACTCGTTGAGAAAAAACAAAGCAAATTATCCATTGAGTATCGCTATCAGCGGGGGGAGGATTTGTTGATTGTGTGTTCCGAAAAGGCAGGCGGTATGGTTGTCTTTGATATGGATGACTTTTCGCCGGTGGAAATCAGTATTAACGGCTATCCTGCTTATTACTGCATTTCAGATACAGTAATCAACCTTGTATGGTCAACAGGAAATATCGATAGAAGAATTATGGCTGAGCGATCCTCCGGTATGACAATTGAAGACGTTGTAAAGATTGCACAATCCTTTGAGGACTAACTTGTGAAAACTGCCGAATTTTAAAAAAATTGAAAAAAACAGCGTCACACTTTGCCCTCTTTTTCGCATTAGTGTTTATGAGTGACAAACACTCAAATACTATCTTCGAAAGGGAGGTTTTTTATGAAGAAAGGAAGACTCATTCTATTGACGCTGTTGCTTGCAATGCTTTTCGCTTTGCAGCCGTTCAGCGTTCTGGCAGCAGTGGAGAAATCCCAGCAGCCGGAAGACGTGCGAGCCGTATTGATCAACAGCGCAGATGCAAGAATTGATCATGGGACGGTGACAACAACAGTCTTTGCCGCAGTGGAAGGCATCAGCAGCGTCACAAGCGTCAAGATCCAACTGGAGCTGCAAAAGCTCTCCGGCGGCAGCTATTCCACGGTCAAAACATGGTCGGAGACGTTTTCCGGCCGCAGCGGTGCTCTTGAAAAAAGCAGGGTGATCAATCCGTTCAGCACTTATCGGTTAAAGGCCACCGTCACAGCTTATGCGTCCGGAACCTCAGAGTCAAGAACTCTATATGAATATTAAAAACTGTCCTTCTGATCGGGGGCGGAGGATGGTCGCCCGGCGTAAAACTGCGGTCGCTTTCATCATCCAAACAAATCAATTTTTCCAAAAACCACGTCATTTTTGCTTCAAGGCTTTTCTGCGCATCGAAAACCGTCTATGATTTATTTGATCAATAACCGGAGCAAGGTGGTTTTTGAAAAAGGGAGATCCGTTTTTATGAAGCTGCTGCCTGCAATGCTTTTTTATAACTGTGCTGTGCCACGGCTGCGGCGGAGACGTTTCTCGCCGTCGGGAGAAGGTCGCTTTGCTTCCAAAATCGTCGTTTCTAAGCAGCCTGCGATTTCTGCCTGATCGAATTGACAACGCAGAAACACATGTGAAAAATGAGCATCAAAAAATGGAAGGAAGGATTCTGATGAAAAAACTGCTTACATTGATCTTATCCGCCCTGCTGCTTTGCGGCATCGTGACGCCCGCGTTTGCGGCGGACGATGTGCCGGAGGGCTTCACGCCCATCCGCACGGCGGAGGATCTGAACAACATCCGCAACGACCTGAGCGGCAAATACATTCTGATGAATGACATCGACATTTCCGCTTTTGAGAATTGGTCGGCAATCGGAACAAAAGACAATCCCTTCACGGGAACGCTCAAGGGTGAGAATCACGCGATAAAGAATCTGAAAACAATAACGATCAGAGATAATGAATTCGCCGGCTTGTTTGGGTATATCCAAAATGCGGCGCTCTCCGGACTGGCCGTCGATGGAAAGATTTCAATCACTTCGGGGAAAACGACAGTCGGCGGCATTTGCGGGTTTGCGGAGGAAAGCACGCTTGATTGCTGCCGGAATACGGTTGAGATTCATGTAATATCGACCGGGCAGTCGCCGCAGCATCTCCTCGGCGGCGTCGTCGGCTTTGCGCGACAAAGTGAACTGACGGCATGCGCAAATCTCGGCAAGGTCAATTTGACGGTTAAAGATGAAACGAACAGTCACAATGAAAACAGTGTCTCCGGCGGCATCTGCGGATTGCTCTCAGGCAATATGTCGGATTGCCGAAACGCCGGAAGAATTGAAATAAATGTAGCAAACCAACTGGTTCATCTCGGCGGTCTGGTCGGGAGATTGACGGGCGGCACGATCAAAACCTCTTACAATTTCGGAAAGCTGGCCGCATCCGCAGCGGCAGAAACACCGCTGATCGAATGCCACGCTTTAATTGGCAGTTATGAAGTGTTTGATCTGGAAGAAAGCAGATCCTCTGCGAGCGAGCGCGTTTCAAGCTGTTATTATTTAGACGCAACTGGGTGGGACAGCTTCGGAACAGCATTGTCACACAAAGAGTTCAGAGATGCTGAGCGCTTTGCCGGCTTCGATTTTAAATGCGTCTGGAAACTGCCGGAGAACGCCGTTATGCCACTTCTTAGGTATGAGAGCGAATTGCCCACAATTATCGAAAAGACGCTCACGGTCAAAACCGGACAAACCGTTGAAATCGAAACAGATGGCGCCTTGGTTGTGGATGCTGTTTCCGACAACCCGGAGATCGCCTCTGTGGCGGGGACAAGAATCACCGGCAATCATCCGGGCGCAACGACAGTCAAGGTTACATTGGAAGACGGTACGCAGCTGCAGTATGCTGTCACCGTTCGCTTTTCACTTTTGGGATGGCTTTGGAGTTTGATTCATTCTTTTTTGCGCAGCCTGCATTAAAAGCGGCAGCATCCGTCATGATACACAAAAAGCCGGCCTGAATATGTTGACAAACAACGAATCCGATTCAAAACGGGAAAGGAGTCTTTTTCCATGAAAAAACTGCTTGCACTTCTCTTATCCCTCCTGCTGCTTTGCGGCATCGTGACGCCCGCGTTTGCGGAGGGGGCGGGCGGATCAATCGAAGACGCCAGAATCTGCGCGCTGCTTCGGAATGCGCTGCAATCGGAGCAGTGGACCGCTTCCGTTTTTCTTGTGTCCGGAGAGGAAACGCAGCGCCTGTCCGTTTATTCGGCCGGCGAAGCATTTGCGTATGATGTCAAGGTTTGGCCCATCCTGCCAATCACGATGCGTTTTGTCGCGGATGCCGGGGATTCCTTCTGGTATTTCCCCGCGCTGCCGCTTTTCCGTTTTCCGCTCTCCGAAGGCTGGCCGATTGAAGAGACTGCAAATCCGAACGAGACGCTGCGCGTATGGTATGAAATGATTACGGGCGACGGGATCGACTTTTCCGGCGAAACGGTGAACGGGAATCTGCGGGAGACGTTTTTTGACGGCGAAACCCTTCTGCTCTTTGATTATCAGGGCGACCGTCTGGTGCGGATAACCTCGAGCAATCGGATGGATTCGTCAACAAGAACGATGGATATCCTTTCCTATGACGCTTCCGTGCCCGCATTTGCTTTTTATCGTCCGCCCGTTGCGCTCGAATGGTTCACAACGCCCATTCGATTCCGGTGAAAGGTGAATGAAAGACGAATTCGTTTCGTTATAGAACTACGGGCCGTTGACTGGCGGCAGGCCATCGCAATCAAGAAGGGAAGTCCTTCATTCTGAAACGCTTGACATTCAAACGAATTGCATGTATGATTTGGATGAGATTCTCTTTTTGCTTACAATCAACAACAGGAGGATTTCAAAAATGACGTGGAAACAGCTTCTTTCTTTGCTTGTGTCGGCAATTATGACACTGACTTCTTTCTTTCAATCAGGAATCGGAACGCCTGAAGAACCTTTCGATCCGGGAACGGATCCGGGCACGTCCGTAACGGAACCGGCGCCGATCGTTGAACCGGAATTCCCGGACAATCCCGATCAAACGCAGGCGGAGCTCGCACCGTGCATCTTTTACATTGCGCCGGAGGAAGTGTGGCTTCTGCCCGGTGACAGTGCGGAACTGATTGTAGAAGCCGAACCTGTGCTGCCCATGGACGGGCAGACAGATGCGCCGAATCCCGCAGAGGATCCAACGGCGGAAGCTGCGCCCGAATCACCCGAAGCCGCATCGGATTCCGAAGCCAGGATGCCGATTGCGGAGGAAGCGACGGGCGAAAAGGAACCGGGTACAGAAACCACGCCGGAAACAGGTCTGACGGCAGGAGAACAATCAGAGGAAACTCTCGCAGAAGAAAAACATATCTCATCCACGAGCGAAAGCGCGGCAGAGGAACCGACACAGACCGATCTCTCTGTAGAATGCGACGGCGAACCGACAATCATCCCGGCGTCAACCGGTTCGCAGGAAGATGCCGCAGATGTGCCCGAAGCTGTCAATGAAGAAGATGAAATCCCGACGGAAGAAGGCATCTTGAATTGTTCCTTCGATCCCGATCTCCTGGAATGGCGCAGTGAGAACGAGGCGATTGCCGCAGTCGATCAAAACGGCTTGGTGACCGCTGTCGGCCTCGGTGAAACCGTGATTTCTGTTTACCTGCCGGATCGGGACGCGACGGCGACCTGTGCGGTTTATGTTGTAGAAGAATTGCCTTCCTCTGCGGCGCAGAAAGCGTCGGCGCTGCTATTTGGCCGTGTTGCAATTTCGCAGAATTACAATTGGAACTACAGGCCGGAACACGAAACCGCTGCAATCTCAGGCGGATATGTCTATAATTTCGATGTCTATCGGTGTGATAAAAACGGCAGATATACGGGCCGAGACGGCGATTTAAACGGAAGGGTTACTTGGTTTAGTAACAACACCAAAGTTGCAACCGTGGATCAATACGGCCGGGTGACCGCCGTTGGGGAAGGTACCGCAATCATCAGCGTCAAATCCAAATATATAATCAATCTTATTACGGTTTACAATCCGGTACATGTCGCTGTTTACAAAAGTGAATCCGGGAAAGCGATTGTGAAAAGCTGGGTCACGCAATATCGTTGCACGGATAAGCGCGGCGGACATGCCTGCGGGAATAAAAATCCGGTTTCTCCCGGCACGGAGCTTCAGAT
>JAFRQQ010000024.1 GCA_017428525.1 Clostridia bacterium | reverse complement strand
GTTCATCCTGAGCCAGGATCAAACTCTCTAAAAATTATATCTAATCGCCCTTCCGAGCGTTCAGACCATTTTCAGAGCTTCAATCGCTCTCGATGCCATCTGACATCTATTTCCGTCTTGCGGAAATTACTGTTTGTTCGAGTACTTATACTCAAAAAATCTTCAAGGGTTTTGTTCTTATCGTTGTTTAATTTTCAATGTGCGATTGCGCCCCGTTTTTTGGGGGAGCTCTAATAGGATATCACAGCCCGCCGGAAAAGTCAAGCATTTTTTTCAATTTTTTTCAAAACTTTTCTCCGGGTCCGCAAAATATCCGCAGATGAATTTTTTGCCCTTCATGTAAGCGTCCAGCGACGGAAACATCGCGGGATCGACCTTGCGGTTCGTGCAGTTGTAGACCTTCAGTCCGTCGGGGGTATTCTCCACGGTGACGGTATGGATGCCTTTGAAGATGGTTTTATCCGAATTCCAGAAAGACAGGATGCCGTACTGCGCGCCGGCAAAGTTCTGACGGAAGCGGTAATAATCCATATTCATCTGCACGGGAAGCTGATTCTCGCGGAAATACCGCTTGAGCGCGAGCGGATTCGTGCCGAAAATGCCCCAGAAGAAAACGCCGTAGGGATAGATTTCCCGCGTGATTTCGGCCAGCGGCTTCGGCTGCCCCATCAGCAGGCGCAAGTTATAAGTTGCGATCATTTCGCAGCCGTTGTAGGACATGGGAAACAGTCCGAGCCGACAGATGCTCAGCGGCCCGCTGCCCTGCCCGTTGAGGAGGGCGGCGCCGAGATCAATGTTTTTATTCGATCTGTAATTCAGACGTTCCAGCATAATGTTTTCTCACCTTTTCCTTCCATGATTCAAACAGCTCCACGACCTTCAGACGAAGTTCATAGCGTTCGTCCGCGCAGAGTACGGCGTTTTCAGATTCGGATAAATACCCGTCGGCGTTTGCCGTTGCGGCCGGCAGGCAGAGCGGCGGAAACATGACGCACCACCAGTTCTGTCCTGCGCCTTCGCCGAGGATCACCTTGACGGCCAGATACTGCCCGGCAGGCAGCGTGACGCTGCCGTAGCTGCGGGTCGTGAAATATTCGCGGGTCAACGTCAGGGACGCTTGATACGGCATGCCAGCGCACGCGAGCACGCGGTTCGCCGTCTGCTCCAGCGCCGCACGCTGCGCCGTCAGGAGCGCGGCCGCATTCTCCGGGGTTGCCGCGCCGGAAAACAGCGCGCTGCCGCTTTCCAGCAGCGCATCGCGCACACGCAGCTTCACCGCCTGATCCGCAGCGGAATCCGAATTCGCCAGCACATGCAGGCGCACGACGTCCTGCCGCAGCCGGCTGCAGGCGGAGAAAAACGAGGCATAAGAGCAAAGCAGGGCCAGCACCAGCCCGAGCGCAACGGCGCATTCCGCGCGTCTGATCCGATTCATCCGATCGCTTCCCTTCCGAGGTTGTTGCCGGAAGTATGGGCCGTTCGGATGCGGTTTATTCAGTCGGCCGCCGTATCCGGCTCGCGCAGATATTCGCCGATATCGCCGCGGGCGCGGAACACATAGCCGTTCTGACTGAGAATATCGATATGCGCAAGCGCAACGCCGGTGCCGTAGGCCACGCAGTTGAGCGGATCCTCCGCGATCACGGTTTTGACGCCGGTCTTTTCGCGGAACATCTCGTCGATCTCCGGCAGCAGCGCGCCGCCGCCTGTGATGCAGATGCCGGTTTCGGCGATATCGCCGGAGAGCTCGGGCGGCGTGGTTTCCAGCACCTCCTGCACGGCCTCGGCAATCTGCTCGAGCTGCGGACGCATGGCGAGATAGATTTCGGAGGAATTGACCTCGATACTCACGGGCAGACCGGTCACGAAATGCTTGCCCTTGACCGCCATGCCCAGCTCCACGTCGCGCAGACGGGCGCAGCCGATGCGTTTTTTGATCTCTTCCGCCGTGCGCGCGCCGATGAGCACGTCGCGTTCCCTGCGCACATGGCGAATGATCGCCTCGTCCAGCGCGTTGCCGGCGACCTTGACGGAGCGGGAAACGGAAATACAGCCCATCGTGATCACGGCGATATCCGTGGTGCCGCCGCCGATATCCACCACCATGGACCCCATCGGCCGGTCGCTGCCGAGCCCTGCGCCGAGCGCGGCCGCCAGCGGCTCCTCGATCAGGCAGGCCTTCGCGGCGCCCGCCGCCGTGACCAGATCCAGGATCGTGCGCTTCTCGAGATCCGTCGCCATCGACGGCACGCAGACCACGACGTTCGGGCGGAACACCATGTTTTTGCAGATGCGCGAAAGGAAGCCGGTCAGGATGTGGCGCGTGGCGGTGAAATCGGACACAATGCCGTTGGTCATCGGCTTGATGACCAGGATTTCATCCCGCGATTTCTCATACATTTCCGAAGCTTTTTTGCCGATGGCCATCAGCGCGCCGTCCTCGCGGCGGTACGCGGCCACGCAGGGCTCGGAGAGCACGACGCCCTTGCCCTCGACAAAGATCACAATGGAAGTTGTGCCGAGATCGACACCGATATTGACACCCGGCATAGTCTCCCTCCTACTCATGAATTCAGTAAAGTCAATCGTTGTTTCGTTGGTATTTCGTGAGCGCGAGCGCAACGCAGTGCACGGACGCAGCGCCGCACAGCCACAGCATTTTCGCGCATTCATTCAGCGTTTCGCCGGAGGTGGACACATCGTCCGCAAGCAGCACCCGCCGGCCGTTGACCGCCGCGCGGTCCGGCACGTCGAAGACGCCGGCCAGATTGCCCTTGCGCATCCAGGCGTTCAGGCCGTGCTGCTTGAAAGTTTCGTAGCATTTGACCAGCGCGGGCGCACAGGGAATCCCGAGCGCGTCGGAGAGCGCGTCCGCGAGCAGACGCGTCTGATCATAGCCGCGTTCCCGCCGGGCCGTTTCAGTCATCGGGACGGGGACGATCAGGTCAAACGCCTGCCCGGCATAGCAATCGCGCACGGCTGCCGCCATCGCCTGCGCGTAAACCGCGGCATTCCCGGGCGCGTGACGGAATTTGAAGCGGTGCATTCCCCTGCGCACGACGCCTTCGTAATAATACGGCGCGGCAAGGCCGTCATAATAGCGGGCGGCGGCGCGGCAGACGCAGTGTCCGCTTCCCCTGCCGCACTTCGGGCAGCGCACGCCTTCGATGCGCGGCAGCGCGGACTGACAGGCCCCGCACACGGGCGTATCCGCCGGCGTCGGCTTGCCGCAGAACGCGCAGCGCCTGGGCAGCAGCGCATAGAGCAAACGCGGCTTCATGCCTGCGCGGCGCCTTCGAGCAGGAACTGCTGCAGGCCGGAATAGCGCTTGGCCCGGCTGTTGTTTTCGACCATCCGCGTCAGGGTGTCGGGATCGCCGACCAGAATCATCAGCTGCTTTGCCCGCGTGACGGCGGTATAAAGCAGGTTGCGGTAGGCCAGCTGCGCGACCACGCCGGCGACCGGCATGACCACGACCGGAAACTCGTTGCCCTGACTCTTGTGCACGGTCACGGCGTAGGCGTGCTCGAGCTCCTGATTGCTGTCAAAGGGATAATCGGCCACGCGGTCGTCGAAGCGCACGGTCATCACGCGCGCGCCCTCCTGGATTTTTTCCAGAATGCCGATATCGCCGTTGAAAACGCCGAGGCCTTCGCGCTCGCCGTTCGTCCACGGGATATTATAATTGTTTTTAATCTGCATAAGTTTGTCGCCCTCGCGGAATACGCGCTGCCCGAACGCGTGCTCGCGCTTGTGGCGGGCGGGCGGATTGATGCACGCCTGCAGCAGCTGATTGAGCCGCACCGTGCCGGCCTCGCCCTTGCGGGAGGGGCAGAGCACCTGAATGTCGTTCACGGGGTCGACGCCGTAAGCCTTCGGCAGACGGGATTCCGCGAGCTCCGCGATCGTCCGGGCCGCGTCCGCCGCGCCGGAACGGCGCAGGAAAAAGAAGTCCTTATCCGTGCGCTGCGTTTCGGGCAGCTCGCCGCGCACGATTTTATGCGCGTTGGTCACAATCAGGCTCTCCATCGCCTGGCGAAATACGACGTTCAGCTCGACCACCGGCAGCACGCCGGAGCCGATCAGATCATGGAGCACGTTGCCCGCGCCGACGGGCGGGAGCTGGTCGCTGTCGCCGACCATGACAAGGCGGCAGCCGATCGGCAGGGCCGCGAGCAGACTCGAAAACAGCTGCACATCCACCATCGACAGCTCGTCGACGATCACGGCGCCGCAGGAGAGCGGATTGCGCTGGTTGCGCCGGAACGCCGGGCGGTCATCCTGATCCCATTCGACCTCCAGCAACCGGTGCAGCGTCTGCGCCTCGCGGCCGGTCAGCTCGCTCATGCGTTTGGCGGCGCGGCCGGTCGGCGCTGCGAGCGCGACCTCGAGCCCCTGCCGCTCAAAGACCTTCAGGATGCCGCGCAGCGCGGTCGTTTTGCCCGTGCCCGGTCCGCCGGTGAGGATCAGGATCCCCTGCTGCACCGCGATCCGGATGGCTTCGCGCTGCTTTTCATTATATATCACGCCGCCGATCAGCTCAGCTGTGCGGATATCTTCTTCAAAATCGGAGCCGCACTGCGGCGCAAAGCGGCGCATGAACAGCACGGTCTCCGCCGCCTGCTTCTCCGCCTGATAAAGCTCCGGCAGGAAAATCATGGCGCGGTCGAGCTGCGAAACGCAGACCAGCTGCTTTTGCGCGATCAGCGCGTCCAGCCGCGCATCCAGCCGCTCCCGTCCGCAGCCGAGCAGGCTCTCGCAGGGCGCGTAGAGCTTTTCGCGCGGCACGCAGGTGTGGCCGCCGGTATCCCTGTTATGACGCAGCACCCAGACGACGCCGGCGTCGATTTTATAGGATTCGTCCGGCTCCGCCGGCAGACGGCCCGCGATATCGCAGGCGCGGTCAAAGCTGATGCCGATCCCTTCGTTGCACAGCAGATAGGGATTGCGCTCGACTGTTTCCGCGGCATTGGGGCCGAACTTCTTGAAAATCCGCATGCATTCCGCCGTGGTCAGCCCGTATTTTTCCAGCGCGATCAGCGCCTCGCGTTCGGCGGCGCGGCGGTTGAATTCCTCGCTCATGCGTTTGGCGCTCTCGAGCGAAATGCCCTTGATCTGCGCCAGACGGGTCGGCTCATGCTCGAGCACGAAGAAGCTGTCCGCCCCGAAACGCGCGACGATCTTCTGCGCCGTTTTTTCCTTGATGCCCTTGATGATGCCGGAGGAGAGATAGGAGAACATCTCGCTCTCGGTCTCCGGCAAAGCGGGCAGGCAGCTTTCGATTTTGAGCTGCTTGCCGAAGGTCGGATGCACCGTCCAGCGGCCGGTCAGCGTTACGATCTCGCCGGGAAACAGCTCTCCGGCGTTGCCGGTCGCAGTGAGAAGCTCACCGTCGCTCGAAAAATCGAAGACAGTGTAGCCGTTGTCCGCATTATAAAAGGTGACGGATTCCACCGTCCCCCTGAGACTGACCGGTTCGTCCATAGCGCTGTTCCTGAAAAAAATAGAATGCATACGCGGCGAGCGGATCTGTAAGCCGAGTTCTGTCATTGAAGGCAGTCATCTGTCTACGCGCGGCATTGCTGCAGCGCTTTAGCCACCCGTCGGAGTATCGTCGAGCAGACGCAGGGGTTGCCCCCGCCTCCGGTCGGTGTTGCTTCGGATAGGGTTTGCAGGGCCGTGCAGTCTCCTGCACGCCGGTGAGCTCTTACCTCGCCTTTCCACCCTTACTTGCAGACGCAAGCGGTATCTCTCTGTTGCACTTTCCCTAAGGTCACCCTCGGCGGCCGTTAGCCGTTATCCCGCTCTGTGAAGCTCGGACTTTCCTCACGCAGCCCGCAGGCTGCCCGCGACTGCCCGAACCGCTCGCCGCATACGCTCCGTATTATTGTAAAGCACAGACGAAAAAATGTCAAATCCTTTTTCGCGCACAGATTTAAATTGTTTACAAATCGGACTTGTATCTGTACGGATTCTGTTGTAAAATAGACGAGAACCAAACCGGAAAAGGGGTGTTCCCGTGGACGATATTTATATTTCCGGCCGCAAGCCGGAGGAGGAGATCCCGCTCGTCAATCTGAATGCGCAGCCGCCGCTGCCCGAGCCGCCTGCGCAAATGCCGGCGCCGCAGCCGAAAAAAAAGAAAAAACGCCGTCCCCTGCGCAAGCTCCTGCTCGCGCTCGCGGCAATCATCATTGTGATTTCTCTGCTGATCACGGGCGTGGCTGCAGCGTCGGGCTACACGCGCGAGAATCTCAGGCGCAATCAACACGTATCCTTCGGCAGCCTTGCGAACAGCCCCTTCGTGACGAACATCCTGCTGCTCGGCATCGACGCGGACGCCGAGGGCACCACGCGCGCGGATTCCATGATCCTCGTTTCGCTCGATTTCGTGCACCGCAAGATCAAGCTGACCTCCTTCCTGCGCGACTGCTGGGTGGAGATCCCGACGCGCGAAAGCAAAAACAAGCTCAACGCGGCCTACGCCTACGGCGGTGCGCAGCTGCAGACGGACACGCTCGAGAAGAACTTCGGCGTGGATATCGACCATTACGTCAAGGTGGATTTTGAGATGTTCACGCAGATCATCGACCGGCTCGGCGGCGTGGACGTAGAGGTCACGGAGAAGGAAGCGCAGTTCATCAACCGCACCACCCGCCACACCGTGGACAGCGGCAACAGCGTGCATCTCGACGGCGCAAAGGCGCTGGTCTATTGCCGCATCCGCAAGCTGGATACCGATTACATGCGCACCTACCGCCAACGCAAGGTCATCACGGCGCTGATCGCAAAGGCCCGGCGCACGGACCCCGCCACGCTCTTTGCGACGGCACGGGACGTGATCCCGATGCTGACGACGGATCTCTCCGCGCCGGAAATCACGGCGCTGGCCTACAAAGCCGGCGTCGCGCTGCTCGGCTTCAAGCTCGAACAGGCCCGCGTGCCGACCGACGACCAGATGACAACCGGCACAAAAAACGGCCAGTGGGTCGAGGAGCCGGATCTCGAGGCGGTGCAGGCTTACCTGTATGATTTCATTTATACAAATAAGATTCAGGTGGAGGAGGATGCGCAATGAGCCTTGCCTTTCGCCCCTTTGCCGCCGGTGACCGCGCGGCCTTCGCCCGGATGGCGCGGCAGTTCTACGCGCCGCCCGCCGTGCTGCACGCCCCGCCCGAACACATCATGCTCGGCGTCTTTGACGACGTGCTCGGCGGCGGGCGCCGCCTGCTCGGCTATCTGTTTGAGGATAACGGGCAGCCGGTCGGCTATGCCGTGGTTTCGCTGAAATATGAAACGGAGGTCGGCGGCGACGCGGCCTGGATCGAGGAGCTGTTTGTTGACGAGGCCGCCCGCGGGCAGGGCGCGGGCACCGCGTTCTTTGCCTTCCTCGCGCGGGAGCTGCACGGCAAAATCCGGCGCATCCGCCTGGAGGTCGGCGCGGAAAACGCGGACGCCAGACGGCTCTATACGCGGCTCGGCTTTGTGCCGCTCGCGTATGAACAGCTCGTGCTCGACCGGGACTTCTGACACAAAAACTTCACGGACGTGCTGCAAAGCAATCTGCGGCACGTCCGTTTTTCTGTATTATTTTCTGGTTTTTATCTGCGTTTTTTTAATCAGCAAGCCGGTATTCCTCTGTCGCGTAGCCGGACAGCGTGACGCCGATCTGATCGAGCTGACGCTCGCCGTCTTCGGGCATGCTGTCCGTCGACACCTGCTCATAGGAGCCGTCGTCATTGAGGAAGCGCACGGTCGAATACCCGCCGTCGATGCACTGCGGCTCCTTGAGATATTTCCACGCGCGCAGGTCGAACGAGTCGATCAGCTTTTCGCAGTCAAACTGCGCCCGGTACGGCACCGCATAGCGCTCGGCCGTCTGCGCGCCGTCCGCGTCATGCGTCTCCCGCACAAGCAGCAGGCGCTCGCCGTCATAGGTGGAAAGGGTCAGCGACCGGCTGCTGTCATAGCCGTCCGTGCCGCAGGTGCCGGTTTCATAGGAGAGCAGCACATAGGGCGCAGGCTCGGTTTCCGGCTCATAAATCATGGAATTGCGCGCGTCGCACGTGAGCTTCACCGGATGCGCGGGCATGGTGAACGCAATCTCGAAGCCCTTGCGCTCGTCATATGTGCAGTTGACCCGCTGCCCGTCGAGATAGAAGGTATAATCCGTATCCGTGCCGATGTTGCCGTAATAAAGCACCACCTTCGCGCCGGCCGGATAGCGGCCCTTCGCGTTCTCATAGCAGCTCTTCTGCCCGTCGTAATCCACCGTGTATTTTTCGCCGCCGCAGCCGAACAAGCCGAGCATCAGTATCCCTCCGATCCACAGAATCGCAACTGTTTGCATGATCCGCCGTTTCATAATTTGCTCCTTATTTGTGCGCATACACGCGCACATAATCGACGATGAACTCCGCCGGCCAGTTCTCCGCCGGCGTTTTTGTGATCTTGCCCGTGCCGTGGCGGTCGGCGTTTGCCACGCCGTTCTCCCCCGCCACCTCGCAGGACAGGATCAGATATTCCGGGTTGTCGCACACGCCGCCGGCGGTGATGCGGCCGGTTTCCACGCCGTTGATATAGAAGATGTATTCCTCCGGCGTCCACTCCACACCGTAGGTGTTGTATTCCTCATAGGGATTGTTTGCGTAATAATAGCCGATGCTGTCGCCCTTGGATTCCGGACCGTAGCCGTCGTAGTGAATCCCGGTCACGACCGCGTCGCCGGCCTTCCACCAGTGATCCTGATATTTCATGGATTCAAAGACGTCCACCTCGGTGCCGTCGTCGCCGAAGCCGTCCACATTGTAGACGCCCTCATTCATCATCCAGAAGGCCGACCACATGCCCGTGGCGGCGGGCAGGATGCAGCGCACCTCATAATAGCCGTAGCACTGCTCGAATTTGCCGCGCGTTTCGATCACGCCCGTATAGTAGCCGGGCCTGTTGTGCTCCGCGCTCACGCCGTTTTCTTTGTATTCGGTGGAAATGATCAGGTTGCCGTCCTGCACGCGGACCATCTCTTTATCCCAGTAGCCGCCCTTGCGCTCATAGACCCACCACGGATCGATCCATTTGCTCCGGTCAAGCGCATCGCCGTCGAATTCATCCGACCAGGTGAGCGTGAAGCGGTTTTCCAGATCGAGCGCCTGCCCGGACGGGGTTTTCGGCAGATTCCAGAGGTTCGGCGCAAGCGACGCGAAGAAAAACACGACGGCGCCGAACGCGGCAATGAGTTTCTGCATAGCGCATCCTCCTTTGGTGAAAAAAGCAGCGCAAATCCCGGGATCTGCGCTGCAATTGCATTTATCGGACTGTATTCGCGGAGGTTTTCAGCATGACGTCATGATAGCCGCCCTCGACGATGCTCGTGGAGGAGACCACGGTGAGCTTCGCATTCTTCTGCAGGTCGGGGATCGTGATCACGCCGCAGTTGCACATCGTCGATTTGACCTTATACAGGCTCTTGGCGACGTTGTCGGCCAGCGGGCCGGCGTAGGTGACGTAGGAATCCACGCCCTCCTCGAAGTTGAGCTTCGCCTTGCCGCCGAGGTCATAGCGCTGCCAGTTGCGCGCGCGGTTGGAGCCCTCGCCCCAGTATTCCTTCACATACGCGCCGTTGATCATCAGCTTGTTCGTCGGGCTCTCGTCAAAGCGGGCAAAATAGCGCCCGAGCATCAGGAAGTCCGCGCCCATGGCCAGCGCCAGGGTCATGTGATAGTCGTGCACGATGCCGCCGTCCGAGCAGATGGGCACATAGATGCCGGTTTCCTTGAAGTATTCGTCGCGCGCCGCCGCCACTTCGATCAGCGCCGTGGCCTGGCCGCGGCCGATGCCCTTGGTCTCGCGCGTGATGCAGATCGAGCCGCCGCCGATGCCGACCTTGACGAAATCCGCGCCCGCGCGGGCAAGGAAGAGGAAGCCGTCGCGGTCCACGACGTTGCCGGCGCCGACCTTGACGCTGTCGCCGTATTTTTCACGGATGAAGGCGAGCGTCTGCTCCTGCCAGACGGTGTAGCCCTCGGAGGAATCGATGCAGAGCACGTCCGCTCCTGCCTCGACCAGCGCAGGCACGCGCTTTTCGTAATCGAGCGTGTTGATGCCCGCGCCGACCACATAGCGCTTGTTCGCGTCGAGCAGCTCCTGCGGATTCTCCTTGTGCTGCGCATAGTCCTTGCGGAACACGAGATATTTCAGATTGCCGTTTTTATCAATGATCGGCAGGGAATTGAGCTTATGCTCCCAGATGATGTCGTTCGCATCCTTGAGCGTGGTATTCTCCTGCGCAACAATCAGCTTCTCAAACGGGGTCATGAACTCGGCGACCGGCGTGTCGGGCGCCATGCGGCTCACGCGGTAATCGCGGCCGGTGACGATGCCGAGCAGCTTGCCGTTGGAGGTGCCGTCCGCGGTCACGGCCATGGTGCTGTGGCCCGTTTCCTCAAACAGCGCGATCACGTCGCCGAGGGTCTGGTCCGGCTTGAGGTTGGAATCGCTCACGACGAAGCCCGCTTTATAATTCTTGACGCGCGCGACCATCGCGGCCTCATCCTCGATCGACTGCGAGCCGTAAATGAAGGAAATGCCGCCCTCCTTGGCCAGCGCGATCGCCATGGTGTCGTTGGAAACGGACTGCATGATCGCGGAGGTCAGCGGGATATTCAGCATCAGCGGGCACTCCTCCTCGCCTTTTCTGTATTTCAGCAGCGGGGTGCGCAGCGACACATTGACCGGAATGCAGTCGCGGGAGGTGTAGCCGGGGATCAGCAGATACTCGCTGAAGGTGCGGGACGGTTCCTGACAATAGATAGCCATATCAAATTCTCCTTTTGCAGTTATTCAGCTTTCGCCGCCGTTAATCAATCGGTTTGCCGTTGCCCATCAGGTCGCACAGCAGCGCGGTGGCATCCTCGAGATGGAACATCATCAGGTGGTTGCCGGTGGTTTCGTTATAAACCGCCTTGAGCGCCGTCATGCCCTCGAGCGCCATGGCTTCGTATTTCGGATCGGTCTCGAACACGGCCCTGCCGCTGTAGCGCAGCCATTCATTCTCCGCACACGCAACGATTTCCGCGTGCGGATTGGCCAGAAGCTGGCGGTAGACCGCCTTGAAGCTGCCGACGCCGAAGAGCAGCTTGCCGTCGACCTCCATCTGCAGCCCGAGCGGGCGCAGACGCGGACGGTCGCCGTCGACCGTGGCGAGATAAAACACGCCGGCCTTGCTCAAAAACTCATGCACCTGACTCATATGACATCCTCCTCAAAGGAAAGTTAGACCATTTTGTAAGTCGTGAAGCGGAAGCGCAGGCCCTTGTATTCCTGCTCCTCCTTCTCGCGCGCGAGCACCCATTCCGGATTCTCGTCGAGATTCGGGAAGTGCTTGTCCGCAGGGCGCTCGGCGTCCACCTTCGTCACATAGGCGGTGTCGCAGTAAGGCAGCAGCTGCTCATAAACGGACGCGCCGCCGCAGACGAAAACCAGCCGGCTGTCATAGCGCTCGAGCAGCTCAAACAGCTCCTCCATCGAATGCACGGCGATCACGCCCTCGGCCGACCAGTCGGGGTCCGCCGCGAGCACGACGTTCACGCGGTCCGGCAGCGGCTGCTGACCGGGCAGGGAAAAGAAGGTCGCCTGCCCCATCACAACGACGTTGCCGATGGTTTTTTCCTTGAAAAAACGAAGATCCGCGGGAATGTGGAACAGCAGGTCGCCCTGACTGCCGATGCCCCAGTTTTTATCCACACAAACGATTGCTTTCATACTGCAAAGCCTGCCTTTTCTCAATTATACCGCAACGGGGATTTTCGTGGTGAACGGATGGCACTGATAATTCTCAACCGTAAAGCTGTCCTTGGTGAACGCGTAGAAATCGGTCACGGACGGGTCGAGCGTCACGGTCGGCGCGGGCAGCGGCTCGCGCTCGATCAGCTCCTCGATGATCGGCACATGCCGGTCGTAGATGTGGGCATCCGCGATCACATGCACGAATTCGCCCGGCACAAGGCCGCTCACCTGCGCGAACATGCAGGTCAGCGCGGCATACTGACACACGTTCCAGATATTCGCCGCAAGCATATCCTGCGAGCGCTGATTCAGAATGCTGTTGAGCTTGTTGCCGGTGACGTTGAAGGTCATGCCGTAGGCGCAGGGATACAGCGCCATTTCGCTCAGATCCTGATGCACATAGAGATTGGTCAGGATGCGGCGGCTGGCCGGATTGTTTTTCAGATCGAACAGCACGCGGTCCACCTGATCCATATCGCCCTCGGGGTAGTGATGCTTCACGCCGAGCTGGTAGCCGTAGGCCTTGCCGATGCTGCCGTTTTCATCCGCCCAGCTGTCCCAGACGTGGCTGCCGAGATCGTGGATGTTGTTGGATTTCTTCTGCCAGATCCACAGCAGCTCGTCCACCGCGCTTTTCAGAAACGTTTTGCGCAGGGTCAGCATCGGGAATTCCTTCTGCAGATCATAGCGGTTGACCACGCAGAATTTTTTGATCGTGTGCGCGGGCGAGCCGTCCTCCCAGCGCGGACGCACGGGGCGGTCGGTATCCCAAACGCCGTTTTGCAGAATGTCGCGACAGGTTGCAATAAACACCTGATCGGCATAGCTCATAACACAGCCTCCAATGCCTGAATATAATCGCCGAGGCCGGGCTCGAACGCCACGCCGAAGCGCGGGTCGGTGCCGGCATGATAGGTGCGCCCGACGGCGGCGCAGGTGAAATCCAGCGCCAGCTGCGCGCTCTGAAACGCATCCGCGCCGCGCAGCAGCGCGCCGGTCAGTGCGGAGGCGAACAGATCGCCCGTGCCGTAATAGACGCCGGGGTATTTTTCCGATTCATAGAATTCGATGCGGCCGTCTGCGGCGTCAAGCACCGCGCAGCCTGTGCGCGCGGGGTCGAGCGCTACGCCGGTGAGCACCGACACGCGCGGCCCGAGCGCCGCAAGCCCCCGCAGGAGCGCTTCGATCTCGCCGCGGTCATACGGGCCGGGATGATAAGGCACATCCAGCAGGAAGGCGGCCTCCGTCAGATTCGGCAGGAGCACGTCGGCCTTTCTGCAAAGCGCCCGCATCGTTGCGGCAAAGCCGGAGGGGAAGGTTTTGTAGAGCTTGCCGCCGTCCGCCATCGCGGGGTCGACGATGGCGAGAAAGCCGTCGCGCCGCATGGAATCGATCATTTCGCAGACCATGTCCACCTGCCGGGCGGAGCCGAGAAAGCCGCTGTAAAGCGCGTCGAATTCCAGCCCGAGGCTCTGCCAGTGGCGGCAGATCGGCAGCAGGTCCTCCGTCAGGTCGCGGTAAGTGAAGCCCTCGATCTCTCCGGTATGGGTCGAGAGCACAGCCGTCGGCAGCGCCGCGCATTCCACGCCGGCCGCCGAAATCACCGGCAGCGCGGCGGTCAGCGAGCATTTGCCGACGCCGGAAATATCATGCACTGCGGCCACACGCCTGAGTCTGCCCACCGCGATCCTTCCTTCTTCCCTCAATTGGGAGATATTTTATTTATTATACATTGAATTCTTCTGATTTTCAACTGTAAAAATTGAAAAAACTGAAATAATTCTGCCCGTCACACGCTTTCCGGTTTTTTCCGTCCTTGCACAAGCCCCCCGGCGCAACCGTTCGGCCATACCGGGGGGATAAAAAGCGCGTGGGATGCGGATCAGCCCATGGCGTCCGTCACATAAATGGTGTAGCCCGGTCCGAGTCCGGGATAGGTGTATTCCTTCGTCATGGCCGCGTCGTTGTAGACCGCGAAGTCGCCGTCCATCTCCGGCAGCAGCTCCAGATTCTCGGGCACCTCGGTTTTGATCGTTTCCGTGGTCGCCTTGCCGGTCGCGTCGTGCCGCTCGACCACAAAGGTCACGGTGCGCAGCGGGCGGTCCCAGCCGTCGAGCAGGCCGTGGGTATCCACCTGCGTATTATAACGGAAGGTGCGGCCGGATTCATATTCGGTGCCGCTGTCCCAGACGATGCTGCGCAGCGCCAGGGAGCCCTTGTCGATCTCATAATGCACCGGCACGGGCGGCTCCGCCTCGTCCTCGTAGCCGTAATCCAGCTCCACGTCGAAGCTGTAGACGTCGCCTTTTTCTGTCAGATTGATGATTTTGCCGAATTCGATCATCGAGGCGATCTCATAGTCGAAGCCCGCGCCGTCGCCGTCCATTTCCTCGCCGAGATAGAGATAGCTTTGCAGATGCACGTCGCGCAGGTCGTCCTCATCCTTCACGACCGAGAACCAGCGCGCGCCGTAAAAGCCGCTGTAGCCGGATTCGCCTTCGTATTCATAGGCGTCCACGCTGCAGATTTCGCCATTCTTCTTGAAATAAGAAGTTACGGAGCCGTCCTCGCCGCCGAACGTCGACTTGATCTCAACAGAGGAAAAGATCGAGAGCAGATTCGTCAGCAGGTTCGCGTTCGCCACGTCCGAGAGCGTGAAATTCGCTGCGCCCGGCGCGGTCTCCTGCGCGGTTTCGACCGGCGGCAGGGTCATGCTGTCCACCACATAGGGGAAGCCGGCGCTCGCGCGCGCATCGCGGCGGAAATTGAACACATAGGTTTCGGTCGCGCTGTTTTCGCTGTCGGTGAGCACCACGGTCACGGGCGTAACGCCCGCCGCATCGGCCGTGCCGGCGGTGAGCTGCGGGCGCAGCGCGTCCATCATCAAATCATAGTCCGCGCGAAAGCCCGGGAAATAATACCGGGTCTCGCCGTCCTCCTCCGTCACCTCGAGCGAGCCGCCGGAGATCCAGTTGTCCGGCGCGGGAAGGGACGTGCTTTTCGGGCGCAGGCAGTGCTGCAGGCCGTTGACCTGCCGCGCGGTCAGGTATTCCTTCCCGCCGTCCGCCTCCTGCCCGGCGCAGTACCAGCCGAGGATGTTCCACACCACGGAGGCGCTGTCCAGATAGGCGGGGTCGTCGAAGAACCGCATGCCCAGCGCCAGCGCCGTTGCAGGCGCGAAGGTTGCTTCCTCAAAGGCGGTTTTCGCCTGCGGCTGTGCATTCGTCGGGTCCGCCGTGCGATCGGGGAAGCCGCGCGTGTCGCCGCAGCCGGTGAACACGGTCAGCAGCACGGCGCAGAGCAGCAGCGCGGGCAGTCGAAGATGCTTTTTCATTTTGAAACGCTCCTTTCGGGTTCGGCAGGGGCCGCGGCGGGCGCGTCGTCCAGATGTTTTTTCACAAAGGAGAAGGCGTCGTCAAAGCAGTCCCTGCCCTGCTGCACGATCGTGGCGATCGTCCAGGCGTGGTTGCCCAGCAGCCCCGTGCCCTCAAAGGACGCGTACGGCACGCCGAGGCGTTCAAGTGAAGCAATCAGGTCATAGGCCTCATAGCGCAGCCAGTCCCGCGCGGCGGAGACCACAAACATCGGCGGGAAACCGGCGGTCAGCCGCGGCGAGCTGTCCGCGCCGGCCGGCGTTTCCAGGAAGGCCTTCGCTTCGGTCATCGGCAGGCCGAGGAAGGCGCAGACCATCATGCGGATATCCGGGAATTTCGACTGCGGCTTTTGCGGATCGATCAGGTTTTTCAGATCGAAGCAGCCGCAATGGCTCACCAGCGCGCGAACGCGGAAACGGTCGGCATGTTGGAATTCGATGCCCAGCCGTTCGCGGGCAGCGGCGTCCTGCGCGAGCGCGGCGACCTGCATGATGAAGTAGCCGCCGGCGCTCTCGCCCGCGAGCACAACGCGTTCCGGGTCAAGTCCGTAAGTATCCTCCAGCGAGAGGATGCGGTCGATGGCGGCGAAAATCTCCCGCAGCTGCGCGGGATAGACCTTCTTCGGCGCGTAGGTGTAGGAAATCGACGCGGTGAAAAAGCCGCGTCTGGCCCATTCGCCCACATAGGTATCCCGCATCTCGGTGATGCCGGAGATCCAGCCGCCGCCGTGGATGTAGATCAGCACGGGCTTTTTCTCCTTTTGCAGATCGCGGCGCGTGCAGAGATTGCAATACTGCTGCTTTTCGCTGCCGTAAGAAATACGCTCATACGCGCAGCCCGCCGGGGTCGGCCGGTGCAGCGCCACATACGCGAGCGCCTCGGTGAAATTATACCAGCCGGTGGCGATTCTGCCGCGGTAATAAAGCTTTTTATCCATGGAGTGCCTCCTCTCCGGATGCGGGATCCGGTGCAGTTTCGGTTTTCAGCGCGCGGAGCTCCGGGCGCACAAAGAACAGACAGAGTACAAACGTAAGCAGATCGGACACCGCCTGCGTCATCTCCAGCCCCTGCAGACCGAGCAGACGCGGCAGCACGAGCAGCAGCGGAATGAAAAACAGACCGTTGCGCGCCGAGGACGTCACGGACGCCTTCAGGCCCTTGCCGCAGGCCTGCAGCATCATATTCGTCAGCACGGAGAAGGGCACGAACGGCAGCGCGCAGGCCTGCCAGCGCAGCGCCGCCGCGCCGATGCCCACGACTTCCGGATCCTCGCGGAACCAGCGCACGATCCCCTCCGCGCCGATCATGCAGGCAGCGCCGGCAATCACCATGAACGCCGTGCCGTATTTGACGCAGAAAAAGAAGCCCTCGCGCACGCGGCCGTAGCGTTTCGCGCCGTAATTATAGGAGCAAACCGGCTGATAGCCCTGGCCGAAGCCGATCAGCGCCGAGAAAACCAGCATCGTCACGCGCGTGACAATCGACACGCCCGCGATCGCGGCGTCCCCCGCAAGCGCGCCGGCAATACGGTTGAGCACCAGCGTGGCAACAGCCGCCATCCCCTGCCGCACAAGCGAGGGCAGGCCGCCGTTGGAAATCTGCACAAGGTTGCGCGGCGTAAAGCGCACGCGCCGCAAACGCAGCCGCAGATTCTCGCCGCGTCGGCTGCCGATCAGCAGCGCGGCAAAGCTGACGGCCTGTCCGCAGACGGTGGCCAGCGCGGCCCCGCGGATGCCCAGACCGCACACAAACATCAGCAGCGGATCGAGCGCGATATTCATCACCGCGCCGACCATCAGGCCGATCATGGCGTAAAACGCGCTGCCCTGAAAGCGCAGCTGGTTGTTGACGACGAACTGCGCGGTCATGAACGGCGCGCCGAACAGAATGATGCGCAGATAGGCCTGCGTGTCCGCGCGGGAGGCGTCGGTCGCGCCGATGAGGGTCGTCAGCTGCGGGGCAAAGACGTTGCCGAGCGCGGCGACCGCACCGCCGAGCAGCAGCGCGAGCGCAAAGCCCGTGGCGGCGATTTCCTCCGCCTGCTCCCGGTCGTTCGCGCCGAGCAGACGGGAGAGCAGCGTGCCGGAGCCCTGCCCGCAGAAGAAGCCGAGCGCCTGAATGACAGCCATGACGGAAAACACCAGGCCGACGGCTGCCGTTGCCTGCGTGGAAATCCGCCCGACGAAATAGGTATCCGCCGAGTTGTAGATGCCCGTCACAAGCATGCTGATGACCGTGGGCACCGCAAGCGCGGGGATCAGCCGCGGGATGGGCGTTTCGGTCAGATAGGTATGTTTATCCTGCATTCGGTTGCGAAACAAGAGCAGCGCCTGCCTTTCTGATTTCATTATATCGGATTCTCCCGCAATGCGCAAGGGGCCGCCGCGCGTTTTTTCTTCATTTTCTGCATTCTGCCGCCGGAATTTTTGCAAAAGCGGCCGCCGCTGTTGACAGCGGGCAAACAGGTATGATAAGATGAAACCAACGGTTTCGCAAGCCGAATCTGACGCCGGAGGGATCGTCATGTATTATGAACGCCTGGACGACCGCACGTTTTCCAAGCTCGAACAAACACTGCACATTTATGAAAAACGGCTCTATCAGCCGGTCGGCGTGCTTGCGCATGCGCAGGGGCTGACCACGCAGGCGCATCTCCGCGCCGTGCCCGCGGAGGGATTCGCGCCGATCGAGAACGGCACGCCCTGGGGCGGCGAATGGCAGAATCTCTGGGTCAAGGGCGATTTCACCGTGCCCGCCGCGTTGGACGGGCAGGCGCTGTATCTGCTCAGCGACTGCGGCGGATGCGAGCAGCTCTTCTTCCTCAACGGGGAACCCAAGGGCCTGTTCAACACGAAAAACAAGGACTTTATCGGCGGCAATCACGCCGCGCAGTATCTCGGCGTCGGCAAGGCGGGCGAAACGCTGCAGCTGGCCTTTGAATGCTACGCCGGCCACTTCTGCGTGGACACGGACCCCTATGACAATTACGACTATCCGGACATTCCGGCGCAGACTTACAGCCATGTCTACAACGGCGCGACGATCTGCACCCGCGACGAGGACCTGTTCACGCTCCTGTTTGATCTGCGCGAGCTGCTGGGCGCCGCCACCACGCTGCCGGACCAGTATTTTGCGCGCGGACGCGCCAGACACGCGCTGACCGAAATCGCCGCCGTGCTGCCGCGTTCTCCGCGGCACGCGACGCCCGAGGCTGTGCGCGACGGCGTACGCCGGGCGCTGGAGATTTCCCGTCCGTTCTTCACGGGCGGCAACAGCCGGGTCTTCGGCCGGGTGGGCATCATCGGCCATTCGCACATGGACACCGCCTGGCTCTGGCCGGTAGCGGAGACCGTGCGCAAATGCGCGCGCACCTATGCCAACGCGCTGCATCTGATGGAGCGCTATCCGACCTACAATTTCATTCAGTCCTCCGCCCTGCACGGCGAATGGATGAAAACCTATTATCCGACCATTTTCGCCGAAATGCAGAAACGCGTGGCCGAGGGGCGCTATGAGCCGAACGGCGGCGTCTATGTGGAATGCGACTGCAACATCACCTCCGGCGAGCTGATGGCGCGGCAGTTCCTCAAGGGGCAGCAGTTCACGCGCGAGAATTTCAACTACACGGCGGACTGCTTCTGGCTGCCGGACACCTTCGGCTACAACGCGAATATCCCGCAGATCATGCTGGGCAGCGAGGTGCGGTATTTCTACACCACAAAAATCGGCTGGAACGAGCTGAACAAATTCCCCTTCGAGAGCTTCGTCTGGAAGGGCATCGACGGCAGCGAGGTGCTCACGCATTTCAACCGCACCCACTGCTGGCCGGATGTGGACGACTGCGCGGCGGCCGTGCGCGATCTTTCACTGAAGGATACGACCGACCTGCGTCTGGTGGCCTACGGCTACGGCGACGGCGGCGGCGGCCCGACCGACGGCATGATCGAAACCGGCCTGCGCGCTTCCGGAATGGAAGGTCTGCCGGAGATCGAGCCGATGACGATCAGCGCCTTTATGAAAGAGCTGGAAGCACAGCGGGCGGCGCTGCCGGTCTATCACGACGAGCTGTATCTGGAGCTGCATCGCGGCACGCTCACGCAGATGCACGACGTCAAGCGCATGAACCGCAAGGCGGAATATGCCCTGCGGAAGATGGAGTATTACAACGTCCTTGCCGGGCAGCCGCGGCACGAACAGAGTGATCCCTGGCTGAAAACGCTGCTGAAAAATCAGTTCCACGACATTCTGCCCGGCACGAGCATCACGCCGGTTTATGACGTCTACCGCAAGGAGATGAGCACGCTGCTGGCGGATTACGAAGCGGCGGCGGCAAACTACGCCGCGGCGCTCACAGACGGGAGCGAGTGCGTCACGCTGTTCAATTCGCTCTCCTTCGCGCGCACCGATCCCGCTGTGCTCACGGCGGACGGCTACGCGGCGGACTACCCCTCCCAGCGCTACACCGACCTGTGCGGGCGCGAACAGCTCGCGGTCGGCGGCCTGCAGCTGCCGGGCTTCGGCAGCAAAGTGCTCCGGCTCGGCGCACAGCCCGCAAACGCGCCGTCCCCGTTCAGCTATGACGGCACCACGCTCGTTACGCCCTTTGCAACGCTGGTCTTCGACGAAAACGGCTATATCGCTTCCCTGACCGACCGCGCCACGGGGCGCGAGCTGCGCAAGCCGGGCGGCGCGCCGCTGAATGTGCTGCTCTTCGGCGAGGATCTGCCGCTGCATTATGACAACTGGGACGTCGAACGCGACGCCGTGCGGCATCTGCAGCCGGTGTGCGGTTTCCGCTCGCGCACAGTCGTCACGGACGGCGCGGTGGAAATCCGCCTGCGCAGCGTCTTTGAGATCGGCGACGGCACAACGCTCCAGCAGGATCTGATCTGCTACGCCGACACGCCGCGCATCGACTTCCACACGCTCGTGGACTGGCAGAGCCCGCACCGTCTGCTCAAGGCGGGCTTCGATCTCGACGTTGCCGCGCCGACCGCGCGGTGCGAGATTCAGTTCGGCGCCGTGCAGCGCCCGACCACCGAAAACACCAGCCTGGAAGTGGCCAAATTCGAGGTCTGCAACCGCAATTACACCGACGTGAGCGAGCCGGGCTTCGGCGCGGCCGTGCTCAACGACTGCAAATACGGCATCACCGTCACGGACTGCAACCTGCGCCTGTCGCTCCATCGCGGCGGCATCCATCCGGATGTGACCGGCGACTGCGGCCTGCATGAGATGACCTACGCGCTGCTTGTGCATGACGGCGGCTTCTCCGCCGAAGCGGTCGTGCATCCGGCCTACATGCTCAACATTCCCGTGGACGCCGTGCCCGGCGCCGCAGTGAGCGCGCCCTTTGCGTCGGTTTCCGCGCCGAACGTGATCTGCGAGACCGTCAAGCCCGCGGAGGACGGCAGCGACGCCTTTGTGCTGCGCCTGTATGAATGCGAAGGCACGCAGACCGATTCAGAGATCGCCCTCTCCGTGCCGGCGGCAAGCGCTGTGCTGACGAACCTGCTCGAGGACGAGAAGGCGGCCCTGCCGCTCGAAAACGGCAAGCTGCCCCTGCACTTCCGGCCGTTCGAGATCAAGACGATCAAATTCACGCGAAAGGAATTCTAAAATACAAACCGGGCGTGCTGCGAAAACCAGATGCAGCACGCCCTTTCTAATGAGGAATTAGGAATTAGGAAGGAGGAATGATTCGGAGTCCTTCACACACATTCCTCATTCCTAACTCCTCATTCCTAACTCCTCATTCCTAACTCCTCATTCCTAACTCCCCACTCCTAATTCCTAACTCCCCACTCCTAATTCCTAATTGGAACAAAGTTCGGGCGTGCTGCAATCTTCGTCGCGGCACGCCCGGTTTATTCTATTCTATTCTTTTTCAGCCTTGCGGCAGGCGCAGCACCGTGACGGAATAGGGCGGCACGGTGTAATTGCACTTTTCGGAGAAGCCGTCGAGCGTGAAGGTCTGCGCGGGGCAGGTTTCCGGCTGCCCGAGGATGTTTTCATCCGTCAGGTTTTCGCCGGTCAGCTGCTGCACCTGCGCCGTCGCGCCCACGCCGCCGTCAAAGGCGAGCGCGAAGGTGCGCTTTTCGCCCGTCACATTGACAAGCTTGAGAATGACGTCGCCGTTTGCGCCTTTGCTTGCCACCTGATAGGCTTCGGCCTCGGCGTGATAGCCGGTATCGTAATCCACATAGAGCTCGTCATCGACATAGCACTGCACGCAGGTGCCGCTGACGACGACCTTGAGCCGGTAGGTTTTGCCGGTTTCCGCCGTAAAGGGGCGCACGGTTTTGAGAATCTGCCCGGTCTTTTCGCCGTTCTTCATGCACTGCAGGCAGGAAACCGTGTTTTGCCAGCCGCCGAGATTCCAGAAGAAATTGTTGTCCCGGTCCTGCACGGCAAAGGCGATCAGGAAGCCCTCCTCGCCCTCGGTCTTGGTGGCCTCGACGGTGAAGGTGTAATCCTGCATATCGTCATCCGCGCCGTAATAGGCGATATCGCCGATGTCGCTCCAGTTCATGCCCGTGCCCACATGCACGAGCTTGCCGCCCTTGATCTTGAAATCGCCCTCGTTGGGGTTCTCCCAGTTCCACCGGAAGGTCGGCAGGGTGAAGGAATCGCGCGCGAGCACGCGGCCGGTGGCGTTGTCCGTGATTTTCAGATTGTCGAATTCCGCCGCCGTGTACCAGGTGCCCAGACCGACGCGGCCTTTGAGCTCCGGCTGGGGCACCGCCGCGCCGTCAATCGAGGATTGGAGCAGCTTCGTGCCGGTGTTGGTCGAAAACAGCTTCTGCACCTGATAATTGACGGAGCCGGCCGCCGCGTGATTGTTGAACCAGATCAGATTCGGCGCCCAGTGACGGGCCGTGGTGCTGCTGAAGAGCGGCGCGTAGCAGGCCATGCGCACGATATCGCCGTTGCGCTCGAGCCCCGTCATATAGGCGGCCTCCGCGAGGGCGGCCTCCAGCGTATTGGACTGCGCGGCATATTCGCCCAGAAAAACGGGGATCGCGCCGCCGTAGATCGTGTCGGTCATTTCGTCCACGGTGCGCATGTAATTGTCTTCGTCATAATAATCGCCGTTTTTGCGGTACCAGTCGGGCGTATTGTAATAATGCTGATCGATCGCGCCGGCAAATGCCGTGGCGTCCGCGCTGCCGGCCAGCTGCGTTTTCGCGTATTCATAGGATTTGATATAATTCCCGCCGTGCGTGGCGTCGGCTGCGCCCGCGGAAAAGATCAGCTCGATGCCGTCATACAGCGCGGGATCCGCCGCGGCCGCGGCCTTGAAAGCGTCCAGGAACGCCTGATAGCGCTCATAATAGACCGGGCCTTCGTTTTCATTGCCCACGGCGATATATTTGATCTCGAACGGCGCCGGATGGCCGAGCGAGCAGCGCACGGCGCCCCAGGTCGTTTCCGCCCCGCCGCGGCAGAATTCCACGAGATCGAGCAGATCCTGCACATACTGCGCAAACAGCGGCGACTCCATCGACACGCCCGTGCGCCCGCGCATCTGGCAGTAAAGTCCCGCGTTGAGCACCGGCACGGGAGATGCGCCGAGATCCTCGCACAGCTGGAAGAATTCGAAGAAGCCCAGACCGTAGCTCATGAAGCTCGGCCAGGGGTCGTCGGTCGCCGCAAGGTCCGTCCAGATATTGATCCCCTGCCTGCGCGCGGCAACGTTGCCGTAGCCGCCGTCAAAGAGCAACGGTTTGCCGTCGCTGCCCGTCCCGACGGAATCCTTCCAGTGGTAGGCGGTCTCCTCGTCGTAGCCCTCGATCACACAGCCGCCGGGGAAGCGCAGGAACTTCGGCTGCAGCCCCTCGAGCAGCTCGCCCAGATCCCTGCGCACGCCGTTGGGGCGGTTTTTATAGGTTTCGGGGAACAGGCTGATCATATCGAGCGCCGCGCCGCCCTGCCCGAGCAGCACCTGCAGCGTCACGTTTTCCGCCGCGGTCACCGCCGGCGTCAGCATCAGGTCATAGCGCTGCCAGTTGCCGCCGATCGCGGAGATCACGCCCTCGGCCGCAACGGCGTCGCCCGCCGTCAGCCGCACGGTCAGCCCGCCGGCATACCCGTCCAGCGCCCGGGCATAGAGCGAGAACTGATAATCCTTGCCCGCCTCGATCGCCATGCCTTCAAGATAGCCGACATTCGCTATGCCCGCCGGGGTTTCGCCCGCGTTGGTCAGCACCAGATAATTCGTATTGTTTTCATTCAGGCCGCCCGCCGCGTCGCCGACGGTCACATCCGCCTGCGCGTCGCCGACCGTCCGCCAGCCGTAGAGCTGATCCCCGGCGGCGAGGGTCGTGAATTCAAACGAGCGGTTGGCGACCATCTCGGCATACAGGCCGCCGTCGGCCGCAAAATTGATATCCTCGAAAAAGACGCCGAACAGCAGCTCGCTGATATCATGGATCTCCTCCTCGACGTCGACGGTCAGCCGGTAATCGGCCGCCGCTTCGTCATAGGCGGTCACGGCGTTTGCCGCCGGGCGCTCCTTCTCCACAGGCGGCGTGCCGCCGGGATTCGCAATCAGCAGCGCCAGCAGCGCCGCAAGCGTGCCGCGCAGCCAGAGAACAACTGCGTGTTTCATCAGATCCCCTCTTTCCTTCCCTGTTTGCTATCACTTTATCATAAAACCGCACGCGCTGTCAAGCCGCAGAACGGCAGAGTTTCATCATCCAGTATTGGTTTTGCGGGGCATAAATCGCCCATAAATGCGTCAAAGCCGCACTGACATACATCAAGTATGCCATGTGCGGCTTTTCCTTTTTCTGAACAATTTCTGCTCCCGCAAAACTGTCCCATCGAAAAGAGAT
>JAFRQQ010000002.1 GCA_017428525.1 Clostridia bacterium | reverse complement strand
GGCTTTCATGCGGCGGGGACGGTGCGTCGGCTTCCTCGGGATTCTTGAAATAGTATTCGAGAATGTCATCGGCCAGCTGTAAGGTTTCGCTGAAATCGGTTTGCTTCAATGATCCACGCTCCTTCAAAACTCAGAATTGGGGACAAAAAACAAGAGATCGTCCGGAAATATAGTATAGAACAAATGTTCTGCATTGTCAAGAGGAAAAAACGTATTTTTTGAAAAAGATTTGCGGCGGAATAAAATAGCAAATGAATAGAATCTGAAAAACAGCAACAGACGGCGGATGCCTTTGCGTTTGGGGGCAAAGGATCTTGCCGTCTGCTGTTTTGTATTGCGTACTGTGAAATTGAAACATTTAATTTGCGAAGGGCCTGCCCTTCTGAGCCGCAGGCGAGTTCTGTTCGGGCGCATCGGTCGCCCGAACCGCACGGATATCATCTTTGGGGAGATGATATAGAAGTGCGCCTTTCGGGGAAATGGATATGAATGGCTTTTTTGAAAAGCAAATATTTCTTCTTCGCAAGCAGGGCATCGTTCCGTACAAAACGACTCGATGCGCGATTTCCGCATTCTGCAGAAATCGGCTTGTTATGACACATCCCTAAAACCCTCCGACAACTTTGAATCATTATTCAAAGAATAGACGCAGGCACTTCTGCTTCGACGATTTGTTTATGTGACTTCTTCTTGTTCTTCCAGGTTATTATTAGTTAACATACTCAAAAAGCATCAAAGAATTATTCATGATGATGACGTGGTTTTTCGATGGCACCCGACTCTCATGACAGATCAAGAAGAAAAAATGAGCTTGAAATCAGAAAAAACGCTTTTAGTCCAACATTGAAATCACCCTTTGTCTGTGATAGAATTAAAACAGATAAGGGGTGATTTGTGTTGATTCGGATCTTGGTTTGTGACGATGACCAGACGGTTTTGTCTGAAATTCAATCATTATTAATCTCATGGGAAAAGAAGCATCACATTGAATTTGATACGGTATGCTTTTCTTCGGCAGATGCTGTGGTTGCGCAATCAAACAATTCATATGATATTGCATTTGTTGACGTGGAGATGCCCGGCATCAGCGGACTGCGACTGGCAGAAACGCTGAAAGATGTCAATCCGGATGTTTTGATTATGATCGTAACTTCATTTACCAGTTATCTGGACAGCGCGATGCGCATTAAGGTGTTTCGCTATCTTTCCAAGCCGATTGATCGGCAGCGGTTTGCACGCAATCTCGCTGATGCGATCAAAGAGTATAAGATGCTCAGCAAAACGATTACTGTTGCTACCAAGAACAGTGTTCATGTTGTAAAAACGAAAGATATTTTGTTTATTCAGGGAATGAAAGGCGGCTCAGTGATTGTAACAAAACAAGAGAAATTGCAGACTACTATGAGAATTGCAGATTGGCTGGAAACCATTAACCAGCCGAACTGTTTTGTGTATTCTCACACCAGCTTTGCTGTTAACTTACAGAATGTAATACGATTTGACAAACAAGATGTCATCCTGCGAAAAGATCCAGAGCATACGGTTTCTGCCTATATGTCAGGTAGACGTTATTCCAAGTTTAAGCAACAATTTTTAAACTTTGCGGGGGATTTGCTATGAAAACAGCAGCTTATGTTTTTATGTATGCGTTTGAGCAGGTCATTTCATTTGTATATTTCAGCAATAAGTTTAATTTCAAGAAGAACCGCTTAGCCACAGGATTAGCTTTTCTTATTTCCTTTGCCGTTCAGTTTGCGTTAAACTATCTTGGACACCCTGAAGTGAATATTCTGTCCTTTTTCATCTGCAATTTTATGGTTCTGTTTTTAATCTTTGACGCAACTCTAAAGCAAAGCATCTTCCATGTTCTGCTATTGGAAGTGTTAATGGGTGTTACGGAGTTTATCACGATGTATGGCGCCTCCGTGTTGAAAATTGCTTCGCTGGAGACATTTAATTCAAATCCAAATGTAATGTTGCTTGAAACCTTTACATCGAAGGCCATGTATTTTCTTGCTGCTTATTTGTCTGCTAAGCTTTCGCTTCAAAAAGACCGGCACGTGAAGGATGATTTTTCGTTAATCCTGTTTATTCTTCCGTTGAACTCTATATTAATCTTTTTCGCTTTTACATATCTAACGACACACCTGGATTTGAATGATTTCGCACAGACAGTTTTTATTATCGTCGCAATGATTACCTTAACAACAAATTTGATAGCGGCATTCGTTCACGAGCGCGTAGTGTCAACCTTGAAAAGCAATACCGAATATCAACTGGAATTGCAAAAAGTTGAAATCAATACAGAGTATTATAAAGAGCTTGAACAGAGAAACGATTTGGCAAGTGTACTGCTGCACGATATTAAACGACATCTGACGGTGATTCATGCGCTTTCTGCCCAAGGCGATAATGACGGCATCCAAGAGTATATTCGTTCTGTTCAGGAAAACGAGACCATGAAAGCTACGAAAGAATACAGTGACAACAAACTGATAAATGTAATCGTTAATCGCTATGCAAACCGTTGCCTGCAGGAGTCCATTGACTTTCACTGTGACATCCGTCATGTTGATCTTTCATTTGTTGCACTCAGCGATTTGACTTCGCTTCTTGATAATCTATTGGAAAACGCCGTAGAGGCTGCCGTACAATCTGTTGAAAAAACAATTGATTTTTCTATTGAAGAAAAGAATGAACAATTTGTTTTGTTCAAAGCTACCAACTCCGCAGATACGCCTCCCAAGCGCAATGGTCAAGTGTTTCGGTCAACCAAGACTGATGCGGCGAGACACGGGTTCGGTCTAAAAAGCATTCGTAATATTGCAAAGCAGTATGATGGCGAAGCAAATTTTAATTATTCAGAGGAAGAAAAGCAGTTTACCGCAAGTATTCTTTTGCGGTCAAAGAAAGAAAACCTGTAAATGATATTATTCGAACCAGGATGCAGATTCGATTGGTCGGCACCTTGCAAAAAACAATCATTTTTCCCGAAAACCGCATCGTTTTTTCTCCGCATATTTACTTTTTATAATAATTTCGGTAGAATGGAATTGGATTATTACAAATAAAGATGCGGGAATAATTGAGAAACTTTATGCTTTGCAGATTCGATAATAAGGGAAATGTTTGCTGAGATTGCTTTGAATTGAGGAAGTTAAACAAATGAAGAGATGTAAAGCAATTTTGTCGTTATTAATTACAGCGTCGCTTTTAATCGGCATAAGTTCACCCGGACTGTTTTCGGTGAGAAGCAAAGGCGTAGATTCTTCGACAGATGAACCCCAGATTGCGGAGGAAACATAGTGAAACACAAGATCCATTTCTTCATAATAATAGTTATGATGTTTTCTTTGGCTTCTTGCGAAAAAGAAACAATTCAGAACAGTGTCCCTAATACCAATCTGTCAGAGGGCTATTTCCAAACATCAGGTAACGCGGCACAAACTTCTATAGATAAGAATAATGAAATAACAAAGTATTCAGGAATACAGCTGAATATTTCTGAGAACGATCCGTACAAAGATATTATTTCGGATTATTATAGTTTTGTGTTGACCTTAGGCCGTCCGGACCAGGCTTTAGATTATTATCAATACGCGTTATTGGATATTGATGGAAATGGCACTCAAGAATTATTGCTTAGCAGAGAGCTTGAGGTTATCAGACAAGATGAAGAAACTGCCGCAACGAACCTTGAAAAATCTCAAACGTATTGCAAAATCTATACGGTTCAAAACGGCGAAACACGGTTGGTGCTTAGCGAAGGAACACCGTTTCCAGAATCAAGTCCTCGAGCAAGTGATCTGTTTACGCAATTTGGAGGAATGACCTTGCGTGAACGCGCGGTACTTTCGAATGGTGTGTTGCGGGTAGATGAAGGAACACATCCGGATTTCCCAAGCTATTGTTACTTTAAATATCAAAACGGTTCAGTTCAGTATCTTGAACAGCTATCCAAATACGGAAACGAATTCGTTCGTTTTTATGATTTAAACGGAGAAGGCAAACAAGAGATAATTACAAAAAATGAATTTGAAAGTCGGAGAAACGAGATCGAAGACGGCGCCGAGGTAATAATCATTAATTGGCAGCCCTTAGAGAGCTATGGACAAAATAGATAACAGTTAAAAAAGGCGTGAAAATAGATTATTCAATGCGCGAGTGGTACCAGACTAAATGAGTCCGAGCTATTATATAATTGTTGGGGACAAATTATAAATGGTTCCAGGTATAAACGGGGGGATTAGATGAAAAACGTCAAACATACTCTGGCGCTCTTGTTCGCGGGTTTGCTGCTGATTGTTGTATTCCTGTGCACTGTTTCATTTCCGGTTTATGCGAAAAAAACAGATGCCAAATCTGTCATCGTTATTCAATCACAACCACATGACGTAGAAGGTTATTACGGAAAAGGTTATAGTACTGGGCTCAAAGCCTGTTACTATGATGAGAAAGGGAATGAAAAGCTGGAAAGATTGAGGTATGATTTGTACAAAGATGATGAATATATCGGACGATTATCGGAATACGAAGGAGAAATCTATCTTTCGGTAAAATCATCTGGAAAGTATTATATCAAGATCTCGGCTTTGACAAATGATGAAGTGTTTATTTATTCTGATTCATTTAATGTTAAGGTAAAAGCCGGCACAAGATTGCTAAATCTCTTGACCGATACAGGCGATACTTTCATTAAAGTCGTTGTCTTTCCTGCGCTTTGGGTAATCTCATTTTTAGTCATGTTTCCGCTTGAAATAATCAAGTCGCTTTCGCATTGACCGAACTGATGTTGGCTTTTTATGAAAAACGGGTATTATGAAATTGAAGGAGCTGGATTTCAGAACAATGAATCAACTCATCGCCTGTGTTTTAACACTATGGAAGGCGAGTCGGTGAACGGGTGTATCTGTAAAGAATTATCAATTAAAAAGGATGATAATGAGATGAAATGCAAAATGATCCTCCTGTTATCTATTTTGCTGGTTTTAAGTTCTTGTGGATTGCAGCAATCAGACAAGGTGCTCTACACCACTTCTTCACGCCCCCAAATTACAACTCTTCAGGAAAAAACGGAAGGCGGAACAAAGCAACCAACTTTTGATGTTCCCGTTTTAGAGGTTAATCCATATGAGTCGGTGATAAAAAGTAAAATTGCCGAACTCTCGAGCAGCGCGGAATCGGAGCAACTGTTAAAAAACAATTATTATGTATTATATGATATTGACGGAAACGGGATAGAAGAGCTTTTGCTTGGTTCGAAAATGATTCTTTGGGGCTATGAAAGCGGTTTTTCAAACCAAGCGCGCGTGGAGGAAGTTGTGCTCAATCAACTCTTTACAACGATCGATCAAGAACCACAAGAAATCATCTATCAGCCTTCGTGGCGATGGAATAACTATTTTGCTGAATCCTTGGGAGGTCGTGATATTTTGTCGAATGGGATCATTCGATATTATGGCGGAACACCGGATTATATCAGTTATGCGTATTTTCGCTATTCCAATGGGAAACTGGCGTTTATTAAGGCATTAATGTCTTATGAAATTGCTGGAACGTGGGTTGTTGTTGATAATCAAGGCAACGATCTGAGAGAAAAGATATCAAAAGAAGAGTTTGATCGTATGAAATCAGAAATCGAGGACGGAGCTGATGTTGTTAAAATTAATTGGCAACCGTTAGAAAGCTATGGACAATAACCTATTTGTATCTATTTTTGTTGAATTATGAGATAACGCTGAATGATTTCCATCAAACCAAGGAGAATTCATATGAAAAAACTGCTTGCATTGCTCTTATCCGCGCTGTTGCTTTGCGGATGTTGTCCGGTTGCCCGCGCAGCGGAACGCCCGGACGTCGAAAAGCCTGCCGTGCTGATCGTGAACGGGAAAACGATCGAACCCGGTGCGGTCCTGAACTGCAACGAGGCGCAGACGGTGTATTCCTTTGATCTGCCGCTGATTGCCGTGTTAAAAGCGCTCGGCGCGCACGTGATCTGGCTCGACGAAAAAAGAGCGGTGATCTTCTATCGGGATCTGATGCTGCGGCTCGACACCGAAAAAGGAGCCGTTTATTTGATTTCCTCTAAAGAGGATTATTTCAGACTTGTTGGCGGCGAGGCTCCTTATCAGCAAACCAGACGGCAGGAAGGGCATGAATATATCATCGATGACCATGCTGCGCAGAGCTTGTTTACATTGCTTGAAGTGAAAATGAGCAGCGACTTTGATAACGCCGAGATCCGGATCGACGCCCAAGGGCGGGCGCCGGGACTGAGCATGTGGGCGAATCTACTGACGGTGCTGATTATGCTTCCGTTTGCGTTATTAATAAACAGTCCTCGCACGCGCTGAAATAGGAAACGAGGAGATTATTATGAAACGAGTAATAACATTTCTGATCGCAGCCATCATCCTTTTATCCTGCACAACATGGGCGTTTGCAGGAGATGACAGGGAAGACGTTTCGCAGCAGGTCAATACCAACGTGTCTCCGCTCTACGTTGTCGAACCCTGCACACTGTTTGTGAACGGCAAAGAAGTGAAGGGCTATGAGGACGACGTGAAAATCTATTACAACGACGATGGGTTTTCTAGCGCACAGCTCCCGCTGATTGCAACGATCAAAGCGCTGGGCGGGGTCGTTTTCTGGCTCAGTCCGACGAAGGCGTTGATCTTTGTCAGGGCAACTGTTTTGTATTTTGATCTTGAGAAGGCGTTTTTATTCTGCCCGTTTCGGTTATACAATTATGTGTCTCCCAATCTGCTGGAAACGCCGCTTGCCGGCGGAAGCGGTGTTTACGAACAGTATGCGCTGGATCGTGAATACGTGTTCAGCGAGGATAGCTGGCTGATGTTAAAGCTGTTGCTTGGCATCACGATCCACGAGGATATCGATTCTGCAGCGATAAAGGTTGAAAAGGCATCTGTATCGGAAATCATAGGATTTAGATGAAGAAAATGAAAGCATAGCGAGAATATCACATTTTTCTGATTTGTTTGTTGTTTATTCAGTTTAAATAGACGTTTTGAAAGAAATGAGGAAACAAAATGAAAACCATGAAAAAAGCCCTGGCCATGCTCCTTTGCGCCGTGCTGATGATGAGCATGACGGCGCTCGGCGGATTTGCGGCGGATTCTGCCGGCAAAACAGAACAGATCCCGGATTGCCTTGCGTGGGAGGTGGGGTTCGACAAGGATACCTACGGCCTGTTTGATACGATCCATGCAACGGTCACCGTCACGAACGTCTCCGATCTGGCGCTTGCCAATCTCACGCTAAACACCTTCTCCGATGACTTTTTGCCTATTGCCGTCTTCTATCATCAGCAGATCCTTGCAAGCGGCGCGTCCTGCACGTTCTCCTATGACTGCCGTCTGTCGCCCCGTGCCGCCGACCTGCCGTTTTTCGCCCGTCTTCTGCTGTTTTTGCGCGATCTGCTGTTCGGCGCCGTGCGCGGCAACGCCGCGGTGTTCGAGCCGCCGTCCACAGCTTCGGCGCAGGTGGATTTTGGCCGATACGGGCAGCGTGAAATCCTGCTCCAAGGCGCGTATGACACGATGACCGGCGACCCCGAAACCATTGCACAGATCGTGGAAACGTATAATGCCGCCGTGGAAAAAAGCACTGATCTGCAGGGCACGTGGCAGACGACCTACGTGGAAGGGAGCCTGAAAGGAGACGGCAGCGTCGGCGCAGTCCTGAAACAGCTGGAGCCCTCGCTGCGCAAAGCGCTTGCAAACAACACCGGCACGACGGATACCCTGCCCGGCAGCGGTCCGCTGCTGCTCGAGGACGTGCATGCCGTTTCCGTGCGGGAAGGCGAGAAGCAAACGGAAATCAAACTGCTGCTTGCGGATCAGATTGACGGCTTTGATGCCGATCCGATCAACGGCGGCGCGGTCGCGCGCGGCTTCGGCCCGCTTTTCTCCATGAAATCCGCACTGGAAGAGCTCGGCGCAACCGTGGAGTCCGGGGAAGATACGATCACGGTGTCGTATACGGAGCCGACAATCAGCGTCACCATTGACAACGCAACCGGAAATATCGTTGCAGGCACCTGGCACTACCGCACCACGACCCGCGTCGGCGATGCAAAAGCATCCTTGGGCAGTGTAAGCGCAACATTGAAGAATTTCGAAGCCGCATTTGATCTGGACGTCGTCTTTCCGGCTATTTGATGTTCTATATTACAAACCGAATACCTATCCACCCGACTTCATAAAAAAGATTGGTGTGATTCATATCACAACGATTATCAAAACCATATTCATGAGAATAATATTTTTATCAACGCAACATGAACCATTCCAATCGCAAATGTTGACGAAATAACGATTATTCCAGCGGAGTATGCTGAATTGGAAGGCATTGGATTCCTGCCGGGTAACGGGCATGATTATTTGTTGTTTTTAACGTTTGAAGGCAGCAGCCGAAACGCAGGTGTTTACAAAACTAACGACATATAAGGTAGAGGGGTTGATCATGAAGAAGATAAGAATTCCCGCATTTGCCGGGCTTGCCATGATTCTGTGCATGTTGTTTTGTCTGGGTTCCTGCAAAACCGCCGATTTGAACACAACCGCAGCAAAGACCGGATCTCCAACGTCGACGCTCTCTGGAAAAGCAGAAACAGAACCAAGCTCAGATCAGACGTCCGCCACGGCAGTCGGAATGACGACACGAGACCCAAACGGGAAGATCGTGTATCATCCCCGGACCGCGGAAGAGTGGGGCGTGGAAATGCCGAAGATGAAGCTGATCCCCGACGATCCGTATTCGGTCAGGCTGAATGAGATCTACAACGAGCACCTGAACACGAAGCAGAATTTCATTGAAGCATTCACGGAATATGAAAACAATAACGACGAATCGCTCTATGCGCTTTATGATCTTGACGGCGAAGGCACAAAGGAGCTGATCACCGGGTGGAATTGCTACGAGGGTGACTATGTCGGCATCGAAAGCCAATACTACGGCACGTACTATGACCGAACCAAAAACGGCAGAAAAAAGATGGTGACGCACGTTTACTCCGTCGATGCGAACGGGAACGCAGTTGAATGGCAATTTTATGAAAATGCTTTCGATGCAGAACTTGTAAATCGGGTCATATTAACGAATGGAACGATCAAAACAATTGCGGGAAACGCTTTTGGATATGACGATCATTACAGCTATCAGTATGTAAAGCTGGACAATGGCGAAATCGTTGCTTACAGGGAACTGTTTGATACTTGCAATGCCGCCGGAAAAACGGAGGAGTATAAAACAAGATCCGATCGAAACGCTTATCCTGATGAGGAGATTTCAAAGGAAGAGTTTGATCGATACCGGGCGGAATGGGAAACGGATAACCCTGAGGTCACGCTTGACTGGAACCCTATTTATACCTACGGTCAGTAATAGGAGGAGAGTTTTATGAGACGATTGCAAGTCATTATTTTGCTTTGTGCAGTACTGTGGCTTTGCACAAGTTGCAGGCAGGAGGCAGCGCCAAGCACAGCCACAACTTCGCCAAACACTACAATAACCTCTGGTATTTCTGGCAATCCCGTGGCAACATACGATCCGGAATCTGCTTCAAAAATCGCGAACCCACTCTTTCCTGATGATCCTTATGCATCCGTGCTCAACAAACTGTTTTCGAGCCTTTCGAAAGAGGAATTGTCAAGCAAGCACTATGCCCTTTATGATATTGACGGAGACGGTACGGACGAGCTGCTGCTGGACCGGTCGATTCTTCCGTGGGGTGGCAAAAATGCGGGCGTACCCGATGCGGAAAAGGTTTTTATTTTTGAACGGCTATTCACACTGCGAGACGGTCATCCCGTGGAACTGACCGAGTCCGTGACGGTTTACGCTTTGTGGGCTTATATGGGAGATTTGATGGCAGGAAGAGATGTATTATCGAACGGTGTCATACGTGGATACGGCGGATCTCCGGACTATACAAGCTATATTTATTTTAAAATATCTGATGGTGATTTGAAATTTCTTCGTGTGGTTCAGCACTATGAATCAGAGGAATATAACTATATGCAATATATAATCCGAGACGGAGAAGAAACATGGGAAAAGATTTCGGAGGACGAATTCTATCTGCTGCGCAAGGAGTTTGAAGATGATGCCGAGGTCGTGAAGCTCGATTGGCATCCGTTAACTGAATACGGGAAGTAATCAGTTAATGGATTTACGAATGATAGAAACGAAACATTCGTTTTTCAATATTATTAAATTTTACAACTAAAAAGGAGATGTAAACCATGACCGGTATTCTGACCAGATTCACTGCGTTTTTTCTGAGCCTCTGGACGACCCTTGTCGGGCTGTTCGGCATGGTTGCGCCGCCCGCGAACGCGACCTATACGGTCGAGCCGGCGGGGAAAGACAGCAACGCCCTGCTCGCCTATGCCGATCTGCCCAAAGTGATAAAAACCTATCCGGAATGGCTGGCGCTCACAAAGGCGTATCCGCTGTTTGCGCAGACGGAGAAGGAGATCGACGAGGCATACTTCATCGAGCATTCGCTCGCTGCCGTGCTTGTGACCTGTCCTGATACTAATTTTACGGCGGACTTTGCGTCGCCGACGGCGCTTGCGGGCGCACTGACCGTTCCTTACCGTCTGGTGTATGATCCGACGCGGGTCGGCCTGTGCGTGGTCTGCTACGAGGGCTTTCTGATCGAATGCGGCAAGGAGATCCGCACCGTGCATATGGTCAGATTGCCGGATCGTGCGGAACTGCCACCTGCAGCTTGACCGATTTTTTCATCTTTTTTTGCAAATGTAAATCCGAGTTGGTAGCTTTCTTGCACAGGATATGATAAAATACACCTGAAAAAGCTTGAAAAAAGTGATGCTTCGGCGCAAAAGAACATCATAACTTTAGGAGGTACTACAGATGACGAAAAGCAAACGGATGATCATCAGGCTGCTTTGCGTGATTCTGCTGCTGGGTCTGTTGCCGTGTGCGGCAATCTCCGCATATAACAACGAAGAAGGAGAAGCCCTGACCTGGAGCTACGATGCTCAAACGCAGACGCTGACGATCAGCGGAACGGAGCCCATGAATGACTTCGGCACGTTTCAGCATTATTACGGAGAAGGTAACTTAAACGTGAAAAAGCTGACAAATGCTCCGTGGTACATTTATTATTCTGAAACGAAAACGGTCGTGATGGAACCCGGCGTTACCACCGTCGGTAAAAATGCATTCTATGGGTTTGACAAACTGACTGCGGTGACGATCCCGGATACCGTAACCCGGATTGGTCAAGCGGCATTTTATGACTGCTCAGCCTTGACGGATCTTGTGATTCCGGGCAGCGTATCGGAAATCGGCCGTGAGGCGTTCAGGGGCGGCAAAAGCTTGACGGCAGTCGTGATTCCGGATAGCGTCACATCTATCGGTGAAGGAGCTTTTTCTTACTGCTTCGGCTTGCGGGAGGCGGTTCTTTCAAACAATCTGAATGACATACCTGCTTCCGCATTTCGTTACTGCGCGGCACTCGAGCGCATCACGATTCCGGATTCCGCGACGGTTATCGGTGATTATGCATTCAGCGAATGTAAGGGACTGAAGACCGTCGTGTGGGGGGATCACGTTGAAGAGATCGGAAATAACGCCTTCCATCTCTGCATTTCTCTGACAAATATCACGGTTCCTGACAGCATCAAAAAGATCGGCAAAGGGGCGTTTTGCGACTGTACCGGATTGCAGCGCGTCACGCTTCCGAATGGCATGACCGACTTGCCGCGAATGCTGTTTGAAAACTGCATGTCCCTTACGCGTATTGAGATCCCGGACAGCGTAACGGATATCGGTAGTTCTGCATTTTTCGGCTGTGCCGGACTGATGAGCATTGCAATCCCGGATAGCGTAACGGATATCGGCAGTTCTGCATTTTTCGGCTGTTCCGGTCTGACGAGCATCACGATCCCGGACAGCGTGACAAACATCGGGAATTCTGCATTCAGTGGTTGCACCGGGCTAACGCACATCACGATCCCGGGTAACGTCACGAGCATCGGTAATTTTGCGTTCGACGGTTGCAATGGGCTGACAAGCGTCACAGTCTGCAACAGCGTCAAAAGCATCGGCTATTATGCATTTAGTTACTGCACTGCGCTGAAGAGCATTACAATCCCGGACAGTGTTGAAACCATCGGCAGAAGCGCGTTTACCCATTCCGCTTTGACGCAGGTTACGCTCCCGGACGGTTTGTCGGAGATCGCCGTCGGCGCATTTTCCTACTGTGCCGCGCTGGAGAGCATTACAATTCCGGGCAGCGTGACAAGTATCGGCAATACTGCATTTCAAACTTGCACCGGGCTGACGGATGTCTATTTCCATGGAACCAGAGCGGAATGGCAAACAATCCAAATTGGTAATAACAATCAACCCTTACTGTGTGCTCGCATCCACTGCCTCGGCGAAATCTACACTGCCGCCTTTGTCGTTGACGGTGAGGTTTACGCAACCGAAACCTTCACCGCAACGCAAGAATCCATTTTAGAACCGGACATTCCGGAAAAGCCGGGCTACACCGGCGCGTGGTCGCCGTATATCCTCAACGAGCAGGATATTGCGATTGAGGCGATCTATGAGCCGATCACCTACTATGCCACCTTTGTGGCTGACGTCAAACAGGTTGGCGAGAAGATCCCGTTTACCGTTCTGACGGAAAGCATCACCCCGCCCGACGTGCCGGAGAAAACCGGCTATTCCGGCGTCTGGCAGCCTTTCACGCTCGGCACTGCCGATCTGACGGTTGAGGCGGTTTATTCGCAGATCACTTATTACGCAACAATCATTGCGGATGGCGCAACCATCGCGAAGATCCCGTTTGTCTACGGGCAGAAATCCATCACACTGCCTGACGTGCCCAAGAAGGAAGGGCATACCGGCGCGTGGCCGACCTACACGCTGCCCGCGCACGACATCACGATCGAGGCAGTCTATACCCCCATCGAATACACCATTACCTATCTCGTGGATGAGCAAAGCATCGGCAGCAGCACGATCCCCTACGGCGGCCCCATCTGGCAGCCGCGCATCCCGCAGAAGGAGGGCTACACCTTCACCGGCTGGACGCCGGCCGTACCGGACACCATGCCCGCCGAGGACCTGACGTTTACTGCGGTGTTTGAGCCGGTTACATATTATGTCACCTTTATGGCTGACGGCAAACAGATCGGCGAGAAGCTCCCGTTCACCGTTCTGACGGAAAGCGTAACCCCGCCCGCCGTGCCGGAGAAGCCCGGTTATGCCGGTGCATGGGAGGATTTCACGCTCGGCATCGGCGATCTGACGGTCAGCGCGGTGTATACAAAATTGCCGACCGTCACGATCAAAAACTACACGGCGACGAAATCCGTCGATTATAAGGCGACAGTCACCTTCACGGCCGTGACCGAAAACGCCCCCGCCGACGCGACGATCCAATGGTTTGTCAGCGATAAAAAAGCGGAAACCGGTGCGACCTGCACCGTCAAGCAGGCGACGGCAGATTACACCGTACAGGCGAAGCTGATCGGCGGCGACGGCAGCGTGCTTGCGGAGAGCGAAACCGAAACCGTCAAGGTCAACACCGGCTTCTTCGCAAAACTGATCGCTTTCTTCAAGGGCCTGTTCGGCAGTCTGCCGGTCATCACCCAAGCGATCAAAGAGACGTTGTGAAAACGATCAGATACATTTCACCCAGAGACTCGGGCGTATGAAAAGATGGTTAATTTATTGTTGAAAAACAAGCTCAGATACCAAAGCAAGTCTTGATTGTGTCAATAGAATTGTTTGCCCAAGGTTTGACAGAACGCTTCAAAAAAAGCCATAAAAATCGCCCCAACCGCAGCCGTTAAAACTGCGATTGGGGCGAACGTGTTATTTGATAGGCTTTCACTAAAGGTAATCGCTAATCTTCCAGATAGATCGGATGCTGCTGAACGTATTCTCGCAACTCACCGGACAACAACAGATTAACGTATTTCACCGGCTCATTGTAGAGCAGATAATCCAGCGCCGATCGCTCATACATTGTGTCGGCGCAGAGATCTTCCACCATGTACACGTCAATGGAATAACGCGTACCGTCAACGTCCTCCATCTCCAGCTTCCCAGTGTCAAGATCATATTCGCAGCGTTTCACATAAACCATAATTCCTCCGTTTCGCAGAGAATCTCATTTGATCTCAATATCAAATGGATCATCTGCTTCTCATCTCTTTTCGATTTCTTTCATTGTTCTGCGTTCCATCGTTGCTTTCAATTCCGTAACCAACCCTGCCCGACAGTCCCGCAACAATTATTATTGAAATCAATTTAGGATTACAGGTTTATGAACACCCTGCGTGCGTGAAAGGCGCTCTTTTCGACAACACTGGGTTATGAAATGCTGCCGTTTGCGGACGGTTGTTTTTTTGATGATGTACTTTTAACGGAGAACCGGCGTCTTTAGCGTTGATTCATTTTGCCACCGCAGATCCCGATTGATTCCTGCTTGCTGCCGCGCAGCTCATGTCAGAAAATCACTGAGCTTTTTCGAGGTGAAAAACGCCCGGGTCATGCGGTCATACTCCGCCCACATCGGCAGGGTCTTGCATTCACCCGCGCGCGGGCAGTCGACGGTGCCCGAAGCCAGGCAGGCCACCGTGGCCATCGATCCTTCCGTCAGCTGCAGAATTTCCCAGACAGTATAGGTTTCCGGCGCGCGGCAGAGCATGTAGCCGCCGCCCTTGCCGCTCGCGCCGCGGATCAGCTTGCCCCGCACGAGCTCCTTGACAATGATTTCGAGATATTTTTTGGAAATCTGCTGCCGCTGAGCGATATCCTTAAGCGGAACGGCGCCGTCCCCCTGATGCTCGGCCAGCTCGATCATCACGCGCAGCGCATAGCGCCCCTTGGTTGAAATCATGCGCAACCGCCTCCTTTTTTCCTATTATACCATAGGGTAAGTGGGTAAATCAAGCGCGGAGGCGAAAAATCTGCAAATTTCTATTTACCTATTGACACGGTAGGCGAATTGGTTTATAATACAGGCAGTTCCGCGGCCGCTTCGTCGCAGGCGACAGAACGGACATCGTATCAACGGAGGCATATAGGAATGAAAATCTATGCGGACAATGCCGCAACAACAAAAATGAGCCGCGCGGCGATCGACGCCATGCTGCCCCTGATGGCAGACACCTTCGGCAATCCTTCCAGCCTGTATACCATCGGCCAGCGCGCAAAGGCCGCGCTGGAAGACGCCCGCGAGCGGGTCGCGGCCAGCATCGGCGCGCAGCCGCGCGAGATCCTGTTCACCTCCGGCGGCTCGGAGGCGGACAATCAGGCGATCCGTTCCGCCGCGGCGCTCGGGAAACAGGCCGGCAAATGCCACATCATTTCGGATCCCATCGAGCACCACGCCGTGCTCCACACGCTGCAGAAGCTGGAAAAAGAAGGCTTCGAGATCACGCTCCTGCCGGTTTCTCCCACCGGTCTGGTCGATCCGGCCGCGCTGGAAGCGGCGATCCGTCCGGACACCTGCCTGGTCACGATCATGTATGCCAACAATGAGATCGGCACCGTCCAGCCGATCCGCGCGCTCGGTGAAATCTGCCGGGCGCACGGGGTGCTGTTCCACACGGACGCCGTGCAGGCGGTCGGGCATCTGCCGATCGACGTCGGCGCGGCGCCGATCGATCTGCTCTCCGCCTCGGCGCATAAATTCCACGGCCCGAAGGGCGTCGGCTTCCTGTATGCAAGGAAGGGCGTGCGACTGACGAATCTGATCGAGGGCGGCGCGCAGGAGCGCGGGAAACGCGCCGGCACCGAAAACGTGCCCGGCGTCGCCGGCATGGCGGCGGCGCTCGAGGAAGCCGTCGCAAGCCTCAGTGCCAACGCGGAAAAGCTGACCGTTCTGCGCGAACGGCTGATCCGCGGTCTGCAGGAAATCCCGCATGCCGCGCTCAACGGCGATGCGGTGCAGCGTCTGCCCGGCAACGTCAATTTCTGCTTTGAGGGCATCGAGGGCGAATCCCTCCTGCTCCTGCTGGATGACCGCGGCATCAGCGCCTCCTCCGGCTCCGCCTGCACCTCCGGCGCGCTGGATCCCAGCCACGTGCTGCTGGCGATCGGCCGGCCGCACGACGTGGCGCACGGCTCCCTGCGGCTCACGCTCGGGGAGGACGCCACGGCCGAAGAAGTGGACTATCTCATTCAGTCCGTCGCGCAGGTTGTCGCGCATCTGCGCAGCTTTTCGCCCGTCTGGCGGGATCTCTGCGCCGGAAAAACACCGTTTCTTCTTTGATTGACAGGAGGGATAAAAAATGGCACTCTACAGTGAAAAAGTGATGGATCATTTCCGCAATCCGCGCAACGTCGGCATCCTCGAGGACGCCAACGGCATCGGCGAGGTCGGCAACGCCAAATGCGGCGATATTATGAAAATGTATTTAAAGATCGAAGACGACGTCATTCAGGATGTAAAATTCGAAACCTTCGGCTGCGGCAGCGCCATCGCTTCCAGCTCTATGGCAACCGAGCTGATCAAGGGCAAGCCGGTCAGCGAGGCCATGCAGCTGACCAACAAGGCGGTGGCCGAGGCGCTCGACGGGCTGCCCGATTACAAGATGCACTGCTCGGTGCTCGCGGAGGAGGCCATTCACGCCGCGCTGGAGGATTATCAGCGGAATTCGGAGAAAAACGGGACGGCGTCCGAAAAAAACTGAAAAAATTATCAAAAACCTATTGACATAGTAGGTCGGTGGTGATATAATGCAGGCAATCCGCAGCAACTGCGAAAAAACAAAAGGAGGCGAACCGCATGACAACGCTTGCCAGAAGCAGCAGATCCGTTTCGATGTGTTGGCGAATGCTGATCTCCCGGGCAGTACCGATGGCCGGGGCGTTCGGCGGTCATGCCGCACGCCTGCACACCGCGCGATGTTCGCGCTGCATGTGATTGCCATTTGCCCGGGAGCTTTCTGAACAAAGCCCCCGGTTTTTTTATCCGGGGAACCGTCCGAATCAAAACATTCCATTTAAAATAATAAATTGATAAAGGAGATTTCCATCATGTCAGAATACAGATTTGAAACTTTGCAGCTCCATGTCGGCCAGGAACAGCCCGATCCCGCGACGGACGCCCGCGCCGTTCCGATTTATCAGACCACGTCTTATGTTTTCCGCAACAGTCAGCACGCCGCCGACCGCTTCGGTCTCGCGGACGCCGGCAACATCTACGGCCGGCTGACGAATTCCACGCAGGACGTGCTGGAAAAGCGCGTCGCGGCGCTCGAGGGCGGCACGGCTGCGCTCGCGCTCGCCTCCGGCGCGGCGGCAATCACCTATGCCATTGAGGCGCTCGCGGCAAACGGCGGCCACGTCGTTGCGCAGAAGACGATCTACGGCGGCAGCTTCAACCTGCTTTCCCACACCCTGCCGCAATACGGCATTCAGACCACCTTTGTGGATGCGCACAATCTTGCCGAGGTAGAAAGCGCCATTCAGGAGAACACCCGCGCGATCTATCTGGAAACGCTCGGCAACCCGAACAGCGATATTCCCGACATCGACGCGATCGCGCAGATCGCGCACAGCCACGGCCTGCCGTTGGTGGTCGACAACACCTTCGGCACGCCCTATCTGATCCGCCCGATCGAGCACGGCGCAGACGTCGTGGTGCATTCGGCAACCAAATTCCTCGGCGGTCACGGCACAACGCTGGGCGGCGTGATCGTGGAAGCGGGCACATTCGACTGGCGCGCGGGCGGCAGATTCCCGCAGATCGCCGCGCCGAATCCGAGCTATCACGGCATTTCCTTCTATGACGCGGTCGGCCCGGCGGCATTCGTGACCTATATCCGCGCGATCCTGCTGCGCGATACCGGCGCCGCCATTTCGCCCTTCAACGCTTTCCTGCTGCTGCAGGGCGTGGAAACGCTTTCCCTGCGGCTGGAGCGGCACGCGGAAAACACCGCGAAGGTCGTGGCCTATCTCGCGCAGCATCCGCTGGTGGAGAAGGTCAACCATCCCGCGCTGCCGGACCATCCGGATCACGCGCTGTATGAAAAATTCTTCCCGCGCGGCGGCGCCTCCATCTTCACCTTTGAAATCAAAGGCGGGCAGGCGGAGGCCTGGCGCTTCATCGACAACCTGCAGATCTTCTCGCTTCTCGCGAACGTGGCGGACGTCAAGAGCCTTGTGATCCATCCTGCATCCACCACGCATTCCCAGCTTTCCGAAGCGGAGCTGCTGGAGCAGGGCATCCGGCCGAACACCATCCGTCTTTCCATCGGCACGGAGCACATCGACGACATCATCGCCGATCTCGACCGCGGTTTTGCCGCCGTCTGAGCCGGCACTCACTCACATCATATCAAGGAGGAGCTTCTCATGGCAAGAATTTATCAGGGTACCCTGGATCTCATCGGCAATACGCCGCTGGTCGAAGTAAAAAATCTGGAACGGGCGCTCGGGCTGGAGGCGACGCTTCTGGTCAAGCTGGAATACTTCAATCCCGCCGGCAGCGTCAAGGACCGCATCGCGAAGGCGATGATCGAGGACGCGGAGGAAAAAAGCCTGCTGCAGCCCGATTCGGTGATTATCGAGCCGACGAGCGGCAACACCGGCATCGGTCTGGCCGCCATCGCCGCGGCGAAGGGCTACCGCATCATCCTCACCATGCCGGAAACCATGAGCGTGGAGCGCCGCAACATCCTGAAGGCCTACGGCGCGGAGCTGGTGCTCACCGAGGGCGCAAAGGGCATGAAGGGCGCGATCGCCAAAGCGGAGGAACTCGCGGCGGAAATTCCGCACAGTTTCATTCCCGGGCAGTTCGTGAATCCGGCCAATCCGGCCATCCACCGGGCAACCACCGGCCCCGAAATCTGGCGGGATACAGACGGAAAAGTGGATATTTTCATTGCGGGCGTCGGCACGGGCGGCACGGTCACGGGCGTAGGCGAATACCTGAAAGCGCAGAATCCGGCCGTGAAAATCGTGGCGCTGGAGCCGGCGGCCTCCCCGGTCCTTTCCGAGGGCAAGGCGGGTCCGCACAAGATCCAGGGCATCGGCGCGGGCTTCGTGCCGGAGGTGCTCAACACCGCGGTCTACGACGAGGTGCTCACCGCCGACAACGACGCGGCCTTCGCCGCCGCAAAGCTGCTCGCGAAGCAGGAGGGCATTTCCGTGGGCATCTCCTCCGGCGCGGCGCTGCACGGCGCGATCACGCTGGCACAGCGGCCGGAGAACAAAGGCAAGGTGATCGTCGCCCTGCTGCCGGACAGCGGCGACCGCTATTATTCCACCCCGTTGTTTACGGAGTAAAGCATGACAAACGCGCCCCTCTGCCGCGGCAGAGGGGCGCGCTCCTGCTTTCAGAGCTTCTTATTTGTAAAAAAGACTTGCGATGCGCATGAAGATGAAATACGGCAGATAATTCAAAAAGTTGATGAAGTTGCGCAGGCGGTAGCCGAAGGCAGGCACCACCGTGACCTTAACCGCGCAGGAAACGCCGCTCTCCGGCTCCGTGACGGTCACAACGGTCGAGCCGAGCTTCAGCCCGGTGATGCTCACGTTGCCGAAGCGGTATTCCTCCACCTTCTCCGGCACGGCCTCAACAATGCCCTCCTCGCTGCAGGTAATCACGGCATTCCTGACATCGAACCGCGATTCAGCCTCCAGCGGCTCCGGATAGACCACGAAATAGGTCGGCACGCCGAGATAGGCTGTGAGTTTTCCGTCGATGGCCGACGTGTCGAGTGATTCCAGCGGCGGCACATCCTCTGCGGCTGCTGCCGTCAGCGGGAGCAGCAGCAGAATCGCGAGCAATGCGCAGCCGATTCGTTTCAGTTGTTTCATCCAGATCCCCTCCTGTTTTTTCTTCTGCTTTGACTGTAGCATGTTTTCCGCAATTTGTCAATCCTCAGCCGGTGCAACCATTCGTTTTCACACGGGCAACTCCGGTTTTTCGCGGAATTCCCTTTACTTTCCCCGCAAAATGCGCTATAAAAAGAGCGGGAGGGATCGTCATGCCTGCAAGCAAGGATTATCTGGAGTATATCCTGGATCAGCTGTCCGATCTGCCCGGCGTGGAATCCCGGGCGATGATGGGCGAATATATTTTATATTATCAGGGCAAGGTCATCGGCGGACTTTATGACAACCGCTTTCTCGTCAAGCCCGTGCCGCCCGCGCTGGCGCTGCTGCCGGATGCGCCGCGCGAGCTGCCCTACCCCGGCGCAAAACCGATGGTGCTCGTGGAGGATACGGATGACCGCGCGCTGCTGCAGACGCTCGTGCGCGCCGTTGCTGACGCGCTGCCCGCGCCGAAACGGACAAAACGATGAGGAGGTGCGCGCAATGAAAACCAAACTGTTCTTTCAGGCGGTCGGGAAATTCCTGGCCGGACTTCTGCTTGTGGGGCTGCTGCTCTTTCTGCCCGCCGGCACCCTCCGGTTCTGGAACGGCTGGCTGCTGATCCTGATTCTCTTCGTGCCCATGTTTTTCGCCGGCATCGTGCTGCTCGTGCGGAACCCCGCGCTGCTCGAAAAGCGGCTGCACGCAAAAGAAGAAGAGCAGGAGCAGAAAGCGGTGCTTGCGCTCAGCGGCCTGATGTTCGTGGCCGCCTTTGTGGTCGCCGGGCTGAATTGCCGCTTCGGCTGGATCACGCTGCCGCGTTGGGTCGCCCTGGTCGCCGCCGGTTTGTTTCTAGCTGCCTACGCGATGTATGCGGAGGTCCTGCGCGAAAACGTCTATCTTTCCAGAACCATCGAGGTGCAGGAACACCAGGCCGTCGTTGACACCGGTCTTTACGGGGTCGTGCGGCATCCGATGTACGCCGCGACGCTCCTGCTCTTCCTTTCGATGGGCTTCGTGCTCGGCTCGCCGCTCTCCTTTGTCATCCTGCTCGCCTACATCCCGATCATTGCCAAACGCATCCGCAATGAAGAAGCCGTGCTGCTCGAAGGGCTGGAGGGGTACGCGGCGTATCGCGCACGCGTGAAATACAAGGTCATCCCCTTTATTTGGTAAGGCCTGCCGGCTGCGTTTTCATGAAAAATCAATTCAAAAAACAGCACCCGGAGCGGGCGCCGCAGACAGCGGACTCGTTCCGGGTGCAATGCATTTTTCAGAGATAGTCCCGCAGATCCTTTGCCAGATCCGATTCCAGGCAGATCAGCCGCCTGGCGATGCCTTTGGAGGCCTCATCCGCCGCCGCATACTGATTCAGATACTTGCTCAGGGATTTCACGCCCATGTTGCAGCCATCCGTCATCAGATCGGCCGCCGCCGCGTCATCGTCGCTCGAAACGATCATTTTGACGCTGCTTTTGATCCACGACATCCCCTTGGCGATCGGCGCGGGTTCCTTGCCGGCATCCCCGTAGGAATCCAGCAGCGTTGTGATCTCGGCGCCGAGCGATTCATGCGCCAGCTTGCAGCTGCCCAGCAGCGTGTGCAGGGCGTCCGTGTGAATATAATCCAGCACGTCGTCGATGGAGGAAACCCCCATTTTGACGCCCGCATCGCATTCACGCAGAAGGCGAATGGTATCCTGTTCGATCATTGCGCACACCTCTTTCTTTTTTATCAGTGTGCGCAGGCGCGGCGGAAATATACGGTCAATAGTACCGGTAGCTTGCGATCACCTTGCCGAGGATCACGACCTCGTTGACAATGATCGGCTGATAGGCGTCGTTCTCCGGCTGCAGACGGAAATGGCCGTCTTCCTTGTAGAACGTCTTGACCGTGGCCTCGTCCTCGATCAGCGCGACGACGATTTCCCCGTTTTTCGCGGTCGGCGTGCGCTCAACGATGACGATATCGCCGTCGAGAATGCCGGCCCAGAGCATGCTTTCGCCCTTGACGCGCAGCGCAAACAGCTCCTTGTCGCTCGCGCCGGGCATGGAAAACGGCAGATAGCCCTCAATCTCCTCCACCGCGAGGATCGGCATGCCGGCCGTGACGGTGCCGAGCAGCGGCACATGTGTCACATGATCCGACTGACCGACGATCTGAATGCAGCGCTTAAGCATCGGCGAGCGCTGGATATAGCCGGCGGCCTCGAGCGCATCCAGATTCGCCTGCACCGAGGAGGTGGAGCGCAGACCGACGGCGGCGCCGATCTCGCGCACGGTCGGCTTCATGTTTTCCTTGGACATTTCGACCAGAAATTCATAAATGCGCTGTTGGATGGGTGTGATCGGTTTCATCAGAAAGCCCTCATTTCTGCTTGTTTTTTTCGCATATACACATCCTGCAGACCCATTATAGCACAAATGTTCAGAAAATGCAAACATTTGTTTGATATTTTTTAAAAAAATTTTTTGCGGAACGGTTTTCTTTTTTTCTCCTTTATGGTATAATAAAGAATCTATTATGGAGAGGTTTGCGCAAAGCCGGCTTCTTCAAACTCTGAGGGAAAGGAACGGCGCGGCGACAATGCGGCGCCGAGGGTGAAACCGATGGCAGATAAGAAAGATCCGAAAGCGCTCCCGCACGCACAGTTTCCGGAGCAGGTCGGCGTGAGCTCCGCCGAGCTCAAACGCCTGATCGAAGATTTCGACGCGCAGGAAATCGAGCTGCACTCTCTGATGGTGCTGCGCGAGGGCAAGGTGGCGCTCGAATGCTACCGCGCGCCTTACAACCATGACACGCCGCACACCATGTATTCCGTCAGCAAGAGCTTCACGTCCGTGGCGATCGGCTTCGCCGTTGACGAGGGGCTGCTTTCGCTGGATACCAAGGTGATCGACCTGTTTCCCGAATACCGGCCGAAAAAACCCGATCCGCTGCTCGAGGCGATGACGGTGCGGCATCTGCTGACCATGACCTCCGGCAAGGACATCAGCGTGATCACCGATAAGACCCGCGGCAACTGGGTGAAGGATTTCTTCCGGGCCAAGTGGGGCTTTGCGCCCGGCGAGGGCTGGAAGTACGTCAGCGAAAACACCTACATCTGCTGCGCGATGATCTACCGCCTGACCGGGCAGCATGTGCTCGATTATCTGCAGCCGCGCCTGCTCGTGCCGCTGGGCATCGAACGTATGCCCTTCTGGGAGCATGATCCCGACGGGCTGGAGGCCGGCGGCTGGGGGCTGTTCGTCACCACGGAGGAGCTCGCGCGCTTCATGCTCTGCCTCGCGCAGGGCGGCGTTTACGCCGGGCAGCAGGTCATTCCCGCCTGGTATGCCAAGGAAGCTGTGGCCAAGCAGGTGGAGAATGAGCATCCGGAGGCGCTGGCGGATTCCCACTGGGGCTACGGCTACTACTTCTGGCGCAACGCGCTGGAAAACAGCTACCGCGCGGACGGCATGTTTTCGCAGTTCGGCATTGTGTTTGAGGATTACAACGCCGTCGTTGTCATGACCGCGAGCGAGGTCGACGAGCAGAAGAGCCGCGACTGCCTGTTCCGTCATTTCCCGGCCGCTTTCATCGAAAAGAGCCGCAAAAAGCCGGAGGACGCCGTGCCCGTCAAGGAGCTGACGCTCTCCCCCATGGAGCCGCTGCCCGCGCTGCCGCACAGCGTGCTGGAAGAATTCATCCGGGGCAAGGTCATCAAGCTCAACAGAAATCCGCTGCTCAACGCGGCGGGCTGGCCGCTCTCCATGCTGCCGATCGCCATTGTCTACATGTCGGCGGACCGCGGCGGCAACATCAACAATCTCGTGCTGGATTTCGACGAAGACACCTGCACGCTCGCCTGGGATGAGGGCAAGACTCACAACGTCATCCTCTGCGGGATGGACGGCAGCTGCCGCGAAAGCCGCATCCATGTGGCCGGCATCGATTTCACCGCCGTTTCCTCGGCGGCCTGGATCGGTCCCGACTCACTGGAGCTCCGGATGCGTCCGCTGGAATCCATTTCCGAGCGCCGGCTGACACTGGTCTTCAAGGGCAACAGCGTCACGGTGTTCCCGGAATGCAGCCCGCCGATCAGTCAGCTGGCCGACAATCTGAAAACCACCGTCACCACCTCCATCTCGTCCCCGCTGCTCAGCAAGGGCGGCGCGATCGCGTTGAAACAGCTTGAAAAAATCATCGATATGCCGCTGCTCGGCACGATGAAGCAATAAACTCCGGCGAAAGGAGCCCGGCATGGCAGCACGCAGACAACCCGCATCCGGCGAACAGGGCCGCACGGCAAGGAAGCCCCTTGTTGTGACGGTTGCGGTGCTCTGCGCGCTTCTGGCGGTGCTCATCGGCGTTCTGCTGCTGCGCAATCCCCTGCTCTGCGCCGCGGCAAAGCGCGAAATCGGCAAGGGCGACTTCCGCTCCGCCGCCTACACGATCAGCCACGCGGGCGGCAGCCGGGCGCAGGCGCTTGAGGCTTACATCGACCTGCGGCTGGACATCAACAACGGCTACCCCGCCCTGCTCTCCGATTTCGACCGTGAGAAGGTGGAGGGCTGGTTTGCAAAAGCGGACGCGCTCTCCGTCAGCGACGCGCTGGACGCGGATACGAAGGCGCAGGCCGAGGAGGTGCGCAACCGCACGGGATTGCTGCTGGATCTGCTGGATGATTACGAGCGTCTGCGGCCGACCGTGCTCTCCGCGATGGACGTCTTCGGCGAAATCAACCGGCTGTATACCAAAAGCGAAAACGGGCGGAATCCCGCCTTTACCGTAGTGGATGAGCTGGCAAAGGTCGACGCCTGGGAGGCGCAGAACGCGCAGATCATCGTCTTTGCCGACAGCGTGGAAAACGCCGAAAGCTGCTATCTGCTCAACTACCTAATCAAAGAGATCCAGGGGGAATGCGCCGACCTGCGTGCGGCGATGGACACCGTGCTTGCCAACGGCTACAAGGAGACGGACCGCATCCGTCTGACCGGCGAACAGCACAAGGTCTTCCCCAGCATTCAGAACGGCAGCGTTTCCGTCAATGTTGCCGAGAAGGACGTTTATGAAACCTATTTATACCAAAGCGTTTGCCGCACGCTGACGCAGAGCCTCGGCACGCTGTATTCTGCATCATGATGAAACTGCTGAATCTGTTATCCGTTCTTTGCCTGTGCGCGGAGGCCTTCGCCCTGCGCAGCTATGTCGGTCTGATCGAACGGCAGACCCCGCTGAGCGCGCGAACGCTCGGCGGCAAGCTCCTGTGCTCGGCCTGCTTCTGCCTTGCCGCGCTGTTTGCGTGCCTGGCAGGCGGGGAGGGCGTGACGCCCTATGCGCAGTGGATGCTGTGCGCGTTCGGCTGCGCGTTCCTCGGCGATCTGTTCCTGCACTGCTGGCCGAAGCTGGGGAACCTGGCCGTCAATTACGGCCTGGGCGGGCTGTTCTTCCTCGGCGGCCACGTGCTGTTCGCGCTGGCGTTTTTCCGGAAATACAGCGCGCTGCGCGACGCCGGCGGCCATTTCCTGCGCAATATTCTGCTGCTGGCGCTGGCGCTGGACGCGGTCGTGATCGCCGTGCTGTTTTTCGTGTGCAAGCTGAAAATGGGGCTGCTGTCCCTGCCGATCGCTTTGTATGCCTGGATGCTGCTGACCATGTGCTGCCTGGCTTACAGCGTGGCAGCCGCCGTCGGCGGCGGCGCGGCGATGCAGGTATTCTCCACGCTGACGCTGCGGGCGGGCGCGACGCTGTTTGCCGCCTCGGACCTGGTGCTCTGCGTCGCCTTCTTCCGCAAGGAGAAGGATCTGCGCCTGCAGAAGGCGAATCTGTATCTTTATTATATCGGTCAGTGCCTGCTGGCGCTCTCGCTGCGTCTGATTCACTGAGCCGGACGCGATTTCGCAAAAAATAATTTGACAAACCCCGCTGGGTGTGATATGATTATGCCGTCAAGTTAAAGGGGAGTAGCTTGCAGGCGTCCGACGCCTGCGCAGATCGTCAACAACCGGCTTCGGCCTGGCGATCGCCCGATCGTTTGGAAGCAAGACCTTTGACAGAGGCTGTTCTCTGTCAGAGGTCTTTATTTATTCAATAGACAGGAAAGGATTGAACCGTATGAAGTTCTATCTGGAAGAGCTGGACGCCGTCTACAAAGCGGTCGGCAGCTCAGCCAAGGGCCTGACTGCCGAAGAGGCGGAACGGCGGCTCGGCGTCAACGGCAAAAACAAGCTCAAGGAACCCGAAAAAGAGACCCTGTTCCGCAAATTCCTCAATTCACTGGCCGATCCCATGATCATCATGCTGCTGATTGCGGCGCTGATCCAGGCATGCGTGGCCGTGTTTGAGGCGATCAAGGCGGGCGAAGGGTTTAAACTCATTGATTTCGCCGACGTGCTGGTCATCCTTGTGGTCGTGATCATCAACACGATCATGAGTCTGGTGCAGGAAAGCAAGGCGGAGGCCGCCATGGAAGCCCTCATGCAGATGACGGCCGCCACCAGCCGCGTGCTGCGCGACGGCGAGGTCGTCACCGTCAAGAGCGAGGACATCGCCGTGGGCGACGTCGTCGTGCTCGAGGCGGGCGACGCCGTACCGGCGGACTGCCGCATCATCGAAAGCCACTCCCTCAAGGCGGAGGAAGCGGCGCTGACCGGCGAATCCGTGCCGGTTTCCAAGGTGATCGACGTGCTCATGTGCAAGGATCAGAACGCCGACGTGCCGCTGGGTGACCGCAAGAACATGCTCTACAGCGGTTCCGTGGTCGTTTACGGCCGCGGCAAGGCCGTTGTGACCGGCACTGGCATGGATACCGAAATGGGCAAGATCGCCGATGCGCTCACGCAGGCGGAAAAGGAGCAGACCCCGCTGCAGATCAAGATGGCGGAGCTTTCCAGATTCCTGACCAAGCTCGTGATCGGCATTTCCATCCTGGTGTTCATCGTCGGCCTTGTTGAAACCATCCTGACCGAAAAGGGCGGCTTCACCTGGGGCCACTTCGGCAACGCGGCGCTGGCGACCTTCATCTCCGCCATCGCGCTCGCGGTTGCGGCGATCCCCGAGGGCCTGCCCGCCGTGGTGACGATCATCCTCTCCATCGGCGTGACCGCCATGAGCAAACGGCAGGCGCTGATCCGCAAGCTGACCGCCGTGGAAACCCTCGGCTGCACGCAGATCATCTGCTCGGATAAAACCGGCACCCTGACGCAGAACAAGATGACCGTGGTGGATCACTTCGGCGATAACGAACCGCTGATCGCCAAGGCGATGGCGCTCTGCTGCGACGCGGAGATCGACGCCGCGGGCAAGGTCAAGGGCGAACCGACCGAGGCGGCGCTTGTGGCCTATGCGAATACGCTCGGGCTGAATAAAAATGACCTTGTGGCCAACCATCCCCGCATCGGCGAAGCGCCGTTTGATTCCGGCCGCAAGATGATGTCCACCGTCCACCAGACCCCGGACGGCATCGTGCAATACACCAAGGGCGCGCCCGACGTGGTGCTCAATCACTGCAAGTTCGCGCTCATCGACGGCAAGGCCGTCCCCTTCACCGATGAGGTGCGCGCAAAGATCGTTGAAAACAACAAAGCCATGGCGGACCGTGCGCTGCGCGTGCTCGCCGTCGCCATGCGGATGTATGTGGCCGCGCCGACCTCCTATGAGCCGGAAACGCTTGAGGAGGATCTGACCTTCGTCGGCCTGACCGGCATGATCGACCCGGTGCGTCCGGAGGTCAAGGCCGCCATTGAGGAATGCCGCGAGGCCGGCATCCGCCCCGTGATGATCACGGGCGACCACAAGGACACCGCCGTTGCCATCGGCAAGGAGCTCGGCATCCTTGCGGATGCGGGGCAGGCGATCCTCGGCGCGGATCTCGACAAGTTCAGCGACGAAGAGCTGATCGAGGAAGTGACCAAGTATTCGGTCTACGCCCGCGTGCAGCCCGAACATAAGACCCGCATCGTCAAGGCGTGGAAGGCGCGCGGCATGGTCACGGCCATGACCGGCGACGGCGTCAACGACGCACCCTCGATCAAATCCGCCGATATCGGCATCGGCATGGGCATCACCGGCACGGACGTGACCAAGAGTGTTTCCGACATGGTGCTCGCGGACGACAACTTCGCCACGATCGTCAACGCGATCGAGGAAGGCCGCAAGATCTATGACAACGTCTGCAAGGTGCTGCAGTTCCAGCTTTCCACCAACATGAGCGAAGTGCTGATCATGTTCTTCTCCACGATCTTCAACTTCACGATCCTGGGCCCGATCCACCTGCTGTGGGTCAACATGGTCACCGACTCGCTGCCGGGTCTCGCGCTCGGCATGGAGAAGGCGGAGGGCAACCTGATGCGCCGCAAGCCGCGCGCCACGACCGACGGCATCTTCTCCGGCGGCGCCGGCGTCGATATGGTCTGGCAGGGCATTTACCTGGCGATCGTGGAAATCGCCGCGTATATCATCGGTTTCTTCTACGCGAATCCCGGCGCGAAGCTCTCCGCGATCTGGGGCGCAACCGAAGCGAACAACAACATGTGCCTGAACGCCGTCGCGATGGCGTTCCTCGCGGTCAACTTCGGCGAACTGTTCTGCGCGATCAATATGCGCTCGCGCCAGGGCTCCCTGTTCTCCGGAAGCATGTTCAGAAACTTCAACTGGTGGCTGGTCGGCGCCGCCGTGATCACCGCCGGCATGACGCTGTTGCCGATCTACGTGCCGTTCCTGCGGGATATCTTCTTCCCGCTCGCGGACGCAAAAGGGCACTTCACGCTTGAGCCCAACGAGCTGCTGATCTCGATCCTGCTTGCCGCCTCCACCGTGCCGGTGTTTGAAATCGGCAAGGCCCTGCGCCGCGCAACGGAACGGAAGAAAGGGAATATTGTTTAGAAGAATCGCATAAAACATTACCGCCGTGCTCGGATTTGAGCACGGCGGTTTCTCATGGTTTTTTTAGTTGTCAGAATAGGGCGTGTCGTCGAAGCCGTCTGCCTGCAGGCGGCGGACCATGCGGTCGAGGCGCGCGCGCCAGAAGCGATTGAACCACGCGGCTTGCCCGAACCATTTCACAACGGTAGGGCTGATTGCGTAATACAGAACGATGAACAGCCTGCCGTACCACGTCAGCGCCAGCCGATTGTCGCGGAAGCGCCGCAGCGTCCACACCTGCGGGCAATCATAGGAACCGTAGACAGCGGTAGCAACGTAGCAGCCGCTTGATCCTTTCGGCTTTTCGACTGTTACGGATTTATCAGATGGCCGTATAATTTTTGTTTCGGGAGCGAATATACGAAAACGGTCGATTGTGACGCTGTCCGGGATTGTGACGCTCGTCAGCCCGGTGCAGCGCTCGAACGCATCTTTACCAATGCTTGTCACGCTGTCCGGAATCGTGATGCTCGTCAGCCCGGTGCATCTGCCGAATGCCCATTTACCGATGCTCGTGACGCTGTCAGGGATCGTGACGCTCGTCAGCCCGGTGCAGTTTAAGAATGCAGAATCGCTGATGCTTGTGACGCCCTTGCCAATCGTGACGCTCGTCAGCCCGGTGCAGCCTATGAACGCGGCTTCGCCGATGTAGGAAACGCCACCCGGGATTGTGACGCTCGTCAGCCCGGTGCAACCGGAGAACGCATAATTGCCGATGCTTGTGACGCTGTCCGGAATCGTGACGCTCGTCAGCCCGGTGCAGCCGTAGAATGCAGAACTGCCGATGCTTGTAACACTGTCCGGGATCGTGACGTTCGTCAATCCGGTGCAGCTGGAGAATGCATAATTGCCGATGCTTGTGACGCTGTCCGGGATCGTGATGCTCGTCAGCCCGGTGCAGCCGTAGAATGCAGAACCGCCGATGCTTGTGACGCTGCCATTGCTTGGAATGACGCTGGCGTTGCAGCCTCGGATCAAGGTTTTGCTTGCGGTTTCAATCAGGCAGTTCCCGGAGCTGTGGTAGATTGGATTCCCCGCTGAGACTTTGACGCTCGTCAGCCCGGTGTTGTCGTCGAATGTAGAATCGCCGATGCGCGTGACGCTGTCCGGGATCGTGACGCTCGTCAGCCCGGTGCAGCCTTTGAACGCCTCTTTATCGATGCTTGTCACGCTGTTCGGAATCACAACGTCGGTCGCGGCGCCGTTATATTTCAATAGTGTCCCGGCGCGGATCTCAAAATCCGCGGAATTTCCGCCGATAATGTTGACGGTTCCGGCGGTGATATTGTTAGAGATGTTGTAGTTGTTGATCGCCTTTTCGATGATGAACGGCGTCTGACAGTACGGGCAGACGGCGGCATCTTTTGTGTTATCAACCTGGAGCGCCGCTCCGCAGTTCATACATTTTGCTTCTACAATCGGCATAATTCATCCCTCCCGCATTCAGTGTATTGAAATTCGCCTCCATTGTCAAGCGTTTTCGCTGTTTTTCCGGCTGCAAACCGCGGAGTATCTGCTGCAACAGCCGGGATACGGCACGGAATCCTGCACTTTTAATTACGGGCGGCAGTCTTCCCCTGCAAGCCCGATCAGTCACATACGAAAAACCCGCCCGATGTAAAGTCGGAAAGCTTTACAGCAGGCGGGTATTATTCATCTTCAGATCCGCGCGGGATCCTTCTTCCCTAGACCTTCAGGAACAGATTTGCGAAGCCGAAATAGATCAGCAGTGTGAGTGCGTCCACGATCGTGGTGATCATCGGGCCGGCCATCAATGCGGGGTCGAGGTGCAGCACCTTGGCGAGAATCGGCAGCGAGCAGCCGATCATCTTCGCCACGATCACCGCGCACACCATCGCAAGGCAGACAACGAAAATCACGGGCGTCGTCGTGTCGCTGTGCGTGATCGCACGGATCACCAGCATGCGCAGGAAATTCGCCGCCGCAAGGGTCACGCCGCAGAGCACCGCCACGCGGATCTCCTTCCACAGCACGCGGAAATAATCCTTGACCTTGATCGTCCCCAGCGCAAGGCCGCGGATGATCAGCGTGGAAACCTGGTTGCCGGAGTTGCCGCCGGTATCCATCAGCATCGGGATGCAGGCCGTCAGGCCGGCGATCGCCGCGAGCTTGTCCTCAAAGCCCTCGATGATCTGCCCCGTGAAGGTCGCGGATATCATCAAAATCAGCAGCCAGACGATACGGTTTTTCGTCAATTTCAGCACGCCGGTTTTCATATAATCATCATCGGAGGGAATCAGCAAGGCCATCTTTTCAAAGTCCTCGGTGTTCTCTTCCTGGATGACGTCGACCACGTCGTCGATCGTGATGATACCGACCAGCCGCTTTTCGTTGTCCACCACAGGCACGCTCGTCAGGTCGTATTTGCGCACGAGCTGCGCCACGCTTTCCTGGTCGTCCGTGGTGGTCACGAAAATCAGCTGCTCATCGTCAAACATGATGTCTTTGATTTTGGCGCTCGGCGGGGCGATGATCAGCCGCCGCAGCGAGACGCTGCCGATCAGCTTGCGCTGCGCGTCAATGACGTAGCAGGTGTCGATCGCTTCCTTCTCCTCCGCCGTGCGCCGCAGCTCATTGATGGCGTCCTCGGCGGTATCCTCCTCATGGAAGGCCGCCATTTCCACGGTCATGATGCTGCCCGCGGAATCCTCGGGATAGTTGAGAATCCTGTTGATCAGGTTGCGCGTGTCCGGATTCGCCTGCGCGAGCACGCGGGTGACCACGCTCGCCGGCACTTCCTCAAGGAAGTCGACCGCGTCGTCGATGAACATGCCCTCCACAAGATTATGCAGCTCCTTGTTGGAGATGGAATCCACGATCACGCTCTGCGTTTCGGTGTCCAGATAGGAGAACACATCCGCCGAAGAATCCTTCGGCAGCAGGCGGAAGAGCTTGACCTGGATTTCCGGCTCCACCTCGGAGAGGGTCTGCGCGATATCCACGGCGTTCATCTCAATGAGAATATCCTTGACCGCGGAAAATTTGCCGTCGGCGATCATTTTGGAAATGAGGCCGACCAGAACGGTGTTTTCCATAAAAATTACGCCCTTTCTGCAAAAGCATAGGGGCGTAACACCGTTATTGAAATCAGAGATTTCTTAAACAGCCCGGATGCTTTTGCCGATTCTGTTTTGCAAGTGGCTAGGTCGGCCGTGACTGCCGTCGCTGCTCAAGAAATTTCACTCCCTGTCTTCAGATCCGCGCAAAGCGCAAATCATTATTTCGTTTTTATTTTAGTCTTTTTTCCGTCAATTGTCAACCGCCGCGGAAAATTTTTTGCCGCTCAGCCGCCGCGTGATTCCGGCACGACAAGATACTCCACCGCCTTCTCGCGGTTGATGATTTCATAGATGATGGATGCGATCTCCTCCGCCGATTCCCGCATGCCCGCCTCCAGCCAGCAGCGCAGCACGGAGAGCACGGCTCCGGCATAGTAATAAACGCGATACTGCCCGTCCCGCAGGTTCTTCACCACCGGAAAATACATATAGGCCCGCTCGCAAAGGAGCGTAAACAGCGAGTGGCTCAGATTGGCGGCATAGACGGCGCGGATCAGCGCGGCATGGTCGCGGAAGAAGCCCGCAATATAGATCACCACATCCCGCAGGCTCTCCGCGCGGTCCTCCGCGAGCGAATCGAGCAGCGCCCGCTCATAGTTGACCAGGCCGTCCGTCAGGATATCGTCCTTGCTTCTGTAATTGCGATAATAGGCCATGCGCGAAACGCCGGCCAGCCGGGTGATATCCGTGATCGTGATGCTGTCATAGGGCTTGGTTTCCATCAGGCGCAGCAGCGCCGTGAGCAGACATTCCCGTGTCAGCTGATTGATTTCGTTCTGCTTTTCCATTACAAATCCTCTCATTTTGTAACAGTACTTTGTACTGTGTTGAAATGTTCATAATTATCCGTTACACTTGTAACGATTACAAGTGTAACAGCAGATTTCATTTTTGTCAAGGGGGAAAATATGCTTCAGCTCAAAGGCATTGTCAAGGAATATCCGACCGGCGACAGCAAGGTGGTTGCACTGCGCGGCGTGGATGTGGACTTTCGCAAAAGCGAATTTGTTTCCATCCTCGGCCATTCCGGCTGCGGAAAGACCACGCTGCTGAATATCATCGGCGGCCTGGATCAATATACGACGGGCGACCTGATCATCGAGGGCCGCTCCACCAAGGATTTCAAGGACAGCGACTGGGACAGCTACCGCAACCACGCGGTCGGCTTTGTCTTTCAGAATTACAACCTGATCCCTCACCAGACCGTGCTTTCCAACGTCGAACTGGCGCTCACGCTCACGGGCGTCTCCAAGGAGGAGCGCCGCAGACGCGCAAAGGAAGCGCTGGATCAGGTGGGTCTTGGCGATCAGCTCGACAAAAAACCGAATCAGATGTCCGGCGGTCAGATGCAGCGTGTGGCCATCGCCCGCGCGCTGGTGAACAACCCCGAGATCCTGCTGGCGGACGAACCGACCGGCGCGCTGGATTCCGACACCAGCGTGCAGATCATGGAGCTGCTCAAGGAGATCGCTGCCGACCGTCTGGTCATTATGGTCACCCACAATCCCGAGCTGGCAGACCGGTATTCCACCCGCATCATCCGGCTCGTGGACGGCAAAATCACCGCCGACAGCGATCCTTATACGGAGGCGGAAACGCCGGCGGATAAAGCGGACGCGGCGCCCTCCAAAAAAGTGAAGGCCATCAAGGAGAAAAAGCCGTCGATGTCCTTCTTTACGGCGCTCTCCCTCTCCTTCAACAATCTGCTGACGAAAAAAATGCGCACCTTCCTGACCTCCTTCGCAGGCAGCATCGGCATCATCGGCATCGCGCTGATCCTGTCGCTCTCAAGCGGATTCCAGGCCTATATCGATTCGATTCAGCAGGAAACCCTGACCTCCTACCCCGTGCTGGTCGAAAGCGCCACGATGGACCTCAACTCCATGCTCGGCGGCATGACCGGCATCACGCCGCCGGAGGTGACGCATGACCTGGATAAGGTCTACTCCAACACCATGGCCGCGAGCATGATGGAATCCTTCACCTCCGAGATCTGGACGAACGATCTGACCAAATTCAAGGCCTTCCTCGAAAGCGAGGACTGCGAGATCGATCAGTATGTCAGCAGCATTCAGTATGCCTACGGCGGCAAGATGAATATCTTCGCGTCCGACACCGAAAACGGGCTCAATCAGGTCTATCCCAGCCCGATCATCGATATGATGGAATCCATGATGAGCGGCATGAGCTTCGGCGGCATGCAGATCGATTCCTCTCAGATGGCGACCATGGAAACCTACTACAATTCCTGGCAGGAGCTGATCAACAATCAGAACCTGCTGAATGCGCAATATGAAGTCGTCAAGGGGCGCTGGCCGTCCGAATACAACGAGGTCGTGCTGATCGTGGATAAAAACAACGAGATCAGCGACCTGGCCATTCAGGGCCTCGGCGTGGTTTCCGGCGAAGAGATGATGCGCACCTGGATGGCGATGACCACCGGCGGCGAATACACCGGCAAGAGCTATGAGATCGAATACGACGACATCCTGAACCGCAGCTTCCGCATCGTGCTCGAGCCGAACTATTTCACCTATGACGAGGAAACGAAGACCTGGGTGGACCGCCGTGACGACGCCGATTATGTGGCGCAGCTTGTTGCGCAGGGCGAGGAAATCAAAATCGTCGGCATCGTGCGTCCGGCGGAGGATTCCCTGATGGTGCAGACCATGGGCGCAATCGGCTATCTTCCCGCTCTGAGCGAGCATGTGGTCACTGCGACCAACGACTGTGAGATCGTCAAGCAGCAGAAAGCGAACCCGGCAGTGGACGTCTTCACCGGCCTGCCGTTCAAGACGGATAAGGGCGCCGCCGCTTCCTCCTCCGCCGCGCTGGATCCCGCGCTCGATCCCGCCGCGCAGCCCGCTGCGGACACGCAGCCGCGCGAAGCTGCCGGCGCCGTCAAAACCGTGCAGACCGCCGAAACGGCGACCATGCCCTTTGATCTGAGCAATGTCGATCCGATGAGCGAGGACGAAATCTACGCCTTTATTGACGAAAATTACAGCGGCGAGGAAGCCACGAAGATGAAACGCACGGTCGAGCTGATGCTCAAGGATCTGCCGACGCTGAGCGAACGGCGCGAGCTGATCGGCTATCTGGACGAAATGATGGCCGCCTACCCGATGGCGGGCGTCGGCAATGTCAACGGCGAGACCGCTTACAACTATCTGCGCATGATGGATAAAACCACCAAGCTGAAAATGCTGACCGTGATGGTGAATCAGCAGGCGAATGCCGCCGCGCAGGAAACACCGGCAGATCCTGCCGCGCCCGCAGCGGATCCCGCAGCGCCGGCCGCCGCCGACCCGCAAACGCCGGCGCCTGCCGCGCCCGAACCGGAGCCGGAACCCGAGCCCGAGCCCGAGCCGGAGCCCTATGCGAAAAGCTATGACGAAGCGCTGGAGATCCTCGGCGTTACGTCGCTGGAAACGCCGCGCACAATCAGCATCTATCCGATCGATTTCGAAGCGAAGGATCAGATCTCCGCGCTGATCGACAAATACAATGAAACCGTCGAGGCCGCCGGCAACGAGAAGGACGCGATCAAATATACGGATTATATCGGCCTGCTGCTCTCCTCGGTGACCCGAATCGTCAACATCATCTCCTATGTGCTGATCGCGTTTGTGGCCATTTCGCTGGTGGTTTCCTCGATCATGATCGGCATCATCACCTATATTTCCGTGCTTGAGCGCACGAAGGAAATCGGCATCCTGCGCGCCATCGGCGCTTCAAAGCGCGATATTTCCCGCGTTTTCAACGCGGAAACGCTCATTGTCGGCTTTGTGTCCGGCGTGCTGGGCATCGGCATCACGCTGCTGCTGAATCTGCCGATCAACGCGCTGATCCGGCATCTGACGAGCATTCCGCATGTGGCGCAGCTGCCGTTCAACGGCGCGGCGATCCTGGTCATCATCAGCATGTGCCTGACGCTGATCGCCGGCCTGATCCCCTCCCGCCTGGCCTCGAAGAAGGATCCCGTGGTCGCCCTGCGCACCGAGTGATCCCTCTCCCCGCGCCGCAAAAAGAAGACTCCGCACCGCCGCCGTTCCGCGCTTTGCGAAGCGGCGGCTTTTTCTGCGGCGGGCGCGCCGCGCGGGAATATGAAAACAAACCGTTAACAAGCGTAAAATCCTGTTGACAAACCGAAATGAATGCTATATAATAATGAAAAATTGAATCCTTCCTTATTAAGAGCGGCTGAGGGGACAGGCCCTGTGAAGCCCGGCAACCTGTTTTATACAAGGTGCCAAATCCTGCGGCATTCTGCCGGAAGATAAGGTTCGTTATCGCCGGTCGGGAGTGCCCCGACCGCTTTTTTATTCCCTGCGGCAATCAAACGGCAAAAATAATTATAGAATAGAGGAACCCTTATGGCACACAGCTTTTTTACATCCGAATCCGTCACCGGCGGCCATCCCGACAAGATCTGCGACCAGATCTCCGACGCCGTGCTGGACGCAATCCTCGCGCAGGATCCGATGGGCCGCGTGGCCTGTGAATGCGCGGCGACGACCGGCATGGTGCTGGTTATGGGCGAGATCACGACGACCGCAAAGATCGACGTGCCCGCAATCGCGCGGGACGTGATCCGCGACATCGGCTATGACAGCTCCGAAAAGGGCTTTGACGGCAACACCTGCGCCGTGATGGTGGCGCTGGATCATCAAAGCCCGGATATCGCCATGGGCGTCGACCGTCTGGGCGCCGGCGACCAGGGCATGATGTTCGGCTTTGCCTGCACGGAAACGCCGGAGCTCATGCCGCTGCCGATCTCCCTTGCGCATCAGCTCTGCGCCCGTCTGACGGCCGTGCGCAAGGACGGCACGCTGCCCTATCTGCGTCCGGACGGCAAAAGCCAGGTCACGGTGGAATATGACGAAGCCGGCAATCCCGTGCGCGTGGATACCGTCGTCATTTCCTCCCAGCACGCGCCCGAGATTTCGCTGGAGACCATCCGCGCGGATATCATCGCGCAGGTAATCCTGCCCACGATCCCGGCGGCTCTGCTGGATGAAAACACCGTCTACCACATCAATCCGACCGGCCGCTTCGTGACCGGCGGCCCGAACGGCGACAGCGGCGTGACCGGCCGCAAGATCATCGTGGACACCTACGGCGGCTACTCCCGCCACGGCGGCGGCGCCTTCAGCGGCAAGGATCCGACCAAGGTCGACCGCTCTGCGGCCTATGCTGCGCGGTATGCGGCCAAAAACGTGGTCGCCGCGGGGCTCGCCTCCAAATGCGAGGTGCAGCTGGCCTATGCCATCGGCGTGGAAGCGCCTGTTTCCGTGTTTGTGGACACCTTCGGCACCGGCGTGATCGCCGACCCGGAGATCGCCGATCTCGTGCGCAGGGAATTCGACCTGACGCCCGCGGGTATCATCGTCGCGCTCGACCTGCGCCGCCCGATCTATCGGCAGATCGCCGCGCTCGGTCAGATCGGCCGCACGGATGTGGAGCTGCCCTGGGAACGCACGGACCGCACGGCGGCGCTCAAGGCCGCTGCCGGGGTCTGATCGGAGGCTTGCATGAAGCTTTCATTGGTTGTGCCCTGCTACAATGAGGAAGCCAACGTGCCGCTGTTCTATGAAACGGTGCGGCAGGACTTTTCTGCGGCGGGCTTTGATTACGAGCTGGTTTTTGTCAACGACGGCAGCAGCGACGGCACGCTCCGCGCGCTGCAGACCCTTTGCGCCGAAGCGGACTGCCCGGTAAAAGTGATCGATTTTTCGCGCAACTTCGGCAAGGAGGCCGCCATGTATGCCGGTCTCGCCGAAGCGGAAGGCGACTATGTGACGATCATCGACGCCGATCTGCAGCAGCGTCCGGCCATCGCGCTCGAAATGGTGCGCATGCTGGATGCGCAGCCGGAGATCGACTGCGTGGCCGCCTATCAGGAGGACCGCCGCGAAAGCAAGGCGCTGGTCTTCTTCAAGAACGCCTTTTACCGGCTGATCAACCGGTTTTCCGATACCGAATTCGTGCAGGGCGCGAGCGACTTCCGCACGATGCGCCGGCCGATGGCCGAGGCCGTGCTGCGCATGGATGAGTATTTCCGCTTCTCCAAGGGCCTGTTTTCCTGGGTCGGTTTCCGGACCGAATTCATCCCCTACCGGGCGCAGGAGCGCGCAAGCGGCCAATCCAAATGGTCCTTCTGGAAGCTGTTCAAATACGCGCTCGAGGGCATCTTCGCCTTCACGACCGCGCCGCTGCGGGTCGCGACCGTGATCGGTCTGATCACCTCCGTCCTGTCGGTGATCTATCTGTTCGTCGTCATCTTCCAGAAGCTGATCTTCGGGATTGACGTGGAGGGCTACGCGACGATCGTGGTGCTGATCCTGCTGCTCGGCGGCATACAGCTGCTCTGCATCGGCATCATCGGCGAATACATCGCCCGCACCTATATCCAGACAAAGAAGCGGCCGATTTATATCACCAAACGGAAATATAAAAACGATAAATAAACAATAAGAAAATCAGCGCATGGCCCGAACAAGGCGATGCGCTGATTCTTTTTTTGTATTGTCGGCGGCGGTCAGTCGTCCGGCTGCTCCCCTGCCGATTCCGCCGCATCCGCCGCGGGGGCAGCGGGGGCCGCCTCTGACTGTTCCCGCAGAAGCTCCATGAAGCCCGCCGTGATGATGCCCGCGGGGAGCGCCACAATCGCAATGCCGAGCACCGAGGAGACGATCGTCACGATTCTGCCGACCGTGGTGACGGGATAAATATCGCCGTAGCCGACCGTGGCCAGCGACACCATCGCCCAGTAGAACGCTTCAAAAAACGTATCGAACGACTGCGGCTCCACGTTGAAAATCACGAGCGCGGAAAACGCCACGTAGGCGACCGTCAGCCCCGCGACCGTGCCGAGGGACTTCCTCTGCATTTTGATCACGTCAATGATCATGTTGATGCTCTTGGAATAGCGTATGATTTTGAACGCGCGAAACGCCTTGAATGTCCGCAACAAGCGGAAGATTCTCAGCAGGCGGAATCCGCCGTGGAGAATCGTCAGCGACGGCAGGATCGACACCAGATCGATGATTGCCATGGGCGTGATGGGATAGAGCACAAACGAAGCGGCGCCTTTTTTCAGCTTCAGATCCGCGGTCAGGAGCCGAAGAATATAATCGATGATAAAAATCACCACGGTGATCCGGTCGATCAGAATGAACCCAGCGTTCACTTTGTGGAATGCCAGCGGCAAAATGCTGATGAGAATGGCCGCCATCATAAACCAGTCATAGGCTGCGCTGAATTTATCGTCCTCCTGCGCGGCTTCAATGATCTCGTACAGTCGTTTGCGCATGAAATCAACTCCCCTTTTTCCTGTCCGCCCGCACCTGAAAACGGAACACCAGCGGCTTTGAAAGCTTTGCGTAGCAGTTCATCGCGTGGATGGTGACGGTGTAATTGCCGGGCGCGAGCAGGCCGAGATCGGCGGTGTAGACGTCCGGCTCAAAGAGATACATGTATTTGCCGGAAAAGTTGAAGGACTGCACCGGCACGCCCCCGCGCAGCACCGTCCCCTTGTAGCTGTCCACGGCAAAGGCGTCCTTCGCGCCGGTGAAGACCAGCAGCGTATGCCCCTCGGCGTCCGTTTCCGTGTGGATCTGCGTTTCGGGCGGAAAGACGGGCGCGGGGTCGCGCTGCTTTTGCAGCCGGTAGAGATAATCCTGCCGCTTGCCGGCCGGCGCGGGCAGATAATATTCCAGATTGAACCACTGCGACGTGATCAGGTCGTAGGCACGGATGCGCACATTGCCCTGCGCGTCCGCCTCCACGACATAGAATTGCGCCGCCTGCTTTGTTTCATAGGGGAAATTGCCGGCGAAGCAGTCCAGCTCCGTTTCAAAATAGCTCAGCGTGCCGCAGCCCAGCGCGGTGTAGCCGCCCTGCCAGATCGACCGGGGATCATTGATCGGATAATGGGAATGCCCGGAGAAATTGATCGTCTGCGGGCATTTGCGCAGCATGCGCGGCACATCGGCGTCGCCCCAGTCGGCGCTGCCGTAAATCGTCGCCCACGGGGCGGGATGCTGGAAGGAAAAGACCGGTTTCCCGCCGCTTTCCGCCGCGGCTTTTTTCAGCTCCGCCGCCAGCCACGGGAGTTTTGCTTTGAAGGTGCGCCCGTCCTCGCTGTAGGAGCAGCCGATGAAATGGTAGCCGTTGATGACCGCGTGCAGATCCTCCGCGCGCTGCATTTTGCGCGCAAACACGCGGCTCCCCTGCGAGGCGTCCACCTTGCGGTAGCGGATGTATTCGTGATTGCCGGTCACGACCAGCAGCTGCGTTTCCGGGCGCAGATGCGCCTTGAGCACGGCGTTGAAGACGTCGTATTCCTCCTCGCCGCCGCAATTGGTCATATCGCCCGCCACGAGCAGCGCGTCAAAGCCGGTGTACGCCTGCTGCGCGGCATAGGCATAGACCGTTTCCAGCATGGCGGCGAAGCGCTGCGCCTCCGCGGAATCCGGATCGCCGCTCAGATGAATATCGCTGCAGGCGGCAAAGCGCAGCACGGGCAGAAAGGTCGCCGGCGTTTTCGCGGGCGACGCCGTGCCCGCGCGATGCGGCAGGGACGCGGCGGTATAGAGCGCCGAAACGCTTTTGGCCAGCGCCGTGCGGGCGGCCGTTTTGATCGTCAGCATAAAAAGTCCTCCGAAAGAAACAGGGCGACGGCATTCTCAGCCGCCGCCCGAAAAACCGAAATCAGATCTGCGTATCTTCCTGTACGTCTTCCTGCACGTCGTCCTGCGCGGCTTCCTGCACGTCGTCATACACAACGGGTTGAACCGCGGGGCGCGTTTTTTTCACTTTCTTCTGCGGGCCGTTGTAGCCGTTGACCGCCTGGAAGGCCGCGATTTTTTCGATCACGCCGAGGACCACGTCGAAGCCGTTGCCCACGGTCTCCTCCTCAAAGCGGTCCGGCATGTCGCGCCAGGTGTGGTAATAATAGGTCAGGATCGGATTCTGCGCCGCGAAGGTCACGGATTTGATGCCGGCCTTCGTCATCGGGGTGCTGTCGCAGCCGCCGACGGGGTTGTGGATGCAGCCGTTCGTCTTGCTCTCGATGCCGAGCTCCGCGAAGGTATCCTTGAACATCTGCTCCATATCGGTATCGAAGCGGGTGAACTGCCAGTCGTCCTGAATCACGACCTCGAAATAGTCCTTGTCCGCAACGGAATCGATGTTGATATTCCATGCGTTCTGCACCAGATCGTCGTTTTTATGCTCGGCGGTGAAGGCCATCGAGCCGCGCAGGCCGGCTTCCTCGGAGCCGCAGTTGAGGTCGATGATGCGGCAGCGCGGGGGCATCTGCTCGGGGTTCTCCTTGAAGTATTTCAGCACTTCATAGGAAAGCGCGATGCCGCTGGCGTTGTCCATTGCGCCGCGGGAGGCGTTCTCGGGATGGGGATCCGCCCACATGATGACGAAGAAGCAGAAGATGCAGCAGAGGATCGGCACAAACAGCATCCACCGGTCAAGCGACGCATAGAAAAGGGCGATTGCCGGCGGCTGCAGGCCGTACTGCATATACTGGCTGCCGGAGAGCGCCATCTCGGCCCACTGCGCGCCTAAGATCACACCGCCGTAAATCACGGCCTGGAAGATGGAATAGAACGCCATCACAAAGAAGCTGATCGCGCCCAGACCGACCTTGCCGTAAGTCGCGAGGATGCCGAGAATCGGCTTATCCTTATACTTGTAGGCATGCTCGGAATGCTTCCAGTTCCAGCTCGTATCCGTGTGGCCGGAGAGGATGATCGTGTAATCATATTCGCCGTCCTCGGGCTTGAGCTCGCCGTAGACGTTCTGCGAAACCTGCTGCTTGAAGAACATGTCAAACCAGGGCTTGTAAAGGAAGACGCTGAAGACGAGCCAGAGGATCGTGAGCAGGCCCAGCGCCGCCATGGGGAACCAGAGATACGGGATCGCTCTTGCGAAATACGAGGCGATGCAAAGGATCACGCCGGCCCAGCCGGCATAGGGGATGCCGCCGATCGAGGCGCGCGGGGAGACCGCGAATTCCTCTTTCTTGGGCTCGACGCCGATGGCGCGGAGCTTGTCGCCCATGTAGTTTGCGAATTTCCGTTCGTTTTCGGAGCCGGGCAACCGCGCGCCGATCTCTTCCGCCGCGTGGCGGATGATGGCATAGGCTTCTTTTGCGTAGCTTGCGCTGCTTTCTTTCATTTCTATATCCTCCTAGACGGCCGGCTGCGCACCGACCGGGTATTCCTTTTTAATAATCGACGGCCGCCCACTCGCAGCTGACGGTCAGCCCGTCCGCAACGGCGGTGACGTCATGATGGTATTCCTTTTCCACCGACGCCAGGAAGGCGTCCACCATCTCCTGATCCGGCATGTCAATGGTGAATTTCAGCGTCATGCTCTGCGCAAGATACATCGTCTTGCCCATCTTGAACGCATTGAGCCACCAGTGCAGACGCGGCCCGTCCTTAAGGATCAGCTCGTCGCCGTGCCAGAGCTCCATGGACATGGTCATCATTTCCTCGTCGGAGGCGCAGTCGTAATAGGTGCCGATGCGGCCGGCCGGGCGGTTGTAAACGCCGACCTCGCAGCCGTTGGTGATCACATATTTGCCCTTCCAGATCTGGATCATCCAGTCCTTGCCCGCATAGTCGAATTTGAACCGGCGGGTATTGTAGGCAAAGACGATCGGGACGGAATAGCAGAACAGGTCATAGAACAGCATGAAGCCGAATTCCCGCTGCCAGGCGTGAACGGTCGCATAGGTCATCAGGTCGTAAATGGAGCAGTTGAAGCCGACGTTGACCATGCCGCGGTCATCCTTGCCGAAGGCCTCGCCGGTTTCCGTATTGATAAAGAGATTCGGGTGCAGGATCTGTTCGCCGCCGTCGCGGTACGTAATCTTCAGCACGACCTCCACGACGTTCGCATCCTCCGTGGGGATCGTGTAGACCTCGCAGCTCTCCATGATGCTGAAGAAAACGCCGAGGAAAAACAGGATGTTGGATTCGGCGTGCCGCCCCTCATCCCAAAGACGCATCTGCTCCTCAAAGCATTTGTCACGGAACGCCACGGTGTCAATGCCGAAGGAATCCACGACCAGCTCCGCAATCTGCTTGGTTTCCGGCAAGTGCGTAAGCAGCGCCTCGATATCCAGGCCGGAATTTTCGCAGATATAGGCGCAAAGCTGGCTCAGCTCCTCGCTCATGGTCAGATTGTAATATTCTGCCGGAGAAAACACGCGCCCGGTCAGCAGACGGCGCACGAAGCTGAGCGCTTTCGTAAAGCGCAGAAACTGCTCTGTTGTGATCGTCGGATACCCTTTTTCAAGCAGCTCGCGGTACTGACTGACTGTCTGCACACTGACGGCGTCGGGGGACAGACGGGTCTTGCGTCTGCCGGCCGCGGAGGCGGGAACACAGACCAGACCGGTCACAAACAGAGTCAGCGCCAGCAGCATGGCGACCAGGCGTTTTTTAAAGTGCATACGGAATCCCTCGTTTTCTTTGCTGATAGTAGATAAATCTGTCTATGATTATACTATGTTTCCAAACAGAATGCAAGACGTTCCGTTCATATTTTATTAAAACTTCCCCGTCGGTCCGCTGCAGAGCGGCGCGGGAATCCTTGAAGGATTTTCATATTTTTTTTGCAGTTTCTCGCGTTGTTTTGTTGACATTGCCCAGCTTTTTTGTTATTATATATATCGATACTATATATTTTACCGTTTTTAACGGGAAAAGAGGAGGATCAACCATGACCGATCAAAAAACCATGGCGTATATCAACCTTTACGCTGTGCTGGGCACGCTCGAAAACCTTTGCGAGCTTGCACCGGAGGCAAGCGCGCTGCTGAAGAACAAAAAGCCGATCTCCATCGGCTTTGACGTCAAAGGCGGCCCGAGCGCGACCCTCACCTTTGCCAACGGCCGCTGCCGCATGGAGCAGGGCTGTGACAAATGCCAGGTCAAGCTGCCGTTCAGCTCCCCGGAGAAATTCAACGGCCTGATCGACGGCACCGTCACCCCCATCCCCAGCAAAGGCTTCACGCATCTGCCCTTCCTGCTCAAGCAGTTCACCCCGCTGACCGATCTGCTCAACAAGTACATGCGGCCGGATCCCGAGGATCTGAAGGATCCCGATTTCTTCCGCATCAGCACCACGCTCATGCTCTACACCATCGGCGTTGCCATCGCGCAGATCGGCAACAACGACGAGATCGGCAAATTCAGCGCGAGCAACATCGTGGACGGCAGCGTCAAGCTGGGCGTCAAGGACGGCCCCGCCGTCGAGATCCGCTGCAAGGATCACCGCCTGCTTGCCCTCAAGCATGTGCCCGAGACCTTCCGCGCTTCCATGATGTTCGATTCCATCGAAACCGCCCGCGCGCTGTTTGAAGGCACCGTCAACGCCCTTGAGTGCGTCGGCACCGGCAAGGTGGAAATGCGCGGCCTTGCAAGCATGCTCGACAACGTGAATCGCATTCTCGACAGAGTTGCAATTTATCTGGCGTAAAGGAGGAAATTAAAAATGAGCAAAACGTTTCCGCTGTATGATACCACGAAATCCAACGAATGGTATGCCCGTGCGGTAAAAGTCATTCCCGCCGGCGTTTACGGCCACCTCGGTTCCGCCGAAGGCCTGTTCATCCCCGTCAACCGCTGGCCGCGCTTCGCCGAGAAGGCCCAGGGCAGCTACTTCTGGGATGTGGACGGCAACAGATACATCGACTATATGTGCGCTTACGGCCCGAATGTGCTCGGTTATAATGATCCGGATGTTGACGCCGCAGCGCTCGCGCAGCTCAAGCTCGGCAACTGCACCACCTCCCCCGGCAAGGTCATGGTCGAATGCGCCGAGCTGCTGACCGACACGGTCGCGAGCGCGGACTGGGCGTTCTTCGCCAAGAACGGCAACGACGCCACGCAGGGCGCCATCCTCACCGCCCGCGCCCACACCCACCGCAAAAAGCTGATCTTCTTCAAGGGCTTCTATCACGGCGTTTCCCCGATGGTGCAGAAGATCGACTATCCCGGCGTCACGCCCGAGGATGTGGCCAACAACATCTATCTGCCCTGGGACAACATCGAGCTGTTCAAGCAGACGATCGAGGAAAACAAAGGCGAGATCGCCGCGCTGATCGCGCAGCCCTATGACCACGGCAACTTCTATGACAACAAGTATCCGATGGAAGGCTTCTGGAAAGAGGTCCGCCGCATCTGCACCGAGAACGAGATCGTGCTGATCATCGACGACGTGCGCGCCGGCTTCCGTCTGGACCTGCAGGGCTCCGACCATTACTTCGGCTTCGAAGCGGATATCATCTGCTTCTGCAAGGCGCTTGCCAACGGCTACAATATGTCCGCCTTCTGCGGAAAGGACTTCCTGAAGGGCGCCGCTGCCGGCCTGTCCTACACCGGCTCCTACTGGATGAGCTCCGTGCCGTTCGCGGCCTGCATCGCCTGCATCAACAAGATGAAGGCAATCGATGCGCCGAAGCTCTTCCGTGAGCTCGGCACCGAGCTGACCGAGGGCCTCAAGAAGACCGCTGCCGAAAACGGCTTCGATCTGGTCGTCTCCGGCGCGCCGGCGCTGTTCTATCTGCGCATCGCCAACGACGACAGCCTGATGCTGCATCAGGAATGGATCGCGGAATGCGTCAACCGCGGCGCTTTCTTTGCCTCGCACCACAACCACTTCATCAACGCGTCCCTGACCCATGAGGATATCAACCTCACGCTCGAGATCGCGGACGATGCGTTCAAGACCGTTGCAAAGAACCATCCGGAGCTGTTTTAAGGCAGTCCGGCACGCAAATAAAAAAATGATTGATTAAGGAGGCACATCCCTATGGCATTATCAAAGCAGGAATGGCTCGCGCTCGAAAAAAAGGCGTTTGAGCTGCGCAAGCTCTGCCTGCAGACCACGGTCTGGGCAGGCAGCGGCCACATCGGCGGCGGCATGAGCATCATGGATCTGCTCACCGTGCTCTATCACAAATACCTCAACATCAAGGTGGAGGATCCCCAGTGGGAGGATCGTGACCGTTTCATCCTCTCCAAGGGTCACGCGGCGATCGCCTATGCGCCCGTGCTTTGCGACAAGGGCTTCAATGATGTGGAAATGCTCAAGACCTTCAACCTGTCCGGCTCCAAGATGGGCATGCATCTGGATTCCAACAAGGTCGTCGGCGTGGACGCTTCCACCGGCTCCCTGGGCCACGGCGCTTCCATCGCCGCCGGTACGGCGCTGGCCGCCCGCGTGCTCGGCAAGGACTTCCTGACCTATGTCGCCACCGGCGACGGCGAGCTCGGCGAAGGCTCCAACTGGGAAGGCTTTATGACGATGAATCATTATCAGCTTTCCAACTGCATTGTGTTCATCGACCGCAACCACTGCATGATCGACGGCCCGACCGAGGACGTCATGAAGCTTGAGCCGCTGGCGGACAAGATGACCGCATTCGGCTTCAACACCATCGTGGTGGACGGCAACAACATCGGCGCGCTCTGCGACGCCATTGACACCGCCATCGAGCGCTCCAAGGAGCCCTGCGCGCCGACCTGCATCCTGATGGATACCAAGAAGGGCGCCGGCATCAAGACCATGGAGGGCGACTACCTCTGGCACTACGGCGCGATCGACGATGCGCTGTTTGAGAAATTCAACGCGGAGCTGGAAGAGGATTATAAAGCCCGTGTTGCGAGAGCGGAAAAGGAGGGCAAATAATCATGGCAGGCGGATTCGTATACAATGCAATTGACCAGACTGAGCTTTCGACTGCGGAAATCTACGGCAAGGCAATTGCGGATATCGTTCAGAAGGACCCCAAGGTCGTCGCCGTCACGCCCGACCTTGCGAAATCGACCAAGCTCGGCGAAGTGCTGAAGGTTTGCCCGGAGCGCGTGTTCAACGTCGGTATCGCGGAGCAGGATATGTTCGGCGTCGCCGCCGGTATGGCAAGAGCCGGCCTGATCCCCTTTGCTTCCGGCTTCTCGGCCTTCACCTCGATGCGCGCGTGCGATCAGCTGCACACGGACATCTGCTATCAGAACACCAACGTGAAGATCATCGCCACCCACGCGGGCACCTCCTTCGGTCAGGCGGGCTCCACCCACCACGCGATCGTGGACCTGGCCATCACCCGCGCCATGCCGAATCTGACGGTCATCGTGCCGGCGGACGGCCTTGAGACCGCGAACGCGGTCAACGCGGCGTATGAGAACTTCGGCCCCTATTACATCCGCATCAACCGCGGCTTCGACCGCGTGCTCTATGACAGCCAGGATTACGGCTTCGAGGTCGGCAAGGCCGTCGAAGTGCATCCCGGCACTGACATCACCGTCATCGCCTGCGGCTCCTGCGTCTTCCAGGCGCGTGAGGCTGCGAAATTCCTTGAGAACGCCGACGGCCTGAAGGTGCGCGTGCTGAATATGCACACGATCAAGCCCATCGACCGCGACGCGATCATGAAGGCGGTGCTGGATACCCGCCGCATCATCACCGTGGAGGATCACAGCACCATCGGCGGTCTCGGCTCCGCTGTGGCCGAGGTGGTCGTGGAAGGCGGCAAGGCCTGCGCGTTCCGCAAGCTCGGCCATCCCGACAAGTTCGCCCCGATCGGCCTGCATGAGGATATCATGGCCGAGGTCGGCATCGACTCCAACGGCATCATCGCCGCCGTGCGCGACGTGATGAAGATGGACTTCGAGGAAGACGATAACTGGGACGACGAATTCTAATCGAGAAAGGAGCGCAACCCATGGCTGTTTCACAGGAAGACTTATATTCCAATAAAATATTTCTGAACGCTGCGCTGCCGCTCGTGAAGGTGCTCGCGACTGAAGTGCCGGAGCTGAAAAAGAAATTCGAGCATGCGCACGCCGTGATTCAGGTCAGCGCCCTTTATCCCGACAGCCCCGAAGGCAAGGTCGGCATGCATTTCGTCGTCAACAGCGGCGAATGGCTCGTGCACACCTGCCTGGCGGAGGATCCCCACATTGAGCTGCAGTTCAAGAGCATTGAGAAGCTCAACGCCTTCTTCAAGGGCAAGATCACGCTCGACGCGATCCCCAAGATTCACGGCGTCAAGAAGGCCGGCACGCTTGTCGCCTTCGTGATGACGCTGCTGAAGATGGCGAACGTCCTCGGCGCGACGGAAGCGCCCGAAAAAGAGGAAGATCAGCAGCTGATGGTCAAGTGCATGTTCTATCTGCTCACCAGCGGCATCAGCCAGCTGAACAAGATGGGCCACCCGGAGATCCACGACTGGGCGCTCAAATCCCCCGACCGCGTGTATGCGCTGGCGGTCAACGATCATCCCGAGGTTTCGGCGTATATCCGCGTCAAGGCGGGCAAGACCCGCGCGGGCCGCGGCGAATACAAGCGCGCTATGCCGTTCTTCACCCTGCGCTTTGATTCCTTCAAGAGCGCGCTGGGCATCCTGCTCGGCACAGACGACATGCTCGCTTCGGCCAAGACCGGCAAGCTGATCATGGACGGCGCGCCGGAATTCGGCGGCCAGATCGGCGCCTTCATGCTGATGGTCGGCGACCTCGCGAAATAAACAATTTCATCACACAGCAACAGCGCCGTGCTCGGATGAGCACGGCGCTGATTATTTATACCGTTTTATATTTGCAATTGATCACTCCGTCGGCGTGTCGGCGTTTTTCTTTTTACGCGCAAGCAGGATTGAAACCGCCGCCACAAGCGCCAGGATCACCGCAATCGCAGCGCAGCCGATCACGATCACGCGTGGGGAGGTTTTCTGTGCAGGAACGCGTGCGGCTGCCGTTGTTTCTGCCGTAGCGCCTGTTTCAGCGTCGATGCGCGTCGTCAGCGCAGCGTCGGCTTCACCGCTGATAACCGAAGTCTCCGTTGCCGTCGCGGCGGTCGTCGCACCCGTGGTTGCGGCGGCTTTTGTCGTTGCAGCGGCTTTTGTCGTCGGGGCGGCGGTTGCCACAGGCTTCGACGCGGATGCCGCAAGCGTCGTGCGTTCAAACGCATCCCCCAGCTCTCCCCGATACCAGCCTGCAGCGCCGTCGGCGGTCAGCCGATACCACCAAACGCTGTCATCCCTATGGCTGCACGTCCAAAGGACCGTTGTGCCCTTCGAGAGCGTTCCGGCAGACGCACTGTTGCGATCCGGCTGCGCATAGAGCCGGACCCCCTCTTTTGCGGTCACCCGATAAGGCGTGCCTTCGCCAATGTCAAGATCGTAGTCCGTGCGGTCATTGAACATTGCCCATAGGTCTTTGCCGTTGAACCTGACGCGATACCAGTCCCGCGTGTCGCTGTTCCTGCCGGTTTTGCTGCTATAAACCCACTGCGTATAGGCGGCCGAAATGTCAATGAGCGTCCCGTACGGCAAAACGCTCTCCGTCTTGCTGGAAAGATCCCCCGCAGTCCGGTAAAGCGCCACGCCGCTCGAAGCGGAAATATAAAGGGTTCCCTGCTCTTCCACAATCATTTCGGATGACAGCGACAGCCATCCCGTTACGCCTGCATAAGTCACATAAGCATTTCTGTCGTGGTATTTTTCAAAGATCAGCGTCGTCCCCTTCGGGATCTCGGACCCGATCTTCTCACCGTACAGTGTTTTTGAGAGCCGTTCTCCGGATTCCATCACTGTCACCGAACCGGTATAGATTCTGCCGCTGTCCGGTTCACCGTATCGCACCAGCTCCGCCAGCTTGTAGTATCCGTTTCCCCAATCGATTTCCACCCAGCCGCTCCGGCCGTTGCATGTGCCGTATTCCCAGGATGGCGAACCGACCGCATTCTCTCCGGGCACGGTGTTGCTGTGGGTGCAGACGATTTCCGCTCCGTAGGGCAGTTTTTTACCGACCGTGTCATAAAACTCTCCGGGGCCGGTATACATCAGGACGCCGTCCGGGTCGTTGACGACCATGTGGTGCTCCCGCGCAAGCGCAGTGTGCCCCTCCGGCGAAACCGGAGAAAGGTCGACAACCACGCCGTCCTCCGATACCTTCCCGTATTTCCCCTGATAAAAGGTCTGATACGTCGTTTCGCCGTCGTAATTATAAACACCGGTGATTTTCAGCTTCGTTCCATAGGGAATCGTCAGGATCCGCTGGTTGTCAGGATCCAGCAGCGGCACGCCGTCGGTCTTCTGCACATAGCCTTCCAGTTCATTGAAATACGGTGAAGCGGCGTCGCCGAACGCCGCGACTGCGCAGCCCAGCCCCAGCAGGCAGACCAGCAGGATCACACACAGCTTTTTCATTTGAATCCGTCCCTTCCGGACACAGGAGATCCGGCGACGCACAGCTGCGCATCACCGAATCTCACCGTTCGCTTTTATTTTTCCGCTTTCTTTTTACGCGCAAGCAGGATTGAAACCGCTGCTACGAGCGCCAGGATTCCGGCGGCCGCAACGCAGCCGATCACAATCGTGCGCGGGGAGGCTTTGACCGCCTTGCTGTCCGCCGCCGCTGCTGCGTCCGCAGCCGGCGCCGTCGTTTCTTCCGCGGCCTGCGCGGTCGTCGTCTGCGCAGTGGTTTCTTCCGCCTCGAGCGCCGCCTTCACATCCGGAGGCAGCAGGATCTCGCGGTCAAGCTCATCATAGTTCAGACCCTGATCCAGATTCTCCAGGGATTCTTCCTTGTCACCCTGCACGCGGATCCAGCCGAAATGATTGTCATAAACGCCGTAGTACCATGTCACATTCTCTTCACTGCCGTAATCGACGACGGTTTCTCGCCAGCTGAATTCCGTCCGGATCGTCGCGCCGGTCGGGATCAGCGCAAGCTGCTCGGCGTCCGTGCGCGGCTGCGCATAAAGGATCATGCCGTTTTTCGAGAGCACCTTTTCTTTTGACACATTCCAGAACACACTGAGATCGTCCTTGCCGTGCACCCATTCGTTGCCTCTGACCCAGACCTGCTTGCCGCCGCGGCTCACGCGATACCAGGTCCAGCAGTCTTCTTCGCCGATCGGCTCCCAGTTGTCGTCATATTCCGTGAAGTCCACCATGCCGGCATAGTCGTAGCGCAGGACCTCATATGCAGGGATCGTTTCACCGGTCTTGGAGTTCACGTCGCCGATGTTGCCATAGGTCGGCACGCCCTTGGGCGCGGTGACCATCACATAGCCTTCGGATTTCCGGATCACCTGCTCCGTGCCGGGGCCGTTGAAGCCGTCCTGCACCAGCATCCAGCCGGTCTTCCCCTGATAGGTGACATGACCGAAATCCCGTTTGGCGCCGCGATAAACGATGTCATAGGTCACGAAGGCGCCCGCCGGCACCTCGACGATCGGCTTGGGCTGCTCGTCCTCTTCGCCCCAGCCGCTTTCATAGGCGTCTTTGATCGAGGCATAGAGCTGCACGGGCTCCACCACCAGGCTTTCGCCCGATTCGCGGTAGGCAAAATTGTAGGCATTGCCGTACTGCGGCGTCTCCACCCAGCCGCTCGTGCCGTTATAGGTGGTGTAGGACCAGCCGGAGGTCCAGGACGCATCGCTGTATCCGTCCGTATTGCCGTATTCACAAACGATATCCGCACCGTAGGGAATCACCGTGGAAAGACGCTCGAACAAGGTATCCGGGCCGCTGTACATCGGCACGCCGTCCGGGTTGATAACGACAAGCTTGTCGGGCTTGCTGAATTTCCACGCTTCCTTCGGCGTGACGGCGACCGCGTTGAAGGACACGTCGCCGCCCCGGACATACCCGTCCTCGCCCAGGTAAGTCGTCGAATACAGCGCGTCCTTCCCCGTCTCTTCCTCTCCGTCATCATTATAATTGTAATAGGTGCCCCGCAGGGTCAGCTTCGTGCCGTTTGGAATCGTTGCGGACGGCATCGGTTCATATCTGTCTGTCTCCGGGTTGCGCTGCGAGGTGTAGAAGGTGATGCCGTTCTCGTTGTTGACATAGGCTTCCAGCTCCGAAAAAGAGGGACTGTCCATATCGGCAAACGCGGTCACGGCGCAGCCCAGACAAAGCAGGATGGCCAGCGCGAGCGCGGCAAGTCGTTTCATATTCATTGCTGCTCCTCCTTCTCCGCCGGTTCCGCGGCGGGTTGTTTGCGTTTTTTGATCAGCGCGACACTGACGCCTGCCACGAGCGCCAGGATCACGGCAGCGGCGACGCAGCCGAGAATGATCGTGCGCGCCGGTGCCTTGACCGCCATGCCGTCGCCGTCCGTCTTATTCGGCACGGTCGTTTCCGCAGCCGCAGCGCCGGTGGCGGTCGGCTTGAGCTGATCCGTGATGACATTCTTTTCGGGATTCTCCAGGAAGGACGCCAGCGAATAGATCGCATCACTGTTCACCCATTCCACCTGGCTATAATCATAGCGGCACCAGCCGCGCAGATCACCGTAGGCAACGTAATGCCAGCCGCGTTCCCGTTCCGAAAGCTCAGGCGCTTCATCCTCCGAAATGTAAAAGTCAAACAGCTCAATCATCTGCTCCTCGCCGAGAATCTTGCCGATCCGCTGCGATTCGATATCCGGCTTTTCATATATCAGCAGGTTGGAGGTCTCCGCGACGCGCTGCTTGACCGCACTGTAGAACTCCAGGGGTTCCTTGTTGGTTTCCGAATTGAACCGTGCCCAGTACTGCGCGCCGTCAACGGTGACGCGGTACCAGGTGTCATAGGGCTGCGAATAGAATTCGTCATCGCCCTGCTCCAGGCCTTCTTCCTCGCTGATCTTCACTTCGAGATCATAGGGAACGATCTGATAGGCCTCGATCTTTTTGCCGGTGCCGGTATTCTCATTGACTGCCGTCTCTTTATAGAGCGGCCGCGTTTCCAGGACCATCAGATAGCCGTCAACCGGCGCCTCCACGTTTTCCCAGAGCGGCAGCCAGCCGGTTTTCCCCTGATAAGTCACATAGGCAAAATTATTGGAATACAGATCAAACGTCAGCTCCTCGCCGGCGGGGACGGTGCCGAGCGCTTTCGATTCCTCATCCCCATGCCAGGCAGCGTCGAAATTCGCATAGAACGGCGTATCCTCGCGCGTTTTCAGCGTGCCGAGCGGCGTGCGCGTCGATTCTCTGTATTTCACGGACTGCGCAAACACCACTTCGCCGCCGCGGTCATAGCCCGTCTGCACCCAGCCGCGCGCATCGGGCGTGTAGTCCCAGATGGAATAGCCGTCGTCAGGTGAAAGATCATCCGCATGGGTCACGGTGATCTCCTTGCCCTTCGGGATCGTTTTCACAACCTCATAGGATTTGCCGGGGCCGCTGTGGACCTCGGCGCCGTTCGGAGCGACCACCACATAGTGGTGCGGCTCGGCATAGGCGTTTTCATCAGCCGGCGCAACTTCGGAAAGATCCAGGTGCACGTCATCCTTGCGCACATAGCCGTATTCCTCCTGATATTCCAGCCAGAAATACATGACGCCGTCCTCGTCGAATTCGCCGGTCAGCGTCAGCTCGGTCCCCTGCGGGATCGTGATGCCCTTCGGCTTGAGGGTCCAATCGTCATCCGAGTTTTCGTAATCATACGAATACAGCGGGATCCCGCCTTCCTTTTCGACCGTGGCTTTGAGCGCGGTAAAGTGCGGGCCCTCGCCATCCGCAAACGCGACCGTCGGAATGCTCAGGCAGAGCAGCGCGGCCAACAGCAGGGCAAACAATTTGTGCAGTTTCATTCGGTATCCCCTCCAAAATCAGTTTCTTCTTCCTTCGCCTGCGCGGCTTTCTTTTTCTTTCTGTGCGCAAGCAGAATGCAGACAGCGGCAAGCAGGACGACTGCCGCGATGAGGATCACCGCGCCGGGCGTCGCGCCCGAAAGCATCTGCTTCGGGTCATTAGGCGCAGCTGCGTCGGCAAAGGCCATGACCGCCAGCTGCAGACTGAGCATAAGCGCCGCAACCGCGGCAAATACACGTTTCATTGCGTTGCCTCCTCTTAATGAAAAATCGCATTGATCGCCAGGCCCGCTCCGTAGGACGCCGCGTTGCACAGCAGCGAAAGCAGGAACGGATGCGGCCGGCGTTTTTCCAGTGTTTTATAATAGACGAAGCCCTCGCTGCCGAAGGCGGCAAGCTCCACGGCGATCAGCACCCACAGGCGCACCTTCGCGCCGCCGAAGAAGCCCGCGAGGAAGGTGCTGACATTCACAAGCGGGTTGGTCATGACGTTGGCCAGCGCCACATACAGCAGATCCCGCCGGCGCAGACCGAGCAGCGCGGCCAGAGCGGTTTCAATCGCCACGGTCAGCAGCAGGTTGCGCACCATGTAATACGGCAGCAGATTCAGCACGGCGCATCCTCCGTCGCCTGCGGCGTTTCCTCCTGCGCCTGCGCCGCCGAAATCAGCCGCTGCTTTTTCAGCGTCTGCGCAACCAGCACGGCCGTCACCGCGATGATCAGCAGGACCACGATTGTCAGAATCAGCAGCGGCGTGCGCACATGGGCCGCGAGCGCCGCGTCAAACAGCCAACGAAAATCAGACATACCGTTTTTCATCCTTTCTGATAATGATCGCCATGCCGATCAGGCAAAGCAGCGTGAGCGCGGCAATGATGATGCCGTTTGCGCGCACGGTGGTAAACTTGAAGAAGAAGATCGGCGCCGTGCCGAGAAACAGGCCGATCGTCGTCAGGCCGAAGGCCAGACCCGGCGCTTCCGGCAGCACGGAAACGAGCAGCGCGAGCGTGATCGACATCGTCATGCTGAAGAACATCACGCCGATCAGCGAGATCAGCATGTGCTCATCTCCCAGCAGCAGGAACGGCAGCGCGGCAGCCGCGCTGAACAGCGCGACCCGCTTGACGCCGAAACGATCGGCGAGCAGGCCGCCGGCCGCCTTGCCCACGCCCATGGCCACATAGAGCAGCACGGTCTGCAGCACGGTCTTTTTCCACGCGGTCGGAATGCCGTAGCCCATATAGCCGCGCACGATCACGATCAGCACCGCGACCAGGATCACCGCGACGGCCGGCACCTTTTCGGACGCATAGCGAAAGGCCGCGCAGGGCCGCGCCGTTTTGTCCGCCGCGCGCCGGTCATATTCCGCGAGCAGCACGAACGGGATCGCTGTAAGCGCGAACACGGCCATCACCCAGATCGGCAGGGCCGTTTTGGCCAGCAGCCGCCCGGTAATCACGCCGAAGGAGCCGCCGGACACAAAGATCGCGCTCGGCGCAAGATGCCCGGCCGCGCTGCGCAGCGTCACCTCAGCGCCGTTGACATGCGTGCAGGCGTTGCCGATGCACAGCACGATCAGCGCGATGACCGCCGCCGTTTTGCCCGGCAGCAAAAACAGCAGCGAGGCGGCAGACAGCAGCGCCAGGCCGATCAGGCCAAAGCTGCAGCGCGGATGCCGGTCGCTCCATGCGCCGATGAGCGACTGCGGCACAAACGCCAGCGCGTCATAAACCAGCGGCATGATCCAGAGATAAGCGCTGTCCCCCGCCAGACGGCCGAGTGCGAAAAAGCACACGACCTCGGTGACGAAGTGGACATAAAAATACAGCCAACCCGGCGCAAGACCGGCTGCGGATTTGGAACGTTCCATCAAAGATCCCCCCTTTGCATCTTTTCGTTCCACCCTCATTATATTTCGACAAAAAACGAAAGTCAAATTACAAATGTTAAAGAAAGAATGACAATTCGGAAACAAAAGCAGCGCGCAGGATGCTCTTTGATTACATTTTATCATTTTCTCCCCTCGGGCGCAACAGTTTTTGCCGATTCTATCCGTTTTCTTTGCGCAGTGCGATAAAAAAACGGGCCTGCAAATCAATGCAGACCCGTTCGGGTTTGTGTGCTGTTTTCTCAGTCGCTGGTGTAGGGGATCAGCGCCACCTGACGCGCACGCTTGATCGCGGTGGTCAGCGCGCGCTGATGCTTCGCGCAGGTACCGGTCACGCGGCGGGGCAGGATCTTGGAGCGCTCGGATGTAAACTTGCTCAGACGGTTCACATCCTTGTAATCGATCACATCGATCTTATCCACGCAGAAGGAGCAAACCTTTCTGCGGCCCTTCTTGTTGGGGCGTCTGTCATTTCTTTCGTAAGCCATGGATTAACCTCCTTTTCAGTTTCATGCGGCGATCTCTCAGAACGGGAGATCGTCTTCGGGAATTTCCTTGAAGTCGCCTTCATCCGCCGTTGCAAAGGACGGCGCAGGCTGCGTGTTCATCGGGCTCTCGGCGCGATAGCCGCCGGTCGTGCCCGTCTCGCTCTTGGATCCGCAGAAGCTGGCGTTATCCGCCACGATCTCAACGGCCTTGCGTTTGTTGCCGTTGCGATCCTCATAGTTTCTGGTCTGGATGGAGCCCTGAATGGCGATCATCGAGCCCTTGCCGAAGAACTTGCAGACAAACTCCGCGGTCTGTCTCCAGGCAATGACGTCGATAAAATCGGCCTGACGGTCCTCGTTGTTGCGCGAAAAGCGACGCTCAACAGCGACCGTGAACGAGGTAACGGAAATTCCGCTGCCCGTTTTGCGAAGCTCGGGGTCTGCAACAAGTCTGCCCATAATGACGGCACAGTTCAACATGATGCGGCCTCCTTAGTCTTCTTTCCGGATGATGAGCGAACGAAGCACGCCGTCCGTGATCTTGAAGATACGGTCCAGCTCTGCGGGGAACTCCCCGGAGGCCTCGTAGTTGAAGATCACGTAGTATCCCTCCGGCTCATCGTTGATCGGATACGCGAGCTTGCGCTTGCCCCAATCGTCGATGCTCTCAAGGGTTCCGTTGGCTTCGATCAGCGCCTTGAACTTTTCAAGGAGCGGCTGCGCCGCCTCATCACCGTTCGCAACTGAAAATACTGCCATGGTTTCGTACTTGTACATGCGTTTGGCACCTCCTTCTGGTCTTTGGCCGCGGCCTGACCCGCGGCAAGGAAAATATAGTTTGTTCCTGCTGTCTGACGACAGCCTATAAATTTTAACAGAGAAGAAAGGAAAAGTCAAGCATTTTTTTCGTTTTTCCTGTCCGGATTCTCCGCTTTTCCTGCTTCTTTCGGAGGATTTGCCTGTTTGTCAGGCATTCTGCAGCCGGTTCACGACCTTCACCAGCCGCTCGAGCGCATAGTCAAAGAAATTGTAATACGCTTCGCAGTACCTGTTTTTTGTCAGGCCGTCGATCCGGTCGCGCTTGCATCCCCCGCGGCAAAGGCTGTAATATTTGCAGTGTTTGCACGTTTCGCGGATGATCAGGGACTCCTCGATAAAGCGTTTCTGCTTTTCGCCCATTGCAAACGGGCGTTCGTCAAAAATGCTGCCGATCCGGTCCTCCGGCCTGCAGTAGAAATCGCAGGGGTAAAGATCGCCGTTCGCTTCAACGACAAAATAGCCGCCGCACACGCCGCACATCGCGCAGTTTTCGGGCGGATAGCCCGCGAGAATATCAATATAATTATTCAAGTGGCGGATCTGTATCATGTCATCCGGGTCAAAATCGTCATACCAGAGATCAAACAGCCGCTTGAGAAACGCTTCATAGGCTGCGGCGGAAAGGGAGATCCCCGCCCGCTCATCCACATAGGGGATAAACTGCAGATTGTAAAACCCGTGCTTTTTGAAATAGGCGTAGGTGGCGTCGATCTCCGCCGCGTTTTCGTTGTCGACGACCGACAGGATGTTGTACGGCACGCCGTAGCGCTCCAGCAGAGCGATCGCGGTGAGCACCTGCGGGAGCACGCTGTTGCCGTTTTTATCCCGGCGATAGCGGTCGTTTGTTTTGCGGCCGCCGTCGAGCGAAACGCCCACGAGAAAGTCGTTGTCCCGATAGAACCGCGCGGTTTTCCCGTCGACATTCAAGCCGTTTGTCTGAATGGAATACGCCGCGTCCGCTTGCAGGGTTTCCCTGACTTTTTCCGTGAAGTATGCATAAAACTCCAGCCCTGCAAGCGTCGGCTCGCCGCCCTGAAAAATCAGCTGCAGATGCGACGGGTTTTCTTCGCCGATCTTCTCAATCAGCCGCCCCGCCGTTTCCCGGGTCATGATCCGGTTTTCTCTCGTTTCGCTCGCCGTTTTGTAAAAGCAGTATCCGCAGTCCATGTTGCACAGCCCCGCGGCCGGCTTGATCAGCAGTGTCAAATCCTTCATGTTGCAGTTTCCTTCTTGACTGTTATGATTCTCTTGTTGTAAAATAACCGTGTGAAATCCGATACCGTCTGACGGGAGGGGAATCAGAATGAAAAAACCGAATGTGATCGTGATCCTGACCGATGATCAGGGCTACGGCGATCTGGGCTGCATGGGGGCGACGGATCTGCAAACGCCGCATCTTGACGCGCTTGCGCAAGACGGCATCCGCTTTACCTCCATGTATTCCGCGTCGCCCGTCTGCTCACCGTCCAGAGCGGCCCTGCTCACGGGCCGCTATCCCGGCAACGCCGGAGTCCGGGCGATCCTGGCGGGGCACCGCAGAGCCAGCGGACTGACGCCGGAGGTGCCCACGCTGGCGACCGCGCTCAGACAGATGGGGTATGCGACGGGCCTTTGCGGCAAATGGCATCTCGGCCTGCGGCCCGAATGCCGCCCGAACGCAAACGGCTTTGACGAATTCAGCGGCTTTCTGGCCGGATGCCTGGATTATTATTCTCACATTTTCTATTACGGCATGGCCGACGGCGGCGCCGATCCGACGCACGACCTGTGGGAAAACGACACGGAGGTCTATGCCAACGGGGAATATCTGACCGAACGCATCACCCGAAAAAGCGTTGATTTCATTCAGCGGCACCGGGAGGACCCTTTCTTCCTGTATGTCGCCTATAACGCGCCGCATTATCCCATGCACGCCCCGGCGCGCTATCTTGACCGCTTTCCGGACCTGCCGTGGGACAGGCGCATCACCGCGGCCATGCTCAGCGCCGTGGACGACGGCGTGGGAGAAATCGTGGGCAAGCTGCGGGAGCTCGGTCTGCTGGAGGATACGATCCTCTATTTCCAGAGCGACAACGGGCCCTCGCGGGAGAGCCGCAACTGGCTGGACGGCACGGAGGATCCCTATTACGGCGGAACGACGGGCCGGTTTTCCGGCCACAAATTCAGCCTCTTTGAGGGCGGCATCCGCGTGCCGGCCATCCTGGCGTGGGGGAAGCAGATTGCGCCGCGCGTCGTCGATCGGCCGCATTGCGCGATCGATCTGTTCCCGACCGTGCTGGAAGCCTGCGGCGGCGATCCGGACGCCCGGCAGACAGACGGCATGAGCATGATGGATCTGATCCGCGGCGCCGGCGAACGCACCCACGATTTTCTTTTCTGGGAAATGGAGGAGCAGACGGCCGTGCGGCACGGCGACTATAAGCTCGTGCTCAACGGAAGGCTGAATGAAAACGAGGAACCGCGCGCGCCGGTATTTCTCTCCGACCTGCGCGTCGACCCCGGCGAAAAGAACAATCTCGCGGATGCGATGCCGCAGCTGTGCAAAGAGCTGACCGACGCGGCGCTTGCATGGCGCAGGGGCATTGAGGCGACCTGGGAAAAGAACTTCGCCCGAAATTACAGCCTGACGCGCTGACCGGCGGGCCGCCCCGTTCTATCCTTCTGTTTTTACTCTCACGGCCGGCCTTTGCCGCCGCCCATCATCTGATTGGGGATGGACGTGACCTCTTTTCCGTTGACGATCACCACGCCGCCGGTATACTCCGCCGTGCCGTCATAGTCGAATGAGGAATTTGCGGTCACGTCAATGGTTCCGCCGGTAATGATCAGGTTGCCGTTGGAATCCACACCGTCCGTATCGCCCTCGCCCATGACGATCGTCACCTCGCCGCCGTTGATCTCCACGGTCGGCACATAGGCGGAGGATTTGCGCCCGGCGTTGATCCCATCGTCCGAGGCGCTGATGAAAATGTCACCCGCGTTGATGCGGACATAGGTGCCCTCCAGGCCCTCCGCGCCCTTGAGATCCAGATTGCCGCCGTCGATCTGCAGGAGCGTATTCGCGTGAACCGCGTCGTCCTTGCAGCGGACGGTGATCTCGCCGTCAAGGATCCGGATATTGCCGCGCGTTTCATCCTCGCTGTTTTCTGCGTGCAGGCCGTCCTCGCCCGCCTGCAGCGAGAGCATGCCCGCCGCAACGGCGATCAGGTCATTTGCGCGGATCGCGTGCTCCGCTGCGGTCACGGTGTAGGAACCGCCCGCGAACTTCACATCGTCCTTGCCGACGATGCCGTGCCCGGCCGACGCGCTGATCGTCAGCGTGCCCGTACCGTTGAAGGTCAGGTCGTCCTTTGAAAAAATGACCGCATCCACGTCGTTGTCATCCCGCTGCGTGTAGGCCCCGCCGTTTGAAAGCGTGTTTTCCGTGCCGTCCGCCAGCGTAACAAAGACTTTATCCGCCTGTTTCACATAGACGGCCGCGTAGTCCGCGGAAGAAATATGCACGCCGCTGAGCACCAGCTGCACCTTATCCTCCTTGTCTGCGTCGACAAGAATGCTGCCGTCTGAGAGCGAACCGGTCAAAATAAACGTGCCCGCGCCCGTGATGGTCACATCCGAGCCGGAAACGCTGACCTTTTCGGACGCCGACGCCGCGCCGGTTCCGGTCAGCTCAACGGTATACGTTTCTTCATCATAGGCGGCGCTGAGATCTCTGTCGGTGAACAGCTCGGACTGCCCGTCTGTCTCTGCCGCCTGCTGCGTCGCCGTTTCCCGCGTGGTTGCGTCTGCCCCGATCGTGCCGGATGTCGTTTGCGTCTGCCCCCGGCCCGCCTGCTGCACCGCGCAACCGGTCAAAACGGATGCGATGCAAAGCATCGAAATCAGGATGGCCGCGATTTTCTTTTTCATGGAACTCTCTCCTTTTCTCCGGGTTTTGTCCCCGCTTGTTTTTCTGCTTTGGGTTTCGATCATTCTGCTGCGCATGGACGCGCCTCCTTTGACTCTCTCTGCGTTCCATTTTACGCATCATCCTTAAATCAACTTAAAAACCCGAAAAAAGTGCGTGCGGCATTCGCCGTGCGGCCTCTCTCTATATATATTGTATCATATTTATAAACCGGTTGCAATCCGGATTCGCCGGAACGCCGGCAAAAAACAACCGCCCGATCGGTCCTCCGATTGAGCGGTTGTCTGTCTTTCGGTTGAATGCGCTTATTCCTGCGCGGGCTGGCCGGCGTCCGCCTCCAGCTTGCCGGTAACGGCCTGGATGTTGCTGCGGGCATTCTGAATATCGGCCAGGGAGCGGGCGATGGCGTCGTTGGCCGTGCGCATGATGTCCTCCACAAACTCGCCGGCGGCAAGACGGATTTCGCCGGACCATTTGTTTGCGCTGTCGAGCGCGTTGTCGGCGCGGATCTGCGCGTCGTTGCGGATATTCTGCGCCTGCTCATTCGCGGCGGCAAGAATCTGCTCGGCCTGCGCGTTCGCGTTGGCCACAAGGGCCTGCGCCTCGCTCTGCGCGTTGGCGGAAACCGATTCCGCCGTGGCGCGCGCCTGAATGACGATCTCATCCGCTTCCACCATGCCGGCGGCCTCCGCCTGGGCATTCTCGCGGATGATGCGCGCATCCTCGGTCGCGGTCGCGACCAGCTGCTTTGCCTGCGCCTCGGCCTCGGCCACGCGGTTCTTGGCGTAGCTGTCGGTCTTGAGCACAAGGTCGCGGATCTTATCCTCCGACTCGGCGATCAGCGCGCGGGATTTTTCCTCTGCGCCGGTCACAACGGCAACCGCTTCATTCTTCGCCTTGCTCAGAATATTGTTGCGGTCGGCCAGAATCGTGCGCGCCTGCGCGAGCTCGTTGGGCATCGCCAGACGGATGTTTTCAATGGCGGAATGAATGGCGTTCGCGTCCACGCCGGTCTTGTTGCTCAGGGGCACCTTCGAGCCTTTCTCGAGAATGTTTTCGATTTCTTCCAGATATTTTTCAATTCCTGCGCTCATGCAAATCGATTCCTTTCTTTGATTCTTTTCACGATATCTTCGCAAACCGGTTCCGGCACGAATTCAGTGATGTCACCGCCGAAACCGCCTACTTGCTTCACTACGCTGGAGGAGAGATACATGTGCTCCGTGCTCGCGCTGATAAACACGGTTTCCAGCTCGGGATTGAGCTTTTTGTTGGTCAGCGCCTGCTGGAATTCATACTCGAAATCCGACACCGCGCGCAGACCCTTGACAACGGCGCACGCGCCGATCTCGCGGCAATACTCCGCAAGCAGACCGCTGCTGGTTTCCACCGTGACGTTCTCGACCTCGGTCAGGCTGCGCTGCAGCAGCTCCACGCGCTCCTCCGCAGTAAAATAGCTGGAGGGCTTGTTGAAATTCGTCATCACGACGACCACCACGCGGTCAAACAGCTTCGCCGCGCGCCGGATCACGTCCACATGGCCGATCGTGACCGGATCAAAGCTGCCGGGGCAAACGGCGATTTTCATACGACTCCTCCTTTTCGGAAAACGGTGACGGCTGTTTTGCCGTAGTGATACCGTCTGTCCGCGCGCAGCAGGCCGACCGTATCCGGCAAGGTTTCATCGGCGGAATGCTCGCAGACGACCGCGCCGCCCTCGGCGATCAGCGGCTCCGCTGCGGCAAGCGCCTTCTGCAGCAGCCCGGCGGCATACGGCGGATCCAGAAACGCCAGGTCAAACGTCTGCCCGCACATGCGCAGAAAGCTGAGCGCATCCGTCTGCATGACCGTGGCCTGCGGGGCAAACCGCGTTTTCTGCAGATTCTCTTTGATGATGCGCACCGCGGTTTTATCCGCGTCCACAAACACGGCGCTCACGGCGCCGCGGCTGAGCGCTTCGATGCCCATCTGCCCGGACCCCGCAAACAGATCCAGCACGCGCCGCCCTTCGATCTCGAACTGCAGGGCGCTGAAGACCGCCTCCTTGACCTTTTCGGCGGTCGGGCGGGTGGACAGACCCTCGGGCGCCTTGAGCGTCATGCCCCTGGCGCTGCCCGTGATCACTCTCATGGCGTTCCTCCGAACCGTAAACCGGTATTTTTCATATTATCGCATTTATTATAAACGATTGTCAAGGAAAATTGTGAACAAATGAATAATTTTTTGCAAACTCAATTTTCATCCGCATCCGCAGCGGCGGTTTCCGGGTGAAACGCGGCGAAAACCGCTGCCGCCGCGGGCTTGCTCATGCCCTTGACGCCGGCCAGCTCCGCCTCGGAGGCGGCCGCGATGGCCTTGACGGTTTTAAACTGCCGCAGCAGCGCCTTTGCCCGGGCGGGGCCGACGCCGTCGATGCCGGTCAGCGTGGTGGAGAGGGCGGCTTTTTTGCTGCTGCTGCGATGATAGCCGATCGCGAAGCGGTGCACCTCATCCTGAATGGAGGAAACCAGCGTGAACGCCGCGCGGCGCGAGGTCAGCGCGATCTCCCCGCCGGAGCGGGCGATGGCGCGCGTGCGGTGATGCGAATCCTTGACCATGCCGAACAGCGGGATCTCCAGCTGGTATTTTTCCAGCAGCGGCAGCACGGCGTTGACCTGCCCCTGCCCGCCGTCGAGCAGAATCAGGTCCGGCAGACGGCCGAAGCCCTCGCCGCTGTCTTTTTCTTCAAAATAGCGCAGGAACCGGCGCTCAAGCACCTCCGCCATGGAGCCGTAATCATCCTGCCCGACAAAGCCCTTGATCGCAAAATGCCGGTACGCCTTGCGGTACGGCCGGCCGTCTTTGAAAACGACCATGCCCGCCACATTGTGGCTGCCCTGCGTGTGGGAAATATCGTAAGCTTCGATATACTGCGGGGGCGCCTTCAGCCCGAGCAGCGTGCCGAGCTCATCGAGCGCGGCGGTGGAGCTGCCGCTGCGGCCGAGATAGAGCGCGAGCTTCTGCGCGGCGTTGCTGCGGCACATTTCCATGAGCTGATGCTGCTCCCCGCGCTGCGGCACGGCAATGACGACCTTGCGCCCGGCCAGCGAGCCGAGCCATTCGGCCAGCAGCGCTTCATCCTCCACGGGACCGTCCACAGCCACGCGCCGCGGCACAAAATCACGCATCATATAATAACTGCGCAGCAGTTCATGCCGCGCCTGCGGCAGATCCTCCGGCAGATCGAGGATGAAATGTTCGCTGTCAAACAGACGGGAATCCCGGAAGCGCAGCACTGACAGGCAGGCCTTCGGCGTTTCGCCGCCCCCCGCGCTCACGAGCGCAAAGACGTCCTGCTCCTCCTTGGCGGCAGCCACGACCTTCTGCTTTTCGTTGACCTTGCGGATCGCCTGAATGCGGTCGCGCAGCTTTGCCGCTTTTTCGAATTCCAGCCGCTCCGCCGCCTCCTCCATGCGGGCGGTCAGCGCCTCGATCGCAGGGCCCGAGCCGTTGACGATGAATGCGAGCGCCTGCTCGACGGCCTCCTCATGCTGCGCTTCGGTGCATTTGCCGGCGCAGGGCGCGCTGCACTGCCCGAGATAGAAGTTCAGGCAGGGGCGGCTTTTATTATAGTCCCGCGGGAATTTCTTGCCGCATTGCGGCAGGCGAAAAACCTTCTTTGCAGCATCCACGGAATTCGTCACGCCGAAGCTGCCGGTGTAGGGGCCGATGTAGTCCGCGCCGTCGTTCAGCTTCTGCTTGACCGCACGGAAATCCCGCCAGCCGTCGTGTGTAATCTTGATATAATGATAGCCCTTGTCATCCTTGAGCAGGATGTTGTATTTCGGCGCGTGCTGCTTGATCAGCGAGCACTCGAGCACGAGGGCTTCAAATTCGCTGTCGCAGAGAATATAGTCGAAGTCCTCCACGTTTTCCACCATGCGGCGCACCTTGACGCCGTGGTTATTCTGCGACCCGAAATACTGACTGACGCGGTTTTTGAGCGCCTTCGCCTTGCCGACGTAGATGATCTCGTTCTTTTTATTCTTCATCAGATAGACGCCCGGCGTCAGCGGCAGCTGCATGGCCTTTTTGCGCAGGCGCGGCAGGTTTTCATACACGGCGCTCACTCCTTTCCCTCGTATTTCATATCAATTCTTATTATAGCCCATTTCCGGAACGGAAGCAAGAAAGAATCTGCAACCAAGGCCGAAACCGGCGGCATGCCCGTCAGAAGGCAAGCCGCCGGCCGATTATTCTGTTTCGAGCGCCGCAAGCTCCGCGGCAAACAGCGTCCACGGCGCGGCAGCCGGATCGGGCAGCGCGGTGAAGGTCATGCATTCGTCGGTAACGGGATGCCGGAAAGTCAGACCGCAGGCGAAGAGCGCCGGCGCGCCCGGCCCGCCGCCGTATTTGCCGTCGCCCCGGAGCGGCAGCCCGCGGGAGGCAAACTGCACGCGGATCTGGTGCGTGCGGCCGGTCCCGAGACGAACCGACACAAGCGAGCATTCCGCCCGCGCGGCAAGCAGCGTATACGTCAGCCTTGCAGGACGCACACCCTTGCGCATGCGCTTGACCGGATAGGTCTTGTTGCGCTGCCGATCATGGAACAGCAGATCCTCCAGCACGCCCTGCGGCTGCGCGGGTACGCCGTGCAGCACGGCGAGATACCGCTTTTCCAGCCCGCCCGCCGCAATCTGCGCAGAGAGCGCGGCGGCCGCGGCCTGCGTTTTTGCAAAAACCATCAGCCCGGCCGTCTCCCGGTCGAGCCGGTGCACGGGAAACAGCGTACACGCCTCGCCCTGCGCGGCCAGCGCCGCTTCAAGCGCGCCCGGCAGGTCGTTTCCGTTCGCCGTGCGCTGACTGATCAGCCCGGCCGGCTTGCAGCAGACCAGCAGCTGCGCATCGTTATATCGGATCATCTTCCGAAAGCTCCAGGAAGCGCTGCTGACTGCGCTCGAGCGCGCGGCGGATGCTGCCGACCACCAGCCAGATCTGGCCGACGTATTCCTCCGGCGTCTCCTGCATCCCCTGCCGGAACCAGTCGGTGATGATGCCGGCGAATGCATGCTCATAGAAGGTCGCGATGAAATCGATATCCGCCTCCGGCACCTGCATCCCCTCGGCCTCGCTCGTGACGAAATCCACCAGAATGTATTTGCAGGATTTGATCATATAGCTCAGCCAGTAATCATAGCTGCGCGAGGAGATGATGTTGCGGATCAGCTTTTTGTGGCCGTAAGCGACCGTCGCCATGCAGAGAAAGCCCTCAATCCAGGATTTGCCGGCGCGATGCAGCTCCACAACCAGATCCAGCTCCCTGCGGAAGACTTCCTCGAGCAGATCATAAATGTCGCTGTAATAATAATAAAACGTATTGCGGTTGATGCCGCAGGTCTCCACGATATCCTTCACCGTGATTTTATCGAAGGATTTGGATTCGAGCAGCATAACGAAGGTGTCGGAGATCGCTTTTTTGGTATCCTTCTGCATGGTCAGTCCCCCTTGGCCGCCGGACGGACGGCATGTCGGATCGGCACGGTACGCAATTCCATATGGATTACATATTAGTATAACATAAACAGAGAAGATTGGCAAGCATGAGATTTGCGGCGCTGCGCCTGCAAAAAGCAGACCCCGAAGCGTGACTGCTTCGGGGTCCCGGAATGGAGCTACTGGTCGGACTCGAACCGACGACCTGCGCATTACGAATGCGCTGCTCTACCAACTGAGCCACAGTAGCATATGAAATTGTTGTTGCCTCTGACGCCGGCGGCAAACCGTCTCGCCCAACTGAGCCACAGTAGCATATGTAGTTCTTTTTGGGGCGCTTGCCTATTATATATGATTGCCGCCGATTTTGCAAGGGGTTTTGCGGGAAAAATGAAAAAAATTTTTTGCGGGCGGCGGATTGTTACAAATCGGAAACAATTTTTTTACATATTCGCTAATAATAATTCGCACTTTTCTCTTGATTTCAATCGGAAAATCGCTTATTCTATAAGCAGGGACGTTTGCCGTCCCTTATTTTTCCGAGATCGGAGGCCACCATCCATGAAAAAAAGCATTGTTGCGCTTGTTCTGGTGTTTTCCAGCCTGTTCAGCTTTGCCGCGTGCCGCAAAATCGAGGGCGACGGGAAATTCGTCATCGAATCCAAGGCCTATATCGTTGACAGCGACGGCGTGACCCGCGATGTGCAGACCCGCGTGAATGAAAACGGCGAAACCGAATATTACTATACAGACGTGAACGGCGAGACCGTTCCCGTGCAGAAAAACAGCGTCAAGACCGCAACGACCCGCGTGGCCGTGACCGATCCGCGCGCCGCGACCACCGGCCCCAACGGCGAAACCGCGTCGCAGGCCCTGCCCGAGCAGCTGCAGTCCATTGAGAACCTCCTGAACGGAACGGAGGATCCCGATGAGGCGATGGAGCAGCTGGCGGACGAAAAGGTGGAAACGCTGGATATCGCAGCGGACGTGGTGCCCGAATCCGCCATCAAGGACGTTGAAGTGCCGGTTTCGAGCGACGGCAAGCCGACCCACAACGCTTCGATCAAAACCTATTCCGATATTCTTTCCGGCAACACCTTCACGCTGAAGATGAAGATGCGCGCCACCATGCCGAAAGACAACGGCACGACGGAAGAGGTCACCATGCCGATCACCGTCATGCGCAGCGGCGACAAGTATTATTATGAAATGGCGTATCCCGTCAACAAGCTGTACTCCATGACCATTGCCGCGCTCGTGGGCGACAACGCCTATTATATGATCATTCCGAAGATGCGCGCTTATATGAGCGTGCCGAAGGAGCAGGCCAACGAAATGCTGGAGGACGCCTCCGGCGACAGCCTGTTTGACTCCGAGATGTTCAACAATCCGGAGGGCACCTATGTCGGCTCCGGCGTTGTGACGCTCAACGGCAAATCCTACACCGTGGACACCTACGAAAATGACGGCGCCACCATCCGCTACTTCTTCGAGAACGATCAGCTCAAGCGCATCGAGACCATCGACGGCGACAACACCACCATCATGGAGCTGACCAGCCTGACCACGACGGTGGACAACAGCAAATTCGTGCTGCCGTCCGGCTATATCGACCTGGCGACGATTGCGGGCGAGGATTACAATCCGCTGTCTTTGCTGTAAAAATTTAAATCATGACCGCGGCGCGGGGAGCATCGCTTCACCGCGCCGCATTTCTTCATAAGGAGGAATCAGTATGAGAGGCTGTGCGCTGATCACGGGCGCTTCCGGCGCCATCGGCGGCGCGACCGCGCTGCGGCTGGCCGCGGAGGGCTATGCCGTCGCCGCCTGCTACTGCCGGGATGCGGCAGGCATCGAACGCCTGGCCGCAAAGCTCGCTTCGGTCAACGCCGTATTCCGCTGCTGCCGGCTGGATGTGACCGACGCCGCGGCGGTCAACGCCCTGTTTGAGGAGATCGAAACGCATTTCGCGCCGGTGGAGGTGCTGGTCAATAACGCCGGCGTCGCGCAGCAGGCGCTGCTGCAGGATACGACTGACGCCGATTACGACCGCCTGGCCGACGTCAATCTCAAGGGCGTCTTTCACTGCTGCCGGGCCGCCGTGCCCGCCATGGTGCGGCGCAAGCGCGGCGCGATCATCAACGTCGCCTCCATGTGGGGCCGCTCCGGCGCTTCCTGCGAGGCGGTGTATTCCGCGACGAAGGCCGGCGTCATCGGACTGACGCAGGCGCTCGCGCGGGAGCTCGCGCCCAGCGGCGTGCGCGTAAACTGCGTGGCGCCGGGCGCAATCGACACCAAAATGAACGACCATTTAAGCGCGCAGGAAAAGGCGGCGCTCGCTTCGGAGATTCCGCTCGGCCGCTTCGGCACCCCGGAGGAGGTCGCCGCCGCGATCGCGTTTCTGGCCGGCAAGGATGCAAGCTACATCACGGCGCAGACGCTGTCTGTGGACGGCGGCATGATCTGATCCGCGCGAAACATTCGTCAAATTGCCGAATTTCGGTGCCGGTTTTTAGAGAGGCTGCACAATTGATTTCCCCCTGCCGCTATGATAGAATAAAGTATACGTTGAATGATAGGGAGGGACCCTCATGGCACACTGCCCCAAGTGCGGACACACGCTGACGCTGTTTGACTGGAAGCCGACGTGCCCGAATTGCGGCGTCAACCTTGTGTTCTTCGGCGCGGAGGAGCGCCTGCAGGATGAAGCGGACGTCGCGGAGGCGGAGCATGCCCGCGTGCAGCGCCGCATCGACCGGCTCAAGGCCTCCTTTGTCGGCTCGAAGTATTCGATCGTGCGTCTGATCCTGTCGCTGCTGCCGCTGGCCGCGCTGATGCTGCCGCTGTGCTCGGTCACGTTTCAGGGTCCAATGATCGCAGAACGCACGTCCTCGGTCAACCTGATCACGCTTTATAATCTGGCGTCCTCGCTGAATTTTGACGCGCTGTTCACCATGACCGGCGCGAAGTCCGTCGGCACCGCCTTCACGGCCTATGCCGTGGCGCTCATCGGCGTGCTGCTTTCCGCCGTGCTGGTGCTGGTCAGCCTGATCCTGCTGATGATGGCGAGCGCGCCGCGCGGCAACCGCCGCAACCTGACCATGAACACCCTGACGATCCTCCTGGCTGTCGCGGCCGTCGTCGGTTTTATCGTCTTCGCCCGGCAGATCCACGCCGTGTTTCCCGACTATGTCAGCGGCTCGCTGAAGATCGGCGCGTTTGTCTATCTGCTGACCCTCGCGGCGCTGCTCGCGATCAACATCGTGATCACTGTCAAGAAACCGCCTGTCAAATATAAGCAGTGCTATGTCGGCGGCATTCCCGCCGAGGAATATGAAGCCATGGTCGCGGACGGCGTTGACAAAGCGGAGATCCGCAAAATGATGGAAGAAGCCATGGTCCGGCGCTATGAAGAAAAACTGCAGGCGGAGGCGGAGAAGGAAGCCGCCGAAAACGCCGAAGAATAACACAAAACAGCAAAAGATCCTGCGGCAAACTGATTGCTGCAGGATCTCTTTTTTTCTGTTCTTTTTGTTCTTTTTACCGCGCGACCTCGCCGGTGATCGCGTTGATCACGTTGCGGTAGACCGCGATATGGGAGTTGGAGATGAATTTATCCAGATGCATCGAGCCGAAGAACCAGCGGCGGAACTGGCAGATGGCGCTCATCTCCTCCAGATAGGTGTTCAGTCCGGTGACGCTGGCCGTCTCGCTGTCCTTGAGGGAGAGGAAGCTCTTGATCTTCACCGGCGGCTCATGCGTGATGATATAATCCACGCGGCAGTTGATCTTTTCCAGATTCTCCGCGCCCTCGAGCAGCTCCTCGCGGCTGGGGAATTCAAAGCGCGACCAGGCGTTTTCCTCAAACCGGATATCGATATCCGGGCTTTCGCCGCCGCCCATGGTGAAAAAGGTCAGGTTGTCCAGCCGGAAGATCTGCCCGCGCATTAGGTGATAGATATTGCCCTCGATGTGGTGCACCTTGCCGCCGTTCCATTCGGTGACCGGATACGCGTTGAGCAGCTCGAAATTCTCGTGCGTGCCGTCAATGAAGCAGATATTGTATTTCTTTTTGCCCAGGCGCTTGAGGATCTTGGCCTCCTCTCGGCTGCCGTCCCAAAGAAAACCGAAATCGCCGCAGATGATCAGCGTGTCGTCCTTTTTCAGACGGCTGAGCGCCGGGGATTCGAAGCGGGCGAGATCGCCGTGCATATCGCCGGTAACATAGACCATGAAGCTTCTCCTTTATTGTTATTCTGTCTTTTACTATACTCCCAAACGGCGGAAAAATCAAGCGCTTTCTCATTTCGGCAAAAAATAATGGCGGAGGTATTTATTTTTTTCGCCGGATATGCTATAATCATTGGAAATCAATGATGCGGGGCAACGCCGCGGCGGCTGCCCGAAGAGATCGAGAGGCTTTTATGAAACGAATCCTGTGCTTCCTGACGGCTGCGCTGATGCTCACGGCGGCTGCAAGCCTGCCTGCGCACGCGGCTTATAATGAATATGTCGACCGGGAAATCGAGCTGCATGCCGACTGCGTTTATCTCGCCGGCGCAGACAACGGCGAGGTGCTGTATGAAAAAAACGCCGGCAAGCAGACGCATCCGGCCAGCCTGACGAAGCTGGCGACGGCCATCGTGGTGCTCGACCACTGCGAAAACCTGAATGAGCCGGTCACCGTGTCCGAATCCTGCATCACAGAGCTTTCCTACACCGGCAGCTCCCTCGGCGGCCTGAAAGCGGGTGAAACGCTGAGCGTCTATGACCTGCTCTGCTGCCTGCTGCTGCAAAGCGCCAACGAAGCCGCGACCGCGCTGGCCGACTACATCACCGACGGCGACCGCCCGCAGTTTGTGCGCATGATGAACGAAACGGCGCAAGCGCTCGGCTGCACGGACACCAACTTCGTCAATCCGCACGGACTGGATGACGACGATCAGTATACCACCGCGAGAGATACGGCGACCCTCCTGCTGCACGCCATGGGCTACCCCGCCTTTGCCGAGATTTCGGCCATGACGTCTTATAAACTGCCGGCGACGAATCTGCAGAAGGAACGCACGATCATCAATACCAACCACATGCTAAAAAAGAATTATACCGATTATTATTCGCCGTTTATCAACGGCGGAAAAACCGGCACCACCTCCATCGCCGGTCACTGCGTGGCCGTGACCGCCTCCAAGGGCGGCTACAACTACGTCTGCGTGGTGCTCAACGCGATCATGGAGGATATGGACAACGACGGCGTGGATGAAAACGGCGCTTTCATCGACGCGAAGGCGCTGCTCAACTGGGCCTTTGACAACCTCGAGCTCAAGCAGATCTGCGATCCCGATCAGATCGTGGCGCAGGTGCCGGTCGAATTCGGATCCGGACGCGACACGGTCGGGCTCTCCCCGGCGGAAGCGATCTACAGTCTGGTGCCCAAGGGCGTGGGCGAAGGCAGCCTGCTGATCGAGCCGCTGGCGGATTCTCTGCCGAAATCCGTCAAGGCGCCGGTCAAAAAGGGAGATGCCGTGGCCGCTGCGCGCGTGCTGTATGCGCAGGAGGAGATCCACCGGATCAATCTGGTCGCGGCCGCAGATGTGAAGCTGAGCGTGTTTGCCGTCGTGGGCAGCACCGCCCGCAAGCTGCTCTCCTCCTGGATCTTCCGCCTGTGCGCGATCGTAGCGATCTGCGCGCTGATTGTCCTGTTCCGCCGCGCACGCAAACGCGCGGCCGCCCGCAAGAACGCCGCGGGCTACCGCGTGCTGAATTACGACGATTTTATGAAATTGAAATAGGAGACTTGCCATGGAGCTTTATCTTGGTCACGGCACCGCCGCGCAGCGTGAAGCGCTGCTGGCCATGCTGGATGATGTGTTCTTTTCGGAGGACGACCCTGAAACGCAGCGCGACTTTCTCACCCTCCTGCCCAAGCTTTACAAGGCGGAATACGCCCCGGCGGAGCACAACCTGATCGTTGCCGAGGACGGCGAGATCAAGGCCGCCGTCGGTCTGTATCCCTTCGACGTGGAGGTTGCCGGCGCAACCCTGCGCGTGGGCGGCATCGGCAACGTCGCCGTTGCGAAGGACGCCCGCGGCAAGGGCTATATGATCCGGCTCATGCAGCAGGCGCTCGCGGAAATGGCGGCGGACGGCACGGTTTATTCCATCCTCGGCGGGCATCGCCAGCGCTACGGCTATTTCGGCTATGAGCCCGGCGGACAAAGCCTGAACTTCGATCTCAGCCGCCGCAGCATCGCCCATATCAAGGGGCGCGACTATCAGACGGACGCGACTGCCCGGCTTGTCACGGCGCAGGATGCCGATGCACTCGCGGGCATCGCGCTGCTGTATAATCAGCAGCCCATGCGCGCCGTGCGCGCGCCGCAGGCGCTGTATGACGTCCTCTGCTCCTGGCGTGCCGTGCCGTATGTCGTCACGCGCGGCGACGCCTTCCTCGGCTACTTTGTCAAGCAGAAATTCGGCGGCATTCTGGAGCTGAAAGCGACCGATCCCGCGGATCTGATCGACGTGTGCCTGTGCGCCATGGACGTGTCGGGCAACGACGCCGTCTCCTTTGACGTGCCGCCGTATGATGTGGAAACGGCGGATTACATGGCCCGCCACTGCGGCGGCAGCGACATTTCGCACGCCGAGATGGTCTGCATCCTCGATTTTCGCCGCTTTACCGAAGCGTTCCTGCGCCTGAAGGCGACGCACGCTCGCCTTTGCGACGGCAGCCTCGTGCTGCTCATCCGCGGCGACCGCGGCGACGAACAGCTGCGCATCACGGTGCAGGATAATCAGGTCACCGTCACGCAAACGCAGGATGCGCCGGCGCTCACGCTCGATCAGCACACGGCCACGCGGCTGATCACCTCGCCGATCTGCAAGGAAAAGGAACTGCTGCCCGCCTTCGCGCAGCAATGGTTCCCCGCAGATTTCTTCTCTTATTCACAGGATAACGTATAATCACCTGCACACAGCGGCCCCCTTCGACGAAGGGGGCCGTTTGATTCAGAATATGCTTTCCATCCGGCGGCTGCACGCGGGCGGGGAATAGCACCAGCGGTCGATGTGCCCCTGCCGGATAAAGTAGTGCGGCGGCGCGGGCGGATAGTCCGCGGCGAAGGCGTCCACGAGGATCAGCTTGATCTTCATTTTCTGCGGCAGCATGCTCTTGATATAGACGGCCGCGTGATCGCCGGCGCGCACGCCCTCCGCGCGCTCCGCGAGCCCCGCCAGATTCGGCGCGAGCTCCACGAAAATGCCGTAGCTCTCCACCGAGCGCACAATGCCCGGCACGGTTTCGCCCACCTCCAGCTGCGCGGCGTTCTCCTCCCAGGTGCCGAGCAGCTCTTTGTGCGTGAGCGTGATCCGTCGTTCGGCGTCGATCTCCCGCACCACGGCAAGGATCGGCTGCCCCTGCGTGAAGCGCGCGCCGGGATGCGGGATGCGCGAGACCGAAATGCTGTCGATCGGCAGCAGGGCGCTCACGCCCGCGCCGACGTCGCAGAACGCGCCGAAGCCCTCCAGATGCGTCACCGTGGCCGGAATCACATCGCCGGGCGTCAGGGCGGCGATATAGGTCTGCAGGCAGGCCTCCTGCACCCGCCTGCGGCTGAGCAGCGCGAGCGGCTCGCCGTCTGCCGTCTGCGTAAAGCCGGTGATGACGAACGCCACCGGCTTGTTGACCCGCGAGATCAGCGCGATATCCCGCACCCGGCCCTCGGCAATGCCGACGGCGCCTTCCGCGCGCGGGATCACGCCGCGCATGCAGCCGAGATCCACATGCAGGTCATGCGCCGCGTCGCAGCGCAGCGCCCGCCCTTCGAGCACCGCGCCGTCTGCAAAGGCCTCGCGCAGCGCGGCAGGTCCGGCGCAGCGCCGCTGGTTTTCCGCCGTATGAAGCAGCCGTCCCTCCGGCTGATAAATGATTTGATCCATATCCGCGTTCCTTCCGGGTTGAAATCATTCGGGTTTTTCCCGTTTGTTTCAGTATATGCACGCCGCCGCGGAAAAAATTCATTGCTTTGCGGTATACTTTTTCAATCTTTTATGGTATAGTAATAGTATCTGAATCCGGAAGGAGGCGCGCGCATGGATGTGCGTGTCGGCGATACGCTGCTGATGAAAAAGCCGCACCCCTGCGGCAGCAACCGGTTTGCCGTGCTGCGCATCGGCGCGGATTTCCGCATCCGCTGTGTCGGCTGCGGGCACGAGGTCATGGCGCCGCGTGTGAAAATCGAGAAGAATATCAAGAAAATCCTGCGGGAGGAAGCGGAGTAACCCATGCTCGAGAAACTCGAACAAGTGGAAGCGCGGTTTGAAACCGTCAACACGCTGCTGTGTCAGAGCGACACGGCGGCGGACCCTGCGCGTTACCGCGACCTGATGCGGGAATACAAAACCCTCACGCCGATCATCGAAACCTTCCGCGCTTACAAAGCCGCGCTCGCCCGGGCGGCCGAGGCGCAGACGATGCTGGAAAGCGAAGCCGAGGACGCCGAGCTGCGCGCGCTCGCGCAGGAAGAGCTGACCGCCGCGCGTTCGGATGCGGACGCCCTGCGGGAAACGCTCAAGCGTCAGCTGCTCCCGCGCGACCCCAACGACGAGCGCAACGTGATCGTTGAGATCCGCGCCGGCACCGGCGGCGAGGAGGCCGCGCTGTTTGCAGGCGTGCTGTTTCGCATGTATTCCATGTATGCCGAGCGCAAGGGCTGGCATCTCGAGGTGCTCAACGAGAACCCCACGGAGCTCGGCGGCTGGAAGGAGATCAGCTTCACCGTCACCGGCGAGGGCGCGTATTCCCGTTTCAAATTCGAAAGCGGCGTCCACCGTGTGCAGCGCGTGCCGGAAACGGAGAGTCAGGGCCGCATCCAGACCTCCGCCGCGACCGTGGCCGTCCTGCCCGAGGCCGAGGACGTGGATGTGCAGATCAATCCGACCGACCTGCAGATCGACACCTTCCGCTCCGGCGGCGCCGGCGGGCAGCATGTCAACAAGACCGAAAGCGCCATCCGCATCACGCATCTGCCCACGGGCACGGTGGTGGAATGTCAGGACGAGCGCAGCCAATATAAAAACAAGGATCGCGCGATGAAAATTCTGCGCGCGAAGATTCTGGAAGCGGAGCGGCAGAAGCAGCAGGACGCCATTGCCGGCGAACGCCGCGCGCAGGTCGGCTCCGGCGACCGCAGCGAACGCATCCGCACCTATAATTTCCCCCAAAGCCGCGTCACGGATCACCGCATCGGGCTCACGCTCTATAAGCTGGACGCCGTCATCAACGGCGATCTGGATGAGATCATCGACGCGCTGGTGACCGCCGACACGGCGGAAAAGCTGAAAAGTGAGGCATAATACAGAATGAAAACGCAACTTCTGCGCGCCGACCGGCCGGAGGATCTCGCGTGCGCCGCCGACCTGCTCCGAAACGGCGGGCTGGTCGCCATCCCGACCGAAACGGTCTACGGCCTGGCCGCAAACGCGCTGGATCCCGCCGCCGTCGCCCGCATTTTCGAAGCCAAGGGCCGGCCGCAGGATAATCCGCTGATCGTGCATGTGGCATCCATGGAGGAGATCCCGCCGCTGGTCGCGCAGGTCGATCCCCGGCTGTCCGCGCTGGCCGACGCTTTCTGGCCCGGCCCGCTGACCGTCGTTATGAAAAAATCCGACCGCATCCCCGCCGTTGTCAGCGCGGGGCTGGATACGGTCGCCATCCGCATGCCATCCCATCCGACGGCGCACGCAGTCATCGCCGCGGCGGGCGTGCCGCTGGCAGCGCCGAGCGCCAACACCTCCGGCCGTCCGAGTCCCACCCGCGCATCCCATGTGCTGACCGATCTCGACGGTCGCATCGACGCGGTTCTGGAGGGCGGCGAGAGCGAGGTCGGCGTGGAATCCACGGTGATCACGCTGACAACGGACCCGCCGACACTCCTGCGTCCGGGCGGCATTACCCACGCGCAGCTCGAGCAGGTGCTGGGCCGGATTCAGATCTCCCCCGCCGTGTTTGCGCAGCTGCGCAGCAATGAAACCGCGCAATCCCCCGGCATGAAATACAAGCATTACGCGCCGAAGACCGCGGTCACGCTGGTCAAAGGCAGTTTTGAACAATACAAGCGCTTTGTCGACGCGCAGAAAACGCCGGTCTGCGCCGTTTGCTTCCGGGGCGAAGGGCAGTCTTTCGATCACGCGATCGAATACGGCCTCGCCGGCGACGGCAACGCGCAGGCCCACGACGTGTTTGACGCGCTGCGCCGCATCGACGGCGCCGGCTGCGCGCGCGCACTGGTGCGCTGTCCGGATCCGAGCGGCGTCGGGCTGGCGGTCTATAACCGTCTGCTGCGCGCGGCGGCCTTCCGCGTGATCGATCTGGAGATCCGCATTCCCGTGCTCGGCCTGACCGGGCAGACGGGCGCGGGCAAATCCACCGTTTCCGCACTTTTGGCCGCCCGCGGCTGCGCGATCATCGACTGCGACTTGATCGCCCGCACCGCAACGGACCTGCCGGCGGTGCAGGCGGCCCTCTGCGACGCCTTCGGCAGCGATATCCTGCGGGACGGCGAGCTGGACCGCCGGCTGCTTGCGCGCCGCGCCTTTGCGGACGCCGCGCACACGGCGGCGCTCAACGCGATCACCCATCCCGAAATCACGCGTCTGACCGTGGAAGCAATCCATCAGGCCGAAGCCGACGGCGCCTGTGCCGCGGTCATTGACGCGGCCCTGCTGCTCGACAGCGACCTGACCGCGCTGTGCGATCGCATCATTTCCGTGCTCGCGCCGGACGACGTGCGCCTTCAGCGCATCTGCGCGCGCGACGGCATCAGCGAGGCCGACGCCCGCCTGCGCATGGCCGCGCAGCCGCCGGCAGAGTATTATGCGTCGCATGCCGATCTGGTGCTGCACAACGACGGCGATCTGTCCGCGCTGCAGCAGGCCGTCGACGCCGTCCTGCCGGACTGACGCCGCATTCCGATTCTGAAAGGGATTCCGCTATGAAGCATCGTCCTCCCCGCCGCACGATCGGCGCAGCGCTGATCGCGGCCGTGCTGCTGTTTGCGCTCGCCGCCGGTCTTGCCGCCGTCGGCCTGCGGCTGGCCTATCCGCAAAAATACCGTGCGCTCGTGCTGCAGGCCAGCGCGGAGTATCAGGTGCCGCCGGCGCTGCTGTTTGCCGTGATCCGCACGGAAAGCTCTTTCCGGCCGGACGCCGTTTCCTCCGCCGGCGCGCAGGGACTCACGCAGATCACGCCCGAGACCTTCGAATGGCTTTGCTACAAAAGCGGTGAGGATCCCGCCGCGCTCAGCCTGTTCGACCCCGAAACCTCCATTCGCTACGGCGCTTATTTTCTGCACCTGCTGCTCACGGAATTCGGCGAACCGGCGACGGCGCTCGCCGCCTATCACGCCGGACGCGGCCGGGTCAACGGCTGGCTGACGGATCCCGCCTGCTCGGACGACGGCGTGCATCTGCAGACGATCCCCGTGCGGGAAACCGCCCATTATGTCCGCAAGGCGGAGCACGCGCAGCGTGTTTACGCCAATTTATATCACTTCTGACCGGAGAAAGGATGACCTGACATGGAAGAAAAAACCAAAGCCGAGGCGCTGCGGGAAGCACTGAGCTATCAGCCCAAACACACCGCCTACGTCATCGACGCGCAGGAGACCGCAGTTTCCGACGCGTTCTGCGCCGACTATATCGCGTTTCTGAACGCCTGCAAGACCGAGCGGGAGACTGCCGCGTTTGTCAAAAACCTTGCCGCGCAGGCCGGCTTCGCACCGTTTGACGTCAAAGCGCAGTATGCGCCGGGCGACCGCGTCTATGCCGATATTCACGGCAAGGCGCTGATCCTCTGCACCTTCGGCACGCAGCCGCTTTCGGCAGGCGCGCGCATTGTTGCCTCCCACATCGATTCCCCGCGTCTGGATCTCAAGCCCAATCCGCTCTATGAGGACGCGGAGCTCGCCTTTTTCAAAACGCATTATTACGGCGGCATCAAAAAGTATCAGTGGACCGCCATCCCGCTCGCGCTCCACGGCGTGGTCTTCCGCAGGGACGGCAGCTGCGTGCAGGTGTGCGTCGGCGAAGAACCGGGCGACCCGCAGTTCGTTGTCACCGATCTGCTGCCGCATCTGGACCGCAAGCAGGGCAAGAAATCGCTGGAGGACGCCGTGCTCGGCGAAAACCTCAACCTGCTCATCGGCAGTCTGCCCTTCGGCGACAAGCCGGAGAGCGATGCGGTCAAGCTGAATATCCTGCGTCTGCTCAATGAAAAATACGGCATTGTCGAGTCGGATTTTCTCTCCGCCGAGCTGGAAATCGTGCCCGCATTCCGCGCCACGGAAATCGGCTTCGACCGCAGCCTGATCGGCGCCTACGGCCATGACGACAAAGTCTGCGCCTATCCCTCCATCCGCGCCGCGCTGGCCGTCACGGCGCCGCGCTTGACGAGCATCACGGTCATCACCGACAAAGAGGAAACCGGCTCCGACGGCAACACCGGCCTGCATTCCGCGTATCTCGCGCAGTTCATCGAGGACATCGCCGCCGCGCAGGGTCTGCCCGGGCGCGACGTGCTGCGCGCATCGGAATGCCTCTCCGCCGACGTGAACGCCGGCTTCGATCCGATCTTCCCCGAGGTGCACGACAAACGCAACGCCGCCTATCTCAACCGCGGCATCGTCGTGACGAAATACACCGGCAGCGGCGGCAAGGGCAGCACGAACGACGCGAACGCCGAATTCGTCTTCAAGGTGCGCGCGCTGCTTGACGGCGCAGACGTCGCCTGGCAGATCGGCGAGCTGGGCAAGGTGGATGAAGGCGGCGGCGGCACGGTCGCCAAGTATATCGCCAACCTCGGCGTGGAAGTGGTCGACGTCGGCGTGCCCGTGCTCTCGATGCACGCGCCGTTTGAGATCGTTGCGAAGCTGGACGTCTATATGGCGTTCAAGGGCTTCTCCGCCTTTTTGGAGAAATAAATCGGCTGTGCAGGCAGCTTTGTTGGGGAAACGCACAAAACCCTTTCAATTCATGATTTGTTTACGGTTTGTTCATAATTTGTTCACCACCGGGAAGCAATCATGCAATATCATACAGGTAGCGGATGATTTGTTGGATTTTTGTCAAATCCATTTCGATTTGTTCCGCACTCTGGTTCGCCATCTTCTTTTTTCATTTTTATTTTCTCTTTCCCCAACGCACTGTCGAATGCTGCACACATTCGGCAGTGCACCCTTTTTTATATGAAAGATTTCGGAGGTTCCGCATGAATCTGAAAGCGCTCCAGCAGCAATGCGCGGCGGGCGAGGCCTGCCTGGTCTGGTCGCCGGAGAACCGGCGCTATCTGACCGGCTTCCCCGCCTCGGACGGCGTGCTGCTGTTCACAAAAGAAACTGCGCTGTTTTTCGCCGACAGCCGTTATATCGAAGCGGCGCAGAACACGGTTGCGGACTGCGACGAGGTCGTGCTGCTCACGCGGCTGCGCGAACAGCTGCCGGAGGCGCTGCGGCGGCTCGGCGCTGCAAGACTGCTGACCGAAGCGGAACGGCTGACCGTGCGCGATTTCCGCTCGATCCGCGACTGGGCGGGCGTTCCCTGCGAAGCGGCGGCGCTGGATGAACGCATCAACGCGCTGCGGCGCCGCAAAAGCGAAGCAGAAAAGCAGAAGATCTGCGCGGCACAGCGGATCGCGGAGGCCGCGTTTGACGAAATCTGCCGCTTCCTGCGCCCCGGCGTGACCGAACGGGAAACGGCGCTCACGCTCGACCAGTGCATGCTGCGCGGCGGCGCGGAAGCGCTCTCCTTTGAAACGATCGCCGTCAGCGGCGCCAACGGTTCGATGCCCCACGGCGTGCCGGGCGAAAAAACAATCGCACGCGGCGATTTTGTCACGCTGGATTTCGGCGTGGTTGTGGACGGCTATCACAGCGATATGACGCGCACGGTTGCGATCGGCGAAGTTGCGGACGAAGCGGCGCAGGTGTATCAGACCGTGCTGCGCGCGCAGGAGGCGGGCCTGGCCGTGCTCGCGCCGGGCGTTGCCTGCAAGGCGGCGGACGCCGCTGCCAGAGACGTCATTGCGGCGGCGGGCTTCGGCGACTTCTTCGGCCACGGCACCGGCCACGGCGTCGGCGTCGAGATCCACGAGCAGCCGACGCTCAACCCCCGCAGCATCCAGACGCTCGCACCCGGCGACGTCGTGACCGTGGAGCCCGGCATTTATCTCCCGGGGCGGTTCGGCGTGCGGATCGAAGATATGGCGTTCATCACGGAAACCGGCGCGGAGAACCTGACCTCCTGCCCGAAGCAGCTGCGCGTGCTCTGATTTTTGCGGCTTTTGCACAGAAACACGGGGAATCCGTAAAAAAAGACTTGAAAAATCCCCGTGTATAGTATAAAATATCTGTGAGAATATTATAAGGAGACTTTTGATTATGGTATCTGCAGGCGATTTCAGAAACGGTGTGACCTTTGAAATGGAAGGTCAGGTTTATCAGATCATCGAGTTTCAGCATGTGAAGCCCGGCAAGGGCGCGGCCTTTGTCCGCACCAAGATCCGCAACGTGATCGGCGGCGCCGTGGTGGAGCGCACCTTCAGCCCCACTGACAAATTCCCGACCGCTTACATCGAGCGCAAGGAAATGGAATATTCCTATAACGACGGCGATCTGTATTACTTCATGGATCCCGAAACCTACGATATGGTGCCCATCGGCGCATCCACGCTGCCGGAGAACTTCAAGTTCGTCAAGGAAAACGAAACCTGCCGCATCCTTTCCTACAAGGGCAATGTGTTCGGCGTGGAGCCCCCGACCAGCGTCACGCTGCAGGTCACGAAGACCGACCCCGGCTTCGCAGGCAACACGGCGACCAACGCCACCAAGCCCGCTACTCTGGAGACCGGCGCTGAGGTCAAGGTGCCGCTGTTCATCAACGAAGGCGAAATGATCGTTGTTGACACCCGCACCGGCGAATATCTCAGCCGCGGATAAATTCTTGTTTTTGGGAGGACAAATGCAATGAAGGATATCGTTGAAAAGCTCGGCATCATCAAGGGCGCCGTGGATCTGCTTTCCGCAGACCCCGCGAAGCCGGAGACCAAGGTGCTCAACAACATCGTTGCGCTGCTCGACGAGCTGACCAAGGCGGTGCTCGCGCTGGATGAGGATCTGGACGTCATTTCCGAGCAGGTGGACGCTGTTGACGAGGACCTCGAATCGCTGGAAGAATTCGTCTATGAAGACCTCGATCCCTACTTTGACGACGAGGAGTATGACGACGAAGACGATTACTACGATGTGGAATGCCCGAATTGCGGCGAAGTCATCAGCGTGGATCGCGAGATCCTCGAGGAAGGCAGCCTGAATTGCCCGAAATGCAACGAGCTGCTCGAATTCGAGATCGACTTCGACGATGATGAGGACGACGAGGAAGACGACGACTGAGTCTTCCGAATGCATCAAAACAGACAAACAGGCCTGCGGCGCCGTATGCACCGCAAGCCTGTTTTTTTATTTGTTCTTCTCCGGCGCTGCCTGGCGTTATCCGCGATGGAAGGTGATCTCCGGCGCGCCGCCGCCGAGCGTCACGCAGCAGCCGGTAAATCCGCGTTTCCCCTCCGGTTTTGCGCCCACCGCAATCGGGCAGGCCTGCCCGAGGGTATCGAATTCACTGCCCGGCATGCTCACGAAACAGCGGTGATAGTGCCCGGCAAGAAAGAGCTCCGGCCGGATCTCCTCCCGCAGCAGCGCCGCCCAGGCCGCATACAGCGGCTGCTCGATATCAAACGGCGGTTCCCCCACATTGGTAAACGGATGATGCGCGATCACCAGCCGGTGCGCAACGCCCGGCGCGGCATATTCGCTCTGCGCGCGCGCAACCACCTCCTGCAGAAACGCCGTTTCTTCCTCGCGGAATGCGTGGCAGCAGATCGCGCCGCCGTATTCCTCATGATCATCCGGCTTGTCCTCGCCGCAATCGAGCACCAGCGCCCAGAGATTGCCCAGCCGCAGCGTATAGTAGAAGCGGCCGTTGACGGTGGGCAGATACTCCCAGAGCTTCTCCGCCGCTTTGCCGCGCAGATCGTGGTTGCCGCGCGAGCAGATCACCGGCAGCGCGCCGTGCGTGACGTCCTGCGCGATCCGATAGATCGTATCAAACTCCGACACGCGATTCGACGCGTTGACAATATCGCCGTTGAGCACCAGCAGGTCGATCTGCTTGCCGCAGAGCGCCGCCGAGCGCACGGCATGGAACGCTTTCCCGTGGGTATCGGCAATATGATAGATGTTGACGCCCTGCGCGGGAAGCGGCCTGAACGGATATTCCATGCGCTGCTCCGGCGCAAACCGGCTGCGATACGCCCGGCGTTCAAGCACCGGCCGCAGGACGACCGTGTACTGCTTTGCCGCATCCAGCGCCGCCTGCGGCACGGTGACGCGATGGATCCGCGTCGCGGTGCGCACCACGCCGTTGGAATGATCCTCATAGCGCTTGCCGCCGATTTCCACGGCAAAGGCGCAGGCGCTTTTCACCCGCGCAAAAATCTGATACTCCTCGCCCGCGACAAACACCGCGGGGTCATACAGCAGCACGCCCTTTGCCATCGAATCCGCTCCTTTCCGTCGCTTTCAGTATAGCGGATCCCATAAAAAAAGTCAATGCGCGTCCGTCGCCCGCAGCCTGCCGCTGACAACGCGCTCCCCCGCCGCCGTTTCGACGCAGACCGTTTCCGCGCGCGGCAGCGAACGCGTAAAAAAGCTGCACCAGCACAGGCCGTCCGCCGTCATAAACGGAAGCTGCCATGCTGCTTCGCCGATCCGCAGCGTCAGCGTCGGCGTCATTGCCGCCCATCCATGCACGGACAGCACAAGAAAGGCGCCGGACGAAGACGGGACAACCATCAGCGTGCCGCGCGCCGCCTTGCCTGCCAGCGCCGCCGTTGCCAGCGGCGGTGTGCGCAGCAGATGCGCGAGCACCCGCCGCGACCGGCTTCGATCATCGACCATGCGTTTCCTCCTTCCCTCGTCGTTCCCCCTTATTGTATACCGTTTTCGGCACGTCATTCCTCCCCGCCGCATACGATGGCACTGAGGTGGTAGCATTTGCATCGATCTGCTCTGTTTGGAATCCTGCTGCCCTGCCTGTTCACGGCGCTCGGCGCGGCCGGCGTCTGTCTGCTGCGCGGCGTGCGTCCCGCATTCTCAAGAATCTGCGCGGCGGGGGCTGCGGGCATCATGACGGCTGCCGCCATCTGGAGCCTGCTGCTGCCGGCGCTCGAGGCCTGCAGCAAAGCCGGCCGGCTGGCCTTTCTGCCGCCGCTTTGCGGCATCTGGCTGGGCGTCGCGCTCATGCGCGGCGCGGACGGTGCGCTCCGGCGGCTGCGTACCCGCGCGGGACACGGCGGACGCGGCATGAGCGGCACCGCCATGCTGTTTTTCTCCGTGACCGTGCACAATATTCCGGAGGGCATGGCCGTCGGCGCGGCCTATGCCGCCGCAAACGCCGCCGGCGGCACCGAAGCGGCCGCATTTGCGCTCGCGCTCGGCATCGCAATTCAGAATCTGCCCGAAGGCGCGATCCTCTCTCTGCCGCTGTATGCCGGCGGACGAAGCAAGCCGCGCGCATTCCTGCTCGGCGCGCTGTCCGGCATGGTGGAGCCCCTTGCCGCCGTGCTCACGCTCCTGCTCGCCGCGCTGCTCGTACCGCTGCTCCCCTGTCTGCTGGGGCTGGCGGCGGGCGCAATGCTGTTCGTTGTGGCGGATGCGCTGCTGCCGGAGGCCGCGCAGGGCGGCCGGCATCTGCAGGCGGCGCTGCTGTTTCTGCTCGGCTTTTCCGTGATGATGGTGCTGGATGTGGCGCTGCATTGAAAACGGGGCTGTTGCATTCAGATGAAAACGGCGTTTTCTTCGACCGAAGGCTGTACAAAGGGAGCCAGAGCAGAAAACCCTTTCGTTTTCGTTTTAAAACAGAAAGAAAGAGAGCTTGCACTCCATGATTGTCCGGAATGCAAGCTCTTCTTCGGTCGCTTTTACGTTTTTCGCTCAATGCGGCAGCGCCGCGGTTTCTTTATTCGTCAGCGCAGATCATAGTTTTCCTGGATGATCTTCAGATCCTCCGCGTAATTGCTGCCGACAGCTTCCGCCGAGCGGAAGCGGATGTGATGCGTTTCATCCTCGATCAGCACCTCCGGCACGTCGGCATACTGCTCCTTCATGCGCGCATAAGCGGCGTCGCCGAACACGAGATAGTGCGTATATTCCTCCGTGCGCACGCCGTCCTTATAATAAACAATGACGTATTTCAGATACTCATTTTCGCCCTGATAGGCCACGATGCGGTCATCCGTCTGCGTGCGGCCGAAGGTGTTGATGACCTCCATCTGCTTTGCCGCCATTTCACTGTTTGAAAAGCTCGTCGATTCGCCGTTGCCGGGGTTGTTGATCCATCTGCAGGCGCTCAAGCCCATCAGCATCGCAAGCACGATCAGAATACAGCAGATTTTTTTCATGTGAGAGATTCCTCCGTTTCCGGTTGTTCTTCCCTATTATTGTATCACATTTTCGGAAAAAGTCAAATGCACGGATTTGCATTTCTTTTCAATTTGTGGTATAATATAATTTAATCAGATTATTTTTAAAAGAAGGAAATATTATGGCAAAGAAACAGTTCAAAACCGAATCCAAACGCCTGCTGGACCTGATGGTCAATTCCATCTATACCCACAAGGAAATCTTCCTGCGCGAGCTGATTTCCAACGCGAGCGACGCCATTGACAAGCTCTATTTCCGCTCCCTGACGGATCAGAGCGTCACGCTCACGCGCGAGGACTATGAAATCCGCCTGACCCCCGATCGGGACGCGCGCACGCTGACGATCAGCGACAACGGCATCGGCATGACCGCGGAAGAGCTGGAGAAGAATCTGGGCACCATCGCGCGCAGCGGCTCGTTTGATTTCAAGGCCGCTGCGCAGGAGGGCAAGGAGGCCGTGGATATCATCGGCCAGTTCGGCGTCGGCTTCTATTCGGCCTTCATGGTCAGCGACCGCATCACCGTCGTCAGCCGCGCTTACGGCAGCGACGAGGCCAACCGCTGGGAATCCGCCGGCGCGGACGGCTACACCGTGACCCCCTGCGAAAAGGACGCGCCCGGCACGGTGATCACCCTCCATCTGAAAGCGGACACGGAGGACGCGAAGTTCAGCGACTATCTCGAGGAATGGCAGCTGCGTTCCCTCGTGAAAAAATACAGCGACTATATCCGCTACCCGATCCGGATGCAGGTCAGCCGCGAGCAGAAGAAGGAGGGCACGGAGGACGAATATGAAACCGTGACCGCCGACGAAACGCTCAACAGCATGACCCCGATCTGGAAGAAGGCCCAGAGCGAGGTCACAGACGAGGAATACGCCGCATTTTATCAGGAAAAATTCTATGATTTCGAAGCGCCGCTCAAGGTGATCCGCCAGAAGGCGGAGGGCACCTCGAATTATGAGGCGCTGCTGTTCATCCCCGCCCGCGCGCCGTTTGACTATTACAGCCGCGACTTTGAAAAGGGCCTGCAGCTCTATTCCAGCGGCGTGATGATCATGGAAAAATGCAAGGATCTGCTGCCGGATCATTACAGCTTCGTGCGCGGCCTGGTGGACAGCGCCGACCTTTCGCTGAATATTTCGCGCGAGATGCTGCAGCATGACCGCCAGCTGAAGATCATTGCCAAGGCGCTCGAAAAAAAGATCACCGCCGAGCTGAAAAAGCTGCAGCGGGACGACCGTGAAAGCTATGAAAAATTCTTCACCGCCTTCGGCACCCAGCTCAAATGGGGCCTGTATGCCGATTACGGCACCCACAGGGAAACCCTGCAGGATCTGGTGATGTTCCGCTCCTCAAACGGGGACAAACCCGTCACACTCGCGGAATACGTCGGCCGGATGCCGGAATCGCAGACGAAGATCCTCTACGCCGCCGGCGAAACGGTCGAGCGCATCGCGATGCTCCCGCAGGTGGAGGCCGCGCTTGCCCGCGGGCAGGAAGTGCTCTATCTGACCGAGGATGTCGACGAATTCGCGCTGAAGATGCTGCGCACTTATGAGGAGAGGGAATTCGCGGACGTTTGCAAAGAGGACGCCGACCTGGGCACGGAGGAAGAAAAAGAGGCGCTCTCCAAGGCGAACGCCGACGCCGCCGACCTGCTGGCCGCCGTGAAAGCGGCGCTGGGCGACGCCGTGGCGTCCGTGCGCCTGACGGACAAGCTCGGTGATCATCCCGCCTGCCTTGCCACGGAGGGCGAGCTCTCGGTCGGCATGGAAAAGACGCTCAACAAGATGCCCGGCATCGGCGACGAAAAGGTCAAGGCCACGCTGGTGCTCGAGCTGAACAAGGCGCATCCCGTGGTGCAGAAGCTGGAAGCGCTGCGCACGGACGACCCGGAGAAGCTCGCGGCCTACAGCAAGGTGCTGTACGCCAACGCCCGCCTGCTCAGCGGCCTGGCCGTCGAGGACCCCGCAGAATACGGCAAGCTCGTCGCCAACCTGATGGCGGAGTAAGCCCGCACGCCGACCCCGGCGCAGAACAGCCGCACACAAACCACACCCGCCGCGTCCGATCCACCGGATGCAGCGGGTGTTTTTGATTTTAGTCTTCGGTTCCTGCTTTCGCAATGCCTTCCGGTTTTAGGCAGACGCCGTATTTCCATACGACTTTTCCGCTGCTTTTTTCAATAATTGATACCACGGATCCGCAGACATCCGGAATCCTCGCACAATGTGACGTGTCAACCTCGATCGAAAAGTCATTCCAATTTCGGAATTTCAAAAGATCATAATGATTATAATCATACCATATTTCCCGCTTTAATCCGTCACTCTCATTCAATACATGAGGATATGACGCGATCAGCATCAGTTTTCTGATATAACCATAGTATTCTTCCATGCTCTCATCGTCGCACAAGGAACCGCCGACATTGAGATAGTCTTCAATCCCATGACCCCAGCATTCCCAGGCATCATCGGAAGAAAGCCCGTGGTCGAGCAACAGCCGAAGTGTTCGGAGAACGCACTCCTCCGTAAGAAATGGAAAATATCGTACCGGATTCCAAGCTCCATCGACATCATAAGGAACTGCCGGCTTCGTAATATCCATTCCATAGCGCAGGAACAGATCTGTGATAAAGTATAAGTCTTCCGGTATGATATCTTTATGAAGCAAATGATATACAAATGCACCGTAAACATTATCATCCCCGTAATCATCAATTTTCCCCAGCGGTTCGGCGCCTTGTTTCAGCAGTGATTCGACCGCCTCATAATCGATAACGTCTGCCTTGCATAATGCAAACAGCTTCTCATTCAATTCATCTTTCGATGGCATATTATCCCTCCCAAAAGACCATTCATACACATTTGAAAACCACGGTTTCATCTCCGCGGCGCGCAAAAACATATGCATCATACAGCCGGATATCCTCAAATGCATGCAGGAGTTCAACGGCCGCAAGCACAGCCTCCGGTGCTGGGGAACCGCATAATCGAATGCTGCGCTCCGGGATCCCTTTCACGAGGTAGGTCCGGGTTTTTGAATCAAAAAAATCGTCCGTGATCCCCGGCGCCGTGCCGCATTGCGCGATCGCATCCGACTGTTCCTTTGTGAATCGGTTTGTAATGATATAGCGGTCGTCTTCGTCAAAAAAATCCGCACAGTCAAACGTGATTCCGGCCAGACGGGCGCCCGTTTTGTCAATCAACCCGTCGTCACCGACCGCGAGCCCGTAAAGATTGAACCGCGGCGGATCGGAATACCGAAACGGGATGATCAGCGTTCCGTTTTCATCAATGCAGCCCCACCGTTCCTCAGCGTTTTTCACGGGGCACAGGCCGCATCGAAAACACTCCACGTCACGGAACTGCTCATCGGCGATCACGGCCCCGCTTGCGTCTTTGACGCCGAACAGTCCGTATCTGCCGTCCGCATCTTCGCTGAATTCATGCGTGGTGAACGCATAAAAGCCGTTGATCATGTCGCCGATCTGACAAGGGTCGCCGCTTTCATTCTCATCGGGCTCCTCCGGTTTGTCGCAAACCGTGCGCGCTCCGTTTTCATTCAGATAAACCGTGCGGTTTTCCTCGCAGAAATGAAGCATAAAAACCTGCTCGCCCGGGACGTGACCAAGAATATAGCTGCCGGTCTCTTTTTTGTTGATTGCAAACAGTTTTTTCAGCATATCCGTTCCCCCGGTCACATTTCAAAGGCAAGCAGCTCGATCTCATCCTGCAGGGAGACCGGCTTGTCCCGATCGTTCCGGCGATCCTCAAAGGTCGGCGACAGCGGCCGCTTGAAAATGCCGAGATGTTTCACATTCAAAAAACACACAAGATCGATCTGATCGCTTTCTGTCGCATAATGAAAACCGGCAAACCCATATTCTTTGAGAACTTGCATCGTCGCATTCGCGACGGCATAGCACAGGTCATAGAACGGTGACTTCTCTTCTTTTCAGCTCCATGGGACCACCTGCTCTGTCAGTTTTTTATCTCTTCGGGCGTGCCGCGCATGCGCTCCGTGCCCGCCTTTCTGCGCTTTATACGCGCGCGACTTCCCATTTGGTGCGATTGTCAAAAATGTGGATGGTGTAGGATTCACCGTTGGAGGGCATATTAGAAATGCAGAAAGCAAAGTCTTTATGCACCTTCAAATCGGAGAGCTCAAAATCCTTGATGCCGAATTCCTCATTCTGATCGGGCCGATAGACCGAATCGACCGGGCATCTGCCGTTTGATGCTTTGACGCCGTAGCCGATGAACACCATCCAGCAATGCACCAGCGCGTCATAATTCCTTCGGCCTGGCATCTCATGTCTGCCGAAGAACACATCGAACTCCAGGCTGTCAAAGACCCGTTCGTCTTTCACCGTGACATTCACGTCGCCGCCGTTTTCCAGCAGAAGCGCAAGCGTATCTGCCGCCTGATCGGCGTTGATGATCTTCACGACTTGTTCAATCAGATTGTCCTCATTATAAACTGCATTCGGCTCAAGTCCATAGTCAAGCAGGAGTCGGATCAGGTCATACAGACAGGCGCTGTGCAGGCTTTCGACAAACAGCGGCCGGCGCACGATGTTGTCATTGAGCTGCGGGCAATCCAGATCCTCCCAGGCGGCATCTTCAACAAACCTGATTGCGGTGCGTGTGATTTCTTCCGGCGTCATCCTGTTTTGCTCGATCAACTGCCGGATCGCATCGAAATCCGGAGTCAGCGTCCACATGAGATCATAAAGCATAAAAGAATTCTCTGTCAGCAGGATCCTGCTTCCGAATTTTGCGCCATGGGCTTCCAGTAATGCTATTTGTTCCAGATTGATCCGATGTGCTTCTTCCGGGTCGTCATCGAGATACAGCTCGTTATCCAGGCTGTAAACCCAGTCGAGCAATGTGGTTGAGGCCTCAAACGCGTCATCCGGAAACGGATGCTGATTCGGATTGACGCCTTTATCCAGCAACCATTTTACAAGCAGGTTCTGCCGATGGGTGATGGCTACTGTCAGCAAATCATCCTCAAACCCACCGAACACACCGGGATTTGCGCCCATTTCAACCAGCTCATCAAGATATTCAATATCTCTGTCCGTTATTCCATCATAAATATCCATGCAGTATTTGACGATCGCGGTGAAAACGGATTCACCGTCTTTGGATATTTCATTCAGACTGTCGCCTTTTCGGATCAATCGTTTCACTTCGTCCAGACGCTTGCCTTTGATGGCCGCATTCAGGTCTTTGTTTCTTTCGCGGTAGCACCGGCGCTGATTTCCGCATTCCAGCAACCGTTCACTGAAAGTAAGAAAATCATTCGAACACGCTTCATAGGAATACGAAATGTTCTTTCTGAGCTCGATCGGTGGATCCTGCCCGCACGGCGTCGAATTAAAGATCCGTTCCGCTTCTCTGTAGGTTAAATCGGCGACACAAAAATACCGTATGGTTTTTACCTTTCCGTTCTCCTCAACAGACGTCCGGATACTTTCATCGATCGAAAACCCGCCGTCGATCAGTTCCTGCATGATCTCTTTTTGCCTTTTTTCAATCAAAGCGACCGGATAACGGAATTCGATCGGATAGACACCGTCAAACCCCTGCTTGCCGAACCTGATTTTCTCAATATCCTGAAACTCCTTCAGGATCAGTTCCGCAGATTTTTCCCATAACACGGAGGAATAATAATCCAGACTGTTGCATAATCTGAATTCTCTGTGGATTTCCGCTCCGCTGTCAGACCGATCGCACGAATAGAATGGTGCTCCGTCGAGGGATTTGAAATCACCGGCATATCTGACGGGCAGCAGAGAATAAAGCGAATAATCCTTTGCGCTTCGAACATCGATATCAATCAGATAACAAAAATGCTTATCCTGCCAGGTCAGGCCGTCGGTCCAACAGGGCAAATACATGTGATCTTCCTCCTCTCTTTTTCTCCGTTGCCTTGATGCATAAAAGCACACCGTTCTAACCGCTATGAAAATGAAAGCGCGTCTTCTCTGCTTGTCAGATGAAGCATCAAAACACATCCTTCCAGTCTTCAAAGCCCGCAAACAGCGCCGGGATCTGCGCCTCGGGCAGCTCCAGCACGGCGCCGTTTTTCTCCAGCGCGATCCAATTGTAACCGAAATGACATTCAAACGTCAGTTCCAGACGCTCAAAGGGCGGTTCGGCAGAAATCAATTCCAACGCATAAGACGTCATATAGGGTTCGCCGTTGCTGCAAAACGCGGTATTCATCTGAAACCCGTCGATTTTCATGCCGATGGCTTTGCCGAACAGCACGTTGGCATTGCAGTTCGGCGGATTCCACTCGTCGATCCGCTTGTCCCACCATTCGTCGAACTGACCCTCCCACTGCATGGCATCCAGCTCCGCATAATAAACCTCGCCGTATTCATAATCTTCAACAGAACTCAGCGAGAGGATCCTGTCATCCTCCAGCCGGATCAGCAGCGGCGGATCGGTTTCGGCAAAGCAGCGCCGGATCGCAGGCTTCCAATTCTCCGGCAGAGCTTTGTATTCCTCTAAGCTGCGGCAAAGACAGGGTTCAATATACGTCGTGTTCAGTCCCGTAAGTCTGATATCCTTGATCCGCAGGCCGACGACGCCGAGCGACTGCAGCTTTCCCCGGAAGGCGTCCGGGTCTGTTGTGAACGGCTCCATGCCGTAACGTGTCAATTCACGCTTGAATATCAGAACGGAATCCGGTTCCAGGTTCATGTTTCTCCTCCCTCTTTCTGCTCAAAGCGCGTCTTCCATTCCGCCACGAACGCTTCTGCCTCCGCGCGATCCTCCGGGGTGTTGTTCCACCAACAATCTTGAAACTCCGGGGTGTTCATGAGCGCCAGTATGGCAGGTTTATATGTCCTTGACAGCCGCACGTTTTCGATCAGTTCGACCGGCGTTTCATTGACACAATGCTGTCTTCCTCTCCTGCTCAAGCCGATCACATCGATCGTTTCTTCGTCGGAGCTCCAATACTTTCCGCACAGATAGACCCTTGTGCCGCCGGAATACGCGACCGTGCCGTAGCGCAGAACGCCGTTTGCATCAATATGCGTCTTGACGATGTTGCCGACGACGCAGTATTTCCAGGCGGCCTTTTGTGTTTCGTTCATACCGGAGCCTCCTAATAAACGATTTTTTCTCTTTTCGCGCCATACTGTTCCAACAGATCAATGGTTTTCTTTGTTGCCGCCAGAAGATCCTCATCTCCGTATGCTTCATCATACCGGTGATCGATCCAGTCGAGCAGGGTATGCTCTGCGTCATAATAATCGTCAAGGAAGGGATGAATGTTCAGGTCGACGCCCTGCTTCAGCAGCCATTCCGTCATGCGGTGCTCGTTCCATTCCGCCGCATCGACAAGCACTGAATCTCCTGTGATCCCATAGACGGCGGGATTGGCGCCCGCAGCGACACAGGCATCAAGAAACGCTATGACTGCTTCATTCAGGTTTTCAGCGTCAATGCGAAAACAAGTGACATCGGAAAACACAGAATCCCCGAATTTTGTGATTTCGTTCAGTCGTCGACCGTCTTTTTCATCCAATTTGATCCCTTTGAAATCCATGCGTTCAATCGCTGCTTCCAACGCCGAATCGCTGCATTCGTATTTTCTGTACTGATTGCCAAGGGTCAGGATCCGCGCATCAAACGATTTATAATACGCTTCGCACGCTTCATAAGGATAACGAATTTGCTTATTCCATCGGATCGCAGGCAGATCGCCATACGGCAGGTCGGAAAAGAGTTCCTTCATTTCCTCTTCCGACAGGCTGACGATCCCTTCATACGTCCATCTTTTTCCGTGTTCGGTTTCTTCACAGCGAACCGCAAGGGATTCTTCGATCGAAAACCCGTCGTCGATCAGTTTACGCATGATCGCTTCCTGCCGCGCGGCAACCTGCTCAACCGGATACTGAAATGTGATCGGATAAACGCCGTCAAATTGCTGCTCCCCGAACTGAAGGTTTTCGAGCAGCGGGAATTCATCGGCAACGATCTGCGCGGCCCGTTTCCAGAGCTCAAGCGCAAATACTTCCCGGCTGTGAAGGATGCGGAACGTCCGAACATCGTCACTGTCGCTGTTTCCGGAACGGGGCGGCAATTGATAATAATGCAGATTCACGCCATAACAAGAGGTTGTATGGTTGTAAAACCGGATCGGCAGCAAAGACAGAAAGGTCGGCGGATTCTCATCCTTTTCATAAGGGGATGTGCCTTTTGCGATCCAATAGCAATCAAACTGCTCCTGCCAGGTCAGGCCGTCGGTCCAACAGGGCAAATACATGTGATCTTCCTCCTCTCTTTTTCTCCGTTGCCTCAAAATACAGCGGCATGTTGATGCCCGCTCCTTCATCCTGCCGCTTTCAGTTTACGCCCTTTTCAGTCCGAAAATCCGGACTCATCCCGTCGCTTTGAAGTTATACAGCGGGCGGATGACCTTCACGATTTCCGCGGTCGGGGAGATATTGTTCACGATATCGTCCATGGTTTTGTAAGCCATCGGGCTTTCGTCGAGCGTGCCGCTGCAGATGCAGGTGGTGTAGACGTCCTGCATGCACGCGGCGAATTCCTCCACGGTGAACAGCGCCCTGGCCTGCGATCTGGAATACAGCCTGCCCGCCCCATGCGGCGCGGAGCAGTTCCAGTCCTCATTTCCCTTGCCGATGCAGATGAGCGAGCCGTCGCGCATATTGATGGGGATGAGCAGCAGCTCGCCCTGCTGCGCGGAAACCGCGCCCTTGCGGATGATATTGCTCTTGTGATCGATATAATTGTGGACCGTTTCAAACGAGCCGAATTCCGCAAGCTCTTTGCCGAACATCGCGTGCAGAATGATTTTCGCCATCATGGCTCTGTTGCGCACGGCGTATTGCTGGCAGAGCTTCATATCCTTCAGATAACTGTCTCTGTAAGCGCCGTAAAGATAGCAGAGCTCCCGGGGAATCGGCGACTCCTTGCACCGGTAGTCCTTTTTCAGCGCCTTGAGCGCAGCCTGGATTTCGGTTTTTCTGCCGGCCGCCTTGTAGCCCTCGATGATCTCCTGCTGCTTTTCAAAAAACCGGTCCATGCCTCTGTGAAGATCATAGGCCAGGGCCTGATAATGCTCCGCCACCTGCTTGCCGAGATTTCTGGAGCCGGAGTGGATCACGAGATACTTGTTGCCTTCGTCGTCGCAGTCAATCTCAATAAAGTGATTGCCGCCGCCGAGCGTGCCGATGCTTCTTTCGATCCGCTTGGTATCCTTCAGGCTTCTGAAACAGTCCATTTCCTGCAATTCGGGGAATCTTGCGATCCTGCCCGCGTGCACAAACGTGCCGGAAGGAATCTGCGTGCGGATCACCACGTCGAGCGCGTCGAAATCGATCTCCGTTTTGCCGAGCATGACCGTCAGCATCCCGCAGCCGATATCCACGCCGACGATGTTGGGGATCACCTTGTCGCCCAGGTTGGCCGTGAAACCGATCACGCAGCCCGCGCCGGCGTGGGCGTCGGGCATGATCCGGATCCTGCAGCCCTCCGTGAAGCTCTGGTCACAGAGGGCTTTGATCTGCTCCGCCGCGATGTCGTCGACGGCGTCTGTAAATATTTTTGCGGTGTTGTATGCGCCGCTGATCGTAAACATGTTTCCTCTTCCTTTCAGGCGGCGCATGCGCTTACGCCGCTATTTTTTCATACCGTTCGCTGCCGATGATCTCCATCATCATTTTATACGGGGACAACTCGCCGCGCATCACCATGTCAAACAGGCGCGGCGTGCAGCCGGAAACCAGCGCGACGCCGGCGTCATTCATGCGCACCGGCTGATGGCCGTGCCGGCTGGCCACATTCCAGAATACGACGTTCGGCAGCTTGTAGCCCTGCGCCGCGAAGCGGGCGGCAGCGCGCTCGAAATTCGTGAGCTCCGCGTTTTCCACGCAACAGTCGAACTCCATATCGGAGATCAGGTAGAGCGTCGACGGCAGCTCCTCCTGCGGGACGTGATGCCGGACCGCCGTTTCGAGGATCAGGTCAAACACGGCGTCGACATTCGTATTTGCAATTCTATTGAAGGTGCAGATATAGCGCAGACGGTCGGCGAAGGTGTCGCCCTTGACCTCAATGAGCTGCGGCTTTGCCGAGAACTCAATAAAACTGTTCGCGAACGCGCCCTTGTTGTGCTCCGCGAAATACAGGCCGAGCGAAAGCGCGACCGCGGCGGGCAGCGGACGGCTGCCGCCGTACATGGAGCCGGAGGTGTCGATGACCGCGAGCGCGTTTTCATCGTTGCCGTAGTGCGGCAGCGAGGCCCACGTGGCGTTCAGGGTCGCCTTTTCATTCTCGGATATTTTCCGCATATTGCTCGATACGCCACGGGCAAACCGATAGTCGAGATACGGCTCGACCAGCTCATAGGGCGCGAGCGTATCCGCGTGAAGCTTCGCTTCCCCTTTTTCCACACGGGCGAGGAAGGCGCCGTAGCGCTCACCGTCGTTGCGGCTGAAGGCGGCGCGATACTTGAACATCGCCTTGGACGGCTGCTTTTCATAGTCAAAGGTATAGTCCTTTTCGCGCAGGTTGTTTTCGATGATCCGGATCTTTGCCCGGAGCGCGACAAGGGTCTTTCTGTACTGCGCATCGGTCATGCCGAGATGCTTTGCGACCGTCTTCGCGTGCCGGACCGTTTCCGCATTGCTCGCGTTGACCGAGGGCAGCCACTTGGCCAGCAGCGAGACCTCATCCCCCGCCGCTAAGGCCTTTTTATCCGCTTCCAGCTGCGTTTCGATCACGCGCAGCGCGTCGCTCCGGCAGGGCGTATCCAGCAGGGCGAGCAGATCGTCCCACCGGCCGTATTCGGCGATATAGCCGATATTCTTGCGCAGGGACTGCGGCGCGTTTTCCGCCAGCCATTTCAGGAGGATACGAAAAACGCGGCGCTCTCCCAAGCCGCCGCGCACATCTCTGCCGAAGAACAGAATTTTTATCGCCAGGTCCGGGTTTTCGGTAAACGCCCGGAGAAAGCGATCGATGATATCCTCTTCGGTGTTGCGGCGGATGGCGCCGATGGAAGAGAAAAGGTCGAGGCAGTCGGCGCCCGTTGAACGGTAGGTGCGCGCGTCGTTTTCGGTATATGTTTTTGCAGCTTCGTGTTTGAGATAATTCAGCATGATACTCTTCCTTTCTTTCCTTTCATTATGATTCATCATTCGGCGCAAAGCACAGTCCGGAAATCGCTCAAAATCGGTCGTGGTTGCTGTGCGTGCTTTTTTCCGTCTTTTCGTGCCGTTCTTTCGGAAGCAGTCCCGGAGGATCAGGTTTTACCGCCTTGAAGCCCGGGCGTATTCGGATCACCGTCAGTTCCGGAAGAACACCGTAAAAAACGCCGCCGAAAAACAAGGTGCAATGAGTCACTGCGACGTCTGCGGATTGCAGCGTCGGGAAGTCCGTATGATTCGGTCAGATCTCGATTGCTGTTTGCACCTTTTTGATGCGGGGACGGGAACGCAAGGCACCGTAATCGGGGTATGAGCCCGCCGAGCGGCTCTCACCGCTCTATCGCCGACAGCGCATTGCTGCGTGTGCCTTTTCCGCAAGACCCCCGCGGGGTTATCATCAGCGCCCGATGCTGTCCGGGCGCGGAATGAACGATCTGATCCGGCCTGTATCCGGGAGTAAAACTGCGTGACTCGCCAAACACAAGCCGGAAGCAAGGCACAAAAAATAAGTAGGGTGTCCGCACTGTCCGGTGCTGACCCATCCAGATTATCAATCCATTGCTGTGTGTGCCTTAGTTGCCGGTTGCCCGGCCAAGACGCCGTGTGATCAAGACCGGCACGCATTCCGGTTCCACATTTTCTGCTGTCAGCGTCTGATTGCAAGATGCGAAAATGTTTCCCTCATCCCCTTGGCATGCCTGCCGCAGGGTGTGACCCACCGTTAAACGGTCACCAGGGTTTGTGTGCATCTTTTGTTCAAAGCGCGTTTTTTGCAAGCGGGAGTCGAACCCGCGGTTGCTTGATTATCAGTCAAGTGCTCCCCGTGGAGCTGTCGCAAATCCTTTCATTGCTGTCTGCGCTTTTCTTCCGTCAAGATACCGTTTTTTCATCAACCTCCGGGAATCGTGAACGATTGCTCCGGCATTCGGATGGCGGGATTGCTGTCGGTATCTTTTCCCCCGGCCCTCAAATAAGAATTGACGGCCGATCGGTCGTCTTTCGCCGCGCGGTCGGTTTTCAAGACCGCCGCGCGGCGAGAAGTACAAATCCCCACAATAGGCTCCGATTGCCGTTAGGGGATCCATACGCAGTGCGGGAAAGGTGTTCCTATGTCTTCTGCCGAACAAGCGCGGCCGCCGTACCCTGTCTGTCCTACAGATCCTGAAGCCAGACAGACAATTACGGTCTGCCGTACCACCGATCAACGGTATTTCGGCAGTTTTGCAGGAACCGGCTGTTTTCATCAAACAGGGATCCGTCCGTTCTTCCCCGCGCTGCGGGAACGCCGCGCAAACAGAGTTAAAGTCTGCCGCGCGGCGGCAGGTGCAGCGGAAATAGGCTCCAATTGCCGTTGGGCCGCGCCTGCAACCAAATTTTAGCACCCGCAGCCGTATTTTTCACGGAAAAAAAGTTGCGAACTTGTGATTTTTGCTCACAAATCGCAACTTTTTTGTCTTTTTAACCGTTCTTTGATCAGTTGGATGAAGGATTCCGGCGCAACGACCCGGATCTTCGGCCCGAAGGATAGGATCCGGATCACAAGCTCCGTTTCGTCCTCCCGGTTATAATGCAGCGTCACCCGATACAGGTTTTCGCCGATGCGCTCCGTCTGCTTCTCAAAATGCGCAAAGTGGAGCATTGTGCGCTCGAGCGCGTTGCGTTCATCCGTGACGTCAAACACAAGCGTGCGCATCTGCGGTTCCCGGGCGCTCACGCGCAGTCTGCCGCCCCGATACCGTTCGCAGGACCGGATCCGGGCGACGTTGATCACCGCCGCACCGGTGGAACGGGCGATGACGCGGAATTTATCATCCTTTTCGGAATACTCCAGCGCTTCGGGAAGCACATTCATCGTCACGGGCACGCCGTGGCGGTTCTGAATGACCATGTGCAGCGGATACCGGTTTCTGATCGCGTCGAGGACCAGCCGGAAATGCGCGATATATTCCGCATCCTCATAGGGATCGCCGTCGTTGCATTGATCATAGATGATGTAATCCTCTTCGGTGAAGAGCGGCTCCACCGCCTCCAGCCCGGAGAAATCCAGATCAAACAGCTGGATGCGCCTGTCAAGCGAGATCGCCTTGAGCCAGCGCTTCTCGAGCTCGGTGAGCGGCATGGTCGGACTGTGGCGCAGGGGCGTGGAACGGTCGGCGTGCAGCAGCTGCCACTTCTGCGCCTTCAGCGCCGGAAGAATGGTGAGAAAGCTCTCGCCGAAGGCCGCCTGCTCCACGATTTCGTTCAGCCGCTTTTCATCGAGCGTCCCGGCGACCGCTTCGGCAAGGATCTTCGCCACCGCGTTGTAATAAACATTATATAATTCGCTGAAGATCATCCGTCGTCACCTCCGTCGATTTCGTAGAGGCGATACAGATCTTCCAGATCCTTCCGGAATGTTTCTTCCACCGCGCGGTTGGTCATCTGCAGCGCCGTGATCCTGCAGATGAATGTGCGCATCCAGGGCAGGAGCTCGTTGCTGTCGGAAACGTCGGCGGTGAAGCGCGCGTGCCGCGCATCGATGCGTTCGACCTTGCCGCAGCGCTTTTCCCGCTCCAGACGCAGGGGGATGTGCTGCTCGTCTTCCTCGTAGCAGACCGTGAATTCGATATGCTCGAGCGTGCTGCGCTTCTTGTGCGCGCTCACGCCCCAGAGATGCGCCTGAATCCGGTTGCCCCATTTGCGCAGGCTGTCATACTCCGGGAATGCTTCGCCGATTTCCACCGAACGGATGTAGTCGACGCGCAGGGTCATCAGGCAGCCCTTGTCGATATGGAACGCCAGCAGATGCTGCCGCCCGTTCTGCACGCTGATCAGGATGCGCAGCGGCACCAGACGGAATTCCTTACACTCTTTCGTGCGCTGCGAGATATTCTGCACCGTGACCGCCGCCTTCCGGTGCATGGCGTCAAACAGCGCGCAGAGGATGCCGCTGTCCAGCGTCTGGGTGATATAGTGATGCTTGAAGGAAAAAATCTCATCCTCCGGCGCAACCTTGTCGAGCAGAAACGAACCGATCACGCCGCAGGGCGCGACCTCGGAAAAGAAATTCAGCGCGTCGGTACATTCCAGCTCGGCGTCGGGCACGCGGCTGTAATAAACGGACCGGCCGATTCTGCGCGCGGAAAGAATGCCCTCGCCGGTGTATTCCTTGAGCTTTTTGCGCACGGTGGATTCGTCAAAGCTCATCGGCTCGTCAAAGCCGGAAAGATAATCGTCATGGATCGCGTCGCAGAGCTCGCCGACCGTCATTTCGACGTCGGGATCGCTGAGAATATCAAAGAGGATGAAATGCAGGGTGATGTCGCCGTCCGTGAAGCTCTTGGTTTTCCACGCCCGGAACAGCGGATTATGGCGCGAAAGGCGGCTGTCGATCGAGAGAAAGACATGCTTGCCGTCCTCGGTCTGCCGAAAGCCCATATAGTCGCCGAGCCAGCTTTCCATCCGGCGGCGCTCGTCGTCATAGGAGCGCGCGCTCTTTTTATCATATTCGCTGCGGCTCTTGAAGCCGTAAACATAGAAATCCCGCATGTAGTCGCGGACTCTGTCGAAATTCTTAATCAGCTCGCTGTATGCCATCCTCTCACCTGCCTTTCGTTCGGGTCTAACTGTTGATCTGATAGCACTCGTTTACGGCGATTGCATGAATTATAGCACAGTTTTTTTCAATATTCAACAAAAACCTGCGCGCCGACTGCAGACCGGCGATTCTCCTCACGCGAGAAAATCCGGCGCAGCCGAAGCCGCGCCGGATGCCGTGAATCTGTGGATTCCTTCCCGTCCGAGCCGGCGCGCGCACATGCGTTTGCGCCGACGGGGCGGTGAAAAAACCGGTTTGTAAAGTAAAATCCCTTTACATTCTGCTGTTTTTGCGTTGACGCGGGGTTACTGCAGCGCCAGGGCTACGCAGGCGGGAGCGCCGAGGGCGCGGCTGCGTTCGTCCGGCTGGCTGCCGCCGATGAACAGCGTGATTTCGCCATCCGGCTCCACGCGCTGACCGTCTTCCGTGACGGCCTTGATCCAGTAGCGGTCAACCGGGATTGCCACGGTCGCCTCCTCGCCCGGCGCGAGCGTCAAAGGCTGCAGGCCGCAAAGCTGGAAATTCGGCGTTGCGGTGCGGCTGTCCGTATAGCGGGCATAGACCTGCACCTTCTCATTGACCGCGCGGGCGCCGGTATTCTTCAGCGTCGCGGTCAGGAGGATGGACGTTTCGTCCATGGCCGAAACCGCGGCGGATTCATATTCCACCGTCGTATAGCTCAGGCCGAAGCCGAAGGGCCAGACCGGCGCTTCGGTCAGATAGCGATAGGTGCGCCCGGCCATGCTGTAATCCTCCATCGGCGGCAGCGGGCGCTCCGCACTGTAGAAGGTGAGCGGCAGACGGCCGCAGGGATTCGCCTCGCCGGCGAGCAGCTTTGCGAGCGCCAGACCGCCCAGCGCGCCGGGATACCAGCCGCAAAGGATCGCCTTGGCATGGCTGCGCACTTTCTCGCCGAGATCCACGGAGCTGCCGCAGAGCAGGAGCACCACGACGTTTTCGCATACGTCGCAGACCGCTTCGGCCAGCTGACGCTGCGCATCCGGCAGCTGAATGCCTTCCTTGTCGTCGCATTCGCCCTCGATCTGCGGATTCAGGCCGAGGCAGAGGATCGTCACGTCGCTGCGCTTGGCCACGGCCACGCCGTCGGAGAGCATGTTGCGGTTGCCGTCCCAGTGGTTCGCTTCCGCATTGAGATAAACGGAGCCGGGCGAAACGCGCAGATCCGCATTGGTGAAAACGCGGCGGATGCCGTCCGCTGCGGTGATGTATTCCGAGGCCTTGCCCTCGTAGTTGCCCTCGAGCGCGGAAACGGACAGCGCGTTCGGGCCGACCACGCCGATCTTTTGCGTGGTTGCGGGGTCGAGGGGCAAAAAGCCGTTTTCGTTTTTGACCAGCACCGCCGTTTCCAGCGCCGCGGCCAGATTCTGCGCGCGGTGCGCGGGGCAGTCCACCAGATCATAAGGCAGGTCGGCATAGGGGCGCTCCGGCTCGAATTCGCCGAGCAGATAGCGGATCGTGAAGAGATGCTCGGCCGCCGCGGTCAGATCGTCCTCGTCGATCAGATCCTGCTCATAGGCCTCGATCAGATGGGCGTAGCAGTCGCCGCAGTTCAGGTCGCAGCCGGCCTTCAGGCAGACGGCCGCCGCTTCCGGCGCAGTTTCGACATAATGATGATGCTGATAGATATCGTTGATTGCGCCGCAGTCGGAAACGAAATAGCCCTCGAAGCCCCAGTCGCCGCGCACGGTTTCCGCAATCAGGGGGTGCGCGTTGGCCGGAATGCCGTTGATCGCGCTGTAGGCGCCCATGACGCCGCTCACGCCGGCACGGACCGTCTGCTCAAACGCGGGCAGATAGGTTTCGGCCAGATCCTTTTTCGATACGACGGAGTTGAAGCCGTGACGCTCCGCCTCGGGACCGGAATGCGCCGCGAAATGCTTGACGCAGGCAGAGGCCTTGAGGTAGTCCCCCTCCCCCTGCAGTCCGCGCACAAAGGCCTTGCCGAGCGTGGCCGTCAGGCAGGGATCCTCGCCGTAGGTTTCGTGCCCGCGCCCCCAGCGTGGATCGCGCACAAGGTTGATATTCGGCGACCAGTAGGTCAGGCCCTTGAAAATATCGCGGTCGCCCAGCGCGACGCTGTTGTTGTATTTCGCGCGGCCCTCGGTCGCTATGATCTCCGCCACATTTTCAAGCAGCGCGGGATTGAAGGCGGCCGCCATCGCGATCGCCTGCGGGAACACCGTGGCCGTGCCGGCGCGGGCCACGCCGTGCAGCGCTTCATTCCACCAGTTGTATTCTTGAATGCCCAGCCGCTCGATCGCCGGCGCGTTATACACCAGCTGCGTCATTTTTTCTTCCGCCGTCATCTGCGCGACCAGTTCCTTCGCGCGCGCTTTTGCCGTTTGCAGATTCATTTTGCTTCCTCCTGTTTTTTCGTGACCGCCGTGTTTTCCGAATTGCGGAATACGATGAATTTCTGGAACAGGAATTCCGTGACCATGTTGATCACCATGGTGATGCCGAGCACGATGTATTCAATCGCAGGGAAGGACGCGTATTTCGCAGTGAAATAGTTGCCCAGCACAACGGAAACCGGCGTAAAGACCAGATAATAGCCGAAGACCTTCAGCATGGCGATGGGGATATTGTTGGCCGATTTGAAAGTGAATTTTCGGTTGAAGGTGAAATTCCAGAGCACCGACAGAATCAGCGCGATCAGATAGATCGGACCGTAATCATTCTGCATGATGCGGGCAAAGCCCGGGCTGGACGCCATCGCATTCTGAATCAGCGGCGTTTTGACCACGATCTCATTGAGCAGCGTGAAGCTGAGCACCTGAATCAGCCCGGCCGAGGCGGCGAAGAGCGCATATTTGATGAATTGCAGGATCCCTTTTTTCGCGTTTGAGGGCTGTGTTTTTTCTTTTCCCATCCGGCGGCTCCTCCTTGCTTTTTTCCTCATTATAAAGCACAAACGGCGCGTTTGCAAGGGCGGGAACCAAATTATTTGCACCGCGCGCGCGGACGGCGAAAAAAATATTCGGATTTGCGGTTGACAAACGCCCAAAACGTGCTATAATGCAATTGATTAACAGCGTTAATCAATTTGAATGCATACATTGTATTTTTTCAAACATCAGGAAAGGATGGAACGAGGTATGAAGTATTTTCTTGACAGCGCCAAAATCGATGAGATCCGCGAGGCCTATGACACCTTCGGCATCGACGGCATCACCACCAACCCGAACCACATCATGAACAGCGGCAAGCCCTTCTTCACCGTCATCGGCGAGCTGGCCGATTTCGTGAAAGAAAAGGGCATCGAGGGCTGGGACGTGTTTCCGATCTCCGTGGAAATCAACCCCCATCTGGACGATGCGGATGAAATGGTCGCCATGGGCGCGAAGATCGCCGCCATGTGCCCGAATTTCGTCATCAAGATCCCCTGCACCGAAGCGGGCATCGCCGCGGCGCGCAGACTGGAGCAGCAGGGCGTGCGCACGAATCTGACGCTGGTCTTCTCCGCCTCGCAGGCACTGATCGCCGCGAAAAACGGTTCGCTCTTCGTTTCTCCCTTCATCGGCTGGAAGGAAAACAGCGGCGAGGACTGCGCGCAGTACATTCAGGACATCGTTGACATTTACTCCAATTACGGCTATTACGGCAACACGCAGATCATCTGCGCGGCGGTGCGCAACGGCAAGCAGATCGTCGACTGCGCCGTGGCGGGCGCCGATATCGTGACCGCCGGCCTGCAGGTCTATAAAGACAGCTTTTACCACGCCTTCACGGATTACGGCCTTGCAAAGTTCCAGGCGGCGTGGGACAAGACCATCACGGAGGAATAAGGTATGCGCATCGGATTTATCGGTCTGGGCATCATGGGCGAATCCATGTGCGAAAACATCATCAAGAAGCATGACGACGCCGTGTATGTGTATGACGTCGTGGACGAAAAGAAGGAAAAGCTCGGCTCGCTCGGCGGCATCCCCTGCCGCAGCGCCGCAGAGCTGGCGGAGAAGGCGGAGGCCATCATTTCGATGGTGCCGCGTTCGGAGCATCTGCGCAGCGTCTACGCGGAGATCCTGCCCGTGCTGGACGAGAGCAAAATCTGCATTGACATGAGCACGATCGATCCCTCCGTTTCCGTGGAGGTGGCCGGGCAGGTCAAGGCGAAGGGCGCGCAGTTTGCGGACTGCCCGGTCGTCAAATCCAAGCCCGCCGCCATCGCCGGCACGCTCGGCATCTACGCCGGCTGCGACGAAGCGCTGTTCCCTGTGATCCGCCCGATTCTGAGCTACATGGGCAGCAACGTCATCCGCATGGGCGGCAACGGCATGGGCCTCGTGATGAAGATCTGCCACAACGCGCTTGTGGCGTCCATCCAGAACGGCGTGAACGAAACGCTCGCGCTCGCGCAGAAATTCGGCATTGCCGTGGAGGATTTCGCAACGGCGATCTCCTACGGCGGCGGTCAGAATTTCTATCTGGACGGGCAATGGCAGAATCTGGCGGCGGAGAACTGGACCACGGCCTTTTCGCTGGAAAACATGCACAAGGATCTCGGCATCGCCGCGCGTCTGAGCGAGGAAACCGGCTTTGCCATGCCGGGCGTCGCCAACTGCAAGGCCGTCTATGACCGAGGCATGGCGGCAGGGCTGGGCAAGCTCGATTTCCGCACCACCTTCAAGGTTGTGAAGGGAGACGCCGATGCTTGAGAAGCTGAATGCCGTCAACGACGTGCCGGTGCGCTCCGTCTTTGACCCGGCCTTCGCGCCGTACGGCCGCGTGCTGGAGGGCTTTGATTTTTCGCCGCTGTGCGCCTGGCTGACGCGGGAAACGGCCATCCCGGAAGAGGGCAACGTCTATGTGGCGTCCGTGCCGGAGATGGAGGCGATCGAGCCGCTGTTTTCGCAGGTGCGCGATCTGATCTACGGCGGGATGCCGATCCAGATCGGCTACTGCAACGGCCGCAACACGACCTACAACGGTTTTGAATATCATAAAGGCAGCGAAGTGAATGTTGCCGCGACCGATTTCTGCCTGGTGCTCGGCCATCTCTGGCAGGTGCAGAAAAATACCTTTCGCGTGGAGGACGCCGCCGTCTTTTATGTGCCGCAGGGCACGGCGATCGAATTCTATCAGACGACGCTGCACCTTTCCCCCTGCCGCACCTGCGACGCGGGCTTCCGGGACATTGTGATCCTGCCGCGCGGCACCAATACGCCGCTGGCATTCCGGCCCGAAGGCGGCAGCGCGGAAAGCCGTCTGCTGCTGCAGACCAACAAATGGGTGATCGCCCACCCCGACCGGGCGCCGCTGATCCGTCAGGGCGCGTTTCCCGGCCTGATCGGCGAAAACAAAGAAGTGAAATACAGGTGATGACCATGTTTCAGACGCTCTATCTGCCCATCGGCGTGCCGACCTTCGATCTGACCGCCGCGGGCAAGGTGTTCGAGGCCTCCGCGGCGCTGCTGCGCGCCGTCGACGCCGAAACCGCCGTGCCGCAGGAGATGCTGCTCGGCCTTGACAAGTTAAATGCCTTCACAGAGGACAAGTGCCCGGATCTCGTCGTGCTGCAGAACGTGACCTTTGCCAACGGCGCTTATACCGCCGAGGTGCTGCGCCGTTTCGACTGCCCCGTCCTGCTCTGGACGCCGCAGGAGCCCGCCGCCGATACCGGCCGGCTCAAGCTCAACGCGCTGACCGGCGCGTATTCCGCGGCGAACATGCTCAGTGCCTGCCGCCGCCCGTTCAATTATGTCTACGGCGCGCCGGAGGACCCCGCCACGGCGGAGGCGATCCGCGCCGTTTGGCAGGCGGCAAAGCTCAAAAAGGCGCTGCGTTCGCTCACCCTGCTGCAGATCGGCTACACCCCCGAGGGTTTCGGCTTCGGCCGCGCGCTGGATCATGAGATCACGCGCACCTTCGGCGCCCGCCTGCTCTCCATCGAGGCGCGCGAGCTGATCGACCGGGCAAAAAGCTTCAGCGACGCGGATGTGCAGCCCTATCTGGAGGACGCGCGCAAGCGTATCTGCAAGCTGGACAGCATTGACGAAAAGAATGTGCTGGACTTTGCGCGGCTCTATAAGGCGTATGCGGAATATATCCGCGGCAACCGCATCGGCGCGGTTGCCAGCCGCTGCTGGCCGGATTTCTTCGTTTCCTTCGGCACCCCGGTCTGCGCGGTGCTCGCGATGCTGAATGATCTCGGCGTGCCCGCGGCCTGCGAAACGGATACCTACGGCGCGCTCTCGATGTATTTTGCCGCGCAGCTGACCGGCAAGCCGGCCTTCTTCGGCGATCCCGTGGCGCTGAACAAAGAGGAAAACACCGTCACCTTCTGGCACTGCGGCACCGCCGCCTGCTCGCTCGCGCGGGAGGATACCGGCGCCGAGGCGGGCGTGCACTGCAACCGCAGGATCGGCCCGACCCTGGAATTCGGCTGCAAGGCCGCGCCGTGCGTCACGATCGTTCGCCTGGGCAGGGACGCCGACGGCAACTTCCGTCTGCTGACCGCAAAGGGTGAAGCGCTCGACCGTCCGAAGCAGTATTTCGGCACGTCGGTCGTCGTCCGGACCGCCTGCGACGCCGAGGCCTTTGTGCGCGGCGGCGTGGAATACGGCTGGGAGCCCCATTTCGCGGTGGCGATGGGCGATATCTCCGCCGCTGTAAAAGCACTGGGCAACATGCTCGGCATCGAGGTGTTTTCGTTTTGATCCTTGCAAAAATCGGATTTCTGATCGTCGTCTTTCTTTCAAATATCATCCAATGCGTCACCGGCTTTGCCGGCACGGTGCTGGCCATGCCGTTTTCGATCATGCTTGTCGGCTTCGGCACGGCCAAGCCCATTCTGAACGTGCTGGGCATCGCCGCCTCCGTCGGCGTTGTGATCCAGCACCGCAAGGTGATCCGCTGGCCGACGTTCGGCGAAATCCTCGCCGTGGCGCTGCCGGGCATGGCGCTGGGCACCTATCTGCGTCCGCAGCTAATCGGGTATGAGGTTTTGCTCTATAAAGCGCTCGGCCTGATCGTGCTTGCGTTTGACCTGATGAATGTGATCTCCCTGCGCACCAAAAAACCGATCGTCGGGGAAGGCAAAGCCGTCGGTTATCCCCTCCTCGCGCTCGGCGGCGCGGTGCACGGCGTCTTCACCTGCGGCGGGCCGCTGATCGTGACCTATGCTTCGGTGAAGCTGAAGGAAAACGAGCAGTTCAGCGCAACGCTTTCCATGGTCTGGATCGTGCTCAACTCGATCATGTTCATTACGGATCTGGCCGCCGGCTGTTTTGTGCGCGAAACGAATCAGCTGCTGTTCGCCTGCCTGGCGCTGCTGCTGATCGCCCTTCGTCTGGGTCACCGGATCGCGGAAAAGCTCAGCCGCAAGTCCTTTATGGTTTTGACGGATACGCTTATGGCAATCAGCGGCGTGTCTCTGTTGGTGAAATGATATGAACGACACCGGATACAATCTGCGCTCCATGCGCACGGAAAATAAAAAGCTGCTGCTCCGCCTGCTGGCCGCCCGCGGACCGATGAGCCGCAAGGCGCTCGCGGAAGCGGCGCAGCTGACCCCCGCCGCGGTCTCCAAGCTCTGCACGGAGCTGATCGCCGAGGGCCGCGTGGCCGAAACGGCGCCGGCGGAAACCGCCGGCGCCGGCCGCCGTGAGATCCCGCTGCGGCTTTGCCTGCAGGAGCAGCTGATCCTCGGCGTCAACGCGGAAACCACGCAGATCAGCTACGCGCTGTGCACCCTGGACGGGCAGCTGAAGGCGCTGCTGCAGACGCCCTTCACGGCCGGAATTGCCGCCGTTGTGAAAACGGCGCAGGACTTTCTTGCCGCGCATGCCGTTGCGCCGGAAACGCTGTTCGCCGTCGGCGTCTGCGTGGTCGGCGCGGTGCAGACCGGCAGCTACGGGCTCTGGGACGCGCAGGCGGTCTGCAAGGCGTTCGACGCCGCCTTCCGCCGGCCCGTCGCAATCGAAAACAACGTGAAAGCCTTCGCCCTCGGGCAGGCGCAGCTGCGCGGCGCGGGCAAGGGCGCAACGCTCTTTTTCAAATGGGGTCCCGGCGTCGGCTCGGCGATCCTGTCGAACGGCACGGTGCTTTCCGGCGCGGAGAGCGGGCTGGCCGAGATCGGGCATTACATCGTCCGGCCGGACGGCAAGCCCTGCCGCTGCGGACGGCGCGGCTGTCTGGAGGCCGAGGCCGCCGTCAACGGCGTGCCCTCCCCCACCGTGATCGATACCGTTGCGCTGGCGCTGGCCAACACGGCGACGATCCTCGCGGCGGACGGCGTCGTCTTTTTCGGCACGCAGTTTGCCGATCCCGCCGTCGCAGAGGCGCTCAAGGACCGCATCCTGCAATATAATTCCACGCTGCCGCCGGCGGCGGTGCTGACCGCGCCGGAAAACGACCGGCTCGCCTATATCGGCCCCGCGGCGCTTTGCGCGGAACGGTTCTTTTTTGTCTGAACCGGTTGCAATTCCGGAATGCATCCGTTATAATAGAATTACCAGATTCTGCTTGTGAAAGGGGCTTTTGTATGTCAACCGCGCAACAAACCTACGGCATCAAGCTCAAGGACAAGATCGGCTACGCGCTCGGCGACGCCGGCGGCCTGCTGACCTTCTCCCTGATCGGCGCATTTCAAAACAAGTTCTATACCGATGCGCTCGGCATCAGTCCGGCCAAGATCGCCGTCCTGATCCTGATCGCCCGCATCTGGGACGCGATCAACGATCCGCTCTGGGGCGCGTTCATCCAGTCGCGCAAGCCCAGCCCGAAGGGGCAGTTCCGCCCCTGGATCATCGGCTTCTCGATCCCGCTGGCGGTTTCCGCCGCGCTGATGTTCCTCAAAATCCCCGGCGTGAATTATCTGGCCTATGCCTACATCACCTATATCCTCTACGGCATGATGTATACGGCAGTCAATATCCCCTACGGCTCGCTGGCTTCCGTTGTCACAAGCGACGAGCTCGAGCGCTCCTCCCTCTCGATGTGGCGCTCGATCGGCGCGGGCGTCGGCGGTCTGCCCGGCACCATCCTGCTGCCGATGATCGTCTACACCACCACCGGCAAATATGCCAACGGCACGGACATCAAGGCGCTGGATGAAACCAAGCTGTTCTGGTGCGTGCTGGCGCTGTCCGTCCTGTCTGTCTTTGTCTATTTCCTGCATTACAAGATGACAAAGGAGCGTGTGGCGCCGCAGAAGAAGCTGAAGGATCAGAATTACAGCGCGATCGCGACCATCCGGGCGCTTCTGAAAAACCGCGCTTTCATCATGCTCTCGCTCGCTTCCATGCTGCTGATCGCCTTTCAGTTTTATTATCAGTCCGCTTACAATTATCTGTTCACCGATTATTTCGGCAAACCCGGCTTCTATGCCTTTGTGACGATCTGCACCTACGGCCCGATGGCGATCTTCATTCCGATCATGAACAAGCTGATCCGGAAGGTCGGCAAAAAGGAGCTGTGCGCGGTCGGCATGGCCTTTGCCGCCGTTGTGAATCTCATTCTCTTTTCGCTGCGCGGCACCCCGCTGGCACACAATCCGGTCGTCTTCCTCGTGTTCACCTTCTTCTCCGGCCTCGGCCAGACCTTCCTTGTGCTGGAAGTCTGGGCGCTGGTCATGGACACGATCGATTATCACGAGGTGCGCACCGGCAAGCGCGAGGAGGGCATGGCCTACGCCTTCTTCTCCTTTACCCGCAAGCTCGGCCAGACCCTCGCCGGCGTCGGTCTGAACGTGCTGCTCGCAAAAATCGCCTATAACGGCGAGCTTTCCAAACAGGGCATCGCGCTGAGCGACGAGGTGCTCTCCAAGCTCTATGATATTTCCACGCTCGTGCCTGCGATCATGCTCGCGCTCATGGCGATCCTGCTCTTTGTCGGCTACGATCTTTCCAAGAAAAAGCTCGTGACCGTGCATGAGGAGCTCGACAAGGTCCGCGCTGCGGAAGAAGCATAACATAATGATTGACCCGCACTGTCCGTCGACGGTGCGGGCCGTTTTTTCAAAGGAGGGAACCCCGGATGGCTGCTGCATTCCCGAAACGGCATCTGGCCGCGCTGACCGCCCTGCCCGGGCTTGCGGGGCTGCTGCTGCGCGCGCTGTTCACCGGCAATTTCCGGCGCGTGGGCGCGCTGCTGCTCGTGCTGCCCCAGCTGCTGTTCAACGTCGTCGGCGACGCGCCGATCACCCCTTACAAAGACCCGATCGACATGTCGCAGTTTTCGCTGGTCTGGTCGGATGAATTCGACCACGGCTTCGACACGACGATCTGGCAGGGGCATTATGTCTACGGCGCGAACGACACGCAGCAGCGCGACGTCGCCTGGTGGAATCGCGAGCAGATCAGCTTCACCGACGACGGCTGCCTGGTGCTGACCGTCGAATACAGGGAGGACGGCCCCGCCGGCGCGCATTATTATGCCTACGGCATGGAAACCAATCCCAACAAAAACTACAGCGGCGACCACGTCGGCTACGAGCAGCTGTACGGGTATTTTGAAATCCGCTGCATCCTGCCCAAGGGCGTGGGGATCAATCCGGCCTTCTGGCTGCTGACGGACGGCATGTGGGCGGACGATACGGACGGCGGCGTTTCCGGCGCGGAGGTGGACGTGTTTGAAACCGACACCGATCAGCTGCCCGGCGACCGCTTCTACGGCTCGGTCTTCCACACCATCCACGTGGACGCCTACGGCGACGCCCACCGGCGGGAGATACAGGGCTGGTTTTACGCAAACAATCCCTATGAGGAATTCAACACCTACGGCGTGGCGTGGAATCCGGACGGCTACACCTTCTATATCAACGGCGTCGAAACGGCGCACACCGAGTTCGGCGGCGTATGCGCCGTGCCGCTCTATCTGATCATTTCCGTGGGGGTCGATGAGCGGATCGCGCAGAACGATCAGCTGCCCGCGCGGATGATCGTCGATTATGTGCGCGCCTATCAGTATAAAAATTAGCCCGCGGTCTAGACAAAGCGCGCAAGTTTCGATATAATAGATTTATCATAAGTGCGGAGGAATCATTTATGCTGAAAAACAATATGATCTGGGTTGCAAACAACGACGCAGGCGAAAACCTGTATCTGCTGCCGAAGATGGCCAACCGCCACGGTCTGGTCGCCGGCGCGACCGGCACGGGCAAAACCGTCACGCTCAAGGTGCTCGCCGAGACCTTCAGCGACATGGGCGTGCCCGTCTTCATGGCGGACGTCAAGGGCGACGTGGCGGGCATGATGCTGCCCGGCGTCGACAGCGAGAGCATGCAGAAGCGCATTGCCAAATTCGGTCTGGACGAGGTCGGCTTCCATTACACCGGCTATCCCGTCACGCTCTGGGATCTGTTCGGTCAGCAGGGCATCCAGCTGCGCACGACGATCTCCGAAATGGGCCCGCTGCTGCTCGCGCGCATCCTCGGTCTGAATGAAACGCAGAGCAATATTCTTTCCATCGTGTTCAAAATCTGTGACGACAACAATCTTCTGCTGGTCGACACCAAGGATCTCAAGGCGGCGCTCGCCTATGTGGACGAGCATTCCGCCGATTTCGCCGCGGACTACGGCCGCATCAGCAGCGCCTCCGTGGGCGTGATCGTGCGCGCGATCGTGGCGCTCGAGAGCGAAGGCGCCGACACCTTCTTCGGCGAACCCGGCCTGAACATCGCCGACTGGCTGACCCAGGACTGCGGACGCGGCATGATCAATATCCTTGACAGCTCCTCGCTGATCAACAACGGCAAGCTCTACTCCACCTTCCTGCTCTGGCTGCTCAGCGAACTGTTTGAGATGCTGCCCGAGGTCGGCGATCTGGACAAGCCGAAGCTCGTCTTCTTCTTCGACGAGGCGCATCTGCTCTTCAAGGAGACCTCCAAGGCGCTGCTCGACAAGATCGAGCAGGTGGTCAAGCTCGTGCGCTCCAAGGGCGTAGGCGTCTATTTCTGCACGCAGAATCCGCGCGACATTCCGGACGGCGTGCTTGCCCAGCTCGGCAACAAGATTCAGCACGGTCTGCGCGCCTACACGCCGACCGATCAGAAGGCGGTCAAGGCGGCGGCGCAGTCCTTCCGCGTCAATCCCGCGTTCGACACCTATGAAACGATCCTCAATCTCGGCACCGGTGAAGCCGTCGTTTCCTTCCTGGATGAGAAGGGCATCCCCACCGTGGCGGAGAAGGCCTATATCCTGCCGCCGCAGTGCCTGATGGCGGGCGTTTCGGATGCGGACCGCGACCGCGCGATCAAGAGCAGCCTGCTTTACAGCAAGTATACCAATCCCGTGGACAACGATTCCGCCTATGAATTCCTGCAGCGCAAGGGCATCGCGGACGCCGAAGCGGCCGAGGAAGCCGCGCGCAAGGCGGCGGAGGAAAAAGAAGCCGCCAAGCAGCAGGCGCTCGCGGAAAAGGAAGCGGCCAAGCAGGCGGCAGCCGAAGAAAAAGCGGCAGCCAAGGCCGCCGCGCAGAAGGAAAAGGAAGAGCAGAAGGCAAAGGAGAAGGCCGAAAAAGAGGCGCAGAAGGCCAAGGATAAGAAGAAGAAGGCCGTCAACAACGCCGCGAAATCCGTCGGCAACTCCGTGGCCGGCACGGTCGGCCGCGAGGTCGGCAAAGCGGTCGGCTCCGGCTTCGGCAAATTCGGCAAGACCCTCGGCGGCAACCTCGGCGCGAGCCTCGGCCGCGGCCTGGTCGGCACCCTGTTCGGGCTGAAGAAATAAGCCTCCGATCAACAAGAAAAGCAGATGTTTGTTGTTTCGCGAAAAGCGTCAACCAACATCTGCTTTTTGTTATATAAAATACTCCGATCAGCGCGGATCGGGATGATCCGAATGGCCAATCAGATAATCGACAGAAACCTGAAAATAGTCCGCGATTCGGATCAGTTCACTAATACCCGGCTCACGTTCGCCGGTTTCATACCTGCTGAGCGTGTTTTGCGCCATGTTCAGATCCATCGCCATTTTCAATTGGGACAAGTGCCTGCTGGTTCTTAACTCTTTGATTCTCATAAAAACCCCTCTTGACACTATTATCCCAAAATGGTATAATAAAAATATCCCAATTTGGGATATTTAAGAGGAGGTATAAAAATGGAAGAAAAAACAAAAAAACCGATTGTGAAAAAATGGTGGTTTTGGGTCCTGATCGTTCTGGTTGTCGTAATTTTGCTTGCCGCACTCGGAAAAGGCGGTAAAAACGAAAAAACCGATCCGGCTAATCCGGACGCGGGCACACAGGCAACAGAAAATGTTGATAAGACGGAAACAAAAGCAGCTGCACAGGAAGCTTATGAAATCGGTGAAGGAACGGTTAAAGTCTGGAAAAGTAGCATTCAAACGCCTTGGGTAAGCGTTGCGATTCCTGTAAAAAATACAGGAACAGAAAACCTTTATCTTTCCAGTGCTTCCGTTGACATCGAGGACGCTTCAGGAAACCTCGTTAAAACATTAAGCATGGTTAGCGTCTATCCTCAAATTCTTAAGCCCGGTGAAACTGCATATTACTTTAACGAAACAACTGCAGAGGAAGCACTTCCGGCAGAGGGGCTGAAAGCAATTCCGCATGTATCCGTGAAAAAAGCATCTGCCGATTGCATCCGTTACGCCGTGAGTGAAACGGCAGTGAAAGATTCGGACTACTACGGAGCAAAAGTCTCGGGTCGCGTTGAAAACACAACGGATGAAGTCGGCAAGATGGTTTATGTTGTCGCACAGTTGTTTGATGCCAACGGACAATTGTTAGCGCAGCAGTTTACGATTCTTGATAACGATCTGCAGCCCGGCGAAAAGATCGGATTTGAAACCTCAAATCTGGGCAGCAATATTGCGGCTGCGGATGTTGCAAGCTTCGAAGTCTTTGCCTTCCCACTTCAATATCAGTTCTAATAAAACCACATCATTCAGACAAAACAGCGCTTACGGATTCCCCTCCGTAAGCGCTGATTCTTATAATTTGTTCATTATCGCAGCTGCCGCAGAGCCGTCTGAAAGACAGTGAAGAGGCGTTCGAGCAGCTGTTGCAGCGTGATGAAGCGCGCGCCGGTGGAAATCGTCTGCGATTCCACATGCCCGCAGACGCCGCAGGTGCGGTGCGTTTCCCGCACGCCGGCGCCGGCATAGGCGTAGGCGCTCCAGTCGCCGTAGCTGTGTCCCGTGGCCGGCAGTACGGTATGCGTCTCCTTGCCGCAAAGGCTGCAGACCGCGTCGGTATAGCCGTCTGCTTCGCAGGTTGCGTCCACCTGCGTGACCGACCACGCGTGGTCGCAGCTCGTGAGCGCCTGCACGCAGACGTTGCAAAGACCGCTGTCAAACGCCGAAAGCTGATACCAGCTGTTGTTGCCGGAGAAGGACGGGATATAGGCATAGGACTGCTTGCTCTGGCTCGCGTAGGTGCGTCCGTCGTCCACGCCGTTGTATTCCACCGGAATAACGGCAATGCTGGCGTTGTAATCGCTGTTGTACATCGCGGCGTATTCGATCACGACCGAAAAATAGCTGCCCGAAGCAAGCGAGATCGCCGAGTTCAGATCCACCGTATGATAGCCCGCGTTGGTCAGGGTCAGCGTCTGTGTCAGCAGCGGCGAGCCGCGCACGGGCGAATTATAGGAGCTGTAAAGGCTGTAGACCGAGATCGTCACCGTCTGCGCAGGCATCACGGTGTAAAACGCCACGGCCTGGAGCAGCTCCTTGCTCTTTGCCCGGAACACATTGGCCACCTTGCTGTTGCCCGTGGGCGTCAGGCTGGCGTTCCACCCCGCGCCGTTATAGGTGTAATTATACTGATAGGCCTCCGTCGACTGCGCGGTGAAGCCGACCGTGTTGCACAGGGAGACGTCGGCATAGGAGAGCCAGAAATAGCCCCGGTTATGGAAATAGGTGCCCCAGCTGTCCTTGACCAGCCACGCGCCGTTGACCGCCGGCCGGCAGCCCGGCTTGAAATTGGCGGCGCTGTAGCTGTCGTCCCAGCCGATCAGCGTGATCTGATGGTTGGGCGATTCCGTGCCGTTGTAATAATAAGCGCCGTTGTATTCATAATTCACATCGTCTATATAAATGGTGGCCGTCACAGCGCCGTGGGTCTGGATCCACTGCTTGACCGCCGCAGCGCTGCTCAGCTCCTCGGCAGAGCGAAGCACCGCCCCGCTGTCCGTGGTATAGCGGTCGGCCGCGGCATAATTGCCCATGGTGGACGCACTGTAAGGCGCATAGGGAAAACTGCTCTCGCGCGCAATGCCGCCCCAGCGGGACAGCTCCGACGTTGCGATCAGCCAGTTGCCGCCGGTCATGTAGGGTTCCTCCACGGTATAGTCGTCGCCGCAGGTGCCGTCCGCCGTGTCCGTTACCAGCGAGTGATTGGCGAACCATGCCAGATGCGCCTCGGAATAATCGGCCGTCAGATCGGCAATGCCCCCGGCGATCGCGTCGCTCTCCAGCGCGGCCAGCGTGGAGAAGGCCCAGCAGGCGCCGGTCTCGCCCTGATTGCGCACACCGGTCACAACACCGGCCGTGCGCGCGTCATAGGCAGTCGGCAGCTGCGCTTCGGCCCTGCGCGGGCCGCCGGGCGCGGCCGCGGAAGGCAGCGTGACCTGCGCGCCCGTGGCGGCATTTGTGAGATGATAATTCAGATAACCGCCGTTGGATTCCGTTTCCAGCAGGAGCATCGGCAGCGCGGCGGACGCCCCCGCGGAACCGGGCACGGCACAGACAAAGAGCATGCAGGCGCAAAGCAAAACAGCCAGTCGTTTTTTCAGCGTTTTCACCGAACCACCCCTTTCCTTCTGTCTGTGCGGCGCACACCGCCAATTTATCTTCTCTGATTATATTCTATAGAAAACCATGACCGTTTGTCAAGCGGAAGATGAAAATTCGCTGTCAAAAGCGCAGATCCGTGACCGTTTTCAACGCAATCGGCGCCTGCCCCTCCAGCAGGAGCGCCTGCGTCCGCAGATCGATCGCGGACAGCACGCCGCAGCAGGTGCGGTAAACGCCGCCCGCTTTTCTCCCGTCCGGGCAAAACACGGTGACCGTGACCGTCGGCCGCGCCGGCAGAAGGCTGCACAGGCAGGCGAGCTTGCGGTCCAGCTCCTCCAGCGCCGCCTCGTCCAGCACCGGCGCCGGCGCCGTGACGCGCCCGGTCTCCGCGATCAGATCCTCATAGCCGGTCAGCGCCGCAAAGGGCGAAAACTGCGCCGCGCGCCTGAGCCGGGACATCTGCGCACGCCGCACGGAAACGGGATGCGGCAGATCGATGATCTGCGTGTATTTTCGTCTTGCATTTTCCATGGCGCGCCCCCCTTTGCGCAATCCAATTACGCATTTGTACCTTTATCTTACTACAATTTGCGCAATTTGTCAAGCCCCCTACCGTTTTCCGGACGGCGCGCCCTATTTGCGCCCGACGGAATCGCCCGCTTTCGGTGCATAAAAAACCGCCGTGCCCCGGTCCTTCGGCGCACAGCGGAAAATTGATAATCAATGGATTATGCCGGGACTTCATCCGCTATCGGATGAAAAGAAGATAGATCAACGACTTCGCCGACAGTTCTGTAGGAAAAGCGCGGGAAGAAAGCAAACAGCGGGACGATGACAAAGAAGGACCAGGACGGTGCCGACAAAACGCCCAATACGATCGGCTCGACAATCAGAGCGAACGCCCCTTTCTCGGCAGTTTCCTGAGCGAAGTACTTCATTAGGGATTGAAGATATTCGGAAAAATCCGGCTGGGACATAAGCGTGGAATACATGTACCGTGTCACGGCGATTCCTGTTTTAATGTCAATCAGCGGCAGATCCTTCGGGTTAATCTCGGTTTGCGCTGGTTCCTCCGGCTCCGTTGCTTCCTCCGCAAAGGCCGACGCTGCACAGCCAAGCAGCAACAGCACGGAAAGCAGCAAAGCGAGCATTTTTTCAGATTTTTCATCACACGAATCTCCTTTCAATCCTGTTGATCCGGACAGCACGCTGTGCCGTCACAGCTTAATCATACCATGTATTCGGCGCACTTGTCTACCAACTTGACTTGACATTTGATGTGTGTATGAAAAAATATATAAAAAGCAGCTACTCCTTGCGCAGAAAGCCCTGCAGCAGCGTCGGCAGGAGTGAGGCGGAATACTTGGAAAGCGCGTATTCGCCGTTGCACAGGCACCAGTCGCTCAGAATCGCCCGCTCGCACAGGGCGTAGGCCTTGACCAGCTCGTTGACGGAAACCGCCGGGTCAAATTCCCCGTTGGCAAAGCCCTCCACGGCGATGCGCCGCAGGAGCTTGTAATACGTCCGGTTGCGGTCAAGCAGATTCCTATCCCCCTTGAGCGTCAGCTGGGAGGAATAGAGCATGGTCAGCAGATCCATCGGCACGCTGTTTTCGATCATCAGGAACAGCTCGCGGTTGAGATACAGCAGTTTTTCAAAGGCGCTCATGTCGGCCGGCAGGGTCGGCGCGAGCGCTTCATATTTGCTGTCGAACAGATAGGAAAGGGAGCCGACCAGCTCCGCCTTGCCGTCAAAATAATGATAAAACGAGCCCTTGGAGGTCGCAGAGCGCTCCACGATATCCTCCACGGTCGTGTTTTCGTAGCCCTGCTCATAAAACAGCGACCAGGCGGCGCTGATGAGCTTGAGTTTGGTGCTACCCGCATCCTTTTTCGGCATTCCGCGGTTCCCCTTTCTCTTGTTTGCGCTCCCGCCGGAGCGGTGAAAGCGGGCGCCGTTTCGGGAACGGCGCCCGCCTGCGGGATCCTCAGCTGAAAAGCGGACTGAGCTTGGTATTCCAGAGGTCGACAAAGAAGTTCTTGACGCTGTCGATGATGCCCTGGAGCTTCAGCAGCACCGTGCGGAACGTGTTGCCCTCAAACAGCTCTTCGACCGTGTAGGTTCTGGTCGTATAGGTCGAGGGATCCGCTTTATTGACCGTGATGGTGCGGAAGCCGCGGTTCGCGTTGTTATAGGAAAGATAAGTCATGCCGGGCGAGGAAACCAGGTCGATCCCCTCATAAGGCACAATATAACTGTTGATATGATCGTGGCCGAAGAAGAGCGCGATCACGTCGCCCTGACGCACCATGGCGTCCACCTGCGCATAGGCCGGCTCAAAATCCGGATTCGGCGGGCAGGGGGGTTCGCCGAGCCAGTTCGTTGCGGGATCCACGCCGTCGGGCAGTGTGTAATATTTGCCAAAGCGGGTGATGGCGCCTTCCGTGCCCTTGGGCACTTCCTTGAGCGCACGGTAGATCTGCGGGGGCACGATGTGCTGGAACGCGATCGAGGGCACGGGCGTGCCGCCGTTTTCCGCCTTGAGCGCGTCGGAAACGCCCTCGTACCATTCGACCTGCTCGGGCAGCACATAGCCGTAACCGCCGACGCTCTTATCGGGATTGTAGTTGCCGGAATCGAAGCACCAGACATTGAACAGCACCTGATCGCTGTCCGCGGAAGCGAACACGGGGATATTGTAGGTTCCGACGTTCTTCATGGTGTTGCCGTCAACGGTCTTTTCCGCAATGACGCCCTTGCAGCCGATGAAGCAGTCGTATTCCATATATACGTCCATCTGCGCTTCCTTGTCCATGGCGGTGTTCTGATCGTCGTGATTGCCGTAAACGGCGGCGACGGGAATGCCGTATTCCTCAAAAATATCCATGAACTGACGGATCGCAAGCTCCGGCATCTTGCCGAGGGTGCACACGTAGCCCGCGATATTGTCGCCGGTGAGCACGATCAGATCGGGCTGCGTCTTTTCCACGGCGGCGCGCAGCGTTTCCTTCGCGAGCGTGGTCAGCAGGACGCCGTCCTGAATATCCGCCACCTGCAGAATGGTGAATTCGCCGTCTTCATTGAAGGTCAGATGCGCGTTGACCGGGCGTTCAAAGCCGTTGTCCGTCGCTTCTCCGGCGAGAGCCGGCGCGGCACAGGCGAAGAGCAGCACGCAGCTGAGCAGAATGCAAAGAATGTTTCTGACCCTGCGGGCGGTTCGGTTTTTCATAGGGGATTCCTTCCTTTCTGCGGCGTCCGGCCGGACTCAGTTCTCGTCGTCTCCGCCGGGATTATAGGTGTAAGTATATTCGTATCTGCTGCGGGAGGTCGTGGTTTCCTCCTCTTCCTCTTCCTCGTCCTCCTCGTCGTCATAGGAACGGGAGCGGCGGGTGGTTTCGTCCTCATCCTCCTGCGCAGCCGTCGTCTGCGCCGGCAGAGTGTTGATCTGCAGGATGACAATGGTGCCGCGGTCATAGCTCTGGTTGGCAAGCGGCGACATCTTGAGCACCGTGTTGTTCGGCGCGGACTGATCGACGGCTTCGGTCTTTGTGACCTTGAAACCGAGATCGGTCAGCTCCTTTTCGGCCTCCTCCGCGTTCTTGCCCTCCACATTCGGCAGCAGGAGCGATTCCTTGCCGTTGCTGACATAGAGGGTGATCACCGTGCCCTGCGGCACGTCGGTATCCGGATCGACGCTCTGGCGCACGATATAGCCGACGGACACCTCGTCGTCATAGACGAATTCCTGCACAAACTGGAAATTATTCTTGAAGACCGGGTTGGAAATGACGTCGTAATAGCTGCGGGTGACGAAATCCGGCACCTTGACCGTTTCGGCCTGCGCGGCGTCCGTGGTCTGCGCGGTGTTGTCCAGAAAACTGAAGGAATACTTATCCTTGAACACCGTGAAGGAAAGCAGCACAAAGATGCCGAGCCCCAGCAGCAGGGAGAGCAACGTCGTCAGGAACACGACGGCGCCGCCGCGGACCGGCTTTTTCGGTTTTGCGGCGCGGGTCGAACCGGCGGGCGTGTGCGCGGCGGGCGTCGACTGCTGATACTGCCCGCTGACCGCCGTCGCCACGGGCGAGGCGGAAAGCTCGGCGCGCAGCTGCTCCACGGTGCGCGTGCGGTCCTCCGGCAGGATCTGCAGCGCATTGACCAGCCCGTTGATCACATAGGCAGGCAGCGCCTCCGCAAATTTGCCGGGCACCATCAGGCGGTCGTTCTGGATGCGCTCGCGCGCGGAGATCGGATCGCTGCCGATCAGCGTGCGGTAAAGTACGGCGCCGAAGGCGTAAATATCCGTCCAGGTGCCCTGCTGCCCGTTGAAGCCGTATTGCTCAATGGCGGCGTAGCCGTCAAACAGCTGGCTGCTCAGCTCGCTGCGCGCGGTGCGCGCGGCGCCGATGCAGAAGCCGGTAATCTTGATTTTTCCGTCCCCGGCAATGACCAGGGTAGAGGGAGAAATGCCGCGGTGAATGATGCCCGAGGAATGCAGCGTGCCGAGCGTGGAAAGGATCGGCATGAGCAGCTGCTGCGCGCGCTCCCAGGGCAGATAGCCGGTTTTGCTGCGCAGCAGGAAATCGCGCAGGCTGATCCCCTCGAAATGATCGTAGATCGCATAGGAGGTGCCGTGATCCTCGGCCACGGCGTTGACGCTGATGAGCGCGGAGAGCCCCTTGAGCCGCGCGAGCTTGGTCCACAGCTCGTTGAAGCTCTGGCGCAGCTCGCCGAAGGTGCGCTCCTGCCCCTGCATCACGCGCACCTGAAGCGTGGCTTCATCGCGCACGGTGATGGTATCGGGGATGAATTCGCGGATCTTGACCGCCTTTTTTTCCGTCATATCCCAGCCGATATAGGTCGCGCCCTCGCTGTTATATTCGAGCAGGGTGCCGACCAGATAGCGGTTGGCGACCAGCGTGCGCACGGGCAGGTAGGGCGGGATCTGCACGGAATCCACATGATAACCGCAGTGCGGGCAGATCTTCGCTTCCCCGATTTCGCGCATGCATCGCATACAAAGATGATCAGTGCTAACCATATTCGGATCTCCTTCAACAGCGTTTGCTTCATGGAAACAGATGTCCATAATAAACCACTGTCATCTTATCAAAAAATCGCCGATTTGTCAATGCGGAACCGCCGGTTTTTGCCGCATTCACTGTCAAAAACCAACAATGTTTTTATAAAATTCACAAACGGGGCTTGAAAATAAGCCGTTTTATGGTATAATTAATCTAAATAACTATACGTATTATTCAGGAAACGGATGGAGGCGGACCGGAAGGTGGCAAAAGAAAAAAACGCAGTGCCGTTATATCTGTTCCACGAAGGGACCAATGCGCAGACTTATGAATATCTCGGCGCGCACGCCGCCGGCGCAGATGCGGTCGTATTCCGCGTCTGGGCGCCGAACGCCGCGCAGGTCTGGGTGGCCGGCGATTTCAATGACTGGGCGCCGGAAAGCCTGCCGATGCAGAAAATCAGCGGCGGCGTCTGGGAATGCACGGTGCAGGGCGTAAAGCAGTATGACGCTTACAAATTCCATATTCAGGCGGCGGACGGCCGCAGATTCTATAAAAGCGATCCCTATGCCTTCCATGCAGAAACCCGTCCGGGCACGGCGTCCAAGTATTATGGCGCGCCGGTGTTCGACTGGCAGGACCGCGGCTGGATGGTCGCGCGCAGGCACCGCAACATTTATGAATCCCCCGTCAACATTTATGAGGTGCACGCCGGCTCCTGGCAGACCTATGACGACGGCAACCCGCTCAACTACCGCGCGCTGGCCGACCGTCTGGTGCCCTATGTCAAGGAAATGGGCTACAACTACATCGAGCTGCTGCCGATTCTGGAGCATCCCTTTGACGGCTCCTGGGGCTATCAGGTGACGGGCTATTTCGCCCCGACCTCCCGCTACGGCACGCCGGCGGATTTTGCCTATTTTGTCGACGCGGCGCACCGCGCGGGCATCGGCGTGATCCTGGACTGGGTGCCCGCCCACTTCCCGAAGGACGCCTACGGCCTGTATGAATTCGACGGCGGCCCCTGCTATGAATATGCCGATCCCCGCAAGGGGGAGCATGAGCAGTGGGGCACGCGGGTCTTCGATTACGGCAAGCCGGAGGTGCAGAGCTTCCTGATTTCCAGCGCGTTCTTCTGGATCGACCGCTATCATATCGACGGCCTGCGCGTGGACGCCGTGGCCTCCATGCTCTATCTCGACTACGGCCGGGAGGAGGGCCGGTGGGTGCGCAACATCCACGGCGGCAACGAAAATCTGGAGGCGGTGGCCTTCCTGCAAAAGCTCAATGAGGCCATCTTCCGCGAGCACAGCGACGTGATGATGATCGCGGAGGAGAGCACGGCCTGGCCGCTGGTCACAAAGCCGACCTATCTCGGCGGCCTCGGCTTCAATTTCAAATGGAACATGGGCTGGATGAACGACTGCCTGCGTTATTTCTCGCTGGACGGCATTTATCGCAAATTCAACCACGACTGTCTGACCTTCTCTTTCTTCTATGCCTTCTCGGAGAATTTCGTGCTGCCGATCTCGCATGACGAGGTGGTGCACGGCAAATGCTCCCTGATCAATAAAATGCCCGGCTCCTACGAGGAAAAATTCGCCGGGATGCGCGCCTTCCTCGGCTACATGATGAGCCACCCGGGCAAAAAACTGCTGTTCATGGGCAGTGAATTCGGGCAGTTCATCGAATGGAATTATAAACAGCCGCTGGACTGGCTGCTGCTCGGCTATGATGCGCACCGGCAGCTGAAGGACTATGTGGCGGCGCTCAACAAGTTCTATCTGGATCACCCCGCGCTCTGGGAGATTGATTACGGCTGGGACGGCTTCGGCTGGATCGTCAGCGATGACAGCACGAATTCCGTCGTCGCCTACCGCCGCACGGACAAGGCGGGCAAGAGCGTGATCGCGCTGTGCAACTTCACCAACGTGACCCGCCGCGGCTACCGCATCGGCGTGCCCGCGCCGGGCACCTACCGCGTGGTGTTCAGCTCCGCGGATCCGCAGTACGGCGGCCGGGGCGAGAGCACCGTGGGCTCCGTGAAAGCCAAACCCATCCCGATGCACGGCTTCGGCTATAGCATCGAGCTGGATCTGGAGGGGCTCAGCTGCATGTATATTCAGGATGTTTCCCGCAAGCGCCGCACGGCAGCCGCGCAGGAAACGCCGGTGGTCCCGGTCAAGGGCAAAAAGAAAAAGAAATAAGTTCCCCGCAGAATACAGACCGCCGCTGCTGTTCGGCGGATCAAGAAAAGGAGGCCACATTATGGCAATCAAACCCGAATGCATCGCGATGCTGCTTGCGGGCGGCCAGGGCAGCCGGCTCGGCATCCTGACCAAATCCATCGCCAAGCCCGCCGTTCCCTACGGCGGCAAATACCGCATCATCGACTTTCCGCTTTCCAACTGCGTCAATTCCGGCATCGACACGGTCGGTGTGCTGACCCAGTATCAGCCGCTGGAGCTCAACGACTACATCGGCAACGGGCAGTCGTGGGATCTGGACCGCGCAAACGGCGGCGTCCACATCCTTTCACCCTATCAGCAGATCAAGGGCACGGAATGGTATAAAGGCACGGCGAACGCGATTTATCAGAATATCAATTTCATCGAGCGTTACGATCCCGAATACGTGCTGATCCTTTCCGGCGACCACATCTATAAAATGGATTATTCCAAAATGCTGGATTATCATAAGGAGAAAAACGCCGACTGCACCATCGCCATGCTCGAGGTGCCGTGGGAGGAGGCCAGCCGCTTCGGCCTGATGCTGGTCAACGAGGACGGCTCCATCAGCGAATTCGAGGAGAAGCCGAAGAATCCCCGCAGCAACAAGGCTTCCATGGGCGTTTACATCTTCACATGGGAAAAGCTGCGCGCCTATCTGATCGCCGACGAGGCGAAGGAGGGCAGCAGCAACGATTTCGGCCACGACGTCATTCCCGCCATGCACGAGGCGGGCGAGCGGATGTTCGCCTATCAGTTCGACGGCTACTGGAAAGACGTCGGCACGATCAACAGCCTCTGGGACGCGAACCTGGATCTGCTGAATCCGAAGGTGGATCTGGATCTCAACGACGACAGCTGGAAGATCTATTCCAAATCCCCGACCGCGCCGCCGCATTATATCGGCAGCGCCGCGAAGGTGGAGAATTCCATGATCACCGAAGGCTGCGAGATTGAAGGCAACATCGACTTCTCCGTGCTGTTTGCGAATGTGACGGTCGAGGAGGGCGCCGAGGTGCGCTATTCCATCGTCATGCCCGGCACGGTGATCAAAAAGGGCGCGGTCGTGCAGTACGCGATCGTTGCGGAAGACGCAGTGATCGAACCGGGCGCCGTCGTCGGCGAAAGCCCGGAGAACATGGCGGATATCAATGACTGGGGCGTTGCCGTGGTCGGCAACGGCGTCACCGTCGGCAAGGGCGCAAAGGTCGCGCCGAAAGCGATGGTGGATACGGATATCGGAGGTGCGGAATAATGGCAGCTAAAAATGTGCTCGGTATGATCTTTTCCAACGCGTATGACGAGGCGCTCCCGGAGCTGACCGCGCTGCGCACCATGGGCTCCATCCCGTTCGCGGGGCGGTACCGCCTGATCGATTTCCCCCTGTCCAACATGGTCAATGCCGGCATTCAGAAGGTCGGTGTCATCACCAAGAGCAACTACCGTTCCCTGATGGATCACATCGGCAACGGCAAGGCGTGGGATCTTTCCCGCAAGCGTGAGGGCATGACCATCCTGCCGCCGTATAATTCCACGGAAACCGGCGCGTTTAAAGATAAAGTGGATTCGCTCTACGGCAGCATCGATTATCTCCGCCATGCGGACAAGGACCTTGTGCTCTGCACGGACTGCAATGTGGTGAGCACGATCGATTACGACGCGATCATCAAGGCGCACACGGCCAGCAATGCGGACGTGACGCTTGCCTATACCAACGGCATCCCGCCGAAGATGCGCGCGGCGACCGAGCTGGTCATGGATGCGCAGGGCAAGGTGACCGCCTGCCGCGGCATTGACTGCTACAGCAGCGCGATCAGCTACTCGCTGAAAATCATGGTGATCAGCCGCACGCTGCTTGAGCGTCTGCTGCATGAGGCGCACAGCGCCGGCCAGACCAGCTTTGAGCAGATCATCGCCTCCAACCTGCAGTTCCTGAATGTCTACGGCTATGAGGTCGGCGGCTTCGTGCGCGTGCTCTCCTCGCTGGGCAGCTACTATGAAGCGAATCTGGCGCTGCTTGACCGCGCAAACCGCAATCTTCTGTTTGACCCCGAGCGCCCGGTCTTCACCAAGGTGCGCGACGAGGTGCCGGCGGTTTACGGCCTGAACGCGCGCGTTTCCAACTCCCTGATCGCAGACGGCTGCAAGATCGAGGGCGAGGTGGAAAACAGCATCCTCTTCCGCGGCGTGACCGTGGCGAAGGGCGCGAAGATCAAGGATTCGATCCTGATGCAGAATACCTATATCGGCGAAAATGTTTCTCTGGCCAGTGTGATCCTCGACAAATCCGTGGTCGTGAAACCCAACAAAATGCTTTGCGGCGCACAGAATTATCCCGTTTATGTGGGGAAAGGGATTGTCATCTGATTAAAACGCGATCCGGCGCGGAACAAAACGCGCGGCATCGCATTAGAAACAAGCAGGGCGGCGCTGCGCGAAGCGCGGCGCCGCCACGGAAAGTGTGAACGAAATGTCCAAAAAGAATATTCTGACAGGCGTCGTCGTCGCGCTGGCGCTGGTGCTTGTCGGTGTTGTTGTTTTGGTAAAAACCGGTGTGATCTCACGCGGCGGCAGAGGCTCCAACGGAGAAGAAAACGACACTGTGATCGAATCCTCCGTCGTGCTCATGAGTGATGTGAACGAAGACGGCGATACGTTTTATTATACGATGGTGGAGTATTACGCCCGCCCGCGCGTCTCCTCCAACCATACCTATCCGACCACAAAGCCGAAGGAGACCTCCACTGTTTTCACAGAGGAAACCGAGATCATAGACTATGTGGAGCTGACCAGCGTAGTGCAGCTCAGTGATGAAAACGGCAACCCGCTCTTTGATGAGAACGGCGAGCCGATCACGGAAGTGGTCACCTACACCATGCGTGCGGATGAAACCACAACGGAAACCACCACCGCCTATGTGCAGCGCACTTCGGTGGTCCCGAAGACGGATATCTTCCACCGCGATCTGACGGACGCCAACGGCAACCCCGTGACGGAATTGATTTATATCGATCCGCCGTCCTCCGCGGCGCCGACGACGCTGGAAGGCGACACGTCCGCGCCGACGACCGAAGAGGTGACGACCACGAACCGCAATGTGCTGCCGACCATTCCGAAGGCGGACCGGCAGGATGCGCTTGCGGACAGCGTGGCGGATCAGATCAACGCTTCCCGCACGGCCGCCGGCCTTGCGCCCCTGGAAAAGAATTCCGACCTGACCAATTCCGCGCGCACGGGCAGTCTGGCCTCCGCCATGCCGGAGGTCTACGGCAGCCGCGGCGTCAAGGGCGACGTTTATCGCTTCCAGACGACGTACGGCGGAACGGGACTTGCCAATCAGGTCATCAGCGGCGCCTCTGCCAGCGCAATGAGCGCCGACAAAACAAAGATCGGCGTTGCTGTTGTGAAGTATAAGGATATTTATTACACCACAGTCATTTTCGGCTGACGAGAAAGGATCTCTCATTATGAAAGTGTTATATGTTTCCAGCGAAGCGCTGCCCTTTGCCGCGAGCGGCGGTCTGGCGGATGTGGCCGGATCTCTGCCGCAGGCGCTGCGCAACCGGCATGTGGCCTGCCGCGTGGTGATGCCGCTTTACGGCACGATCCGTCCGGAACTGCGCGCAGAGATGATATTCATCACCAATATCATGGTGCCCGTTTCCTGGCGCCGGCAGTATTGCGGCATTTTTGAGGCGCGTGCCGGCGGCGTGATCTATTATCTGATCGACAACGAATACTATTTCAAGCGGGACACGCTTTACGGGCATTATGACGACGGCGAGCGCTTCGCCTTCTTCTCCCGCGCGGTGCTGGAGATCCTGCCCTATCTCGACTTCAAGCCCGACATCATCCACTGCAACGACTGGCAGTCCGCGCTTGTGCCCGTCTATTACTCCACAATGTATGCCAATCGGGAGGGCTACACCGGCATCAAGACGGTGTTTACCATCCATAATATCCAGTATCAGGGCATCTACGGCAAGGAGATTCTCGGCGATCTGTTCGGCTTCGGCGAGGAGCACGCGTCGCTGCTGGAATTCGGCAACTGCATCAACCTGATGAAGGGCGGCATCGAATGCGCTGACCGCGTCACGACGGTGAGCAACACCTACGCCGAGGAAATCCTGGATCCCTGGTTCAGCCACGGCCTGCACCCGATCCTCAATGAGCGGCGCTACAAGCTGTCCGGCATCCTGAACGGCATCGACACCGTCAATTACGATCCCGCGACGGATCCGCAGATCTTTGCCAATTATTCCGCGAAGGATCCCTCCGGCAAGGCGGCGAACAAGGCCGGCCTGCAGGAATGGTTCAACCTGCCCGCGCGCGCGGATGTGCCCGTGATCGGCATCGTGACGCGTCTGGTGGCGCACAAGGGACTCGATCTGATCAAGCGCGTGATGTGGGAGCTGCTTTCCAACGCGGATCTGCAGCTGGTCGTGCTCGGCTCCGGCGACGCGGAATATGAAGATTTCTTCCGCTCGCTTGCGGGCGCGTTCCCCGGCAAGGTCGGGCTGCGCATCGGCTTTGTGCCGGATCTTGCGCGCAAGATCTATGCGGGCAGCGATCTGTTCCTCATGCCCTCCAAGAGCGAGCCCTGCGGCCTGTCGCAGATGGTGGCGCTGCGCTACGGTACGGTGCCCATCGTGCGCGAGACCGGCGGCCTGAAGGATACGATCACCGACAGCGGCGACGGCGAAGGCAACGGCTTCACCTTCAAGAGCTACGACGCCTACGACATGCTCGACGCCATTTACCGCGCGCTCGGCGCTTACGGCGACCGCGATTACTGGCCGACCCTCGTGCAGCGCGCGCTCAAATGCGACAACAGCTGGGGCCGTTCGGCGCGGGAATACATCAAGCTTTACGAATCCATCATCTGATGCAACGCGTTGCGGGGCGCTATCCTGCCGGATAGCGCCCCGCGTTTCGATTCTGCCTGACGGCTTTTTATTTCAGATATTTTGTCGGCAGGGGCGGCAGATAATCCGCAAGGGTACGGAAAACATAGTCCTCCGCCCGGCTGACCACGGATTTGACCGTCTCCGGCGTCGGCTCGTTCGCCGCCGCGGGGTGACTCGGCCGACGGCTGTCAATCTCCTCCATCTGCGCCTGATCGATCAGCTGCAGATAGAGGTTGTTCGCAAACAGTTCGCCGTCCGAGCAGGCGACGCCCGCCCAGTTTTTCGGCAGGTTGCCCAGCCGCGCCTGCAGCAGAATCAGGCGATAAAGCTGCACCGAAAGATGCCGGATGAAAAGATCGCTCAGCTGCGGATCCCTCCGGCGCAGGTACTCCCGCAGCTGGATGGCGGCGCGCATGAGCGACAGATCGTTTTCTTCCCAGCCTTCCGCAGAGTCATCGATCATGGCGAAGATGCTGCTGATGCGGTTCGGCGTGTTTTCGCGCCCGAGCAGATAATCGACCGAAACGTCATAATAATCGGCGATGCGCACCAGAAAACGCTGCCCGCATTCGCGGATGCCTTTTTCATAGTGGGAGAGCAGCGCCTGAGAAATACCCAGATTCTCGGCTGCCTCTTTCTGGCTGATGCCGCGCGATTTGCGCAGCTCCGTAATAATCAACGGGAAATTTTTCTCCATAAATCAACACCTCGTATAGTATTATACACGATCATTTACAATTTGTATAGTCCTTTTTAAGGAGGATGCATGAAAACTTATACGATTTATCTGATCCGTCACGGTCAGACGGAGGACGCGCTGCAGGGCAGATACATCGGCCAGACCGACGCGCCGCTGAGCGAGGCCGGCGCGCAGGCGCTCGATGCGCTGCGCGAGGCGATGGTGTATCCGCCGGTGGCGGCGGTGTTTTCCAGCCCGCTCCGGCGCTGCACGGCGACCGCCGCGCGGCTGTATCCCGGGCAGACGCCGATCGAAATCGACGGGCTGAAGGAATGCAGCTTCGGCGAATTTGAGGGCAAAAACGCCGAGGAACTGAAAAAAAGCCCGGTCTTTCCGCGCTGGCTGGCGGGAGAACCGGGGGTGGCGCCGCCGTTCGGCGAAAGCAGCGAAGCCTTCGGCCGGCGCGTATGCGCCACATTTGAAAAAATCATTGAAGGGCTGATGAAAACCGGCACGGCGGACACGGCGATGATCACGCACGGCGGCGTTATCATGGCGCTGCTCGCGGCCTACGGCCTGCCGGAGCTGCCGATGACGGAATGGCGCGCAGACCCCGGCTGCGGCTATGCGCTGCGGGTGCATCCCGCGTTGTGGATGCGCGGCAAGAAGCTGGAGGTCTTCAGCCTGTTCCCGTTTGAAAAAGAAGAATTGCCGGATTGAGGAGGCAACACAGATGATGCAATATTTTCCCGACCTGACGAACCTGCCGTCGACCTGCACGATCGTCACGGAAACCGGCCGCGTCGAACACCCCGGCGCACGCGTGATCACCGACGGCGATCTGACGCTGTCGCTCGCGGACGGCGCGGTGCGCCTGACGGCTGAAACGCAGCGCGTGAAATGGATTGCCCTGCGGTGGGCAACGCCGCTGCCGGCCGGCACGCGCGTGTGCGGCGATCATTGGGAGCGCGCCTACGGCGACCTGGCCTGGCGCGACGCTTCCGAGCCGCGGGTGATGCCCTGGTATTTCTTTGCGCAGCACGGCGATCATCTGGCGCTCTACGGCGTGAAGGTGCGTCCCGACGCGCTCTGTGCCTTCACCTGCGACGCGGAAGGCATCACCCTGACGCTCGACGTAGGCTGCGGCGCGGACGGCACGGCGCTTCACGGCCGGACGCTGACCTGCGGCGTGCCGGTGTGCGCGGAGCTGCAGACAGACGACGCCTTTGCGGGGGCGCTGCAGCTGCTGCCATTGCTGGCGGACGGCGCCGTATTCCCTTCTGCGCCGGTCTACGGCTACAACAACTGGTATTATGCATACGGGGATTCCTCCGCGGAAATCATGCTGGCCTCCGCGCGGGAGCTCGCGGCGCTGACCCGCGGGCTGGAAAACCGCCCGTTCCTCGTAATCGACGACGGCTGGCAGATTGAACGCGAGACCGACGGCATCATCGGCGGCGACTGGCGCGCTTCCAACAGCCGCTTCCCCGACATGGCCGGGCTGGCAGCGCAGATCCGCGCGCTGGACGTGCGCCCCGGCATCTGGATGCGGCCGCTGCAGAACAAGGCCGCGCAGATCCCGCCGGAGTGGTACCGCGACCCGTCGGACTGGATCCTGGATCCCTCGCTGGACGCGGTGCTGGACTGGATCGCGGAGGACGTCCGCACGCTGACGAGCTGGGGCTACGAGCTGATCAAGCATGATTATTCCTTTGTGGATATTTTCGGCGAATGGGGCGTGCACTGCGGGCTGCCGCCGGTGCGCGAGGACATCCATTTTCAGGATCGAAGCCGCACGACGGCGGAGATCCTCAAGCGCCTGTATCGGACGATCCATGACGCAGCGGCCGGCAAGGCGCTGATCCTCGGCTGCAATGTGGCCGGTCATCTCGGCGTCGGCTGGGTGGAGCTCAACCGCACGGGCGACGACACCAGCGGCCGCGACTGGGCGCGCACAAAAAAGATGGGGGTCAATTCCCTGGCCTTCCGCATGCCGCAGCAGGGCGTGTTTTTCGACGCCGATGCGGATTGCGTCGGCATCACGCCGGATGTGCCGTGGGAGAAAAACCGGCAGTGGCTCGACCTGCTTGCCCGCTCCGGCACGCCGCTGTTCATCTCCGTTGCGCCGGATACGCTCACGCAGCAGCAGCTGACGGAGGTGCGGGAGGCGCTGGCAACCGCCGCGCGGCCGCAGCCGCCGGCACAGCCGCTGGACTGGCAGGAAACCCTTTGCCCCGTGCGCTGGCGCTTCGGCGACACGGAAACCGCCTACGACTGGGATTGACGCAAAAAAGCAAAAAAGCACCGCAGCAGACGGCCGGGAACGGTCATCCGCTGCGGTTAATTCTTTCTATCTAATCATATAAATACGGCGCGCAGACGCAGCCAGAGATCCATGAAAAAGATCTGCAGGCGCTCCGCGAAGGTCGGCTGTTTGTTGAAGTCGATGTCTCCGCCGCGCGCGGTGAGCGTGCCGTCCGATCGCAGGTCGAGCGTCAGATAGCTGATCTGCGCCGGCGCATCCTCATAGAGCAGGCCGAAGCCGCCGTCCGGCAGGCGGGTCAGGCAGGAATAGGCAAAGAAGCCGTCGTTGACGTGATAGGTCGAGATCCAGTCGATGCGGTTGTCCGCGCCGAGCAGACCGACGCGCACCACGCCGTCCGCGCGTCCGCTGACCGAGCCGCCCATCGAGCCGAGGATCACGCGCTTGCCGTCGATCTCACACCCGGCGTCCAGAAACGAAACCATGCAGTTTTTCGTGCCGCAAAGCCCCGGATCCGGCTGTGCCTTCGTCCAGGTGACGCCGCCGTCCGTGCTGTCGCAAAAGGCGACGTAATTCGATTTGTTGCGGGAGAACATGCGCAGCGTGCCGTCCGGAAGCGCAACGATCTGGGATTCGCTCGTCTTGCCGAGCATCGGCGCATGCCGCACCGCTTCCCCGCGCTGCCAGGTAACGCCGCCGTCCTCGGAATAAATCGTCATGGCAAACTCGTTGCCGCCCGCGTTGGAATGATACACCGTGAAAATCAGACGTTCGACGCCGTTGACGACAACGGCGCAGCCGCGCCCCGGGCAGACGCCGAGGAAATAATCGTCCTCGCGCAGGAGCATACCGTTGAGGATCTGCGGCGCGCTCCAGCTGCGGCCGCCGTCCGTGCTGCGGCGCAGCCAGAGGAAGGGCTTGGCCGCCACGCAGAAGGCTGCGTCGGCATAAAAGACGGTCTGCGCGATCTCAACGCCCGTCGGCGCTTCGTCTGCGCCGCGCTGGGGCTGCGTGAGCAGCGCACCGCCCCGATAGATGCGGTAGTCCGCATCCACGCTGTAATCCGTCGGCGCACCGTTTTGACAGATCGGCGCAAAGCCTTCCGCAAAGTCGCCGATATAATAGGTATAAGCCTGCGTCCCTTTTGCGGCAAGCGCGATGCGCGGTTTGCCGTCCACGGTCAGGCAGCCCGTCCCCCGCGCGGTATTCATGATGCCGACGCCGGAGGGATAGGCCTCCGTGAGCAGGAAGACCGTGCCGTCCGCGGCTTGCAGCAGCGCGCTGTCAATGAAGGAAGCGCTCTGCTTGCTGCCGACGCCGTCGGCAAAATCGTCAAACCGGTTGACCGCAGCGCAGGTCCAGACGTCGCCGTCCAGACGGGCAACCGCCGTGTCAATATTCTGCGGCGAATCCTGCCCGTGATCCCAGCGCAGATCGGCCGAGGCCAGCACACTGCCGTCCGCAAGCGTATAGAGCGCGGGGATGCGGAATTGATCGCAGCCGCAGACGCCTGCCGCAAACGGGTTGCCGTCTGCCGCAGCGGATGCGCCGAGCGGCGCAGTCAGGAGCACCATTGCCATCACCAGCCCAAAGAATCGTTTCATGCTTCGTTTCCTTCCCCGAAGTGCAGATCGATCTGCGCGATCAGCTGCCGGCAATAGTCCTGGCACAGCAGGCCGACGCTTTCGTCAAATGCCTCGTCGGCGTGCCATTCGCTGTTGCTCACCACACGCACGGCCAGCATCGGCAGACCGAGCATCCGGCAGACCTGCGCCACGGCAAAGCCTTCCATTTCCTCGCAGAGGGAGCCGCATTCGCGGTGCAGGCGGGCGATCACGTCCAGCTCGCGGTTCCAGATATCGCCGCTGCTGACCGTGCCGGTCACGCGCGCGCCGTGCGCATACGGCACGGCTTCGGCGATCGCCAGCAGCGCCGGGTCGCTGTGCAGCGTCCGCACGCGGTCCCCTGCATTGTCGGCTGCAAGCTGAACGCCGGGGAAGGTGTAGTCATTATAGCAACTGCCCGCGCCGGCATCCCGGTGCGGCGTATAGTAGCTGCCCATTTCGATCAAAGAAGCGCCGAGGATCAGGTCGCCGCGGTGCAGCGCAGGGTCGTGCGCGCCGCAGGTGCCCTGAATGATCACGCAGCGCGGATGAAACCGCTCCGCCGCCAGCGCCGTCGCCGCAGCGGCATTGACCATGCCGATCAGCGTGCGCACCGTGACCACGGGCACGCCGTCCAGCAGCCCGGCTGTGCAGCGATAGCCGCCGCGCACGGTTTCTTCCGGCGCGGTCAGCGCCGCCGTGAGCGCGTCGATCTCGCTGGCCATCGGGCCGAGCACCAGAATCGGCGCCGTCTGCTTTGTCATCGAATCACCTCCGATGGGGATTTCGATTCATTATAGCATACTTTCCGACCGTGCGCAACTGCCGCTTTTTTCTCTCAGGGGCTGGAAAAAGCTGCGCAATTCTGCTATGATGAAAGCAGAATCCGAAGGAGGTGCCGTATGAAAGAGAAGAAATCCTTTCTTACCCGGATTCCGACGCTGGCCGTGCTGCTGTTTCTGATGACCTGCGGCGCGAGCATTTATCACGCGTTTCGGGAGGTGTGGGTGTTTTATGACCCCAATCTTGTGTTCCTCGGCGGCGCGGTGGGGCTGTTTCTGGTGCTGCTCGCGGTCATCGCGCTGCTGCTCGCGCTGCTCTGGCTGCGGCTGAACGCAAAAACGCCGCTTTATCAGAAACGGGGCTTTCGCATCCTTGCGCTGATCGCGCTGATTCTGACCGTCCTGGTCTGCCTGAGCGTCATTGCGATCTGCGTATTCAGCGGGCCGGAAACAAACCGCGTGATGCTGCTCTATCTGAAAAAGGATCTGCCTGTGATCCTCGCATTCTGCGCAGCGGTGCTTCTGCTGATCGCGGTGCCCGCCTGCAAGGGCAAAGGCCGGCATCTGCTCGCGGGCGCGCTTGCCGTCTGCATGGCCGGCGCGGCGCTGTGGCAGATTTTCCCGCTTCTGCCCTATCGCATTCTGTCCGATCCGCTGGTGCTTGACACCGGCGAGGACTACGCCGTTGTTTTTGCCACGAACGCGAAGGGCACGGGCTTTGTGGAATACAGCTTTGAGGGGCAGGATTGCACGGTCTATGCGCAGCGCAGCGGCCGGCGCATCGGCGACCGGATGATTCACAGCATCCGCGTTCCCTATGAACATCTGAAAAACAACAGCTACGCCGTCGGCAGCACGCGGGTGCTGGAGGAATACAGCTACGGCAGCCGCCTCGGAAAGACGGTGAAGAGCGACCGCTATGCATTCCGCGCGCCGGAAGGAGAAACGCAGACCTATCTGGTCGTTTCCGACTGGCATTCCTATCTCAGACAGGCCGAAACCGCCGCGAAGCAGCTCGGCGCCTATGACGCCGTTTTGCTCATGGGCGACCCTACTGCGGGCATGGACTTCGAGGAGGAGGCCGCAGAGAATCTGGTGGCGTTCGGCGGCAGACTGACCGGCGGCACGATGCCGGCAATCTACGCGCGCGGCAACCACGAAACGCGCGGCGCTTTCACGGACGAACTGCCGGACTATCTGGGCTTCGATCAGCTTTACTACACGGTTGAACGCGGCCCCTATGCCTTCCTCGTGCTTGACAGCGGCGAAGACAAGCCGGACGACCATGTGGAATACGGCGGCATGACGGATTATCAGCGCAGCCGCGAGGAGATGGCGGCCTGGCTTGCCGGCGTGCAGATCACGGCGCCGCATGTGCTCGCGCTCAGCCACGTCTGGCAGGTCAGCGAACCGAAGCCGGAGCTCTCGCGCGCGATCTGGGATGATTTCCTGCGTCTGGGCGTACGGTTTGAAATCAGCGGCCACACGCACGCATGCCGGTTCCTGGACGGCGCGTCCGAAGAGGAGCAGGCATACCTGGACGCCTATCCGTCGATCACGACCTATCTGGACGGCGGCCATTCCGGCAAGACCTATGTCGCTTCCAGACTGACGCTCTCGCCCGACGGCGTGCGCTTCGAGGCCGCGGATCAGAACGGCACGCGGGTGATGGATCGGACCCTGCCGTGGTAACAAAAACGCCCGGATCACAGCGGATCCGGGTGGTATCGGTATAAATAACGGGCGTGCCGCAAACTGCGGCACGCCCTTCGTTCTGCTTTGTTTACTTATTCGATGCTGATGGTTTTATGCTCCGGCAGCTTCTTCGCTTCACGCTTCGGGAAGCAAAGATGCAGCACGCCGTCTTCAAACTTCGCCTTGATGTCTTCCTCCGTGAGCGCCTCGCCCACATAGAAGCTGCGCTGCATGGAGCCCGCGTAGCGCTCCTGGCGGATCACTCTGCCTTTGCGGTCCTTCTTTTCCTCGTCATGGCCCTTGGCCGCGCGCACAGTCAGATAACCGTCGGAAAGGCTGAGCGCCAGTTCGTCCTTTTTGAAGCCCGGCAGGTCGATATCGACCTCGTAGCCGTCCTCATGCTCATGGATGTCGGTGCGCATTTCATGCGCGGCGCGGCGTCCGTAGAGCTTGCGGTCCACATTTTCCAGCTCGTGAAAGCCCGGGAACGCGAACCAGTCATCAAACAAATTCTCTCCAAAAATACTCGGCAACATACGTCATTCCTCCTTGCTGTATTGTTGTTACCTGAGCATCGGGAGCGGAGGTCCTTTCTTTGATCTCTGTTCCTTTGTTCGCCTGTATTATAGCACAAAGAATTAGCACTGTCAATAGGCGAGTGCTAATTCTTTGTTAACAATGCATGAATTTTCATTGCAAATATTATTAACTATCAACAAATCCGTGCAGAAGCTGTCGAAGAATCCGCGCTGTATGCGGGATCAAGCGTCCGGTTCCACGGGCGGAAGCTGTTCCCGCAGCGCCGCGAAGAGCGCCGCGCAGTCCTCCAGCAAACTGTCGATGCCGTCCTCGGACAGCACGCCGCGTTTAAGCCCGGCCGGCAGCCGTCCGGCTTCGTCGGCCTCGAAATCGTCGCGCCATGCCCGGCTTGTATAATAGGCCTCCAGCGCCGCCGCGTCCCGCCGCAGCGCGTCCAGCTGACCCGGCGCATCCTGCAGCGCCGCGAGCGCCGCCAGACAGCGGTCCAGCGTTTCTTCGTAAAATGTGATCCGTTCCGCCGGCGTTTCAAATCGGTTTTGCATAAAGCGTCCTCCTTGGGGTGTATTTGCGGCGTGGTTACCGGTCCGCCGTTTCCGCGTTTTTGATCGCTGCGCTGATGAATGCCGCCGTGCCGGGGGCGCGTTGGTCCAGATTGCGCCGGAAGCGTTCATCTGCGGTGTACATCTGACCGAGCCCGGCGAGGATCTCATCCGTGCAGGTGTAGAAATGTGCCGTAATATAGGCCTGCAGGTTTTGCACAAGCGTCTGTGCCTGGGCAGAATCCGGCGCCGCGCCGCCTTGCATGCAGGCTGCGAAGGCGTCCATCAGGCGCTCCATCCCTGCGGCGGCGTCCTTCAGCGCGGCCGGATCGCTTTCGGCTTTGGCGGCATATTCCGCATAGGCCGCGGTGCCGCCCCAGCGTTCCCGCACCTCGTCTTTATACTGTTCAGCCCGGTTGTTGTCAGATACATCCATCACAGTTTCTCCTCTCATGCGTCGTAACGGCGCGCATACCTTGATTATAGTATACACTAATATGCAGTGGAAAAGTCAATAGGCTTTTTCGCTTTTTTTAAACGATTTGACGGGACCCGGGGGCGGGGAATCAACGGTTTTTGAAATAATCTTAAATCAACCACGGACGGATGCCGTCCGTTGACACCCCGGATCGCGCCGGCGAAATCTTGACAAAGCTGCGCGGCAGTGCTATAATACGTGCGGAGAGCAACGGCGCTTCCCTGTTTCGGGACGTGCCGTTGTTTTTTATTCGGGAGGTGTTGAAATGGCTGCATTTGACAGAATTCTGTCGGGGATCCCCGAACTGGACACGGCGCTCGATTCGATCCGGCTCGGCGACAACGTGGTATGGCGGGTTTCGGATCTGTCCGAATTCCGCCTGTTTATGGAGCCGTATCTGCGGCAGGCGATTGCGGATCGCAGAAAAATCATTTATTTTCGCTTTGCGAGCCATACGCCGCTTGTTGAAGACTGCCCGGAGGTTCAGATCATCAACGTTCCGCTCTCGCACAGATTTGAAACCTTCACCGTCGAGATCCATAATGAGATTGAAAAAGCCGGCCGCGACGCGTTTTATATCTTTGACTGTCTTTCGGAATTGCAGGCCATGTGGGCAACGGACCTGATGATGGGCAACTTTTTCAAAGTGACCTGTCCGTTTCTGTTCATTCTGGACACGGTCGCGTTTTTTCCGATCATACGGGGAAAGCACTCCGTCCACGCCATCAAGAAGATTCTGGACACCACACAGCTGTTTCTCGACGTTTACTCGGACCGGAAGAGCGTTTATGTGCGTCCGCAGAAGGTGTGGAACAGAAGCTCGGATACCATGTTTCTGCCGCACACCTATGAGCCGGAAAGCGGACGGTTCCGGCCGATCCTGGACGGCGTGAAATCCAGCCGTTTCTATCAGGTGCTCGGGAATGCGCAGCGCTCCGCAGACGAGCAGTTCACAGATTCGTGGGACAGATTCTTCAATCGCGCGAAGCTGCTCTATGAAAGCGGCGCGGATATCACGGAACAGTGCGGCAACATGTGCGATATCATGATGACGCGCGACGAAAAAATGCGGCAAATGGTCAAAAAGCATTTCCGCCCCGAGGATTATTTCCGCGTGCGCGATCACATGATCGGCACAGGCATGGTCGGCGGAAAAGCCTGCGGCATGCTGCTTGCGCGCGCAATCATCCGAAACAACGCGCCGGAGATCGACGAGATTCTCGAGCCGCACGATTCCTTTTATATCGGCTCCGATGTTTACTATACCTACATCGTGGACAATCATTTCTGGGATATGCGCATCCGGCAGCGCACGGAAGCGGGCTATTTTTCGCTTGCCGACCGGTTTGCACAGCAGCTGATGAACGGCAGCTTCTCCGATGAAATGCGGGCGCAGCTCAGCCGCATCATTGAGTATTACGGGCAGGATCCCTATATCGTCCGGTCCAGCAGCATTTTGGAGGACGGCTTCGGAAACGCGTTTGCCGGCAAATACGAATCTGTCTTCTGCGTCAACAGAGGCTCGCCCGAGGAGCGCCTGGAGGAATTTGAAAAAGCAATCAAAACCGTTTATGCGAGCACGATGAGCTTATCCGCGCTTGACTACAGAAAACGCCGCGGGCTTGACAAACGGGACGAGCAGATGTCCTTGCTGGTGCAGCGCGTTTCCGGCTCCTATTACGGGACCTACTACATGCCCTGCGCCGCGGGGGTCGGCTATTCCTACAGCCCCTACCGTTTCCTGAAATCCGCCGATCCGTCCGCGGGCATGCTACGTCTGGTCATGGGACTCGGCACCTCCGCGGTGGACAGGACAGAGGGCGCCTATCCGCGCCTCGTCACGCTGGATATGCCGGAGAAAACCGTTTATCCGAACGCTTCTGACAGAAGCAGATTCTCACAGGACAGAGTGGAGGTCATCAATACCGCCCGGCATGAAATGGAACGTCTCCCGCTCAAGACGATCGAGCCCGAGCTGCCGGCCTATCTGAAAAAAATCCTGCTGGAGCACGATTTTGACGCGGAGCTCCGGCTACGTGAAATCGGACGCACGGGATCTGTGGTCTTCATTTCCTGCAAGAGCCTTGTCGGCAATCGGGATCTGATGTCGAAAATGCGAAGCATGCTGCGCTGCATTCAGGAGGAATACGCCTATCCGGTCGATACGGAGTTCACCGTGAACGTCTCTGACAACGGGGAGTATTCCGTCAACCTCCTGCAGTGCAGACCGCTGCAGATTCAAAAAGACAGCGCCTGCATCGCCGTTCCGAAAAACGTTCCGCAGGAGCGGATCCTGCTTGAGAGCAAGGGCGCATCCATGGGCTTTTCCAAGGCGTCCGGGCTGGATATGATCGTCTATGTCGATCCGGTCGCTTATTACAACATGCCGTATCGTGAGAAGGGCGCCGTCGCGCGGCTGATCGGCAAAATCAACTGGCAGTATCGGAACAAGGGAAAGCATATGATGCTCATGGTGCCAGGCAGAATCGGGACCTCGTCGCCGGAGCTGGGCGTTCCGACGTCCTTTGCGGATATCAGTGAATTTGACGTTGTGTGCGAAATGGAAGAAGCGCGGGCAGGCTACAATCCGGAGCTTTCTTACGGCAGCCATATCTTTCAGGATCTGGTGGAGGCGGAGATCCTTTACACCGCGGTGTTCCGCAATGAAAAAACGCTGCATTTTGCGCCGGAAAAGCTCAAGGCGCTGCCGAGCATGCTTTCGGATGCGGAGGCAGACGGCAAGCTGAATGAGATTGTCTTTGTGTATGACGTGAGCGGCAGACAGTGCGCGCTTTACAACGACATGAAAGAAGAACATCTGCTGATTACGATTTAAGAAAATGCTGTGCGCAGATCTGTCAATGCAAGGGAACGCTTTCAATTCGGCAGAAAACAACGCGATGCTTGTTGATAAAACGCAGAAAGTCAACAAAAATTAGGTTGACAATATCCTAAAACCGGGATATACTATGTTCAGGAGGCGAGAACATGAACCTGAATACCAATCAGATCGTTTCGATTTCCGAAGCAAATCAGAATTTTTCGCGCGTGGCGCGTATGGCAGAGAGCGTCGGCACGGTCGTGATCTTCAAAAACAATCGGCCGAAATACAAGCTCGTGGATCTGGAGCAGGATCCCGACATCGAAATGACGGACGATGAAAAGATCGACTTCGTCGCGCACCGGATCCTGAAAAAATATCACAAAGCGTTTGAGGAGCTGGCAAAATGATTCAATTCAGTACAGAAAAAGTTCTGCTGCTCCACAAGCTCATCACGGAGGAAACCGGCGGCGATCCCAATCTGCGCGATCTGGATCTGCTGGACAGCGCGCTGTCTTCCGCGTTTCAGACCTTCGGCGGGCAGGAGCTGTATCCGACCAAGGAAGAAAAGGGCGCGCGACTGGGGTTTTCCCTGATCTCCAATCACGCGTTTGTGGACGGCAACAAGCGCATCGGCATGTATGTGATGCTGACGTTTCTTGAAATGAACGGAATTCGCATCGACCCGACGAACGAGGATGTCGCCCGCGTCGGCATCGCCGTCGCCGCAGGCGAAATGAACTACGACGACCTGCTGCAGTGGATTCGTGCACAACGGACAATCTAATAGAGACTGCCGGTGCTGCCTGATTCGGGCTACGTTTCCCCGGCACATTGATCAAGTTAAAAACCGGTTGACCACGCAAGAATAAAACAAAGCTCCCCAATCTCAATTGAGGTTGGGGAGCAAGTGCTTATATCAGGATGTCAATGCGGAGATCCTGCCATCTGGAATGCTTGAAGTGGTCTGCGCCGGGCTGATCATGCAGAAATGCGATCGCATCGCTGAGGGTGATTACCATATCGCAGATTTTCAGGCGATTTCCGGCTCGGATTTCCCTTACTGCTTGATCGCAGCCTGGGCGGCGGCGAGGCGGGCGATGGGCACGCGGAACGGCGAGCAGGACACATAGTCCAGGCCGATCTCGTGGCAGAACTCGACGGAAACGGGGTCGCCGCCGTGCTCGCCGCAGATGCCGCAATGCATCTCGGGACGGACCTGCTTGCCCATCTCGACGGCCATCTTCATCAGTTTGCCGACGCCCTTCTGATCCAGCTTCGCGAACGGATCGTTCTCGAAGATCTTGGTATCATAGTAGGCGGACAGGAACTTGCCGGCGTCGTCACGGCTGAAGCCGAAGGTCATCTGGGTCAGGTCGTTGGTGCCGAAGCAGAAGAATTCAGCCTCGGTAGCGATCTCGTCGGCAGTCAGGGCCGCGCGCGGGATCTCGATCATCGTGCCGACCTCATACTTCAGGTCGATGCCGGCAGCGGCGATCTCGGCGTCGGCAGTCGCAACGACGAAATTCTTGACGAACTTGAGCTCCTTGACTTCGCCGACCAGCGGAATCATGATCTCGGGGACGATCGTCCAGTCCGGATGCGCCTTCTTGACGTTGATCGCAGCGCGGATGACGGCCTTGGTCTGCATCTTGGCGATTTCCGGATAGGTGACGGTCAGGCGGCAGCCTCTGTGACCCATCATCGGGTTGAACTCGTGGAGCGAGGAGATGAGCGCCTTGATGTCGGCAACGCTCTTGCCCTGCGCGTCGGCGAGCTTCTGGATGTCTTCTTCCTCGGTGGGAACGAACTCGTGGAGCGGGGGATCCAGGAAACGGATCGTGACGGGGCAGCCTTCCAGCGCCTCATAGAGCTCCTCAAAGTCACCCTGCTGATACGGCAGGATCTTCTCGAGCGCAGCTTCACGCTCTTCAACGGTGTCGGCGCAGATCATCTCGCGGAACGCGGCGATTCTGTCCGCCTCGAAGAACATGTGCTCGGTGCGGCAAAGGCCGATACCTTCCGCGCCCAGCTCACGGGCCTTCTTGGCGTCCGCGGGAGTGTCGGCGTTCGTGCGGACCTTGAGGGTTCTGTATTTATCCGCCCATGCCATGATGCGGCCGAATTCGCCCGCGATCTCGGCGTCGACGGTCGGGATGATGCCGTCATAGATGTTGCCGGTGGAGCCGTCGATGGAGATATAGTCGCCCTCGCGGAAGATCTTGCCGCCGAGCTCGAACTGCTTGTTCTCTTCGTCCATCTTGATGTCGCCGCAGCCGGAAACGCAGCAGGTGCCCATGCCGCGCGCCACAACGGCCGCGTGAGAGGTCATGCCGCCGCGCACGGTCAGGATGCCCTGCGAGGCCTTCATGCCGGTGATATCCTCGGGAGAGGTCTCCAGGCGGACCAGGATGACCTTTTCGCCTCTGGCGTTCCAGGCGTCGGCGTCCTCAGCGGTGAAGACGACCTTGCCGCAGGCAGCGCCCGGAGAAGCGCCCAGGCCCTTGCCCATCGGGGTGGCGGCCTTCAGCGCCTTCACGTCGAACTGCGGGTGCAGAAGGGTGTCGAGGTTTCTGGGATCGATCATGGCAACGGCCTTCTTCTCATCGATCATGCCTTCGTCCACAAGGTCGCAGGCGATCTTGAGCGCCGCCTTCGCGGTGCGCTTGCCGTTGCGGGTCTGCAGCATGTAAAGCTTGCCCTGCTCGACGGTGAATTCCATATCCTGCATATCGCGGTAGTGATCCTCAAGGATGGCGCAGACCTTGGTGAACTGCGCAAACGCCTCGGGGAATTTCTCCGCCATCTGTGCGATCGGCATCGGGGTGCGCACGCCGGCCACAACGTCTTCGCCCTGCGCGTTGGTCAGGAACTCGCCCATCAGGCCCTTCGCGCCGGTCGCGGGATCTCTGGTGAAAGCAACGCCGGTGCCGCAATCGTCACCCATGTTGCCGAACGCCATCATCTGCACGTTGACGGCGGTGCCCCAGGAATAGGGGATATCGTTATCGCGGCGGTAAACGTTCGCACGGGGGTTGTCCCAGGAACGGAACACGGCCTCGATCGCGCCCTTGAGCTGCTCTTTGGGATCGGAGGGGAAGTCCGCGCCGATCTTGGCCTTGTATTCGGCCTTGAACTGCTCGGCCAGCTCCTTGAGATCGTCGGCGGTCAGCTCAACGTCCTGCTTGACGCCGCGCGCCTCTTTCATCTCGTCGATCAGCTGCTCGAAGTATTTCTTGCCGACTTCCATCACGACGTCGGAATACATCTGGATGAAACGGCGATAGCAGTCATAAGCCCAGCGGGGATTGCCGGATTTCTTCGCCATGACTTCAACGACTTCTTCATTCAGGCCGAGGTTGAGGATGGTGTCCATCATGCCGGGCATGGATGCGCGCGCGCCGGAGCGCACGGAAACCAGCAGCGGATTCTCGATGTCGCCGAACTTCTTGCCGGTGATGCCTTCCATCTTGACGATGTATTCATCGATCTGGCTCATAATCTCGTCGTTGATCTTGCGGCCGTCGTCATAATACGCGGTGCAGGCCTCGGTGGTGATGGTGAAGCCCTGCGGAACAGGCAGACCGATGTTGGTCATTTCCGCGAGGTTTGCGCCCTTGCCGCCGAGCAGCTCACGCATGTTGGCGTTGCCTTCGGAGAACAGATACACATACTTCTTTGCCATTGATATACCTCCAAACAAATTAGATTCCAAATTCATGGCTCATCCCTTTGAACCGCATATTATTATAGCAAACTCTTTGCGCGAATACTATACATTTTTTTTAATAACTTCCGCGCAAAATCGGAAAAGTTTTTAGTCACAATGCCAGTTTGCGCTTCCTTCTCCCCGGGCGCCGGGAACAGACGGGCGCGGGATTTTGCGGCGAAGGCTCTTGCGTCCTGCGCGGGACTGTGCTATAATGCAGCGGTAAAAGGAAAGAAAGGGGCCGCCGCCATGCAGAAAATCACCAGCTTCACCGTGGACCACGACAAACTGAAAGAAGGCATTTACGTTTCCCGCGTGGACGGGGATGTGACGACTTACGACCTGCGCACCCGCGTGCCGAATGCCGGAGAGTATATGGATACGACCACCGCGCACACCGTGGAGCATATGTTCGCGACCTTTGTGCGCAATTCCGCCATCCGGGAGGACGTGCTGTATTTCGGGCCGATGGGCTGCCGCACGGGCTTCTATCTGCTTGTGCGCAACGCCGACAACGCCCGCGTGCTGGAAATCGTGCGGCAGGTGCTCGCGCAGATCCTGGCCTATGACGGCCCCGTCTTCGGCGGCACGCAGAAGGAATGCGGCAACTTCCGCGATCTCGATCTGGCCAAAGCGAAGGCGGAGTGCGCGCGGTATCTGGAAGTGCTCGCCCGCCCGCAAAGCTTTCGGTACGACGCATGAAACGCATCCGGCTGGACGGCATGTTTTTTGCGTGCCTCGCCCTCAATCTGCTGATGAATGCGGAATGGCTGCTGCCGGCGGCCGTTCTGCTTGTGCTGCATTTCCTGATCGGCCTTGCGCTGAAATGGGCGCTGCTTGCGCTGCTGCTCTGGCCGGCGGTCGTGCTGCTGAAAATGTGGATCCTCGGCAAGCTGATCGCCGCCGGAAAAACGGAGGATCCGCCGAAAGAGAACAAGAATCCCTATTCCGTCGGGAAGAAATAACTGCAACGGGCCCGCAGCTTCACGCCGCAGGCCCGTTTTTTCTCATATCAAAGATTGACATACTGCTTTGTCACCCACAGCATCGTCAGGATGGCGATGATCATCGGCAGATTCAGCAGAAGCGCGCCGGTTTTTTCGCCGAGGGTGAGCAGACTCGGATCCTCCGGCTTGTGCAGCTCCATCTTTTTGCAAAGCATCACATGCGCGACGCCGCCGAGCGCGGAGAGCGCAACGAGCGTGACCATAATCGGCAGATAAATCCGCTCGAGCTGCGCTTCGTCCGGAATGTCCTCCACCATGAACTGCAGCACCACCGAATAGAAATTATTCAGGAAATGAATGGCGACGCCGGTCCAGAGGGAGCCGGTCACGCACACGGCATAGCCCATGCCGATGCCGGCAATGAAAGCGAACGGCGCCTGCACCAGATTCCCGTGCAGCACGGCGAAAACAAACGCGGAGGCCACAATGGCAAAGGGATCGCCGAATTTCCGCAGCGGCTGCATGATCGCGCCGCGCACGGCGAATTCCTCCACCAGCGGCGGCATCACCGCCACCATCATCGTGTAGACCACCCGCCCGAACAGATCCTGCGGCAGCGCGTATTCCGGCGACGCGAGCTCGATGCCGACGCTGCCGGCGGCGGAAACCAGGATGCTCGTCAGGTAATCGCCCGCCATGCAGATGAAAAAGCCGAGCGCGACCGCCGTCGCGGCCAGCGAAAGAGACGCGGGCTTGCCGAAGCAGAAGATCTCCGCGCGGTTGCGTTTTTCCAGATACAGTCCGCCGATCAGAAACGGCACGAGCACGCCGACCACGGAAAGCACCATGTTGAAAGCGGCCTGAAAGGTGGCGTTGCCGAAATACAGCGAGCGCAGCGGCTCAAACACCAGCGGCAGCGACACCAGGGTTTCCACCGCCACATAGCCGACGATGCAGCAGCCGGCGACCCGGCCGATCCGCTTGAGATCCGCGCGTTCCTGCTGCCGCCTGCGCTGTGTATAAATCGGCGAATAGATATAGGGGTCCAAGTCCAAACCCTCCCCGAAAAACCGTCTTTTGTTGCAATTTGACTGAAATTATCGTATATTATACCGCAAATTTCTACCGGGAACAAGGGGGTTCTGTGAATGAAATGTAAAAAATTCTGTTGTAATTTTAGTCATTTTGGTGTAGAATTATACGGTAATTCTTGATTGACGGCGCCGGCTGCCGATCAATGAAGCGGAGGATTCTTTTATGAAACAAACGATTACGAAAGCGCAGCTGAAGGAAATGATCAGCGCGAAGCTTTCTCACTTTTTCGGCATTTCCGCCACAGACGCCACCGACGAACAGATCTATAAGGCGCTCTCGATGATCGCGCGCGACCTGATCCGCGACCGCCGCCGCGGCTTTGACGCCGACTCCAAGGCGAAGCATCAGAAGCGGGTGTATTATCTCTGCATGGAATTCCTGATGGGGCGCAGCCTGAAGAACGCGCTCTATAATCTGGATCTGACCGAAACGGCGCGCGCCGCGCTGGCCGATCTCGGCGTCAAGCTCGACAAGCTCTATGACTGCGAGCCGGACGCAGGTCTGGGCAACGGCGGTCTGGGCCGTCTGGCCGCCTGCTATCTGGATGCGCTGGCCAACCAGGATTATAACGGCATGGGCTATTCCATTCTGTATGAATACGGCATTTTCAAGCAGAAGATCATTGACGGCTGGCAGACCGAGATGCCCGATTTCTGGCTGCCGGGCGGCGAGGTCTGGCTGGTGCCGCGCGAGGACCAGGCCATCGACGTGCGCTTTGAGGGCAGCGTGTCGGATTCCTGGGAGGGCGCGTTCCACCATGTGGAGCTCATCGGCTGCAAGACCGTCAAGGCGGTGCCTTACGATATGATGGTGCCGTCCAAATCCGGCGCGGGCACGGCGGTGCTGCGTCTGTGGGCCGCGCGCGCGGACAGCATCGACATGGCCTCCTTCAATCAGGGCGACTATATGCGCGCCATGGAGGAAAAGGCGATGGCCGAGGTGATCAGCAAGGTGCTGTATCCCGCCGACAACCATCCCGAGGGCAAGAGCCTGCGTCTGCGGCAGCAGTATTTCCTGGTATCCGCTTCGGTGCAGGATATCGTCGCGCGTCATCTGCGCCATTACGGCTCGCTCGAAAACTTCGCGGAGAAAAATGCGATTCATATCAACGACACGCATCCGACCATGGCGATCCCCGAGCTGATGCGCATCCTGCTCGATGAATGCGGCTACGGCTGGGATCAGGCCTATAACATCGTGCGCGCCTGCTGCGCCTACACCAACCACACGGTCATGGCCGAGGCGCTCGAATGCTGGGGCGAGGATCTGTTCCAGCGCCTGCTGCCGCGCATTTATCAGATCGTCAAGGAGCTGGACAACCGCTTCCGCCGCGAGATCTGGGATGCGACGGGCGACGCCGGACGTGTGGAGCGCATGGCGATCATTTCCAACGGCGCTGTGCGCATGGCGAATCTCTGCGTGGCCGTCTGCCACAAGGTCAACGGCGTTTCCGCGCTGCACAGCCAGATCCTGAAGGATTCCGTATTCCACGATTTTTATACGCTCACGCCGGAGAAATTCACAAACGTCACCAACGGCATTGCGCACCGCCGCTGGCTCTGCCAGGCGAATCCCCGCCTGACGGCCTGCCTGACGGAGCTGATCGGCGACGGCTTCATCAAGGACGCTTCTCAGCTTTCCAAGCTGGCCGCCTTTGCGGACGACGCGGCGGCGCTGGAGGAGCTGGCAAAGATCAAGCGCGCCAACAAAGAGGATTTCGCCAAGCTGATCCTGCGCAAAACCGGCGTGCAGCTCGACCCCGATTCCGTCTTTGACGTGCAGGTCAAGCGTCTGCATGAGTACAAGCGCCAGCATCTGAACGCGCTGAATATCCTTGCCCGCTATCTGGAAATCAAGGCGAATCCCAACGGCGATTACGTGCCGCGCACCTATCTGTTCGGCGCGAAGGCCGCCTCCGGCTACTATATGGCCAAAAAGATCATTGAATTCATCTGCGCGCTGGCCGATCTGATCAACAACGATCCCGACATGCGCGACCGGCTGAAGGTCGTCTATGTTGAGGATTACAACGTCACCATGGCCGAGGCGCTCATGCCCGCCGCCGACCTGAGCGAGCAGATCTCCCTTGCCGGCACGGAAGCGAGCGGCACGGGCAATATGAAGCTGATGATCAACGGCGCGATCACGCTCGGCACGATGGACGGCGCAAACGTGGAGATTTACGACGCGGTCGGCGCGGACAACATCCTCATCTTCGGCATGAACGCCAAAGAGGTGACGGAGCTCAAGCGCGCGGGCTACACGCCGATGAATTATTACAACAACAACGCGGAGATCCGTGCGGTGATCGATTTCATCAACATGGGCTTCTCCGGCAAGACCTTCGGCGAGATCGGCGGCACGATCACGCACCACGATCCTTATATGGTGCTGGCGGATTTCGCGGATTATCACCGCATTCAGCGGCAGTCCGACGCGCTGCGTCAGGACGCATCCAAGTGGGGCCGCATGAGCCTGATGAACACCGCCGGCGCGGGTATTTTCGCCGCGGACCGCGCGATCAATGAATACGCTGCCGATATCTGGCAGGTGGAAAAGCTGAAGAAATGACGGATCTGGAGCTGATGCGCTGCGCGCTGGCGCAGGCGGAGCTGGCCGCCGCAGAGGGCGAGGTGCCCGTCGGCGCGGTCGTTGCCCGCAACGGCGAAGTGATCGCGGTCGGCCGCAACCGGCGCGAGCGCGGCAAAAACGCGCTGGCCCACGCGGAGCTGGAGGCCATCGACGGCGCCTGCCGGGCGCTCGGCGGCTGGCGGCTGTGGGAGTGCGATCTGTTTGTGACGCTCGAGCCCTGCCCGATGTGCACCGGCGCGATCATCAACGCCCGCATCCGGCGGCTCGTTTACGGCGCGGACGATCCGAAGGCCGGCTCCTGCGGCTCCGTGACGGATCTGTTTGCTCTGCCTTATAATCATAAGCCCGCCGTGGAGCGCGGCCTGCTCGCGGAAGAAAGCGCCGCGCTGCTCTCCGGCTTTTTTGCCCGCCTGCGCGCTGCCCGCGCAGAGAAACAGGACGTATGAACGAATCCACTTTGTTTTTCATTTTTGAGCTCATCGGCACGGTCGCCTTTGCGGCCTCCGGCGTGGTGACCGCGCTCGAGCGGGAGCTGGATCTCTTCGGTGCGCTCGTGCTCGGCACGGCGGCTGCCGTGGGCGGCGGCGTGATCCGCGATCTGATCCTCGGCTATCTGCCGCCCGCCGCGTTTCGCCATCCGGTATATGCGCTTGTCGCGCTCGGCACGGCGGCGGTCGGTTTTGCGATCGCTTATTTTGCCGGCCGGCGCACCCGGCCGCATCTCGGCGTTTACGTGCAGATCCTGAATCTGTTTGATTCGGTGGGCCTTGCGGTTTTCACCGTGGCGGGCGTGCGCAGCGCTGCGGCCTGCGGCTTCGGCGAAAACGCCTTTTTGTCCGTTTTCGTCGGCCTGCTGACCGGCGTGGGCGGCGGCGTGCTGCGCGATATCATGGCCGGGCAGGTGCCCTCCATCCTGCGCAAGCGGATCTATGCGCTGGCCGCCGTCGGCGGTGCGCTGATATATTATTACCTTTGTGATTTTCATTTGTGCAGCGAACGGATCGCCGTGCTCGCCGGGGCGGGCGCCGTGCTGCTCATTCGCCTGCTGGCAACCGTATTTCACTGGAATCTGCCGCGTTTGCGCGGACCGAAGGAAGCAGACGCCGCGCAGACGGCTTCACACTGACCGCAGTTTCGAGAAAGGACATTGATATGGCTGAATACATTATTACGGAAACCGAAGACTTCTATCCCCTTTCCGTGCTGTTTCATGAAAACGGCGTCGGGATTTCCATCAGTGACCGCGCGCCGGAAAAAATCGTGAAAATGTGGCGCATGGACGATCCGGAAACGGATACGCTGCTGGCCGCCTCCACGCTGGAGGTGCGCGACGGCGTCTATACGCTCGGCGACATCGCCGTGCGCGGCGACCTGCAGGGCAAGGGCTACGGAAAGGTGATGCAGGACGTCGTGTTTGATGAGGCGCGGCGGCTGCATGTGAAGGAGCTCTGGGTCTGTGCGAAGGAGCCGACGTTTTATGAGCATCTCGGCTGGGAGATCGTGCCCTGGGACGAAGCGCCGAATGTGGCGGTCAACTGCACCGCCTGCGGCAAACGCGGCACGCTCTGCATGCCGGAGATCATGCGCATCAAGCTGTGAAGCCGGCGGCCGCATTCGCGGCGCAGGCAGACATATGAAGTATTGTCCGACAGGGTGCAGAAACCGGACGTCTGCGCCCTGTTTTTTTGCGGATGAACGGTCCTCGGGCGCCGAATCCGGATTCTATTTGCGATATTTTTGAAAATCATAAACGAGCTTTTCCTATGAAAATGCGAGAAAAAACGAGAAAACGCGAGCTTATGAATCGTAAATTAAAAAATTCAAAAAAAGTGCTTGACAATCCGTCGGACTTATGATAACATAAGCGGGCAATAAAATGAAAGTTGGAGGAACCGTTATGTCTACTACGATGCCCAAAGCGGCTGACATTACCCGCAAGTGGTATGTGATCGACGCAGCCGGCAAGCCGATGGGCAAGGTCGCCGTTGAGGCCGCCACGCTTCTGCGCGGCAAGCACAAGCCCATTTTCGCGCCGCACGCGGATTGCGGTGATCATGTCATCATCATCAATGCGGAGAAGGCCGTCCTGACCGGCAACAAGCTGGAGCAGAAGAAGTATTATCATCACAGCGGCTACATCGGCCATCTGAAAGAGGTCAAATACAGCACGCTGATGAAGACCAGACCTGAGTTTGCCATGACGCTCGCTGTCAAGGGCATGATCCCCGACACCGTCATCGGCCGCAAGGCGCTGACCAGACTGCGCGTCGTGCGCGGCGCGGAGCATCCGCATGCCGCACAGAAGCCCGAAGTCTGGGAGTTTTAAGAAAGGGAGGCGAACATAAATGTACGATACCAATCCTTATTTCTACGGCACCGGTCGCAGAAAGAGCAGCGTTGCCCGCGTGCGCGTGTACGCCGGCACCGGCAAGATCACGATCAATGACAGAGATATCGACGATTATTTCGGCCTTGAGACCCTCAAGCTGATCGTTCGTCAGCCCCTTGCCCTCACCGGCACCACCGAGAAGTTCGACATCGTCTGCCGCGTGGCAGGCGGCGGCGTGACCGGCCAGGCCGGCGCGATCCGTCACGGCATTTCCCGCGCGCTTCTGCAGTATGACGAGGCCCTGCGCCCCGCGCTGAAGAAGGCCGGCTTCCTGACCAGAGACCCCAGAATGAAGGAACGCAAAAAGTACGGTCTCAAAGGCGCCCGTCGCGCTCCGCAGTTTTCCAAGAGATAACCGGCTGCATGTTTATCCGCCGCTTGCCGCAAGGCAGGCGGCTTTCTTTTTGTATTCTTATCGGCGCCGCTCCGGGCCGTGAGTTTCAGCAATCGTAAAAAAATTAATGAAGAACATTAAAAAATACTTGACAAACGCAAATCGTTGTGCTATACTGACGGCAGAAACCAAAAAAAGGAGCAATACAAAATGGAAACTGCAAAACTCACGCGCGGCGCAACGGTCGCCGACCGGATCCTGAAAATTCTGCAGGGCTTTGCCATGGCAGGCGTGATCGTCGCCGCAATCTTCATCCCCCTGACGCTGATCCTCGGGCAGAAGATCGTCGCCGACGCCTCCACGGTGGAGCTGGGCGTTCTGAAAATCCGGCTGACGGGCGACCCCGCCGCCTATCTCGACGCAGCCAACCTCAAGGCGAGCATCGTCTGCGTGCTGGTCTGCCTGATCGTCGCGTCCGCGGCGGTCTGGTACTGCCTGCGCGTGCTGCGGGAAACGCTCGCACCCATGAAAGCGGGCACCCCCTTTGCCGCCGGCATCTCCGGCAAGATCCGCAAACTGGCCTGGAGCGTGCTCATCGGCGGCGGCGTGGCGGAAATCGGGTCCGTGGCCGCCGACATCTTCGAGATGCGCGCCTATCAGATCGACCGGTTCCTGAATATGGACCTGATCTCGGCCGTCACTTATGACTGGGATGTGAATCTCTGGTTCCTCGGCGTCGCGCTGCTTCTGTTTTTCCTGTCCTTCGTTTTCCGCTACGGCGAGGAGCTGCAGCGCGAAGCGGACGAGACGCTGTGAGGTGCGCGATGGGAAAGATCATTCTGCGGCTGGACCGCATCATGGCGGACCGCAAGGTCAGCCTGAAAGAGCTCTCCGACCGGGTGGGCGTTTCCAACGTCAATCTGTCAAAAATGAAGACCGGCAAGATCAGCGCCATCCGCTTCTCCACGCTGGAGGCGATCTGCGCGGCGCTGGACTGCCAGCCGGGCGATATTCTCGAATATGATCCCGACGCGGTTGAGTAACACCATAGGATATGCAGGATCCCCCGGCGCCGATCGGCCCCGGGGGATCGCTTGTTTCAATCGGAATCTTTTATGCCGTTCTGCGGCGGCAGACATAGGTGCCGGCGGCCAGCGGAATGCGGTCTGCGCCGTCCGTGCTGCGCTCGGGATCCGCCGAAAAGACCCAGCCGGCCGGCAGGGAGATGCGGCCGGTGGCGGCGTCGGGCGCTTCGATCTTCAGCGTGACCGTTTCCGCCGTGCGCTCCCAGCGCACAAAAACTCTGCCGCAGGGGGCCTCGTAATACGCTTGGGCAAAGGTGAGCGTCTCCAGAAAATCGGGACAGATTTCGAATTCCTCCGGCGCGCGGCGCGCGGGATTCACGCGCAGACCGGCCACCCGCTGGATCATCCAGCTTGCGATGTCGCCGAAGAAATGATGGTTCAGGGAGTTCGGCGTATCCGCATCCTCCGGCGGCAGGAAATCCTCGGGCAGCGACGTTTCGCCGCGCTGCACAAACATGCCGTAGGAGGGATAGTCCGTGCGGGTGATCATGCGGAAGGCCAGCGCGCCCAGCCCGCAATCCGACAGCACGTGGAAGATCACGCGCAGGCCGAGCATGCCGCAATCCAGATGATCGCCGCTCTCGTGGATGATCGCTTCCAGCACCCTGCCCGCCTGCGGACGCTCGGCGGGGTCGAACACGCCGTAATACAGGCACATCGCCTGCGCGGTCTGGCAGCGCGGGCGCACGGTCATGGAGGCGAAATCGATGAATTCCGCGCGGATGGCCGCACGCAGCCCGTCATAGAGCGTCTGCGCAAACTGCCGGTGCGCTTCATAGCCCAGCGCATCAAAGAGCGCCGCGGATTTTTCGGCGATATAGAGCGACATGATCGAGCTGGTCAGCCGCACGGGCGCGACGGGGCTGCCGGCCCCCTTGCCCGGCTGCAGCCAGTCGCCCAGACCGAAATCGATCAGACCGCCGGCGTCGCGACGGACGGAAAGGAAGGCCAGATAGCGCAGCAGCGCGTCCGCGCATTCGCGCGCGGCCTCCAGATCGCCGCGCATGCGATACAGCTGCCAGCAAAGCTCGGAGAGCACGTTGTCCCACGCCGGGCCGTTGCCCCACTTGAAGCCCCAGCCGCCTGTCGGAATGATGCCGGGCAGGTTGCCGTCGTCGCGCTGCGCCTTGCAGATGTTGCGCAGCCATTCGCGGTAGCTCGCCTCCGGCGTCAGGGTCAGCAGCATGTGCTCGGCCGAAACGGCGGCGTCGCCCGTCCATCCGTTTTTCTCGCGGTGCGGGCAGTCCGTCGGAAAATAGAAGAAGTTCGCGCGGTCGCTGGTCTGCACCATCCGCCCGAGCGCATTCATGACCGCGTCCGAGCAGTCAAAACCGCCGCGCACCTTGAGATCCGTGCCCGCGGGCAGCATCGTCAGCGTTTCCGGGCGCGTCTGCGCCGGCGTCAGGCCGAAAACCATCGCATAGCGGAAGCCGAAATAGCAGAACGCCGGTTCAAAGACCTCGTCCTTCTCCCCTTTGCAGATATACAGCAGGGACTGGCCGTAGCCGTCGGGATAAAAGGAGCCGGTGTTCAGGTAGGAGGGACGGCCGTCCTGCGTGAGCAGCTCGCAGAACTGGATATAGATCTGCTGGCCGGGTTCGCCGTCGATCCGCAGGCGGCAGATGCCCGCCGTGTTGACGCCGAAATCATAGAGCACGCCTTCCTGCCCCAGCTTGTTGAATTTGAACTGTGTATTCAGCCGCATGTTTTCGCGGTTGCTGAAGCGGTCATCCATGCGCGCCGGGCGAACGGCGACCGGCGGGCGCTCCTCGCGCACCGTGATCGGATCGGCCGTGCAGATCCGGTATTCGCCGCGCGGCTGATCCGCCCGCTTGACCGGCGTCCAGTCCGCATCGTCAAAGCCCGGCTGATTCCAGCCCGCCAGCTCGAGATTCGCGTCGTAGAAGCAGCCGCTGCGCAGGTCGTCAAAGAGGATCGGCGAGGCATGCGCTTTGAACTGCGCGCCGAGATCCACGGTCGTTTCCGTGCCGTCCGCGGCGGTCGCCGTCAGCAGCACGGCAAAACAGGGCGAGTTGCGGAAGCGGGCGATATCGAAATCCCAGACCGCGCCGCCGGGCGCATTCTGCATCCCGTTGCCGAGGATCAGGCCGATCGTGCTCACCGGCTGCCCGGCCACCAGCGCCGTGACGTCGTAGCGGTCGAAATAGACATAATCATCCGGATTGGAGATATAGGGCGCAAGCAGCCCCTTCGTGATGTCTTTGCCGTTGAGATACAGCATATAAAAGCCCAGACCGGAAACAGTCAGCTGATAACGGGACCCGGCGGGGAAGCTGCGGTCCAGGCGAAGATACGGCGCGGGCACATGCGTTTCGTAGGAATTGAACGCGTCCCAGGCTTTATAAAAGATTGCGTTTTGTTCCAAGTTGATCACCTCCCCTTCATTCTAGCAGACCCGCATGGAAATAGCAACCGTTTTTTGCCGCCGGCAGAAGAAACCCGCTGCGCGCCGGAGAATCGGCATGCAGCGGGGTTGCTTGAATCTTCAGTTTATTTCCCGGCAGCCTGCAGATACGCGGCGCGGCCGGTTTCATACAGGTCGCCGCCGACGGGATCGAGAATCACCGTCAGCTCCATGTTTTCGATCTCCAGCCGCCGCACGGCCTCCGGGCCGAGGTCGGGATAGGCGATCACCTCGCAGGACTGCACGCAGGCGGCGATGACCGCCGCGGCGCCGCCGATGGCGCCGAAATAGACCGCGCCGTTGCGAACGACCGCCGCTTTGACCGCGTCGTCACGTTTGCCCTTGCCGATCATCGCGCGCAGACCGAGGTCCAGCAGCGCGGGCGAATAGCGGTCCATGCGTCCGCTCGTGGTCGGGCCGCCGCTGCCGAAGCGCTCGCCGGGCTTGGTCGGCGTGGGGCCGACGAAATAGATCGTCGCATCCTGCAGATCAAAGGGCAGCGGCTCGCCGCGGTCCAGCTGCTCGAGCATGCGCTTGTGCGCGGCGTCGCGGGCCGTGTAGACCGTGCCGGAAAGCAGCACGCGGTCGCCGGCGCGCAGATCCTTCAGCTTCTCCGCCGTCAGGGGCGTATGCAGTTCGATCATAACACCGCCTCCTTGTGCCGCGCCACATGGCAGCAGATGCTCACGGCCGCCGGCATGCCCGCAATGTGTGTGGGCGCGGATGCAATGTGCAGGCTCAGCGCCGTGGTCTGCCCGCCGTAGCCGGCCGGACCGATGCCCAGCGCGTTGACCGCCGCCAGCAGCTCCTGCTCCAGCGCCGCATAACGCGGATCGGGATGCGCGGCGTCCGCCGGACGCAGCATCGCCTTCTTGGCCAGCAGCGCCACGGTTTCAAAATTGCCGCCGACGCCCACGCCGATCACCAGCGGCGGGCATGGATTCGGCCCCGCCTGCTCCACGGCCTCCAGCACGAACCGCCGCAGACCCTCCACGCCGTCGGACGGCTTGAGCATGCGGGTCCGGCACATATTCTCGGAGCCGAAGCCCTTGGGCGCGACGGTGATTTTCAGCCCGTCGCCGGGCACGAGTTCGGTGTGGATCACGGCCGGCGTATTGTCGCCGGTGTTTTTGCGGTCAAACAGCGGATCGTCGACGATCGATTTGCGCAGATACCCGTCGGCATAGCCCTGCCGGACGCCTTCGTTGACCGCGTCGGTCAGGCTGCCGCCGGTGAAATGCACCTCCTGCCCCACCTCCAGAAACACGCAGGCCATGCCGGTATCCTGACAGATGGGAAAGACGCCTTTCCGCGCGATTTCAAGATTCTCTTCGATCGTTGCCAGCGTCGCCTGCGCCAGCGGCCAGGGCTCGGCCGCGCGACAGGCGCAAATGCGCGCCTCCACATCCGGCGGCAGGTGGTAATTCGCGTCGATACATAATTGACGCACCGCGGCCGAAACCGCGGTGCAGGTGAGTTCTCTCATAAATTACAGACGGGCCACGCCGATCTCGCGCGCCTTGGCCGCAACGGCTTTCGCCACGGCGTCGGCAACGGTGCGATCCAGCGCGCTGGGCAGGATGTATTCCTCGGTCAGTTCGTCGTCGGACACCAGGCCCGCAAGGCCTTCGGCGGCGGCCAGCTTCATCTCCTCCGTGATCTTCGTTGCGCGCACGTCAAGCGCACCGCGGAAGATGCCCGGGAAGGCCAGCAGGTTGTTGATCTGGTTCGGATAATCGGAACGGCCGGTGCCGACGATGCGGGCGCCCGCTTCCTTCGCGTCGTTGGGATTGATTTCCGGCTCCGGATTCGCCATGGCAAACACGATGGCGTCCTTCTTCATGCCGGCGACCATCTCCTTCGTGAGCAGACGCGGCGCGGAGACGCCGACAAAGACGTCGGCTTCCTTCAGCGCTTCCGCCATGGTCATGCGCTTGTTGCCGGTGTTGGTGATTTCGGCGAGCTCCTTGGTCAGGAAGTTGTATTTTTCCATATCCTCGCGCAGGACGATGCCCTTGGAATTGAAGCCGTAGATCTCCTTCACGCCGTAGGCCTTGAACATGCGGATGATGGAGCTGCCGGCGGCGCCCAGGCCGCTGAACACGCAGGTGATCTCCTCGGGCTTTTTGCCCACGATCTTCAGCGCGTTGATCAGCGCTGCGGTCGTGACGATCGCGGTGCCGTGCTGGTCGTCGTGGAAGACGGGGATATCCAGCTCCTTGATCAGCGCGCGCTCGATCTGCACGCAGCGGGGGGCGGAGATATCTTCCAGGTTGATGCCGCCGTAGGTCGGGGCGATCATCTTGACGATGCGGATGATTTCATCGGGGTCCTTCGTATCCAGGCAGACGGGAACGGCGTCCACCCCGCCGAATTTGCGGAAGAGGATGGATTTGCCTTCCATCACAGGCAGCGCCGCCGCCGCGCCGATATCGCCCAGGCCGAGCACGGCCGTGCCGTCGGTCACAACAGCCACGCTGTTATGCTTCCAGGTGTAGTCATAGGCCTTGTCGGGATCCTTTTCGATCTCCAGGCAGGGCTGCGCAACGCCGGGCGTGTAAGCAAGGGAAAGATCGTGGCGATCCACCAGATCCGCCTTCAGCGCCACTTCCAGCTTGCCCTTTAATTTGGCATGGTATTCGAGGGATTCTTCATAAATGGTCATGGGATGCATCCTCCTAGCGTTTTTTTGCAGTATCATTATACACCATGCTTCGCCCAAAAACAAGCAAAATTTCATCGCCCCGCAAAATTCGGCGCTCCAACGGCAGAGTTTCATAATCCAGTATTGGTTTTGCGGGGCATAAATCGCCCATAAATGCGTCAAAGCCGCACTGACATACATCAAGTATGCCATGTGCGGCTTTTCCTTTTTCTGAACAATTTCTGCTCCCGCAAAACTGGGAACCATCGAAAAGAGATGCAATTTGCGTGCAATTGCGGATTTCTTCGGCGCAGGGATACTTGACGTATCTCAAGCCGAAAAATCTGCAAGTGGGCGTGAAGGGCGCTCTTTTCGACAACACTGGGTTACGAAACTCTGCCGAACTGCGCGCACGCCTTCTTTTTGTTGGATTTTGTACAATCCCACCAATCGAACACCCTATTTTTTATTAAAAAAATGTGTTGCAATTTTACAATTCATAGAATATAATAAATAGTGGCTTATTTCCGAATTTTTTATGAAAGGAAGGCGAATCTATGGCAAAGAAAATCCTCGCAATTCTCTTAGCGTCGGTAATGGTTTTCTGTGCTGTGCCGTTTGCCGCGTCCGCTGAAGACGCTTCCGTCTCCTCCGCCGATCGCACGGCGGGCTGGAATGCGAACTTCGGGCTCGTGATCGACAAGCTCCTCAACAACGAGGAGTCGGCACACTGGAAGTATGTTGCGGAAAACAACAAGGCCATTGCCGACACCATGCTGACCTACACGGTTTTCGCCCTGTACGACAATGCCTGGAAAAACGGCTTTGATCAGAGCGTTTCCGTGGACACGGCAGAAGATGTGCTGGTTTCCCTGATCGAGAAGATCGACGCCAACATCGGCGACTCCAAGATCAGCGAGATCATCAAGGTCCTCGAGACCGCGACCAGCCTCAATGATCTGCTGCAGAAGGTCAACAGCTACGTCCAGATTTCCGACGTCCTTACTTCCACCGAGTGGTCCACCGCGTTCCAGTACATTGAATGGGCGATCAAGGTCGGCAAGCTCTATGAGAAGGAAAGAGACAATGTCATCAAGGCGTATGCGCAGATCCTCTCCGTGCAGGCTGCGAACGAATACTACAAGGATTTCCTGCAGTATATCGTTGACAACTGCTCCTACAGCGTGGTTGTGACCGCCGCTTCCAACCTGATCAATGAGATCGACGAGAGCGTCGAATCCCTGATCAAGAGCGAAGTGCTGAAGGCCGGCGGCTTTGCCGCTTCCGAGCTCTTCGACACCGCGGCCCGCATCGCAATGGAGACCAATGCTTACACCGCCGTCGCGCTGAAGGTTTACAACATCGGCACGAGCGTGGCTGACAAGCTTTGGAACACCAGCGATCAGTACGTCCTGATGGATGAGCTGTACACCACGTTCTTCGTTGAGACCGCCGCTTCCGAGTGGGCCGGCCTTGCGAAGGCCTCCGGTGACGCTTCCCTCTATGAGTTCGCCATCAACGCGATGGTGACCCTCAGAGAGGTCGGCTACACCACCCTCTTCGATCTCAAGCTTGCGCAGAACGAGGGCCTGGTCGGCAAGATCAAGAACCAGATCAACTACAACATCTCCTTCGAGTACATCACCGAGATGGCGTTCATTCAGCTGGTTCGCTACATCCTGTTCCAGATTCCCGTTGCAGATTATGCGCCCGTCATCACGGTTGCTTCCATCAACTCCAACGCTGTCGTTACCTATGGCGACGACCGCATGAGCACGCTGGAAAAGATCGTGACCGGTGAGAACGGTTATTACTCCGTCTTCTACAATGATTACACCAAGAATTACGTCAAGACCCTCTTCCTTACGGCGGACGGGATCGTGACGATTTCGAGCGACGCGGCGAACTCCGTCACGATGATCATTGAGAAGAACTTCGGCTCCGGCGTTGTGGAGGAATCCTTCACGAACGCCACTGTGGACTCTGCGACCACCATCACGGTCGACACGTCCCTGGCGAACAGCGAGTACTATATCAATGATACCGCTGTGACCCTGAACGACACCTTTGAATATCCTGCTTACAACGCCGTGACCGCGAGCTCTGTTGCCACAGCCGTTGTCTCTGTTGCGAAGCAGGAAATCGCCGGCACTGTTGAACTTGGCGACTTCATCAAGATGATCTTCCAGAAGATCGCTGCGTTCTTCTCGCTGGCATTCGCAAAGCTCAAGAAATAAGCCGTTTCGCATTTTTGCGGCAGCGCCCACCGGTTTCCGACGGCGGGCGCTGTTTTTTTGCGTAAAAACGGACGCCTTCCCCGCGCGGCGCGCATTTTCCTTCGTTTTTTCGGCGTTTTGTCGGAAAAAAAGAAAAATTACTCTTTATTTCTCCGCGGTTTCCTGTTATAATATTGAAAATTGCTTTTTTGCCGGCAGGAGGACGTCATGGAAAACTATCTGATCAATCCCAATCACCGGATCGCCGTCATCAACAAGGATCTTTACGGCCATTTTTCCGAGCATCTGGGCCGCTGTATTTATGAGGGGCTGTTCGTCGGCAGGAACTCCGACATCCCCAACGTCAACGGCATGCGCAGTGACGTTGTCAACGCGCTCAAAGATATGGGCATCCCCGTCCTGCGCTGGCCGGGCGGCTGCTTTGCCGATGAATACCACTGGAAGGACGGCGTCGGTCCCCTTGCAGCGCGCAAAAAAATGATCAATACCCACTGGGGCGGCGGCGTGGAGGACAACAGCTTCGGCACCCACGAATTCCAGGAACTGATCGCCCAGCTCGGCTGCGACTGCTATATCGCCGGCAACGTCGGCAGCGGCACGGTGCAGGAGATGAGCGAATGGGTGGAATACATGACCTTCCCCGGGCAGTCGCCGATGAGCGAGCTGCGGCGGCAGAACGGCCGCGAAGCCCCCTGGCGCGTCAAATATTTCGGCGTGGGCAATGAGAACTGGGGCTGCGGCGGCAACATGGATCCCGCCTTTTACGCCAACACCTTCAAGCGCTACGCCACCTATGTGCGCCAATATGACCCGCAGAACAACTGGATCTATAAAGTTGCCTGCGGCCCGAACGGCGAGGACTACCGCTGGACCGAGGAGCTCATGCGCATCGCCGGCTGGCATATGAACGGCCTGGCGCTGCATTATTACACCGTGACGCACGACTGGTCGCATAAAGGCAGCGCCACGGAATTCAGCGAGGCGGAGTATTACACCACCCTGCGCAAGGCCTATCACATCGACCGCATCATCAACCGCCATCTGGAGATCATGAACCGCTACGATCCGGATCACCATGTGGATCTGATCGTCGACGAATGGGGCACCTGGTACGATGTGGAGCCGGGCACGAATCCGGGCTATCTCTATCAGCAGAACACCATGCGCGACGCCGTGGTCGCCGGCCTGACGCTGAATATTTTCAACAAGCACGCCGACAGCATCCGCATGGCGAATATCGCGCAGACGGTCAACGTGCTGCAGTCCGTCGCGCTGACGGACGGCCCGGAGCTGGTGCTCACCCCGACCTATTATGTATTCAAAATGTATAAAACGCATCAGCAGAACACGCTGCTGGGTTCCCATATCACCGCACCGCAGATCGGCTCGGCGGACGACAAGCTGCCGCAGCTGATCGAAAGCGCCTCCGTCAACGAAGCGGGCGAAATCTGCGCGACGGTCACAAACACCGCCGCCGACAAAGCAGCTGAGATCCGGTGCCAGGTCGCGGCGACCGCCGTGGCGCAGGTCACCGCCGAAATCCTGACCGGCGCGATCGACGATTACAACAGCTTCGGGCAGAAGCAGACGGTCGAAACAAAACCGTTTGACGATTTCCGGCTGACGGACGACGGCTTTGTTGCAACGCTGCCCGCCTGCAGCGTCGTGAAATTCAACATTACGCCCTCCCGTGGATGAGGAGCGCGTTTGCAGGCGCTGCCTGCTGCGGGAAAGCGGCAGAGAGGAAACGCTTGCCGATATTCAGACGCGCATCGCGCGCCTTTCCCCTGCGGAACGCGCGCCGCAGACGCTCTATGACGCGCGGCTGGCCGTGTGCACCGGCTGCGCCGACCTGATCGGCGGCGTCTGCGTCAGATGCGGCTGCTATCCGGAATTCCGTGCGGCATTCCGGCGGCAGACCTGCCCGATACGCCGCTGGCCGAAGGACATACAGAAAAGAAAAGAGGAATCGCTTTGAAGGATGCATCCATCAGACGCCGTCTGTGCGGGCAGCTGCTGCCCGCGCTGCTGGTCGCCGCCATCCTGCTGACCGCCGCTGCCTGCGGCACGCGGACAGCGGACGTGCCGGCCGAAACGGAACCGACGGCAACGACCGCCGCGACCACGGTCCCGACCACAACGGCCGCCCCGACCACGACGGAACCGACCACAACCACCACGACGGCGCCGACCACGACCACCACGACGGCGCCGCCGACCACAACCACCACGAAGGCGACCACAAAGGCGACGACCAAGGCGCCGACCTACGCGCCGAGCCTCACCACGCGGGAGCCCGAGGATGAACAAGAAGGCACCTACATCGTTTCCCGCTCCTCCAACAGCGAAACCTATGATCTGAAATACGGCGTCCGGCTGCGCCGCACCGTGACGGAGATCTATCATGTGTATACGGACGGCACCCGCGTGCTGGCCGACACCGAAATCTACGAAAGCTATCCCCGCCGGGATTACCACGCCACCTATGATGAGCTGCTGCCCGCCGCGCGCGCCAATCAGGAAACCTATGCCGACCAGATCGAAGAGGTGCTGCGCATCACCAACAGCTACCGCAAGGCCGCCGGTCTGCCCGCCCTCAAGCTGAGCAACAAGCTCTGCGAGCAGGCGAGCGTGCGCGCGGAGGAAATCGCCTGGTCGGGCGACCATGACCATTACCGTCCGAACGGCCGTTATTTCTCCTCCATCTTCAAGGAAAACGGCTATGACGAAGGGCTGGCCGGTGAAAACCTCGGCTGGGGCTACAAAACGCCCAAGGGCGTCTGCGAAGCCTGGAAGGCGTCCACTACACATTACGAAAACATCGTGAACCCGCAGTTCAATTACATCGGCATCGGCGTGGCCGCCGACCCGAATCCGGACGGCAACCTCTGCTGGGTCCAGCATTTCTACGAATAATCACATCAACGAACGACCGCCCCGACGTTTGCCGGAGCGGTCGTTTTTTTGATTTGCAGAGCCTTTTTACTTCAAACCGGTGAAGGCATAGCCCTGCGCCTCCACGGCGTCCCTGAGCGCCTGCAAATCCGCCGGCGCCGAGAGCGTCAGCGTCACGGTGCCGCTCGGATGGTCGGCCGCGGCGGCTTCCACGCCGGGCAGCGCCTCGAGCGCCGCTTTTACACGCGCTTCGCAATGCGGGCACATCATGCCCTCCACACCGATCACGATCTTGTTTTCCATGGCTTCCTGCCTCTTTTCTTCTGTTTTTATTTGCTCCGAAGCGGACGCAGCCGCCTGCTTCGGATACAGCTTGACAAAATTCAGCCGCAGCGCGTTGGTCACCACGCAGAAGCTCGACAGACTCATCGCCGCCGCGCCGAGCATCGGACTGAGCGTGACGCCGAACGGGATCAGCGCCCCGGCCGCGATCGGAATGCCGATCACATTGTAGATGAACGCCCAGAACAGGTTTTCTTTGATATTGCGCAGGGTGGCGCGGCTGAGCCGGATTGCCGCCGGCACGTCGCGCAGCGTGCTTTTCATCAGCACCACGTCCGCGGCGTCCACGGCCACGTCCGTCCCCGCGCCGATGGCGATGCCGGTATCCGCACGGGTCAGCGCCGGCGCGTCGTTGATGCCGTCGCCGACCATCGCCACCCGCCCTTGCTCCGCCAGACGGGCGACCGCGTCGGATTTTTCGGTCGGCAGCACGCCGGCAATCACTTCGTCGATGCCCGCCTGCGCGCCGATGGCGCGGGCGGTTTTTTCATTGTCGCCGGTCAGCATCACCACGCGCAGCCCGGCGTCCCGCAGGGTCTGCACCGCCGCGGCGCTCTCCGGCCGGATGACGTCCGCCACGGCGATCACACCGAGGAAACGTCCGTTTTCGCAGAAAAACAGCGGCGTTTCGCCCGCCTGCGCCCGCGTCTGCGCCCAGTGATCCGCGTCGGCGGGAATCTCCGCCTGCGCCGCGATATAGGCCGCGTTGCCGCCGAACAGGCCGTCGCCGTGCAGTCCCTGCCCGGTCACGGTTTCAAACGTCGTCACCGGCGCGACGGTCAGACCCGCGGCCTGCGCGCGTGCCAGAATCGCGCGGGAAAGCGGATGCTCGCTTTTTTGCTCGAGCGCCGCCGCCTTGCGCAGCAGCGTTTCTTCATCGATCCCTTCGGCGGGCAGCAGCGCCGTCACCTGCGGCGCGCCTGCGGTCACCGTGCCGGTTTTATCCAGCACAACGGTCTGCGTCCGGCCGGCCTTCTCCAGCGCCTCCGAGGTTTTAAAAAGAATGCCGTTGCGCGCGCCGACGCCGCTGCCGACCATGATCGCCACGGGCGTGGCAAGTCCCAGCGCGCAGGGGCAGCTGATGACCAGCACGGAAACGCCGCGCGTGAGCGCAAAGCCGAAGTCCCTGCCGAGCAGCAGCCAGATGCCAACGGTCACCAGCGCAATCGCCATCACTGCCGGCACAAAGACGCCCGCAACCCGGTCCGCTGTTTTTGCGATCGGCGCCTTGGTTGCCGCCGCGTCGCTGACGGTCTGAATGATCTGCGCAAGCGTGGTGTCCGCCCCGACGCGCGATGCACGGCAGCGCAGAAAGCCGGAGCGGTTGACCGTGCCGGCGGAAACAGGATCCCCTGCCGCCTTGTCCACGGGCAGACTTTCGCCGGTCAGCGCCGATTCATCGACCGCGCCGCCGCCTTCGAGCACCGCGCCGTCCACGGGGATGCTCTCCCCCGGCCGCACCAGAAAGACGTCGCCCTGCCGCACCTGCTCGACCGGCACCTGCGTTTCCCGCCCGTCGCGCTCTACGCTTGCCGTGCGGGGCGCCAGCTGCATCAGACTGCGGAGCGCATCCGTGGTCCTGCCCTTCGCGCGCGCCTCGAGCGTTTTGCCGACCGTGATGAGCGTGAGGATCATCGCGGCAGATTCAAAATAGAAGTCGCTCATATACCCTGCCGCAGCCGCCGCGCCGCCGTCCGCCTGCGCGCGGGTCATGGCAAAGAGCGCGTAGACGCTGTAAAGAAACGAAGCGCCCGCGCCGAGCGAAACGAGCGTATCCATATTCGGCGCGCGGTGCAGCAGACCGCGCACGCCGCTGACAAAGAACTTCTGATTGATCACCATGACGGCAGCGGTCAGCAGCAGCTGCAGCAGCCCGACCGCCACGGGATTGCCGTCGAAAAAGGCCGGCAGCGGCAGACCGAGCATCGAGTGCCCCATGGAAGCATACAGCAGGGCAAGCAGAAACACGAGCGAGATCACCAGCCGCCGCAGCAGGCGCGGCGTTTCCCGGTCAGCAAGGACGTCGTTTGCCCCGGCCGCGGAATTCACTTTTTCACCTTTGACCGCAGCGCCGTAGCCGGCCGCCTCCACGGCGGCGATGACCGCTTCCGCCGGCGCGTCGCCCTCCACGCCCATGGAATTGGTCAGCAGGTTCACCGCGCAGCGCTCCACGCCCGCCACCTGCGACACCGCCTTTTCCACGCGGGCGCTGCAGGCTGCGCACTGCATGCCGGTCACATCGTATTGCTTCATGCCGCCCGCCTCATTTCATCAGCTTGTGCACCGTGGCGACCAGCTCGTCGACCACGGCGTCGTCACCCGCGCGCAGGTCCCGCGCCACACAGGTGCGGATATGCCGCGCAAGCAGGTCTTTATTGAAGCCGTCCAGTGCGGCGCGCGCAGCGGCGGACTGCACGAGGATGTCGTTGCAGTACGCGTCGTTTTCGATCATGCGGCGCAGCCCGCGGATCTGCCCTTCGATGCGATTCAGGCGGTGGATCAGCTTCTTTTTTTCTTCCTCTGTTCGTTCCGTATGCTTTTCGCAGCAGCACGCCGCCATCAGCTCACTTCCTTTCCCGGTGTCCGGGGCGTTTTATATACCCCCTATGGGTATATAATAGGCCGGCGTGAAGGATTTGTCAAGTCATTTTCAGAAAAAGATTGCAATGCCGAATAATCAGTTGTATAATAATAGTATCATTCGCAAAAGGAGATGGTTCTATGCTCAAAGGCATTTCCCCGATCCTCTCGCCCGAGCTGCTCAAGATCCTGATGGAAATGGGGCACGGCGATGAGATCGTCATCGGCGACGGCAACTTCCCCGCCGCCTCGATCGCGCAGCGTCTGGTGCGCCTGGACGGGCACGGCGTCAACGAGATTCTCGAAGCGATCCTGCAGCTCATGCCGCTGGATACCTATGTGGAAGCGGCGGTGGCGCTCATGGACAACGGCGACCCCGACGCGCCGCCGCCGATCTGGGCGGAGTATCAGGCAACGGTGTTCGCCGCTGAGGACGACCGCCCGTTTGAGCTGATGGAGCGCTTCGCGTTTTATGAGCGCGCAAAGAAGGCCTACGCCGTGATTGCGACCGGCGAAACCGCGATCTACGCCAACGTCATTCTGAAGAAGGGCGTTGTCATTCAATAAAGAATTATCAGAAAGAAGGTATTTATTTATGGCAAGCAGACTGATCGGCGAATATCCCGTCATCGGCATCCGCCCCATCATCGACGCCCGCCGCGGCGCGATCAAGGTGCGCGAGGCGCTCGAGGATCAAACCATGGCCATGGCGCAGACCGCTGCGCAGCTCTACCGCGAGAATCTGCGGTATTCCGACGGCACGCCCGTGAAGGTCGTTGTGTCCGACACCACGATCGGCCGCGTGGCCGAGGCGGCGCAGTGCGCAGCCCAGTTTAAGAAGGAAGGCGTGGACATCACGCTCTCCGTCACGCCCTGCTGGTGCTACGGCTCCGAAACGATGGATATGGATCCCCTCACGATCAAGGGCGTCTGGGGCTTCAACGCCACGGAGCGTCCCGGCGCGGTGTATCTGGCGGCCGTGCTGGCTGCCCACGCGCAGAAGGGCCTGCCCGCCTTCGGCATTTACGGCAAGGACGTGCAGGACGCCGATGATCCGACCGTGCCCGACGACGTAAAAGAAAAGCTCCTGCGCTTCGGCCGCGCCGCGATTGCCGCCGCCACGATGCGCGGCAAATCCTATCTGCAGATCGGTTCCATCTGCATGGGCATCGCCGGCTCGACGGTCGATCCCGATTTCATTGAGGAATATCTCGGCATGCGCGTGGAATCCGTCGACGAGGTGGAGATCATCCGCCGCATGACCCAGGGCATCTATGACGAGGCCGAATATCAGAAGGCGCTTGCCTGGACGAAGGCGAACTGCCCCGAGGGCTGGGACAAGAACCCCGATTTTGCGAAGAAGAGCGCGGAAGAGAAAGAGAAGGACTGGGAATTCAGCGTCAAGATGGCCTGCATTGTCAAGGATCTGATGAACGGCAACCGCAACCTGCCTGATCCCTGGAAGGAAGAAACGGTCGGCCACAACGCGATCGCCGGCGGCTTCCAGGGCCAGCGTCAGTGGACGGACTTCTATCCGAACGCCGACTTTGCCGAATCCATTCTCAACACGTCCTTTGACTGGAACGGCGCGCGCGAGCCCTATGCCTTCGCCACCGAGAACGACACGCTCAACGGCCTGAGCATGCTGCTGCTCAAGCTCCTGACCAACCGCGCCCAGCTGTTTGCGGACGTGCGCACCTATTGGAGCGGCGATTCCGTCAAACGCGTGACCGGCTATGAGATCGAAGGCCACGCGAAGGAAGCGGACGGCTTCATCCATCTGATCAACTCCGGCGCCTGCTGCCTGGACGCCTGCGGCGAATCCAGAGACGCCGACGGCAACGCCGTGATCAAGCCGTGGTATGACGTGACCGAAACGGACATCGACAAGATGCTCAAGGCGACCGAATGGTGCTGCGCCGACCTCGGCTATTTCCGCGGCGGCGGCTATTCCTCGCGCTTCCTGACCCGTCCGGAAATGCCCGCAACGATGATCCGCCTGAATATCGTCAAGGGGCTCGGCCCCGTGCTGCAGATTGCGGAAGGCTGGACCGTCGCGCTGCCGGACGAGGTGTCCGATATCCTGTGGAAGCGCACGGACTACACCTGGCCGTGCACCTGGTTCACGCCGCGCTGCAACGGCGTAGGCGGCGATCCGTTCCGCTCCGCCTATGACCTGATGAACAACTGGGGCGCCAACCACGGCGCGATCAGCTACGGCCATGTCGGCGCCGATCTGATCACGCTCGCCTCCATCCTGCGCATCCCCGTGGCGCTGCACAACGTGCCGGATGAGAAGATCTTCCGCCCGGCCAGCTGGGGCGCCTTCGGCACGAAGGACCGCGAGGCCGCAGATTTCCGCGCCTGTGCCGCCTACGGCCCGCTGTATAAATAATTCCATATAAGAGTCGCCGGGCCTGCATCTCCGCAGAGGTGCAGGCCCGGTTTTTCTGTTCTGTTTTTTTCAATCCGCGACGTCCACATCGGGCGTGACGGTGATCGTATAGTCCGGAAAGGCCGCCGCCAGCTCCGTCTGCAGCAGCCGCAGACCCTCGTGCGGGCTGATGTCAAAGCTGAACACCACGTCGAAGCGCATGGTCTTTGCCCGGGTGTCGGCATAAAAGCCGTGCAGCTGCAGCGCCCATTCATGCGTCATGACCAGATGCGTCACCTCGTTGCGCAGACGCGCCGCCTCGTCGTCGGCCGTGTTGAAGGAATACACGCCCACGCCCGTGAGGATCACGCCCGTTTCGTGATAAACCTGCGTTTCCAGCTTCCGGGTCAGCACATCCACCTCGTCCACGGTCATCACGTCGTCCAGCTCCAGATGCACCGAAGCATAGTATTTGCCCGGGCCGTAGTTATTCATGATCAAATCATAGGCGCCGTGGACGGCGGGATCCGCTTCCAGAATCGCGCGAACCTGCCGGGTCAGCGCCGGATCGGCACGGCGGCCCACCAGGTCGCTGACGGGGCCGGCCAGCAGCTCGACGCCGGATTTGATGATGAAGCCCGCAATGATCACGCCGACATAGGCCTCCAGCGAACGGCCGGTCTTCACATACACCAGCGCGCTCGCAAGCACGGAGGCGGAGAGCACGGCGTCCATGAGCGCGTCGGTGCCGGAGGCGACCAGCGCGCCGGAATCGACCGCTCTGCCCTGCCGCTTCACATACAGCCCGAGCACGATCTTGACCGCGACGGCCGCGGCGATCACAATCAGCGACAGTGCAGAATAATCGGCGGTGACGGGGTGCAGAATCTTTTTGACGGATTCCGCCAGCGCCGTCACGCCGGCATAGAGCACCAGCGCCGAAACCACCGTGGCGCTCAGATATTCCACGCGCCCGTGACCGAGCGGATGCTTTTTATCCGGCCGGCGGCCGGCCAGCCGCGCGCCGACGATCGTGATGACGGAGGACAGCGCGTCTGACAGGTTGTTGACCGCGTCGAGCGTGACGGCAATGGAGTGCGCCGTCATGCCGACCGCCGCCTTGAAGCCCGCGAGCAGCAGATTCGTCAGAATCCCGATCACGCCGGTGCGCACAATCGCCTTGCCGCGCCGCGCGGCAGCCGCCTCCGGCGCTTCGGTCTGCGCCGTTTTTCGTTCCATTTGTTCCGCCCCTTCCCTTTGCGTTCTCTCTTCCAAATATAAGCGGATTCTTTTTCTATTATCCCGCTTTTTTCGGTTTCGTCAAGGGTTTTTTTGAAAAAACGCCGCTTTCCGCGCCATAGGTTCTTTACAAGCGCGCGGGAGTATGCTAAAATAATTTGATACTTTGCAGACGGAGGGGATGCAGTTGTTCTATCAGGTCACAGACGCGGTGCGCGCGGTTTCCGCCGACGCGCTGCAGCCCGGCGTGCTGACCGCGGGCTTCGTCAGCGTGGATGAGCTGCAGACGCTCGCTGCGCAATTCGGCTTCGCGCCCTCCACCGTTGCATCCTGCGCGACGGCAAGCCTGCATTTCCGCTCCGGCGTGGAGATTTATGACGATTACACCTTCACCGAGCTGCGCGTGATGCGGCTCGAGGATGACGGCGACGGCGACGACTGCCTGGCGCTCTATATCAAAAAGGATCTGCTGCTGGTCGTGGACGTCGACGACCGCGACGGCTCCACCAAAGCCAAATTCGAGCAGGCGATCAGCCGGCTCTCCCCCGCGACCGCCACGCTCGAAAAGCTGATTTGCTATTTCCTCGACACGCTTGTCGCGCGGGATACCAAGCATGTGGAAACCGTCGGCAACGAGATCGCGGCCATGGAGGAGCAGCTGCTGGACGACCGGACGGACAACGCCTTCAACCGCGCGCTGCTGGCGCTGAAAAAACAGCTGCTGACCATGCGCAATTATTATGAGCAGCTGCTGGATATCACCGAAGCGCTGGACGAAAACGAAAACGGTCTGCTGCCGGACGGCGAGCTGATGCTCCTGAACAACGTCACGAAAAAAATCACGCGCCTGCGCGAGGACGTGGATTCGCTGCAGAATACGGTGGAGCACCTGCAGGACGCCTATTCCGCAGCGCTCGATATGAAGCTCAACCGCACCATGAAGGTGCTGACGGTCATCACCACGATCTTTTTCCCGCTGACGATCATCGTCGGCTGGTACGGCATGAATTTCCAGTCCATGCCGGAATTCTACTGGAAGCACGGCTACGTCTATGTGATCGCCCTGTCCGTGGTCACGGTGGCGGCCATGGTGCTTCTGGGAAAGAAGAAAAAATGGTTCTGACCCATGCTGTTTTGATTTCTGATCTGGAGGTCCCCTTATGCTGAAGCTTGAGCAGCTTTCTTTTCAGGTGCCGGCGGACGGCACGAATCTGGAAATCATCGATTCCGTGGATCTGGAGATCCCGACCGGCTCCTTTACCGTGATTACCGGCCCGAACGGCGGCGGCAAATCCACGCTCGCCCGCCTGATCATGGGCATTGAGAAGCCGACCGGCGGCCGGATCCTCTTTAAAGGCGAGGATATCACCGCGCTTTCGATCCCGGAGCGCGCCAAACGCGGCATCGGCTACGCCTTTCAGCAGCCGCCGCGGTTCAAGGGGCTGACGGTGCGCCGTCTGCTTTCGCTCGCGGCGGGCGAATCGCTGTCGAAGGACGCCTGCAGCGCCTATCTGACCGCCGTTGGGCTGGATCCCGACGAATATCTGAACCGCGAGATGGACGCCTCCCTCTCCGGCGGCGAAGCCAAGCGCGTGGAGATCGCAACGCTCATGGCGCGCCGCGCCGAGCTCGTCATTTTCGACGAGCCGGAGGCCGGCATCGACCTGTGGAGCTTCTCTATGCTCGTGGAGAGCTTCCGGACGCTGGTCGGAGAAGACCGGCGCAGCGTGATCGTCATCTCCCATCAGGAGCGCATCATGCAGCTGGCGGATACCATGGTCATCATCGCCGGCGGCAAGGTCTGCCAGAGCGGCACGCGGGACGAGATCCTGCCGAAGCTGCTCGGCGAGGTCGACGGAAGGAAGGAGGCGTGAGCATGGATCGCATCGATACCCAACTGCTGGAAACCATCGCGGATCTGCATGAGATCCCTGCCGGCGCCTACAATATCCGCAAAAACGGCGCGGGGCTTTCCCGCCGTTCCACGGCGAATATCGAGATCGTTCCCAAAACGGACAAGCCCGGCATCGACATCATCGTCGCCCCGGGCACCAAAAACGAAAGCGTCCATATCCCCGTCATCCTGACCGAAACGGGTCTGAACGACCTGGTCTATAATGATTTCTACATCGGCGAGGATGCGGATGTGCTGATCGTCGCGGGCTGCGGCATTCACAACGCCGGCGACAGCGATTCGCAGCACGACGGCATCCACACCTTCCACATCGGCAAAAACGCCCATATCCGCTATATCGAAAAGCATTACGGCGAGGGCGACGGCAAGGGCGGCCGGATCCTGAATCCGGTCACCGTGGTCGAGCAGGCGGAGGGCGCCGTGTGCGAGATGGAAATGGTGCAGGTGCGCGGCGTGGATTCCACCGTGCGCACGACCACGGCGGAGCTTGCGGCAGACGCGAAGCTGATCGTCACCGAACGCCTGATGACCCACGGCACGCAGGAGGCGCGCTCGGATATCGAGGTGCGTCTGAACGGCAACGGCGCGTCATCCCAGATCGTCAGCCGCTCCGTCGCGCGGGACAGCTCGAAGCAGATTTTCCACCCGAACGCGGTCGGCAACGCCGAGTGCCGCGCGCATGTGCAGTGCGATTCCATCATCATGGATGACGCCACGGTCAGCTCCATTCCCGCCATCACGGCCAACTGCGCCGACGCGCAGATCATTCACGAGGCGGCGATCGGCCGCATCAACAACGATCAGCTCATCAAGCTCATGACCTTCGGCATGACCGAGGAGGAAGCCGAAAACGTCATCATCGAAGGCTTCCTGAAATAAAAACGCAAACGAAAAAACCGGCCCGCAGCTTTTCTCCGGTCAGGAGCGCTGCGGGCCGTTTTCTGTTGTTCGTCAGTTTTCCGGCGCTTCGCCGATCAGCACGCCGATGTTCTTTTCGAGCAGATCGAAGAAGCGCTCGACGATGCGTTTGTCCTCGTCGTTGCCGCGCACGCACATCGAGAAGGTCATCTCATTGCGCATCGAGGTCACGGAGAGCAGCACGAAGGGCTTGTATTTCACCGCGCCGCTCATGAAGCCGTCCACGGGCTCATGGCCGCAGAGGGCGAGCGCTTTGACGTCGAGAATGCCGATGTTGCTCATGGCGATCAGCGGGTTGGAGTAGCCGATCTTGATGATCGGCTCCGACACGGCCAGCGGCATGATCTTATAGCCGAGCGAGAGCAGCGGCAGGCCGTGCAGGCCCATGTATTTATCCTGCTTGAAGCGCGCATAGCTGCGGGTGCAGTATTGCAGCGTTTCAAAAATGTCGCGGCCGCGCTCCGGCACCTCGCACTGCATCCAGGCGGTGTGATTCGTCATGCCCATGTCGTCGGTATCCTTCACATGGCGACGCAGATCGATCGCGCTGGAAATGGTCAGCGGTTCGTTCGGGTCGAAGCCCGCAAGCTCATAGAGGCTGTAAAAATAGGCGGCGGTGAGCATGTCGTTGATGGTCGCGCCGTATTTTTTGCCCTCGCTTTTGATTTTGAGGAAGGTTTCGGCGCTGATCCTGCGGCGGGCGATGAAGGAGCGGTCCTCCTTTGCGCTTTTGGTCAGCGGGAAGGCATGCGTGTCTTTCTTGTTGATGTTGCGGTAAAGATTCTTCGCCGCCTTCTGCTCCTGCGGCGAAAAGCTCTGATATACCGTTTCATACGCGCGGCTGCCCGCGCGGAATTCCAGCGGGCTCACGCCCTGCTGCACATAGGCGGTGTAGTTTTCACAGAATGCGGCAAGAAACGATTTGAAATCCCCGCCGTCCATGCACATGTGGTTTTCCACAATGCACAGCGTGGTTTTTTCGCCGTGGAAGAAGAGCGTCACCTGCATCTGCAGGTCGCCCTCCGGCGGCAGGCACTGCGTGAGGAATGCGTCCACCGCGGCGGGCAGCTCCTCCTCCGTCACCTCCCGCACATGCACCACGTCATCGATGCGGTAGGGCTTGACGGTCCAGTAGGGGCTGACATGATTGTCCGTAAAGGACGCGTGAAAAACGGGGTTTTTCTCAAAGAAGCAGATCAGCACCGTGCGCAGCGCTTCCGCGTCGATCCGGAAATCATAGGTCAGCTCCACATGCACCATGCGATCGTTGTAATCACGGAACAGATAGTGCATCTTATCCCAGAGCTCGGCATTCAGTCTGCGCTCCATGCATCCGCCACCTCCTGTTCGTTTTCTTCTTTTTTATGCCGCAGCAGCCGCACGGCGATGATGGCCAGATCCAGCAGCAGCGCGGCGGGCATCAGCACCCAGCCGGGGGTCCAGGGCAGAACGCCCTGCAGCCCGAGCACAACGAAAAGCAGCGCCGCGAGGACCGGAATATAGATCAGAATGTTGAGGATCATCAGCTTTTCCCGGAGCGCCAGACCGAACGCGGCGTCCGCGAGCAGCATGGCGATCACGCCCCAGAGCAGGAGCAGCCAGCTGCGCGGCATCCGGAAGAGGAAGGCGCTGCAGAGGAAGGCAAACAGAAACAGCAGCAGCACGCCGATCGCAAGCAGGGTGCGCGCCGTCGGATGAAAGACGCGGCGTTTTGCCACGAGCTTTTCGATCCGCAGCCCGAACAGCCATTCCAGCCACAGCGTCACGCCGGCCGCGGGCAGCAGCCAGGTCAGGCTCCATCGATGCGTCAGAAAGCTGACGGTCACATACAGAATGCCGACCGCGAGATAATAAATCGACGTGCAGGCGATGCCGAGCAGCTTGCCGTGCTCGATGCCGCGCGCCTTCTTCGGCTGCGTCTGCGCCGCTTCAAAATCCGCGCGCAGGTCGGGGAATTCGCTTTTGAGCAGATCCATAAGCACCTTCTGGTCGCGCAGGCCGCTGTGCGTGAGTTCGTCCGCGCGGTCGGAAAGCACATCCGTCATTTTCAGTTTATATTGAGAAAGCGCCTCGCTGGCAGGCACCCCGGCGAGCGACGCCTCCAGATAAGCGGTGACATTGTCCATGCCGCTTCCTCCTTTTTGTTTTCTTTCATCAGTATAGCATACGCGAAATCAAAATTCAATGAAGAAAGTGTAAAAACGGCGCGCGGATTTCCCTGTTGCAATTCCGCTGCCTTCGGGTTATAATATAAAACGAAAAAACGAAGCGAAGGAGAACCGGCTTGAAAACAGAAATCATCGATCGAAACCATGCAGCGGACTTTGACGCCTTCACCGCCGCGCACCCGAACGGGCATTTCCTGCAGACCTCGCTCTGGGCGCAGGTCAAGGACGATTGGAAATGGTTCGGCGTTCTCTGCCGCAACGACGCGGGCGAGATCACCGGCGCGCTCGGCGTGCTGCTGCGCAAAATTTCCGGCCTGCCCTATCATATGATGTATGCCCCGCGCGGACCGGTCTGCGATTTTGACGACGCGGCCACCTTCAACGCCCTGATCGACGCGGCGAAGGCGGAGGGCAAAAAATACAACGCCTATGAATTAAAAATCGACAAGGACGTGCCCGCGGAGAACGAAACCTACCGCGCCATGACGGCGCAGGCGGGCTTCCGCTGCAAGGACCGCACGCTGGACTTCGAGGATTTCCAGTGCCGGTTCGTCTTCCGCATCGCGCTCGGCGGGCGGACGGAGGACGAGGTCTTCGCCTCCTTCCATTCCAAGCACCGCTATAATATCCGCGTCGCGCGCAAACACAATGTGGAGGTGCGTCTGTGCGGGAGCGAGGCGGCCGACGCCTTCTTTGCCATCATGGAGGTCACGGGCGAGCGCGATCATTTTGCGATCCGCTCCGCGGCCTACTTCGCGATAATTCTTGACGTCTTCGGCGAGAACGCCCGGCTCTATATGGCCTATTATGAGGGCAAGCCGATCGCCGGCACGCTGGCCGTGCGCTGGGGCGACAAGGTCTGGTATTTCTACGGCGGTTCGCTCAACGAGCACCGCAACGTGATGCCGAATTATCTGCTGCAATGGGAGATGATCCGCTGGGCGATCGAATCCGGCTGCGCGATCTATGACTTCCGCGGCGTTTCCGGCAATCTGGACGAGAGCAATCCGCTCTACGGCCTCTACCGCTTCAAGAAAGGCTTCAACGGCGATTTCATCGAATTCATGGGCGAAATGGATCTGATCCTCAAGCCCGCGGCGGCAAAGGTGGTCGCCGCTTCGCAGGAGCTCATGAAAAAGCTGCGCTGACAAACCACAATCAAGGGAGGCTCCCGTCATGAACGAAACCATTCAGATCAAGCGCCTGCGCCCGGAGGCGAAGCTTCCGCGCCGCGCGACCGAAGGCAGCGCCGGACTGGATCTTTGCGCCTGTCTGGAAACGCCGCTGACCCTTGCCGGCGGCGAAACGGCCGTCATCCCCACCGGCCTTGCAATCGCCCTGCCCCGCAACGACCTGGCCGCGTTTATTTTTGCACGCAGCGGCCTGGCGGTCAAGCACGGCATCGGCCTGCTCAACAGCGTGGGCGTCATTGACAGCGATTATCGCGGCGAGCTGTGCGTGGGCGTGATCAATCAGATGCACACGCCCTATACCATCGCCCCGGGCGAGCGGATCGCGCAGCTGGTGGTGCTGCCGGTCGCCATGCTCACGCCGGTCGAGGTCGACGCGCTGGATGAAACCGCGCGCGGCGAAGGCGGCTTCGGCTCGACGGGAAAGGTGTGATCCGGATGAAACGGCGAATCATCGCGCTGCTGTGCGCCGTCTGCCTGCTGCTGTGTGCCGCGCTGCCCGCGGCGGCCGAAGCGCAGACGCCCTATGCGGACAGTCAGTTCTTTACATATGAAGATTACGATATTCACTACCGCGTGCTGCCGGCGGCGGGCGAATCAAAGGCCAACATCCTGCTGCTGCACGGCTTTTTCTGCTCCACCTTCGCCTGGCGCAATCTTACGCCGCAGCTGGCGGCGGCGGGCTACACCTGCGTGCTGGCGGATCTGCCGAGCTTCGGCTACAGCACGCGGGAAAGCAAGGACGTTGCGCCCGTGGCGCGCGAGGATCTGATGCTCGCGCTCATGGACGCCGTCGCGCCGCAGGCAGACTGGATCCTCGCCGGGCATTCGATGGGCGGCGGCGTTGCGATCAACCTCGCGCAGATGCGGCCGGTCAAGGCGCTGCTGCTTTACTGCCCCGCGCCGCAGAGCGAATTTCCCGCAGCGATGCAGCCGATGATCACCTCGCGCCCGATGGAGGCGCTGATGAACGGCTTCCTGAACGTCGGCACCCGCATCACGCCGCTGGTGCGTCTGGTCATTTACGCCGCCACCAACGACTGGGCCTTTGCCCGGGACTATGACGTGAGCGGCGTGACCGCGCCCGTGCAGTATGACGGCTTCGGCGCGGGCATCTGCGAAATGATGTATCGCGTGCGCCCGACCGACCTGGACGGCGCGAAGGACATCGCCTGCCCGGTGCTGCTGGTCAACGCGGACCATGACGTGATCATCAACAGCAGCATGGTCACCTCCGTGCAGGAGGCCCTGCCGCAGGCGCAGCGCTATCTTGTCGCGGGCGGCGGCCACCAGTGCATCGAAAACCGCGCCGACGAGCTGGCGCAGGTGACGCTGGCGTTTTTGGACGCAGCCGCATGAAAATCCGATAAAACAACGAACGGCGCCGCTGCCCGAGCTTTCGGACGGCGGCGCCGCTTTTTCGTTAGAATGATTTAGTTTCTTCTGCCTCTGCCGCCGCGGTTGCCGCGGAAGTCCTTGCGCGGGGGGCGACGGTTGCCGGGGTTGCCGCTCTCGCCGTCATCCTCCGGCGTCAGGCCGTTGACCTCGATGAGCGCGTCACGGCGGGAGAAGTTCAGGCGGCCCTGATCATCCTTGGGCAGCACCTTGACAATGACCTCGTCGCCGACGGCCACAACGTCCTCCACCTTATCGGTGCGCTTGACGTCGAGCTGGCTGATGTGCACCATGCCCTCCTTGCCCGGCGCGATCTCAACAAACGCGCCGAAGCTCATCAGGCGGGTAACAACGCCCTTGTAAATCGCGCCGACCTCGGGATCGTTCGCGATCGTTTCGATGATCGAAATCGCGCGCTGCGCATCCTCGAGCACCGTGGAGGAAACGAACACATTGCCGTCCTCTTCCACATCGATCTTGCAGTTGCACTCGGCGCAGATCTTCTGGATGACCTTGCCCTGCTTGCCGATGACGTCGCCGATCTTTTCGGGATCGATCTTCGTGGTGAGCATCTTGGGCGCCCACTTGCTCAGCTCCTTGCGCGGCTCGGCGATCACGGGCAGCATGATCTCATCGAGAATATAGCAGCGGGCCTTGTAGGTCTTGTCGAGCGCCTCGCGGATGATCGCGGGGGTCAGGCCGTGGACCTTCAGATCCATCTGAATGGAGGTGATGCCCTTCTTGGTGCCGGCAACTTTGAAGTCCATATCGCCGAAGAAATCCTCCAGACCCTGGATATCGACCATGGTCATGAAGCGGTCGCCCTCGGTGATCAGACCGCAGGAAATGCCGGCCACGGGCGCCTTGATCGGCACGCCGGCGGCCATCAGGCTCAGCGTGGAGCCGCAGACGGAGCCCTGGGAGGTGGAGCCGTTGGAGGACAGCACCTCGCTGACGACGCGGATCGTGTAGGGGAATTCCTCGATCGTGGGCAGCACGGGGATCAGCGAACGCTCAGCCAGCGCGCCGTGGCCGATCTCGCGGCGGCCGGGGCCTCTGGCGGGGCGGGTCTCGCCCACGGAGTAGGACGGGAAGTTGTAGTGATGCATATAGCGCTTGGTCTCCTGCTCGTCGATGCCGTCGAGCATCTGCGCGTCGCCGGCCGTGCCGAGGGTGACGACGGAGAGCACCTGCGTCTGACCGCGGGTGAACATGCCGGAGCCGTGCACGCGGTCAAGCAGATCGATCTCCGCGTTCAGCGGGCGGATCTCGTCGATGCCGCGGCCGTCCACGCGCTTGCCGTCATCGAGCAGCCAGCGGCGCACGACGTACTTCTGGGTCTTGTAAAGGCAGTCGTCGATCTTCGCCTCGAGCTCGGGATATTCGGCGTCGAACTTCTCATGCACCTTCTCATAAACGGGCTTCAGACGCTCGTCGCGGATGCGCTTGTCGTCGGTATCGAGGGCAAAGCGGATATCCTCGATCGCAAAGTCCTTGATGGCTTCATACATCTCGGGATCGGGGTCGTTGGAGGGGAAGTCGATCTTCGGCTTGCCGACCTCGGCCTTGATCTGATTGATGAATTCCACCAGGCGCTGATTCTCTTTGTGCGCGAACATGATGCCGTCATACATATCGTCGTTGCTCACTTCGTTGGCGCCCGCTTCGATCATGGCGACCAGGTCGGCCGTGGAGGCGACGGTGACATACATTTCGCTCTTCTGGCGCTGCTCGAGCGTCGGGTTGATGACGTATTCTCCGTCCACCAGACCGACGACGACGCCCGCGATCGGGCCGTCCCAGGGGATCTCGGAAATGGAGATGGCGACGGAAACGCCCAGCATGGCGGCGATGCCCGGCTCGCAGTCGGGATCGACGGACATCACGGTGGCGACCACGCCCACGTCGTTGCGCATATCCTTCGGGAACAGCGGACGGATCGGGCGGTCGATCACGCGGGAGGTCAGGGTCGCCTTCTCACTCGCGCGGCCTTCGCGGCGCAGGAAGGAGCCGGGGATCTTGCCCACGGAATAGAGCTTCTCTTCGAAATCGACGGAGAGCGGGAAGAAATCCACGCCCTCACGGGGCTTGGCGGACATGGTCGCCGTGCAGAGCACGTTGGTCTCGCCGTAGCGCACCATGCAGGAGCCGCCGGCCAGCTGCGCCATTTTGCCGACCTCGATCACGAGCGGACGGCCCGCGACTTCGGTCTCATAAGTTTTGAACGCTTCAAAAAACATAGAACTACCTCTCTGTTCAATATTTCCACAGGCGGCGCGGCTTAGCAATAAATCCAATCCCCGCGCGGCGCGGGCACTCGATTTGTTGCTAAAACCATGAGCCGTCTGAACGGATGCAAAGGGATTCAAATAACCACAACAGAGCAGGCGGGATCGCTCCGGCCTGCTCTATTCGGACGTGATTATTTACGGAGACCCAGTCTTGCGACGATGGAGCGGTAACGCTCGATATCGACCTTCTGCAGGTACGCAAGCAGGTTTCTTCTGTGACCGACCATCATCAGAAGGCCGCGTCTGGAGTGGTGATCCTTCTTGTGGATCTTCAAGTGCTCGGTCAGGTCGTTGATGCGCTTGGTCAGCACGGCGATCTGAACCTCGGGCGAGCCGGTGTCACCCTCGTGCAGGGCGTATTCCTGCATGATGGCGGTTTTTTCTTCCTGTGTCATGATGCTTTCACCTCATTCAAATATTTGCCGCGCCCCTCAGTAAGCGGCAGGTGAGGACCCCGTTGGGGTTTGCTCCGCAGACCGAGGCGGGGGCATGCAAAAGGCATTATAGCACAAACCCCTCTGCTTGTAAAGTATTTTTTTAAAAAAATCCCCTTTGCCCGCTTTGCCGCAGAAAAAAAGCGATTTTTATTCAAATTTTTGCGCTTTCGGGCTTGATACTTTCTTTATTTTCTGCGATAATGTATTATATATTTACTAAAATGAGGGATTCCCATGGATCAGAACAAAGCTCTGGCGCAACTCCTGTTTCCGACGATTGACAAAACGCCCGCCGATTACGAGGCGCTGTATCCGCCGCGCGATCTGCCCGAGGGCGCGCGCGTGACGCGGTTTGCCCCCTCCCCCACGGGATATCTGCACATCGGCGGCCTGTTCGGCGCGCTTGTGGACGTGCTCACGGCCAAGGTGTCCGGCGGCGTTTCCTATCTGCGGATCGAAGATACCGATAAAAAGCGCGAGGTGGTCGACGGCGTTTCCGGCATCACGGACGGCATGAAGGCCTTCGGGGTAAAATTTGACGAGGGCGTCACCGGCTTCGGCACGGAAACCGGCGCTTACGGCCCCTACACGCAGAGTCAGCGCGTGGAGATTTATCAGACCGTCGCGAAATCGCTGGTCGAAAACGGGCTGGCCTACCCCTGCTTCTGCTCTGCGGACGATCTGAACGCCATCCGCGAGCAGCAGGAGGCCGCGGGCGCGGATATCCGCGGCTATTTCGGCAAATGGGCAAAATGCCGCGATCTTTCCTTTGAGGAGATCGAGGAGAATCTCCGCGCCGGAAAAAGCTGGGTGCTCCGCTTCCGCTCTGACGGCAGCCCGGAGAAGCGCATCTTCTTTGAGGATCTGATCCGCGGCAAAATCGAAATGCCGGAAAACATCATCGACGAGGTGCTGCTCAAATCCGACGGCATTCCCACCTATCATTTCGCCCACTGCTGCGACGATCATTTTATGCGCACGACCCACGTCATCCGCGGCGAGGAGTGGATCTCCTCCGTGCCCAAGCACATCGCGCTGTTCAAGGCCTGCGGCTACAAGGTGCCCAAATACGCGCACACGCCGCAGGTGCTCAAGCTCGACGACGAAACCGGCGACAAGCGCAAGCTCTCAAAGCGCAAGGATCCCGAAGCGGCCGTCAGCTTTTTCGTGGAGGAGGGCGTGCCCAAGGAGAGCCTGACGGAATATCTGCTCACCCTGCTCAGCTCCGGCTTTGAGGACTGGCGGCGGGCCAACCCGGACGTGCCGGCCATGGACTATCCGTTCAATCTCAAAAAAATGAGCTCCAGCGGCTGCCTGTTCGATCTGGTCAAGCTCAACGACGTGAGCAAAAACGTGATCTCCAAATTCAGCGCCGCCCGCGTCTATGCGGACGTTGCCGCGTGGGCGCAGGTCTATGATCCCGAATTTTACGCCGTTTTCACCGCCGACCCCGCGCGCGCGACCGCCGCGCTGAACATCGACCGCGAAACGCCGAAGCCGCGCAAGGACATCGCAAAATGGAGCGAGGTCAAGGCGTATCTCTCCTATTTCTTCAACGAATACTACACCCCGGACCTGACGCTGCCGGAGAACCTGTCCCCGGCGGACGCCGCGGAAATCTGCAAAGGCTGTGCCGCCGCCTTTGATCTGGCGGACGACAAGGAGCAGTGGTTCGCGCGCATCAAGGCCCTGTGCGAACCGCTGGGCTTCACGCCGAATGTGAAAGAATACAAACAGGATCCGTCGGCCTTCAAGGGCCATGTGGGCGACGTTTCCACGGTGATCCGCGTCGCGCTGACCGGCCGGCGCAACACGCCCGATCTTTACGCCATCATGCAGCTGCTGGGCGAGGCGGAAATCCGCGCCCGTCTGGCCGCCGCTGCCGCAGCCTGGACAAACGCATAAGGAGCGATATCATGGACGAACCCAACACTGTTTCCAATTTCATTCACGACTTTATCGATGAGGATCTCGCCGCGGGCGTCAACACCCGCGTGCAGACCCGCTTCCCGCCCGAGCCGAACGGTTACCTGCATATCGGCCACGCCAAGGCGATCTGCATCGATTTCAGCACCGCCGAAAAATACGGCGGTATCTGCAATCTGCGCCTGGACGACACGAACCCCTCCAAGGAGGACGTGGAGTATGTCGACGCGATCAAGGAGGACATCGCCTGGCTCGGCTATCACTGGGAAAACGTGCTCTACGCCTCGAGCTATTTCGATTTCATCTATGACTGCGCGATTCAGCTGATCAAAAAGGGCAAGGCCTATGTCTGCGACCTGACCGCAGACGAAATCCGCGATTACCGCGGCACGCTCACGGAACCGGGCAAAAACAGCCCCTACCGTGACCGCTCGATCGAGGAGAATCTGGAGTTGTTTGCCCGCATGACGGCCGGGGAATTCCCCGACGGCAGCCGCACGCTGCGTGCAAAGATCGACATGGCCTCGCCGAACATCAACATGCGCGACCCCGTGATCTATCGCATCGCCCATGTGCATCATCATCAGACCGGCGACAAATGGTGCGTCTATCCGATGTATGACTTCGCGCATCCGCTTTCCGACGCCCGCGAGCGCGTGACCTATTCGCTCTGCTCGCTGGAATTTGAAAATCACCGGCCGCTGTACGACTGGTTCATCCGCGAGATCGGCTTTGAGGAGCCGCCGCGTCAGATCGAATTCGCCCGCCTGAATATCAACTACTGCGTCACGAGCAAGCGCAAGTGCCTGGAGCTGGTGGAGAAGGGCTACGTCGAGGGCTGGGACGATCCGCGCATGGTCACCCTCTGCGGCCTGCGCCGCCGCGGCTATCCCGCCGCCGCCATCCGCGAATTCATCAACCGCATCGGCGTTTCCAAGGCCTACAGCGTGGTGGATTACGGCCTGCTGGAGGCCTGCGTGCGCGATGAGCTGAATGCCAACGCCCCGCGCGTGATGACCGTGCTGCACCCGCTGAAGGTCGTGATCGATAACTATCCGGCCGGGCAGAGCGAGGCCATCGAGGTCGAGAATCATCCCGATCACCCGGAGCTCGGCACGCACACGGTGCAGTTCTCCCGCGAGCTCTATGTGGAGCGCGACGACTTCATGATCGAACCGGTGAAAAAGTATTTCCGCCTGTATCCCGGCAATGAGGTGCGGCTCAAGAGCGCCTATTTCGTCACCTGCACGGGCTACGAAACGGATGAGAACGGCGAAGTGACCTGCCTGCACTGCACCTACGACCCCGCCTCCAAGGGCGGCAACTCCCCCGACGGGCGCAAGGTGCGCGGCACGCTCCACTGGGTCAGCGCGGCCGACTGCGTGCCCTGCGAGGTGCGGCTGTATGACCGGCTGTTCAACGCGGAAAATCCCGGCGAGAACGGGAATTATCTGGACGATGTGAATCCGGACTCCCTCACCGTGCTGAAAAACTGCATGGCGGAGGGCAGCCTGCGGGATGCAAAGCCCGGCGACACCTTCCAGTTCATGCGCCAGGGCTATTTCTGCATCGATAAAACCTCCGCGCCCGGTGCGCTCGTCTTCAACCGCACCGTGGCGCTCAACTCCTCCTGGAAATAACTGATTCTAACAGAAAGGCGGCGATCCCGTGAAGGTCGTTTATCGTGTTGTCAATGCGCTGCTGGCCGCGCTGGTATTCCCGGCCACCTATTTCCTCGAAATGTTTTTCATCAAGATTTCTTTCAGCGACGAACTGTCCGATGTGTCGGAGCTTCTGTCCAAATACATTCCGGACGCATCCAAGAACCCGCTGAACTACGGCCTGCAGGAGAGCATCACGCTCAAGCGCATCGTGGATATCGCGACCGGCAAGGACCGCATCTCCACCCTGCTTGACGGCACGAGCTTCAGCTGGCCCTCGGCGCTGGATCCGATCAAGCCGCATCTGATCGCCTGCGCTGTGCTGCTCGGCGTTGCGCTGCTGACCGCGCTGTTCGTCATCGTCTGGTCCATCTGCAGCAACCGCCGTCTGCCGCCCGCGATCGTCGCGGCCGTCGGCGTCGCGGCCACCATCGCCATGACCATCGTCTTCAACCGCGCGGCCGCGCATCTGATGAACGGCGATCTGAATCTGCTCGAAGCCGTTGCCGGCGGCGGTCTGCTGGTCTCCCTGCTCGGTCAGGCCGTTCAGATCGACGTGCTGGTGCTCGGCGGCTTCCATAATGCGATCATCATCCTGCTCGGTCTGGTGGTCGTCTGGACGTTCATCTGCTCCGCCATCGAATGGGGCGACGCAGAGGCGGAGGCGGAAAAGGCCGCGAAAAAAGCAAAGAAACAGCAAAAGCACGGCAAGAAAGCATAAGGGGGGCGGGCGCATGAAAGCCGTTTCGTTTGACCGCGTCACCCTCGGCGGCTTCTGGGGGCAGTGGCTGGAGAAGCTGCAGGCCGTCACGCTGCCGACCGTCTACGACCGGTTCTCTGAAACCGGCCGCTTCGAGGCCTTTGAATTCCGCTGGAAGGCGGGCGACCCGAAGCAGCCGCATATCTTCTGGGATTCCGACGTCGCGAAATGGATCGAGGCGGCGGCCGACCTGCTCGCGCAGCGGTCCGATCCCGCGCTGGAGGCCGTGATCGACCGCGTGGTGGAGCTGATTGCGCTGCACCGCGACCCCTGCGGCTATTTCAACATCTATTTCACTGTCTGTGAACCGGAGCAGCGGTTTCAGCGCCGCACCGATCACGAGCTCTACTGCGCCGGTCATCTGACCGAGGCGGCGATCGCCTATTACCGCGCCACTGGCAAGGACCGCTTCCTGCGCCTGATGCAGGATTACATGGCCTATATCAAAAAGGTCTTCATTGAGGAGGACCGCGCGGCGTTCTCAACGCCCGGCCATGAGGAAATCGAGCTCGCGCTCGTCCGGCTCTGGGAAACGACGGGTGACGAACAGTATCTGGAAATGAGCCGCTATTTCGTCGATCAGCGCGGCGTTTCGCCCAAGGACATCGCCGGCGGCCACAACAACGATTACGATCAGTCCGACCGGCCCGTGCGCGACATCACGGAAGCGATCGGCCACAGCGTACGCGCGGTCTATCTTTACTGCGCGATGGCGGATCTTGCCCGTCTGACGGCGGACGACGCCCTGCGCAAAGCCTGCGAACGGGTTTTCCGCAACATCACGGAGCGCCGGATGTATCTCACCGGCGGTATCGGCTCCGCCGCCCGCGGCGAGCGCTTCACCGAGGATTACGATCTGCCCAACGACGTGGATTATGCCGAAACCTGCGCTGCGATCGGCCTGGCGTTCTTCGCGCGGCGCATGAGCCTGCTCGCGCCGGACAGCCGCTATGCCGACGCGGCCGAAACCGCGATTTACAACGGCGTGCTCTCGGGCATTTCCCTGCGCGGCAACGCCTTTTTCTATGTCAACCCGCTGGAAATCAACCTGCAGCAGCACCGCATTGAGAAGGACTGGTATCACCGCGACGATCCCCTGCTCACGCAGCGCGTGGAGGTTTTCAGCTGCTCGTGCTGCCCGCCGAATATCGCGCGGATGATCGCGTCGATCGGCGATTTTCTGTATTCTTATGACGAACAAACCGTATTCGTCCATCACTATTTTGAAAGCAAGGCCGCGTTTGACGGCGTGACGCTCACGCAGACAACCGGCTATCCCTTTGAGGGCGAGATCCGCCTGCGGGCGCAGGGGCTGCGCGGCAAAACGCTGGCGCTGCGTCTGCCGGGCTGGGCGGATGCGCCGCTGATCAACGGGCAGGCGCCTGCCGACGTGCGCGCGGGCTATGCCTATCTGCCCGTCGAGGCGGACGACGTCACGATCTCACTTTCGCTCGATCTGACCCCGCGGCTGATGGCGGCGGATGTGCGCGTGCACGCAGACCGCGGCAAGGCGGCGGTCTGCCGCGGCCCGCTGGTCTACTGCATGGAGCAGATCGATCAGGCCGTGCCGCTCGGGCAATTGGTGCTCAGCGCCGACCTGCAGCCGACGGTCGCGCAGGACGCTGCGCTCGGCTGCCCCGCGCTGGAGGTCAACGGCTTTCGGGAGCTGCCCGCCGCCGCGCTTTACACCCGCTATCCCCCCGACCGGCAGCCCTGCAGGCTGCGTATGATCCCCTATTTTGCCTTCGCCAACCGCGGCGAAAGCGATATGCAGGTCTGGACCCGGATCTGATTGCGGAAAGGAGATGCTTGCGTGCCCCGCCCGTTTTCTCTGCTGCTCGGCCTGTGGACAGCGCTGCAGCTGGCGCTGCCCGGATTGCCCTATGCCTTCCGGCCGACGCTGAAAATTGACGCCGCCGCGCCGGTTGCGCCGGTCACGAGCCGCGCCTCTGGCTTTCTCTACGGGCTCGCGCAGGCCGGCGTTCCCGACCCGCTGATGGTCGAAAGCCTGGATCCTGCCAGCGTGACGCAGAAGGTGCTCGGCGGTCTGCAGCATCCGATCGGCGATGTGGACGAGGTCGCGCAGAATCTCGACAGCTGCGACTATATCACCGTTTATCTCAACGACGTTTACGACACCTGGTATTATGATGAAGGCAAGATCCGCGACCTGCGCAGGGCGGGCGCCTACGACAGCGCAGCCTTTGTGCGCGAGGATTTCCTGCCGCGCATCGCGGAGCCCGTCCGTCAGCTGGGGCAGACGCCCTATGCCGACCGGCTGGTCTATTGTCTGTTCAACGAAATGGACAACGGCGTCTGGTTCGGCACGCCGAATGAAGAGAATCCCGACTGGCTGATGTTTGACGACGCCGCGAAGGCGCGTTTTTATGCCGCCTGGGAGGAAACCTTCCGCTTCGTGCGCGCCATTGTGCCGGATGCCCGCATCGGCGGCCCGGGCAACTGCGTCTATGACAGCGCGAATATCCGCGCGTTTCTGACCTACTGCAAAGCGCACGACTGCCTGCCGGACGTGATGATCTATCACGAGCTGGCGGCGGATTCCACCTATTACTGGCAGGATCACTATGACGACTACCGGGCGACGGAACAGGCGCTCGGCCTCGATCCCCTGCCGATCATCGTCACCGAAATCGGCACGATGGAGGAGTGCGGCGCGCCTGCAAAAATGCTCAACTATATCGTGGCGGCCGAAACGACCGGCGTCTATACGAACACGGCCTTCTGGCGGCTGGCCGACAATCTCTGCGACACCGCCGCCGACGCGACCGTTCCCAACAGCAACTGGTGGCTCTACCGCTGGTATGCCGATCTGGAGGGGCAGCGGCTGCAAACCGATGTGCTGGATGTGACGCACGCGGATTTTGAAAACACGATCAAATACGGTTTCAAGCGCTTTCACCAGCGCGGCCTGACGGGGCTCGCGTCGCTGAATGAGGCGCGCGACCGGATCGACATCCTCGCGGGCGGCGAGGTCACGCAAGCCTGCCTGCAGCTGACGCATCTGAACCGCACGCAGCTCGGCAGGCAGCTGCGCGTGCGGATCGAATATGTGATGTTTGAGGGCCTGACCGGCGCGGTCAGCGCGCCGATCCTGCTGGAGGAATACACGGCGCAGCCCTTCGCCGGGCGGCTGAAGATCCGACTGCAGGAACCGGAGCCGACGGCGGTCTATCATATCACGGTCACGCCCGATACCGGCGCGCCGGAGATTCACAATGACGCGCTGCCGCAGCGCATTGAGTTTGAGAACGGCGCACGTGCCGGCAACTGCTACACCTATGACAGCGCCTACGCCACCACCGGCGTGCAGGCCGGCATGGTCGGCGGGCTGGAAAACGACGGCGACGCCGTAACCGTAAACTTTTCATCGTCCGAGGACGTTTATGATCTGAAATTCATCTACGGCAAGGCCAACGACGGCCGCACGCCGGATGACCGCGTCGACGGCAAAGCGCTGCTCACGCTCGACGGTGAAACGTCCGTCCTGACGCTGCCGAACACCATCCGCAGCGAATATACGGACACGGTGACAGTGACGAAACAGCTGCGCGAAGGCGCGCATACGCTGACGCTCGCGCATCTCGACGGCACCTTTGTGGTCGATAGTCTGATCGTTGCCCCGCATGTTGACAATGCGCCGCTGACGCTGCTGCCCGACGCCGACCGCACCGCACCCGGCACGACGGCCTATCTGGCGGTCGCGCCCGACGACGGCTTTTATCAGCTGACGGCGGACCGTGCCTGCGCGTTCACCGTGGACGGCGCACGCGGTCAGACGTCGGCAGACGGCACGGCGTGCATCGCGCTGCGGCGCGGGCTGAATCTGCTTTTGCTGCAGGGCGACGGCGTTGCCTGCACGGCCGTCCCCGCCGCTTTGCCCGGCAATGCGGAAACCGTTCTGCCCGCCGACATGGCGCTGACCGCGCCGGCGACGCTCGAAGACACCGCGCGCGGGGTCTGCCTGACCGGCATTTCCTGCGACGGCGGCAGCGCGGCTTTCACGGTCCATGCACCGGCCGCCGGGGACTACCGGCTGACCGTCGCCTATGCCAACAACGCGGAACGCGGCGTGCACAGCTATAACGTCGACCTGATCGAGCAGTATCTGACCGTCACGGTCAACGGCGATGCGCAGGAGCTCTGGTGCCGCAACACCTCCAGCTGGCAGACCGTCCGGACCGCGACCTGCAATGTGACGCTGGCACAGGGCGAAAATACCGTCACCTTCACCAACACCGGGCGGCACCGCTTCAACGGGCAGCCGACGGAAATCCCGCATGTTTACGGCGTCACGCTGCGCCGGGCCTGCGCATAAGCGGCGCGGCAATAATCAAAGAATCTCTTTTTTCCGCAAACGATTTGTGCTATAATAATAATAGAAACCGGGCAGCCGGGGCGCGGCCGCATGCGCTGCCCGAAAAACAGGAGGATTCACGATGGAAAAACTCAGACTGATGATCGCGGGCGATGAATACATCATCAGCACCGACGACGCGCCGGATTACGTGGAGGCACTCGCGGCGGAGCTGGATGAAAAAATCAGCACGCTCGTGCACGAAAACGCCCGCATTTCCGTGACGCAGGCCGCCATTGTGACCGCGCTGGAATATGCCGATCTTGCCAGAAAGTCCGCGGATACCGGCGACCATCTGCGCTCTCAGATTCAGGAATACCTTGAGGATGCGGCGCGTGCGCGCACCGACGCCGAAATCTCCAAGCGGGAGGCGGAGCGCCTGGCCAAGGAGCTGGCCGCGCTGAAATCCGGCCGCTGATGCAGCCTGAAATCCTCGCGCCGGCCGGCAGCCCGGAGGCTGTCACGGCCGCCGTGCGCTGCGGCGCAAACGCCGTCTATCTCGGCGGCAAGGCGCTCAACGCCCGCCGCAACGCAGCCAATTTTACGGATGAAGAACTGCGGGACGCCGTCGCCTATTGCCACGCGCGGGGCGTGAAGGTCTTCCTCACGCTCAACACGCTGGTCGGCGACGCCGAACTGCCAACCGCATATGCCGCCCTGCAAAGCGCCTGCGACGCTGCCGTGGACGCCCTGATCGTGCAGGATCTCGGACTCGCCGCCCTTGCGCGACGGGTCTGTTCTTCTATGCCCCTGCATGCCTCCACACAGATGAGCGTGCAGACCGGCGGCGGCGTGCGTCTGCTGGAAGCGCTCGGCTTCACACAGGCCGTGCTGCCCCGCGAGCTGACAGCCGACGAAATCCGCGCCGTGCGCGCCGAAACCGCCTGCGCGCTGGAATGCTTTGTGCACGGGGCGCTGTGTATGTGCGTCTCCGGTCAATGCCTGATGAGCGCCGTGCTCGGCGGGCGCAGCGGCAACCGCGGCCTGTGCGCCCAGCCCTGCCGTCTGCCCTTCGGCGTCAACGGCGGGCAGGGTCACGCGCTGAGCCTGAAGGATCTCTCCCTGATCGAGGATCTGCCTGCGCTGCTGGCGGCGGGCGTCACGTCTTTTAAAATCGAAGGGCGCATGAAGCGCCCGGAATACGTTGCCGCCGCCGTCACCGCCTGCAAAAACGCGCTGGCCGGTACGCAGGACCCCGCCGTGACAAGCGCGCTGCGCGCGGTCTTTTCCCGCTCGGGCTTTACGGACGGCTACTACAAAGACGCCCGCGGACCGGCGATGTTCGGCGTGCGGGAAAAGGAGGACGTCACGGCCGCCGCGCCGGTGCTCTCCTCGCTGAGCGCACTCTATGCGCGGGAAACGCCCGGCCGTCCGGTCACGCTGGACTGTCGGATCCGGGCGGGTCAGCCCGCAGCGCTCACGGCGCAGGCCGGCGGCGCTGCCGTCACGGTCACGGGCGACGCCCCTGCGCCTGCGCAGACCAAAGCGCTCACGGCGGACGCGCTGCGCACGCAGCTCTCAAAATGCGGCGGCACGCCGTTTTATGCCGATACAATCAACCTCGCGCTCGATCCCGGCCTGTTCCTTTCCGCCGGGGCGCTGAACGCGCTGCGGCGCGCGGCGCTGACAAAGCTGGAAGCGGCGCTGCAGCCCGAGGCGAAGCCCATCGCCCCCGCGCCGTCCTTCCGCTTCGACCGGCACGCGGCCGGCTCGCCCGCGATCCATCTGCGGGTGCGCACGGCGGCGCAGCTGCCCGACGATCTCTCGGATGTGCGCCGCGTGATCCTGCCGCTCTCCGTCGATCCGGATCTTGTTGCAGATCTGGCGGCGCAGGGCGTCGAGCCCGCGGCGGAGCTGCCTGCCGGCGTGTTTTCCAACGCGGACCGCTTCACCGAACGTCTGCGGCTGCTGCGCGGCGCCGGCCTGGCGCTGGCCGTCGCTTCCAACCTGGACGGCGTTGCCGTTGCGCAGCGCGCGGGAATCCCCTTTGCCTGCGGCTTCGGCATGAATCTTTACAACACCCTTGCCGTGGAGGAAGCGGCGCGTCTGGGCGCGGTCGACTGTCTGCTCTCCTGTGAGCTGACGCTGACGGCGGCGCAGGCCGTCGGCGGGACCCTGCCGCGCGGGCTGCTCGTTTACGGCCGCCTGCCGCTGATGCTCACGCGCAACTGCCCGATCCGCACCCGGCTCGACTGCGCCGCCTGCGGCGGACAGAGCGCGCTGACCGACCGCATGGGCGTCTCCTTCCCGGTCGTGTGCGGCGACGGCTGCAGTCAGGTGCTCAACTCCCGCCCGCTGTGGCTGTCCGACCGGCTGCCGGCGGTGCGCAATATCGACTATTATCTGGTCTATTGCACTACGGAAACCCCCGCGGAAACCGCGGCCGCTCTGCGCGCCTGCCGCGTGCCGACGCCGCCGCCCGCCGTTTTTACCCGCGGTCTATATTATAAAGGCGTCGAATAATTCGCTTCGGTCCTTGTTTTTTTCGGCCCTTTATGCTATCATTCCCTTGACAGATCCATTTCAGAAAGGAGCTTCCCCTATGAAACAATCCGGAAAAATCCTCTGCGTGCTGCTTGCGGCGGTGCTGCTCTTTACGGCCTGCCTGCCCGGCGTGACTGCCGCGCAGATCGAAGAACCCGCCGATCCCCCGGCCGGCACATCCGGTCAGACCCCCGCCGAGGCCGCGCACCTGCAGTTCGGCACGGACGGCAGCTTCCGCATCCTGCTGCTGCCGGATATCCAGGACGGCAAAACCCTCTCCCCGATCACGAAGCAGTTCATTCAGACCACGGTGAAGGCGCAGCAGCCGGATATCATCATCCTGACCGGCGACAACATCTACGGCTCCTGGACGAAAACGCCGGAGGGCGGCGAGCAGGGTCTGCGCGACGTGATGGAGATGCTGCAGGAGATGTATGATGAAGGCTACGGCGCGCCGGTGGCCATCACCTTCGGCAACCACGACGATCAGAGCAATGATTACGCCAAGGAAGACCAGATGAAGGTCATGAGCGAGTACGCCTGCAACCTCTCGATCGACGAGGATCTGTGGGTGGACGGCGTGCACTACACCGAGGCGCTGGAAAACTGCGGCACCTACAATGTGCCGATCTACGCCTCCGACGGCAGCGACAATGTGAAATTCAACCTCTGGATCTTCGATTCCGGCTCCTACGCAAAGGACGGCAACGGCGGCTACGACCATGTGCGCGAAAAGCAGCTCAACTGGTACCGGACCACCTCCGAAAAGCTCGGCAACGTCAACTCCATCACCTTCCAGCACATCATCATGCCGGAGATCTACAACAGCCTGGAAAAGACCACCTACAAGCCCTTCGGCCACACCTACAACTATCACGGCACCTATTATCAGCTGCCCGCCACGGCGAAGGAGGGCTCCATCCTCGGCGAATCCCCGGCCTGCTCGGAGGATAACGGCGGCGAATACGACGCGCTCAAGGCGCAGGGCGGCGTGATCGCCTGCGTTTCCGGCCACGACCACGTCAACAAATACATCGTGCCGAACGCCGATCCGGAGTTCCCGATGGACTGGATCAACGTGCCGACCTGCGGGATTGCCTCCTACGGCGTGACCGATTACCGCGGCATCCGCGTGATCGACCTGAAGGAAAGCGACACGACCACCTATGAAACCGCGTTTTACACCTATGAGGACGTCATGGGCGACGACGCCGACTTCATGCTCAGATACCGCTTCCTCTCCTTCCTGACGGAGCTGGAATACCGCCTGATCAACGTCTGGATGCAGCTGACGAATCTGCTCGGCATCTCCAACCTGGTGGCATAAACTATCAAAATCAAAAGCGAACGCGCTGCAGGTTTTTCGGCCTGCAGCGCGGTTTTTATCTCGGGGGGAAAGGATTCAATTATCCATTTGATACCGCCATGTTTTTGAACACTGCAAACGGCATCAGAATGAGGACTGCCATGATAGTCAGCAGATACGACAGCGCAGGATGCGTTCCTTTCGGTGCAACTGAGATCGCTGCATTCTCCGCATCGCAGGAATACCCGATCTCAAGAAAGACAAACAGACTTTGCGCCGCACGTTCATCTATGACATACTCCTGACCGATCTGCGTTCTGGTCGAAGGAAACGCCGGTCCGCCGCCGGTCAGGGAAAAATAATCCTGCTGCGGAGAAAGCAGATAGATCACGCCGCTCTGCGTATCCAGCTGAAGCAGAAAACCGCCGTAGAAAATGAGCGCTTTTCTTTCATTGACCCAGAACACCTTCGCGCCGAGCGCCTGCAGCGTTGCGATCAGAGGCAGATCGAAATACACCATCTCCCCGGCGTCATCATAATACATCACAGCTTGATCCGTTTCAATTTCTTTTCCGCTCACCGTCAGCTTTGCGGGCTTTTGGACGAACGCCTGTGCGCCCGTGTCTTCGGCATGCGCGAGAAGCGCAAGCCCGGGAATCAGCAGGAAGGCGCATAAAAAGATGCAAAAATAACGTTTCATAATTATAACCTCCGTTCATTTTTTTCGGGAAGGTGACGATTCGTCGCAGGGAACGTGGGGGGGCGATCTCCGCCGGAATTTGCCGATCAAATCAAAGACGCAGATCGTCGGCAGCCAGGTCGCGGATCGTTTCCCAGGCAATACCGAAGAAACGGGCAAGCACTGACTGCTCCCGAAGTTCCACGCGAATCGTTGCCGCGTCAACGTCATTGATGATTCTGACATTCAGCACAGCGGCGCAGAGCAGAAGCAGCCCATCATGACCGCAAATGTATTCTTGCGGCAGCGAAAGATTTTCATAAACCCCGGGACCGCCGCCGGCAAACGGGTTCACCAGAAGATTGAGGAACGAGAATCCGAAGATGTCCCAGATCAGCGGATCAACAAGCGTCTTTTTCGCACTGTCAAAAAACAGCAGATGGCCGCGATATAAAATGACCGCCTTCCCTTCGCCGTACCAGAAGACGCGGCCGCCCAGCGCCTCGATCAGCGTGATCACCGGGATCTGCGCGCTGATGAATCCGTCGTCATTGTAATACAGCTTCACATATTCGCGATAAGCATCCACCTCTTTGCCGTTGACGAGCAGGGTCACATCGTCGATCACATAGAGCGGATGGACGTCCGTTCGGACGGAATCCGAAATATCCGTGCGTTCGGATTCTGCGCCGACGGGAACGGCCGCGCAGATCAGCAGTGCGAAAGCAATCAGCGCGGCAAACAGTTGCCTGAATGTTTTTTTCATGTTTTTCTCCTTTCAATTCTATTGATCCGACCGGTCTGCTTTTCCCCCCATGGAAGCTGCCCGATCAGATTTTTCCTGTTTCTCATTATAACCGTTTCATGGTGATAATGCAAGCCTGCTGTGACAGATCCGGAACGAATGTCATTCATGAAGATATTGCTCTTTCATAATTATATCTGTATTACAGATAAAAGTCAATATCTGTATTTCAGATATTCCATAATAAAGCCGGAGGCGTTTTATTATGGTTTTTAAAAACTTGAGAAGCATTCGGGAAGACCGGGACATCCGGCAGCGGGAAATTGCGGAGCTGCTGCACATTTCCCAAAACACATATTCGCAATACGAAACCGGCGCCATCGCATTGACCGCAGAAGTTCTGATCACGCTTGCCGACTATTATCATTGCAGCGTTGATTATCTGCTGGACCGGACGGAAGATCCCGGCTTCTGCCCGAAGCGCTGAGCTGTGCGCGGGGTCAGGAATAAACAAGAACGCGCTGCAGGCCGGAGCCTGCAGCGCGCTCTCTTTGAGGAGAAATGAAATGAAAACAGTCCGGAAACTGTGCAGCAGTCAGGATCAGAACCCGTACTGGTTGAAGAAATCGAAGGGGTTGACATACTGCTGGGTCGTGGTCGTGATCTCTTCGGACCCGGTGCGGTCCTCCACGAGCGCCACCTCCACGTCGAATTCCTCCAGCGAATAATCGCTGTTGACGCGGCAGAGCGTCAGGGTCAGCTTGTCGCCGACCTTGCCGTTGTCGATGCGCTCGAGCAGCACGTCCGCGGTATCCATGGGCTTGCCGTCCACGGCAATGATCATATCATACTTTCTGGCGTTCGTGCCCTCCAGGCCGCTGCCGCTCTTGATCTCGCCGATGATCAGCGTGCCTGCGGGCAGGCCCTTGATCTGCGCGACCATATAATACTGCTGGCTGGCGGTCACGGGGTAATAGGTGATGCCGAGCATCGCGCGATTGGGCACATAAGAATACTGAATCAGATCGTCGATGACTTCCTTGGCCTGCGTGATGGGCACGGCGAAGGACAGGCCCTCATATTCCGTGGCGGTGATCTTCTGCGAATTGATGCCGATCACTTGGCCGTACTGATTGACCAGCGCGCCGCCGGAATTGCCGGGGCTGATGGCCGCGTTGTGCTGGATGCATTCCATCGTGTAGCCGATCTCGCTCTGCACGGAGCGGCCGATGGCGGAAACATAACCGGTCGTGAAGGAGCCGAACAGCTCCGTGCCGCCGGGATTGCCGATCGCATAGACCGGATCGCCGACCACCAGCACATCCGAATCGCCGAATTCCGCGGCGGTCATGCCTTTGGCCTTGATGCGCAGCACGCCGATATCCGTCTGCTTGTCGAAGCCGACGATCTCCGCGTCAAAGGTCGTGCCGTCCGCGGTCTGCACACGCACGGTCAGACCGGCGTTGTCGATCACATGGGCGCAGGTGATAATATAGGTGTAGGTGTGCGTCGCATCCTCGCCCATCACGATGCCGGAGCCTTCGCCGCTCGCGGAGCTGCTGGAAACGAGCACGCCGACATTGATGTCCGCCACCTTGGCGGCGATCTGCGCAGGCGTCAGCGGCGTATCGGCCGAGCCCTCCTCCTTGGTCGCGCTGGCAGGCGTTTCATGGAGCGTGATCTGCGGCGCGCCGCTGTTGTCCGGATTTGCGCTGGCCTTGCGGTTTGCGCCGCTGCGCTGCGTGCGGAAAATGCTCGCAACGCCCACGCCCATGGCGAACACCAGCAGCAGGGCGATGCAGGCGGCGAAGATCTTGCCGCCCTTGCGCTTGGGCTTCTCCGGCTGCGCGGCCGGCGCGGGATAGGGCGCCGTGGGCTGCCGGTAACCGTAATACGGCTGCTGCGCGCCGCTGCCGGGCGCGCTGCCCGCGCTGCGATACGGCGGCGCATACGGCTGCTGGGAATAAATCGGATTCTCGCTTGCCGTATACGGCACCTCCATGCGCGGCACCTCCACGCGCGGGGCTTCCGTCTGGCTTGCCTGCGGCTGCGGCGGGATCGGCGGCGCGTAATGCGCCTGCACGTCTTCGGCCGCGGTTTCCTCCGCGATCTGCGCAAACGTCGCGGGTTCCGGCGCGGGCTCTTCCGCCGCGGGTTCCGTTGCGGACGCCTCTGCCGTGTCTGTATCTGCGGGCGCGTCAAACGCCCGGAAAAGTGTCTCGGGGTCCTGCGGCGCTGCGGGTTCGGACAGACTGTCCGCATCGCCCGGCTCCTGCATAAACTGTGCGGGCGCCTGCGCTTCGGTCGCTTCCGGCGCGGGCTGCGCCGCTTCCGTCGGCGCCTCTGCCGACGCTGCGCCGTCAAGCGGCGGTTCAAACGCATTGCGTTCCCGGTCAAAATCAAAAGAATCGTTCATTTCCGAGCCTCCTTGCTGCTGCTCTGTATCCATCATCGTTTTTCTAATTGTAGTCCCCGGTTGTTGCGTTTTTTTGAACAACCTTTGAAAGAAAAATCAAAAAACAGCGTTTCCTTTTTGAATGAAGCATGAATATCTGCCCGCACCGGCGGATTAAAGCGGCAGATGGAAGATGAATTCGGTGTATTCGCCTTCCTCACTGCGCGCGGTAATCTGCCCGCCGTGCAGCTCGATGATGGTCTTGACCAGATAGAGGCCGAGCCCGGCGCCCTTCACATCGTAGCTGCGGGATTTATCCACTTTATAGAACCGCTCAAATATTTTGTCCAGCTCCTCGCTGGCAATCCCCTTGCCGCTGTTGCGGATGCGCACGATCGCTTTTTCCGCATCCTTTTTGGCGACGACCTCGATATAGCCGCCCTCGGGCGTGAATTTGACGGCGTTGTCCACCAGATTGTAAACGACCTGATTGATCATATCCCGGTCGGCCTTGACGGGCAGCGGCTCCATGGCGTCGAGCCCGCGCACCTCGATGGATTTGCCGTCGATCAGCTGCTCGAAGCTCAGAAGCGTGCGGAACAGCATGTCGGAAAGATCAAACTCCGTCGGCTTGATATCCAGCTCGCCGGCCTCGATCTTGCTCATATTCAGCATCCCCGTCACCAGGCGGGAAAGGCGCTTGACCTCGTCGGAAACGATCTGCAGATACTGCGTCTGCTTCTCCGGCTCGATCGTGCCGTCCAGAATCCCGTCGATGAAGCCGCCGATCGTGGTCATCGGCGTTTTCAGCTCGTGCGAAACATTCGCCACGAAGCTGCGCCGGCTCATCTCCAGCGAGGCGAGCGCCTGCGCCATGGAGTTGAACGCGGCCACCAGCTCGTCGATCTCATCCGTGCGGCGGGAGAACCGCGGTTTTCGCAGCCGGATGCGCGCGGAAAAGTCGCCGTTTGCATACTGCTTGGACGCGGCGGACATCTGCCGCAGCGGGCGCGTGAACTGGTCGCTGATCAGGGAAACCGGAATGAACGCGATCAGCAGCGCGAGGATCGACGCGACAAAGAACATGCGGAAGATCGCGCGGATATAGGGCGTAAGCCGGCCGGAAATCTCCTGCACGGTCACGATCACGCCCACCGTTTCACCCCGCACCTGCACCGGCGCGCTGACAATAAAATGATAGGCGTTGAAGGTGCCGTCCAGCGTCCCCGTTTCCGAATGCGGCTCCTTGCAGGCAACCTCCATGAACGCGGCCGGCATCTGATACTGCTTGTGAATGATGCATTCGTCGGTATAGAGCATCATATCCGCCTGCAGGATCTCCTTGCAGTAGACCACCGCGCCCTCGGGGTTGACCATGAACACGTCGGCGTCCACGGCGTTGGAAATCTGCAGAAGCGTGTTGCAAATCACGATCACAGAGCTGCGGCTGCTGTCGAAGAAATAGCTCGAGGCCAGCACATCTGCCGTGTTTTCGGCCACGGACTGGGTGTTTTCCATCAGCAGCGCCCGCTTCTCATCCATCCAGAGCTTGCTCACCAGCAGCAGCAGCGCGCCGCCGATGAAAATGAAGCTGACCAGCAGGATCGAAATCGTGACAAGAAAGTATTTTCGGAACAGACCGGACCTGGGTCTGCGGTTTTTTCTGTGCAAACACCATCACCTCAATGCATCGGATGAAAACGGAAAAAACGGCTTCTCACTCAAACATGAGAAGCCGTCGGAAAGCGGGATCAGTCTTTCGTCGCGAATTTGTAGCCGACGCTCCAAACGGTTTTCAGCTCCCATTTATCCGAAACGCCCTCCAGCTTTTCGCGCAGGCGCTTGACGTGCACGTCCACGGTGCGGGAATCTCCGTAATAATCGAAGCCCCAGACCTCGTCGAGCAGCTGGTCGCGGGTGAATACGCGGTTCGGATTGCTCGCCAAGTGATAAATCAGCTCCAGCTCTTTCGGGGGCGTGTCGATCTTTTTGCCGTCCACGCGCAGCTCGTAATTCGTCAGGTTGATCACGAGCTTGTCAAAGCGCACTTCCTTGACGTCGTTACGGTCGCCGCCGCCGCTGCGCCGCAGCACGGCCTTCACGCGCGCCATGACCTCTTTGGCGTCGAAGGGCTTGACGACATAATCATCCGCGCCCAGCTCAAAGCCGAGCACCTTGTCGAAGGTCTCGCCCTTGGCGGTGAGCATGATGATGGGCTTGTCCGAGGTCTTGCGGATCTCACGGCAAACCTGCCAGCCGTCCAGCTCGGGGAGCATGATATCCAGCAGCATCAGATCCGGCGCCACGCGCTGAAACATTTTCACCGCGTCCGTGCCGGTGTTGGCGATGCTGACTTCATAGCCCTCTTTTTCAAGATACAGCCGCAGCAGTTCGCAGATGTTGGTATCATCATCAACAACGAGAATTTTTTCCGCCATGAAATTACGCCTCCTGTCTTTTTTCAGTGCTGTCTGTTTTCTATTATACAGGATTTTTTACGGATTGTTTGAAAAATTTATGAATTTGCAAAAAATATTTTATGAAAACGCGGCGCGTGCGGCAGGTTTTGCCCGCGGGCGCGTGCGCACAGACGATTGACAGAAAAACAGGAAGCTGGTATAATATTGGAGAATCAATGCCTTTGGAGAAACGAGGGGAAAACGATGATCTTTTATTTTTCCGGCACCGGCAATTCCCGTTATGCCGCAATGAAGCTCGCGCACCTGACCGGCGACCGCGCCTATGATATCGCCAAGCTGGATCCGGCCGCGCTGCCGAATGTCGGCGATTTCAACCGCACGGGCTTTGTCTTTCCCGTTTATTTCAGCGGCCTGCCCGCCATCGTGCGCGATTTCGTGCGCGAGCCGCGCGTGCAGGAAGCGCTGGGCAGCTATGTCTATTGCGTGATCACCTGCGGCGCTTCTGCGGCGGCAGCGGACGAAAAGCTCGCACGGCTGCTCGATATCGAGCTGGATTTTTCCGCGCAGGTCGTGATGCCGGACAACTATGTGATGATGTACGATCCCTGCGATCCGGCGCAGGCGCGCAAGCTCCTTGCGCAGGCGGACCGCATCCTTGAGCGCATCGGTCAGGATATCCTCGACGGCACGGAGCGCACCCGCAAAAACCTGCTGAAAAACGTGATGACCGCTGTGATGTATCCCTTTTATGATCTCGCGCGCGGCACCCGCAGATTCAGCGTCACGCAGGACTGCGTTTCCTGCGGCCAATGTGAAACCGTCTGCCCGCAGCACGCGATCCGTCTGCGGGACGGTCTGCCCGTGTGGACCGCGCGCAAATGCCAGCACTGCACCGCCTGCATCAACCGCTGCCCCGCGCAGGCGATCCAATACGGCAAAGGCACCGCCGCACGCGGCAGATACAGCATTTACAATCTGAAATAACGGAGGGACGCACCATGATTATCAAAACGCGCTTCGGCGCCACCGCAGACGGCCGCGCCGTGGACTGCTTTACGCTCTCCAACACCGGCGGCATGGAGGTCGATCTGATCACCTACGGCGCGACGGTCAACGCCATCCGCGTGCCTGACAAGGCCGGAGCCTTTACAGATGTGCTGATCGGCTTCGATACCGTCGCCGGTCACGAGCAGTATTCCGATTATCAGGGCAACACGATCGGCCGCTATGCCAACCGCATCGCGGGCGGCGTCTTTTCCCTGGACGGCGCGGAATATCACGTGGAGAAAAACGAGCGCGGCGTCACCAGCCTGCACGGCGGCGGCGAGCTGTCGAGCGCGGTCTGGCAGGCGCTGATCGTGGACGACAACGCCGTGGAGATGACCTATGTCAGCCCCGACGGCGCAAAGGGCTTCCCGGGCGAGGTGCGGTTCTGCGTCACCTTCACGCTGCATGAGGACAACGCGCTGCGCATCGATTACAAAGCGGTCACCGACAAAAAGACCGTGATCAATATGACGAATCACGCCTATTTCAACCTTGCCGGGCAGGGGGATATCCTCGGCCACACGCTGAAGGTCAACGCCGACGCTTTTACGCCGACCGACGCGGACAGCATCCCGACCGGCGAGCTGCGTCCCGTGGCGGGCACGGCCTTCGATTTCCGCGCGGCCAAGCCGATCGGCCTGGAAATCGGCGCGCCGGACCCGCAGCTGGTGCAGTGCCGCGGCTATGACCACAACTTCTGCCTGAATGCCGGCGACGGCCCGGCGGCCGAGCTCTATGATCCCGAAAGCGGCCGGCTGCTGCAGGTCTTCACCGATCTGCCCGGCATCCAGATCTATACCGGCAACTTCCTCGACGGCACCCGCCCAGGCAAGGGCGGCGCGCCGATCATTCAGCATGCCGGCGTCTGCCTGGAAACCCAGTGCTACCCCAACACGCCGAACATGCCGGACTTCCCGTCCTGCGTGGTCGAGCCCGGGCAGCCCTACGCCACCTGCACGGTGTTCAAATTCTCCGTTCGATGACGGGCGTCCTGATTCTGGACAAGCCCGCCGGCTTCACCTCCTTTGACGCCGTGGCAAAAACGCGGCGGCTCTGCGGGGAAAAGAAATGCGGCCACACCGGCACGCTCGATCCGATGGCCACCGGCGTGATGACGGTGCTCCTCGGCGGCGCGACGCGCTTTGCCGCCCTGCTGCCGGACCATGACAAGGCCTACACCGCCGTCTTTCAGCTCGGCCGGATCACCGATACGCTCGACGTCACCGGCACAGTGCTGGAAACCCGTCCGGTCACGGCGACCCGGGCGGACGTTGAGGCGGCGCTCGCAGCGTTCCGCGGTGAAATCACGCAGATCCCGCCGATGTATTCCGCCGTTTCCGTGGGCGGGCAGCGGCTCTATCAGCTTGCCAGACAGGGCGTTGAAATCGAGCGCCCTGCGCGCAGGGTAACCGTGCAGACGCTCACGCTCACGCAGGCCGACGAAGCGGCGCATACCTATACGATCGCGGTGGAATGCTCCGCCGGCACTTATATCCGCACACTGATCGGCGATCTGGGCACGCAGCTCGGCTGCGGCGCGGTGCTCACGGCGCTGCGGCGGACCCGCGCCAACGGCTTCCCCGAGACGCAGGCCGTCACGCTTGACCGGCTGGCGGAGGCTGCGGCGCAGGGCACGGCGGAATCGCTGCTGCTGCCGCTCGACCGGGCTCTGACCGCTTATCCCGCGCTGACGGTGACGCCGGCGCAGGCCGCGCGCTTTCGCAACGGCGGCGCGCTGTTCACTGCCCGCCTGCACGGACTGCAGGGGGCCGGTCTGTATCGCGTTTACGACCCCGACGGCGCGTTTCTCGGTCTGGGCGAATCGGACGGCGGGGAGCTGCTCGCGGTCAAACGCGTCTTTCAGGAAAAATAAGGCTTCAAAGCTGCACTGATGTTCGGCAGCCTTTCATAATCCAGTATTGGTTTTGCGGGGCATAAATCGCCCATAAATGCGTCAAAGCCGCACTGACATACATCAAGTATGCCATGTGCGGCTTTTCCTTTTTCTGAACAATTTCTGCTCCCGCAAAACTG
>JAFRQQ010000023.1 GCA_017428525.1 Clostridia bacterium | reverse complement strand
GGCGCGGATAACCGAAAAGGTTCATCCTGCGCCGCCCTCCTTGTCTCGCGAAAAAACAGCTTAAAAAACTATTTTGATAATAAACGTGATACTGCGTCAGGCCGTGCGGACAGTCACAAAGGCTTGTCCTGCACGGCCCTCCTTGTCTCGCGAAAAAACAGCTCAAAAAAAACTGATTCCAGATCGAGAAACTCCCGCGTGGCTGTGATTTGCGCCATGCTGCGTCAAACGGCGCCGGCAGCCGGATAGGCCAGCCCTGCGCCGCTTTCCTTGCCTGACACAAATTTCGATCAAAAAACCGATTTCACCCGTATTCGTTTGGGATGTGGGCAGGGGACGGCGTTCCCTACATAAACGTAGCCGTTAGATTGTTCGGTATTACTTGCGGCGTATCGCCGTGAACTTCATTATCATTAGATTCCGTTTCGATTAAATCAATCAATTGATTATGCGCCTGCGGCGCATCGGAATGTCGAGGGCGACATTCCCTACAAACCATCCGATCTGTAACCCGCATTTTCTGCTGCCGGTTCGTTCGCCATTCAAACCGGGTGTGGGCGAAGCCCACCCTTCATTCCTACTTCCTCCTTCCCAATTCCTAATTCTGATTCGAGTCTGTCTTCCGAATTCCTCATTCATCTTGAATCGTCGCGCAAAACGCCCCGGCCGTCGGCTTGACGGTCGGGGCATTGACATTTGCATTTGAATTGTACGGTTACGCGTTCTTCTCCACGCCGAGGGTGACGGGTTCGCCGTTGATATCCCATTCCTTGGCGTAGCTGCCGCCGGCACCGTGGATGGCTTGCGTGGCCAGCACGTCGCGGCAGATCGCGTCGGCGTTCGCGTCAAAGAGCGCCTCCACCTTCGCGTTGCCGGAGAGATAGACCTTGATCGTGTCGGTCACCTCGAAACCGGCGTCCTTGCGCATGGTCTGCAGCTTGGAGATCAGCTCGCGCACAAAGCCTGCTTCGATCAGCGCCGGCGTCAGGTTCGTATCCAGCACCACGGTCACGCCGTAATCACTCTGCGCGAAGAAGCCTTCCTTCTGCGCGGTTTCGATCAGCAGATCCTCGGGCGCGAGCACGATGTCCGTGCCGTCCACGGTCAGGGTCAGGCTGCCGGTTTCATCCAGCGTCTTCTTCGCCGCGGCGCCGTCGAGCGTCTGCAGCTGCTGGCGGATGCCGCCCAGGAGCTTGCCGTATTTGGGGCCGAGCGTTTTCAGCTGCGGCTTGAAGGTGTAGGAAATGAACGCGGCGGAATCCGTGACGAATTCCAGCTTGTTGACGTTCAGCTCATCCTCGATGATCGCGCAGAAGGCGTCGTCGAGCGCGTTCGGCGCGGAAACGAACATCGTGGCCAGCGGCTGGCGGTTCTTGATGTTCGCGCCGTTGCGGGCCGCACGGCCGAGCACGACGATCTTGAGCACTTCGTCCATCGCATCCTCGAGCGCGGGATCGACCAGCGCGGGATCGGCGACGGGATAATCGCACAGATGCACGCTTTCCGGCGCAGCGGCGTCGACCGTGCGCACCAGGTTCTGATAAATATCCTCCGCCATGAACGGGATCATCGGCGCGGCGAGCTTGACGACGGTCACCAGCGCGGTGTAAAGCGTCATGTAGGCGTTGATCTTATCCTGCTCCATGCCGCGCGCCCAGTAGCGCTCGCGGCCGCGGCGGACATACCAGTTGCTCATGTCGTCCACGAAGCTCTGCAGCGCGCGCGCCGCCTCGGGGATCGCATAGTTCTCCAGGTTGCTGTCCACGGCGGTGATCGTCGTCTGCAGGCGGGAGAGCAGCCAGCGGTCCATGATGGAGAGCTTGTCGCGGTCAAGCGTATACTGCGTGGGATCGAACTTGTCGATATTGGCATAGAGCACATAGAACGCGTAGGTGTTCCACAGCGTGCCCATGAATTTGCGCTGCCCCTCGACCACAGCCTTGCCGTGGAAGCGGTTGGGCAGCCACGGCGCGGAATTGGTGTAGAAATACCAGCGGATCGCGTCGGCGCCGTAGGTGGAAAGCGCGTCGAAGGGATCGACGGCGTTGCCCTTGGATTTGGACATCTTCTGCCCGTTCTCATCCTGCACAAGACCGAGCACGATGACGTTTTCATACGGCGAGCAATGGAACAGGAGCGTGGAAATCGCCATGAGCGAATAGAACCAGCCACGGGTCTGATCGACCGCCTCGGAAATGAACGCGGCGGGGAACTGCTGCTCGAACAGGTCCTTGTTTTCAAACGGATAATGGTGCTGCGCGAAGGGCATGGCGCCGGAATCATACCAGCAGTCGATGACCTCGGGCACGCGCTTCATCTCGCCGCCGCACTTCTCGCAGCGGATCGTCACCGCGTCGATGAACGGGCGGTGCAGCTCGATATCGTCCGGGCAGTTGTCGCTCATGGACTTGAGCTCGGCAATGGAGCCGATCGCGTGGCGGTGGCCGCAGCTGCATTCCCAGATATTCAGCGGGGTGCCCCAGTAGCGGTTGCGGCTGATGCCCCAGTCCTGAATATTCTTCAGCCAGTCGCCGAAGCGGCCGGTGCCGATGCTCTCGGGGATCCAGTTGACGGTTTCGTTGTTGGCCACCAGCTCGTCGCGCACGGCGGTCATCTTGATGAACCAGGATTCGCGGGCGTAATAGATCAGCGGCGTGTCGCAGCGCCAGCAGAAGGGATAGTCATGCTCGAATTTCGGCGCGGAGAAGAGCTTGCCGTCCTTGTCGAGATCGACCAGGATCTTCGGGTCGGCGTCCTTGACGAAGACGCCGCCGTAGGGCGTATCGTCGGTCATGTTGCCCTTGCCGTCCACAAACTGCACGAAGGGCAGGTCGTAGTTGCGGCCGATGCGCGCGTCATCCTCGCCGAAGGCCGGCGCGATGTGCACGATGCCCGTGCCGTCGCTCATGGTGACGTAATTGTCGACCGTGACGAAATGCGCCTTTTTCTGCTGCTTCGCGGCGGCGATGGCTGCGCCCTCAAACAGCGCCTCGTATTCCTTGCCTTCCAGGTCGGTGCCGACGTAGGTTTCCAGCACCTCATAGGCCGGCGTGTCCGCGTCCTTGCCGGCCAGACCGCCGAGCACGGGGTCCAGCAGCGCCTTGGCCATATAGTAGGTGTAGCCGTCGGCCGCCTTGACCTTGCAGTAGGTTTCATCGGGATTCACGCACAGCGCCACGTTGGAGGGCAGGGTCCACGGCGTGGTGGTCCATGCCAGGAAGTAAGCGTCCTCGCCCTTGACCTTGAAGCGCACCACGGCGGAGCGCTCCTTGACGAGCTTGTAGCCCTGCGCCACCTCATGGGAGGAGAGCGGCGTGCCGCAGCGCGGGCAGTAGGGCACGATTTTGAAGCCCTTGTAAAGCAGGCCCTTATTCCAGATTTCCTTGAGGGACCACCATTCGGATTCGATATAGTCGTTGTGATAGGTGACGTAGGGGTTGTCCATATCCGCCCAGAAGCCGACGGTGCCGGAGAAATCCTCCCACATGCCCTTGTATTTCCAGACGCTCTCCTTGCAGTGGGAGATGAACGGCTCGAGACCGTAGGCCTCGATCTGATCCTTGCCGTTGATGCCCAGCGTCTTTTCCACTTCCAGTTCCACGGGCAGGCCGTGGGTATCCCAGCCGGCCTTGCGCGGCACGTTGAAGCCCTTCATCGTGCGGTAGCGCGGGATCATATCCTTGATCACGCGGGTGAGCACATGGCCGATATGCGGTTTGCCGTTGGCGGTCGGCGGGCCGTCATAGAAAGCGTAGGTCGGGCAGCCTTCGCGGTTGCGGATGCTCTTGCGGAACACGTCGTTTTCGTTCCAGAAATCGAGCACCGCCTTCTCGCGGGTGACGAAATCAAAATTCGTCGGCACTTTTTTGTACATAGCGCATTCCTCTATTCCTTTAGAATGGATTTGAGATTTTACAATCTATTAGTTTAGCATAATTTCCCGGGCTTGTCAATCGAAAAACGTGCAAAAGACGCGCCGCGAAAGCGCCGAAAGCCCTTGCTTTTTCCGCCGCAATCGGATAGAATAAAGAAAAAGAGGGTCTGCCCGGCAGAACCATCCGAACAACAGGGAGGAAAACGCAAATGAAAGTTCGCATCACGCTTTGCCTGCTCTTCGCGGCACTTTGCCTGCTGACTGCCTGCGGGGCGAAAACGGCGCCCGACGCACAGACGACGGCTGCGACAGAAGCAACGACGAGGCAGCGCGGGAATCCGATGGAGGAGGTCGCAGACGCCGCGGCCTTTGCCGAGCGGCTGGGCATCACGCTCGAAGCGCCGGCGAACGCGCAGGACGCGGTCTATACGATTGTGAGCGGCACGGCGGCGCAGATCGATTTCATGGTCGACGGGCAGGAATACATGCTGCGCGCGCAGAAGCAGGCAACGGGGATGGAGAATCTCTCCGGCCTGTACGGCGACGTTACGGCGACGGAAACGCTTGCGGACGGCGCGGTGCTGGAAACCGTCGATCTCGGCGGCCTGTCGGCGCTGCGGATCAGCCGGACGCAGGGCGATCTGGAGCAGGTGCTCGTGACCGACAGCGGGGACGCAGCCGCGCTCAAGGCGGTGTACGCATCGATTCAATAAGAAGCACAATATAGCACACGGCGCGTTGCGGTTTGCAGCGCGCCGTGTTTTTGTGTTCAATTTGGATTCAGCTCGGTCAGTGACGTGACGGTGGGTGTGCCGTTTGCGTCCACGGTCAGCTCCGCGGTGATGATCCGGGCGGGGACGTCCTCCCAGCTGCGGCCGTAGACAAAGCGGAGTGTGGCGCTGCCGGCGTGGCCAGCTGTAAGGGTGTAATACTTTACACCGCCGACGCCGCCGAAGCCGGGCGGCGCGGGATCCTGCGTGTAATGCTCCTCGGTGAGCGTCAGCGCGTCGCCTTCCTGCGTCACCGTCCAGTCATAGCCGGTGGTCGGATTGGCCAGAAAATGGAAGGTGACGGTCGCGCCGTCGATCTCATAGCCCTCGTTTTCGTTCAGCTGCCCCGTGCCGGGGTGCAGGATGCCGAGCAGCACCAGGATCGCCGTGAAAAAGGCCACGATTTTTTGTAGAATAGCCGCCATGATGACACTTCCTTTCGTTCGTATTCTACATCAGGAAGCGGAGCTTGTCAAGAAAAAACGGAGCCGCAGACGCGTTGTCCGCAGCTCCGGAGATAATCAGACGCCGAAACGGAATTACACCAAACCCTGCGCCATCATGGCGTCGGCGACCTTGGCGAAGCCCGCGATGTTCGCGCCGGCGACCAGGTCATAGCCGAGGCCGTATTTCTCTGCCTGCGCGGCGGAGGAATCGTGGATGTTCTTCATGATGCCCTTGAGCTTCTCATCCACTTCGGCCGCCGTCCAGCCGTAACGCATGGAGTTCTGGCTCATCTCAAGCGCGGAAACCGCGACGCCGCCGGCGTTGACCGCCTTGGAGGGCGCGACCGCCTTGCAGTTTGCCTTCAGATATTCCAGCGCTTCGTTCGTGGTGGGCATGTTGGCCACTTCGATATAATACGGCGTGCCGTTGGCGACGATTTTCTTCGCCTCTTCCATGTTGATTTCGTTCTGCGTTGCGCACGGCATGGCGACGTCCACCTTCACGCCCCAGGGCTTCTCGCCCGCGTGGAATTCCACACCGAATTTGTCGGCGTAATCCTGCGCCTTGTCGCGGCCGGATGCGCGCATTTCAAGCATGAAATCGATCTTTTCATCGGTGCTCACGCCGTCGGGATCGTAAATATAGCCGTCCGGGCCGGAGATGGTCAGCACCTTGCCGCCGAGCTCCGTGATCTTCTTCGCCGCGCCCCAGGCCACGTTGCCGAAGCCGGAGAGCGCAAAGGTCTTGCCCTTGATGTCGTCGCCGAAATGCTTGAGCATTTCAACTGCGTAGTAGGTCGCGCCGAAGCCGGTCGCCTCGGGACGGATCAGGGAGCCGCCGTAGGCCAGGCCCTTGCCGGTCAGCACGCCGTTCTCATAGGCGCCGCGGATGCGCTTGTACTGGCCGAAGAGATAGCCGATCTCACGGCCGCCCACGCCGATATCACCGGCGGGCACGTCCACGTCGGGACCGATGTGACGATACAGCTCGGTCATGAACGCCTGGCAGAAACGCATGATCTCCGCGTCGCTCTTGCCGCGCGGATCAAAATCGGAACCGCCCTTGCCGCCGCCGATGGGCAGACCGGTCAGGCTGTTCTTGAAGATCTGCTCGAAGGCCAGGAACTTCATGATGCCGATATAGACCGAGGGATGGAAGCGCAGGCCGCCCTTGTAGGGGCCGATGGCGCTGCTGAACTGCACGCGGTAGCCGATGTTGACCTGCGGCTTGCCGGCGTCATCCACCCAGGTGACGCGGAAGGAAACCTGACGCTCGGGCTCCACAAGGCGCTCAAGCAGCGCGGCCGCCTCATACTCCGGATGCGCGTCGATCACCGGCGCAAGGGAGGTCAGGACCTCGGTCACGGTCTGAACGAATTCGGGCTCGTTCGCATGTTTTTTCGCAACGGATTCGACCACACGGTTGACATAATTGCTCATGGGAATCACTCCTTATGATAATCTGCCGCGGGTCGCCCGCGGCTCGGGCGAGACGTTTTCTCTGCCCTTCTTCCGGTTATTAATATTTTAATCCTGCCTTAGGGGAAATTCAATACTAAAACTTGAAAAAAAATAAATGAAATGCGCGCACAAACCGGCGTTTTTCCTGTGAAATCCGTGCAAAAACGAAGGGAATTGCGCAAAAATCGCGCCCGCAGACCGCTGCGGCGGCAAAAAAACAGCCGCAGACAGAACGGCAGTATTTCATAACCCAGTGTTGTCGAAAAGAGCGCCTTTCACGCACACTTGCTGATTTTTCGGCTTGAGATACGTCAAGTATCCCTGTGCCGAAGAAATCCGCAATTGCACGCAAATTGCATCTCTTTTCGATGGGACAGTTTTGCGGGAGCAGAAATTGTTCAGAAAAAGGAAAAGCCGCACATGGCATACTTGATGTATGTCAGTGCGGCTTTGACGCATTTATGG
>JAFRQQ010000022.1 GCA_017428525.1 Clostridia bacterium | reverse complement strand
CCTTGCGCATGGCCTTGACGGTCTCGCGGGCAATGATCTTGCCGCCGATGGCGATCTGAATGGGGATCTCAAACATCTGGCGGGGAATATTCTCCTTGAGCCGCTCGGCAATGCGGCGCGCCTTGCCGTAGGCCTTGTCGGAGTGGATGATGAACGACAGCGCGTCGATCAGGTCGCCGTTGAGCAGCACGTCGAGCTTGACGAGGTTCGAGCGGCGGTAATCGGAGATTTCGTAGTCAAACGAAGCGTAGCCGCGCGTGCGGGATTTGAGGGAATCGAAGAAATCGTAAATGATCTCATTGAGCGGCAGTTCATAATGGATATCCACGCGCTCGGGCGTGATGTAATCCATATTCTTGAAAACGCCGCGCCGCTCCTGGCAGAGATCCATGATCGTGCCGACGTATTCCGAGGGCGAATAGATATGCGCGTCGGTGAACGGCTCCTCGCAGTACTGAATCTGCGCGGGGTCGGGATAATGGGTGGGGTTGTCGATCTCGATCATCGAGCCGTCGGTCATGTGAATCTTGTAAACGACGCTCGGCACGGTCGTGACCAGATCGAGGTCGTATTCGCGCTCGAGCCGCTCCTGAATGATTTCCAGATGCAGCAGGCCGAGGAAGCCGCAGCGGAAGCCGAAGCCCAGCGCGCCGGAGGTTTCCGGCTCATAGGTCAGCGCCGCGTCGTTGAGCTGCAGCTTCTCCAGCGCGTCGCGCAGGTTTTCGTAATCCGCGCCGTCGGCGGGATAAATACCGCAGAACACCATGGAATTGACCTTGCGGTAGCCCGGCAGCGGCTCCTTTGCCGGATTCTGCGCGGTGGTGACGGTATCGCCGACATGGGCGTCGCCCACGGTTTTGATCGAGGCGGTGATATAGCCGACCTCGCCGGCCGTCAGCTCCTTGCAGGGCTCGGGCTCCTGCGCGCGCATATAGCCGGTTTCCACCACGGTGAATTCCGCGCCGGTGGCCATCATGCGCATGGTGTCGCCCGGACGGATCCGGCCCTCCTTGATGCGGACATAGACGATGACGCCTTTATAACTGTCATAAACGGAATCGAAGATCAGCGCGCGCAGCGGCAGCGTGTCGTCCGCCTCCGGCGCGGGAATATCGCTGACGATCTTTTCGAGCACCTGCGCCACGTTTTCGCCTGTCTTGGCGGAAACGCGCGGCGCGTCGGCGCAGTCCAGACCGATCACATCCTCCACCTCGGCCGCCACGCGGTCTGGATCGGCGGAGGGCAGGTCGATCTTGTTGATGACCGGCACGATCTCCAGGTCGTGATCGAGCGCCAGATAGGTATTCGCCAGCGTCTGCGCTTCCACGCCCTGGGACGCGTCGATGATCAGCACCGCGCCCTCGCAGGCGGCAAGGGAACGGGAAACCTCATAGTTGAAATCCACATGACCCGGCGTGTCGATCAGGTTGAGCACATACTGCTCGCCGTTTTCCGCCGTGTAATCGAGCTTGACCGCGTGCGCCTTGATGGTGATGCCGCGCTCGCGCTCGAGATCCATTTTGTCCAGCAGCTGCGCGGTCATATCCCGCAGCGCCACGGACTTCGTCAGCTCCAGCAGGCGGTCGGCCAGCGTGGATTTGCCGTGGTCGATATGCGCAATGATGCAGAAATTCCGGATGTGTTCTTTTTTTGCCAATGCCCTGCGCTCCTTCTTCGGGATTTTGCGATAGTTATACACTATTATCATATCAAAGAATCCGCCGTTGGTCAAGCATGAATTCTGCGCGGGGGAAACGGAATTGCGCCCGGACACAGAAAAACGCCCGAACCTTCGGAAAAGATTCGGGCGGGATAACAGTATTTTCAGCCGAGACAGAGCGCCGTCAATTCGGACGGCTGATCTGCGATGACCTGCACGCCTTCGGCCTCCAGCACCGCGCGGCCGCGAAAGCCCCAGGCTGCGCCGATGCAGGGCAGCCCTGCGTTGCGCGCCGTGGCGCAATCGACCTCGGAATCGCCGATGAATACCGCCCGCGACGCCGGCACGCCGAGCGTTTCGAGCGCGAGCAGCACGCCGTCGGGCGCGGGTTTGCGCGGCAGATCCTCCCGCTGACCGATCGTCAGGCCGATCCGGTCGCCGAAGAAATGCCGCACGACTGCAAGGGACGCCGCTTCGGTTTTGTTGGTCACGACGGCGGTTTTCATCCCGGCCGCCCGCAGCGCCTCGAGCACGGCGGGAATGCCGTCATAGGGGCGCGTGTGCACGCAGGCGTGGGTGTGATAATGCGCGCGAAACGCGGCAAGGCAGACGTCCGTCACTTGCGGCGGGGTGCCTTGCGGAACGCTGCGTTCCATCAGCTTGCGCACGCCGTTGCCCACAAAGGCGCGGATCTCCTCGCGCGTGCGCGGCGGAAAACCCTGCTGCGCGAGCGCGAGATTGACGCTCGCACGCAGATCGTCGATTGTATCGACCAGCGTGCCGTCCAGATCAAAAATGACTGCTTCGTATTTCATCAGTTCTTGAATTTGTCAAAGAAGTTGCTCTTCTTGTTGCCGACCGGCGCGCCGCGCTTGACGCCCAGTTCCTTCTCCAGCTCCGCGAGCAGATCGCGCTGCTTCTGCGTCAGATTCCGCGGCGTGTCGACGATGATGCGCACGAGCTGGTCGCCGCGGCTCTTGCTGTTGAGCACCTGCACGCCGCGTCCGCGCATGCAAAGCACCTCGCCGGACTGCGTGCCGGCGGGCAGGTCGAAATTGACCTCGCCGTCCAGCGTCGGGATCCGGAGCGTATCGCCCAGCGCCGCCTGCGTGAAGGAGACGTGCAGCTCCAGCCAGACGTTGTAGCCCTCGCGCTCAAACACCGCATGCGGACGCACGAACACCGCGACCTTCAGATCGCCGCGCGCGCCGCCGTTGATGCCGGCGTTGCCTGCGCCGCTGACGTTGAACACCTGCCGGTTATCGATGCCGGCGGGAATGTTGATCTCCACCTGCGTGCGGGCGGACACGCGGCCGCTGCCGTGGCATTTCGGGCAGGGATTCTCGATCACGCGCCCCTTGCCCTGACATTTCGGGCAGGATTTCTGCGTGGAAATCACGCCGAACGGCGTGCGCTGCTGCACATTGACAAAGCCTCTGCCGCCGCAGTCGGGGCAGGTTTTGGCCGACGTGCCGGCCTTTGCGCCGGAGCCGCGGCAATCGGGGCAGCTGTCCACACGCGTCACATCCACCGTGCGCTTGCAGCCCTTGGCCGCCTCTTCAAAGGAGATCGTCACGCGCGCTTCCAGATCCTCGCCCCTGCGCGGCCCGTTCGGATCGGCCCGCCGGCTGCCGCCGCCGAATCCGCCGAAAAACGAACCGAACAGATCGCCCAGATCGATATCCACGCCCTGGCCGAAGCCGCCGAATCCGCCGAAGCCGCCTTCGCCGCCCGCGCCGTAATTGGGATCCACGCCCGCATGGCCGAACTGGTCATAGCGCGCGCGCTTCTGGGCGTCGGACAGCACTTCATAGGCCTCGTTGGCCTCCTTGAACTTGGCCTCCGCTTCCTTGTCGCCGGGATTCAGGTCCGGATGGTACTGCTTGGCCTTCTGCCTGTATGCTTTTTTGATTTCGTCCTCCGACGCGCCCTTCTGGACGCCGAGCACTTCGTAAAAATCGCGTTTCTCCGCCACGGGACTGTCTCCTTAACGGAGCCTGCACGCGCAAAGCGCACAGGCTCCCTTCTCATTTTTTATCAGTTGTTGCCGTCTACGTCGGTATAGTTGGCCTCGGTGTAGCCGCCTGCGTCGCCGCCGGGCGCGTCCGGACCGGGCGCCGCGCCGGCTGCCTGGGCCGCCTGATACAGCTTTTCGCTGATCTCATAGAACTTCGCCTGCAGCTCATCCTTGCGGGATTTGATCAGGTTGATATCTTCGCCCTTGAGCGCTTCCCTGAGCGCATCGACCTTGGCGCTGATCTCGCTCTTTTCCGCCTCGCCGAACTTGTCGCCGTTTTCGCTGAGCAGCTTCTCGCACTGATAGACCATCTGGTCGGCCTCGTTGCGGGTGTCGACCTCCTCACGGTGCTGCTTGTCTTCCTGCGCGAACTTTTCGGCCTCCTGCACGGCCTTCTCAATGTCCTCCTTGGACATGTTGGTGGAGGAGGTGATGGAGATGGACTGCTCCTTCTGCGTGCCCAGATCCTTGGCGGATACGTGCACGATGCCGTTCGCGTCGATATCGAAGGTCACCTCGATCTGCGGCACACCGCGGCGCGCGGGCAGAATGCCGTCCAGATGGAAGACGCCGAGGGTCTTGTTGTCCTTGGCAAACTCACGCTCGCCCTGCAGCACATGCACCTCGACGGAGGGCTGGTTGTCGGCTGCGGTGGAGAAGATCTGGCTCTTCTTGACGGGGATGGTGGTGTTGCGGTCGATGATCTTGGTGTTGATGCCGCCCATGGTCTCGATGCCGAGCGACAGCGGCGTGACGTCGAGCAGCAGCAGGCCCTTGACCTCGCCGCCGAGCACGCCCGCCTGCAGCGCGGCGCCGATGGCGACGCACTCATCGGGGTTGATGCCCTTGAAGGGCTCCGCGCCCATGAACTGCTTGATCGCTTCCTGCACCGCGGGAATACGGGAGGAACCGCCGACCATGAGCACCTTGTTGATTTCGGAGGTGCGCAGGCCGGAATCGCTGATCGCCTGACGCACGGGGCCCATCGTCGCCTCGACGAGGTCCGCCGTCAGCTCGTTGAACTTCGCGCGGGTGAGGGTCATTTCCAGATGCTTCGGGCCGGTGGCGTCCGCCGTGATGAACGGCAGGCTGATGTTGGAGGTGGTCACGCCGGACAGCTCGATCTTCGCCTTCTCGGCCGCCTCCTTCAGACGCTGCATCGCCATCTTGTCGCCGCGCAGGTCGATCCCCTGCTCCGCCTTGAAGCCGTTGGCCATCCAGTCGATGATGCGCTGGTCGAAATCGTCGCCGCCCAGACGGTTGTTGCCGGCCGTGGCAAGCACTTCCTGCACGCCGTCGCCCATCTCGATGATGGACACGTCGAACGTGCCGCCGCCCAGGTCATAGACCATGACCTTCTGGTCGGTTTCCTTGTCGATGCCGTAAGCGAGCGCCGCCGCGGTGGGCTCATTGATGATGCGTTTGACCTCCAGACCGGCGATCTTGCCGGCGTCCTTGGTCGCCTGACGCTGAGAATCGGTGAAATACGCGGGCACGGTGATAACCGCCTCGGTCACTTTTTCGCCGAGATAGGCTTCCGCATCCGTCTTGAGCTTCTGCAGGATCATCGCGGAGATCTCCTGCGGCGTGAATTTCTTGCCGTCGATGGTCACTTTGTAATCCGAACCCATCTGCCGCTTGATGGAAGCGACCGTGCGGTCGGGATTCGTGATGGCCTGGCGCTTTGCGACCTGGCCGACCATGCGCTCGCCCGTTTTGCCGAATGCGACGACGGACGGGGTGGTTCTTGCGCCCTCTGCGTTGGCGATGACGACGGGCTCGCCGCCCTCGATAACTGCCACGCAGGAATTGGTGGTGCCTAAATCAATACCGATCACTTTTGACATAATAAAGTCCTCCTATCTTAAGGTTTGATTTTTTATTTATGGATCGCCGCCGCGCGGCGAAAAGGGTGTGCTTTTTTACGTGTTTGCGACCTTGACGACCGCCTCGCGGATGACCTTGTCGCCGAGCTTGTAGCCCATGGAGAAAACTTCCGCGATTTCATTCTCGCCGAAGGCCTCGTCCTCCACGGTCATCACCGCGTTGTGAATCTGCGGGTCGAACGCCTCGCCCGCTGCGCCGAACGGCGCCACGCCGATCTTTTTGAGAATTTCGCCGAGCTGCGTGTGAATCAGCTCCACGCCTTTTTTATAATCCTCCGCAGAAGCGTCGCGGTTGCCGGCGGCGCGGTCGAAATTATCGAGCACCGGCAGCAGCTCCTTGATCACATCCGCGCGCGCGGCGTTGTAGAGCTCCTGCTTTTCCTTCTGCGAGCGCTTGCGGAAATTATCGTATTCCGCGCACAGGCGCAGGAACTGATCGTTCTTTTCGTCGAGCGCCTTCTGCAGCGCCGCGGTTTCATCGGCCGCGGGCGTTTCCTCGACCGCCGGGGTCTGCGCCTGCGCCTCCGGCTCCGCCTGCACGGGCTTTTCTTTCTTCTGGTCCTTGCTCATGTGTTCCGTTCCTTTCGTTATTCCTCGAGCGCCTGCGTGATCAGCCGGCCGACCAGATCGGTCAGGTAGCGCACGCTCGGGATGATCCTTTCATAATCCATGCGGGTCGGCCCGATCACGCCGATGGTGCCCGTGTCGTCGCCGCTGACGGAATATTTCGCCACGATGACGCTGGAATTCTCCAGCTGGCGATACAGATTTTCACGACCGATGCGGATCTCGATCGGTCGCGTGCCGCCGCGCATGACCTCGGTGATCGGCTCGCTCTTATTCAGAAACTCCAGCAGCTCCGCCGCGCTCGCGCCGTATTCCTTGTGGCCGAGCAGATTGGAGCTGCCGCCGAGCAGGATGCGGGACTGCGCCGTGCTGCGCGCGAGCTCGCACACCGCCGCCATCAGGGGCAGCATCGCGAAGCTGTCGCCGTCCACGGAAGCGGCCACGGTCTGCATCGAGGCCACGTTGATCTCCGACGCGGGCTTGCCGAGGATCGCCGCCTGCACGATATTGTAGAACTCCTCGCAGAGCTTGGAGGTCAGCGGCGCGTCCAGCCTGCAAAGGCGGCTTTTGAGGATACCGTTGGAGGTCAGCAGCACCAGCATCGCGGTATGGATGCCGATGGGCACCAGCTCGATCTTGCGGATCAGCATCGAATCGCCGCCCGGCGCTTTGGAGATGCTCGCGCATTTGGTCAGATCGGCCAGCACCTCGCCTGCTCTGGTGATCAGCCGCTCCGGATCGCCCGCCGCCGAGGAGATGCCGGCGTCAATCAGCCGGCGGTTCAGCTCGTCGATCTCGCGGGATTTCATCAGATGATCCACATAATAGCGATACCCCTTCTGCGAGGGCACGCGCCCTGCGGAGGTGTGCGGCTGCTCCAGATAGCCGAGCGCCACGAGCTCGCTCATATCGTTGCGCACGGTCGCGGAGGAAACCTTCAGCCCCGTGCAGGCGATCAGCTCTTTTGAGCCGACCGGCTCGCCGGTTTTGATGAATTGCTCCACCACGGCGGCGAGGATCTGTTTTTTTCGTTCGTTCAGCTCCGCCATTCCGTTCACCTGCCTTCGGCCTGAGCTTATTCGATCGGTTCGAGTGCTAAAATTAGCACTCAATGATGCCGAGTGCTAATTTCTGTTTTTACTATACCCCATTTTTCCGCGTTTGTCAATATTTTATTTGTAAATTGTTTGTTAACTGGGCCGCGCGCAAGCCGCCCTTGACAAAGCGCGCCGTGAATGCTAGTATTATTTCAATTGATTACATTTTCTTTTAATAGAAAGGAGTCTTCGCGATGGCTCGTATTTATACGTCGGCGGATCAGCTCATCGGCGCAACGCCCCTGCTCGCGCTCACGCATCTGATGCAGGCGGAGGGCCTGCAGGCGCGGGTGCTTGCCAAGCTGGAATACTTCAATCCCGGCGGCTCCGTCAAAGACCGCGTCGCCATGGCCATGATCGACGACGCCGAAGCGCGCGGTCTGCTCAAGCCCGGCGCGGTCATCATCGAGCCGACCAGCGGCAACACCGGCATCGGGCTCGCGTCCGTGGCGGCGGCGCGCGGCTACCGGCTGCTGATCGTTATGCCGGATTCCATGTCCGCAGAGCGGCAGACGATCCTGCGGGCCTACGGCGCGGAGCTGGTGCTCACGCCCGGCGCGCAGGGCATGTCCGGCGCGATCGAGAAGGCCGAGGCGCTGGCCGCGGAGATCCCGGGCAGCTTCATTCCCGGGCAGTTTGACAACCCGGCGAATCCGCAGGCGCATTATGACACCACCGGCCCGGAGATCTGGGCCGATACCGACGGGTATGTGGACGCGTTCGTCGCAGGCGTGGGCACCGGCGGCACGCTGACCGGCGTCGGCCGCTATCTCAAAGAGAAAAATCCCGCCGTGCAGATCATTGCCGTCGAGCCCGCTTCCTCTCCCCTGCTGTCCTCGGGTCACACCGGCGCGCACGGCATTCAGGGCATCGGGGCGAATTTTGTGCCCGCCGTGCTGGATACAGACCTCTATGACGAGGTGCTTCCCGTGACGGACGCCGACGCCATGGACACCGCGCGGCGCATCGGGAAGTCGGAGGGCGTGCTGGTCGGCATTTCCGCGGGCGCTGCGGCCTTTGCGGCGCTGCAGCTGGCGAAACGTCCGGCCTTCACGGGCAAAACGATCGTCGCGCTGCTGCCCGATACCGGCGACCGCTATCTTTCGACCGCGCTGTTTCGGGAATGAACGGGCCGATGATCTATGCGGACAACGCCGCCTCGACGCGGCTGAGCCCGGCGGCAAAAGCGGCGATGCTGCCGTTTCTGGATGAAGTCTGCGCAAACCCCTCCGCCCCGCACGCCATGGGACGCGCTGCTGCGGCGGCGTTGGCAAACGCGCGGGCGCAGATGGCATCGGCGCTCGGCTGCGACGCAGAGGAGATCTTTTTCAACTCCGGCGGCACGGAGGCGGACGCGCAGGCGCTGCGCACGGCGGCGCATATCGGCGCGCGGCAGGGCAAACGGCACATCCTCTCCACGGCCTTTGAGCATCACGCGGTGCTGCACACGCTCGCGCAGCTGCAGCGGGAGGGCTTTGATACCGAACTGCTGCCGGTCCCCGCCGACGGCGTCGTCACGGCGGCGCAGGTGGCGTCGGCCATCCGACCGGACACCAGCCTGGTTTCAGTTATGTTTGCCAACAATGAAATCGGCACCGTGCAGCCGGTCGCGGAGATCGGCGCGGTCTGCCGGGCGGCGGGCGTGCTGTTTCACACCGACGCGGCGCAGGCGGCCGGGCAGCTGCCGATTGACGTGCGGGCGCAGCAGATCGATCTGCTCTCGCTCTCCGCGCATAAATTTCACGGGCCGAAGGGCGCCGGCGCGCTCTATGCCCGCAAGGGTCTGCGCCCCGCTCCGCTGCTTGCCGGCGGCGGGCAGGAATGCGGCGCGCGGCCGGGCACGGAAAACTTGCCCGGCATCGTCGGCATGGCGGCGGCGCTCACGGAAGCGGCGGCACATCTGGACGAAACCGCCGCGGCGCTCACAAAAAAACGCGACCGTCTGATCGCCGGGCTTGCCGCGATTCCGCAGGCCGTGCTCAACGGCGACGCCGGACGCCGATTGCCGGGAAACGTCAATTTCAGCTTTGCCGGCGTTGAGGGGGAAGCGCTGCTTCTGCTGCTGGATGCGCGCGGCATCTGCGCCGCCGCCGGCGCGGCCTGCACGGCCGGCTCCCCCGACCCGAGCCATGTGCTGCTGGCAATCGGCCGCAGCCCGTCCCTCGCCCGCAGCGCTCTGCGGCTGACAATCTCCGCTGAAACGACGGACGCCGAAATCGAAACGATCCTCCGCGCCGTGCGGGAAACCGTGACGCAGCTGCGCAGCGCGCCCGGCGCATAAATCCAACGCAATGAAACGAGGCTGAACACCATGTTATTCTTTTCATTTTTCCATAGAACCGTTCGCGGCGCGGGCCGCAAGACTGCATGAAGGCGCTGATCGCCATGAGCGGCGGCGTGGATTCCGCCGTGGCGGCCATGCTCATGCAGGAGCGCGGCTGGGACTGCATCGGCTGCACAATGCGTCTGTATGACGCGCCGTCCGTCGAGGGCGGCAGGACCTGCTGCTCGCTGGACGACGTGGAGGACGCCCGCAGTGTTGCCAACCGGCTCGGCATCCCCTTTTACGCGTTCAATTACAAAGAAGAATTTCGCAAGGCGGTCATCGACCCGTTCATCCGCGCGTATCAGGCGGGGCGCACGCCGAATCCCTGCATCGACTGCAACCGCGAGATGAAATTCTCGCGCCTGCATCTGCGCGCACAGGAGCTCGGCTGCGACGCGGTCGTGACCGGCCACTATGCGCGGATCGAGCAGGAAGGCGACCGTTTCGTACTGAAAAAAGCGCTCGATCCGGAGAAGGATCAGAGCTATGTGCTTTATTCGCTCACGCAGGCGCAGCTCGCGCACACGATCTTCCCGCTCGGGGAGATGACCAAGCCGGAGGTACGCGCCGTCGCGGCGCAGCACGGTTTTCGCAACGCGCAAAAGCCCGACAGCCAGGATATCTGCTTTGTGCCGGACGGCGATTATGCGCGCGTGATCGAGCATTATACGGGAGAACCCGCCGTGCCCGGCGACTATCTTTCGCCGCAGGGCGACGTGCTCGGGCAGCATCAGGGCATCATTCATTATACGGTCGGCCAGCGCAAGGGGCTGGGCGTCGCTTTCGGCAAGCCGAAATTTGTCTGCGGGATCGATCCCGCCCGCAACGCGGTCATCCTGGGCGACGCGGAGGATCTCTTTCAGGCGCAGGCAACCGTGCGCGCATTCCACTGGATCAGCGGCGAAGCGCCGGCCGGTCCGATCCGCTGCAAGGCGAAGATCCGCTATCGCCAGGCCGAAACCGCCTGCATGGTCACACCGACGGGCGGCGGCATCCGGATCGACTTCGATCAGCCGCAGCGGGCGATCACGCCCGGGCAGGCCGCGGTGCTTTATGACGGCGACGTGGTGCTCGGCGGCGGCGAGATCACCGGTGCCGGAAAGGAGGCGGCTGTATGAATCTGGTTCTGATCGGGATGCCCGGCTGCGGCAAAAGCACCGTCGGCGTCCTGCTGGCCAAATCCCTGCTGCTGGAGTTTGCGGATACGGATCTGCTGCTGCAGCGCAAGTATAAAAAGAGTCTGTGCGAGCTGCTGGAAACGCTCGGACTCGACGCATTCAAGGCGGCGGAAAACCGGCTGATTGCCGACACCGTTTTCACGGATTCCGTGATCGCTACCGGCGGCAGCGCCGTCTACGGCGCGGAAGCGATGGCCGCGCTGAAGGCCGGCGGCATCGTGATCTATCTGCAGGTCCCGACCGCGGAGCTGGCTGCGCGCATTCCCGATATCAAGACCCGCGGCGTCGCCATGCCCGCGGATATGACGCTCGACGCGCTCTATGCGGAGCGTGCGCCGCTCTATGAAGCCTATGCAGACCTGACGATCCCCTGCGCGGGCCTGACTGCCGAGCAGACGGTCAGCGCCGTGGTGCAGGCCGTGCTCCGTCACGCGAAACATGATCTTTAAAAGGAAATAAATAATAATATTTAAAATGCCCCGAAGCGTTCTTTTGCTGCGCTTCGGGGCGTCGGTTTATTCCGTTGTCTGCGTGCCCTCGCCGTACCAGTCCCGCTGCCAGATCTCCTCGATCAGCCGGTCGCGGATGCGCCCGACCGCGCGGAAATCCATCGCGTCGATATACAGCGCCTCCAGCGCGTCATGGCGCTCCTTGGCCATGATCAGCGCGCCGGCGGCCTCCTCGAGCAGCTCCTTTGCCGCCTTCTGCGCGAAGCTCAGACGCGTCTTGTGCGAGCGCAGCTGCTCGCCGTCATAGAAGCGGCGCAGCTGCACCGTCCGCGTCGCCTGCAGGCCGAGCGGGCAGCATTTTCCCTGCGTGAAGAAGCCGAGCGAAAGCGCGGGAATCATCAGGTGGCGCACGCCGTTGCGCTCGCCGGGCGGCGGACTGACGATGCAGTCATAGCCGCTTGCCAGCGCACGCTCCCGCAGCGCGGAAAGCAGAACGCCCGCGGCCGCGCCGAAGGCATCCTCCAGCACGACGCGGTGGTCGCAGAGCGCTTCCGCCGTTTCCGAAAGAAAGAGGATGCCCAGCGGCGTCACGGCGTCGAGCAGCCGCAGACGCTGCGTGCCGACCTGCGCGGAGAGGGGCTTGAAATACCGGTTGGCAAGCCGCGCGGCATACCGCTCCGTCTGCCGCGGCAGCAGCGCCTGTCTGCAAACGCGCGCGCCGTCGTCAAACACCGCCTGCGCCGAGGCCAGAAAGCGGCGGCAGCGGGCGTGGCAGGCCTTGTTTTCCTCAGTCACCGCCACGATCTCCGCTTCCCGCGCGCGCAGCTTCTGTCCGTCCCAGCATCTGCCGAGATCCACCAGCTCTCCCCGCGCGCCGGGATAGGGCAGATCGAGCGTATGCGGCGCGGTGCCGTCGGCAATGCTCACGCGCAGGGACGGTACGATCACGGCGTCCAGCGAGGCGGGGTCCGAGGAGCAGCGGATGCATTCGCAATGCAGCTCCCGCTCCTCGAGCGCGCGCGCAATCTGCTTCATGAGCGTGGATTTTCCCGTGCCGGGTCCGCCCTTGAGCACATAGGTGTACCAGCCCTCCAGCGGCGGCATCAGCTGATCAAAGCAGGAGAAAAAACCCTCCGGCACGCTCGAGCCCAAAAAATAGCATTCATTCATTCGCATCGCCCCTTTCGCTCTATTCTATGATGTCACGCGCGAAAGGGTTCATGCAGCACGCCGCGCCGGGGAACCCCGGCGCGGCGTCACAGTCTTATTCGGTTTCTTCAAACGCCACCACACGGTTCTCGCGCCCGGAGGTGAAGATCGCCTCCACCAGACGCATCAGGCGGCGCTGCTGGTCGTGGGTCACGAGGATCGGCGCTTCGCCGCGCAGGCAGGCGAACACATTGCGGTAATAGGCGCCCCAATCGGCCTTCTGCACGGGCAGCGGATACGTTTTGATCGTGTCGTCCGTGCGCGGGGCCATGGTCTTGGTGATGCCGGCGCCGGCCACGATCGGCACAGCATCGCGGTTTTCCCAATCCGACACCTTGACGATCCGGCCGCTGCAATCCCAGCCCTCGATCACGGCCGAGCCGTTTTCGCCGAGCATATACCACAGCGGCAGCTCGATGAAATTGCTCGTGGTGACCTCCACATAGAAGGAAAGGCCGTCGTCAAAAATCAGCGTCGTGCGAAAACCGTCGTCGCAGTTTTCATTCGTCACGTTCGTGAGCTCCGCGTAGACCGTGCACAGCTTGCGCGGCAGCGTCATCATCAGCGCCTGATCGAGCAGATGGATGCCCCAGTCGAGCACCATGCCGCCGCCGTGCTCCGGCTGATTGCGCCAGTCGCCCGGCACGCCGCGGGAGCCCTGCACCCGGGATTCGATGCGAAACACCCTGCCCAGCGTGTTGCTGTCCAGAATCTCCTTCATCGTGAGATAATCCTCATCCCAGCGGCGGTTCTGATGCACGGTGAAGAGCTTGCCGCAGCGGTTCGCCGCCGCGATCATCTCCTCGAGCTCGCCGCTGTTCATGGCCACAGGCTTTTCGCTGATGACGTTTTTGCCCGCCTCCAGCGCCGCGATCGCGATCTCTTTGTGCACGTCGTTCGGCGTTGCCACGGTCACAAGATCGATGCGCGGATCAGCCAAAAGCGCTTCGCGGCTCTCAAACGCGTGGATCCCGTTTTCCTCCGCCACAGCGGCGCGGGCGGGGTCGATATCATAAATGCCGACCAGGACCGCGGCGTCCTGCATCTCCTGCATGAGTTTCCTTGTGTGCCAGCTGCCCATGCCGCCGTAGCCGATCACGGCGCAGCCGATTTTTCCGTTGACCATAACACAGCCCCCTTTGCAACTGTTTATCATTATAGCGCAGATGCATCATTTTGCAAGTGGAAATCGGCATTTTCCCGTATTTTTTTCGTCCCCGCTTCCCAGATCGCGCCGCCGCGCCGTTCGGCTCTTGCTTTTTCGGCGCAAGCATGCTACAATACAGAAAAGAATAATAATGATTAGGAGCGTGATGCAAGTGACTCTGAATATCCAAAGCCTGCCCGTGCGGGAAGAAAACTATGCCGAAACCATGCAGACCGTTGTGGAGCCCGCGCTTGCGGCGCTGCGCAAGGAAGGCACCTTCGAGGGCTACGACGGCAGCAAAATCCACTATGAATCCTATAAAAAGCCCGACGCCGTCGGCGCGGTCGTGATTTCCCACGGCTTCACCGAAAGCGCGGAAAAATTCCGCGAGATGTCCTACAATTTCCTGCAGATGGGCTTTGCGGTTTTTGCCATTGACCATCGCGGCCACGGCAAATCCTTCCGCTATAATCCCGACGACCTGCAGACCGTGACCATCCGCAACTTCGACGATTATGTGGAGGATCTGCACTGCTTCGTCACCGGCGTCGTCCGGCCCGCGATCGGCAATCTGCCGCTGTATCTCTACGCGCATTCCATGGGCGGCGCGATCGCCGTGCAGTATCTGCAGACCTACCCCGCCACCTTCGACAAGGCCGTGCTCTCCGCGCCGATGATCCAGGCGCAGATGCCGATCCCGCCCGCCGTGACGATGGCGATGACGAAATTCTTCGGCCTGATCGGCAAGCAGGATGCGCGCGTCTTTGTGCACAAGGGCTTCGACCCGACCGCGACCTATGAGAACAGCCACGACACCAGCGAGGCGCGTTTCAATTATTACAAAGCCAAGCGGATCGCCGATCCTCAACTGCAGACCTCTTCCGCCTCCTACCGCTGGGTGGAGGAATCGATCAAGGTCGTGAAAAAGAATCTGGATCCCGCCCGCTGCGTGCGCATTCAGTGCCCGGTGCTGCTCTGCCAGCCCGCGGAGGACAAGAGCGTGATCAGCGAACGCGAAAATGATTTCATCGCCCTCGTGCCGCACGGCCGCCTGGTGCAGATTCCCGACAGCCGCCACGAGATCTATCTCTCGATCGACAGCGCGCTGCTGATCTATCTGCAGACCATCGAGGCCTTTTTGAAGGAATGATCCGTGCAAAAATATTAAAATAATGGACTGTCGCAAGCGGTGCTCTCCTTTTGCGGCAGTCCATCTTTTTTATTTGTTATGACAGAAATATCATTGGGTGGGAAAAACGAAAACTCATCTCAATAATTTCTGGGAACAAAAATAAAAATATCTTTCTATTTTAAAACTCATAACAAGTGCCTTCATTCATCATTTTCCAAAAATCTTTATCAATACCTGTCAATTCCTCATGCGTGACGGTATAAGCAAGCACTTTCATTCTGCCGTTCAGAAATCCAATATCATCTATGCCAAACTTTTTTCTGTCAAAAAAAGTGTCGAACTTTTTCAGATAATCAAAGAATTCCGATTCATTCTCAAGCCTTTTAAAAACATATTTCATTTTTCCCGGAGCGCCGGTAACCGTGCTGAAATAAGCCGTAGCATAGCCTTTTTCAATCAATTTAAGTGTTTTTCGCGCCTGAATAATATGCTCGTCTGTTTCCTCCTGATTATCATATTGAATAATCACAACATATTTTGCTTTCTTTTTTAAAGCTTGTAAAAGCATCAGATAATCATCGTGATTTTCAATCTCTGTCCATATGCAGTTCTGATAATTCAAATCATATTCAAAATCCATACTTTCCCCCCTTTCATCATCTTCACGAGGAAGTATTAAAACTACTTTTTTTTGAAATATTATAACATGTTCGGTTTATTCTTTTCAGAAGAAGCTCAGCTGCGTGGTTTTGGGCAGATCGGCAAAGGCGCCGCTGGCCTCCAGATCCGCCATGATGGTTTTGGAAGCGCCGGAGCGCTGCTGCACATCCTCGATGGAGAGAAAATCGCCGTTGCCGTCGTTGCGCGCGTCCTCAAGTCCCTGGGCCGCCGCGCCGCCGCAGCCGGCCAGCGCCGAGAACGGCAGACGGATCTTGCCGTTTTCCACCACATAGCGGTTTGCGGTCGATTTGTAAATATCGATCGGCAGCACCTCGATGCCGCGCGCCATCATTTCATTGATGACCTGCAGAGAGGTGTAGGTGCCCTCTTCCTTCGCGGAGGCCTCCTTGGCCTTGATCTTTTCGTCCAGCTCCTTCATTTTGGCCCGGACCGCTTCCCTGCCCTTGAGCACGGTCACGGTGTCGATATCCTCACCGCGCACGGTCATATAGGTCGCATAGTATTCGACGGGGTATTCCAGCTTGTACCAGGCCAGACGCAGCGCGGCAATGCAGTAAGCGGCCGCATGCGCCTTGGGGAACATGTATTTGATCTTCATGCAGGAATCCAGATACCACTGCGGCACGCCGTTTTCCAGCATCGCCTGCTTGTGCTCCTCGGTCAGCAGCTTCGTGGCCTTGCCCTTGCGCACGATCTCCATGATCTTGAAGGCCATGCCGCTCTCGACGCCCTTGTGAATCAGATAGACCATGATGCTGTCGCGCGTGCCGATGACCTCGGAAATGGTGCAGATCTTATTCTTGATCAGCTCCTGCGCGTTGCCCAGCCAGACGTCCGTGCCGTGGGAAAGGCCGGAAATCTGCAGCATGTCGGAGAAATTCTTCGGCTGCGCCTCCAGCAGCATCTGCCGCACGAAGGGTGTGCCGAGCTCCGGCAGAGAGAGCGTGCCGGTGTCGCAGTCGATGTCCTCCGCCGTGACGCCCAGCGCCTCGGGCGAGGTCAGAAGCGAATAAATGCGCGGATCGCACACGTCGGCGTCCATCACGGACGTGCCGGTCATATCCTCCAAATGCTTATAGAGCGTGGGCACATCGTGGCCGAGGTTGTCGAGCTTGAGGATCGTATCATGCAGCGAATGGAAGTCGAAGTGCGTGGTGCGGTGCACGGAATCCGCGTCGTCCGCCGGGTGCTGGATCGGCGTGAAATCCTCGGCGTCCATGTCGTTCGGCACGACCACCATGCCGCCGGGATGCTGCCCGGTGGTGCGCTTGACGCCGACGCAGCCGGCCACGAGCCGGTCGATCTCCGCGGCGGAAAGGCTCAGCCCCTTCTCCTCCATCCATTTTTTCACAAAGCCGTAGGCGGTTTTATCCGCCAGCGTGCCGATCGTGCCGGCCTTGAACACGTGCTCCTTGCCGAAGAGCTCCTCGGTGTAGCGGTGGGCATAGAACTGATATTCGCCAGAGAAATTCAGGTCGATATCGGGCGACTTGTCGCCGTTGAAGCCGAGGAAGGTTTCAAACGGGATGTCGTGGCCGTCGCGGACCATCGGCTTGCCGCAGACCGGGCAGGCCTTCGGCGGCATATCGAAGCCGGAGCCGTATTCGCCGTTGAGGAAGAATTCGCTGTGCTTGCAGCCGGTGCAAAGATAATGCGGCGCAAGCGGATTGACCTCGGAAATGCCCGCCGCAAACGCGACGAAGGAGGAGCCGACGGAGCCCCGGGAGCCGACGTAATAGCCGTGCGCCATGGAATCCCAGACCAGCTTCTGCGCGATGATATACAGCACGGCAAAGCCGTTTTTGATGATCGAGGTCAGCTCTTTTTCCAGCCGCTTCTCCACGTATTCGGGGATCGGGTCGCCGTAATATTCCCGGATGCGCTCATAGCAGATGCGGCGCAGGTCCTCATCCGCGCCGGGGATCTTCGGCGGATAGGTGCCGTCCGGAATCGGCTGAATGACCTCGCAGAGATCGGCGATTTTGTTCGGATTCTCCACAACGATTTTATAAGCGGTGTCCTCGCCGAGGTAGGAGAGCTCCTCGAGCATCTGGGTCGTGCTCTTGAAATAGAGCGGCGCCTGCTCCGCAGCGTCCGAAAAGCCCTGCCCCGCCATCAGGATCTCGCGGAAGACCTTATCGCTTTCATTGAGGAAGTGCACGTCGCCCGTGGCGACCACGGGCAGGCCGAGGGTCTCCCCGAGCTGAAGGATCTCGCGGTTGATTGCGTGCAGATCCTCCTGCGATTCCACGGTGTCGGCGCGCAGCATGAATTCATTGTTGCCGTCCGGCTGAATCTCCAGATAGTCATAGATCGACGCGATCTCCCGCAGCCGATCGGGCGAACGCCCGAGCAGCACGGCCTGATAGAGCTGACCGGCCTCGCAGGCGGAGCCGACGAGCAGCCCCTCCCGGTGCCGCAGCAGCTCGCTGCGCGGGATGCGCGGATGGCGGTAATAATACTCCAGATTGGATTTCGTGATCAGCTGATACAGATGCTTCAGGCCGACCTTGTTGCGTGCGATCAGAATGATGTGATAGGTCGGCAGACGCTTGGGATCCACCGGCACGGCCGCGTTGATCTGATCCACGCGCTCGGCCCCGCGTTCACGCACCTGCTCCATGAGCTTCTCAAAAATGCCGAGCAGCGCACCGGCGTCCTCATCGGCGCGGTGATGATCGAAATTCGGGAGCTTGAAGTGCCTTGTGAGCGTATCGAGCCGGTAATTCTTCACGCCGCTGATCAGGCTCTGCGCGAGCGTGAGGGTGTCAAGATAGGTATAACGGAAGGGCAGGTCCGAGCGTTCACAGGCATGGCGGAGGATATCCGTGTCGAAGTCCGCGTTGTGCGCCACAAGCACGGCGTCCTCGCCGCAGAAGTCAAAGAAGCTGCGCAGCGCCTCCTTCTCCGTCGGCGCGCCGGCGACCATCGCGTCGGTGATGCCGGTCAGCTGCGTGATCTTTTTGGGGATCGGGCGTTCCGGATTCACAAAGGTCTGGAAGCGCGCGCGCTCCGCGCCGTCGACGTATTTCACCGCGCCGATCTCCGTCATGCGGGCATACTGCGTGCGCAGGCCGGTGGTTTCGGTGTCGAAAATAATGAAAGTGCCATTGAGCGGCATCGTGCTGTCGCCGACCACGGGCGTCACGCTGTCATCCACATAATAGCCTTCCATGCCGTAGAGCACCTTGACGCCGGTCTCCTTCGCGGCGGCGGCCGCCTCCGGGAAGCCCTGCACCACGCCGTGATCGGTGATGGCTACGGCCTTGTGGCCCCACGCGGCTGCGCGCTTGACGAGCTTTGCCGGCGCGGTCATGCCGTCCATGGCGGACATATTCGTGTGCAGATGCAGCTCCACGCGCTTCTCCGGCGCGTCGTCGGTCGGCTCCATGTATTCCGCGAGCGTCACGGCGTTGGCCTTGATGCACATGCTCTTGAGATAATCGTCATATTCCACGTGGCCGCGCACGAGCACGGTCTTGCCGTCCTTGAGCGTTTCGGCCAGCTGTTCGCTTTTTTCTTTGGTTTCAAAGATCTTGACCGTATAGGAGCTGGTCAGATCGGTGATGTTGAAGGTCATGATGCGGCGCTTGCCGTCGCGCGTTTCGCGGCAGGCGTAGCCGAAGACGTTGCCCCAGACCGTCACGTTGCCGTCCTCAATGCTGATGCTGCGCAGCGGCACGGGATGCCCGGAAACTTTGCCGCCGTAGAGCGCTTTCGCGTTGGTCAGCGACAGCGGCAGATCGTCAAAGGTCCGCACGGCCTTCTTCGGCTTGGCGGTGGGCCTGGGCGGCTCGATATGCACGTGCGCCTGCTGCATTTCCAGATAGGCCGGCGAGTCGATCTCCGGCGTCTGCGCGTCGGCGGGCATGCGGATCTCCACCTGCATCTCGCGGCCGAAATGCGCGGCGATGAAGTCCCGCAGAAAGGCGTCCGCCTGCGCTTCGAGCAGGATCTGCGCACCGTCCGGCGCTTCGATCTCCAGTCGGTCCGCTGAGAAGGTGAACGCTGCCTGCTCCAGAAACCCGTTGGCGGCGGCGATCTCCGCCTTCACCGCGCGGCGCAGAAGCGGCACGCAGGCCGCGTCCAGCGCTTCGGGGGGATAGATCCCCTCGATCTCCACGCGGCGCAGCCCGACAGCTGTTTTGACGCTGTCCTGCACCTCCTGCAAAACAGCGTCATCCACATATTGATCAAATGCGGCGGTCAGATCCAGCCGGCCGATCGTTTCATCCAGGCAAATACGCCTGACAACGCCGCTGCGGATCGCGTCCGCCTGCGCCGGGCTCAGATATTCGCCGATAAATTCCAAGATTCCGTATGTTTTCATGGGTTCGGTTCGTTCTCCATCCGTTCGATTTCAGCCATCAGGCGGTCCACCGCCTCGGCCTCCGGTACTTTATAAAGCGGTTCTCCCTTTTTGAACAGCAGGGCGCAGCCGTCGCCGCCGGCGATGCCGATATCCGCCTCGCGCGCTTCGCCCGGGCCGTTGACGATGCAGCCCATGACGGCCACCTTCAGCGGCTTTTGCACGCCCTGCAGACGGCGCTCGACCTCGTTGGCCAGCGCGATCAGATTGATTTTCGTGCGTCCGCAGGTCGGGCAGGCCACCAGCGTCACGCCGGCCTGCCGCAGCCCGGCCGCCTTGAGAATATCCGCGCCCGCCGCAACCTCACGCACGGGATCATCCGTCATGGATACGCGGATCGTGTCGCCGATGCCCTCGCTCAGGAGCGTGCCGATGCCCACGGCGGATTTGATCAGCGCCATGCGATGCGTGCCCGCTTCGGTAACGCCGAGATGCAGCGGATAATCGCACTGCGCGGCGACCAGCCGGTAAGCGTCGATCATCGTGGGCACGTCGGAGGATTTGATCGAAATGACGATATCCTCAAAGTCGCACTGCTCGAGCAGCGCCGCGTGACGCATCGCGCTCTCGGCCAGAGCCTGCGCGGTCGGCGCGCCGTATTTTGCCAGCAGCTCCTTCTCCAGCGAGCCGGAATTGACGCCGATGCGGATCGGGATCTGCCGCGCCCGGCAGGCGTCTGCCACGGCCCGGACGCGCTCCATCGCGCCGATATTGCCGGGGTTGATGCGGATTTTGTCCACGCCCGCCGCCGCGCATTCCAGCGCAAGGCGATAGTCAAAATGGATATCCGCCACGATCGGCGCGGCGACCGCTTCCTTCAGCGCGGCAATCAGACGCACCGCCTCCATATCCGGCACGGCGGCGCGGATGATCTCGCACCCTGCCGCTTCGAGCGCGACGGCCTGCGCCACGCTCTCTTCGATTTTATGCGCCGGCACATTCAGCATGGACTGCACCGTAACGGGCGCATCTCCGCCAATCGCAAGAGCGCCGACGCGGACCTTGCGGCTGTTTCTTCTTTCCATATCAGGTTCCCCGAATCAGTTTCAGAATGTCGCTGAAGCAGATGACCGCCATCAGCGCGAGCAGCAGCACCATGCCGATGGCATGGACCCAGCCCTCGTATTTTTTCGGCACGGGCTTGCGCGCGATCATTTCGATCAGAATGAAAATCAGGCGTCCGCCGTCCAGCGCGGGCAGCGGAAGCAGGTTGAAGATGCCGACGTTGATCGTGATCAGCGCCATGAGCGTGAGCAGATAGGTGTAATCCGTCTCCTGCTGCGCCACCTGCGCGGCTTCGGCGATATAGGACACCGTGCCGATCGGGCCGGAGAGATCGCTCAGACCGTACTGCCCGGTCACCAGATCGAACAGGCTGACCCAGACGATCCGCGCGATCGAAACGGATTCCAGCGGCGCGTTCTTCAGCACGTTCCCCGCCGTCGGCTCCACGCCCAGAATAATGAAATCATAGATGATCGTCAGCCTCTGCTTGCCGTTGACCTCACGGGTCTCGGTGTTGAATTTCACGCCGTCCAGCTTGATCTTCCCGCCGTCGCGCTCGACGACAAAATCGATCACGCCGTCCTTGTCGCGCGCCATGAGGAAGCTCATGTCGTATTCCGAAAACACCCGGCGGTCGTTGATCTTCACGATCCGGTCGCCCTCCTGCAGCCCGTAGCTGCTGCTCACGGCATTTTCCTCAAACGCACGGATGACCGGCAGACCGATCAGTTCGGACTGCGCGAGCATGATCGCCACAACGATCAGGCCGATCAGCAGGTTGACACAGCCGCCCGCGGCAACGATGATGAACCGCTGCCAGGCCGGCTTGTTGCAGAAGGCGCGCGGATTGTCGCTCTCGTCGTCCTCGCCCTCCATCTTGACATAGCCGCCGATCGGGAACAGGCGCAGGGAATACTGCGTTTCGCCGCGTTTGCGCTTGAGCAGCGTCGGCCCCATGCCCATGGAGAATTCATCCACCTGCACGTCGAAGAGCTTGGCAAAGGAAAAATGCCCCAGCTCATGGAAAAAGATGATCGCGCCGAAAAACAGGATCGCAACCAGGATCGGCCACGCCTTGCTCCAGACGGCGGCAATCGAAATCAGCGGTAGGATCTTCATAAAAACAGCCTTTCTGTCTGCCGGCGGATCTCGGCGTCCGTTTCGAACACGTCCTCCGCCGTATACTCTGCGGCCGTCGGCGCAAGCGCGATCGCCTGCTCCACGGCGCGGGGGATATCATAGAAGCCGATCCTGCCCGCGCGGAACATCGCGTTCGCCGCCTCGTTGGCCGCATTCGCCGCCGCAGGCACCAGCCCGCCCAGCGTGAACGCCTGCCTGCAAAGCGCAAGGCACGGGAAGGTCTCCTCGTCCGGCGCTTCAAACGTCAGCGTGCCGGCGGAGAGCAGATCCAGCTGCGCGGCCGGGCTCGGCGCGCGGTCGGGATAGGTCAGGGCATACTGGATCGGGATGCGCATATCGGGTACGCCCAGCTGCGCGATCACCGAATGATCGGCAAATTCCACGAGCGAATGCACAATGCTCTGCCGGTGCACCAGAATCTCGATGCGGTCGGCAGGCATGTCAAACAGCCACGCGGCCTCGATCAGCTCCAGTCCTTTATTCATCATGGTCGCGGAGTCGATCGTGATCTTCGCGCCCATGCTCCAGTTCGGGTGTTTGAGCGCCTGCGCGGCCGTCACATTGACCAGCTCCGCCCGTTGCTTGCCGAAGAACGGGCCGCCGGAGGCCGTGAGCAGCAGACGCTTGATCTGCGCGTGGTCGGCGCAGCCCTGCAGGGACTGGAAAATGGCGGAATGCTCGCTGTCCACCGGCAGGATCGCAACGCCCTTTGCGCGCGCCGCCGCCGTGACCAGCCTGCCGCCGGTCACCAGGCTTTCCTTGTTTGCCAGCGCCAGCGTGCTGCCCGCCCCGATGGCGGCCAGCGTCGGCGCAAGACCGGCGATGCCGACAATGCTGTTGAGCACCGCCTGCGCGCCGCAGGCCGCGCAGGCCTGCACGCCCGCCGGGCCGGAAAGCACCTGCGTAGCGGTATCCGCCACCTTGATTTTCAATGTCGCGGCCGCCGCGGGGTCCGCGAGCGCCGCCATCTGCGGATGAAATTCCCGGATCTGCGCTTCCAGCCGGTCAACGTCGCTGTTTGCGGTCAGCGCGGTCACGGTCATGCCGTGCAGCCGCGCCACATCCAGCGCCTGCGTGCCGATGGAGCCGGTCGAGCCGAGAATGGCAAGTGTCTGTATCATGGTGCGTCCTTCTTTATGCTCGTTTCGGAATTATGCAAAGAAATCGGATTCGATATAATCCACGTCAAAGGATTTGCAGTAGGCCAGCGTGAGCGGATCGTTCGCCGTCCAGACCGCGACCTCCAGCCCGCGGCTGTGGAATTCCTCCACCATTTCCTCGGTCAGCGCGGTGTATTCGGTATCGATGGAGAATCCGTACTCAAAGCAGCGTTCATAGTTGGAATCGCTGCCGCCGTAGGTCAGCATGATGCCGAGCTCCGGGAACGCCTCATGCGTGCGGATCAGATTGTCAAAATCGAAGGACTGCATGATGCATTTGGAGAGATCATAGACTTCGTCGGCCATGGTGAACATCTCCCGCACCTGCGCTTCGGTGAAGCTGCCCTTGAGTTCAATGAAGCAGATCATATTGTTGTCGCGCATGATCTCCAGATAACGCTTGAACGTGCAGAGATACTGATCCCCGCCCAGGCGCTGCGCCTTGAGCGGCTGCGCGGTCAGCTCTTCGAAGGTATGCTCGGCAATCAGCAGCTCCGTGCCGTCCTTGAGCACGGCTTCCTCGTTATGGCAGACGACGAACACGCCGTCCTTCGTCACGCGCACGTCCGTTTCCGCGCCGCCGGAGCCGTGCTCCGCCGCCTTCTGAAACGCAATCTCCGTATTCTGATGATAGACGCCGCTGTAGCCGCGGTGCGCGATCATGCAGATGTCTTTTTTCTCTCCGGGCACAAAAATACCTCCAATCGCCGTAAACAGCGCCATCACGGCCGCCGTGAGCATTTTAAAGAATAAGGAAGCTGTCATGTCTTCGCCTCATTTCCGTAGATTCTATGCGCCGCGTGCCGGACTCAGCCGCCGCACAGCGCCGTCACGCCGACCACGAGCACATAGGTCGTCGGGAGCGTGAAGAGAAAGCTGTCGATCCGGTCCAGCACGCCGCCGTGACCGGGGAAGAGATTGCCGAAATCCTTCTCGCCGAAATTCCGCTTGATCACGGAGGCGGAAAGATCGCCGAAAATGCCCATCACGCAGAGCACGGGCATGCCCAGCGCGACCATCCACCAGCGCACGGTCGGCAGATGGAAATAGAAATGCGCGCAGACCGCGTAGGCGATCAGGCCGCTGACAGTTGTGAGCACCACGCCGGCAATCGCGCCCTCCCAGGATTTCTTCGGGCTGATCTTCGGCGTCATCTTATGCTTGCCGAATTTGCTGCCGAAGAAATAGGCATAGGTATCGCTCAGCCAGGCGGCGAACATCGCGCAAAGCAGGAAAAACACCGCGTGGGAGCGCTGAAACAGCGCCGGCCGCTCGCCGCAGAAGCGCACAAGCTGAATGAGCAGCGAGAGCCCCGCCGGCACCGCGATCGAGGCAAAGAGCGCGAGCGCCGCATGCTCGAAGCGCGTCACATCATAGAATTTCAGCATGATGATCAGCACGGCCAGCACATAGATGATCAGCAGCACGCTCGTGGGCACCGGAATGCGGTCCGCGACGTCAAACGCGATATAAAACGGCACAAGCGCCGCAAATACGATCGCCACCGCGGTGAGCACCTTGTTTTTGCATTTGGAAACCTTCAGCACCTCATAGGCCGCAATGCCCGAGAGCAGCGCCATGGGGATGCTCAGCCAGGCGTAAAAGCCAAAGCCGGTGAGCACCAGGCAGCCGATGGCAAACAGCGCGGCGGAGATGCCGGTAATGATTCGTTGCTTCATAGGGACTTCCCCCTTTATCAAACGCCGCCGAACCGGCGGTTTCTTTCGTTGTAATCAAAAATGGCGCGGTCGAGATCCGCGGGCGTGAAATCCGGCCAAAGAATATCGGAGAACCACAGCTCGGAATAGGCCGACTGCCAGGTCAGAAAGTTGGACAGCCGCAGCTCCCCGCTCGGCCGGATGATCAGATCCGGGTCCGGCAGCCCGGCGGTATACAGCCGCTCGCCGATCATCTGCTCGGTGATTTCCTCCGGCTGCAGCGTGCCGGCGGCGACCTGCGCGGCCAGCGCACGCACCGCGTGCACGATCTCATCCCGCCCGCCGTAATTGACCGCAAGGTTGACGACCGTGGCGGTCTGCGCGGCGGACTGCCGCTCGATCAGCTCGATCATGGCGACAATATCCGGCGCGAGGCCCTCCCGCGTGCCGATATAGCGGATGCGAAAGCCCTTCTGCGCGTTTTCGGCCTCCCGTTCCTGCGCCTCCTTCAGATAGTCGCGAAACAGATCCATGATCGCCGCGACCTCCCGCGGCGGGCGCTTCCAGTTCTCCGTGGAGAATGCGTAAAATGTGAGGCATTCGATGCCGATCTCCGCCGCGTAATCGCAGATGCGGCGGAAGGTGTTCGCGCCGGCCCGGTGCCCCTCGCTGCGCTCGAGACCGCGCTGCTTCGCCCAGCGCCCGTTGCCGTCCATGATGATGCCGATATGGCGCGGCAGATGCACCTGCGCACGTTCCGTTTCAGTCATAATCCTTCTCCTGTTGCAGAAAGAAGGCGGAGTTTCGGCTCCGCCTTCCACCGATGGCGATCAGATCGCCATGATATCCTTTTCCTTTTCGTCCGCTGCCTTGTCGATTTCCTTGATATATTTATCCGTGAAATCCTGCAGCTTTTTCTCGGCGTCCTTCAGATCGTCTTCCGTGATCTCGGAGGCCTTTTCCATCTTCTTGACCTTGTCGATGCCGTCGCGGCGGATGGAGCGGATCGCCACGCGGGCTTCCTCGGCCATCTTCTTGACGTCCTTGCACAGCTCCTTGCGGCGTTCCTCGGTCAGCTGCGGGAAGATCAGGCGGATCACGCGGCCGTCATTCTGCGGATTGATGCCGATATCGGAGGCCTGGATCGCCTTCTCGATCGGGTGCAGCGTGGAAACGTCCCAGGGCTGAATGCTCAGGATGCGCGCCTCGGAAACGGAGACGGCGGCCATCTGGTTGATCGGCGTGGGCGTGCCGTAGTAATCCACGCGGATCTTGTCGAGCACGGCGGGATTCGCACGGCCCGCGCGCAGCGCCGCGTAATCGGCGGTCAGATGCTTGACGGTTTTGCCCATTTTTTCCTCGGTGACTTTGAATACGGTTTCCATAAATTAATCCTCCTTCACGATCGTTCCGACATTCTCGCCCATCACAGCGCGGACGATATTCTGCGGATCGGACAAATTGAACACAAGAATGGGTATATTGTTGTCACGGCAGAGGGAAGCCGCCGTGGCGTCCATCACCTTGAGGTTCTTCTTGAGCACCTCGGTGTGGGAGACAACGTCATATTTCACGGCGTCGGGGAACTTGTTGGGATCCTTGTCAAACACGCCGTCCACATTGGTCGCCTTGAGAATGATATCCGCCTTGATCTCCGCCGCGCGCAGCGCCGCGCAGGTGTCGGTGGAGAAGAAGGGATTGCCGGTGCCGCTGCCGAAGATGACCACGCGGCCCTTTTCGAGGTGACGCACCGCACGGTTGCGGATATAGGTCTCCGCGATCTGGTGCATTTCGATCGCGCTCTGCACGCGCACGGGCACGCCGAGCTGCTCGAGAGAATCCGCCAGCGCAAGGGAATTCATCATCGTGGCAAGCATGCCGATGTGATCGGCCCGCGTGCGGTCCATGCTGCCGCCGGAGCGGCCGCGCCAGAAGTTGCCGCCGCCCACGACGAGGCCGACCTGCACGCCGTTTTCGGTCAGGTCGCGCACCGCCGCGCACACGGCGTTGATCGTGTCAAAATCGAATCCGTGCCCGTGCTCGCCCGCAAGCACCTCGCCGCTGAGCTTGAGCAGGATCCGGTGATATACCGGTTGCATAAAAACACCGCCTTTATCTAGTATTGGAATCACACATATATTTATAATACTGTATTTCACGCAAAGTGTAAAGCGTTATTTTAAAATTTCGGCGGTTTTTTTTCGTTCCGTCCCGGATTTTTGTCCCCGGCGGGGCATTCCGCACCGTTTGCCGGCGGGATCGCCGACGGATTTGCGCGTTTCGGGGCGGCGCAATGTGAAAAAAGCACACGGCGCCGGGGTCCGGACCCCGACGCCGCAAATAAATATTCCTTTTGTATTCCGTCCGCCCGCGCGGTTACGACTTCGGGTGGCAGGCGTCGCGCATCGCGCAGTTTGCGCAGCCGCAGCCGCAGGCGGTCGTTCCGCGCTTTTTATTCTTTGCCAGTCTGACGATGATCAGCGTCACGACGGCAAGGAGCAGCGCGACGATCAGAAGATTGGCGAGATTTGCCGCCAGCCATGCAAGCATAAGATCGCTTCCTTTCGTCGGGTTTTCGGTCGCTTAAACCTTCTTTGTCAGCTTGGTCGCTTCCTTGTATTTGCGGAAGAAGAGCATATACGCCATACCGGCGATGACCGCCAGCGCGCATATAAAGCCGATCACGTTGAAGTTGCCGGTGAAAATGCCGCCGATCTGGTTGATGCACAGGGAAACCGCGTAGGCAAAGCCGCACTGATAGGCAATGGCGAACCAGGTCCATTTGGCGTTGTTCATTTCACGCTTGATGGCGCCGATGGCCGCAAAGCAGGGTGCGCACAGCAGGTTGAACACGAGGAAGGAGAAGCCGGTCACGCCCGTGAACGCCGCGTGCAGCGCCTGCCAGGCGGTCTGCTCGCCGCCGCCGTAGAGAATGCCCATGGTGCCCACAATGTTTTCCTTGGCCACAAGGCCGGTGATGGAGGCCACCGCCGCCTGCCAGGTGCCCCAGCCGAGCGGGATAAAGATCCAAGCGATCAGGCTGCCGATGCGCGCGAGGATCGACTGATCAAGCTCCTCCTCCGTCAGCATGCGGAAGCCGTCGGCGGTGAAGCCGAAGTACGAGGTGAACCACACGAGGATCGTGGAAAGCAGGATGATCGTGCCAGCCTTCTTGATGAAGGACCAGCCGCGCTCCCACATGCTGCGCAGCACGTTGCCGAGGGTCGGCCAGTGATAGGCCGGCAGCTCCATGACGAAGGGCGCGGGTTCGCCCGCGAACATCTTCGTCTTTTTCAGCATAATGCCGGAGACCACGATCGCCGCCATGCCGATGAAATAGGCGGAGGTGGAAATCCACGCGGAGCCGCCGAAGATCGCGCCGGCAATCATCGCGATGAACGGCACCTTTGCGCCGCAGGGGATGAAGGTCGTGGTCATGATCGTCATGCGGCGGTCGCGTTCGTTCTCAATGGTGCGGCTGGCCATGATGCCGGGCACGCCGCAGCCCACGCCGATGAGCATGGGGATGAAGGATTTGCCGGACAGGCCGAATTTGCGGAAGATACGGTCCAGCACGAAGGCGATGCGCGCCATGTAGCCGCAGGCCTCCAAAAACGCCAACATCAAAAACAGCACCAGCATCTGCGGCACAAAGCCGAGCACCGCGCCCACGCCGGCCACGATGCCGTCCAGGATCAGGCCCTGCAGCCAGTCCGCGGCGTGGACCTTTTCCAGCAGATTGCCGATCAGCACGGGCACGCCGGGCACCCACACGCCGTAGTCGGCGGGATCGGGCGCGTCAAAGCCGCGTTCTGCAAAATACTGCTTCGCTTCCGTGAAGGTCGTGCCAACGGTTTCGTCCATGTCCGCGTCCGCGGGGATCGCGTCAGCGTAGGCGGTCAGCGTGGTGACCTCCAGCGTCTCCTCATCCTCCACATCCACCGCGGCGCTTGATTCCGCGGGGACGAACGCCGCCAGCGCCGCTTTTGCGGCCGCCTCGTCGAAGTCCTCCGCCTCGGGATCGATGTCCGTAAACGCCTGCACCGCGTTCAGCGCGTCGCTGTATGCTTCATCAACTTCCCCATACGCACTGCTGCCGATGCCGAACAGATGCCAGCCGTCCCCGAACAGACCGTCGTTCGCCCAGTCGGTGGCGGGCGCGCCCACAGCCACCATGGCGATCCAGTACACGAGGAACATGACGGCGGCAAAGATGGGCAGGCCCAGCCAGCGGTTCGTGACCACCTTGTCGATTTTGTCCGACGTGGTCAGGCTGCCCTTGTTTTTCTTTTTATAGCAGGATTTGATCAGCTCGGCGATATAAATATAGCGCTCGTTGGTGATGATGCTTTCGGCGTCGTCGTCCAGCTCTTCCTCCGCGGCGGCGATATCCTTTTCGATATGCGCCAGCGTATCGGCGGGGATATTCAGTTTTTCCAGTACCTTGTCGTCCCGCTCGAACACCTTGATGGCATACCAGCGCTGCTGCTCCTCCGGCAGATCGTGGACCACGGCCTCCTCAATGTGAGCCAGCGCGTGCTCCACCGGGCCGGAAAAGGTGTGCATCGGCACGGTTTTTGCGTTCGTCGCCGCTTTGATCGCGGCCTGCGCCGCTTCTGCGACACCGTCGCCCTTCAGCGCGGAAATCTCCGTCACCGTGCAGCCGAGCTGCCTGCCGAGCGACACCGTGTCGATCTTATCGCCGTTTTTGCGGACCACGTCCATCATGTTGATGGCCAGCACCACGGGGATGCCCAGCTCCGTGAGCTGCGTGGTCAGATAGAGATTGCGCTCCAGATTCGTGCCGTCGATGATATTCAGAATGGCGTCCGGCCGCTCGCCGATCAGATAGTTTCTGGCGACCACTTCCTCCAGCGTGTAGGGGGACAGCGAATAAATGCCGGGCAGGTCGGTGATCGTGACGTCGTCGTGCTTTTTCAGCTTGCCTTCCTTTTTCTCCACCGTGACGCCCGGCCAGTTGCCGACGAACTGGTTGGAGCCGGTGAGCGCGTTGAACAGCGTGGTTTTGCCGCTGTTCGGGTTGCCTGCTAGTGCAATTCGTATACTCATACTCCCGCGTTCCTTTCTTCTGAAATCTGCAATTTGGTTAGCAATCGCTAACCTCTTGCGCAAAATAAGATGCGCTGCGATTATTCCACTTCGATCATTTCCGCGTCCGCTTTGCGGATCGAAAGCTCATAGCCGCGCACCGTGACCTCGACCGGATCGCCGAGCGGCGCGACCTTGCGCACGTAAACGGGCGTATGCCGGGTGATGCCCATATCCATGATGCGGCGCTTCACCGCGCCCTCGCCATGCAGCTTGACGACCGTTGCCGTTTCGCCGATGCCGACGTCCTTGAGTGTTTTCACTGCCGATGCCTCCTTTGATAAAACTTTATACCATAATCTTTCGCGCCAGCTCCTCGCTGACAGCCACGCGGCTCTCCTTGACCTTCACGATCAGATTGCCGCCAAGCGTGCTCACGATGCAAACCTCGCCGCCCACGTTGAAACCGAGCGTTTCCAGATGCTTCCGGACCTCCGGATTGCCGCCGATGCGCCGGATGATCTGCTGCTGCCCGACGTCCGCCATGCTGAGAGGTATCATACCGGTTCCTCCTGTCCATCGAATTAGCTTCTGCTAACCGCCAGGGTAAAAACAAGAGGTTAGCAGTGCCTAACCACCTGTTATTATAGTTAGCCTTCGCTAATTTGTCAAGGGGTTTCTGCGAAAAATAGCAAATTCTTTTCTCCGTCGGACGGAATGCCTTTCGTGCCGCACGCGCGGTGCCTGGTCAAAACTTTTCCCCAATGCGATTTTTGCTCTTGTGTTTTAGCGGATTTTTGCTATAATAATACCGTATCATATTAAAATGGGGATGATTTTATGCAAAATCTGATCCTGCGCAACACCCCGGAAATCGCCGACCGCTTTGTTCTGCGCGACATTCCGCCGCAGGACGGCAAAAACACCTACGCCGTTTTCTGCGAGGACGGCAAGATCGTCATCTGCGGCGACTGCAAAATCAGCCAGGCCATGGGCTATTACGCCTATCTGCGTCAGTTCTGCGGCGTCAACCTCTCCCACTGCGGCAACCGCACGCTGCAGGTTGCGCAGGCCCCGCTCTTTGCCGGGCGGCTCGAAAAGGTGATCCCGCAGGAACGCCGCGTCTATATGAACTACTGCACGGTCGGTTACTCCTTCGCCTTCTGGCAGTGGGAGGACTGGGAGCGCGAGATCGATTTCATGGCCATGAACGGCGTCAACATGCCGCTGAGCGTGGTCGGCAGCGAGGCCGTCTGGTATTACACGATGCGTGACCTTGGCTACAGCGAGACCGGCGCGCTCTCCTATCTCTCCGGTCCCGGCTTCTGGCCGTGGCAGCTGATGACGAATCTCTGCGGCTATTTCAGCCTGATGGACGTCAGATACATCGAGCGGCGCGTTGAACTGGGCAAAAAGATCCTCGCGCGCGAAACCGAGCTGGGCATGACGCCGATCCAGCAGGGCTTTGCCGGCAGTGTGCCGCGCAACATCGTCAAGGTCTTCCCCGGCACCAAGCTGCGGATGATCCCCTCCTGGTGCAACTTCCCCGTGACCTATCAGCTCGATCCGACCGATCCGGTCTTCCGGCGCGTGGGCCACGCCCTGCTTGAAAAGCAGCGGCAGCTCTTCGGCGCTTTCCACTATTATGCCTGCGACCCCTTCCACGAGAATGAGCCCGGCGTCAAGACCCGCGATTATCTGCGGCAGGTCGGCCGCGCGATCGACGACATGTATCAGTCCTTCGACACGGATTCCGTCTGGGTGATGCAGAGCTGGTCGCTGCGCGAAAAAATCGTCAAGGCCGTGCCGAAGGAGCGCCTGCTGATTCTCGACATCGACGCCTCCAAATGCAAGGAGACCGAGAACTTCTGGGGCTATGATTTCGTGCTGGGCAACCTGCATAATTTCGGCGACCGCAACACCCTGCACGGCAGCATCGACGCGCTCGCGGAAAATCCCTATGCGAAGCTGAACGCGGAAAACTGCGTGGGCACCGGCCTGTTTATGGAGGGCGTGTTCCAGAATCCGCTGTATTACGATCTCGCGTTTCAGATGCTGACCGAGGCCGGCGCGATCGACCTCGACGCCTGGCTGCGCGATTACGCCCGCCGCCGCTACGGCAGCGACGAGGCCTGCCTGACCGAAGCGATGCAGCTGCTGCGGGAGAGCTGCTATTCCCCCGCCTGCACGGGCCGCGAAACCGGCTCGGTCATCTGCGCGCGGCCGGCCACGGAGCTGCGCCACACCGCGCCGAACGATCACCGCGAGCTGCGCTATGACAACAAGCTGCTCTGCCGCGCGGCGCAGAAGCTGCTGGCGTCGGAAACCGCGCAGACCGACGGCTTCGTCTTCGACGCGTGCGACCTTGTGCGGCAGGTGATGAGCAATTACGCTTCCGCGCTCTATGACCGCGTCATGACCGGCTTCAACGAGCGCAACGTCAATCTGTTCGAGCGCTCGGCCAACGCCTTCCTGCGCCTGTGCGAGGAGCTCGACGCCCTGCTGCAGACGCGGCCGGAGCTGACGCTGCACCGCCATCTGGAGGAAGCGGCCGCCGCCGCGCTCAACGACAAGGAAAAAGAAAACTTCGAGCTGAATCTGCTCACGCAGCTCACGCTCTGGGGTCCGGTGAACAACACGGTCAACTACGACTACGCCTGGAAGGAATGGGGCGGCATGATCGCCTCCTACTACAGCAAGCGCTGGCAGAGCTTCTTTGAGAAGCTGGCGCTGGAATTCCCGCGGCGCCGCCGGTTTTCCACCACGACCAAAAAGCAACACTGCGAGCGCAACCTCTACTGCGGCAACGCCTTCTATAAAAAATACGCGGAATTCGAACGCAACTGGCTCAAAACCGCGAATCCCGCGCCGCCGTCGGAGGAGGACACACTGGAAGCCGCACGGCGTCTGCTGGAAAAATACAGCGCCGTGATTTTAAATGAAACTGCAAACAGCACAGAAAGGGTTGATAACAATGATGAAGAAGAATAAAGTGATCCTCGGCGCCGTGGGCGGCACGCTCGGCGCTGCGACGGCGGTCAACGCCGTGCGCGCGCTGAAATTCAAGCCGGAGGCCCGGGATTACGGCACGCTGACGCCCGAGGCCGTGAACGCCGAACGCGCCATGGCGCATCTCTCCCAGGCGATCTCCATCCCGACCGTCAGCTATCCGAACAAGGCGGACGTGGACTACACGCAGTTTGAGAAATTCCACGCGTTCCTGGAGGAAGCCTATCCCCTGCTCCACAAAACGCTGACGCGGGAAATCGTCAACGAAGCGAGCCTGCTTTACCGCTGGAAGGGCACGCGCGACGATCTGGATCCGATCGCGATGCTGGCGCATCAGGACGTCGTGCCGATCTCCGAGGGCACCTGGGACGACTGGACCCATCCCCCGTTCTCTGGCTACAACGACGGCGAATTCATCTGGGGCCGCGGCGCGCTGGATATCAAAAACCATCTGACCGGCGTCATGGAGGCCGTGGAGACCCTGCTGGAAGAAGGCTTCCAGCCCGAGCGCGACGTCTATCTGCTCTTCGGCCAGGATGAAGAGGTGGTCGCCTCCGGTGAGGGCGGCGCGAAATCCATCATGGAAACGCTGAAAAGCCGCGGCGTCCATCTGGACAGCGTCATCGACGAGGGCGGCGCGATCCTGCCCGTCAACGTCAAGGGCGTGATCAACAACAAATCCCTGGTCGGCATCGGCATCGCGGAAAAGGGCTACGCCGATTTCGAGATCAGCCTGCGCTCCAAGGGCGGCCATTCCTCGCAGCCGCCGAAGCATTCCGCGCTCGGCGAGCTCGCAAACGTCATCCGCGACCTGGAGAATCATCAGTTCCAGTCCGAGCTCAAGCCCTTCGTCACCAGCCTGTTTGAAAATATCGGGCGCAACTGCACCTATCCCGTGCGGCTTGTGACCTGCAACCTGCCCTATCTCAAGCCCGTGCTCAAGACCGTGATGAAGCAGATTCCGCCCGCGGCGAGCCTGATCCGCACCACGACCGGCGTCACCATGGCCGAGGGCAGCCCCGCGGCAAACGTGCTCCCGCAGAAGGCGAGCGTCACGGTCAACTTCCGCATGATGCCCGGCACGACGATCGCCGACGTGGAGAATCACATTCACAAGGTCGTGCGCAACAAGAACATCGAAGTCAATATCCTCAAGGCGAAGGAAGCCTCGAAGTTCTCGCCGACGGATTCCCGCACCTTCAAAATCATCGAAGAGCTCTGCATGCAGGAAAGCGCGGACAACATCGTCGCCCCCTACCTCGTCATGGGCGGCACGGACGCCTGCTACTATGAGCCGATCTGCGAAAACATCTATCGCTACTCCCCCTACCGCGCATCCGTGGAGCTGCTGCTCTGCACCCACGCGACGAATGAGCGCATTCCGGTCGAGGCCATTGAACCCGGCGTCGCCTTCTTCAAGCGCTACATCCGCAGAGTGTCGGCGGAATGAGCGGCAAACGCATACTGATCGCGCCGGACAGCTTCAAAGGCACGCTGACGGCGGCGCAGGTGGCCGATCTGATCGCAGAGGGCCTGCTTGCAGCTGATCCGACGCTGGAAATCACCCGGCTCCCCGTGGCCGACGGCGGCGAGGGGCTGGCGGAGGCGCTGCGCACCTGCTGCGGCGGGACCGCATGTAGCGCCACGGTCAGCGGCGTCTTCGGCACGCCGATGCAGGCGGGCTATCTGCTGCTCCCGGACGGCACGGCGGTCATTGAAACGGCGGCCTGCGCGGGCCTGCCGCTGGCGGGCGAGAAGAAGAATCCGGCGCTGGCCACAACGCGCGGCGTCGGCGAGCTGATGCTGGACGCGGCGCGCAGCGGCGCAAAGCGGATCCTGCTCGGGCTCGGCGGCAGCGCCACAAACGACGGCGGAATCGGCGCGGCGTCCGCGCTCGGCTGGCAGTTTCTGAATGCCGCGGGCGATCCCGTGGAGCCGGTCGGCGCGCACCTGGCGGACATCCGCAAGATCCTGCCGCCGGCGACGCCCTTTCCCCTGCCGGTCGAGGCGGCCTGCGATGTGGAAAACCCGTTCTTCGGGCCGCAGGGCGCGGCTTACGTATTCGCCCCGCAGAAGGGCGCGGACCCCGCGATGGTCGCGCAGCTGGACGCCGGCTTGCGGCAGCTCGCAGCGGTGATCGCCGCGGATTGCGGCTCGGATGTTGCCGCGATGCCCGGCGCGGGCGCGGCGGGCGGCTTCGGCGGCGGCGCGGTCGCGTTTTTCGGCGCGACGCTGAAAAAGGGCATTGACCTTGTGCTGGACGCGGCGGGCTTTGACGCGCTGGCGGCGCAAGCCGACTGGATCATCACCGGCGAAGGGCGGCTGGACAGCCAGTCCGCCGACGGCAAGGTGATCTCCGGCGTGGCAAAGCGCGGCGCGGCGGCGGGCAAGCCCGTGCTCGCGATCTGCGGCTGCAAGGGCGACGGCTGGGAACGCATCCTCGGCTGCGGCGTCACGGCAGCCTGTTTCAGCACGGAAACGCCCAAACCCATGGCGGAACTGCTGCGCACCTGCCGCAGCGACCTGACCGCCGCAGCGAAACGCGCGGCGGAAACGATCCTGCATGCGCCGGATCAGAACGGCTGAATCTGAACGCAATAGTGTTAAAACCACCCGCAGGGTCAACGCCCTGCGGGTGGTCGGCTTTTCCGCGGACAGCGCGCAGACTGTCGGCGGCAAAGGCGCTTTCTTTTGAGAACGCGCTGCAGATCCGCCCGCTTCTCTTTGTATATTGAAAAGCAGCTCGCCGAAACGAGCTGCTTTTTTATTGGTGTTTTGTTTTTGTGCGGATGCCGCTTACAGGGTTTCCTTGATCGTCTGTGCGATCACGGGCAGGGAGCCGAAGAGGCCTTTGAAGAAGGCAATGAGCTTTGCGAAGAAGCCGGTGTTGACCTTGACGGTCTCAATTTCGCTCTCCGCCAGGACGCTGCCGTCACTGCCGATCAGCTTGCATTGCACGGTGAAATCTGTGGTCGCCTGCTTGACCGTGCAGGTCTCGCCGGTTTCTGCTTTCTTGTCATTGACGAACCACTGGATCGTTGCACCAGCTGGCGCGTCGGTCACGATCGCCGTGAAGGTGATGGTGGTCTTATAAGCCTCGGTGCGGGTGGGGACAAAGTTGCGGATCTTGATGTTCGCATTTTCAATTGGAATTGGAGTATAAACTGCATACACCTTGATTCCGCCAATCTCCAGTTCATAGTCGTTCCATTTTGCGGTATAACCGGTTTTCTGGGGAACTGCCGGCTCACGCTCCCGGATTGACTGATCCTCAACCGTATACGTCACAATTGCGATCGTCGTTCCATCCGCAATAAACTCTGCATTATATTTGATCGGCGCAAATAAAGCGTTTACAGTCAGATCATGACCGGGCATCACTGCGGGCAAAGCCGGCGACCATTCCATAAAGGTATAACCCGCTTTTGTCGGCACTGTCGGCGGCGTGATCGCAAACCCTTCCTGATAGGCGCCGGTGTAGTAAGGCGCGCCGTCGACGATATAATTGATTCTGTAAGACTTGACGGGCAGTTCTTCAACGGCAACCTCAAAGCTTGTTGTCATGCCCCTATACTGCACCGTCACGGTCTGTGTGCCTTCTCTCCGGAATATACCCGGCGTTACGGTAAAGCCGCTGTCAACCGTTTCTGCTTTGCCGCTTGCATAAGACACATTGAGTGTCAGCCCGTTTGTACTGATCGAATCGCCGACGTAATAATTCATATTGTTCGGCAGCGTTGCAACGGTAATTCCACTGATTTGATCTTCATTCACCCGAACGGTGACGGTTGCGGTTTTCCCGCCATAGGTCACGGTGATCGTTTGCGTTCCGGCATTCAAAAGAGTTTCGGGCGAACACGTAAAGCCTTCATAGATTGTTTTGGTCTTTCCGCTGGCATAGGTTGCCGTCAGCGTCATACCGGTTGGATCAAATGAGTCGCCGACATAGTAAGTTGTCATGTTCGGCTGCGCTTTGATCTCGATACCAGACACCGTGTCGTTCTTTACCGTCACATTGAAGGACGTCGTTTTTCCGCCATAGCTGACGGTGATTTTTTGCGTGCCGGCGGCGTTCAGCTTCGTGGGCGTGCAGGTAAAGCCGCTGCTGATCGTTTCCGTATTGCCGTTATTAAAGGTGACCGTCAGCGTCAGACCACTTTGATTTAATGAATCACCGACAAAATAGGATGTTTTGGTTGGCAGGGTTTTTACTGCGATCTTTTCATAATTTACAGCGATGGTATCTGTTTTGGTCGCGCCGCAGACAGTGCAGGTATACGTCATCACGCCGTCCGATGTTGCGGTTGGCTGCGTCGTTATAACGCCTTCATCCCACTCGTGCAGGGCATACTCCACGTGGGATTCATCCCATGAGCACACATGCTTGTGGCGGTTCTGATCCGCATTGACCCATTCGCCGAAATCATGACCGTGTGCGGGAAGAGTCTCCGTATATTCATCCTCACAACGACTGCACTTATACAGGATATAACCATCGGAGGTGCATCCGGCTTCGTGCGTCACCGCAGGATAATAGTCGTGACCGAGCGGATCGCCGCCGCCACCGTAAGATGACCCGCAGCGACTGCATGTCCAATCATCGTAGACTCCTTCGGTGCATGTTGCATCACGATGCATATGAATATAATCGTGACCAAGCGCCGGAGTAACGGTATCCTCTGCATATCCGCAAACCTCGCACACCTTCAGCGTATGGCCTTCTGTTTCACAGGTTGCCTGCGTAACGGTTGTAGTGAAACTATGCACATGCACTTCACTCTTTATCCAATGTGCATACACGGCAAGATTGCCCGGCAAATCGCCGATAAAAACGATGCCGTCGCTGCTGATCAGATTGCCGCCGACGCGCTTATCATACCAGCCGTCAAACTCATAGCCTTCACGCGTCGGATTCGAGGGACCAAACACAACACTATTGTATATATTCTCAGTAATAGTCTGCGGAGAATAGAAATCGGTATCTCCGATATAACCGGTACTGCCCTTGACATACAACGCGATTTCTTTGATTTCAACTGTACACGCTTTATCAATATAGGGGTGCAGATTATTTCCGGATTTCCTCGTGCGCGGAATCTCAACCGTATAATCCTTCCACGCTGTTGTCAGTGCTGCCGGATAATAATTATCAACAGAATCAAAGCCCCAGCGGAACTGGATATTTGCGCCGGAAACCGACGCCTTCGCCTTGAAATGCAGCTCAACGGTCGTATCCTCAAGCGCGTTGGGTCCAAACGTGTTGGAATCTGTCATTGCTGCCACCCAGCGCATATCATTATCTTTGTTGGCAACCGTCTGCGTAATAATCAGGCTGTCGTTCGACGGATCAATGCGCACAGAGACGCCGTCCCCTCTGGAATTATAATTGTTCTTCGGAACCGTTGATCCTTCGTGTTCATACACTTCGCGCAGAGAGGGAAGATAGTTGTTGTTATAATTATTATAGAAGGTGATGGTACGATCTTCAATCTCTTCAAATTTGTAAAGCTGATTGTCTAGACCATGCGGATCCCATTGCACAACTTTTGCGTTCGCTTCCGTTGATCCGTCATAAATATCGAGCGCCAAACAAGTATTCTTGGAATGAATCGAGTAATAGCCGTTTCCGCGAGAGATAATTGAGAAAAACTGGGCGTCCGAATTCGTATTTTGCGTATATATTTTTAACGGAAGCAGATATTCATATTTATTGTCGGCGTTCATATCAAGTGACAGTCCACCATACAAGGACTCAAGCCTGTAGTATCCGTTATCATCTGCGGAAATGACGCGCCAAAGCTGGGTAGAACTATTGGATTCCTGCATTTGATGCACTTCGCTGCGCACAGATGAACCCATTGCTTGCAGAGGGAGCCCGCTTTTTTTGCTATAAATCTTATAAATATGACCTTCTTCAAGAACGCCAGTTGTATTCTTAACCCAATGCGCATAAAGCTTCGTTACACTTTTTGACGCTTTCGTTGTGTGTGTATGCTGGGTTCCGCCGGAAGCTGAAGTAAACCAACCGTCAAAGGTGTAACCGTTTCTCCATGCAACAGGGAAAGCTTCTCCATATTTTTCGTCAGCAAAAAAAGACACTTTTGAGTTTGAAGCAGTTCCTCCATTTGCGTCAAAGGAAACTGTTACAGTTTCGCCAACACCATTAACTCTAATATAGTATGATGGGTTATCGTGAACAAAAGTTGAACCTTCGTAGTGTCCGTAGTTACTGACTTTTGTATAGCAAACACCCGCACTCTTATTAAGTGCATTAATTGTATTGCCGTCCCCAATATAAATTGCGACATGCTTGCCATGCCAAACAACCAAATCCCCAGGTTTTGCATTGCTCGCGCTTACAACCGTTCCATAATCTTTATAATCATAGCAATTCCAAGGAAGACTTATTCCGAAATGCCCAAACACATATTTAACCAACCCGCAACAGTCAAATGAATTCGGGCCATAGCTACTACCATATGGATATCCAATGAATTGCTTTGCATAACTTACAATTTGGTCTCCAGATACGCTTACTGCGTCAACATTCAGTTTCCCTGTTCCTACGAAAAAGCATCCAATCGCAATTACAATTGCCATTAGTAATGCAATTGATTTCTTTCCATTCACTATTATTTTCATTTTTTGAAAACTCCTTTCACGGTCTTTCCGTTCCTTTCATTTTTGGGCATGAAACGCCATATTTAAAATCCAAATTTACAATCAAAGAAGAGTCGCTATTTTAAACTGCTTAAATAATAGCGAATTTTATAAAATACTGTTTCCAGCTTCCAAACCAATTCCCGCCAAAACTCCTGCAGCCGTTCGCGCAGCGGTGCGGGCGGCCAGCTGCCCTCGCATTTTTGATCTAACACAATCAGCTGGTGTGGATCTCCGGGGGTGTGGAAGCATTGACGAAGATACCACTGACAGGTCCCATACTCATATAAGATCATTTGGTCAAAGTTCAGCACCACCCCATCCGGCATCGTGACCTCAAATTCCTCCGTAATTACGATGACTTCATATGCCGTTGCTTTCGTATCCACGGTCACAGTCTGCGCGCTGCCGTCCTTGAACGTGAAAAGAAACGTGGTTGGAAAATACCAATCGACAAATTTCCTCTTGCGATTCATTTCCACATAAGGGTGACGTTCGTCCAGATACGCAATGCTTTCAACATAGTCGGAAACATTGATTTCTTCCGGCGGCTCAGCATTTGCCGCAGCCGCAGCGGACGGCGACAGCCCCGCAGCGCCCGCCAGCAGCACGGCGCAGAGCAGGACGGACAGGGTGCGTTTCAGCTTCACTTTCATCAAAAAACCTCCTGAATCATCTTTTGAAGACCCTCTTCAAGCCATCCTCCCGGACTGGCCTTTTGAAGAACCCTCTTATAAATATAGACAACCGTTTGATCAAAAAAGTTCATATTATTCAAAAAAACCTGTAAAAATCATAAAAAAGCGCTTCCAAAAACCCACGGCGGATGTTTCCGCCGTTTTTTTCGTGCGCAAACGGACACCTTATAAATGCTTTGCGTTTGCAAAGCAAAAACGGTATTCCGCGGAATATCAAAAACGGAGGTGACGTATGAAACGCTGGTTTCAAACCGGTCTGCTCCTGTTGCTCGTGCTCTGTCTGATCCCGTCCGCCGCCGTGCCGGGCGGCGCGGCTGTCGGCACGCAGCCGGTGCAGGCCGCCGGTGAAAAACGGCGCTATGTCGCGCTGGGCGGCGACCCCTTCGGCATCAAGCTCTACACGGAAGGCGTGCTCGTGATCGGCGTCGACGCGGTGGATACCGCCGCCGGCCCCGTCACGCCCGGTGAAGCCGCCGGCGTCAAAAAAGGCGACGTGATCCTGTCCGTCAACGGCGTGCCGATCGAGGATACCCAAAGCCTGATCGCCGCGGTATCCGGCAGCGGCGGCAAGGCGCTGGAGCTGACCGTGCAGCGCAACGGGGAACCGCTGCATCTCTCCCTCCTGCCCGCGCGCACGGCAAACGGCGCCTACCGTGCCGGGCTCTGGGTGCGTGACAGCGCGGCAGGTATCGGCACAGTGACGTTCTATGACAGCACCCGCCGGGTCTTTGCCGGGCTCGGGCACGGCGTATGCGATGCGGACACCGGCAGCACGATGCCGCTCTCGAGCGGGGAAGCGGTCATTGCGCAGGTGGAAGGTTTTTATAAAAGCAGCGCCGGCGACCCGGGTGAGCTTTGCGGCGTCTTCACGGATGCCGTGCTCGGCCCGCTGCTGTATAACGGCGAGAACGGCGTCTACGGCACGCTGCTGACCGCGCCGCACGGCAGCATGGCGGCCGTCGCCCGCCGCGCGGAGGTCCGGCCCGGCAAGGCACAGATGATCACCACCATCGACGCCGCCGGTCCCCGCGCCTATGACATCGAAATCACCAAGGTCTTCCCCGCCGACGCCGCGACCCGCAACCTGGTTGTGCAGGTCACCGACCCCGCGCTGCTGGAAAAAACCGGCGGTATCCTGCAGGGCATGAGCGGCAGCCCGATCGTGCAGAACGCCATGCTCGTGGGCGCACTCACGCACGTATTTGTCAACGATCCGACGCAGGGCTATGCCATTTTTGCCCAGACCATGCTGGAAACCGCCGACCGTCTGGCCGCGGAAAACAAGGCCGCCGCCTGAGAATCGGTCGATCTGTGTCGAACGAAAATTCCAGAAATTGTCAAATTCTCGGTTGACATTTTTCCCAGTTTATGGTAATATCTTCGTGAACAAAGAATAACGGAGGTAGAACGATGGGAAAAATGTTGCAGGTATTGATGACGGAGGACGGCAGCGAAACCGTGCATGCGCTCGCGGGCATTCTGCGCGCAAACGGCTGTCAGGTCTCCACCGTCGTGAAGGACGGAACGCAGGTCATTGAGGCGCTGAAAACCGGCACGCCGGCGGACGTGCTGCTCATTGACGGTTTTATGCCGCGGCTGGACGCGCTTGGCGTGCTGCGGCAGCTGGACGGGCTTCGGCTGGAGCGCCGGCCGCTGGTGATGGTGGTCTCCTCGACCGACAACCAGCGGTTTGAAAGCGAGATCCTGCACGCGGGCGCGGATTACTATTTCCTCAAGCCCTATGATCCGGCGATGCTCGCCGAGCGGATCACACAGTTTGCCAGCATCCGCACGGCGGCGGAGCTCAGCGGCGGGGTGAAGGATCTGGACGTGGTCGTATCGCAGATCATGCATCAGATCGGCGTGCCGGCGCATATCCGCGGCTATCAGTATCTGCGCGAGGCGATCATCCTTGCGGTGAAGGACAGCGAGATGATCAGCTCCGTGACCAAGATCCTCTATCCGACCGTGGCGAAGATGTTCAAAACCACGCCTTCGCGGGTGGAACGGGCGATCCGTCACGCAATCGAGGTCGCCTGGGACCGCGGGGACGTGGATGTGCTCAGCTCCTATTTCGGCTACACGATCCAGAATGAACGCGGCAAGCCGACCAACAGCGAATTCATCGCCATGATCAGCGACAACCTGAAGCTGCGCATGAAAACCGTCTGAACCGCGAAACAAAAAGGCAGGGAGCGGAAAACCGTTCCCTGCTGATTTTTTATGGAGTTGCTTCTTCCTGCGGCGGGTCCTCCGGCTTCCTGCGCAGCGGCGTGGCGTAACGGATCGCCTGCGTGGGGCAGACGGTCATGCATTTGCCGCAGCGGATGCATTCGGCGCTGTTGGGCGTTTTGGACGGATCGACGCACATGTCGCAGGCGGCGGCGCATTTGCCGCAGCCGATGCAGGCCGAGGAATCGGTCGCCATCTGCACGAGGGCCACGCGGTTGAACAGCGCATACAGCGCGCCGAGCGGGCAGAGATATTTGCAGAACGGGCGGTAGAGCAGCACGCTCGCGAGCACGACGCAGCCGAGGATGCAGGCCTTCCACATGAAGCGGCTGCCGAACAGCGCGAACAGGCGCGTATCCGAAAAGGCGAGCAGGAGCCCGGCCAGCGTGCCGGAGGGGCAGAGATACTTGCAGAATACGGGCGTGAGCTTGACGAAGATCGGTAGCACGATCACCATGAGCACGAGCACCGCGTATTTGACGAAGCGCAGATACTTATCCGCGCGGAAGGTGCGGATCTTTTTGAAGAACGGGATCTTGTGCAGCAGATCCTGCAGCAGGCCGAAGGGGCAAAGGAAGCCGCAGACGGCCCGCCCGAGCAGCGCCCCGAAAAAGAGCAGCAGCCCAAGCACATAATACGGAATTTTGAAGCTGTAGGAGGAGAGCGCGTTCTGCAGCGCGCCGATCGGGCACGCGCCGACGGCCGACGGGCAGGAATAGCAGTTCAGCCCCGGCACGCAGACCGCCTTCGTCGGCATCTGCGAGACGCGGCCGGTGAAAAAGCCGCGGAAATCGGCGTTCTGCAGCAGCGCCGCGACCGCCTGCACGCCCAGACGTTTTTTCTTATCCAATACCGATACACTCCAGACACACGGTGATTGCTTTTGAAAGCACGGCGGCGGGCTGCCCCTGCGCGCAGCCGACGGCGATCAGCGCCGCGCCGAGCGCGAGCAGCGCAAACAGGATCCGGCGTTGTTTCATTTCGTCACCCCTGCATGTAGGTTAAAATGATGCGTTCCCATTCGGCGCCGGATCTGCCGCCGATATAGGGCTCCTCGCTCAGGATATGCCCCTCCCCGTCGAGGAAGACGGTCGTGGGCACATAGCCGGTATTGAAGCGGCTGAACTGCGCGTTCCCGTTGACGATCGGATAGGTGATGCCCAGACGGGTCACGGTGCTGTTGACGTCCGTGGCGGGCGAGGTAGTCACGCCGAGGATCACAAGGCCCTGCCCCTGATACTTCGTATAGAGCTTCTGCAGATCCGGCATTTCATTCACGCAGGGGCCGCACCACGGCTCCCACATGTTGACCATGATCACCTTCGCGCCGGCAAAGTCCGCGGAGGAGACCGTGTTGCCGTTCATATCCGTTGTGGTGAAGGTGAAGGTCTCGCCGGTCCGCTTTGTCGTCGGCGCAGTCGTCGGGACAGTGGTCGGCTTTGTCGTCGGGACGGTGGTCGGCTTCGTCGTCGGGACGGTGGTCGGCTTCGTCGTCGGCACGGTCGTCGGATTTGTCGTCGGTACGGTCGTGGGCTTCGTCGTTGTCGGCGCGGTGGTCCACCCGGTTGTCAGCACGGTGGTCAGGACCGTTGTCAGCGCGGACGTCGGATCGGTTGCCGGCGCGTTTGTCGGCACGGATTCCGCCGCGGTGTCCGGCGCCGTCGGGTTTGCGCGTGTGTCGCCCTGCTTTGCGCCGCAGCTGCAGAGCAGCAGCGTCACGGCCAGAAGGCAGACTGCTATCCATCGTTTCATCGATTGTTCCCCCTTGTATACGGATATAATCAGTATAGCACGGCAGACGGATCCTGTCAAGAAAGCCGCCCGGCTGACCGAGCGGCTTTTTGTCGTGCATGCGTGCGGCTTAAGCTGCGATCGCGGGGGTGGAAAAGGCGATGTCCGTATCAACGGCGGCCTCGAAGTCCTTCAGCGTTGCGCTTACCCCGTTCAGGGACATCTGCGCCTGTCCGACGCGGATCGCGATGCGGAAGTGCCAGGCGCCCGCAACGATTTTTCCGGTTGCGCTGTCAACGGTGACGCTGATTGACGGCTCCGTATACGTCATCGTGATCGTATCCTCCCCGGACTCCACGGTTGCGCCGAGCTCGTCCAGCGCGGATTTCACGCTGCTGAGCGGGCCGAAGCCGCGCGCGACCGCGCCGCCGTTGACCGGATCGGCGTCGAAGCCGTCCTGCTGCTCCGCAAGCAAGAGCGTCATCTCCGTTCCGTTTTCGGCCTCCCGCACGGAAACGGCAAGCACGTCCTCGGGCAGCAGCGGACCGCTGCCGGGCAGCGTGTCAACCGTGCCGCGGTTCTTTTCAAGCGCTTTGCGCAGCGCGGGCTCGAGCTGCTTCATGATTGCGCCGACGCCGCCGCCCGCTTTCAGGCTCCCTTCCACGTAGGTCATCTGCATCGTTCCCTGCAGATCGGCGCCTTTTTCAAAAGCGGCGTTATACCGGGCAACGGTCTGCGCCACGGTTTCGGGGTCGGCGGTCATCGTGTCATATGCGCCGTAGAGTTGGATTTCATGCTGACCGTATCGGCCAAACGCCACCTGCGCCGAAGCAACGGACGGCGGGTCGGGCAGCACGGCGTTGCCGCGCACGACGCCGAACAGCAGCTCGCGCAGATACAGCAGCAGGCGGGCGAAAAACGGCAGACCGGCAGCGCCGGGCAGCAGGCGGCAGTCATAGGAAAACGTGCAGGACGCGCCGCTTGCGAGCAGCCGCTGATGATAGAAGACGGCCGTGGGCGCAAAGTCAGCGGAGAAGGCGGTCAGGGTCAGATTGGAAAGAAAGAGATCGGAGGTGTTCGTGACAGTGACCGTTGCGCGGACCGTGTCAAACAGGCCGTAGGCGTCCCGATCGAACTGCACCTCCCACGCAAGGCAATCCGGCACCTGCTCGTCCGCGTCCGCGGCCTCCCCCGCGAAGCCGGTGAGCGCCGCCATGCTCATCATCAGCACGGCGCAAAGAAACATTGCAAGTGCTTTTTTCAAGGTTTTCATTTTTGGTTCCTCTCTTTCTTGTATTTCTTTCAGAATATATTGGCGACTGTTGAATCTTTGCCGGGGATTATCGCGCAGGGGCGAAATCTGCTGTTCCTGCTTCGTCAAGCGAAATACTTCATGTCTTGCGTAATGCTCAGAACCATGAACAGGATGCCCAGACAAACGGCGACCCCTTCCGCAATGGCGAACGGTTTCAAGAGGGGACGGGGCTCTCTTTTTTCCAGCCAGTTGAGAAGATAAAGCCACAGGAAAACGATCGGTATCATCAGAAAGCCGCTGGAAAAGAGAGCGGAAAAAAGTGAAAGCGGAAGCAGAAGAATGGTAAACAACTTATCTTGTGTCGGTCCTGTCGGCGTTCGAAAAAAGTCATAAAGCAGCAGGCCTGCAATTGCGAGGAACAGTACCCCAAACATCACCCCGATCAGAATCGTTCCGACCGTTGATCTGCCGTTCCTTCTCCGGTTCCGGCACCAACTGTGACCGGAATACAGAATCATCATCGGAAAAATGAAGACACTCAGAACGCGGAGCCCTGTCCACAACCCATTCAGATATTCATAAACTGCGTTCATCGCCTGAAGCATGCGGCGTCACCTCCTTTGTTCGCGGCGTGCCGCCGCGCGGAATGCTGAGGGCAGCATTCCCTACCGTTTGCGGTGAAACTTGCGGATTCCTGCGCTATGTTCGCGGCGGGACGCTCACGACACGTTGTCCGGCGTGGGGATGAAGTCGGCGCTTGTGCTTACAAGCACGCCGTTTTCCAGCCGGAAGGTGAAGGTGACGCTGCGCTGCGTGGTGGTGTCGTAGTACTGCGTCAGAAGCAGGTCGCAGAGGTATTCGCGATACACCGTGCCGCTCTGATCGGCATATTCCAGGATCGCGCGCGGCAGCAGCTCATTTTTCAGCAGCGCCTTGTGCAGCGCTTCGGCGTCGCTGCCCGCCGGCGCACAGTGCTGCAGCGCCTCCACCTGCGCCGCGCTCATGTGTGAATCAATCCGAACCGCGTTCGGCGCGCCGTACTGGAAGGTGCGCACGGTCTGCCTGTCGGCGGCGGATGAGATCTGCACCGCAGGATCGCCGCTTTCCGTCTTCCAGTCCAGGTCGTTCTGCGTGGTGAAGCCGACGTCCTGCAGCATCTGCTGACAGTCTTGCAGGCTGCCGCCGATCACCGGCGCTTCCAGCTGCGCTGCCAGACGGCGGAAATCCGTCTGCGCGGCGTGCCGCTCGGCTTCATGCTCCTTGGCAAAGTTTGTTTCCCACGCATGCGAGGTGGTCAGCATCGGCAGCACGTCGGTCACGAAGCCGTCGCGTGCGGTCACCGTGATGCGCAGCCACGCCGCGGCCTCGGCGACGTTGTCCTTGTTGACCGTGCCGAGGAAGGAAGTGATGCTCACGTTGAAATCATACACATGCTCTTCCACGCCGTCAAATTTGCTGATCTGCTGCCGGATCATTTCGGGGTAAATGCCGTTCGTCGCCTGCTGGTGCAGGAAGGCCGTCTCCCGGTCGCCCGGCTTCGTATCGGTCAGGATTTTTCGATATTCTTCATAGGTCATGGCGTCCGCCACCAGACCGTGCTCAAAATGCGCGGTGAACTGCGTGACGGTGCCGAGCTTTTCGTCGATCTGTGTGGGGAGATAGACGGTCGCGCCGGATTCCGGCGTTCTGTAAACGTGGTTGACGTGGCGCTGACCGTCGCTGTACGTGCGCTCCGCATCGTCGTCCGTCTGCTCGAGCTTGAGCTCCTCGATGCGCCGATCGAATTCCTTGCGCGTTTTGCCGATGAAAGATTCCTCCGCAAACTGCACGGACAGGGAGAGGATCTCCCTTGCCGTATCGTCAGTCGACGTATAGGTATAATCGGCCGTGTCGAGCTTATCTGTCTGCTCCTCTGACAGCCGCTCTTCACGCAGCTTTTCCGCCTGCGCGATTTCCGCGCGCGCCATGCGCGCCGTGCCGTATCCGCCGGCGATCGCGGCCTCCAGACTCAGCACCGCGCAGAGGATCGCCGCAACCTTGATCCAGGGCGGACGGCGCAGCGCAAGCCGCCGGTATTCCGACAGCAGCGAAACGCACCAGGACGCCGCGATCAGCAGCACGCCGGCGCAAAGGAGAAACAGGAACGACCGCCACACCTTCGCAAGAAAGTCGCGGTTCCACAGCGCGTTGCCGCTGCGGATCAGGGCAAACAGCGTCAGATACGTAATCAGCAGCGCCGCCGGCATGCTGAGGACGGCGGAAAACACCGCCTGCCCCACCCGCGAGCGCGCCCAGCTGTTTTCGCCGAGATGCAGCGCGCTTGCCGCGATCAGCACCAGCGTGAGCACAAGATAACACAGCGGATAGAAGACCGGGATCAGTTTGGACGGATCGTCAAATCCAAGGGTCGCCAGCGTGCTGTATTCGACCCCGTTGCCGAATTTCCATTTCAGCAGCGTGACGGCGAAGCACAGCGCCCAGGCGCTCAGATCGATCACGATCGTATGCAGATAGACCGCGCGCACGCGCTCGCGCACCGTGCGGGGCGAAGCAAGCTGCGTCATGGCCCAGCCGCTCTGCGCCGCCTGTCCGCGCACACCGACGCAGACGGCCACGGCAAACACGAGCGCCATATAATGCAGGCTGCTGTACTCATTGAACGTGAGTGCAAACATCAGAAAGGTCGGGACGGCAGCCGCCAGGACCCATGCGGAGGAAATCAGCAGCTCCCGCGGAAAAATGCCCTGTCGCTTCACGCCGACCACCCCCTTGCAAGGAAGAGATAGAGATCTTCCAGATTCATGCCGAGGAACTGCGTATCCCACGGCATCGCGCTGCGCAGCACCAGCGCCTGCATGCTGTAGGCATTCCCGCGCACGCCGAGCACCGCCGCGGGGTCCAGCCCCTCCAGCGTTTCCTTTGTGCAGTCGATGACCCCGTACTGCTCAAACAGCCGGTCCTTTTCCTCGCAGAGGACCAGCCGGCCCGCACGCAGGAAGGCGATATAGTCGCAGAGCTTCTCCAGATCGCTGACGATGTGGGAAGAAATCAGGATCGAATGCGTCGGATCGCGCGTGAAATCCGTCAGCGCGCCGACCAGGGTGTCGCGCATAACCGGATCCAGCCCGGCCGCCGGTTCATCCAGAATCAGCAGCCGCGCGTGATGCGAGAGCGCGACCGCGAGCTTGAGTTTCATTTTGTTGCCGGTGGACAGCGCCTTGTATTTCGTTTTGGGCGGGATGGAAAACTGCTGCATGCAGCGCTCAAACGCGTCGGCGTCCCAGTTTTTATAGACCTGCCGCATGAGCGCGTCCGTGCGCACCGGCCGCAGATTCGGCGGCAACTCCGCGCCGTCGATCACAAAGCCGATCTCCTCACGCGCCGCAGACAGCTCTTCGCCCAGCGGCACGCCGAGCACGGCGCCCTCGCCCGCATCCCGGCCGATGACGTTGAGCAGAAGCTTCAGGGTCGTGCTCTTGCCCGCGCCGTTTTCGCCGATCAGGCCGAGCACGCAGCCCTCCGGCAGCGTCAGGTCGAGTTTATCGAGCGTGAAATACGGATAGTGTTTCGTCAGTCCGCGCACTTCGATTGCGTTCATGCCGATTCCGCCTCCGTTTCCACAATGGTATCCAGCATCTCGATCAGGTCCTCCCGCCGGAGCCCGCAGCCGTGCGCGAGCGCGCAAATCTCCTGCAGATGCGCTTCGATCTGCCGCAGGCTTTCCTCCCGCAGCAGCGCGATGCTCTTGGGCGCAACGAAGCTGCCCTTGCCGGCGACGGTATAGAGAAAGCCCTCGCGCTCGAGCTCTTCATAGGCGCGTTTGGTGGTGATGACGCTGATGCGCAAATCCTTTGCAAGGCTGCGGATGGACGGCAGCAGCTCCTCGGCAGCGAGCGACCCGTTGAGGATCTGCTGCTTGATCTGCCGGTAGATCTGCTCATAGATCGGCAGTCCGCTGCGGTTGTCAATTGAAATATGCATCGGATCTCCTCCTCGCAATCTGTATATATACAGTATACACAGTATGCACAGCGTTGTCAAGGGGGAATTTGCCGGCGGGATGCACCACGCCGCCGCAGAAGGGCAAGAAAAAAGCACGTCGCAGCGTGCTGGTTTAAGTGATCTTGTTAATGAAATCGCGCCGCAGCGCGATGAAATCAAAGCTGACGCCTTGATGAAATCGTCCTTTGTGTTCTATGTGAAGTTTGTGCTTCGCTCAAGTGAAGATTTCTGCTTCGCAGAAAGTGAAGTGAAGTGTGCCGCCCACGCCCGCAGGCACTTCACTGACCGCAGATCAACTTCACGCGCGCAGCGCACTTCTCGTGCCGTCAGGCACACTTCGTTGAAAAAAGCACGCCGAAGCGTGCTTTTTTCATGTGGTTACTATACGAAATAGCAACTATAAAAAAGCGGCGGGAATATAGTCGCCACTTTGCATTTTATGGCTTTGATTCTTCGGAATCCACCGACTGTGTCAAGATGATTTCATAGTCGTGCTGATACATATTTCCTCGTATCGTTGCATCTTTTTTCAGCGGCAGCGCAATCGTTTTGGCCTTGTCCGTCCGCACCCAATCATCAATGACGGGAATCGCAACGTAATAGCCCGTTGTTTTCTCTGGTGCGAGAATCACGACACTTTTATAGGCACGATAAAACAGATCTTGTGAAGAAAGATAGTGACTGTCGTCTATCAGAATGGTGTCATCGGATTCATACGACTCTCCGCCGTGAACTGCGGAAGCATCAATAAACGCGGAGTCCAGATCATGGTGATAGTACACATAAAACCCCGTTTCTTCGGTTGGGTATGCTTCGTTTACCGTAAAATCCCTTCTCACTTTTGCTTTGTCTTTATAGAATGCCAGCACATCCTGAACTTCGGCCTCATCAGCGGCAGGAACAATGATATAGTGACTGACATAGCGGAGAAAATGCTGACCGGGAACAAAAACGGCGCAAAAACAAAGGGCTGATGCACTGACGGTGATTGTGAGCAGAATGCAGGACATTCGCAACGTCCATTTGTCAAGCCGATTCGTTTTTGATCGCTTTGTTCGCAGACGAAACGACGAAACTGCGATCAGGAGATTGACCACGACAAACAACAGAATAAACGCATACGTCATTCCCTTGGCAACGGGGGTGGAATAAATCACACCAAAAGCGAAGTCTTTCAGAAATCGAATCAGATGACCGGAAAGCAGTTCCGGCAGCGCAATCAGAAACGACGGTTCTTCATAGAAGACATAGACACATTGAACAAGCGCGGCGGGAATCAGGCACAACGGAAGAAGGATTTCTTCGTTGCGCGCCGCGTACCAGGTCAGCACGGTCAAAACGACAAACAACAGAGCGCCGAGAACGATGTTGGCGTCATCCCCAAAACCAAAAACGATAATCAGCAACTGTATCAGCAAACCGAACGCCGTTGCAAGCAGAGAGAGCAGAAAGCGGCCGAACCCTTTCCCGAGCGTTTTCAGATTGTCCTTCCGATGTGCCCGGGTGATCTGCGCACGAACCTCATTCGTTTCGCCGAAGCATTGCAAGGCAGCCGCAACGGCGTCGCTTTCCGTCCTGCCCTCCGCAACGGCGTCTTCCGCTTTGCAGGTCAGATGATCCAGCAGCTCCTTGCGTGTACGTCTGCGCACCCGGTCGGAAAAAATGCCGGAACAAACCGTATCCAGAAAATCCTCAAACTGCTGCGCCTGCATAGGCCGTCCCTCCGATGACTTTGTTGACGGCGCCCGTGAAGGCCGTCCACTCCTCCTGCTTCTCCTGCAGCTGTTTCAGACCCTTGTCGGTGATTTTATAATACTTCCGGTCGCGCCCGTCCGCATCCACCCAATAGGCGGTCAGATACCCGTCCGCTTCCAGCGTGTGCAGAATGGGATAGAGCGTGCCTTCCTTCATGGAAAACACGTTGTCGCTCTGCTTTTCGATGGTTTTGATGATCTGATAGCCGTAAAGATCCTCTTTCGCGATGACACTCAAAACGAGAAGCGCGGTGCTGCCTTTCGTCAATTCCTTGTTGATTTTCATATAAACCTCCGTTTGATATATCGGTTTGCTATGCATCTTAATTCTATGTATAACACAAAGCCTGTGATTTGTCAAGCAAATATTTAAGTCAGTCATGTCAAACGTCATTGAAAAAGCACGCCGAAGCGTGCTCTTTATGTTTTCCATGTGAACAGTAACTATGATGAAAGATTAAATGAAGTTGGTGCACGGCGGCTGATGATGCTTCTCCGCTTCGCTCCGAAATGATGTTGCTCGCGTCGCTCGCTATGATGTGATGTGTTCCGTTTCACGCGCGCAGCGCACTTCTCGTGCCGTCAGGCACACTTCGTTGAAAAAAGCACGCCGAAGCGTGCTTTTTTCATGGCGCGCTGCAAGGGATTCGAACCCCTGACCTTTTGGTTCGTAGCCAAACACTCTATCCAACTGAGCTAGCAGCGCAGATGCAATTGTGCGCAGTCAGTCCCGACTGCCAAAGTATAATAACACATTCCCGCTGAAAAATCAACACCTTTTTAAAAAATTTTTCACGCGGCGGCGGGACGGCGGGGCGCTTCTTCCGTGCTTTCCGCGGGAAAGCGCGCGCAGAATCCCGCGCGGCGCTTGCAATGCGGCGCAGGTTCTGCTACAATAGGAGCGGCAAACAGCATCTGAAAACACAAAGGGGGGCTCCTCATGCGGGACTATAGCAGGCGCGTGGACGTCTTTTACGGCTGTGACGAGATCACGCCGCACGATCCGGCCGGCACGATCGCGGCCAAGTGGTTCTTTCTCAAGGCCGGCTGCGGCAACACCTCGCCGGCGGCGACCGTGCCCTTCGGCGCGGTGAGCGTCGGCCCCTATTCCGGCGGCTACCCGACCGGCTATCTGGATCATCTGCCGAATTCCCATTCCCGCCCGGCGCGGTTTCCGGAAGGGCGGCAGCTGCTCGGCTTTTCGCATCTGCACCACAGCGGCGTGGGCGCCGTGGGATACTATTATAATTATTGCGTGGTCACGCCGCGTTATCCGTCCTCCCCTGTCCGGCGTGCGCCGCAGGACGAAACGGCGTCGCCCGGCTATTACGCCGTCACGCTCGAGGATATCCGCTGCGAGCTGACAACCACCGGGCGCGCCGCGCTGCACCGCTACGCCTTCGGCAGCGCCGGCGGCTGCCTGCACATCGATCTGAGCAACAACGGGCTGTGCCTCCCGGGCGATACGTTCAAATCCTGCGACGTGCGCACGGTCCGCATCGAAGAAGACGCGCACTGCGCGCTGGTCGAATTCGAAGCGGAGGGCGTCACGTTTTATCTCGCGGTGCGCTGCAGCCGCCTGCTGCGCGCGGAGAGCGGCGTGCGGCTGGTTTCCGACTTTGCGAAGGCCGGGGAAACGGTCACGCTCAGCGTCGCCTTCTCCCTGCGAAGCCTCGCCAACGCGCGCGCCCTGCTGCCGGCGGCGGACTTTGACGCCGTGCGGGCGGACGCCGACCGGCGCTGGAACGCCCTGCTCTCCCGCATCCGCATCGAATCCGCGCTGCCGGAAACGGAGGAGATCTTTTACTCCGCGCTCTATCATTCCCTGGCCAAGCCGACGGACTGGAGCGGCGAGAGCTTCCTTTACCCCGGCGACGGCCCATTCCTGACGGATTTCATCACCCTTTGGGATATGTATAAAACGCAGCTGCCGCTGGTTTTTCTGCTGGATCGGGAGATCGGGGAAAAGGCGGCGGAGACCCTGCTGCGTCTGAGCGAAACGCTGGGCACGATCCCGAACGCGCTCGGCCTGACCGCGGACCTGCGCAACCACGCGGGGCAGGCGCGGATGCTCGGCGACTACGCGCTGCTGACCGCGTATCACTACGGCGTGCGGCTGGATCCTGCGCGGATGCTGCGCGCGATCGAGCGGGATCTTTTTTCACCCGAGAATGCGGATTTCCTTGCCGGGCAGCCGCTCGGTTCCGAGACCTGGACGCTGGATCTGACCGAGCTCTGCGCCCTGGCCGCCGCCGCAGCGGAATCGCGCGGCGATCCGGCGCTCGCCGCCCGTCTGCGGCCGCACGCCGCCCGCTGGCGCGCGGCCTTCGACCCGGCGACGGGGCTGCTGCGCGCGGATTCCAGCTATTATGAAGGCTCGCTGTGGAATTATTCCTTCCGCCCGATGGTCGAAATGGAGGAACGCATGGCGCTCGCCGGCGGGAAGGACGCCTTTACCGCGCTGCTGGACCGCTTCTTCGGTTACGGCGCGCCCGATACCGTGCAGCCGACGGATCCCTATGATCCCGCGCCCGTGCAGGCCGGTCTCCGGCTGGGGCGCTTCGAGGGCTTCAACAACGAATCGGATCTGGAGGCGCCGTTTGCCTATCACTTCGCCGGGCGGCGGGACCGCCTGTGCGAGATCCTGCGCGCGGGCATGACGAAGATGTTTGCGCCCGGGCGCGGTGGCATCCCCGGCAACAACGATTCCGGGGCGCTGACCTCCTATTATATCTTTGCGGCGCTGGGGCTCTTCCCCCTCGCCGGGCAGGACCGCTTCCTGCTCGGCTCGCCGCTGGTCGACCGCGCGGAGATCGACCTGTTCAACGGCAATACGCTGCGCATCGAAGCGCACGGCAACAGCCCGGCGGCCATGTACGTCCGGGCGGCGCGGTGGAACGGCGCCCCTCTGCCGGCGTTCGAGCTCCCGGCGCGCGCGCTCCTGCAGGGCGGCACGCTGGAATTCGACATGGCGGAAAAGACGACGCCATAAGAAAAAAGCGTGTTGCAAAACACTGCGCGCGGATCATCCGCTTGCATTTTGCAGCACGCTCTTTTTGTGCAAAAGAATCATTTAGATGAAAGCAAAACCGTTTTGATAAATTCCATCCACTGTTCGGGTGTAATCTGTGAGATCTGTTTTAAAAGCATGGACGTCTCTTCTTGAAAAGCGGGATCTGAGAAGGTTTTCATCAGGTTTTGGATAACTTCAATGGTATGAAGCGGATTCAGAAAGGAAAGCGATGACGTCAGCATCAGAATGATCAGCATGGGAAACGGCATATTAAACCTCCTTTCAATTATAGTCTCATGCCCCGACAATGTCGGGGCATGATCGTTAAACCTGTTTTATCTGCGAATCAGGGCAAGCACGGCAGCAAACAGCCGCTGCACGCCGACGAAGGGCATCTGCGAGAAGCCCGCGGTGCCGAAGCCTTTGTAAAGCGCGTCCGAAATGCCGATAAAGAAGGTGCTCTCCTTCTTTTCGCTGCGCGCTTCCCGCACGCCGATCTTCACCAGGATCGCGTCGAGCCGCGCGGCTGCAGCTTCCATCTTGCCCGGCTCCACGACGGTCGATGCGATCACGGCCTCGGCCTCGTCGATCGCCGCCTGCAGCTCGGCCGCATCCTCGGCGCTGAGCTTGCTCTGATCGACCGCCTTCGCCGCCGGCAGCGTGCCGTTGATCAGGCCCTTCGAATCGCGCGCGGCGTTGAACTGCGGGAAGTTCGGATCGGAATAGACGTCGGTGATGCGGTCATCGGCCAGCAGCGCGGTCGCGAGCTTCATGATGACGTCATTGCGCCCGGTCGATTCATGGCCCTGCCCGTCGAAGTAGAAGGTCGTATCCGGCAGCAGCCCCGTGGAGGCGTCCACGACGTTGTCCGGCGAGATGTGGTTATGGTCGGGGTTCGCGCAGTGCGTATTCTGCTGCGCGTAGCCCTCCGGCAGCGTCTCGCCGCAGTTCGCGCTGTAAACGCCCATGGCGGTGGAATTCAGATCGATCACGCCGTCCGCGTTCTCCCGGTTCCACGACGCGCCGACGTTATAAAGCGGGAAATCGTAATCCACGACGTCAAACACTTCGATGCCGGCGTCGAGCATCTTCCGGATATTCGCGTGGGAATGCAGCTGCGCCTGATAATAGCGATCGGTCTGCGCCTTGATGACGGCTTTTTCCGGCGCGGAGAGCAGCGCGGCGGCCGCGGATTCATAATCGGCGGAGGGGCACAGCGCCCAGAGCATCGTGCAGTTGGCAAAGACCTCGGTCAGCAGGCGGTCCACCGTCACGTCCAGCGCCTTGAGCAGCAGCCGGTCGGGCAGGATGCGCACGAGCGTTTCGATCATCGCGGCCGTACCGGGATCCATCAGACCCTCCAGGAAGCCGTGATAGAGATAATCGGGATCGAGGAAGGTCAGGCGCTTGTTGTAAACGTCGCCGACGATGCTCGAGCCGTCGAGCGCGGGCACCACATAGACCACGCGGTGCAGATCGTTGATGACCTCGGGGTGATATTCCAGCAGGCCGTTGGCCAGCGTGCCGCCCATGCTGATGGGCACGATATTGACCTTGTCATGGCCGGTTTCGGCCTTGACCTGCTGAATGAACTGATAGAGCTCCTCCACGATGTCGGCGTTGTTGCCGAAGGAGTTGTAGGCGAAATAATAGAGATGGTCCTCGCCCGCGATCTGCGCATAGCTCTGCAGCGGGATGCAGCCGTAGATATAATCCTTTTCTTCCTGCGTGCATTCCGCGAGGGAATAGGGATAATTCTCCAGCTTGACGGGCCCGGTGCATTTGCCGTTGTTGTCGCTCTTATTCATGTAGAACGCGTTTTCCACCGCATCCGCCACGGCCTTCGAGAAGCCGATATCCTGCTGCGTGACGATCGAGAGCAGCGCCGGCACAAGCACGCGCTTGACGATGGCACTCACGTCAAAATAGCCGGGGAAGCAGTTGATGTCGTGGCCGTCCTTATCGAGCTTGTAGGTGCCGTCGTCATTGAGCAGCATCACGCGGGACTGGCCGATGCCGGGGATCACGATGGACGGCACATGCTCGCAGTTGCCGCCGCAGGCGGTTTTGACTTGCGTTGCCGCTGAAGCGCCGATCGCGCAGACCGAGCAGAGCAGCGCGAACGCCAGAAGCAGCGAGATAATCCGTTTTTTCATTTTCCGTTTTCCTTCCCTTCCGAATTATTTGCCGAAGCCCAGCAGCTGTTTGATCCGGTCGACCAGACTGCCGCCGCCGAGCGTTTTCACAAGGAACATGCTGAAGCTGCCCAGCGCGGATTCCGTTGCAAGGCTCGCCTTGGAGCGTTCTTTCTCCGGCTCCATCTTGCCGTATTTGATCAGCAGGGTCTCCAGCTTCTCTTCCGCGGCGTCCACCGCCGCCTGATCGGCCACGGAGCCTTCGAGCAGAGCCTTGCCCTCGGCAATCGCGGCCTCGAGCGCCGCGCGGTCCTCGGCGGGCATGGTATCGCCCTGCTCCGCGAGAAGAGCCTCGGCGTCCGGCACGCGCCAGCGGCGCAGCGCCTTGGTGTTGCAGCTGTAATTGAACTGCGGATGGTTGACCGGGTCGCTGTGCACGTCGTCCACCTCGCCGAGAATCAGCGCCTTGGCGAGATTGAGCACATAATCATTGTTGCCGACCTCATGGTGCTGGTCGAGGAAGATCCAGGTGTTGTCCGGCAGGATCGCCGTAGAGGCGTCCACCTTCCAGTCGGGGGAAATGTAGCTGTAATCGGGATGATCGGGATTCGTGTAGCGCTGGGAATAGCCCGGCGGCAGCATCGAGCCGCCGACGGCGCCCGTCGCGCCGAGCGTGGTGGAGGCCAGATTGATGATGCCGTCGGAATTGACCTTCTTCGCGGACTCCACGATGCCGAAATAGGAATACATCTGCGCGCCGAAATCGAGATTCGAGCCGGCGATGAAGTTGACGGTCACGCCGTCCGCCGCGGCGTCGAGAATATTCTGCTTCAGGTTCAAACGTGCCTGCTGGAAGCGGTCGGTCTTGGCTTTGAGCACCGGCTGATCGTCCAGATAGCGCGCGGCCAGCGCCTCATAGCGCGCGGAGGGCAGCATCGCCCAGAACTGCGGGCAGTTGAGCACAAGCGTATCCAGCACGCCGCTCCAGGCGCCGGTCAGGATCGCGTCCACGCCCTTGCGCGGCAGGATGTGCAGCAGGCTGTTGATCAGATAGCCCAGGCTCGCGTCGCCCTTTTCATCCAGGAAAATATTCGCGACGAATTCATGATAGAAGTATTCATCCGAAAGATTCCACTTGCGCTCCATCATGTCGGCGATGATGTCCGTGCCGTCCAGGCAGGCCACGGCGTTGCAGATCTGCGAGATCTTGTCGTGACCGTAGGCGTCCAGATACGCCGTCAGGATCGTGCCGCCCAGACTGACCGGCAAAAGCACGACCTTGTCGTGACCGGTCTGCTCGCGGACCATATCGATATAGGCGTCCAGATCCGCGGCGGAATCCATGGGATTGCCCACCAGATTGAAGGTGAAGAAATAGGTGTGATCCTCGCCGATTTCATCCACGAGCGGCTTCATGGGCACCATGTGATAGACCCACTCCAGCTCATCCTGCGTCATATCGGCGAGCGGATGGTTCCAGCGCTTGGTCTGCAGATTCTCGACATGCACGCCGTCCTCGTCGCAGTGCTGCAGGCGGAAGGCGCTGCAGGCCGCTTCATAGGCGGCGGACTCGAGCCCGACGGGATACTGCACCGCGATCGTGGCAAGCAGGCGGATGATCAGCTTCGGCAGGCATTTTTTCAGCAGCTGATCCGTTTCGAGGATCAAAAGCGTGCCGCCGACATGATTGCCGTCCTTGTCCAGCACGGGCTCGTTGTTTTCGTCATAGAGATAGGTGGGAGAATGATTGATGCCGGGCAGCACGATCACGGGATCGTGGCCGCAGTCGCATCCGCTGCTCTGCGCAGACGCCGAGACGGCTGCACCCGTTATCAGCATCGCAGGGCAAAGCAAAAGGCTGATCCATCGCTGAAGTCGTTTCATAAAAACGCACACTCCTTCTCCGCCTGTTTTCCGTACAGGCAACAACAGTTAATAGAATTATAACATGAAATTCATATGAATTCAACAATTCTGCGCGTTTTTTCGCGGCAGTTTCGTGACTTTTCCTGATTTCTTCCGCCCGCGCCGCGGCATTTTTCGTTTTGGGCACTTGCGAAACCGCGCCGATTATGCTATAATACTTCCAATAACCGAAAGGAGTCCGTCCCGTGAAGCTGCAAGAATCCGGTGAAATGTATCTGGAAACCATTCTGATCCTCTCCCGCACGCGTGAATTCGTGCGTTCGATCGATATCTGCGACTATATGAATTTCTCCAAGCCGAGCGTGAGCCGCGCCATGGGCCTGCTGCGCGCGGGGGGCTTTGTCGTCATGGGCGACGACGGCCATATCACCCTGACCGACGCCGGCCGCGAAATCGCGGAGAAAATCTATGAACGCCACACGGTGCTCTCCGCCGCGCTCGTGCATCTGGGCGTAGACGCCGACGTCGCCGCGCGGGACGCGTGCAAGATCGAGCATGATCTGAGCGACGAAACCTTCGAGGCGATCAAAAAGCACATGGCAGAGCTCGGGTAAACAAAAAAACAGACAAAGCACAGGGGCCGTCCGGCAGGGCGGTCCCTGTTGACATCTGCGACAGTTTGTGCTATCATTGATTTGCATCTTTTCAGGGAAAGCGCGGTGCAATTCCGCCGCAACCGCCATTGCCGTCATAGCCGGAATGCCTGACCGGATGCAGTGAATCCACCGCCTTCGGGCAACGGGAGGGCGCGTCACAGTTTCACGGTTTCGCAGATCACAATTCTGCGGGGCCCTGTTTGTGCGTGCCGTCCTTCCGGAAGGCACGTTATTTTTTTGTTTCGGAAAGGATGACCCACATGAAAACCACCATAAAAAAAGCGCTTGCCGCGCTGCTTGCGCTGACCCTTCTGCTTTGCGCCGCGCCCTTCGCCTTTGCCGCGGAGGATGACGTCACCGTCACGCTGCTTTTCAGCCACGGCGACAAGATCTGCCTGATTCCCGAATTCACGGTTGCCGACGGCACCGCGGAAGCCTACGGCTACACGGTGGCCGAAACCGATCCGACCGGCGCGCCCGTCAGCGGCGTCACGGTGCTCGATGCGCTCGTCGCACTGCATGAAGCGCTTTACGGCGACGCGTTTACCGCGGAAACCGCCGGAAACTACCTCGTGGTGGCTGCCGATACCGGCTACATCACCACGATCGACGGCGTTGTGACCGGCAACGTCGGCTTCACGGTCAATGACGTGCAGGTGCATGACGATGAACTCAGCGCATGGGGCTACTATACCGGCTTCTCCTGCCATCAGGCGGTGCTGGAGGACGGCGACATGCTGAACGTATTCTTCTATCAGGACAGTATGGGACTCGACTTCTATCCGACCATTGCGGCGCCCGCGCAGGTCGAACCCGGCGAGGACTTCGCCCTGAGCGCCACGGGCTACTCCATCGGCTGGTACGGCTGCTCGCCGCAAGACACGATCGCGGAAATGATCGAGCCGCTTGAAGACGCCGAGGTCGTGGTGTTCTCGGACGATCTGAAGACCGTGACGCCGCTGGGCACGCTGGATGAAACCGGCGCGCTGACAATCAGCTTCGAGGAAGCCGGCACCTACTGGGTCGGCGTGCGCGGCGAGGAAGCCGGCGAATCCGGCGTGCCTGTGATCCTGAACGCCGTGTGCGTGCAGGCGGGCACGGACGAACCGCCCGTCGACGAGCAGCCCTCCCTCTTCCAGCGCGTGATCAACGCGGTCAAGGACGCCGTGCAGAAGGCGATCGATTTCTTCCGCTCGCTTTTCGACACGATCGCGGGATTCTTTAAATAATTATGAAAAAAAAGCTGCTTGCGCTGCTGCTCGCGCTGTGCTGTCTGCTTTCGGCGGGCAGCGCAGTCGCCGGCGCGGCTGAACCGCCCGCGCTCCTGCCGACCGACCCGGCGCACACGGTGCTGCGCTGGTCGCTGCAGCTGGGCAAATCCTATGCGGATGCGCCGAGCGTGCCGGCCTATGCGGACGGATGTATCTACATCACCAGCCGCAAGTCCCTCTATAAGATCGACGCTGCCACAGGCGAGATCCTGCAAACGGCGGCCACCGTCGCGGACAACGGCTACGCCACAAAGCCCGTCTGTCTCGCGGACGGCAAGGTGTTCTGCCCGCTGGAGGACGGCACCGTGCAGGCGTTTGACGCAGCGACCCTCGCGCCGCTCTGGACGGTTTCGGCCGCGCACGGCGGTCAGCCCGTGACGGAGATCACCTACGCTGACGGCCGCATTTATACCGGCTTCTGGAACGACATTGCCGAAGACGCCGATTTCATCTGCGCCGACGCCGCAGACGGCACCCTGCTCTGGTCGGTCACCCGCACGGGCGGCTATTACGGCAGCGGCGCCGTCGTAGAAAACGGCCGCGTGTATTTCGGCGGCGACAACGGCAATGCCGACGAAACTGCCCCGGGGCGGTTTGAGTGCCGCGACGCCGGAACCGGCGCGCTGATCGACAGCATGGAAATCGCGGGCAACCTGCGCTGCAAGCCCGCGCTCGAAGCGCATACGCTGTATTTCCCGACCAAAGCGGGGCTGCTCTATAAAGTCGAGCTGACCCGCAGCGGCACCTTCACGCAAGCCAAGACGCTCAAGCTCGGCGGGGCCTCCACGGCAACGCCCGTGCTTGCGAACGGCACGCTGTATCTCGGCGTGCAGACCGCCGGCTATCAGGGCGTCGCCGCCGTGATCGACGCGCAGACATTGCAGCTGCGCTGCACCGTGGCAACGCCGGGCTATCCGGCCTGCGCGGCGCTGGCGGTCCCCGGCGAGGATGCGACCGCAGTCTATCTGACCTGCAACACGCCGCCGGGCGGCATTGCTCTGTTCACGGACCGCGCCGACGCCGCGTCCGCGGCCTGCGTCACGCTGTTCACGCCCCCCGAGGGCGCGCGCAACTACTGCCTGAGCACGATTGCGATGGGCGAGGACGGCACGTTATTCTACAAGAACGACAGCGGCTATGTGTTTGCCGTCGCCGCCGGAGATGAGGACCCCGAACCGGAGCCCGAACCGTCCGCACCGACGCTGTGGCAGCGGATCGTCGCGTGGTTCCGCGGCGTCCTGGCCGCCATCCGCCACTTCTTCAGCGGTCTGATTTCACGTTGACATTATGAAAACTGCGTTTCTGCGCTGCCATCCGGCAGTCAACCTTGTCTATTTTCTGGCCGTCGCCGTGCTGGGTCTGCTGTTTCTGCACCCGGCCTTTCTGGCCGTCTCCCTGACGGCGGCGCTCTCTTACTGCCTGCTGCTCGAGGGCCGGCGCGGTGTCGGCCGCATTGCCGCCCTGCTGCCGCTGCAGGCGGCGGTGATGCTGCTCAACACCGGCTTTGCCCACTACGGCGTCACGCCGCTTTACACCCTGCCCGGCGGCAACCGCATCACGCTCGAGGCGATCGTATTCGGCGCCGTGATGGGCGTGGTTGTGATCACGATGCTGCTGTGGTTTCGCTGCTTTTCGCTGGTGGTCACCGAGGACCGCTTTTTCTGCGTGCTGGGCAAAGGCTTCCCCTATCTCTCCCTGCTGCTGCTTCTGATCCTGCGGTTTCTGCCGCTGCTGCAGCAGCGCCTGCGCGCGGCGTCGGAGGCCAACCGGGCGCTCGGCGCTCAACAAAAGCCGTCCCGTCTGCGGGTCGCGGCAGCCGCGCTCTCCGGCACGGTCAGCTACACGCTCGAGCACGCCGTGGATACCGCAGACGTCATGCGGGCGCGCGGCTTCGGCCTGCGCGGGCGGCGCAGCTATGCGCGTTTTCGCTTCCGCACGCCGGACGCTCTGCTGCTGGGTGCAATTCTGCTCGGCTTTGCCGCCGTGCTCTGCGCGCGGCTGTGCGGCGTTGCCGACGCCGGCTACAATCCCGTGATCGCGATCGCGCCGCTCACACCGGCCGGCCTGCTCGCGTTGACCGCCTATGCGCTGCTCTGCTTCCTCCCGCAGCTTTGCGGCCTGACCGCACTGCTGCGCTGGCAATCCGGAGGTGCTGTATGAAACGAATGCTTCCCCTGCTCGTGCTCGTCTGCCTGCTGCTCTGCACGGCCTGCGGCGCATCGAAGCAGATCGAGCCGACAACGACAACGGCTGCCGCTTTCTCATCCGGCACCCTGCCGGCAATCGCCGCAACGACTGACCGCGTGACTGCCGCGTCCGCCCTGCAAACGGCGACGACAACCGCGCTTGTGCAGCCAACGACGGCCGGCTCAACAACCGCCGCCGCTTCGACGGCGCGCACAACCGCGCCGCACACGACTGCGCCGCTTACCACGCTGACGCTTACGACCGTGCTGACTAGTACGACAGCGCCGACCACGCGCCGCGTCTACACCACCACGCCCTTCACCACCAAGGCGAAGGTCCGCACGACGACGACCCGTCCGGCGGACCCGACCGCCGCCCCCGCAACGACTGCGGCGCCGGAGGAGGAGGGCACGACCCGCGCAGCGGTGCACACCTGCACGGTTTCGATCAACTGCAGCGTCGTGGTCGACAACAGCAAGCTCAAGGCGGGCAAGGCGGCCTTCGTGCCGACCGGCGGACAGATTCTCGTGCCGGTGACCGTCACCTTCACCCCCGGGGAAGACGCCTACACGGTGCTGCGCCGCGCCTGCGCGGAAAACACCTGCGTCGACCGCTGCGCCTACTGCGCGAAGGACGGCATTCAGTTGGAAGCGGCCTATACGCCCGGCTACAACACCTATTACGTGCAGGGCATCCATCAGATCTATGAAAAGGACTGCGGCGCAAAATCCGGCTGGCTCTACCGCGTCAACGGCGTTTATCCGAACGTCGGCAGCAGCAGCTACACCGTGCGTGACGGCGACCGCATCGACTGGATCTATACGCTCGAGCCGATCATGGACTGAAGTATTGACAATAATAAGCATCGCCCGCGGCGAGCAAGCGCTCATCGCAGGCGATGTTTTTTTGTGTTGAAGAATTACGCGTGCTTTGCAAGCGTGATCAGATTGATCGCGCTCACCGGGCACTGCTCATGGCAGGCCCCGCAGCCGATGCATTTTTCATAATCCACATGCGCGCAGAAGCGGTCGATCGTGATCGCTTCCTCCGGGCAGGCCTTGACGCATTTCATGCAGCCGATACAGCCGGTCTTGCATTCCTTGCGCGTCACGGCGCCCTTGTCGTGGTTCTTGCAGAGCACCGCCGCCTCCGTGCCCTCGAGCGGGAGCATCTCGATGAGCCCCTTCGGGCAGGTCTTGACGCATTTGCGGCAGGCGCGGCAGAGCTGCGGATCCACGCGGGCAATGCCGTTGCACAGGTGAATCGCATTGTAGTCGCAGGCGGCCACGCAGTCGCCGAAGCCGATGCAGCCGTAGATGCATTCCTTCGGTCCGCCGAAGATCTGCGCCGCCATGCGGCAGCTTTGCACGCCCTGATATTCGAGCTTGATCACGGCGTTGTCGTTGTGCCCCTGGCAGAGCACGACCGCAGCGACCGGGATCATATTGCCGACCGCGAGACCGGTGATCTCGCCGATCTGCTGCGCCACGTCCTGCCCGCCGGGGGCGCAGAGCGTGGTTGCGGTCGTTTCGCCCTTGGAGAGCGCGGCGGCGTAGCCGTCGCAGCCGGAGAAGCCGCAGGCGCCGCAGTTTGCGCCGGGCAGACAGGCGCGGATCTCCTCCGCTTTTTCATCCACCGGCACGGCAAAGACCTTGGAGGCGACCGTCAGGCCGACGGCGGCCAGGATGCCGATCACGGAAACACTCAGAACTGCCAACAGAATCGGATTCATCTCGCCACCTCCTTACAGCCCGAGCAGGCCTTCGACCAGCCCCGTGAAGCCCATGAAGGACAGCGAGACGATCGACGCGGCGATCAGAACGATCGGCAGGCCCTGCAGGAATTTCGGCACGTCGCAGCTTTCCAGCCGGCTGCGCACGCCCGAGAAAATCACCATGGCCAGCATGAAGCCGAGACCGGCGCCCACGCTGTTGAACATGGACTGCGCGAAGTTGTAGCCCTCGTCCACGTTGAGGATGACCACGCCCAGCACGGCGCAGTTTGTGGTGATCAGCGGCAGATAGATGCCCAGCGCGTTATAGAGCGGGGGCATGAACTTTTTGAGCACGATCTCCACAAGCTGCACGAGCGCCGCGATCACGAGGATGAAGACGATCGTCTGCAGGTATTCGAGGTCGTTTTTGACCAGCAGGAATTTGTTGATCGGATAGGTCACGGCCGTGGCCAGCGCCATGACGAACACCACCGCCGCGGACATGCCCAGCGCGGTATTCAGCTTTTTGGAAACGCCGAGGAAGGGGCAGATGCCCAGGAATTTGCACAGAACGAAGTTGCCGGTCAGGATCGCCGTCAACAGAATCGCAAAATACGCTGTCATGCGGATGCCTCCTCCTTTCCGTCCTCACATGCGCCGCCGTCGGCGCGGATCGAGCAGCTGCCCGCCATCGGGCAGGCCTCGCAGCCCTTGAGCTCTGCCTTCGGTTTGCCGCTGCGCTCCGCGATGCGGTTGGCGCAGGCCATCAGAAGGCCGAAGGTAAAGAAGCCGCCGGGGGCGAGAATGAACACGGTCATCGGGCTCAGCGCGCTGCCTTCCTTGATCAGCGTGAAGCCGTTGAAACCGTTCAGGACGTTGTCGCCGAAGAGCACGAGCAGATCCTGCGCACCGGCCAGGAACGTGCCGGCGCCGATCACCTCGCGGATGGCCGCCATGCAGCACAGCGCGAGGGTGAAGCCGACGCCCATGCCGACGCCGTCCACCGCGGAGGCGATCACGGAATGCTTGCCCGCGAACGCTTCGGCGCGGCCGAGGATGATGCAGTTGACGACGATCAGCGGCAGATAGACGCCGAGCGCGGCGTCCAGGGCAGGCACAAAGGCCTTCACCAGCATCTGCACGATCGTCACGAACGACGCGATGACGACGATGTAAACGGGGATGCGCACCTTCGAGGGGATGACCTTCCGAAGGAGCGAGATGACGATGTTCGAGCAGATCAGCACGATCATCGCGGACACGCCCATGCCCAGCGCGTTGACGACGCTTGTGGAAACCGCCAGGGTCGGGCAGGTGCCGAGCACCAGGCGCAGCACGGGATTCTCTTTAATCAGACCCTTGGTGAATTCTTTCCCGAGGGATACTTTTTTCTCAGCCATTCAGCACACCTCCCGCCGCTTCAATGGAGGCGTTGACCGCGCGCGTGACCGCCCTGGAGGTGATCGTTGCGCCCGTCAGCGCGTCAATGGCATTTTCGCCGGGCTGGTCCTTGGAGACCGTCACGCCGGCAATCTTGCCGATGAACTGATCGCGGAACGACTGCTTCTTGGCGTTTGCGCCCAGACCCGCCGTTTCGCTCATATCAAGGATGCTCACGCCGGTCACGGCGCCGTCGGCGTCCACGCCGGTCATCACGGTGATGTCGCCGCCGTAGCCCTTGGTCACGGCCGTGACGACACAGCCGATCACCTTGCCGTCGGCATCCAGCGCGGGCACGACCGTCTTGACGCCCTCCGCGCTGCTTTCCGCCGGATCGCCGAAGCTGTCCGCCGCGGCAAAGACGACCTTGCGGGCGGCAACCTCGTTGTCATACTGAATCTGTTCGATGCGCGGCGCGGTGACCTGATTGGTGGCGCCCAGCAGGAAGGCTGCGATCAGGCAGACCAGAAACAGCACCACGGTCGGTGCGAAGTATTCTTTGAATTTCGTCATGCCTTTGCCGCCTCCTTCTTCTCTTTTTTCTCCTTCTTCGGCGTGCCGAAGGGCTTGGGCGCGGTCAGACGCTCCAGGAACGGCACGAGCAGATTCATGATCAGAATCGCGAAGGACACGCCCTCCGCCATCGAGGCAAACAGACGCATCACGCAGGTCAGCAGACCGCAGCCGATGCCGAAGATCAGACGCGCTTTGGAATTGAGCGGGCTGGTGGAATAATCCGTCGCCATGAAGATCGCGCCGAGCAGCAGACCGCCGCTGAGCAGCTCATAGGCGACAAAATGCAGATCGCCGTGCCCCTTGAGGAGCATCAGCACGGCAACCGTGCCGATATAGGAAACCGGAATGATCGGGGAAATCACGCGGCGCAGCAGGAGATACAGACCGCCGAGCAGGAGCGCCGCCGCGCAGGTCTCACCCAGGCAGCCGCCGTGCTCGCCGAGGAACAGCTGCAGCAGCGAAGGCAGCTGCTCGTCCGTGCCGAGCAGAGCCAGCGGCGTTGCGCCGGTCACGGGCGTCGTTTTCCAGGTGAACGGCGCGACCCAGTTGGTCATCTGCGCGCCGAAGGAGAGCAGCAGCACGATGCGCGCCACGATCGCGGGGTTGGCGAAGTTCTGACCGATGCCGCCGAAGAACTGCTTGACCACAACGATGGCGAAGAAGCTGCCGACCGCCGCGATCCACAGCGGGATCGTTGCGGGCAGGTTGAAGGCGACCAGCAGACCGGTCACGATCGCGCTCAGATCGCCGATGGTGGCGCTGCGCTTCATGAGCTTGCGCGCGGCGTATTCCGAAAGGATCGCCGTCGAAACGGACACCGCGGTCACCAGCAGCGTGCGCGGGCCGAAGAGCACCGCGGAGGCAATGAGCGCGGGCATCAGCGCCAGAATGACGTCCAGCATGATCCGCCGGGTGGTCACCGTGGAGCGTAGATGCGGGGACGCGCTGACATAGAGCATTTTCCCGTTGACCATTATTTGCTCGCCTCCTCTCTCAGAATCGCCTTGGCCAGGCGCATATGCTGCACCAGGGGCTTGCCCGCCGGGCAGGCAAAGGCGCAGCTGCCGCATTCCATGCAGACCGTGACGCCGACGCGCTGCAGCGTTTCGACGTCGCGCATCTTTGCGGCGTCCGCGATGCGGGTGGGCATCAGGCTCATCGGGCAGGCGGCCACGCAGCGGCCGCAGCGGATGCAGTCATGCTCCGGCTTGATGACCGCGTCGTCCTTCGCAAAGGCGAGGATCGCGTTGTTCTGCTTGAGCACGGGCAGATCCGTCCCGACGATGGCAAGACCCATCATCGGGCCGCCGGTAAGAATCTTGGCGGGATCGGTTTTGAAGCCGCCGCAGAAATCGATGATGTCGCCGATATTCGTGCCCACGGGGACGCGGACGTTTTTCGGCTCGGCAATCGCGGAGCCGTCCACCGTCAGGGAGCGGCTGACCAGCGGCTTGCCGGTTTTCAGGTAGCGGGCGATGAACGCGACGGAGGCCACGTTCATCACGATGCAGCCGACATCCGCCGGCAGCTTGCCGGGCGGCACGCGCCGCCCCGTGGCGGACTGCACCATCATCTTTTCCGCGCCCTGCGGGTATTTGGATTCGAGCACCATCAGGCGCACCTCGTCGTCGGGATCATGCTCGTTGTCGGCAATGCGTTTGAGCACATGGAAGGCCTCGGGCTTGTTGTCCTCCACGGCGATCACGACGTTTTTGATGCCGAGGAATTCCTTGATCGTATAGACGCCGGAGAGGATATCCCAGGAATTCTCGATGCATTCGCGGTAATCGACCGTGATGAACGGCTCGCACTCCGCCGCGTTGACCACAAGGGTGTCGATGTGCTTGTCCGGCGGCACATTCAGCTTCACATGCGTCGGGAAGCCCGCGCCGCCCAGACCGACCAGGCCGGACGCGCGCACCGCGGCGAGAAACTCCTCCTTGGTGTTGACGACCGGAGGCTGCACGCCCTCCCACAGCCGCATTTCGCCGTCGGATTCGATCGTGACCGCCTTGGACATCACGCCGTTGGGGAGCTTGACGTCGCCGACGGCCTTCACCGTGCCGGACACGGACGCGTGGATCGGGGCGCTGACGAATTTGTCGCTCTCGCCGATCGGCTGACCGACCGCCACAATGTCGCCGGGTTTGACGGTCGGGGTGCAGGGCGCGCCGATGTGCTGCTGCATCGGGATCACGACGGTTGACGGCGTCGGGATCCGCACCACCTCCAGCTCGGCGGTGTTTTTGTGGTGGGCCACCTTCACGCCGCCGCGGACCTTCTTGACGGCGGTCAACACGCCGTCCAATCGGGCCTTTGCCATAACTATCTTCCTCCTGACTCCCTGCGGCGGCCGTTCCGCGCACAGGGGTGGTTTTTATACTGTAGAAAACGGCGAACAACCGTTGCCCGACGAATCGGACCTACCGGTCAAAATACCGTTTTTGCTTTTCCAGCGCGGGCAGCACCGCCCGCAGAATCACGCCGGTCGCAACGCCCGTCAGCGCGCCGAAGAGCGCGAGCATCGGGGCATAATAGAGCACCTGCTTTGTGCCGGTGAGCACCGTTGCGGCCAGCAGCTGACCGAAATTGTGGCACAGCGCGCAGATCACGGAAACGCCGATCAGGCCGAAGGTCTGCCGCGCGTACTTGAGCAGCAGCCGCATGGCGATCGCCGACAGCACGCCGCCGGCCAGGCTCATCAGCGCCGCCGAAGCGCCGCGCGTGAGGAAGGCAAAGCCGCTTTTGATCAGCACGATCGTCAGCGCCATCGGCAGGCCGAGACTGTCCGCCGCGAACATGATGATGATATTCGAGAGGCCGGGCTTCGCCCCGGGCGGCAGCCAGGGGATCGGCGGCAGCAGCCCCTCCAGAAAGCTCAGCGCCAGCGCCTGCGCGCAAAGCACGGCAGCGAGCGCGAGCCGGTAAGTTCCGCGTTGCTTCATATCAGTAGGTGATGGCGTCCACCGCGCCGCCGCGCACGGTGACGACCGTTTTCGCGGGCAGGCAGACCGCCGTATCGCCGGGCTTCGTCAGCCGGCCGCAGGCCACGCACCGCTGATCGCGGCATTCCGCGTGCACCACGGCGATCGCACCCGGCTCCGCAAGGATTTCCAGCGGCGGATCCGTTTCCGGCGTGATGGTGCGCGGGCAGTCCAGCGCGGAGAGCGCGACGCTTTCCGTCACGACGCCGTTCACGGTGATCACCGCCGTGAGCTGCGTCTGCGGACGCAGCGCGCGCCAGAGCAGCACGCCGCAGGCGAGCAGCACCGCCGCAAGCAGCAGCGCAAGATCCGTTTTTTTCAGCAGTTTGTGTTCCATCAGTTTACGATTCTGTAGTCCGGATTCGTGACCGTCAGCTTCGCGCGCAGCCCGTCGGTCACGGTCACGTCGCCGTTTTCGGCAACGAACACCGCTTCGCAGCCAAAGGCCGCCGCCAGCGCCGCGCCGTCCTCGACGCCGCGCACAAAGCAGGCCGTCGAAAGCGCGTCGCTGACCAGACCGCTTTGCGCGACGATCGTCACGCTCACAAGGCCGTTGCGCACCGGAAGGCCGGTCGCGGGGTCGAGAATATGATGATAGCGTTCGCCGTTTTCTTCAAAAAAGCGCTCATAGCTGCCGGAGGTGGAAATGCAGCAATCCGACAGGCGCATCGTCGCCAGACAATCGCCCTCGTTGCCCGCCGGGTCCTTGATGCCGACCGTGAACGTGCGCCGGCCCAGCAGCAGAATGCTGCCGCCCAGGCTGACGATGCCGGCGCGCAGACGCCTGCCCTGCAGCGCTTCACGCACCGCGTCGAGCGCGGCGCCCTTGCCGACCGCGCCGAGATCGAGCACCGCGGCGGGATCGTCATAGGCAACGGCGGTTTCGGAAAGATGCAGCTTCCGATAGCCCGTGTGCGCCAGCGCCGCCTGCAGCTGCGCCTGCGACGGAACGTGCGGATCCCCGGTGAAATCCCAGAGATCGCTCACGCCGCCGAGCGTGCAGTCCAGCGCGCCGCCGCTTTTTTCGCTGATTTCCCAGGTCGCAGAGAGGACCTGCGCGAGCTGCGCGGACACGGCGCCACCGCCGTCGCGGTTCAGCTGCGCCGCTTCGGAGCCTGCCGCCTGCCGGGAAAAAAGTCCGGTTTCCAGCGCGGTCACCTGCGCCGGGATTTCCTCGGCGGCCGCCGGGGCGTCCCGCCCGGTCAGCGTCAGTGAACAGACCGTATCCATGGCAAAAAAGGTCTGCTGCGCTTCCTTTTCCGCCACGCCGTCGTAAATCAGCACGGCCGCAAGCACGGCCGCCGCAGCAGCCGCAAGCGCAATCAGCCCCTTTCTCATGCACGTCCCTCATTTCTGATTAAACCTATACAGATAAACTATACCTTATTCCGGCCCTGATTGCAAGGTGCAGACGCAATTTTTTGGAGAAAAAATAGAAGATTCTTTAAAAAAGCATTGGATTTTGCGCGAAGATTTGGTAGAATAATTGTCAGATCATTGTCAGACCGCCGCCTGACCGGCGCAAAGCTGAAAACAGATTGGAGGATTCCCGCATGCAGACGCAATTCTTTCTGCCGACCCGCTGGTTCTTCGGCGAAAACGCCTTCACGGCGCACGCCGACACGCTCGCCCCGCTGGGCGGGCGCTGCCTGATTCTGACCGGCAAACACAGCGCAGCGCGCAGCGGCGCGCTCACGGACGCAACCGACGCGCTGACCCGTCTGGGGATCGCGTTCGACGTCTTTGACGGCATCGGCGCAAACCCGCTGCTCTCCGCCTGCCACGCGGCCGGCGCGGCAGCCCGCGCCTGCGGCGCGCATTTCATTCTCGGCATCGGCGGCGGCTCCGTGCTCGATGCGGCCAAGGCCGTGGCCATCTATGCCGCCAACCCGACGCTTGCGCCCTTCGATATTTATCTCCGCGTCTATGACGCGCCGCCCCTGCCGGTCGCCCTGATCGGCACCACGGCCGGCACCGGCAGCGAGGTCACGGGCGTTTCCGTGCTGACCAACGACGAAACCGGACGCAAAAAGAGCATCTCCGGCCCGGACTGCTATGCCGCCGTTTCCTTCTGCGATCCGCGCTATACCGCCTCCATGCCGCGCGGCATCACGGTGTCCACAGCGCTCGACGCCTTTGCGCATGCGGTGGAGGGCTATTTCACCAAAACCTGCGACGGCGTGCATCTGCTCTTTGCGCAGCGGGCGATCCCCCTGCTGTATCAGGGTCTCTGCGCCCTGGCCGCCTGCGGCGACGTGCCCGAGGCGCTGCGCGAGCCGCTCTATGACGGCGCGATCCACGCGGGCCTGGTCATCAACGCCTGCGGCACCGGCTTCCCCCACCCGCTCGGCTATGTGCTCACCGAGCATTACGGCATCCCCCACGGCATGGCCTGCGCCGCGTTCTTCCCGGCGTTCCTTGCGCGCTGCCGGCAGTTCGCGCCGGAAAAGGCCGCCGCGTTCTTTGAGATGACGGACGAACCGGACGCCGTGGTTGCCACCATCAGATCGCTCACGGCGCTGCCGGGCGTGCGGTTCTCCCCCGCCGAGGCCGCGGCCTATGCCGCGCGATGGAAGGACGCGATCCCCAAAAATTTCACCGCCTCCCCCGGCGGATTGACGCAGGAAGAGGCGGCGGAGATACTGGCCGACGTCGGACGCGGCTGAGTCAGCCGACGCGGTCAGCCGCGCAGTCAGCAGCCGCAGCCGCAGCCGCTGTTGTTGTTGCAACCGCAGCCGTTCTCGTTGTTGAAGAGCAGAAGCAGGATCAGGAACAGGCACCAGTTGTTGTTGCATCCGCAGCCCATGTGTTACCCCCCTTTCATGCATTCCGAAGCGGCGAACCGCTTACATCCACAGCATATGCGGGGGCGCCCGGGTGTGTGAATTGAAAAGAAAGACAAGCGGGACTTGTAAAGGTATTTCACTTTCGGCAGAGTTTCGTAACCCAGTGTTGTCGAAAAGAGCGCCCTTCACGCCCGCAGGGTGTTCATAAACCTGTAATCCTAAATTGATTTCAATAATAATTGTTGCGGGGCTGTCGGGCAGGGTTGGTTACGGAATTGAAAGCAACGATGGAACGCAAGACAATGAAGAAATCAAATTGAGATGAAAAGCAGAGGATCCATTTGAAGATGAAATCAAATGGGATCATCTGCGGAACGGAGGAATTATGGTTTATTTGAAACGCTGCGAATATGATCTTGACACCGGCAAGCTGGAGATGGAGAACATTGATGGCACGCGGTATTCGATTGATGTGTACGAAGTAGAGGATCTTTGTGCGGATACAATGTATGAGCGCTCGTCGCTGGACTATCTGCTCTATAACGAGCCGGTGAAATACGTGAATCTGCTCTTGTCCGGTGAGTTGCGAGAATACGTTCGACAGCATCCGATTTATCTGGAAGACTGACGACGAAAAGCAAATTGATCGATCAAGAAACACAGTGAAACATACGCCCTGCATACAGTTTAAATGGCTGTATGCGGGGCGTATTTTCGCAGCAACTGAAAAGTCATGGCCTGTCACGCTTTTAGAGCCTGTGATGCCTTGTGGGACAAGGCCTTTTTCGCCGTTTTCCGCAGGGGCAATGTATTTATACCCCCAGTTTTGTGAAAACACCCGGATCCCTTGTGTTTCAAGGAAAGCTGGAAAATCCAAAAGCGTGACAATAATATGGATGCCAAACAGATTGATTGACGGCATAAAGGCATCGTTATCCGCTTCAATAAAACATGCGGTTGCTTTCCGGATTGACAAAAATCATCTTTTTTAGTATGCTGTAGCTGTCATTAACACAATCGGAGGTGAACGCGCATGCTCCTGTTTCTTTTGTCTTTGATCGAAGGAGAAGAAAACCGACAATTATTCACAAATCTGTATCTGCAATATCGCCCGCTTCTTTTCCAGATGTCATACAAATATCTATATCATAAGAACGAAGTTGCAGATTGTGTGCAGGAAACGTTTCTCGCGCTCATTCAACGGTTTGATAGCTTTATCAAATTGTCGGAACAACAGCAAAAACGATATCTGTTGACCGTCTGCAAGCGCTGCGCGATCCGACTGAATGGAAAACACAGACAATTGCCGCCGGATTATTATGATCGGTTTGTGAGAACGGACGACCCCACGGCGAACCAGAGCCTGGAGTCCGCGGATCTGGAAGCCGCTCTGGAGAAGTTGGATGAAGTGAATTTGCAGATCCTGCTGATGAAATATCTGGAAGGCTGCTCATTGAAAGAAATCAGCGAGGCCCTTGGATTATCAGAAAAAGCAGTGAAGCAGCGGCTTTACAGAACAAGAAAAGCGTTGCAAATCGAATTAGAATCGGAAGGTGGTGCGGATGATGTACAGTGAACAGCAACTGACTGCGGCGTTAGTGAGCGTGAATGAGCGCCGTCTTGCGAATGAGGTCGCTGCGTTCGCGCATTGTGAAGTCCCGAGCATTCCGGCCCGACAGGAACGAAGAATACAAAAAAAGCTCGCCGATCTGGATCGACAATATCAGAACGGCACGCTGTTCCGTCAGCAATCGGTTTCGCGCCGCAAAGTCAAACGCGCACTCTTGGTTGCCGCGATCGTGATCCTTTTGCTGTTGGCCGCTGTTTTTGCGACGGCAATCATTCAAAGGCAGATGCAGACCGACAATGGATTTGTGGAAATCGTTTTCCCGAAATCTGCCGGGAAAGATCGGCTGGATGCTTCGTTCGGAGAGATCCCTGATGGATTTGAACTTGTGGAGAAAAACAAAGAAAAAGCAATCTGCCGATATGTTTTTCAGCATGGGAAAGACCGGCTTGTAATCATTTCCAGAAAGGGAAGCAGCGCGGTTGTGTTTGATATGGACAGTTTGCTACCAGAGAAAACCAATGTCAACGGGCATCCCGCTTATTATTGCATTTCAGATGATGCTATCAATCTTGCGTGGTCAACCGGTAGAATAACGAGAAGGATTTTTGTCGATTTATCTTCTGGATTAACAATAGAGGACCTTGTGAAAATCGCACAATCCTTCGAGGATTGATTTGTGCAAAGTACCGATTTTTAAAAAATTAAAAACTTTTGCGTTACTTTTTGCCCTCTTTTTCGCATTAGAGTTTATGAGTGACAAACACTCAAACAGTGGCTTTGATCAAGGCAGCTACAGCGTAGGCGACCGTTTGCTTCCGCAGGGCTGGACCTATGATTCAACAAATGACAACGGTCATTTAACGACTGTGAATGGCGTAAACCTCATGACGCTGTACGGCCAAACGAACTTGACAAAAACCATTTCTCAAACTGTGAATGTTAATGCGGAAGGCGGTGAAACGCTTATTGTCGGCGGCGTTGCTGCGGCAGCGGCAAAGTCCGGGTATGGCAATGATCATTTCTTCGGGATTCGCGCTGTTCTGCTGGATGAAAACGGGACAGAAGTACAAGTGCAGGGAACAAACGATGGAGAGTCCCACATGGATATCCCGTTCGATTCGACAGTTGACATGAGTCTGCAATTTGCGGCGCGCTGCATTAAAGTGCCGCGTTCCGGATGCGCACAAATACGGTTTTCCTTTGAATACAGCAATAATTACAATACTATGATGATTGCTGACGGTTTTGTTTATAAAGCTGAATTCGGCGACCATTACATTTACGCCAGCGAAGACGGACTGCTGACTGATACCTATAACGATGAGGGAACCGCTTTTCAATACGAGTATGACGAAAGCAGTAATATTTCCGAAATCACACGCACGGTCAGTGGAAACGAGGAAACAGTAGCGGAAATAGACTACGACAATCATAATAATCCCTACACGATTTCCAATAACGTCGGAACGGTAATCACCTATGGATACGATTCGCAAAACAACAATGGTCAGGTCTTAAGCCGTACCGTTACCAAAGATAACGTTGTTTACGAAGAGATTTCGATGACCTACCTGCAAGGCGGAAACTATTTGGCAACCTTCACAGACGCAGATGGCGGAAATACGGTATTTGCATACGATGACGGGGTGCAAATTACCACCGGATTGGTTACTGCAATTACTGATCCTAACGGAAACACTTCGACACTCACATATGATGAGTATACAAACGAACTGAAGGAAATCAGCGGAAATGCATCTCTGTCCCAATCGCTTTCCACCGAATTCACCTATCAGGATGACTTGCTGAAATCGGTCAGGCGCGGCAGTATGGTTTACTCTTATTCGTATAATGACAGCAATCAGATCACAGAAACAAAAGCCGGATCACAAACACTGGTAACAACCTCCTATGACAGCTTGCAGCGTGTTTCCAGTCTAAGCTTTGCGAATGGAGCAATCTACACGCCGACCTATAACGATAACAATCAGGTGATTCATGACGCATGGAACAACACCGCATCAGCAGACTACTATTACGACGCAAACGGAAGAATTGTTCAGCTGGATGATTTGGAAAACGAAACCACCTATCGTTTTGAGTACGCGCTTTATGATCTGCCGCATCGAATGATCGGCAGCGACGGCTCCAATGTGATGTATCGCTATGATCGCGCAGGGCAGCTAAGTAATTTGACATACTCGAAGAATGATGCTATATTATATAGTAGTAATTATCATCGCGATGAAAAAGGACAGCCGGAACAGGTGGATATCGGTCTGAATTATAACAGCAGCGGTGAACCGGCAGATGTTTTTTCTGTTCACAGCAATTATGACGATCTCGGCCGGCTTACGGGACAGTCCAACGGAAAACTTGTGTCCGAGATCACCTATGACACTTCAAATGTTTCGGCGCTGCAGGTGACTGACGACGAAGGGAATCTGATTGCAGATTACTCCTATGATTATGACGGAAATGGCAATCTGCTCGTCTCAGCGGATGACATCACCGGTTGGTCCAACACCTGTACCTATGACGCATTGAACCGACCAAGTACAGCAATTTACACACACGGTTACGACAGCCCGTTGACTACCAATTACACTTATGAATACAATGCAAACGGGCAGCTGATTGCAATAAAAAGGGGAGCAACCACGGCTTACAGCTACACCTATGGCAATCCGAGCCGGCCGGATCTGATGACTGCATTTGACGCGGGATACGTCAATTCGTCACTGTCCTATGATGCCTATGGTAACATGACGCATTTTAATGGCTGCACTTATACATGGAAGCATGGTTCTCTGCTGGAGTCTTATACGGATGATCTAAACGGAAACAAATGGACCTACGACTATGACATCTATGGCAACTGTGTGCGCATGGTGCTCACGCGTTATGGCGTAAACCTGGGAGAGGTCACGATGGAGTATGCAGACGGTCTCCTAATCCGCCGGCAGGAAACCGGAGATGATCCTGTGTTCTATGCCTATGACGGTACTGGAGCGCCCGTTGGATTCTCTTACGGAGAGCATTTTTACAGCTATGCAAAGAACCACCTCGGCGACGTGCTTGCGATCGTGGAAGATACCGGCGATGTGGTTTACCGGTATGGGTATGATGTGTTTGGAAATGTGTACCGTTCTTCCGGAGACATGAGCTTTTCAACGCTCAATCCTTATCGGGCACACGGCTGCTTCTATGACGTTGTGTCGGGTCTGAGCCGCGTGAACGGGCGTTATTATTGCCCACAAATCAATGCCTATGTTACGCCGGAACCTGCACTCACAGCCGGACCAAAGAGTGTGAAAAGCAGTCAGAAATCAATCAATAGTCAGATTCTAAAGGTCGGCACGAGTGAAATGAACATAAACTGGGATATGGTAGCTAATACAGTCTGGCCAGTCAGCAAGAGCATTTCTTTGCTCCTGAAGCCGATAACAGACACCGTTGTTGCTGATCTGTCTAATCAACTATTAGATGCGGTGAAAGAAAAAATCGATGCCCCGGAGGACGACTTTTCTCGTTCAAGTCTTGGAATAGGGTTTACCGCGGTATTAAGTGTCGGATCACAGATTATGTTCACTGTGCTTCCGCCGATTGAGTCAACCTTTGACTACCCGACCGGGCTGCGCCATTTTATGCCTGTGGATATGTCTTTCGGCGCACCGTGGGCAAGTTATTTTTTGGGATTTAAGCTCATTGACGAAGAAAAAATGATTTATTCTAGTGACGTTATTCACAACATGTGGCAAAGCCGTGTTGGATACACGCCGACTTATGATTTCTTTTTCAGTTTAGGCGGACCGATTTTCAGGGAAAAGTTCGAATTTGAAATCAACAATAATAGTCTTCTGTTCCCGAAAACATACTATGTGGTTTGGATTTGGAAAGGTGATTACTGGAACCTCGGCGCCGGCGCGGAGATTGGGATTTATAAGACGCTTTCGAGATTGAGAGCTGAGCAACACTTTTATCAGGTTGATACAGATGAAACCTTAGATGTGCTGATGAAAATTGATTATCGCAAAGATGGAACATCAGGCATTCCTCTATATTCTGCTGGATCACCTGCGACAAACTGGTGGGTATGCGTCTTCTGTTCTCAAGAGCAGTTGCCTTGGGTCGACTGGCTGGATATTGAAATGAAAGTGAAGTTCAATAATCCCGGTTTGATCTCCCCGTTTTACGCAACATATCAGAGCAAAAACGGCAACAATGATCCGGACGATGATTGGGATGAGATTACGCAGATCCTTTCCCCGCCGTTTACAGGTCAGGAGCTCTCCGGTTTTCATTTCCAGCTGAACTACTAAACATCAATTAAAGTAATTCATTCACAGACAAACGAAAGGAGAAAAACAATGATTCAGATTTTGATTCACATTATCAGCTATATTATGGCGTTAATCATGTCGTTATTTCCTGCAAAGCCTCCTGTTGAAACCGGACCGACAGTCATTGATATCAACGGTGTGACGTACAAAAACTGCTTTATGCCGGACTATGGGCCCGAGCCAAAATACAAGTTTAAGATTTCTGCGGAGGGGGTAGAGCCATTTCATGTGGCGTCCGATGGTAAAAAGTATTATTCCGTGACGGAGTCTATCCTTTATTCCCCTACAAGTGTGCTTGATAGAACAACCAAGAGCAGGGAAATGTGTTTTTGTCGCGAATCAGAGTGGGAGTCGCTGAAAGCCTTCTATTATGATGTAAAAAACTGGAATTGCAGTTTCGACGGCACAATCTACGACTTGGTGGACGGTGAGTATGTTGGAGTAAAATATGATCAAACGATTGAACTCAAGGACTCAGCCCAATGGCATCAATTGATGGATTTTCAATATAATGCAGACAGAAATATAAACCCTGACTATATAACGCTGAAACCAGTTTTAGGTCAATCCAAAGAAGGTTTTTTTGTTTTTCGTATGACAAGCAAAGATGATCTATTTTACGATTTTTCAAAGAGCTTTTTTCTCTATAAAGGCGAAATCTACGTTGTAGACCTTTCGGTTGGAGAGGAGTATATGATTGTATACCAAGTGCCAGAAGATTTGAAACTCTTTATTCTGGAAATCACAGGGATATAATCTTGCGACTTTGCAGTAATCGTTTTTCCTTTCCGCCCTCTGTGTTTTGCAGAGGGCGGACAAAGAAAGATTTGGACATGCCGATTGCGGCACATCTTCTTTGCCAACATGGCACTCGGAGCGCCGTGGGCGGCCTATTTCCTGAACTTTGAAGAATCAGAATTCCAGAATCAGTATTTATTTGGATTGATTAAAAGATCACATACCAACTATACAACGGTGGAAGGCAAATATATGTGGCAGCAGGACGTTGGCTACAACTGGTGGTTTGATTTCTTCTTCAGTCTCGGCGGTCCGACACAAGCCGTGCGTCTGCCGTTCTCGGTAACGGATAATAATAACAACACAACCTACTATATCATCTGGTGCTGGAAAGCGGATTACTGGAACCTCGGCGCCGGGGCGGAGATCGGTATTACTATCTTCTCTTTTTCTTCTGTGCACGGTATTTCGTTCTTGACATAATTAATCCCCCTAAAGTTGATTATGGTTTTTTCCCTTGACTATTTTAGGGGGATTATATCATCGCCCGGGCGGCTTTTTCAATGCAGAATGAAGATTATTTGATTTATAAAAAAGCAGCAGCCGCTGCGCCCATTCATCAAACTTGTTTTGATGTTGTCGTAAGGGTTTTAGGGATTTCCCTAACAAGGCGATTTCGGCTGAAATCGCGCGTGTGTGCAGTTTTGTACGTACACACGCCTTGCTTGCGAAGAAGAAATATTTGCTTTTCAAAGAAGCCCTTCGTATCCGTTTCCCCGAAAGGCGCACTTCTATATCATCTCCCCAAAGATGATATCCGTGCGGTTCGGGCTTTTGATGCGCCCGAACAAAACTCGCCTGCGGCTCAGAAGGGCAGGCCCTTCGCAAATTGAATGCTTCAATTTCACAGTACGCAATACAAAACAGCAGACGGCAGGATCCTTTGCCCCTAACGCAAAGGCATCTGCCGTCTGTTGCTGTTTTTGCTGAATTGTCATATCTGAATTTGATTGCTCCGCAAATCTTTTTCAAAAAATACGTTTTTTCCTCTTGACAATGCAGAACATTTGTTCTATACTATAATTCCGGACGATCTCTCATTTTTCGTCCTCAATTCTGAGTTTTGAAGGAGCGTGGATCATTGAAGCAAACCGATTTCAGCGAAACCTTACAGCTGGCCGATGACATTCTCGAATACTATTTCAAGAATCCCGAGGAAGCCGACGCACCGT
>JAFRQQ010000021.1 GCA_017428525.1 Clostridia bacterium | reverse complement strand
GCGGCTTTTCCTTTTTCTGAACAATTTCTGCTCCCGCAAAACTGTCCCATCGAAAAGAGATGCAATTTGCGTGCAATTGCGGATTTCTTCGGCGCAGGGATACTTGACGTATCTCAAGCCGAAAAATCTGCAAGTGTGCGCAGGGTGTTCATAAACCTGTAATCCTAAATTGATTTCAATAATAATTGTTGCGGGACTGTCGGGCAGGGTTGGTTACGGAATTGAAAGCAACGATGGAACGCAAGGCAATGAAGAAATCAAGTATGAAATGAAAAGCGGATGTATCTGTTTGAGATGATGATGCAGCTTGTGATCTTGCATGAAATTAAGATATTATAAATGCAAAAAGCTGGAGCATTGCAATTGAAATCGAATCAAGGGAAGCATCTGCGAAACGGAGGAATTATGGTTTATGTAAAACGCTGCGAATATGATCTCGACGCCGGCAAGCCGGAGATGGAGGACGTTGACGGGTTGCGATACTCCATTGACGTTTGCGCGGCAGAGGATCTCTGCACCGATACGATGTATGAGCAATCGGCGCTGGATGATCTGCTCTATAACGAGCCGGTGAAATACGTCTACCTGCAGCTGTCTGGCGAATTGAGAGCGTACGTTCAAATGCATCCGATCTGTCCGGAAGACGGATGGAACGCTGAACGGTGAGACCCATCGAAACAATCAAACCTGCTAAAATCACGTTCGCCCCGATCGCAGTTTCAACGGCTGCGGTCGGGGCGGTTTCTTATGGGATTATATCTTGAAGCGTCTCTTCTCATCTTTGGGCACAAAAGCTGATTGCCCCAAGAGGATGATAGCTCAACACTTGACGGGAAAGCAGGCCATCACGAAGCGTTCCTTGAAATGACGCTTTGTCATGATCACAATCTAGATCCGGTGGCGATTGGGCATTTTTCTCAGACTTTGCCGTTACAGATTTCCCTTGCTGCTTCCTCTTTGCCTGCCGTTGATATCCGAAAATCAACCGTTTGTGCCGAAGGAATTGAATTCTGATGCGAAACATATTATATTATTCTTATCAATCACTTTGGGCGGGTGGTTTCGTTTTGAATAACGCCAAACGGTCAGCGGAGGATCCTGTGCGCGGCGGCTGCGCTTTCTTTGCCTGTCGATGCTGCCCTGCCAAGCACGAATGGCCGCATCAGGTCCGGCGCGCACACCGTTCGCTGACGGAACCGACCCGGCGGGACTGCAGGCATTTCAGCGCAAAGCACGGCGCACGCCTGCGTCCGGCGATCAAAATTAGAAGGGAGGCGATGCCGCATGAAAAAGATCAACGTCCGCTTCGAGCAGGATGAAACGCTCGACGGCGTCGACGTCGTCATTCGCGCGCGGGAGCGCGACGCGCAGGTGGATGCGCTGATCGAGCAGTTTTCGTACGCGGAGCTGATCCGGCTGACTGCGCTCGACCGGGACGGCTGCCCGACCGTCATTGATGAGAATGACGTCCTGTTCATTTCCGCCGACGGCAAAAACGTGCAGATCGTCACCGTGCACGGAACGTATCACGCAAAGCAATCCCTGCAGAGCGTGGAGGAGCGGCTGAATCACGGCTTTTTGCGCATCTCGCGCTTTGAGATCATCAATCTGAAGCGGGTGCGCAGATATGATTTCACCATCGGCGGCACCCTGCGCATTGAGTTTGAGAACGGCATGGAGACCTGGGCGTCACGCCGTTATATTCCCATCATTAAAGAAAAGCTGTCCGGAGAGGAGGGATATCTATGCTGAAGAAAACGCTGAAACGCGCCGGCATCGGCTTTCTGATTGGTGTTGCGATCGGTTACGGGATCTGTATTCTGGAGGGCACGGCGGATCCGGATTCGATCCTTCCCGTTTCCGACCGACTCCTGCATCTTGCAGGCAGCGTGCAGGCGGCGCTGGTGCTGCAAGGTCTGTTTTCGGGCCTGTACGGTGCGGCCTGTTTTGCCGGCATGTCGCTCTATGAGCTCGAGCGCCTGCCGCTGGCGGCGGCCACGGCGCTGCACTGCGCAATGATCATCCTGCTGTTCATTCCGATTGCGCTGCTGCTCGGCTGGGTGAGCGGCGCCCCCGAGCTGCTGATTATCGCCGGCATGCAGCTGGTTGCCTTTTTCCTGATCTGGCTGATCATGTGGGCGATTTATAAAAAACAGGTCAAGGAACTGAACGAAATGCAGGAGCAATTCCAGCAGAGATAATCAATCGAAAGCGTTTGGATTTGAATTATGGAGGTGCAACATGGGAAACAACACGTGGAAGAAGCTGACGGCGCTGCTGCTGTCGCTGACGCTGCTGCTGTCCTGCGCGCAGATGACGGCCTTTGCGGGCGTCCTGACGCCGGAAACGGACGACCAGAATCATTATTACGTTAATATGAACGCCACCGGCACGGACACGCTCGATCTTTCGGACAAGACGAACGGTTATACGTGCAAGATCTACGACGTCGGCGGTGAAAACGGAACCTATACCAATAACTGCGACAGCCGGCTGCTGATCACGGCGCCCGATGGCTATCGGCTGAAGATCAGCGGCAGCGGCAACACGGAGAACAATTACGATTACCTCTATATCTATGACGGCGATACGACCGAGCCGCTCGGGCAGAATTACTACTGCGGCAGCTTTACCGTGGAGGAGATGTACTCCAAGACCGGCGCCCTGACGGTGAAGTTCACATCCGATACCAGTCAGACGTATGCAGGCTTTGCGCTGGACGTGACGGTCGTCGATCCGAGCACCGTCGCCGAAGTCGTGTATGCCTACACCGGCAGCGTCCATTGTTCCGTTGTGCCCAAGGGGACGGAAATCGCGCTTCCGGTGTTTGCCGATCTGTTCACCGCGCCGGCCGGCTCGACCTTCCTCGGCTGGCAGTGCGGCGAGACGCTCTATGACGAGGGCGCCGCCTACACCGTCAATGAAAACGTCACGTTTCACGCGCAGACGCAGGAGCCGCAGGTCGTTTTCGGCGACGATGACACAGGCTGGTACGCCAATATGCCGGTGACCGGCACCGCGACCGCCGATCTGAGCGATAAACAGGACGGCTTTGTTCTTCACGTTTACGACGACGGCGGCGCGGACGCGACGTATTCAAACAGCTGCAACGGCTATCTGCGGATCGTTGCGCCCGCAAACTACGTGCTGAAGGTCAGCGGCAGCGGCCGAAGCGAAAGCACGAGCTACGACTGGCTCACGATCTATGACGGCGACACGACGAACGTCCTCGGCAGCAATAAATACGCCGGCAGACCGTTCACCGTGCCGGAGCTGACAACGACCGGCAATGTGCTGAAGCTGTTCTTCCGTTCGGACTCCAGCGACACCTACGACGGCCTGGATCTGACCGTCATGCTGATCGATTACAGCAACTATTCGCACGTCACTTATTCCTACAACGGCACCGAAAAAAGCTCCCTGATCGAAAACGGCACGCAGATCCAGCTTTCGACCTTTACCTCCATGTTCACACTGCCCGAGCGGTACCACTTCACCGCGTGGCAGAGCGACGGCACGGATTACGCGGAGAATGAAACCTACACGGTCAACGGCGACGTCACCTTTACGGCGCTGGTGGAGGAAGACCCTATCCTCTTTGAGGACGGCGAAGGCGGCTACTACGCCAAGCTGCCCAAGACCGGAACGCTCACAGCCGACCTTTCGCAGTGGAGCGCGGGCGATACCCTTAAGGTCTATGACAACGGCGGCAAGGATAATCCATACTCCTACAGCTGCGACGGCTATCTCCGGATCGTGGCGCCGGAGGGATATCGTCTTTCTGTCAACGGCACCTATTCCACCTACTCCTACTATGACTGGATCTATCTCTATGACGGCGATACGTCCACGCAGCTCGGTCCGCAGTTCATGGGTTATAACAAGACGATGAACGATTACTATACCACCGGCAACGTGCTGATCGTCTATCTCTATTCTTATTACGGCGACTCCAACATGGGCTGCGATCTGAACGTCACGATCGTCGATCCAGACGATCTCGTGACCGTTTCGTTCGATCCCGGCGAAGGCAGCGGCACGATGGCCCCGATGCAGGCGCTGCCGGGCGCGCGGATCGTGCTGCCCGAATGCGGCTTTACGCTGCCGAACAAGACCTACTTCGATTACTACACCGACGGAACGAATACCTACAACGCCGGCGCTGTCTATCCCGTGACGGGCGACGCGACGCTGACGGCGGCCTACGTCGAAAAGATCATCGCCACCTATCAGCTCGGCGCGCAGACGGCGACTGCCGAATACCGCAAGGGCACCAGGCTCGATCTGCCGTACTTCACCGAATATTTCACCCTGCCGTACCGGACAGAGTTCTACCGTTGGGAAAGCGGCGGGAACGAATACTACGAACGACAGTCCTACACCTTTAACGAGGACGTCACCTTCACGGCGGTGCTCAATCAGCTGCCGGTGCTGATCGAAAAGGACGACGGCAGCTATTACGCGGCGCTTCCGAAAAACGAGCACGTGCAGGCCGACCTGCGCACCGGCTACCCGAACGGCCTGACCTTCACGCTCTACGACAACGGCGAAGAGTACGGCGGCTACGCCAGCAACTGCGACGGCAGCCTGACGTTCACGGCGCCCGACGGATACGTCTTCCTGATCAGCGGCAGCGTCAACACGGAAAGAGGCAACGCCGACGTGCTCAGCCTCTACGATTCCGATCTGACTACACTGCTCGGCGGGCAGAGCTACAGCGGTACGGCGACGATCAGCGAACTGCGCACAACCTCGAATGTCCTCAAGGTCGCATTCGAATCGGATTCCACCGTCACGTATGACGGCTTTGCCCTGACGATCCGGATGATCGATCAGTCTTCGCTGATCACGGTCTCCTTTGACGCAGGCGAGGGCAGCGGCACGATGGATCCGCTCACGCAGATCGCGGGCGAAGCGTTTACGCTGCCCGACTACGGCTTCACCGCGCCCGAAGGAAAGATTTTCAGCGGCTACTCCGACGGCTCGAATATCTACTGGCCGGGCACGGTCACCTTCAATGAGAGCAAGACCCTGACCGCGCTCTGGGAGGCGGCGACCGGCATCACCTATTCCTGCAACGGCGAGGACCAGGCGATCCGCTATGCGAAGGGCTCGACCGTCACGCTGCCCGCGCTCACCGATCTCTTCACGCAGCCCGACGGTCTGATCTTCGTCGGCTGGGAGGAAAAATTCAGCGGCGATCTGTATCAGCCGGGCGATCCCTACGTTGCAAACGACCCGACGGTCTTTACCGCGGTGCTGGAATTCCTGCAATCCGACGGCAACGGCGGCTGGTATGCGAATATGCCGCTCAACAACCCCAATGACGAACTCACCCTCGATCTTTCCGATAAGGAAAGCGGCTTCTCCTTCACGCTGTATGACGGCGGAGGCGCCGACGGCGACTACAGTGAATACAACAACGGCGTGCTTATCGTCAAAGCGCCGGAGAATATGGTCGTCACGGTGAGCGGCAGCGGTCGGACGGAGAGCGGTTACGATTTTCTGCGGTTCTATGACGGCGCGTCGGCAGCCGGCAGTTCGATCCTCGGAAACTCAAAGTATTCAGGCAGTTTCAGCATCGACGAGGAGGATCCCCTGACCAGCTCAGGCAAGAATCTGATGATCTACTTCTGCTCCGATTCTTCCTACAATTATCCGGGCTTCGCGCTGACGGTCACGGTCCTCGCGCAGAATCAGGTCGCCTATGTGTTCGGCGAAGAGACGCAGCAAATCGCGGTGCAGAAGGATACGACGATCCGGCTGAAATACTTTGACGACCTGTTCGAATCCGATACCGAAGAGTTCCTTTATTGGCAGGTCGGCGACGATACTTTTGACGAGGGCGACGAATTCTACGTCAGCGAGGACGTTACCTTCACGGCGGTCACACGCCGGATGCCTACCGTCATCCTTGACGGCAACGGCGCGACGGTCAAGGCGGAGTTCGGCGGCGACGGCGTTGTCACGACCTTAGGCCCTATTTCGTTCCCCACGGGCACGACGGATTCGCTTCCGCACGCGACCTACATCTTCAACTTCCCCGCAAACCAATACTTCGGCGGCTGGGCGTATAACGGCACTGTCTACAACGTCGGCGAGGATTTCACGATCACCGAGGACGTGACGTTCACCGCGATCTGGCGCGATGCTTCCGCGTGGGAGCTGCTGAATGAGCAGCTGCAGACCGCTACAGGCACGATCACGCTGACGGAAGACGTCACCGCGGCGATCGGCAGCCTGCCGCTGAGTGTTCCGGCAGGCGTCACCGTTACCATCGACCTCAACGGCTATACCCTCGACGGCACGCAGGCGGCGGCGAACGACGGCAACATCATCACCGTGTACGGCGATCTGACGATCATCGATTCGAGCGGAAACGGCACGGTCACGGGCGGCGGCGTCACCGCGTTTGAAAGCGGCACGTTCAACCCGGACGGCACTGTCGCCGAGTGCTTTGCGGCAACCGTCAAGCAGCGCTACAGAGCCAACGACGCGAACAACAACTACGAGAATTTCGTCTATTCCGTTTCGTGGTATCCGACCTTCGCCGACGCCATGAACGCGGCCTCGACAATCCCCGAATTCGAGGAAAGTCTCACGCTGCCTGAGGGCATGACGTTCCGGTGGTATCTGCTTCCGATCGTCACCATGCTGCAGGATGTGACGATCGCCGCGGGCGAAACGCTCACCGTCAACGCCGACGAAGGGTTCGAGCTCGATCTCAACGGGCACACCTTTGACGTGCAGGGCACGTTCACCGGCGGCACCCCGGGCTGGCGATATGAAGACGGCGAATATGTTCAGGTCATCTATCCGACCGACGTTCAGATCGTCAGCGAAACGACCCCAGGCGTGTTCCGCTCCAGCGGCACGATCGAGGTGAATCTCAGCCCCTGGACGGAGGATACCTACTACTTCACCGGCGGCACGGTCAGCGGCTTCATCGGCGCGGACGGCGGCACCTTCCACATCAGCGGCGGTCACTTCACCGAGATCGTCATGTTCAACAACGGCAATGAGGACGCAAACCTGGAGATCGACCTTTCCGGCGACGCGGAGTTTGACCGTCTGGAGCACATGATCTATGCCAATGAAGGCGGCGACGCGGAGTTTGACCGTCTGGAGCACATGATCTATGCCAATGAAGGCGGCCCCGCGATCCATATGACGATCAGCGACAACGTCCGTGTCGGCGCGATGCTCTTCGAGATCATGGGCGATGGTGTGGTGAACGATACGGTTCTCACCGTCAACGGCGGCTACTTTACCGTCGATCCGACCACATGGCTTGATACTGCGGGGGCAGGTGAAAACGCCGTTCAGATTCTGGGCGCTCCCGAGCAGTACGTCGATCAGACGGATTGGGCAGCGGACAGCGCAGTCTATACCTGGCGCGTGAAGCCGACAACGGTTGCCGCGCATTCGCTGACGCTCGACGGCACGATCGGCGTGAACTTCTACGTGGACGTCCCGCAGGCGACGGATGCCGCTTACGCGGAATTCACTGTGGACGGCGTGACGACGCAAGTGCCGATCGATCTGACAAATTTCATCGAGCAGGACGGTCTGACCCTCTATAAGTTCACCTGCAACGTCGCAGCCGCGCAGATCGATACGCCGATCACCGGCAAGATCGTCAACGGCGACACGGAAAGCGCGCCCTTTACCTATTCCGTGCAGACCTATCTGACCGAGGCGCAGCAGACGATGGCGGACAAAGCAAAGTTCATGGCGCTCGCTGGCAGCCTCGCCACCTACGGGTATTACGCAAACGAACTGTTTGACTACAATGATGCGTTCACGCAGCACGCGCTGTTTGACGACGGCGGCTTTGCGAATGTGACGGCAGAAAGCCTTGCGGATTATGAAGCGCAGATCAGCAACGAAGCGGACGGCGTCAACTACGTCGGTTCCAGCCTCGTGCTGCGCACCGAAACGGCGATCCGCCATTACTTCACCCTGCCTGCCGGCGCAACGCTCGACGATTATACCTTCCTGCTGGGCGAAAGCGAAAACGCAACGGCACTGACGCCGCAGGTCAGCGGCAGCTTTTGCTATGTCGAGATCCCGAATATCCCCTCGGCAGAGCTCGGCGCCGCGCGGACCGTGACCGTCCTCGACGGCGACGGCAACGCGGTCAACACCTGGATCTACTCCGCGCTGAGCTACGCGCAGAAGGTGCTCACGAAATACGAAGCGAACGATCCTTCCGTCAGCGAAGACCTCGCCAACGCCTGCAAAGCTCTGACCCTCTACTATCAAGCAGCAGATGCCTATTTCGCGCAGCAGAACGGCTGACCGCTCAAACACAAATACACAATCCCATCAAATGCAAGCAGCCGCCCGGAGCAATCCGGGCGGCTTTTTCCGAACTCAACGTCCGGTATATCGCCGTCAACGACCGCTACGATTCGGCAAATCCGAACAGCGTGGACAACGAAATGGCGATGTTCAAAAATCTGTTCAATGAACTGTATCCTTTGGACACAAGCCGAAAGGTTCGGGCAGTGAAACGGATGAAGGGCGAGAGCGGCAAACCGTTGACTTCGAAGATTCCATACGGATACATCAAAGATCCGGATCTTCCCGATCACTGGATCATAGATGAGGAAGCAGCAACAGTTGTCCGGCACATTTTTGCTTTGTGTATGGAAGGCAGAGGCCCCAGTCAGATCGCAAAGCAGCTGACAAAGGAACAAGTGCTCACGCCTACCGCTTACAAAATCAAAAAAGGCTTGCCCATC